>CAWHIH010000016.1:0-279826 GCA_963829365.1 uncultured Alphaproteobacteria bacterium | reverse complement strand
TCAATGATCTGGTGCGGGCCGCCAACGCGGCCGGATTGTACACCAACCTGATCACCTCATCGGTCGGACTCGACGCGGCGCGACTGCGGCGGCCCTGAAGGAGGCCGGACTGGACCACGTGCAGCTGTCGCTGCAGGATGTCGATGCGGCAAGCGCCGACCGATTGCCGGCTACCCCGGCGGCCATGCGCGCAAGCTGGCTTTCGCCCGCATCGTGGTGGAACCCGGCTTTGCCCTGACGATCAACGCCGTCGTCCACCGCGCCAATATCGCCCGCGTCGCCGCCTTCGTCGAACTCGCGGCGTCGCTCGGCGCCGGACGCGTGGAGATCGCGCACGCACAGTACTATGGCTGGGCGCTGCGCAACCGCCAGGCGCTGATGCCGACGCGCGAACAGGTCGCCGCGGCGATGCAGGAGGTCGAGCAGATCAGTCCGCGCTATGCCGGCCGGCTGGTGATCGACCTGGTCGTGCCGGACTACTACGCGCGGCAGCCCAAGGCCTGCATGGGCGGCTGGGCGCGGCGCTCGCTGAATGTCACGCCGTCCGGCCGTGTGCTGCCCTGCCACGCCGCCGAGACCATCCCGGGCCTGGAGTTCTGGTCGGTGCGCGACCACCCGCTGCCGCGGATATGGCACGATCTCGCCGGCATTCAACGCGTTCCGCGGCACCGGACTGGATGCAGGAACCGTGCCGCTCCTGCGCGATGCGCGACATCGATTTCGGCGGCTGCCGCTGCCAGGCCATGGCGATGGCGGGTGCGGCCGAAGCCACGGATCCGGCCTGCGAATTGTCGCCGCATCACGCCAGCATGCTGGAGCTGGCGGTGGAGGAGGCCGCCGTGGCCGGCGAAGGCTTCAGCTACCGCGAACCGCAGCGTGGCGGCGGCTGATCCCGGCTTGCCTCCGCCGGAGCGCTGCCCACCTGTAGGCTGCTACGAGAGGATGGAGATCGACATGTTGTTCCGCGCCGCTGCCTGCACTGCTGCCGGGCTGACCATCGCCGGCATGGCCTTCACCGCCGGGGTCGGCCTGGGCGTTGCCGCGGTCGGCGGGGCCTGCCTCGCCCGCCAGGCCATGAAGAAGCGCCAGGCCTCGCAGTCCTGGAAGGACGACCAGTTCGACAACATGCCCTCCGCCGACACGATGCCGGACGAAGGCGAGCCGATGCCGGGCGTCAACCCGGCCTGACCCGCTTCGCCACGGCCCCGATCATGGCGTAGGATGGCGCCAAATCGGGGCAGGGGGCGTGGATGCGGGTGCTGATCGCGGGCGGCGGCGTGGGCGGATTGACCCTGGCGCTGATGCTGCACCAGCGCGGCATCGCCTGCACGGTGTTCGAGGCGGCGCCGGAGGTGCGGGAACTCGGCGTCGGCATCAACACCTTGCCGCACGGCATCGCCGAACTGGCCGGTCTCGGGTTGCTGGAGGCGCTGGATGCGGTGGCCATCCGCACCCGCGAATTGCGCTACCTGAACCACCTCGGCCAGACATTGTGGTCCGAGCCGCGCGGGCTGCATGCCGGCCATCCCATGCCGCAATTCTCCATCCATCGCGGCCGGCTGCATGGCGTGCTGTGGCGCGCGGTACAGGAACGGCTGCCGCCGGATGCCATCCGCACCGGCCAGCGGCTGGCCGGCTTCACCCAGGACGAAGGCGGCGTCACCGCCTGCTTCGTCGCGCCAGATGGCACGCCAACCGAAACCCGTGGCGATGCGCTGGTCGGCGCCGATGGCATCCATTCCGCCCTGCGGGCACTGCTGCACCCGGATGACGGCGGCATCCGCTGGCAGGGCATCCAGATGTGGCGCGGCGCCGTGGACTGGCCGGCCGTCGAGGGCGGCGACATCATGCTCATCGCCGGCGACCTCAAGGCCAAGCTGGTATTCTACCCCATCGGCCCCGGCAGCACGCCGGACCGGCGGCTGACCAATTGGGTGATCTACGCCCGGGTTGCCACCGGCGGCGCCGCCGCCCCGGCGCGAGGACTGGTCCCGCCGGGGCCGCCTGCGCGATGTGCTGCCGCTGGCCCGCCGGCTCAAGCTGCCCTTCCTCGATGTCGAGGCATTGATCCGCGCCTCCCCGGACAGGCTGGAATACCCGATGTGCGACCGCGACCCGCTGCCCTGGTGGTCCGAGGGCCGGGTCACGCTGCTCGGCGATGCGGCGCATCCGATGTATCCGGTCGGCTCCAACGGCGCGTCCCAGGCGGTGCTGGATGCGCGCTGCCTGGCGGACCGGCTGGCCACCGGGCCGGTGCCCGCGGCGCTTGCCGCCTATGATGCCGAGCGGCGGCCGATGGTCGCGGCGCTGGTTGCCAGCAACCGCCAGGGTGGGCCGGAACGGGTGGTCGATGTGGTTGCCGAGCTTGCCCCCAGGGGCTTCAAGAACATCAGGGATGTCATTGCCATGGAAGACCTCGCCGCCATTGCCCGGGGCTATGCCCGGACCGCCGGCTTCGCGGTGGCCCGCTGATGCCCGGCGAGATCCGCACCGAGGTCCATGCGACCGAGGCCACCGGCCGCGTCGCCTTCGTGACCATCGCGCATGAGGCCAAGCTCAACACGCTGAACCCCGGCCTGATGCGCGAATTCATCGCCACCATGGCGCGCATCGGCGCGGATGACACGCTGCATGCCGTGGTGCTGACCGGCGCGGGGCGGAAGGCCTTCGTCGGCGGGGCGGACATCGGCACCATGGCAGCGATCGAGGACGGCGCGGCGGCCGAGGCCTTCATCACCCTGGTGCATGGCTGCTGCAAGGCAGTACGGGACTGCCCGGCGCCGGTCATTGGCCGGATCAATGGCTGGACCCTGGGCGCGGGGCTGGAACTGGCGGCGGCCTGCGACCTGCGGCTGGCCTCCGCCACGGCCCAATTCGGCATGCCGGAAGTGCGGGTCGGCATCCCGTCGGTGGTCGAGGCGGCGCTGCTGCCGGGGCTGATCGGCTGGGGCCGCACCCGCCGCCTGCTGCTGCTGGGCGAGACCATCAATGCCGCCACCGCCGCCGACTGGGGCCTAGTCGAGAAGGTCGTGCCGGCCGAGGCGCTGGATGCCGGCGTGGCGGAATGGCTGGCGCATCTCGGCGCCGCCGGGCGGCGGGCGCTGCGGTCGCAGAAGGCGCTGATCCGGCAGTGGGAAGACCTACCGACCGCGCAGGCGGTGGCCGCCGGCATCTCCGCCTTCGCTGCCGCCTGGGACAGCGACGAGCCGCGCCGGATGCTGCGCGCCTTCACCGAACGGCCGCGCCACCGCAACCCGGCATGATCGCAAAGCTTTGACGGATTGAACGGCGACCAGCCACCCGCGCGGAAGCGTTAGCCCAAGGTATACGATGTAACCACCCCTGGATGCATCCGCCTTTGGCAGGAGCCGATGCCGCCTGAATCCCTCGTCAAGGCCGTAGCCACACCTGCATATTCCGGCGACTGGCTGGCACTCCGCGGATGCCGGCTCAGTGGCCATCGCATTCCCTTGGTCCTGTTGCACCCTTGGATCGGTGTCGCCATCGTCGGTGGCCCCCCGGATGGGCCGGCGCTGTTCAGGCAGCGGCTGGACCGCGCACGCTTCTTCTCGATCTTTTCCGGCGAGCTGCCCATCGTGCGGCTTGGCTCGGAGGACGAGCCACCCGAGCCGGCCTTCGCCGGACTGCCGCCGCTCTCCCTGCCGGGCGAGGATGCCTGGATCCTGGCGGCACGCCGGGCGCTCGAGATGGAGGCGCCGCAGGGACAGCCCGCGCTGCCCGGCATCAGGTCCCGCCGGCGCCGTCGCCGCAGGCGGCTGATCATGCTGGCGGGCGCCGCGGCGGTGATCGCCGGCGCAATCGGCATCGGGGTTGCCATCCTGCCCGGGGTGCCGGCGCCGTTGCCGATCGCCAGCCATGTCCCGTCGCCGCCCGGGCCGCCGCCGGCCGTCGATGCCCGTCCCCTTGCGGCGCCGGTGGTGCCTGGACCGGTTGCCGTGGCACCGCCACCCGCCCGGGTGGCGCCGCCGCCCGCGACCTCCGGCGTGGTCGCGCCCCCGTTACCGCCGGTGCCGCGGCCGCCCCCAGCTGTTGCCGGCCTGCCGCCGGCACCAACGACCATGCCCGGGCCTCCGGCACCGCCCGCCAAGGCGGTCGCCAGCGCGGCAGCGGAGCCGCCGCCGCGTGCGGCCAGACTGGCGCAGGGCATCCCGGCGCGGGGCTCGGAGGCCGGGCCGGCAAGCGCCCGGTGCCGCCAGATCATTCAACGCATGCAGATTGGAGACCTTGTTCCTGATGCCGATATCCGATTTCTCCGGCGCGGCTGCCCGGGCTAGCCGTACCGGGCTGGTGGCGGCCATGGCCCTTGCCGTGCTGGCTGCCTGCGCCGGAACGCCCCGGCCGGTGGCCGAGGCGCCTAAGCCACCGCGCGAAGCCCTGCCGCTCGATGCCGCCGTGCTGAGCCTTGCCGATTCCGTCCTGTTGCGCGCCGAATTGCCGGCCGGCCGGCCCCGGCAGTTGGTGATTGACCCGTTGATCGATCGCGCCACGGGCACCGAGACATCGACCACCCGCGCCATGTCCCGCCGGATCGCCGAGCGCGTGCGCGACCAGCACCCGGACTACCAGTTGCAGCCCTTCACCCTGGCGAGCCTGGAGGAAAAGCCGTTGGTGCTGCTCGGCGCCATCACCGGCGTGGTCACCGCCGGAAGCCTCGAGAACAGCGTGAGCGGAACGCCGGGCGCCTATCGCATCTGGGCGGTGCTGGCGGACCTCGCCAGTGGCACCGTGGTGGCGCATGAGACCGCATGGGTTCGTCCCGAGGACGTGGACCAGACCCCGACGGCCTTCCACCAGGACAGCCCGGTCTGGCTGGCCGATCCCGCGGCGGCGGCCTATCTGCGGGTTTGTGCGGGCGATCCCGGCGACCCGATCGACCCCGACTGGCTCGCCGCGCTGCAGGCCGAGGCGCTGCTGGCCGATGCCACCACCGCCTATGAGGCTGCGCGCTACGACCGTGCCCGCGCACTGTTCGCCGATGCCCGGGCGGCGCCGAAGGGTGCCCAGCTTCGCACCTTCAACGGGCTGTACCTCGCCACCGCCGCGCTCGACCGGCCGCGGGAGGCGGAGCAGGCCTTCGGTGAACTGGTGCAGTACGGGCTCGACCAACGCCAACTGGCGGTGAAATTCCTGTTCCGCACGGGCAGCACGGCCTTCTTCCCCGACCCGGAGATCAGCGGCGCCTACCCCATGTGGCTGCGGCAGATCGCCCGCCAGACCCGCATCGAGGACGCCTGCCTGCAGGTCATCGGGCATGCGAGCCCGACCGGACCACGGGCGCTGAACGACCGGCTGTCGCTGCAGCGTGCGCAGAAGATCCGCTCGCGCCTGGTGGTGCAGGAACCCGTGCTGGCGGTGCGCACGGAGGCCGAAGGGGTCGGCGAGCGGGAGCCGATCATCGGCACCGGGACCAACGACGCGACGGATGCGTTGGACCGTCGCGTCGAGTTCCAGCCGCAGGCCTGCGGCGGAACCTTGGGTTAGCCTGGGGGCGGCAGGAACTCCACCTCGTATTCGGCGGCGATCCGGACCACCTCGGCCGGATCGCCGAGGTTGTCGATGCGGGTGAACAGCTCGTACAGGCCGAAGCTCGGCGCCACCCAGAACAGGGCGCGTACCGGGCTGCCGGACTTGTTGAAGATGCCGTGCGGCATGCCCATCGGCATGCGGATCAGGTCGCCGGTGCCGGCGTGCAGGGTATCGCCGGCCATGAACAGCTCGAACTTGCCGTCCAGCACATAGATGAACTCGTCCTGGCGGGCGTGGATGTGCGGCGGGACGAAGGTGCCGTCCGGGAACAGCGTGTGGAAGGCGAAGGACGCCGCCGAATGCTGCAACGGCTTGTAGGTCTGGCCGAGGATGTTCCAGGACACCCCGCCTTCGCCCTCGCCAGCCCGGGTGATGCCCGCGGTCATGTTCGGCAGTTCCATTCTCGCCTCCTGTTTCAGATGTGCAGATAGGTGTCGCGCAACTCCGGCGCGGCGGCCAGGGCCGCGCTGGAGCCGGTCCAGACCGTGCGGCCTTTTTCCACCACCACATGGCGGTCCGCCAGTCGCATCACCGCGGCCAGGTTCTTGTCGATTAACAGGATGGCCTGGCCCTCGGCCTTCAGCGTGGCCAGCACGGACCAGATCTCGGCCCGGATCATCGGGGCGAGGCCCTCGGTCGCCTCATCGAGCAGCAGCAACTTGGGGTTGGTCATCAGCGCCCGGCCGATCGCCAGCATCTGCTGCTCGCCGCCCGAGAGCCGGTCGCCGGTATTGCGGCGGCGCTCCTCCAGCCTCGGGAAGAACCGGAAGATCGCCGGCAGGGTCCAGCGTGCGGTGCCGCTGCGGGTGGCGGCGGTCGCGGTCAGGTTCTCCTCGACCGTCAGGGTAGGGAATACCTGCCGGCCCTCCGGCACCAGCCCGAGGCCGCGCTGGCCGATGCGGTGCGGCGGCTGGCCGATGAGGGGGGTGCCCTCGAAGCCGATGCGCCCGCCAAGGATGCGGCCACCGAGGCTCGGCAGCAGCCCCATGATGGCGCGGATGGTGGTGGTCTTGCCCATGCCGTTGCGGCCCAGCAGCGTCACCACCTCCCCGGCGTCCACCTGCAGGGTGATGCCGTTGAGCACCTGGCTTTGGCCATAGCCGGCGGCCAGTTCCTCCACCGCCAGCATCATGCCGCGTCGTCCTCGCCGAGATAGGCGGCGCGGACCTCGGCATTGCCGCGGATCGCCTCCGGCGCATCGGTGGCGATCACCCGGCCATAGACCAGCACGGTGATGCGGTCGGCCAGGGCGAAGACCGCCTGCATGTCGTGCTCGACCAGCAGGATGGTATAGGCGCGCTTCAACCCAAGCAGGATGCCGATGAGGCGTTCGGTTTCCTCCGGCCCGGCGCCGGCGAGCGGTTCGTCCAGCAGCAGCAGGCGCGGGCGCATGGCCAGGGCGATGGCCAGTTCGAGCTGGCGCTTCTCGCCATGCGACAACGCACCGGCTGGCACGGCGGCGCGGTCGGCCAGCCCGACCTGGTCGAGCGCCGCCATGGCCTCGGCATTCAGCCTGGCCTCCTGCGCGGCGGGGCGGAAGAAGCGGAAGGAATGGCCGCCGCGTGCCTGCACCGCCAGCGCCGCATTCTCCAGCGCGGAGAAGCCCGGGATGACGGAGGTGATCTGGAAGCTGCGCGCCAGCCCCAGCCGGGCACGGCGCGGCAGCGACAGCGTGGTGATGTCCTGCCCGGCGAAGCGGATCCGCCCGGCATCCGGCCGCAGCGTGCCGGATAGCTGGTGAATCAGCGTGGTCTTGCCGGCGCCGTTCGGGCCGATGACGGCGTGGATGCCGCCCGGGGCGACGCTGAAGGAGACATCCTCCGTCACCGTCAGCCCGCCGAAGCGCTTGTGCAGCCGGTCCAACTCCAGGATCGGCTCAGCCACGGCGCAGCAGCCCCGCCACCTGGGCCGGCAGCCCGGCCAGCCCGCCGCGCAGGAACAGCACGGCGAGCACCAGCAACGGCCCGAAGATCAGCCGCCAATGCTCGGTGAGGTGGCCCAGCCACTCCTCCAGCAGCACGATGGCGACGGCGCCGAGCACCGCGCCATGCAGCGAGCCGAGCCCGCCCAGGATCACCATGAACAGCAGGTCGCCGGACCGCTGCCAGGCCAGGAAGGAGGGGGCGACGAATTCCGTGGCATTGGCCAGCAGCATCCCGGCCAGCCCGGCGATGCCGCCGGCGATGGTGTAGGCCAGCAGCCGGTATGGATAGGGCGAGAAGCCCACCGCCTGCACCCGCAGCGGATTCTCCCTGGCCGCCCGCAGCACCCGCCCGAACCGCGAGGCCAGCAGCATCCGGCAGGCCAGCAGCGCCGCCACCAGCAGCCCGAGGCAGAGGTAGTGGAAGGCCAGCCTATCCTCCAGCCAGCGCTCGCCGCCCAAGGTGTTGCGGCCGTACAGCGTGTAGCCGTCATCGCCGCCGTAGCCGGCCAGGGATGCGGCAGTGAAGAAGGCCATCTGGCCGAAGGCGAGGGTGATCATGATGAAATGCACCCCGCTGGTACGGATGGCGACCGCCCCTGTCACCAGCGCGAACAGCGCCGCCGCGGCCATCGCCACGGGCGCCACGATGGTGGCATCGGTGATTCGCGCATCATCCAGCGCCACCACCGCGTAGGCGCCGACCCCGACCATCGCCGCATGGCCGAGGCTGACCAGCCCGGCCCCGCCCACCAGCAGCCACAGGCTGACCGCGGCCATCGCCAGGATCATGGCGCGCGCCAGCATGGTCAGCACATAGCCCTGGCCGAAGCCGATGAAGGGCGCCGTCGCCAGCAGCCCGAGCACCAGCAGCGGCAGCCAGCCCGCGCGCAGCATGCCGATCAACCGGCGCGGACCGGAAACAGCCCGCGCGGCCGCACCGCCAGGATCAGCGCCATGGCGATGTAGACCAGCATGGAGCCGAGTGCGGCACCCGCCTGCCGGGCCGGCGATGCATCCATCACCAGCCGCAGCAGGTCCGGCATGAGGGACCGTCCGAGCGTCTCGATCACCCCGACGAGCAGCGCCGCGATGAAGGCCCCGCGCACGCTGCCGATGCCGCCGATGACGATGACGACGAAGGCCAGGATCAGCACGGTATCGCCCATCCCCGGCTCGACCGAGAGGATGGGTGCGGCCATCACCCCGGCGAAGCCCGCCAGCATGGCGCCGAAGCCGAAGACTAGCATGAACAGCCGGCGGATATCGACCCCGAGCGCCGCCACCATCGGCGCATTGGTGGCCCCGGCGCGGACCAGCGCGCCGGCCCGGGTGCGTTCGACCAGCAGCCACAGCATGGCGGCGGTGGACAGGCCGGCGGCCAGGATCGCCAGCCGGTAGATCGGGTATTGCAGGCCGGGCAGCAGGGTGATGCCGCCCGCCAGCAGGGCCGGCGTGGGCATCTGCAGCGGCGCCGCGCCCCAGACGACCTTCACCGCCTCGTTCAGGAACAGGATCACCCCGAAGGTCGCCAGGACCTGCGAGAGGTGGTCGCGGTCGTACAGGTGCCGGAACACCAGCCATTCCAGCGCCAGCCCGCAGGCCAGCGCCGCTGGCAGCGCCAGCGCCAGCCCGGCCCAGAAGCTGCCAGTCAGCGCGGCGAGGCTGGCGCCGAAATAGGCACCCAGCATGTACTGCACGCCGTGCGCGAGGTTGATGAAATCCATCACCCCGAACACCAGCGTCAGCCCCGCCGCGACCAGGAACAGCAGCACCCCGAACTGCAGGCCGTTCAGCGCCTGCACCAGGAACAGCCCCAGGCTCATGCTCCCGGGTTCACTTCGGGCCTAGCGCATGCGGCATTCGGCGGCCCAGGGATCGATGTCGTTCTCCAGCACCTTGCGGACCGTCTCGGTCTGGAACTTGCCGTCGGGGCGCTTGACCACCTTGCACAGCCAGAAATCCTGCACGGGGTAGTGGTTGGTGCCGAACTTGAAGTTGCCGCGCACGGACTGGAAATCGGCCGCACGGATGGCCTGGCGCAGCGCGTCCTTGTCCGCCAGCTTGCCGCCGGTGCGGCGGATGGCGGAATCGAGCAGCATGGCGCTGTCATAGCTCTGTGCCGCGTAGCTGGCGGGAACGTAGTTGTAGGCAGCCTCGAAATCCCGCACGAAGCGGGTGTTCGCGGCGTTGTCCATGTTCGGCGCCCAGGGCGCGGCCGAGAAGAAGCCCAGCGCGGCGTCCTGCTGGGCCGGCAGGGTCGCCTCGTCCACCGTGAAGGTCGAGAGGAAGGGGATGCCCTCCAGCCCGGCCTGGCGGTACTGCCGTACCAGGTTGATGCCGAGGCCGCCCGGCATGAAGGTGAACAGCGCATCCGGCTTCGCCGCGGCGATCCGCGCCAGCTCGGCGGAGAAGTCGAGCTGGTTCAGCGGCACGTAGACCTCGTCCACCACCTCGCCCTTGAAGCGGGACTTGAAGCCGGCCACTGCATCCCGCCCGGCCTGGTAGTTCGGCACCATCACGAATACCCGGCGATGCCCGTCGTCCTGCGCCGCCTGGCCCATGACAGAATGGACCTGGTCGTTGTTGTAGCTGGTGGTGAAGAAGTTCTGGTTGCAGCCGCGCCCGGCGAAAGTCGACGGCCCGGCATTGGTCGAGATCAGCATGGTGCCGAGATTCGGTCACCGGCCGGATGATGGCGGCGAGGATGTTCGAGAACACCACGCCCACCACGAAATCCACCTTGTCACGTTCCAGCGCGGCGCGGACCTTGGTGACGGCCACTTCGGGGCGCAACTCGTCGTCGATATGCACCACCTCGGCCGGCAACCCGCCGAGCTTGCCGTCCAGGTGCTTCAGCCCCTGCAGGAAGCCATCCCGCAACTGGGTACCGAGCGCCGCCTGCGGCCCGGTCTGCACCGCCACCAGCCCGATCTTCACCCCCGCCGGGCTGCCCTGGGCCTGCGCCCCGGTCCATAGCGCCGGGACCGCCAGCGCCCCTGCCGCACCCAGCACGCCGCGCCTGCCGATGGTCGTCATCACCTGAACTCCCCCGCCGCCGATCGATCCGAATTATCAAGCCTGGCCACACCGTCAGCATTGCCGGGATTTCCAGGCCTTTTCCACGGCTCTTTCCGCATCCGTCAAGGGCAGGGCGGCACGATGCTCGGCTGGCCGCAGCCTCACATTCCCGTGCTGATCGCCATGGAGGGTCGGTAGGACAGTATCGGCAATGAACGAATTGCCGATCTTTCTGTTGTATCGGGTGTCCAGACTGTCAAACGGATCGGGAATGCCATAAAGTGTCTGAGGAATACAAGAATATAATTGCCGGTCGGAAGGAAACTATCCCGGTCCTGGAAGAACATATCAGGCTGGACAAGCGGGAAACGGTTACCGGGCGGGTAAGAGTTCGACTTCAAAACGAAATTGAGGAACGCCGCCTGCAGGCCGACCTGCGTACCGAGACCGTGGATGTCGAACGCATCCCCATCGGCCGCGAACTGGCTGCCGGCGAAGCGTTGCCTGTGCCGCGTGAGGAGGATGGCGTCCTCGTCGTCCCGGTGCTGGAGGAAGTGCTCGTCGTCGAGAAGCGTCTTGTGCTGCGCGAGGAACTGCGGCTTCGCCGCACCTCTGCCATCGAACGGGTCGAGGAGCCGGTGACGGTCCTGCGCCAGCATGCCGAGGTCGAGCGGTTGCCCCCCAAGCCGGGTGTGGACCCCGAGTAACCGGGCCTGGATTCCCGAAAACCTTCGCCAACATCTTAAGGATGACTGCTCCATGACCAATCGTACCATTACCGCCGTCTTCGATTGGCCGCCGAAGCGGAAAGCGCGGCACGCGATCTGGCCGTGAAAATCGGCGGCGTCCGGGCCGGGCTTTATTCGTCGAAGTCCGACGTGACCGAACTCAGCCGCCTCGGCGTCGCCGGCCCGGATCGCGCCGTGTTGGAGGAATCGATGCGCCGCGGGGGCACGGTGCTGTCGGCGACGGTGCCGGCCGCAGAGTTCAACGCTGCCGCCGACGTGCTGGAGACTTCCGGCGCCGTCGACCTCGACGCGCGCGAGGCGGAATGGCGGAAGGCGGGCTGGACCCATGAAGCCGCTGGCACCACCGCGACGGGCACCGCCACGACTGGCACCACCGCCGCCGCCCCGAAGACCGGCGACCGCCAGGAAACCATCCCGATCGTCGAGGAGCGCCTCAGCGTCGGCAAGCGCGAGACCCAGCATGGCCGGGTGCGGGTGCGGTCCTACACCGTCGAGACCCCGGTCGAGGAGCAGGTCACGCTGCACCAGGAGCATGTGAACGTCGAGCGTCGCCCGGTCGACCGCCCGGCAGGCGCGGTCGGTGCCGATGCATTCAAGGAACGTACCATCGAGGCGACCGAAACCTCCGAGGAGGCGGTGGTCGCCAAGGAAGCGCGGGTGCGCGAGGAAGTGGTCATCAGCAAGAGCGCCGATGACGTGACCCGCACGGTGAAGGACACGGTCCGCCACACCGAGGTCGAGGTGGATGACGACCGCAAGGCCGCCGGCACCACCACCGGCAAGCCGGCCCCGGACGCCACGCCCCGCCGGTAAACCCGGCGCACACCACTAGGCTTGGCGCCGGCCTGGGCTTTCAGCCCAGGCCGGTTGCCAATTCTGCGGCCCGTGCCACCAGCGTGCTGCCCGGGTCGCTCAAGGGCTCCAGCACGGTGAAGTGGTTCAGGCCGGGAAGTGCCTCCCAGCTACCGCCCCAGAGGCCTGCGAAGTCGTGTGTCTGGCGGATGAACTCGCTGCTTTCGGCGCCACCGACCACGGCGTGCAGGCGGGCACCGGCCGGCGGCGGCAGCAGGGCAGGGGAGAGTGCCTCGGCCTCGGCGCGGTCCAGCCGCAGCGCGGTGGCGATGCTGGTGGTCAGCAGCGGCACCAGTTCGAACAGGCCCGAGATCGGCAGGCCCGCCGGCACCAGCCGGGCGGGCAGGCCAAGCGCCGGCCAATCCGTCGCCATCAGCATCGCGGTCAGGTGGCCACCGGCGGAATGCCCGGTTGCCAGCACCGGGCGGCCGCTGCGGCGATGCAGCAGGGCCACGGCGGTGCGCATCTGGGCGAGGATGTGGGCCATCGGCACCGCCGGGCACAGGTCATAGGATGGCACCGCAACCGCCACGCCATGCGCCAGCAGGCCGCGTGCGCAGTGGCTGAAGAAGCTACGGTCCAGCGCCTGCCAGTAGCCGCCATGGATGAAGATAGCGGTCGGCCAGCGGTCGCCCGGGCCGGGGCGGAACAGGTCCAGCTTCTCACGCTCCCCGGCGCCATAGGGAAGGTCGAGCGTGGCATCCGGCCAGCCGGCGCGGAAGGCCGCCGCGTCGCGGGCCCAGCCGGCGATGATGGCCGGGTGTTCGGGCACCAGGGCCCGGTTGTCGTATTCAGCCTGTGCGTCCATGCCGGCATTGCACGCCGGCCGGGCCGGGGCGGCAACCGGGAAACCGCACCGCCATCCCGGATTCCCGGGCGGCCGGGCTCAACCGAAGCGGCGTGGCCGCAGGCCGGCGTGGAACCAGGTTATCATCGAATAGATGTCGTATACCGGCAGCCCGACCGCCTCGCGCAGCGCCGCGGCATAGGGTGGCATGTTGGTGCATTCGAGCACGATGGCCCCAACCTCCGGATGTGCCGCGACCAGGGCGCGTCCGGCATCCAGGATGTCCTGCTCGGCCAGCCCCACATCGAGGTCCATGGCCTCGGCCTGGATCAGCACGCGGAAGAACTCCCGGCCATCCTCCGTGCCGACCACCGGCGTATCCAGCGGAACCCCCGCCGCCGCCAGATGCGCCGGGGTCAGCGAGCCCTTGCTGACGGTCACCACCCCGACCCGCCGACCCGGCGGCAGCGTCGCCTGTACCCATGGCACCTGCATCAGCGATGAGGTCGCCACCGGCACGCCCACCGCCTCGGCGATCTCGCGCTGGAACAGCGACAGGAACCCGCAGTTGGTGGTGATGGCCTCGGCGCCGAGATCCACCAGGTCGCGCGCCGCGGCGATGAATTCCGGCAGCAGCCCGCGCGCGCCCTGCAGCACCACCCGCTCCGGCGTGGCGCCGCGCACCACCCGGAACAGCACCGGGAAGGGCCAGGTCTCGCCGTTGCCCATGTCGCCGGGGATGCGCGGAAAGCGGGCTTCCAGCATCAATATGCCGAGGGGCGCGCCATAGATCGATTTTCCGCCGCGCGCGACGCGCTCGGCCCCGTGTGCGGCACTGTTCATGCATACAGGTTAGCCCACACCATGCCGGCCTGAAACGGAAAGGAACACCGTAATGCGCCGTATTCTCCTCGCCGCCGCGCTTGCCACGGCCGGGGCGGCCCTTGCGCCCACCCCGGCCGCAGCCCAGGACCAGTGGCCGAGCCGGCCCATCACCATCCTCGGCGGTTTCCCCAACTCGGCGGGCACCGACATCTACGCCCGCAAGCTCGCCGAGCCGCTGAGCCGCGCCCTCGGCCAGCCCGTGGTGGTGGACAACCGCACCGGCGCCGGCGGCAACATCGCCTCCGACATCGTCGCCAAGGCGCGGCCGGACGGCTACACCTTCCTGCTCGGCACCGCCGGCACCCATGCCATCAACGCCGGGCTCTACCGCAACCTGCCGTTCGACCCGCTGCAGGACGTGACCCACATCATCCTGCTGGGGGATGTGCCGAACGTGCTGCTGGTGAATCCGGTCAAGCGGCCGCAATTCACCAACTGCCATGAACTGATGGCGGCGGCGCGGGCGCAGCCCGGGGTGCTGAATTATTCCTCCACCGGCAATGGCGCCTCGACCCATCTGGCCGGCGCGCAATTCGCCGCGGTCACCGGGCTGAACATCGTCCACGTGCCCTACCGCGGTCAGCCCGGGGCCATGGCGGCGCTGCTCTCGGGCGACGTGGACATGTTCTTCAACCAGTCCGGCCCGTCGATCGGCGCGGTGCGGCAGGAGCAGGTGCGGGCGCTGGCGGTCACCACCAAGACGCCGGTGCAGGCGCTGCCGACGGTGCCGACGGTGGAACAGGCCTGCGGCCTCCCCGGAATTCGACAGCAGCACCTGGTACGGGCTGTTCGCCCCGCCCGGCCTGCCGCAGTCCATCCAGATCCGCATGAACGCCGAGGTCGCCCGGATCATCGGGACGCCGGACTTCCGGCAATGGCTGATCGAGACCCAGGGCGTAACCCCGCCGACCGACCTGACGCCGGAGGGCTTCCGCCGGACCCATGTGGCCGATATCGCCCGCTGGGCCGGGATCATCGAGAAGTCGGGCGCGCGGGTGGACTGAGGCTTTTCCACGACATGGGATCGTGCAGGCGTTTGCTCGACGATCCCATAGCGTGTTAACCTCGGCCATGTCCTTCGTTGCACCGCTGGCGGCGCCCGCTTCGCTCACCTCCCTCGCCCTCGCGGCCTTGCGGCGGGACATCGTGCTGACCCGGCTGGCGCCCGGGGAGACCCTGTCGGAGGCCACCACCGCGGACCGCCTCCGGCTCGGCAAGGCACCGGTCCGCGCGGCCCTGGCGCGGCTGGCCGAGGATGGCCTGGTGCAGGCGGTCCCGCGCCGGGGCTGGGTGGTGGCGCTGGTCACCGTGCGGGATATCCATGAGGTATTCGACCTCCGCCTGCTGCTGGAGCCCGAAGCCGCGCGCCGTGCCGCCGGGCGGATCGACACCGAGGCGCTTGGCCGGCTCGACGCGGTCTGCGCCGCCGGCTACCGGCCGGAGGATGCCGAAAGCGCGCTCGGCTTCCTTGATGCCAACCGTGCATTCCACGTCGCAGTGGCGGAGCTTTCGGGCAACAACCGGCTGGCGCGGCAGATCGGTCGGCTGCTGGATGAAAGCACCCGTATGCTGGTGCTCGGGTTGCGGCGGCGCGACCGCAGCGGCGAGATGGCGCATGAGCACCGCGCCCTGACGGCCGCGCTGGCCGCCGGGGAGGCAGCGGCGGCCGCGGCCATCATGCGCGAACAGGTGGCGGCGAGCCGAGCCATGGTGCTCGCCGCGCTCACCGCGCCGGATGCCGCCACCGGGGTTTGATCCTGCCCATCGCCGAGCGGTCGCCGACACGCTACCACTGACGACGGTACAGCTTTGGAAACCCGTGGATGAGCCAGACCGCCCCCGTCATGCCCAACAGCCTGTGGGCGGCGACCGCGCCGCCGCCGCCGCCGACCGTGGCGCTGGCCGGCGAGGCGCAGTGCGACGTGGCGGTGGTCGGCGCCGGCTTCACCGGCCTGGCCGCGGCGCTGTACTTGGCCGAGGCGGGCATCTCCTGCACCGTGCTGGAAGCCGCCGAGATCGGCTATGGCGCATCCGGCCGCAACAACGGCCAGGTCATCCCCAACCTCTCGCGCATGGACCCCGACGCCATCGTCGCCGCGACGCCGAAGGAGCTTGGCGGGGTGGAGAAGGGCGAGGCCTTCGTCGCGCTGATCCGTGACAGCGCCAGCCTGGTGTTCGACCTCATCCGCAAGCACGGCATCCAGGCGGAGGCGGTGCAGAACGGCTGGATCCAGCCGGCGCACCGGGCATCCCGCATGAAGCTGGTCGAGCAGCGGGTCCGGCAATGGGGCAGCCGCGGCGCCCCGGTGCGGGTGCTCTCGGCCGATGAGGTGCGCGGCATGGCCGGCAGCAAGCACTGGCATGGGGGCTGGGAGAATCGCAGCGGCGGCCGGATCAACCCGCTGGGCTACGCGCGCGGGCTGGCCGCCGCGGCCATCGGCGCCGGCGCCACCATCCACACCCGCAGCCCGGTCCGGCAGATCAACCGCGAACCGCATGGCTGGGTGCTGGAGACGCCCGGCGGGCGGTTGCGGGCGGGGCGGGTGATCCTGGCGACCAACGCCTATACCCCGCCCGGCCTCTGGCCCGGCCTGCACCGCACGGTGGTGCCGGTCCGCAGCTACCAGATGGCCACCAGCGTGCTGTCGGACAACATCCGCAAGACGATCCTGCCGGAAGGCCACGCGCTGTCCGACACCCGCGGCGACCTGTATTTCTATCGTTTCGACGCGAATGGCCGGCTGGTGACGGGCGGCGGGCTGATCGTGCCCTTCGGCTGGGAAGGCCGCATCCGCGAGCGGATCCGCGAACGGGTCGCCCGGGTGTTCCCGCAGGTCGGCGAGTTCCAGTTCGACTACGTCTGGTGGGGCTATGTCGGCGGCACCCAGGACAAGCTGCCGCATGTGTACGAGCTGGCGCCGGGGGTGCTGAGCTGGACCGGCTGCAACGGCCGCGGCGTCGCCCTGGCGACCGCACTGGGGCAGGAGATGGCGAAGGCGACCGCGGGCGCGCCGGTGCGCGAGATCTCGGTGCCGGTCGAGAACCGGCTGAAGCGCATCCGCGGCCATGAATTCCGGGCGGTGGGCACCGCCTGGCTGGTCGCGCAGAACCGCCGCAACGACCTGCGGGACTAGGCGGAAGGCGTCAGCCAGCTTCGGCCGGCATGCCCGCAGGTTCGGTCAGCGGGGGCTGTTCCTCCAGCACCCGCCAGACGCCGCCCATCAGCACCTCGCTGGGGCGGAAGCGGCTTTTGTAGGCCATCTTCCGGCTCTCCGGGACCCAGTAGCCGAGGTAGACGAAGGGCAGGCCGAGCGCCTGGGCCCGCGCCACCAGCCACAGGATGGCCCAGCTGCCGAGTGACCGCCGCGCCGCCGCCGGGTCATAGAAGGAATACACCGCCGAAAGCCCGTCCGAGAGCCAATCGGTCAGGCAGGCGCCGAGCAGCTGGTCCCGGCTGTCGCGGAACTCGACCATGCCGGTAGTGATCGGCGTGTCCTCGACCATGGCGCGGTAGTCGTAGAAACCCATCGCGGCCATGTCGCCCTCGCCGTGGCGGGCCTGCTGGTAGCGCTGGAACAGGGCGAATTGCTCGGCCGTGGCGCGGGCCGGCATCTCGAAGCCGGAGACGTCGGCGTTGACCTTCTGCAGCTTGCGCTGGGCCCGGTTCGGTTCGAATTGCGGGACCAGGATGCGGATGGGGATGCAGGCGGCGCAGCCCGGGCAGACCGGGGAATAGGCGATGTTGTGGCTGCGGCGGAAGCCGGCGCGGGAAAGCCGGTCGTGCAGGGCCTCTGCCTCCGGCCCGGTCAATTCGGTCACGATCTTCCGTTCCGTCCTGCCTGCCAGGTAAGGGCAGGGCATGGGTGCGGTGGTGTAGAAGAACTGCGGACGACGGTTGGGGCGGTGCAGCATCGCTTTCTTCAGTGTCGGCGCGACGGGCGCAGGAATCAACTGCCTGGACGCAGAACGACAGTTAAACCTTAGCGGCGCGGCTCAGGGCAGCAGGCCTAGCCGGGTGGCGGGGCCGTCCGGCGCCCGGCCGAGCGCCAGGGTGCCGCCATCCCGCCAGAACGCCAGCAGGTTGCCCCAGTGGGATGAGAACGGATGGCCGGACTGGCCGGTTGCAATCACCGCCAAGGTTCCATCCGGGTCGCCGAGGTCGGCCACCAGCCGCAGCCCTCCGCCATGGACATGCGCCCAGCGATCGGGGCCGTCGCCGCCGCGGACGCCGCCGCGGAAGATGGTCCAGTTGTCGCCGCCGGTCGCCGCCTCCAGCCCGGTCAGCGCGCCGAGGCCGGGCAGGAAGCGCAGCAGCGGATGTTCGAAGCGGGCCACGTGGTGGGTGCCCCAGCGCCAGGCGGCCGGGTCGGTGCCGTCGGTGGCCTGGAGTTCGGCCACCACCTCGGCCAGCGCCCGGGTGGCCAGTGCCCGACAATCGCCGTCGCACCAGGCGGCGCCGCTGCCATCGGGGGCCAGCACCAGGCGGAGGAAGCCGGACCGCACCGGCCAGGCGCCATCCGGCACGCCACCCGCCGCCAGCGCCAGCCGCCCCACCCGGCGGATCCAGGCATTGAAGATCAGCGGCTGGGGCAGTTGCGGCGCGATGTCGCCGTCCCAATCGAGCAGCAGGGCCTGCGCGGTGCCGGCGGCGCCCGGCGGCGGCGGGAGGTCGCGCAGCAGCGACCCCGGGCCGAGCAGGTCGCGGGCGAACAGCGACAGGGTGTCGCGCTGCATGGCGGCGAAACCCGCGGCATCGTGTCGTGGCCGGGCGGCCAGCAGCGCGCCGATGCGGCGGAAACGCGAATCGTCGTGCCAGTCGCGGCCGAGGAAGACCGGATGCTCCGGCGGGACCACCCGGTTGTTGGCATTGACCAGGGCGCCCGTGTCAGGGTCCTCGGCATGCGGCAGGGTATCGAAGGGCACCCATCCCAGCCAGTCGTGGCTGCCGTCCCAGCCGGGGGCGGGCAGGGTGCCGTCGCCGGCCCGGCGCAGCGGGGTGCGGCCGGTCAGGAACATGGCGATCCGCCCCGCGGTATCGGCGACCATGAGGTTCTGGGGCGGGCTGGTGACCAGCGCCGCCGCATCCCGCGCCGCCGCCACCGAATCGGCCCGGTTCAGCGCCAGCAGCCCGGCCGCGGAGGTATCGGCCGGGGCGAGGTTCGCCATCGCCACCGCCAGTACGCGGCCTTCCGCCGGGGCGGCCGCATCGAGGTCCGAGATGACCGGACCGTGCCGGGTCTCGCGCACCAGGAGGGTGACCGGGTCGCCGCCGCGCACCGCGATGGTTTCCTCGATGATGGCGAAGGGCTGCGGGCCGTCCGGGGTCTCGTAGGCATCCGGCCCGGCGAGCCGCTCGATGAAGACGTCCTGGGTGTCCGAATGGGTGGTGGTGAAGCCCCAGGCCAGATTCGCATTGCGGCCGATGACCATGAAGGGCACGCCCGGGCTGGTGGCGCCGGCCAGCATCCGGCCGTCCGGCAGGTCGATCCGTGCCAGGTACCAGAGGATAGGCGCCTGGAACCCAAGGTGCGGGTCGGAGGCCAGCAGCGGCGCGCCGGAGGCCGAACGCTCGCCGGCCACGGTCCAGGCGTTGCTGGCGGACCCGGGGTGGGTGCCGATCTCGGGGAAGTGCGGCAGGGCGGCGGCCAGCCGGGCCAGCGAGTTGGGCAGCAGCGCCTCGCGCCACCGGTCGGGCCGGCCGGCCGTGGTATCGACCGGCCAGAGATCGGCCAGGCGCTCGGGGGGCAGGATGCCGGCCAGCCGCGCGCGGTCCAGCTCGCTGCGCCAATTGCCCGAGAGCCACAGCCCCATGACCTTGCCCCAGAGCAGGCTGTGCTCCGGCCGCCAGGGCTCGGGCGGGCCGAGCGCCAGGAATTCCGGCGCGATGAAGCGGCCCTGCTCGGCGATCCGGGCGTTCACCCCCTTGGCGTAGGCCTGCAGGATGTCGCGGATGTCGGGTGGCAGGGCGGCAAGGTCGGCCGCCGCGCGGCGGGCCAGCCCCAGGGTGCGGACGAAGCGGTCGGACCGCAGCGCCGTGGCGCCGGCGACTTCGGCCAGCCGGCCGGCGGCGCCGCGGCGCATCATTTCCATCTGGAACATCCGGTCCCGCGCATGCAGCCAGCCGAGCGCCATGGCGGCGTCCCGCTCGCTGCCGGCGGCGATGCGCGGGACGCCGTGGCGGTCCAGGCTGATCTCGACCGGAGCGGCGAGGCCGGGCAGGCGCAAGCTGGCCTCGGCCGCCGGCAGGGTCCACCAGACGGCCCCGGCGATGCCTGCCGCGGCCAGCAGCACCAGGCCGAGCAGCCCGAGGCCGAAGCGGCGCAGCCATGGCAGGATGCGGCGGGCCATTCAGCCCGGGCCGGCCGGGTGGTGCGGAGGGGCGGTCATGGACGCCGGTATTGCGTATTTCCTGGCCCCGCGTCCATGCGGGCGGCGTGGGAGGGGGCTCATTTCGCCAGGTTCGCTGGGGTAGCCTTGGAAATCGGCGGCCGCTGCGCTAAACGCCCCCGTTCAGCGTTGTGATGGCCGAACCGGCCCATCGGCCTGGGCGGGCGTGGTGGAACTGGCAGACACGCCGGATTTAGGTTCCGGTGGCGCAAGCCTTGGGGGTTCAAATCCCTCCGCCCGCACCACCGGCGCCGATACGTGTATTTTTGGATGAAAGTGACGACGATGCAGGTGACCGAGGTCGCGAACGACGGGCTGAAGCGGGCCTATACGGTATTGGTCCCGGCGGCCGATATCGCGGCCGAGCGCGCGAGGCGGCTGGATGAACTGGGCCGCGAGCTGCGCCTGCCCGGCTTCCGCCCCGGCAAGATCCCGGCCACCGTCGTGAAGCAGCGCTATGGCCAGGCGGTGATGAGCGAAGTGCTGGAGCAGTCGGTCAGCAAGGCGACGCAGCAGGTGGTCACCGACCGCGGCCTGCGGCCGGCGCTGCAGCCGAAGATCGAGCTGGTCAACTTCGCCGATGGTGCCGACCTGGAGTTCAAGGTTGAAGTCGAGTTGCTGCCGGAAATCCCGATGCCGGATTTCTCGGGCATCGAGCTGGAGCGGCTGAAGGCCGAGCCGGCCGAGGAGCAGGTGGCGAAGACCCTGGAGACCATCGCGGCGCGCAACCGCAAGCTCGAGGACATCACCGAGGACCGCGGCGCGGCCAAGGGCGAGGTCGCGGTGTGCGATTTCGTCGGCACCCTGGAAGGCGAGGCCGAGCCTTTCCCGGGCGGCACCGCCTCCGACATGCCGATCGAGGTGGCCGGGACCGGCTTCATCCCCGGCTTTACCGAGCAGCTCGAAGGCATCAAGTCCGGCGAGAAGCGGACGGTGAACGTGTCTTTCCCGGAAGAATACGGCGCCAAGGAACTGGCCGGCAAGGCACGCGGTCTTCAACGTCACCTCCAAGGCGCTGAAGACCCAGGTCACCGCCGCCGATCGACGACGAGCTCGCCAAGCAGCATGGGCCTCGAGGACCTGGCGAAGCTGCAGCGCCAAGCGGTCGCGGACCACCTCCAGCAGGAATACGACGGCCTTGCCCGCATGAAGGTGAAGCGCGCGCTGCTCGACGCGCTGGCGGAACAGGCCAGCTTCCAGGTGCCGCAAGGCATGGTCGAGGCAGAATTCGACCAGATCTGGCAGCGGATCGAGGCCGACCTGAAGGCAGGCCGGCTCGACGCCGACGACCAGGGCAAGGACGAGGAGACGCTGAAGGCCGACTACCGCGCGATTGCCGAGCGGCGCGTGCGTCTCGGCCTGCTGCTCGCCGCGGTCGGCCGCACAACAACATCCAGGTCACGCCAGGAGATCTGATCGCGCGCTGATCCGCCAGGAAGCCAGAACTTCCCCGGCCACGAGCGCAGGTTCTCGAGTCCTTTCGCAACAACCCGAACTTGATCGCGAGCCTCCGCGCACCGATTTTTCGAGGAGAAGGTCGTCGATTTCATCATCGAGATGGCAAACGTGACGGAGCGCGAGGTGAGCGCCGAAGAGCTCGATCGCGAGCCGGAGGATGCGGAAGGCGAGGCGTCGGGCGAGGCCGGCAAAGGCAAGAAGAAGGCTTCGACGAAGCCGCTGCCGCGGCACCGACAAGGACAAGCCCAAAGCGAAGGCGAAGCCGAAAGCCAAAGCGAAAGCCGCGAAGACCAAGGAATGACGAGTACGGCGCACCGTTGCTTGCGCCGCCCGGTTGAGCCTGTGACCAACAGGGGGAAGCACCATTCGAGACGCGATCCGATCGATATCTACATGAACACCCTGGTCCCGATGGTCGTCGAGCAGACCAACCGCGGCGAGCGGGCCTATGACATCTATTCGCGCCTGCTCAAGGAGCGGATCATCTTCCTGACCGGGCCGGTCCACGACCATGGTCGCCAGCCTGATCAGCGCCCAGCTGCTGTTCCTCGAAGTCGGAGAACCCGAGCAAGGACATCTCCTTCTACATCAACTCGCCGGGCGGCGTGGTGACCTCGGGCCTCGCGATCTACGACACGATGCAGTACATCCGCTGCCCGACGTTTCGACCGTCTGCATCGGCCAGGCGGCCTCGATGGGCTCGCTGCTGCTGTGCGCCGGCGCCAAGGGCAAGCGCTACTCGCTGCCCAACAGCCCGGTCATGGTCCACCAGCCCTCCGGCGGCTTCCAGGGCCAGGCCACGACATCGAGATCCATGCCCGCGAGATCCTGAAGCTGCGGCCAGCGGCTGAACGAGATCTACGTCAGCACACCGGCCAGCCGATCGAGGCGATCGAGGACGGCTGGAGCGCGACAGCTTCATGTCGGCCGACGAAGCGAAGGACTTCGGCCTGATCGACGAGGTCGTGTGCGCCGCGGCGCCCGGCGGCCGACCTGAGAGCGGCGATGAGCGGCAGCCGGCAGCCCCGGACGAACGGGCTGATTGATGCGGCGAAAGCAACTAGCCGGCCGCTTGCCTACGCGGCTGCCGGACCGGCTACCAAGCTGTTCCGCCGCATGACAGCTTAAGCTATGGTCTCATTAAGTTTGCACATTGTCCTCAGGCTGTGTGTGGCGCGTGCCCGTGCCGGCTGACCCGATTGCGTGCGAGCTGGCACGGCCGTGCACCGTGCAGGAAAGTGCGCATGAGCAAGTCCGGCGACTCGAAGAACACCCTGTACTGCTCGTTCTGCGGCAAGAGCGCAGCATGAGGTCCGCAAGCTCATCGCCGGACCCGACCGTCTTCATCTGCGATGAATGCGTCGAGCTCTGCATGGACATCATCCGCGAGGAGCACAAGACCACCTTGTCAAGTCGCGCGACGGGGTGCCGACGCCGCGGGAGATCTGCAAGGTCCTGGATGATTACGTGATCGGCCAGGACCACGCGAAGAAGGTGCTCTCGGTCGCGGTGCACAACCACTACAAGCGGCTGGCGCATGGCGCGAAGAACAACGACGTCGAGCTGGCCAAGTCGAACATCCTGCTGATCGGCCCGACCGGCTGCGGCAAGACGCTGCTGGCCCAGACCCTGGCCCGCATCCTCGACGTGCCCTTCACCATGGCCGACGCCACGACGCTGACCGAAGCCGGCTATGTCGGCGAGGATGTCGAGAACATCATCCTGAAGCTGCTGCAGGCCGCCGACTACAATGTCGAGCGGGCCCAGCGCGGCATCGTCTACATCGACGAGGTCGACAAGATCAGCCGCAAGTCCGACAACCCCTCGATCACCCGCGACGTCTCGGGCGAGGGCGTGCAGCAGGCGCTGCTGAAGATCATGGAAGGCACCGTCGCCTCCGTGCCGCCGCAGGGCGGCCGCAAGCATCCGCAGCAGGAATTCCTGCAGGTCGACACCACCGAACATCCTGTTCATCTGCGGCGGCGCCTTCGCCGGCCTTGAGAAGATCATCGGCGCAGCGCGGCAAGGGCTCGGGGATCGGCTTCGGCGCCGACGTGCGCGGTCCCGGACGAGCGCCGGACCGGCGACATCCTGCGCGAGGTGGAGCCGGAGGATCTGCTGAAATTCGGCCTGATCCCCGAGTTCATCGGCCGTCTGCCGGTGGTGGCGACGCTCGAGGACCTCGACGAGAAGGCGCTGATCGAGATCCTGACCAAGCCGAAGAACGCGCTGGTCAAGCAGTATCAGCGGCTGTTCGAGATGGAGGACGTCGAAGCTCACCTTCACCGAGGATGCGCTGCGGTCGGTCGCCACGCGGGCCATCGCAGCGCAAAACCGGCGCCCGCGGCCTGCGTTCGATCATGGAGCAGATCCTGCTCGAGCACGATGTTCGACCTGCCCGGGTCTCGACGGCGTCGAGGAGGTGGTGGTGAACCGCGAAGTGGCCGAAGGCCGGGCCAGCCCGCTGTTATCTATGGTGAGCGTGCGGCGGAGCAAAGCTCGGCCTGACACATGGTGTCCCAGGCTTCGGCCGGCGGCGCATCCCCGCCATCCGGCCGATCGGGCTTGTGAGCGGGATGCATGGCAGCCCATTTGCCATGCATCCCCGCGGCGCCGTGGGTCATGCCGCCAACCAGCACCCGCTGGGGGTGACCCGCGGGCCGACTGTCCTACAGTGAGGTCCACAATGGCGGATAAGTGTCGGAACCCCTTCGCGGCGAATTGTTGCCTGTCCTGCCGTTGCGGGACATCGTGGTGTTCCCGCACATGATCGTGCCCCTGTTCGTCGGGCGCGAGAAGTCCGTGCGGGCGCTGGAAGACGTCATGCGCGACGACAAGCAGATCCTGCTCGTCGCGCAGAAGAATGCCGCGCAGGACGACCCGGAGCCGACGACTTCTACTCGGTCGGCACGGTCTCCACGGTGCTGCAATTGCTGAAGCTGCCGGACGGCACCGTGAAGGTGCTGGTCGAGGGCGGCCGCCGCGCGCAGATCACCGGCTTCAAGGAGACGGACTCGTACTTCGAGGCCTTTGCCGCGCCGCTCGACGAGCAGCCGGCCGAGCCGCCGGAACCCGAGGCGCTGGCACGGACGGTCGTCGCGCCAGTTCGAGCAATACATCAAGCTCAACAAGAAGATCGCGCCGGAGGTGCTGGTCTCGATCAACCAGATCGAGGATGCCGGCCAAGCTGGCCGACACCGTGGCAAGCCACCTGTCGCTGAAGATCCCTGAAAAGCAGGAGCTGCTGGAGATCGCCGGCGTTGCGCGCGCGGCTGGAGCGGGTCTTCGGCCATATGGAATCCGAGATCGGCGTCCTGCAGGTCGAGAAGCGTATCCGCAACCGCGTGAAGCGGCAGATGGAGAAGACCCAGCGCGAGTACTACCTGAACGAGCAGCTCAAGGCGATCCAGAAGGAGCTGGGCGAGGGCGAGGACGGCAAGGACGAATTCGCCGAACTCGAGGCCCGTATCAAGGCGACGTCTCTGTCGAAGGAAGCCCACGAGAAGGCCATGCAGGAGCTGAAGAAGCTCCGCACCATGAGCGCGATGAGCGCCGAGGCGACGGTCGTCCGCAACTACCTCGACTGGATGCTGTCGATCCCCTGGAAGAAGAAGACCCGGGTGCGCCGCGACATCGTTGCCGCGGAGAAGGTGCTGGACGCCGACCACTATGGTCTGGAGAAGGTCAAGGAGCGGATCATCGAGTATCTGGCGGTGCAGTCGCGCTCGCCGAAGATCCGCGGGCCGATTCTCTGCCTGGTCGGGCCGCCTGGTGTCGGCAAGACCTCGCTCGGCAAGTCCATCGCCAAGGCGACGGGACGGAACTTCGTCCGCATGTCGCTGGGCGGCGTGCGCGACGAGGCGGAGGTGCGTGGCCATCGGCGCACCTACATCGGCTCCATGCCCGGGAAGGTCATCCAGGGCATGAAGAAGGCCAAGATGTCGAACCCGCTGTTCCTGCTGGACGAGATCGACAAGCTCGGCGCCGATTGGCGTGGCGACCCGTCCTCGGCGCTGCTGGAGGTGCTCGACCCGGAGCAGAATTCGACCTTCGCCGACCATTACCTGGAGGTGGATTACGACCTCTCGGACGTGATGTTCGTCACCACCGCCAACAGCCTGCGGATGCCGCAGCCGCTGATGGATCGCATGGAGATCATCCGCATCCCCGGCTACACCGAGGATGAGAAGGTCGAGATCGCCAAGCGCCATCTGATGGCCAAGCAGTCCGAGGCAAACGGGCTGAAGCCGGGCGAATGGTCGGTGTCCGAGGAGGCGTTGCGCGACCTGGTCCGCTACTACACGCGGGAAGCCGGCGTCCGCAGCCTGGAGCGCGAAATCGGCAGCCTCGCCCGCAAGGCGGTGCGCGAGATCGTTTCCAAGAAGGCCAAGAAGGTCAACATCACCGCCAAGAACCTCGATAAATTCGCTGGCGTACGGAAGTTCCGCTACGGCGAGGCCGAGGCCGAGGACATGGTGGGGGTGGTCACCGGCCTCGCCTGGACCGAGGTGGGTGGCGAAATCCTGACCATCGAGTCGGTCACCGTGCCGGGCAAGGGCAAGGTCCAGACCACCGGCAAGCTTGGCGACGTGATGCAGGAGAGCGTCTCCGCCGCGATGTCCTATGTGCGGTCGCGGGCGACCAGCTTCGGCCTCAAGCCGACGCTGTTCGACAAGCGGGACATCCATGTGCACGTGCCGGAAGGCGCAACGCCCAAGGATGGCCCGAGCGCGGGCATTGCCATGGCGACGAGCATCGTCTCCGTCCTCACCGGCATTCCGGTGCGGCGGGATGTGGCAATGACCGGCGAGATCACCCTGCGCGGCCGGGTACTGCCGATTGGTGGCTTGAAGGAGAAGCTGCTGGCGGCGTTGCGGGCCGGCGTCACTACCGTGTTCATCCCGAAGGACAATGAGAAGGACCTCGCGGATATCCCGGACAACGTGAAGAAGGGCTTGACCATCAAGGCCGTCTCGCATGTTGACGAGGTCATTTCGACTGCCCTGGTCCGCAAGCCGGAAGCGATCTCCTGGGAAGAGCCACCTGATCCGCCGGCGGCCCGGGCCGCTGACGCCGATGGAGCCTTGCCGACGCTGCCGCACTGACCGCCAGGCGCGGGCAGGGCGACGGTCCTCTGCCCGCGCGTTCCCGGTGCCACGCCTGCCCGAAAATGGCGGATAACCGCCGCCGTTCGGGAAGCGTTCGATTGACGCGAAAGATTCTGCCCTCCTACAGTTGCTCGCGAGTTTCGGCACGGAATCGTCCGCGCCGCGGGGTGCTTCTCCAGGGAAGGGCGGCTGACATATGAACAAGCAAGACCTCATCACGATCGTGGCCGAAGCAGGCGACCTGCCCAAGGCCAAGGCCGGAGATGTTCTGGACGCCGTGTTCGAAGCCATCACCGCTTCGCTGAAGAAGAAGGCGGATGTGCGCTTGGTGGGCTTCGGCACGTTCTCGACCTCGAAGCGCAAGGCCGGCAAGGGCCGCAATCCGCGGACCGGCGAGGAAATCAAGATCCCGGCGACCACCACTGTTCGCTTCAAGGCGGGCAAGGGCCTCAAGGACGCCGTCAACTGAGGCAGTCTCGGCACTGCCTCGGATCCGGGGCTGCCTGATACCGCCCGGTCTGGCCCATTGGCCTTGCCGGTACCGGGGCGCTTAGCTCAGCGGTAGAGCGCCTGTCTTACACACAGGATGTCGGCGGTTCGAACCCGTCAGCGCCCATTCCCCCTCCTGCCAAACTTGGCCGACCTGTTGCTGGTCCCGGATGGCGACGAGGCGGTGAGACATCGTATGCACGCGACCCTTGCACGATCTCCCGGGGTCCCTGTCATCAACGCCAAGCACCGACGACTTACTTCCTGAGGGGCGCTTGACACCCGGCGCTGCCGGTCATAAACCCCGGGTCCTGTCGCGGGCGGGTGTAGCTCAGTTGGTTAGAGCGCCGGCCTGTCACGCCGGAGGTCGCGGGTTCGAGCCCCGTCACTCGCGCCACGCGACAGGTTTCAACAGCGGCGTCGTTCCGGATGGAACGGCGCCGCTGCTGCAATTCAGGCCCTTTTCGTTCTGGCCTGGCGTCGCCAGATGATCACCATTAAAGCCGCGTTTCCCCCTATGGCGGAGTATGCGGGGCAGGGCTAATGTCCGCCCGCGCTGCGCTGCGGCATTGGCCGAAACGAGGTTCGCCGGCGACCCCCTCCGTGGAAGGCGGTCCTGGCGCGTGAGTGGATGAACAGACATGATCCAGCCGCTGCTGGTCGACTATTTCCCAATCCTGGTCTTCCTGGCCATCGCCGGCGGGATCGCGGTCGCCATGGTGGGGGGCAGCCTGCTCGTGGCGCGCCAGAAGCCGAATCCTGAAAAGCTGTCGGCTTATGAATGCGGCTTCGAACCCTTCGACGATACCCGTCGGCGCTTCGACGTGCGCTTCTACCTTGTCGCCATCCTGTTCATCATCTTCGACCTGGAGGTGGCGTTCCTGTTCCCCTGGGCCGTGGCGCTGGGAGGGATCGGCTGGTTCGGCTTCCTGTCGATGGTCGCCTTCCTCGGCGTCCTGACGATCGGTTTCGTCTATGAATGGCGCAAGGGCGCCCTGGACTGGGAGTGACGGCGCAAGGCCGTCGCCACCGGAGAGCAGCATGACCCAAAACACCGATACCATTGCCTGGAACCGCGAACATCTGGCGCCTGGCGCGGCGCAGGATGCCGTGGTGAAGGGCATCACCGGCGAGATCGAGGACAAAGGCTTCGTCGTCGCCAACATCGACAAGGTGGTGAACTGGGCCCGCACCGGCAGCCTGTGGCCGATGACCTTTGGCCTGGCCTGCTGCGCGGTGCCGATGATCCATGCCTATATGGCGCGCTACGACCTCGACCGATTCGGCATCATCCCGCGCGGTTCGCCGCGGCAATCGGACGTGATGATCGTCGCCGGCACGCTGACCAACAAGATGGCCCCCGCGCTGCGCAAGGTCTACGACCAGATGTCGGAGCCGCGCTGGGTCATCAGCATGGGCAGCTGCGCCAATGGCGGCGGCTACTACCACTACAGCTACAGCGTGGTCCGTGGCTGCGACCGGATCGTGCCGGTCGATGTGTACGTGCCCGGCTGCCCGCCGACCGCCGAAGGCGCTGGTCTACGGCATCATGCAGTTGCAGAAGAAGATCCGTCGTCAGGGGACCATCCTGCGTGGCTGAGAACGATACATTGGCGGGCTTCGGCGAGTCGCTGCTGGCGGCGCTGCCGCAGGGGCGCATCGAGGTCGAGCGTGGTGCCGAGCTGGTGCTGACCCTGCCGCGGGAGGGTCTCGTCGAGGCCATGGGCCTGCTGCGGGACCACTTCGCCTTCGAGCAGTTGATGGACCTCTGCGGCACGGATTGGCCGGAACGCCCGCACCGATTCGAGGTGGTCTACAACCTGCTGAGCCTGTCGCTGAACCGCCGCGTCCGCGTGGTGGTGGCGACCGACGCGGTGACGCCGGTCCCGAGCATCGCCGGCATCTGGCCCTGCGCCACCTGGTATGAGCGCGAAGCCTGGGACATGTACGGCATCGTTTTCGAAGGCCAGACCGACCTGCGCCGGCTGCTGACCGACTACGGCTTCGAGGGGCATCCGCTGCGCAAGGACTTCCCGCTGACAGGCCATGTCGAGGTCCGCTACGACGAGGAACGGAAGCAGGTGGTGTATGAGCCGGTGAAGCTCACCCAGGACTTCCGCAATTTCGATTTCCTCTCGCCTTGGGAAGCCATGACCACCTTGCCCGGCGACGAGAAGGTGCACCTGAACCGAATCGAGGGGCCGAAGCCCCAGGGGACGACGCCATGAGTGGCAGTTCGGCCACGGCTTCCGAGGCGGGCCCGCTGACATCGGCCGCCGACCCGGTCGGCACGCCTTCAGCGACCGGCAACGCGAATGAGCAGCGGACCGTCGAGGTCGACAGCCACACCATCAACTTCGGCCCGCAGCACCCGGCGGCGCACGGCGTGCTGCGCCTCATCCTCGAGATGAAGGGCGAGATGGTGGAGCGGGCCGATCCGCATATCGGCCTGCTGCACCGCGGCACCGAGAAGCTGATCGAGTACAAGACCTATCTTCAGGCGCTGCCCTACATGGACCGCCTGGATTACGTCTCGCCGATGTGCATGGAGCACAGCTTCGCCATTGCGGTGGAGCGGCTGTTGCGGATCGAGGGCGACGTGCCGGAACGGGCGCGGGTGATCCGCACCATGTTCGCCGAGTTGACGCGCATCCTGAACCACCTGCTGAACGTCACCACCTACGCGCTGGATTGCGGCGCGATCACGCCGGCCCTTTGGGGCTTCGAGCAGCGCGAGCATCTGCTGGAATTCTACGAGGCGGTCGGCGGCAGCCACTACCACGTGAACTACTTCCGCCCGGGTGGCGTGGCGAAGGACATGCCCGCCGGGCTCGATGCGCGCATAGATGGCTGGTGCCGGCACTTCCCGAAATTCCTGGACGACCTCGAGGGGTTGCTGACCAACAACCGCATCTTCAAGCAGCGCACGGTGGATATCGGGATCATGTCCGCCGAGCAGGCAATGGAGTGGGGCTTCTCCGGCCCGTGTCTCCGCGGCGTCCGGCGTGCCATGGGACCTGCGCAAGTCGCAGCCCTATGAGATCTACGACCAGCTCGACTTCGAAGTCCCGGTCGGCCGCCAGGGCGACTGCTATGACCGCTACCTGGTCCGCATGAGGAAATGCGCCAGAGCCTGCGCATGGTCCAGCAGTGCCTCGCGCGGCCGAAGCCCGGCCCGGTGAAGATCCTCGACAACAAGATCGTGCCGCCGACGCGTGGCGAGATGAAGCGGTCGATGGAATCGCTGATCCATCACTTCAAGCTCTACACCGAGGGCTACCACGTGCCGGCCGGCGCGACCTACACCGTGACCGAGGCGCCGAAGGGCGAGTTCGGCGTGTACATGGTGGCCGACGGCACCAACCGGCCCTACCGCTGCAAGATCCGCGCGCCTGGTTACGCCCATCTGCAGGCCATGGAAGTGCTCTCCAAGGGGCACATGCTGGCCGATGCGGTGGCGATCATCGGCTCGCTTGATATCGTCTTCGGGGAGATCGACCGCTGATGGTCGCCGAGATGTCCACGGGAAACGAGTTCCCGCAGCCCGAGCACTTCGCCTTCGACGGTGAAAGCCTCAACGCGATCGAGACCATCGTGAAGCGCTACCCGCCGGGCAAGCAAGCGAGCGCGGTAATCCCGTTGCTGTATGTCGTGCAGCGGCAGATGAAACGGCAGACCGGCAGCGCCTGGGTGCCGAACAAGGGCATGGATGCGGTGGCCGAGCGGCTCGGCATGCCGCCGATCCGCGTCTATGAGGTGGCGACCTTCTACTTCATGTTCAACATGAAGCCGATCGGCAAGTTCCATCTCCAGGTCTGCGGCACCACGCCGTGCTGGCTGCGCGGCTCGGAAGATGTGGCCCGCGCCTGCCGCGAGGCAGGGCATCTGAAGGGCTACGGCGACACCAGCGAGGACGGGATGTTCACCATGACCGAGGTGGAATGCCTCGGTGGCTGCGTGAACGCGCCGATCCTGCAGGTCGACGACGACTACTACGAAGACATGGATTACGAGAGCACGGTGAGGCTGCTCGAAGCGCTCAAGCGCGGCGAGCGGCCGGCGCCCGGTTCCGTCATCGGGCGCCAGACCAGCGCGCCGGACGGCGGGCCGCTGACGTTGACCGACGTGCCGGGGGAATAGGTCATGGCGTTGACCGACAAAGACCGCATCTTCACCAACCTGTACGGGCTGCACGACTGGCGCCTGCCGGCCGCGCGCCGGCGCGGGCAATGGGACGGCACCGGCGCGCTGATCGCCAAGGGCCGTGACTGGATCATCGAGGAGGTCAAGAACTCCGGCCTCCGCGGGCGCGGCGGCGCGGGTTTCCCGACCGGTCTGAAATGGTCCTTCATGCCGAAGCAGGCCAGCGAGCGGCCGCACTACCTCGTGGTGAACGCCGACGAGTTTGAGCCCGGCACCTGCAAGGACCGCGACATCCTGCGGCACGACCCGCACACGCTGGTGGAGGGCTGCCTGATCGCCGGCTTGGCGATGGGCGCGCATGCCGGCTACATTTATGTGCGCGGCGAATACTACAACGAGCACCTGGTGCTGCAGGCCGCCATCGACGAGGCGTATGAAGCCGGGCTGCTCGGCGCGAATGCCTGCGGCGGCGGCTGGGACTTCGACCTCTATGTGCATCGCGGGGCCGGCGCCTATATCTGCGGCGAGGAAACCGCGCTGATCGAGAGCCTCGAGGGCAAGAAGGGCATGCCGCGGCTGAAGCCGCCGTTCCCCGCCGCCGTCGGGCTGTATGGCTGCGCCGACCACCGTCAACAACGTCGAGACCATCGCGGTGGTGCCGACCATCCTGCGGCGTGGTGCGGCCTGGTTCGCCGGCTTCGGCCGGGCGAAGAACAGCGGCACCAAGATCTTCTGCATCCAGGGCCATGTGAACAAGCCCTGCAATGTCGAGGAGGAAATGAGCATCCCGCTGCGGGAACTCATCGACAAGCATGCGGGCGGCGTGCGCGGTGGCTGGGACAATTTGCTGGCGGTGATTCCGGGCGGGTCTTCGACGCCGATGATCCCGAAAGCCGTCTGCGACGACGTGCTGATGGACTTCGATGCGCTGCGCGAGCACAAGACCGGCCTCGGCACCGCGGGCGTGATCGTGATGGACAAATCCACCGACCTCATCAAGGCGATCGCCCGGCTTTCCGCCTTCTACAAGCACGAGAGTTGCGGCCAGTGCACGCCCTGCCGCGAAGGCATGGGCTGGGTGAAGCGCGTCATGGACCGCATGGTCGAAGGCCGCGCTGAGGTGGACGAGATCGACGTGCTGGAGCAGGTGACGCGGCAGATCGAGGGCCACACCATCTGCGCGCTCGCCGATGGTGGGGTCTGGCCGGTACAGGGGTTGATCCGGCACTTCCGGCCGTTGATGGAAACCCGTATCGCTGCCTACAAGGCGAGCAAACTCGCGCCCGTGGCGCTGGCGGCGGAGTAGCGCAGCATGGCGAAGGTCACCGTCGACGGAATCGAAGTGGAGGTGCCGAACGGCGTCTCCGTGTTGCAGGCCTGCGAGGCCGCGGGCAAGGAAATCCCGCGCTTCTGCTACCACGAACGGCTGAGCGTCGCCGGCAATTGCCGGATGTGCCTGGTCGAGGTGGAGAAGGCGCCGAAGCCCATCGCCTCCTGCGCCTATCCGGTCGCGGACGGGATGGAGGTGTTCACCGACAGCCCGATGGTCCGCAAGGCCGCCGCGGCGTGATGGAATTCCTGCTGATCAACCACCCGCTGGATTGCCCGATCTGCGACCAGGGCGGCGAGTGCGACCTGCAGGACCAGGCCGTCGCCTACGGCATGGACCACAGCCGCTACCGCGAGGAAAAGCGGGCGGTGAAGGACAAGTACCTCGGTCCGCTGGTCAAGACGATCATGACGCGGTGCATCCAGTGCACCCGCTGCGTGCGCTTCGCGACCGAGGTTGCCGGCGTGCCGGAACTCGGCGCGACCAACCGCGGCGAGAACATGGAAATCGGCACCTATGTCGAGAAGGCGCTGACCACCGAGCTGTCCGGCAACCTGATCGACATCTGCCCGGTCGGCGCGCTGACATGCCGGCCCTATGCCTTCGTCAGCCGGCCCTGGGAGCTGCGCAAGACCGACAGCGTCGACGTGCTGGACGCGACGGGCACCAACATCCGCATCGATGCGCGCTCCGGCGAGGTGCTGCGCATCCTGCCGCGCACCAATGACGACGTGAACGAGGAATGGATGGCCGACCGCGGCCGCTTCGCCTTCGATGGGCTGAAGCGCCGCCGGCTGGACCGTCCCTGGGTGCGCGAGAACGGCAAGCTGCGGCCGGCGAGCTGGATGGAAGCCTTCACCGCCATCGCCGCCGGGTTCAAGGGCAAGCGGCTCGGCGCCGTGGTGCCGGTGACCTGGTGGATGCCGAGGCGGTGGTCGCCTTGCGCGACCTGATGGCGGCGCTCGGCAGCACCAACCTCGAATGCCGAGCAGACAACGCGGCGATCGATGGCTCGCGGCGGGATTTCTATCCCTTCAACACCGCGCATCGCCGGCATCGAGGAGGCGGATGCGCTGCTGATCATCGGCAGCAACCCGCGGCTTGAGGCGCCGGTGCTGAATGCGCGCATCCGCAAGCGGGTGGTGGCGGGCAACTTCCCGATCGGCTTCATCGGGCCGCGCGGGCTCGACCTGACCTATGGCCATGACTGGCTGGGCGAGGGCGGCGCGACGCTGCGTGCCCTGGCCGGCGGCAGCCACCGCTTCAACGAGGTCCTGCGCGACGCCAAGCGGCCGATGCTGATCCTCGGTCGCGGGGCGCTGTCGCGCGAGGATGGCGCGGCGGTGCTGGCGGCGGCGTGGCAGATCGCCGCGCAGAACAACATGCTGCAGGCGGATTGGCACGGCTTCAACCTGCTGCACCAGTTCGGTGGCCAGGTGGCGCCGCTCGACCTTGGCTTCCTCCGTAGGCGGCCAGACCGGGGCATGCTGGAGCGGCCGATCGTCGAGGGGCTGTGGCTGCTGGGCGCGGAGCTGCCTTCGGTGCCCGACGGGACCTTCGTGGTCTATCAGGGCCACCATGGCGAGGCCGGCGCGAGCGCGGGCCGATGTGATCCTGCCCGGCGCGGCCTATACCGAGAAGGACGCGACCTGGGTCAATACCGAGGGCCGGGTCCAGCGCGGCCGGCTGGCGGTGTTCCCGCCGGGCGAGGCACGGGAGGATTGGAAGATCATCCGTGCCGCGAGCGAGGTGCTCGGCGCGCGGCTGCCCTACGACTGGCTGGACGGGCTGCGGGCGCCGGCTGGTCGAGGTAAATCCGGTCTTTCGCCAACCGACGGCTTCGAGCCGCATGGCTGTGCGGACACCACCGGCCCGGCGGGCGACCCAATGGCGATCTCAGATGCCGTCTTCGTTTCGCCGGTGACCAACTATTGGCAGGCGGATGTCATCAGCCGCGCCTCCGCCACCATGGCGGAATGCGCGCGACCTATCTGCCCCAGGCTGCGGAGTAGGCGCGGATGGATGGATTTCTCGCCTCGCCGCTCGGCGTGCTGGCGATCACGGTCGCGCAAACCTTGGCGCTGCTGGTGCCGGTGCTGCTCGGCAGTTGCCTATCTGACCTTGGCGGAGCGCAAGGTGCTGGCGGCGATGCAGTTGCGTCAAGTGGCCCGAACGTCGTCGGGCCATTCGGCCTGCTGCAGCCCTTCGCCGATGCCATCAAGATGCTGATGAAGGAAACCATCATTCCTTCGGGCGCCAACCGCTTCCTGTTCGTGCTGGCGCCGATCCTGCTGCTTCATGCTGGCGATGCTCGCCTGGGCGGTGATCCCGGTGCAGGACGGCTGGGCGATCGCCGACATCAATGTCGGCATCCTCTACCTGTTCGCCGTCAGCTCGCTTGGCGTCTATGGCGTCATCATCGCCGGCTGGGCGCAGCAATTCGAAGTACGCCTTCCTCGGCGCGCTGCGTTCCGCGGCGCAGATGGTCAGCTACGAAGTCTCGATCGGCTTCGTCATCGTCACCGTTCTGCTTTGCGTCGGCTCGCTGAACCTGACCGATATCGTGCGGGCGCAGGCAGCGGCTGTGGTTCTGTCATCCCGCTGTTCCCGATGTTCATCATCTTCTTCATCAGCGCACTGGCCGAGACCAACCGCGCCCCCTTCGACCTGCCCGAGGGCGAGAGCGAGCTGGTGGCCGGCTTCTTCGTCGAATACAGCAGCATGTCCTTCGCGCTGTTCTTCCTCGGCGAATACGCGAACATGATCCTGATGTCGGCGCTGACCGTCATCCTGTTCCTGGGTGGCTGGCATGCCGCCGGTCGCATATCGGAGCCGTTCACCTGGATTCCCGGGCCGCGTCTGGTTCGCGCTGAAGATCGCGCTGCTGCTGTTCGTCTTCATCTGGGTGCGCGCGACCTTCCCGCGCTACCGCTATGACCAGCTCATGCGGCTCGGCTGGAAGGTGTTCCTGCCCTTCAGCCTGGTCTGGCTGGTGCTCACCGCGGCCGTGCTGAAGCTCTCCGGCTGGCTTCCGGCCTAAGGATCCCGACAATGGCAACCCTCGACCGCGTCGCCCGTAGCCTGCTGCTGACCGAGCTCGTCTCCGGCATGGCGTTGACGCTTGAAGTATTTCTTCAAGCCGAAGGCGACCATCAACTACCCCTACGAGAAGGGGCCGATCAGCCCGCGCTTCAAGGGCGAACACGCGCTGCGCCGCTACCCGAATGGCGAGGAACGCTGCATCGCCTGCAAGCTGTGCGAGGCGATCTGCCCGGCCCAGGCCATCACCATCGAAGCCGAGCCGCGCGAGGATGGCAGCCGCCGCACCACGCGCTACGACATCGACATGACCAAGTGCATCTATTGCGGCATGTGCGAGGAAGCCTGCCCGGTCGATGCCATCGTCGAGGGCCCGAACTTCGAGTTCTCCGACCGAGACGCGGGAGGAGCTGCTGTACGACAAGGACCGGCTGCTCTCGAACGGCGACCGCTGGGAGCCGGAGCTGGCCAAGCGGCTCGAACTCGACGCGCCCCTATCGCTGAAGCGGAACGCCCGATGATCGCCGCGCTCGCCTTCTACCTGTTCGCGGCCATCCTGATCGCTTCCGCGGTCATGGTGGTCACCGCACGCAATCCGGTGCACTGCGTGCTGTTCCTGATCCTTGCCTTCTTCAACGCGGCGGCGCTGTTCCTGATCGCCGGGGCGGAGTTCCTGGCGATGATCCTGGTCATCGTCTACGTCGGCGCGGTCGCGGTGCTGTTCCTGTTCGTGGTGATGATGCTGGACGTCGACTTCGCCCGGTTGCGTGAAGGTTTCCAGCGGTATGCCCCGATCGGCGCCATCATCGGCGGCATATTGTTCCTGGAGCTGGTGCTGGTGCTCGGCACCTGGACCTTCGCCGGGCAGGCCAATGAGCTGCGGCTGTCGCCCAACCCGGGCGGCGAGGTCACCAACGCCATGGCGCTCGGGCGCGTGCTCTACACGGACTACGTCTACCTGTTCCAGGCATCCGGCCTGGTCCTGCTGGTGGCGATGATCGGCGCGATCGTGCTGACGCCGCCGGCCGAACCCGACGAGCCGCCGGCAGAATATCGGCGCGCAGGTTTCGCGCACCGGCTCGGTGGTGCTGGAGCAGGTGCCGACCGGCGCCGGCATCGGCACCCTCGGCATCCGCCGCCCGCCAGAGCCCGAGGCTGAGAAGCCCGCGGTCACGCATGACGCCGGCCATGGGGGGCACCACTGAGATGACCATCGGCCTTGCCCACTACCTGACGGTCGGCGCCATCCTGCTGGTGGTCGGCATCTTCGGCATCTTCCTCAACCGCAAGAACGTCATCGTCATCCTGATGTGCGTGGAGCTGATCCTGCTCTCGGTGAACCTCAACTTCGTGGCCTTCTCCGCTTGGCTGAGCGACCTGAACGGCCAGGTCTTCGCCATGTTCGTGCTCACCGTCGCGGCGGCGGAAGCAGCGATCGGGCTCGCCATCCTCGTCATCTACTTCCGCAATCGCGGCAGATCGAGGTCGAGGATATCTCGACGCTGAAGGGCTGAACCCATGTTCGTCGGCGCCATCTTCTTCCCACTGCTCGGGGCATGCCTCAGCGGTTTCCTAGGCCGCTGGCTCGGCGACCGCGCGGCGCAGTGGTCCACCGTGTTCTTCATGGCGCTGGCCGCCGCCTGCGGCATCCTGGCTTCTCGGCCAGGTCGCCTTCAGCAGCCTGCCGACCACCATGCCCATCGTCACCTGGATGGATGTCGGCGGCCTCGAGTTCTCCTGGGCGCTGCGCTACGACACGCTGAGCGTGGTGATGGTGGCCATGGTCACCTTCATCTCGACGCTGATCCACCTGTATTCGGTCGGCTACATGTCGCATGACGCGACGACCGGCGCGGTTCTTCGCCTACCTCAGCCTGTTCACCTTCATGATGCTGATGCTGGTGACGGCGGACAACCTGCTCAGCTGTTCTTCGGCTGGGAAGGCGTCGGCCTCGCCAGCTACCTGCTGATCGGCTACTGGTACGACCAGCGAAAGCGCGAACCGCGCGGCGATGAAGGCCTTCATCGTCAACCGCGTCGGCGACGTGTTCTTCATGCTGGGCCTGGCGCTCACCTTCCACGTCTTCGGCAGCATCGAATTCGACACGATCTTCGCCGCCGCCGCCCGCCACACCGAGACCCGGTTCGGCGGCCTGCCGGCGCTGGAGTTGATCGGCGTGCTGCTGTTCCTCGGCGCCTGCGGCAAGTCGGCGCAGATCGGCCTGCATACCTGGCTGCCGGACGCGATGGAGGGTCCGACGCCGGTTTCCGCGCTCATCCATGCCGCGACCATGGTCACCGCGGGCGTCTTCCTGATGGCGCGGATGTCGCCGATCCTGGAATACGCGCCGGTTGCCCTGGCGATCATCACCGTGGTCGGCGCGACCACCGCGCTTTTCGCCGCGACCATCGGCTGCGTGCAGAACGACATCAAGCGGATCATCGCCTACAGCACCTGTTCGCAGCTCGGCTACATGTTCTTCGCCATCGGCGTCGGCGCCTATCAGGTGGCCATCTTCCACCTGTTCACCCACGCCTTCTTCAAGGCGCTGCTGTTCCTCGGCGCCGGCAGCGTGATCCACGCCATGTCGGATGAGCAGGACATCCGCCGCATGGGTGGCATCTGGACCAGGATCCCCGTCACCTATGCCGTCATGTGGATCGGCAGCCTGGCGCTGGCCGGCATTCCCTTCTTCGCCGGTTACTACTCGAAGGACGCCATACTCGAGGCGGCCTTCGCGGCGCATAGCGCGGTGGGCACCTATGCCTTCGTCTGCGGCATCCTCGCCGCCTTCCTCACCGCCTTCTACTCCTGGCGCCTGCTGATCCTGACCTTCCACGGCAAGCCACGCGCCGACCACCACACCATGGAGCACGTGCACGAAAGCCCGGCCGTCATGCTGGTGCCGCTGCTGGTGCTGGCGACCGGCGCGATCCTGACCGGCGCCATCTTCGCCCCGTTCTTCATCGGCGAGCATGAGCAGGCCTTCTGGGGCGCGGCCATCTTCACCGGCCCGGGCAACCACATCATGCACGCCATGCATGAAGTGCCGGAATGGGTGCCGCTGGCGCCGACCGTGGTCGGCATCGTCGGCATCGTGCTGGCCTATGTGCTGTACATGCTGGCACCCGGCATCCCGGCGCGGCTCGCCACCAGCTTCCGCGGGATCTACCTGTTCCTGCTGAACAAGTGGTATTTCGACGAACTCTACGATGCCGATCTTCGTCCGGCCCGCCCGCGGCCTTGCGATGCAGCTCTGGAAGGTGGGCGATGCCCGGATCATCGACGGCATGCCCAACGGCGCGGCCAGTCTGGCGGCCGGGGCGGCACGTGGCGCGGTCCGCATCCAGACCGGGCGGGTGGCGAACTATGCCTTCGCGATGATCATCGGCCTCGTCCTCTTCGTCACACTCTTCCTGATCGGGCGCTGAGAATGAACGCCGCCGGCTTTCCGCTGCTTTCGCTGCTGACCTTCCTGCCGCTGGCGGGCGCGGCCATCATCATGTCCGTCCGCGGCGAGGAGGCGGTGGTTGCCAGCAACGCCCGCTGGACCGCGCTCTGGACCAGCCTGATCGTCTTCCTGCTGTCGCCTGATCCTCTGGGCCGGCTTCGACCGCACCACGGCCGATTTCCAGTTCGAGGAACGCCTGGACTGGCTGCCGGAATTCGGCGTCGGCTACCACATGGGGGTCGACGGCATCTCGGTGCTGTTCGTCCTGCTCTCGACCGCGCTGACGCCGATCTGCATCCTGGCATCCTGGGAATCGGTCAGTACCCGGGTGCGCGAGTACATGGTCGCCTTCCTGGTTCTCGAGACGATGATGGTCGGGATGTTCTGCGCCCTCGACTTCATCGTCTTCTACGTCTTCTTCGAAGCCGTGCTGATCCCGATGTTCCTCATCATCGGCATCTGGGGCGGCGGGCGGCGGGTCTACGCGGCCTTCAAGTTCTTCCTGTATACCCTGCTCGGCAGCGTGCTGATGCTGCTGGCGATCCTGTACCTCTGGTACAACGCCGGCACCACCGACATCCCCGAGCTGTTCGAGCTTCGGGGTCCCACGCGCGCGCGCAGACCTGGATATTCCTCGCCTTCCTCGCCTCCTTCGCGGTGAAGGTGCCGATGTGGCCGGTGCATACCTGGCTGCCGGATGCCCATGTCGAGGCACCGACCGCCGGTTCCGTCATCCTGGCCGGCGTGCTGCTGAAGATGGGCGCCTACGGCTTCCTGCGCTTCAGCCTGCCGCTGCTGCCGGAGGCCTGCGCCGATTTCGCACCGCTGATATTCGTGCTGTCGATCGTCGCGGTGGTCTACACCTCCCTCGTCGCCCTGGCGCAGGAGGACATGAAGAAGCTCATCGCCTATTCCTCCGTGGCGCATATGGGCATCGTCACCCTCGGCATCTTCACCTTCAACGAGCAGGGGCTGTCCGGCGCGCTGTTCACCATGCTGGCGCATGGCGTGGTCTCGGCCGCGTTGTTCCTCTGCGTCGGCGTGCTCTATGACCGGGTTCATAGCCGCGATATCCTGCGCTACGGCGGTGTCGCCGGGATCATGCCGGCCTATGCGATGATCTTCCTGTTCTTCACCATGGCGAGCGTCGGCCTGCCGGGCCTGGCGAACTTTGTCGGGGAGTTCCTGGTCATCGTCGGGGCGTGGCAGGTCAATCCCTGGATCGCAGTGGGCGCCGCCAGCGGCATGGTGCTCGGTGCCTGCTACATGCTGTGGCTGTACCGCCGGGTTTCCTTCGGCAAGATCACCCGGGACGACCTGCGCATGCTGCTCGACCTCAGCCCGCGGGAATACGCGGTGTTCGCCCCGCTGATCGCCCTGACTCTCTGGATGGGCGTCTATCCACAGCCTTTCCTCTCCTTCTTCGAGGCAACCGTAGCCGCGCTTCTGGTGCGGCACGAAGCCGCGCTGAGCCTCAGCCGTCTGGCGGGAATGTAAGCCCATGTACTGGACCCTTGCCCTGCCAGAGCTGGTGCTGGCCTGTTCCGGGCTGCTGCTGCTGCTGATCGGCGTTATCCCGAAGAAGGAAACCTTCTTCCCCATCACCATGGGCACCATCGGCGCCCTGCTGCTGACCGCCGTGCTGGTGCTCGGCCAGGGCGAGGGAATCGCGCTGGGCGGGCACTACGTGGCAGACGCCTTCAGCGGCTTCATGAAGATCCTGACCCTGGGGGCGGCCGCCGTCGCCCTGCTGCTGTCGCTCGACTTCAACGAGCGGGAAGGGCTGGGCCGCTTCGAGTATCCGGTGCTGGTGCTGTTCGCCAGCCTTGGCGGCCTGATGATGATCTCGGCCAACGACCTGATGGCGCTGTACCTGGGCCTCGAGCTGCTGTCGCTGCCGCTGTACGTCATCGCCGCCTTCAACCGGGACAACGCGCGCTCGGCCGAGGCGGGGCTGAAGTACTTCGTGCTCGGCGCGCTGGCTTCGGGCCTGCTGCTGTACGGCACCTCGCTGGTCTATGGCTTCGCCGGCACCACCAACTTCGACCGGCTGGCCGTTGCCTTCATCGGCGGCGAGGGCGTGTCCGCGGGCGTGGTGGTCGGCATCGTCTTCGTCATCGTCGGCCTGGCCTTCAAGGTATCCGCGGTGCCGTTCCACATGTGGACGCCGGATGTCTATGAAGGTGCGCCGACCCCGGTGACCGCCTTCTTCGCCTCCGCCCCCAAGGTCGCCGCGGTGGCGCTGCTGGCGCGGGTGCTGCTCGGGCCCTTCGGCGAGCTGGTGGCGCAGTGGCAGCAGATCATCTTGCTGGTGTCCATGGCGTCGATGATCCTCGGCGCTTTGCGGCGATCGGCCAGACCAACCTGAAGCGGCTGATGGCCTATTCCTCCATCGGCCATGTCGGATACGCGCTGATGGGCCTCGCGGTCGGCAGCGACCTCGGGCTGCGCGGCCTGCTGGTCTATATGGCGATCTATGTCTTCATGAACCTCGGCACCTTCGCGGTGCTGGTGGCGATGCGCCGGCAGGGCCGTGCGGTGGAGCGGATCGAGGATCTCGCCGGCCTCGGCCGCACCGATCCGGCCACGGCGATGTGGATGGCGATCTTCATGTTCTCGATGGCCGGCATCCCGCCGTTGGCCGGGTTCTTCGGCAAGCTCTACGTGTTCCTTGCGGCCGTGCAGGGCGGCTTTTGGACCCTGGCGGTCATCGGCGTGCTGACCAGCGTGGTCGCCGCCTACTACTACCTGCGCGTCATCAAGGTGATGTACTTCGACGAGGCGGTGGGCGTGCTGGACCGTCCCTCGGCCAGCCTTAGCATCGTCATGGCGGGCACCGGGCTGTTCACCCTGCTGTTCTGGATCTGGCCGGCGCCGATGCTGGCGGCGGCGCAGGCGGCGGCGGCGGCGCTGCTGGGGTGATACCGGCCGATCCCGGGCCGTTGCCGGCGGGCTGGCGGCTTGAGGTGCATGCGGCGCTGCCCAGCACCTCGGACCGGATCGCCAGTGCCGCGGAGGCGGGGGAGGCTGCCGGTCTTGCCGTGCTGGCGCTCCGCCAGACCGCGGGGCGTGGCCGATCGGGGCGAGGCTGGGCCTCGCCACCTGGCAATCTCTATCTGTCCGTGCTGTTGCGACCAGACGGACCGGCGCGTGCTTCGGCTCAGTGGGCGCTGCTGGCTGGGGTGGCGCTGGTCGAGGCGGCCCGCGAAGTCGATCCGGAACCGGCCGCGCTGCGGCTGAAATGGCCGAACGACTTGTTGCGCCACGGCGCCAAGCTTGCCGGCATCCTGGCGGAAACCTCGCTGGCGCCGGATGGCAGCCTCGCCTGGCTCTGCCTCGGCATCGGGGTGAACCTGGCGCATGCACCGGCGCTGCCGGACCGGCCGACCGCCTGCCTCGGTAGAGCGGTGGCGCCGGAGCCTTTCGCCGCGCGGCTGATCTGCCGGCTGGACCACTGGTGCGGCCGGCAGGCGGCCGAGGGTTTCGCCCCCGTCCGCGCGGCATGGGCCGGCTTCGGCCCCGCGGTCGGTGCGCCGCTGGAGTTGCGGGGCGGCCCGGTCACCGGCGGCACTTTCGCCGGCCTCGCCGAGGACGGCAGCCTGCTGCTGGTGGCGGACGGCCGTACGCACATGATCCGCGCCGGCGAGATCAGCGCCCCGGGGGAAGGCTGATGCTGCTGGCCATCGATGCCGGCAACACCAATGTGGTCTTCGCCGTGCATGACGGCACGGAATGGCGCGGCCGCTGGCGGATCGCCACCCGGGCCGACCGCACCTCGGACGAATATGCCGTCTGGCTGCTGGCGCTGTTCCAGTTCTCCGGCCTGAAGCCCACCGATATCGACCGCTGCGTCATCGGTACCGTGGTTCCGGCCGCGCTGTACAACCTGCGGCGGCTGGCGCGGGAATGGTTCCTGGCGGAACCGCTGGTGGCCCGTGCCAGTCTCGACTGGGGGTTCGAGATCCGGGTGGACCGGCCGGGGGAGGTGGGGGCCGACCGGCTGCTCAACTCGCTGGCCGCCCACCGGCATTATGGCGGGCCGCTGATCGTCGTGGATTTCGGTACCGCGACGACCTTCGACGTGGTGGATGAGGACGGCGGCTATGTCGGAGGCGTGATCGCGCCCGGCATCAATCTTTCGTTGGAGGCGCTGCACGCCGCGGCGGCCCGGCTGCCGCGCATCGGCATCGGCCGGCCGCAGGCGATCATCGGCCGGGATACCGTTTCGGCCATGCAGTCCGGTATCTTCTGGGGCTATGTCGGGTTGATCGAGGGGATCATCGGCCGTATCCGCGCGGAACGGGAGGCCCGGATGAAGGTGGTCGCCACCGGCGGCCTGGCCCCGCTGCTGGCCGAAGGGACGCCGGTGATCGAACGGGTCGACCCCGATCTCACGCTTGAGGGACTTCGGCTGTTGGCGGATCGCAACCCGGCCCCCATTTCGGGGAAAACCCCCTAACGCGATTCCGGCTGGAGCAGGCCCCGCATCGGGGTGGTTGCTCGCTCATGGAATGCCCAGGGAATGAAAGGCTGGGGCGAAGTCTGCACGACTATGCCCTAGAAGATAGGAATGAACGATTTCATGGCTTCGGCCGTACTGGATACGGACGACGATCTTGCCTTCATCCCGCTTGGCGGGACCGGCGAGATCGGAATGAACCTCAACGTCTATCGCTGCGATGGCCACTACCTCGCCATCGATTGCGGCATCGGCTTCGGCGGGTCCGAGATGCCGGAGGTCGAGGTCATGGTCCCCGACCCGGTCTGGCTGTCCGAGCGCCGGAACCGGCTGGTGGGCCTGGTCATCACCCACGCACATGAGGACCATGTCGGTGCCGTCGCGCATCTGTGGCCGATGCTGCGCTGCCCGATCTACGCCAGCCCCTTCGTCACCTCGGTGCTGCGGCGGAAGCTCGGCGAGGCCGGGCTCGGCGGGGAGGCGAAAGTCACCACCATTCCGCTCGGTGGCCGGGTGAATGTGGCGCCCTTCGACCTGGAGTTCATCCGCGTCGCCCATTCCGTGCCCGAGTCCCAGGCCGTCGCCATCCGTACCCGGCATGGGCTGGTGCTGCATACCGGCGACTGGAAGCTGGACCCCGACCCGCTGATCGGCCTGCCGACCGATGAGGCCGCCTTCGCCCGGCTGGGCGACGAAGGTGTGCTGGCCATGGTCTGCGACTCGACCAATGCGCTGGTCGAGGGCCATTCCGGGTCCGAGGCGGAGGTGCGGCGCAACCTCGCCGCCATCATCCGCGGCCTGCGCGGCCGGGTGGCGGTGGCCTGCTTCGCGACCAATGTCGCCCGCGTCGAGAGCGTAGCCCTCGCGGGCCAGGCGGCCGGGCGTCAGGTGGCGCTGTTCGGCCGATCGCTCCGCAACGCCGAGGCATCGGCCCGCGAATGCGGCTACCTGACCGGCGTCGAGCCTTTCCTGTCCGAGGAGGAGGCCGGCTTCGTTCCCGACGACAACCTGCTGATCATCTGCACCGGCAGCCAGGGCGAGCCACGTTCTGCGTTGGCCAAGATCGGCGCGGATACCCACCCCGCCATTGCCCTGGGGGAGGGCGATACGGTCATCTTCTCCTCCCGCATGATTCCCGGCAACGAGCGTGGCATCCTGAGCCTCCAGGATGAGCTAGCCCGCCGCGGCTGCCGCATCATGACCGCCGACGACCACATGGTGCACGTCTCCGGCCATCCGGCGCGGGATGAGCTGCGGCGGCTCTACCAGCTCGTGCGGCCCAAATACGCCGTGCCGGTGCATGGCGAGTGGCGCCACCTGACCGAGCATGCGGCGCTGGCCAAGTCTCTGCAGGCCATCCCCATGATGGTCGAGGACGGCGATGTGCTGCGGCTTTCGCCTGGCAGGCCGGATGTGGTGGAGGGCGTGCCGACTGGCCGCCTCGCGGTAGACAACGGCCGGCTGCTGCCGCTTTCGGGCGGGGTGCTGGCGGCGCGGCGGCGCATGCTGTTCAACGGCGTGGTGGTCGCATCCTTCGCGGTGGATGGCGCCGGGCGGGTGCTCGGCACGCCGCAGGTCTCGGCACCCGGGCTGTTCGAGAATGGCGACCAGGAATCGATGCAGCTTGCCGCCGACCTGACGCGCGCCGTGGGCGACCTGCCCAACGGCCTGCGGCGGGAGGATGACGCGCTGCGCGAGGCGGCCCGTTCGGTGCTCCGCAAGGCGATCGGCCGGCGCCTGCGCAAGCGGCCGAACGTCGAGGTGCATCTGCTGCGGGTCTGATCCCGCAACAAGGCCGGGGGAAAGCCAACCTCCGGCCTTGCAGTGGCGCCCGGGCGGCGCCACACAAGGCTGATGGGCTGGATCAGCGGTATCGTCGTCTATTTTCTCATCTGGTGGGTGGCGCTGTTCGCCGTCCTGCCGCTCGGCACGCGCCCCGAGCCGGCGGGCGACCCCGAGAGCGGTTGGCGCGGCACGCCGGAACAGCCGCAGCTATGGCGCAAGGTGGTGATCACCACGGCTGTCACCACGGTGCTGTGGTTCGGCGTGTATCTGCTGATTGACAGCGAATGGCTCAGCTTCCGCACCGGCTGGCTGGCGATGCCCGAAAAATGAGCGACTTTTCAGCTTTGAGGCCGATGTCGCTTTCTTATTGTGCGGGTGGTGTCTGGCAGCCCTTTTTTTCAGCGATCGCGGCATCGATTGAGGTTGTGCCGCGTTGGTCGCTGGCGCCAACATACTGACAGGAAGAGGGTTGGTCCTCTTTCTGCCGTGTGACTGGCGTTTCCTCCCTAAACTCGGGCCGTACCCCCACGGGTGCGGCCCTTTTTTTGTCTAGCCCACCGGGCGCGGATGTCAAAGACATATCCAACGCCGATCGATAAAAATCTTTCGGATTGGTGCGTATTGCACCGCAGCATCGAAAGAAAATTTCGACCTTGCCGCGCTGCGGGAGATGTCCATGGTGGCGCACGCCTTGCCCCTGGCGGATCGGCCGGCTGGCCCCTAGTCTCCGGCGCCCATCGGCCCCGATCGGGCTGCCCGAGCTTCCAGGAGCCTGCCTTGCGCCTCTCCCGCGCCTTTCTGCCGACCCTCAAGGAAACCCCGGCGGACGCCCAGATCGCCTCGCACCGGCTGATGCTGCGGGCCGGCATGGTCCGGCAGACCAGCGCCGGCATCTATGCCTGGCTGCCGCTCGGCTGGCGGGTGCTGCAGAAGGTCGAGCAGATCGTCCGGGAGGAGCAGGACCGTGCCGGCGCCCAGGAAATCCTGATGCCGACCATCCAGACCGCCGACCTCTGGCGCACCAGCGGCCGCTACGACGCCTATGGCCCGGAAATGCTGCGCCTGAAGGACCGGCACGACCGGGATATGCTGTTCGGCCCGACCAACGAGGAAATGGTCACCGACCTGTTCCGCAGCTATGCCAAGTCCTACCGGGACCTGCCGCGCAACCTCTACCACATCCAGTGGAAGTTCCGGGACGAGGTGCGCCCGCGCTTCGGGGTCATGCGCGGCCGCGAATTCCTGATGAAGGACGCCTACAGCTTCGACCTGGACTATGCCGGGGCGCAGAAATCCTACCGCCAGATGTTCGTGTCCTACCTGCGGACATTCGCGCGGATGGGGCTGAAGGCGATCCCGATGCAGGCCGATACCGGGCCGATCGGCGGCAACCTCAGCCATGAATTCCTGATCCTGGCCGAGACCGGCGAAAGCCAGGTCTTCCTGCACCGCGACCTGCTGGAATTCGACGCGCTGTCCCAGCCCATCGACTACGATGGCGACCTCTCGCCCATCATGGATTTCTGGACCAGCCGCTACGCCGCGACGGACGAGAAGCACGACGAGGCCGCCTGGGCGCAGGTCCCGGCCGAGCGCCAGGTCTCGGCCCGCGGCATCGAGATCGGCCATATCTTCTACTTCGGCACCAAGTACAGCGCGGCCATGGGGCTGCAGGTCAGTGGCCCGGACGGCAAGATGGTGGTGCCCGAGATGGGCAGCTACGGCATCGGCGTCTCCCGGCTGGTCGGCGCCATCATCGAGGCCAACCACGACGAGGCCGGCATCAAGTGGCCGGATGCCGTGGCGCCCTTCAAGGTGGCGGTGCTGAACCTGAAGCAGGGCGATGCCGGCACCGATGCGTTGTGCGACCGGGTCTATGCCGCCTTCGACCCCGATGCGGTCTACGACGACCGGCCGGAGCGCGCCGGGGTGAAATTCGCCGATGCTGACCTGATGGGCTACCCATGGCAGGCCATCATCGGCCCGCGCGGTGCCGCCGCCGGCAAGGTCGAGCTGAAGCGCCGTGCCACCGGCGAGCGGCTGGAGCTGTCCGCCGAGGACGCCATTGCCCGCATCAAGGCCGGCTGACCCGCCGCATGTTCAGCCCCTTCGAGCGTACCGTCGCCTTCCGCTACCTGCGCGCCCGGAAGGGAGAGCGCTTCGTCTCGGTCATCGCCATCTTCTCCCTGGTGGGCATCGCCCTCGGCGTCGCCACGCTGATCATCGTGATGAGCGTGATGAACGGCTTCCGGCAGGAATTGCTCGGCCGCATTCTCGGGCTGAACGGCCACATGGGGGTCTATGCCGCGGAAGGCGGGCCGATGCGGGACTACGACCCGGTCGCCGAGGCCATTCGCCGGGTGCCCGGCGTGGTGGCGGCAACGCCCATCGTCGAGGGCCAGGTGCTGCTGACCAGCGAGCAGGGCGGCGCCTCCGGCGGGCTGGCGCGCGGCATCGCGCCGGATGATCTGCGGGACAAGGCGATCATCGCCGGCAACATCATGCGCGGCTCGCTGGATGATTTCGGCGGCGAGGACGCCATTGTCATCGGCAGCGGCCTCGCCGCCAAGATGCGGGTCGGCATCGGCGACCGTATCACCCTGGTTTCGCCGCAGGGCCGCACCACCGTGCTCGGCACCCTGCCACGGGTGCGGGCCTACCGGGTGGCGGCGGTGTTCAGCGTCGGGATGAACGAATACGACAGCAGCTTCGTCTACCTGCCCATGGAAGCGGCGCAGCTGTTCTTCCAGACACCGGGCGCGGCGACCCAGATCGAGGTCTTCGTCGAGGACCCGACCCGGGTGCGCCCCATCAACCTCGAGATCCGCCGCACCGTTGGCGAGCAGCGGCCGGTCCGCATCGTGGACTGGCAGGACGCCAACAGCAGCTTCTTCAACGCGGTGCAGGTCGAGCGGAATGTCATGTTCCTGATCCTGACGCTCATCATCATCGTCGCCGCCTTCAACATCATCAGCAGCCTCATCATGCTGGTGAAGGACAAAGGCCGGGACATCGCCGTGCTGCGCACCATGGGGGCGACCAGCGGCTCGATCCTGCGGATCTTCCTGCTCTGCGGCGCCTCCATCGGGGTGCTCGGCACCGCCATCGGCTTCGGGCTGGGGCTGGTGTTCTCCCTGAACATCGAGACCATCCGGCAATTCCTGCAATCCCTGAGCGGCACCGAATTGTTCAGCGCGGAGGTGTATTTCCTCTCGCAGCTGCCGGCGGTGGTGGACCCGATGGAGGTGGTGCAGGTGGTCGGCATGGGCCTCGGCCTGTCGCTGCTGGCGACGCTGTACCCAAGCTGGCGGGCGGCCCGGCTGGACCCGGTCGAGGCGCTGCGGAATGAGTGAGGCGCCGCTGCGGCTGGACCGAGTGGAACGCCGCTTCCGCACCGAGGCCGGCGAGTTGCCGGTGCTGACCGGCGCCGACATGGAACTGGCGGCCGGCGAGATCGTCGCGCTGGTCGCCCCCTCAGGCACCGGCAAATCGACCCTGCTGCATCTCGCCGGGCTGCTGGAAAAGCCCGATGCGGGGGAGGTCTACCTGGCCGGACGCGCCGCCGGCACCCTCTCGGACGACGCCCGCACCGCCATCCGCCGCACCACCATCGGTTTCGTCTACCAGTTCCACCACCTGCTGCCGGAATTCACCGCCGAGGAGAACGTGGTGCTGCCGCAGCTGGCGAACGGCACCACCCGCGCCGCGGCCCGGGACCGCGCGCGGCACCTGCTCGCCAGCTTCGGGCTGACGGGACGGGAACACCACCGGCCGGGCCGGCTTTCGGGCGGCGAGCAGCAGCGGGTGGCGATAGCCCGGGCGCTGGCCAATGCGCCGCGCATCCTGCTGGCTGACGAGCCGACCGGAAACCTCGATGTCGCCACCGCGGAGCTGGTGTTCACCGAGTTGCTGACGGCGGTGCGCGGGCAGGGGGTGGCGGCGCTGATCGCCACCCACAACCCGGCGCTGGCGGCACGGATGGACCGGGTGGTGACGCTTCGGGCCGGGCGGGTCGTGGCGGGCTGAGACGCCGTGCTAATACCAAATCCCATTGATCAGAACCCATGTGCCCAGTCGCGCAGGCCGATGGACATGATGCGCCAGGGCTGATCGACGAGGCTGTTCCAAGCGCGGCAGCAGTGCTCGACGATGTCGTCGTGGGCCTGGAAGATGCGGTTCGACAGCCAGTTGTCGCGCATGAACTGCCAGACGTTCTCCATCACGTTGAGCTCAGGGCATTTCGGCGGCAGCGGCAGCAGGGTGATGTTGGGCGGCACTGCCACCTGATCTGAGAGGTGCCAGCCCGCCTGGTCGAGCAGCAACACCGCATGTTTGCCGGGCGCGACCGTGGCGGCGATCTCGACCAAGTGCACGTTCATCGCCGCACTGTTGCAGAACGGCAGCACGACGGCGGCGCCCTTGCCGTCCCACGGGCAGACCGCGCCGAAGAGATACATCGACGCGGTGCGTTGGTCCTGCGCCGCCGCCGGGCGGGTGCCACGGCGAGCCCAGCGGCGGGTGATCTTGTTCTTCTGGCCGATGCGGGCTTCATCGGCGAACCATATCTCTATGGCGCTGATGGCGACGCCCGTCTCGTGCGCGACTTCCTCCAGGCGGGAGGGGAAGGTCTTTTAAAAGGATCGATGACGCCCTCAGCCTGAGCATGATGCCGCGGCCGGGCCGAGAGCTTGCGGTAGCCCATCGCGCGCAGCTCCCGGCTCAGCGTCTGCTTCGAAACCGAGACCCGGAACTCCTCCCACAGCCACTGACCGAGATCGACCAGCCGCCAGCGCACTACGCCATGGCTGGCGGGGATCGGGCCCGCCTCGATCGTCGCGGTCAGCGCGGCGCGGTGGGCGGCGGTCAGCCGTGGCAGCGAGCCCGGCGGCTTGCGGTCGGCCAGGCCGTCCGGGCCCATAGCGTTGAACCGCACGACCCAGTCTCGAATGATCTGCAGCGTCACCGCACCGATCCGCGCTGCCTCGGTGCGCGAGGCGCCGTCGAAAATCGCCGCCAGCGCCAACAGACGCCGGGCCTGCGCCGCATCTCTGCATCGGCGCGCCGCGGCGCGCAGGGCTGGACCATCATAGTCGGGGCGAAGAGGAAGTGGCTGGCCCATGGCGAACCTCCGATGTTCGCCTCCTTGAATCAGATCGGCTCCGCGTCGGGGAAGCCCATTCGTGAGTCACGGCTACCAGGACTTGGTATAAGTTGAGGGGATGAGCGAATCGTACTCCGCCGGCTTCATCCACCTGCACGTCCATTCGAGCTACTCGCTCTCCGAAGGCGCCATCAAGGCGGAGAAGCTGGCCAGCCTGGCGAAGGATGCCGGCATGCCGGCGGTGGCGCTGACCGATACCGCCAACCTGTTCGGCGCGCTGGAATTCGCCCAGGGCTGCACGGCCAAGGGCATCCAGCCGATCATGGGCTGCCAGCTCTGGCTGTCCCGCACCGCCAGCGACCCGCGGCCCGAAGCCGAACGCCAGCCGCCGGACCCGGTGGTGGCCCTGGCGATGGATGCCCAGGGCCTCGACAACCTCCAGCGGCTGTCCTCGCGGTCCTTCCTGGGAAGTGACCCATCCGGGCGCCCGTGCATTTCGCTGGCGACGCTGGAGGAGCATGCGGCCGGCATCTTCCTGCTGACGGGCGGCACCACCGGACCGATCGGGCGGCTGCTGTCCGAGGGGCGGCGCGACCCGGCGGAGGCCTTGCTGCGCCGGCTGGCGGCGATCTTCCCGGACCGGCTGGCGGTGGAACTGCATCGCCACGGCCTCGACGTCGAGCGGCTGATCGAGCCGCCGATGCTGGCCCTGGCCGATGCGCTGGCGCTGCCCATCGTCGCCGCCAACGATGTCTATTTCGCCACGCCGGCGATGCACGAGGCGCATGACGCGCTGCTCTGCATCGCCGAAAGCCGGCTGCTGGCGGAAACCGAGCGCCGCCGCGTCACCCCGGAGCACTGGTTCAAGCCGGCCGCCGCCATGCGCGCGCTGTTCGCCGACCTGCCGGATGCCTGCGACAACACCCTCGCCATCGCCCGCCGCTGCGCGGTGATGGCCGAGACCAGGAAGCCCGAACTGCCGATGTGCCCCAAGGTGCAGCCCGGCATGACCGAGGCCGAGACGGTGCGCGACATGGCCCGGCGCGGCCTGGAAAGCCGGCTGGATGCCCTGCGCATCGCCGGCGAGGCGCGCACCCCCTACACCACGCGGCTGGAATACGAACTCGGCGTCATCGAGAGCATGGGCTTCGCCGGCTACTTCCTGATCGTCGCCGACTTCATCCAATGGGCCAAGGCGCGGACGCCGCCCATCCCGGTGGGTCCGGGCCGCGGTTCGGGCGCCGGCTCGGTCGCCGCCTGGGCATTGCAGATCACCGACCTCGACCCTTTGCGCTTCGGCCTGCTGTTCGAGCGGTTCCTCAACCCCGAGCGGGTCTCGATGCCGGATTTCGACATCGACTTCTGCCAGGACAAGCGCGACCAGGTGATCGACTACGTCCGCCGCGAATACGGCGCGGACCGGGTCGCGCAGATCATCACCTTCGGCAAGCTGCAGGCCAAGGCCGCGGTGCGCGACGTGGGCCGGGTGCTCGGCATGCCCTATGGGCAGGTGGATCGCATCGCTTCGCTCATCCCCTTCAACCCGGCCAAGCCGGTGACCCTGGCCCAGGCGATCGAGGGCGAGCCGCGGCTGCAGCAGGCGCGCGATGGAGACGAGCAGGTGGCGCGGCTGCTGGAGATCGCCAACCAGCTCGAAGGGCTCTACCGCAACGCCTCGACCCATGCCGCCGGCGTGGTGATCGGGCGCAAGCCGCTGATCGACATCGTGCCGCTCTACCGCGACCCGCGCTCCGAGGGGCTGATCACCCAGTACTCGATGAAATACGTCGAGCAGGCATCGCTGGTGAAGTTCGACTTCCTCGGCCTGAAGACGCTGACCGTCATCGAGCAGGCGCTGGCGATCCTGAAGGGGCAGGGCACCGACATCGACATCGCCGCCATCCCGCTGGACGATGCCAGGACCTTCGAGATGCTGCGCAAGGGCGATGCCGCCGGGGTGTTCCAGTTCGAAGGCCAGGGCATGCGGGACTGCCTTCGCCAGATGAAGGTGGATCGCTTCGAGGACCTGGTCGCCGCCGTGGCGCTGTACCGGCCCGGCCCGATGGCCAACATCCCGTCCTACTGCCAGCGCAAGGCCGGCGAGCCCTGGGAGCCGCCGCACCCGGCCATCACCCATATCCTGTCCGAGACCTACGGCATCATGGTCTACCAGGAACAGGTGATGCAGATCGCCCAGGACATGGCGGGCTATAGCCTCGGCGCCGCCGATCTGCTGCGCCGCGCCATGGGCAAGAAGATCCGCTCCGAGATGGCGGTGCAGCGCGAGATCTTCGCCAAGGGCGCCACCGAACGCGGCGTCGATGCCGCCAAGGCCGGCGAGATCTTCGACCTGATGGAGAAGTTCGCCGACTACGGCTTCAACAAGTCCCACGCCGCGGCCTATGCCCTGGTCAGCTACCAGACCGCCTGGCTGAAGGCCAACCACACCGTCGCCTTTCTCGCCGCCTCCATGACCCTCGACCTCGACAAGACCGAGAAGCTGGCCGGCCATATGCAGGAATGCTCGCGGCTCGGCATCCCGGTGCTGCCGCCGGACATCAACCGCTCCGGCGCGGTGTTCCTGGTGGAGACGACGGATGAGGGCAAGCCGGCCATCCGCTTCGCCCTGGCCGCGGTGAAGCGGGTTGGCGCGGCGGCGATGGAGGCGCTGGTCGCCGCCCGCGACGCCACCGGCCCCTTCGCCTCCGTCGCGGATTTCGCCCACCGGGTGGACCCCAAGCTGCTGAACAAGATGATGGTGGAGAACCTGGCCAAGGCCGGCGCCTTCGACCGCATGGAGCCGAACCGCGCCCGCCTGGTGGCCGGCGCCGAGGTGGTGCTGCGCCGCGCCCAGGCCGCCGCCGAGGACCGCGGCAGCGCCCAGATCGGCCTGTTCGGCGGCGCCGACGCCAAGCCGGAGCCGCTGCGGCTGCCCGACATCCCGGATTGGCCGCAACTCGAGAAGCTGGGCTTCGAGGCGGAGGCGGTGGGCTTCCACCTCTCGGCGCATCCGCTCGATACCTACCAGGCGGTGCTGAAGCGCCTTGGCGTGACCCCCTTCGTCGCCATCGCCGAGCGGGCCAAGGCCGGCCCGGCGCGGCTGAAGCTGGCCGGGACCGTGGTCGCCACCAAGGAACGGCCGACCCGCACCGGCAGCCGCATGTGCTGGCTCACCCTGTCCGACCAGACCGGCAGCTTCGAGGTGACGCTGTTCAGCGAGGTGCTCAACGCCTGCCGCGAGCTGCTGACCGAGGGCATGGCCGTGGTGGTGACCGCCGAGGCGCGGATCGACAACGACAACCTGCGGCTCACCGCGCAGGGCATGGAGGGTCTGGAGAAGGCCGCCCAGGGTGTCGGCCAGGGCATCCGCCTGTGGCTGGACGGCGCAGCCGCGGTGGACCCGATCCGCACGCTGCTGGCGCGCGAGGGCCGGGGCAGGGGCCGGGTGGTCGTGATCGCCCGCACCGGGGAGGGCCAGGAGGTCGAGCTGGCGCTGCCCGGCGGCTTCAACGTCTCGCCGCGGCTGATGCAGGCGATGAAGGTGCTGCCGGGGGTGGCGGAGGTCGAGGCGGTCTAGTCAGGGAACATCCCTGCCGGCCGCGCCTCAAGGCATGCTCGGGGACCGGTCCCGACTCGCTCTCCGGTATTCATCATTGATTAGCACTTACGGTTGAATAGAGGCATTCTGGGAATTGATTGAGGCGTGGGTCCGATATGATCGAGGCGATGTCCAAGCTTGCCGAAGCCGCGCGTCTCGATGCCCTCTACCAACTCGACCTGCTGGACACGGCGCCCAGTGAGGCCTTCGACCGCATCACCCGCATGGCGGCCCAGGTGTTCGGCCTGCCCATCGCCGCGGTCTCGCTGACCGACCTGGACCGGCAGTGGTTCAAGTCGCGTGTTGGCGTGGAACATACCTCCATCCCGCGCGAGAAGGCGCCCTGCGCCCAGGTGGCGGAAAGCGTGGGTTGCCTGATCATCCCCGACCTGCTTGCCGACCCATGCTACCGGGACAGCCACCTTGCCCGGAGCGGCGTGCGCTTCTATGCCGGCGCGCCGCTGACCACCCGGGACGGGTTCGGCCTCGGGGCAATGTGCGTGCTCGGGATGGAGCCGCGGGAAGTCTCCACCTCGGAGGTTGCTGCCCTGACGGACCTGGCGGCCATGGCCATGTCGCAGATCGAGTTGCAGCATGCCTTCGGCCGGGTCGATCCGCTCAGCGGCATGCCGAACCGCATCCAGTTCATCGACGACCTCGAGGACCTGACCAAGGACCGCCCGCACCGCGAGCGACGGCTCGTGGTCCTGGTGGACACCATCAGCCCGGACCAGCTCGACAACGCGGTGCGGGTGATGGGGCCGTCCTACCTCGACGACATGGTCAGGACGATGGCCCGGACGATCCGCTCGACCATCGCCCCGAAGCAGAAGGCCTATCATGTCGCGGTGACCCAGTTCGCCTTCCTGGCCTCCCCGGGCGCGGAGGAGCATAGCTACACCGCCTCGCTCGCGGCGGCGCTGAGCGCGGCACGGGACACCACCAACTCCCGGTTCGTTGCCACCGCGACCGCCGGGGTGGCGCCCTTCCTGCTGGGCCAGGCCGATGCCCGCGACTTGCTCAGAATGGCCCATAGCGCCGCCCAGGATGCACGCGGGTCGGAAACCAGGGTCGGCGTCTATTCCCCGGGCCAGGACGAGGCCCACCAGCGCCGCTTCACCCTGCTCAGCGACTTCGGCGCGGCGATCGAGAATCCGGGCCAGTTGCAGCTGGTCTACCAGCCCCGCATCGACCTGGCGTCACGCGCCTGCGTCGGCGCCGAGGCGCTGTTGCGCTGGCGCCACCCGACCCTTGGCGATATCTCGCCGGGCGAGTTCATCCCGCTCGTCGAGCAGACCTCGATGGCCAAGGCGACGACGGCCTGGGTGCTGGAGGCCGCCCTGCGGCAGCTTGCGGACTGGCGGGACATGGGGCTCGATCTCCAGCTTTCGGTGAACGTGTCGGCCGCCAATCTTGTCGAACCGGACTTTGCCGAACGGATGGTCGGCGGCCTGGAGCGGCACGGGCTCGCACCTGGGTCGCTTGAGCTGGAGCTGACCGAAAGCGCCGTCATGGAGGATGCGGGAAAGGCGCTTGCGATGCTGGAGGCCATCTCGGCCGCCGGGGTCCGCCTGGCGATCGACGATTTCGGGACGGGGTACAGCAGCCTCGCCTACCTGCAGCGACTGCCCGCCCAGGTGGTGAAGATCGACCAGACCTTCATGCGGGACATCATGGCCGACCAGCGCAAGCAGTCGCTCGTCCTGATGATGATCTCGCTGTCGCATAACTTCGGCTACCGCGTGGTGGCGGAAGGCGTGGAGACGGCGGAGGTGCTGGACCTCGTCAGCCAGGCGGGCTGCGACGAAGCCCAGGGCTACCTGTTCGGCCGCCCCATGTCGCCGGAGCAATTCGCGGTCTGGTGCCGCGAGAGCCCCTACGCGCCCTGCGCCGGCGCCGAACCGGCCCTTGGCCTCGCCGGCGGCTGATTGCCGGGCTCAGCGCCCGCCACCCGCCTTCTCCTTGGCCAGCAGCGCCCGCTTGCGCGGCACGCCCCAGCGGTAGCCGGTGAGGTCGCCGTTCGCGCCGACCACCCGGTGGCAGGGCACCGCCAGCGAGACGTGGTTCTGCGCGCAGGCCCGGGCCACCGCCCGCACCGCCTTCGGGGCACCGATCGCCACCGCCATCTGGCCATAGGTCCGCGTTTCGCCGAAGGGGATGGCCTGCAACGCCTCCCACACCCGCCGCTGGAAGGCGGTGCCGCGCAGGTCGAGCGGCAGCGCCAGCGCGGCCTTCGGTTCATCGAGGAAGGCGACCACCGCGCGGATGGTATCGGCCAGGGCCTCCGGTGCCGGCTCGATCCGCGCCTTGGGGAAGCGCTGCCGCACATCGCCCTCCAGCGCATCGAGATCCTCGGCGAAGCCGATGAAGCACACGCCGCTCTCGGTGGCGCCGACCATCAGCGGGCCGAGCGCGCTCGTCGCCGTGGCGATGCGGATGGTCTCGCCCTGGCCGCCGCGCCGGGCGGCGCCGGGGGTCATGCCGAGCAGCTTGCCGGGCGTGCCGTAGACCCGGCTTTCGCTGCCGTAGCCGGCCCCGGCCACCGCTTCGGCGACGCGCTCGCCGGCGGCCAGGGACGCCTGCAGCCGGCGGGCGCGGACGGAGGATGCGTAGGAATGTGGGGTCACGCCGGTGATCTCCTTGAACAGCCGGAGGAAATGGTGCCGGGCGTAGCCGGCGCGGTCGGCCAGCATCGCCAGGGATGGGGTTGCCTCGCTGGCCTCCACCAGCTCGCAGGCGGCGCGGATGGCGGCGGCATGGATGGCGGCACGCTCGTCCTTCGGGTCGCAGCGCTTGCAGGCACGGAAGCCTGCCGCCTCGGCCGCCGGCGCGTCCGGGTAGAACCGGACGTTGCGCCGCAGCGGCGGGCGGGACGGGCAGCCGGGGCGGCAGAACACGCCCTGGGTGGTGACCGCGTACAGGAAGTGCCGCAGGCCGGGGCGGGGTCGCGGGCCAGCAGCGCGGCCCAGCGGGGAGCATCGGGATCGGTCATCTGGCTGACCTCGGGAATGGCGTCTGGCATGCCGCGATAATGGGGTGCGGGCGGGCAACGGCCATCCGGGGATTGCGCTGGCATCCCGTCTCGCTTCTGGACACAAATTCACGCGAGAAACGGAAACTCTGGAAACAGGACGGTTTACGGTTACATCCGGTCGCAGGCCGCCATCCGGGCGCCGCGGGAGGAGGATCGTCACGTGTCGCGCAAGCTTGTCGCCGAGTGCTTCGGTACGCTGTGGCTTGTATTGGGCGGATGCGGCAGTGCCGTACTGGCCGCCGCCTTTCCGGATGTAGGCATCGGACTGCTCGGCGTTTCGCTGGCCTTCGGGCTCACGGTGCTGACCATGGCCTTCGCCATCGGCCATATCTCCGGCTGTCACCTGAACCCGGCCGTCACCTGCGGGCTGGTCGCGGCCGGGCGGTTCGAGGCCAGGGAGGCACTGCCCTACATCGCCGCGCAGGTGGTGGGCGGGGCGGTCGGCGCGCTCCTGCTCTACGCCATCGCCTCCGGCCAGCCGGGCTTCGACCTGACCGTGAAAGGCCTGGCGGCGAACGGCTACGGCGCGGCCTCGCCTGGCCGGTTCGACCTGGCCTCGGGCTTCGTCACCGAGGTGGTGATGACCTTCTTCTTCCTGCTGGTGATCCTGGGGGCCACCTCGGCCCGCGCGCCGGCCGGCTTCGCGCCGATCGCCATCGGGCTGGCGCTCACGCTGATTCATCTCATCAGCATCCCGGTCACCAACACCAGCGTGAACCCGGCGCGCAGCACCGGGCCGGCCCTGGTGGTGGGGGGCATCGCCCTGCAGCAGCTATGGATGTTCTGGGTGGCTCCCATCATCGGTGCGGTCATCGGCGGGCTGCTGCATCGCTGGCTGAGCACCGAGGAACGCGCCGACGTTCTGGACCGCGCCACCGCCGCCGCCGAGGCGCTGACCGCCAGCCCGGAAGCCCTGGCACCGATGCCGGCCCGCCAGCCCCGCTGACCGCGGCCGAGGAGGGGGTGGCTTCCCTGCACGGAAGCCACCCCTGTCAGCGGAACAGCGCCTTGATCTCCTCGCGGTAGCGATCCACCACGGCCCGCCGCTTCACCTTCATGGTCGGCGTCAGCAGCCCGTTCTCCACCGAGAAGGCGGCCGGCGCCGCCGTCCAGCGGCGAATGCGCTCGGTGCTCGACAGCCGAGCATTGACCCGGCCGATGGCGGCGGCGAGGTGCGCCTCGTGCCCATCGGCCGCCACCACCAGCGCGACCACCGCCGGCTGGCCCTCGCCGGCGACAACGGCCTGGGCGATCTCGGGCTCGGCCATCAGCAGCCATTCCAGCTTGGCCGGGCTCACCATGTCGCCGCCGAGGGTCTTGATGAAGTCCCGCTTGCGGTCGGTGATGATGATCCGCTCATCCTCGATCTCGCGCGACGTCGCCGGTGTGCAGCCAGGGCCGTCGCCTGGGCATCGCCGGCCGGGCGGATCGCCTCGGCGGTCGCCTGCGGATTGCCCCAGTAGCCGTCCATCACCAGCGGGCCGCGCACCAGCAGCTCGCCATCCGCGGCGATGCCGCGCCTCCACGCCTGGCAGCGGATGGCCGACCGTATCGCGCGGACATTGTCCCACGGCGGGTTGACGGCTGATCACCGGCCCCGCCTCGGTCTGGCCATAGCCCTGGATCAGCGGCAGGCCGAGCGCCGATGAAAAAGCCCGAAAGATCCGGGTCCAGCCGCGCCCCGCCGGAGACCAGCGCCTGCAGCCGGCCGCCGAACCGCGCCCGCACCTTGTCCCGCACCAGCCGGTCCAGCACCGCGTCCTGCACCTGTTCCGCCCAGGTCAGCGGCGGCCCGTCCGCCTGCCGCAGCCCGAGCGCCAGCGCCCGGTCGAACAGCGCCGCTGCCAGCCGCGGCTCCTTCTCCACTTGCGCCAGCATGCGGCCGCGCAGCACCTCGAACAGCCGGGGCACGGCGGTGATGATGCTCGGCTGCACTTCCTGGAACTCGGCGGCCAGCCGCTCGGCGCCGCGCGAATACACCACTTCGACCCCCATCGACGGAGCAGGAAGCAGCCGACGGTATGCTCGTAGCTGTGCGACAGCGGCAGGAAGGACAGGTACACTCGTCCGTCGAGATGCAGCGGCTCGGCCAGCGCGGCGACGCCGCGCGGTTCGACAGCATGGCGCGGTGCGGCAGCATCACGCCTTTCGGCGTGCCGCCGGTGCCCGAGGTATAGATCAGGCAGGCCAGCGCGTCCCGCCGGAATCTGCTCGACCTCGGCCAGCAGCATCGGCAGGTCGCCCGGCGTCGCCACCAGTTCCGGCCAGGGCACGGTGCGGGCGGCGGCACCGGGCGCGGGCGGCGCATCCATCCCACCAGCAGGTCCAGCCCGGCGCTGGCCGCGCGCCGGCGACCCGCTCGGCCAGCGCGGCCGAGGAGACGATCGCGCCGCGGGCGCCGGAATCGGCCAGGATGTGGGCGTGGTCGGTCGACAGTGTTGGTGGTGTAGGTCGGCACGGTACGGCGCCGATCGCCATCACCGCGGTCTCGGCGATGCGGAATTCCGGCCGGCTTTCGCTGACCAGCAGCACCCGGTCCCCGGCATGACACCCCGGCGGCGCGCAGCCAGGCGGCGGCGCAGGCGACCGCCATCCGGCCGAATTCGCCCCAGCTGAGCCGCTGCCACTCTCGTCGCGCCAGTCGCGCAGCATCGGCCGGTCCGGGCCGCGACGGCGCCATGTCGAGCATCATCCAGGGCAGGCTGCCCCAGGGCGTGCCGGCGGCGCTGCCGGCGACGATCCGGCCGCGGCGCTGCATCCTGGCCCCGGTTCGGGGGGTTGATTCCGCCATCTCGGCGCTCCGCCCTGTTGCCTGTCATGTCCGGCACGCTGGTGGCTGGCCGCGACCGTCGCCGCCATATATGCAGATGCGTGACCCGAGCCGAGCCCCAATCAATCCCGCCCCGTGCCGCCGCGGATTCCGCCGCGGCCGGGCGTCCCCCCATGGCCCTTCGCGGGCCGTGCTCCTCTCCTCTGGATGCCGGCGCCGGCGAGGCCGGCGGTTCGTTGCCCGTCTGGGACCTGTCGGACCTCTACGCCTCGCCCGATGACCCCCGGCTGGCCGCCGATCTCGACCGGGCGGAGGCCGAGGCGCAAGGCGCTGGCGGCAAAATACGCCGGGCAAGCTGCGGCAGCGTCTCGGGCGACGCGCTGGCCGAGGCCATCGCCGACCTATGAACGCATCGAGGAAATCCTCGGCCGCGCTGATGAGCTTCGGCCAGCTGACCTTCGCCGGGGATGCCACCGACCCCGCGAATGGGCCGCTTCTACCAGACCCTGCAGGAGCGGGTGACGGTCATCAGCAGCCACCTGCTGTTCCTCACCCTGGAGCTGAACCGGCTGGAGGATGCCGAGCTGGAGCGCAAGCTGGCCGCAGCGCCGCGCTGGCCCGCTGGCGCCCCTGGCTGCGCGACCTGCGCGTGTTCCGCCCGCACCAGCTTTCCGACGAGCTGGAAAAGCTGCTGCATGAGAAGGAGGTCACCGGCCGCGCCGCCTGGAGCCGGCTGTTCGACGAGACCATCGCCGGCATGCGCGGTGACGGTGGGGGACGAAGAGCTCACCGTCTCCGCCGCGCTGAACAAGCTGTCCGACCGCGACCGCGCGGTGCGGGAAGCGGCGGCGAAGGGCGTCTCGGCGGCCTTCGGCGGCCAGGTGCGGCTGTTCTCGCTGATCACCAACACCTTGGCCAAGGACAAGGAGATCATCGACACCTGGCGGCACTACCCGCGCCCGGGCAGCGCCGCAACCGCGCCAACATGGTCGAGGACGAGGTGGTCGATGCGCTGGTGACGGCGGTGCGCGACAGCTTCCCGCGCCTGTCGCACCGCTATTACTCGATGAAGGCCAAGTGGCTCGGGCTGGAGAAGCTGCAGCACTGGGACCGCAACGCGCCGCTGCCGCAGGAGCAGGACCGCACCATCCCCTGGCCGGAGGCGGTGAAGACCGTGCTCGACAGCTACCGCGCCTTCAGCCCGGAGCTGGCCGAGATCGGCGGCCGGTTCTTCGACCGCCCCTGGGTGGATGCGGCGCTGCGGCCGGGCAAGGCCGGTGGTGCCTTCGCCCATCCGACGGTGCCCTCGGTGCACCCCTATCTGCTGCTGAACTACCACGGCAAGTCGCGCGACGTGATGACCCTGGCGCATGAGCTGGGCCATGGCGTCCATCAGGTGCTGGCGGGCCAGCAGGGCTACCTGCTCTCCGGCACCCCGCTGACCCTGGCCGAGACCGCCAGCGTCTTCGGCGAGATGCTGACCTTCCGCGGCCTGCTCGACGCCGAGACCGATCCCGCCCGCCGCCGCATGATGCTGGCCGGCAAGGTCGAAGACATGCTGAACACCGTGGTCCGGCAGATCGCCTTCTACCGGTTCGAGACGCTGCTGCATGAGGAGCGCCGGAAGGGCGAGATCCCGTCCGACCGCATCGCCGAAATCTGGATGCAGGTGCAGCACGAGAGCCTCGGCCCGGCCTTCGACTTCACCGAGGACTACGGGGTCTACTGGGCCTACATCCCGCACTTCGTGCACTCGCCCTTCTACGTCTATGCCTATGCCTTCGGGGATTGCCTGGTGAATGCGCTGTATGGCGTGTACCGGGACGGCGCGGTGCCGGACTTCCAGCAGAAATACCTCGACCTGCTGCGGGCCGGCGGAACCCTGCGGCACAAGGAGTTGCTGGCGCCCTTCGGCCTCGATGCCTCCGACCCCGGCTTCTGGCAGCGCGGGCTGGACGTGATCTCGGGCTTCATCGACGAGCTCGAACGCGATGTCTGACCGCAACCCCGACAGCACCATCTTCGGCGAGCTGCGCCGGATGGCGCGGACCTCAGGCGCGGTGGGCGGCATCGCCGCCCGCGTGGCCGGGGAGCGCATCTTCGGCGTGAAGACCGACAAGACCGCGCATGCGGAGGACCTGAAGGCCATCCTCGGCGGGCTGAAGGGCCCGTTGATGAAGGTGGCGCAGTTCCTCTCCACCGTGCCGGACGCCCTGCCGGAGGAATACGCCCAGGAACTGGCCACGCTGCAGGCCAATGCCCCGCCGATGGGCTGGCCCTTCGTTCGCCGCCGCATGTCCACCGAACTCGGCCCCAACTGGGAAAGCCGGTTTTCCAGCTTCGGGCGGGAGGCGGCGGCCGCGGCCTCGCTGGGCCAGGTCCACCGCGCCACCCTGCCGGACGGCACCGAAGTGGCCTGCAAGCTGCAGTACCCCGACATGCCGAGCGTGGTGGAGGCCGACCTCCGCCAGTTGAAGCTGGCGATGAGCGTCTACCGCCGGATGGACAGCGCACTCGACAACGGCGAGGTCTACCAGGAGATGTGCGACCGGCTGCGGGAGGAACTCGACTACCTCCGGGAAGCGGCGCAGATGCGGCTCTACGGCATCATGCTCCGGGACACCCCGGGCGTTTCGGTCCCGACGCCGGTCGAGGCCTATTGCACCCGCCGCCTGCTGACCATGACCTGGCTGGACGGCCGCCCCATCATCAAGCGGCTGGAGGAAGACCCGCCGCCGGAAGAGCGCAACGCCTATGCCAGGGCGCTGTTCCGTGCCTGGTACAAGCCGTTCTACCGTTACGGCGTCATCCATGGCGACCCGCATCTCGGCAACTACCAGGTGCGGCCGGACCGCGACGGGATCAACCTGCTCGATTTCGGCACCATCCGGGTGTTCCCACCGAGCTTCGTCGGCGGCGTCATCATGCTGTACGAGGCGGTGCGCGACCACGACGAGGAGAAGGCCGCCGAGGCCTATCGCATCTGGGGCTTCCGCAACCTCTCGAAGGACACCATGGAGGTTCTCAGCCTCTGGGCCCGGTTCCTGTACGAGCCGCTGGTGCAGGACCGGGTGCGGCCGATCCAGGAATCCGACGACCTTTCCTACGGCCGCAAGGTGGCGGCCAAGGTGCATGAGGGGCTGAAGCGTACGGGCGGCGTCCGCATCCCGCGCGAATTCCCGCTGATGGACCGCGCCGCCATCGGCCTCGGCAGCGTCTTCCTGCGGCTGCGGGCGGACATCAACTGGCACCGGTTGTTCAACGAGCTGGTCGAGGATTTCTCCGAAGCCGAACTCGCGGAACGCCAGGCATCCGGATTGCGGGAGGCCAAGGTGCCGGCCGCGGTCCTGCGCCCCCCGACCACCACCTAGCGCCGGACAGCCGGCCGCGCCCCGGGGCGCGGCCGTGCGGCTTCGGTGCCACCGCGCCCGGTCCGGTGGCGCCGGGCCGGACAATCCATCTTGCCACCCCCGCCCGGGCACCGCATGTTCCGCGCCCGAAGGGGGACCCCCGTATGCGACTTGCAGTCCTGAAGGAACGCCGGCCGGCCGAGACGCGGGTGGCCGCGACACCCGAGACGGTCAAGAAATTCATCGCCCTTGGCCTGACCGTGGCAATCGAGGCAGGGGCAGGGCACAGCGCCGGCATCCCGGACGCGGAATACGCCGCCGCCGGGGCCGAGGTCGCGCCCGACGCGGCCGCCACCCTGGCCGGCGCCGGCATCGTGCTGAAGATCCGCGCCCCGCTCGGCACCGGCGAGGGCGAGTTGGATGAACTCGCCCTGATTCCGCGCGGCGCGCTGATGCTCGGGCAGTTGCAGGCGACGGCCGAGATGGCCGCGACCTACGCCCAGCTCGGCATCGATGCCGGGGCGATGGAGCTGCTGCCGCGGATCACCCGGGCGCAGTCCATGGACATCCTGTCCTCCCAGGCGAACCTCGCGGGCTACCGTGCCGTCATCGAGGCGGCGGCTGCCTTCGACCGCGGTTTCCCCATGCTGATGACCGCGGCCGGCACCATCCCCGCCGCCAATGTTTTCGTGATGGGCGCCGGCGTGGCCGGGCTGCAGGCCATCGCCACCGCCCGCCGGCTTGGCGGCCGGGTTTCCGCCACCGATGTGCGGCCGGCGGCGAAGGAGGAGATCAAGTCCCTCGGCGCCACCTTCGTCGGCCATGAGGACGAGGAAAGCCGCGCCGCCCAGACCGCCGGCGGCTACGCCAAGCCGATGAGCGCTGAGTTCATGAAGAAGCAGGGCGAGGTCGTGGCAGCCCATCTGGCCAAGCAGGATGTCGTCGTCACCACCGCGCTGGTCCAGGGCCGCAAGGCGCCCACCCTGGTGACCGCCGAGATGGTGGGCAGCATGAAGCCGGGCAGTATCATCGTGGACATCGCCTCGGATGCCGGCGGCAACGTCGCGCTGACGGTGCCGGGCCAGTCGGTCACCACCAGGAACGGCGTGAAGATCCTCGGCTTCAGCAACTGGCCGGGCCGCATCCCTGCGGCATCCTCGGCGCTGTTCGCGCGCAACCTGCTGACGCTGCTGACCACTTTCTGGGACAAGGAGGCGAAGGCGCCGAAGCTGCCGGCCGATGATGACATCGTCAAAGGCGTCATGCTGACCCGCGATGGCGCGGTGGTGCACCCGAGCTTCGCGCCCGCCCAGGCCGCCTGATGAACCCTGCGACCCTGCCATCCGATGCGCGGCGGGCCGCGCGGCCCGGCGTGTTGAACCAGCCGGCGTTTCCGAAGGAAGCAACGACATGAATGCGACAGACCTGGCCAACCAGGCCAGCGCCACGGCGCAGCGTGCGCTGGAGCTGGCCGATGCGGCCCGCCGCGCCGCCGAGGCCGCCGCCCCGGTAGCCGCCGCGGCCGAGCCCTTCGTGCTGCTGCTGACCATTTTCCTGCTGGCCTGCTTCGTAGGCTACTACGTGGTCTGGAACGTGACGCCGGCGCTGCACAGCCCGCTGATGGGCGTGACCAATGCCATTTCCTCGGTCATCGTGGTCGGCGCCATCCTGGCGGCCGGGCTCGGCGAGAGCATCGCCGCCCAGGTGTTCGGCTTCATCGCCGTGACCCTTGCTTCGGTGAACATCTTCGGCGGCTTCCTCGTCTCCCGCCGGATGCTCTCGATGTTCAAGAAGAAGGGAAGCTGAGGCCGTGGCACAGACCCTTTCGACCCTGGCCTATCTGGTTGCCTCGGTCCTGTTCATCCTGGCGCTACGCGGGCTCTCCCACCCCGAGACCAGCCGCCAGGGCAATCTCTTCGGCATGGTCGGCATGGCGATCGCCATCATCGCCACGCTGCTGAAGCCGGGCATGGGGGCGGGGGGCATCGTCCTGGTCCTGGTGGCCCTGGCGATCGGCGGCTCCATCGGCACGGTGGTCGCCCGGCGCATCCAGATGACGGCGCTGCCGCAACTGGTGGCGGCCTTCCATTCGCTGGTCGGCCTGGCGGCGGTGTTCGTCGCCGCGGCGGCCTTCTACGCGCCGGAGAGCTTCGGCATCGGCCGGGCCGGCGAGATCCACGGCACCTCGCTGGTCGAGATGTCGATCGGCCTGGCCATCGGCGCCATCACCTTCTCCGGCTCGGTGATCGCCTTCGCCAAGCTGGACGGCCGGATGTCCGGCGCGCCCATCCTGTTCCCGAACCAGCACTGGCTGAACCTGGCGCTCGGCATCCTGATGGTGGTGCTGGTGGTCGCCTTCGTCGCCACCGGCAATGCGGCGCTGTTCTGGCTGATCGCGCTGCTGGCCTTCGCGCTCGGCTTCCTGCTCATCATCCCGATCGGCGGCGCGGACATGCCGGTGGTCGTCTCGATGCTGAACAGCTACTCGGGTTGGGCGGCGGCGGGCATCGGCTTCACCATCGGCAACCTGCTGCTGATCGTGACCGGCGCGTTGGTCGGCGCCTCGGGCGCCATCCTGTCCTACATCATGTGCAAGGGCATGAACCGCAGCATCATCAATGTGCTGCTGGGCGGCTTCGGCACCACCGGCGGCGAGGCCGGCCCCGGTGCCGGCACCGCCGACCGCGCGCCGGTGAAGGCCGGTTCGCCGGAGGATGCCGCCTACATCATGAAGAACGCCCAGAAGATCATCGTCGTGCCCGGCTACGGCATGGCGGTGGCGCAGGCCCAGCAGGTGCTGCGCGAGATGGGCGAGCTGCTGAAGAAGGAGGGCGTGGAGGTCACCTACGCCATCCACCCCGTCGCCGGCCGCATGCCCGGCCACATGAACGTGCTGCTGGCCGAGGCGAACGTCCCCTACGACGACGTCAAGGAGCTGGAGGAGATCAACCCCGAATTCGCCGAGGCCGACGTGGCCTTCGTCATCGGGGCGAATGATGTCACCAACCCCGCCGCCAAGACCGACAAGACCAGCGCCATCTACGGCATGCCCATCCTGGACGTGGAGCGGGCCAAGACGGTGTTCTTCATCAAGCGCGGCATGGCCAGCGGCTATGCCGGCGTGGACAACGAGCTGTTCTTCCGGCCGAACACCATGATGCTGTTCGGTGATGCGAAGAAGGTGACGCAGGAAATCGTCCAGGCGTTGCAGCGCTGACGGCGGGGCCGGGGAGGCCACCGCCTCCCCGGCCCGCCCTTCACCGGTTGGCCAGCAGCGCCGCCCGGACCTCCGCCCCGGTGGTCAGCCAGCCGAAGAAATTCGCCACGTTGAACTCCGTGGCCTCCTGCGCCCCCGGCCCCGCCGCCATGGTGGCGTCGGTGACCATCACCGGGAAGAACTCGCGGTGGTAGGCGTCGCGGATGGTGCTCTCGACGCAGACATTGGTGGCGACGCCAGCCACCAGCAGGGTGCGGATGCGCCGCGCCGCAAGCAACTGCTCCAGCCCGGTCCCGGCGAAGCCGCTGTAGCGCGACTTCGGCACCAGCAGGTCGCCCGGCTCCGGCGCCAGCGGCTCGACTATGGCGTGGTCCCAGGTGCCGTGGGTGATCAGCTTGCCGGCATAGGCCTCGTTCGCCCGCATGAATTTCAGCGCGTTGGACTTGTGCCAGACCGGCGCCGCTGGCCCGCCCGCCTCCCGCAGGTCGGGGGAGAAGCCGTTCTGCAGGTAGATCACCGGGATCCCTGCATCCCGGCAGGCGACGATGAGCCGGGCGGTTTCCTCGATCACCGGCGCCGCGCCCGAGACATCGAAACCGACCAGGTCGATGTAGCCGCCCGGCGAGCAATAGGCATTCTGCATGTCCACCACGATCAGCGCCGTCTCCTCCGGCACCAGGGTGAGGGGCTCCGGCCGGGCGGCGAGCTGGATGGTGCGGGGCATGGGCTGGCTCCTGGGTAAGATGCCCCGGCCCGAAGCACGCCCCGTGCCAGCCGCTACAGGTGCTTGCCGCCATCCACCAGGATGACACTGCCGGTGGTCAGCCGCAGGTGCGTCACCGCCGCCATGATGGCCAGCGCCACGTCATCCGCCTCGGTCACCCTCCGCAGCGGGGAGGCGGCGGCCTGCTTCTCCACCGCCGCACGGCTGCGCCCGGGGACGAAGTCGGTCGCCACGGCGGAGGGCGAGATGGAGATCACCCGGATCTCCGGCCCCAGTACCCGCGCCAGCGACATCCCCATGGTGTCGAGCGCCGCCTTGGACGCGCCGTAGATGATGCTGCTGCCGCTGCCGCTGATCGCCGCCAGGGACGAGATGTTCACGATGATGCCGTCGCCGCTCCGCTTCAGCATCGGGGCGAAGGCGCGAATGGTGGCGAAAGGCCCGCGGACATTGGTGATGAGCACCTGGTCGATCAGGTCGTCGTCCAGTGCGTCAAGGTCGGCATGCGGCACCGCGCGGGTGGTCGCGGCGGAATTCACCAGCACGTCGCAGCGGCCGAGCCGGGCTTCCACCTCCGCGGCGGCGGCGCGCAGGGCGGCGCTGTCCGCCATCGGCATCCGCAGCGCGAGGTGTCCGGTGCCCGGCAGGCTGGCGACCAGCGCCGCGGCCCGCTCCGCGCCGGTGTTGTAGCCGACCGCCACGGTCGCCCCGGCCGCCGCCAGCCGCCGGGCCGTCGCGGCGCCGATGCCGTTGCTGCCGCCGGCGATGACGGCGACCTTTCCCGCCAGACTGTATTCACCCAGGTTCCCCGCCCGCGCTTCGGTCATCCGGCATCCTCCCGTGTTCCGGCCGATGGTAGGCGGGTTGCGTCGCCGCCGCACACCCCCGCGGCGCCGGCGCAGATTTCCGTGGACGATCCGGCCCGGCTTGGCGCTACCCTGGCCCGGTGCGGCGCCCGGGGCTTTCCCCCGGGATCCCGGACGCCCGCGCAGCAAGGGTCAACCAAGGCCCCGGCCGGTCGAGGACCGCGCCACCCCGGCGCCATCCCCGACCGCCCCGCAAGCGGGAGGCAGCGTCCGATGCCCGACCACAACACCATGAAGCCCAACGGCGGCAGAGAACCCGGCGGGGCACCGCCCCGGTCCATCGCACTGGTCGGCCCGCAGGGTGCCGGCAAGTCCACCCTGTTCGACGCGCTGCTGGCTGATGGCGCGCCGCGCCGTGCCGCCGCCCGCGCCATGGGCACGGAGCTGCGGCTCGGCCATGGCAGCCATCTCGGCGACCCCTGGGCGATACTGGATTGCCCGGGCTCGGTCGAATTCGCCCATGACGCGGCATGCGCCCTGGCCGTAGTGGATGCCGCGGTGGTGGTCTGCGAGGCGACGCCGGCCCGCGCCGGCGTGCTCGGCCCGCTGTTCCGCCGGCTGGAGGAGGCCGGCACCCCGACCCTGGTGTTCATCAACAAGATCGACGCCCTGGCCGGCCCGGTGCGGGAGACGCTGGCGGCGCTCCAGGCCCAGACCCGCCGCACCCTGGTGCTGCGCCAGGTGCCCATCCGCGAGGGCGAGGCGGTGACCGGCTATGTCGACGTAGTCAGCGAACGCGCCTACCGATACCGCCGCGGCGCGCCCTCGGAACGGATCGACCTGCCGGACGCCATGCGGGACCGCGAGGCGGAGGCACGCGGCGCGCTGCTTGAAGCCCTCGCCGACCACGACGACGGGCTGCTGGAGAAGGTGCTCGAAGACCTGGTTCCGAGCCCGGCCGAGATCTACCACCCGCTGCACCGCGCCGAGGCCAGCGGCGCCATCGTCAGCGTGCTGCTCGGCGCGGCGGAGCATGACAACGGCATCCAGCGGCTGTGGAAGGCGCTGCGGCATGACGTGCCCGGCCCCGGGGAGACCGCCGCGCGGCTCGGCATCCCGCTGGAAGGCCCGCCGCTGGCCCAGGTGTTCCGCACCCAGCATGCCGGCCATGCCGGGCGGCTGTCCTTCGTGCGGGTCTGGCGCGGGCCGGTGCGGGACGGGACGACGCTGGACGGCCACCGGGTCGGCGGCATCCACCGCTTCCCCGGCGGCGAGGCGCAGAAGGTGCCGCAGGCCGAGGCCGGCGACCTGGTGGCGCTCGGCCGGCTGGAAGGCGTGGTGACCGGCGATAGCATCGGCGGCCCGGCGCTCGGCTTCCCCGAACCGCCGCCACCGGTCCTGGCGCTGGCGATCGCCCCCGAGGACCGCAAGGACGAGGTCCGCCTCTCGACCGCCCTGCAACGGCTGGCCGAGGAGGACCCGGCGCTGCGCGTCACCCAGGACCAGGAAAGCGCCGAGACCGTCCTGGCCGGGCAGGGGGAGCTGCACCTGCGCGCCGCGCTGGAACGGCTGGCCGCCACCTCCGGCGTGAAGCTGCAGAGCCAGCGGCCGCGGCTGCCCTACCGGGAGACCATCCGCCACGCCGTGGTGCAGCACGCGAGGCTGAAGCGGCAGACCGGCGGGCATGGCCAGTTCGCCGACGTGAAGCTGCAGATCGCCCCCCGGCCGCGCGGCGCCGGCTTCCATTTCGACGAGAAGGTGGTCGGCGGCGCGGTGCCGAAGCGCTTCATCCCCGCGGTGGCCCAGGCGGCCGAGGAGGCGACGCGCAAGGGGCCGCTCGGCAACCCGGTGGTGGACATCGCCGTCACCCTGCTGGACGGCACCTTCCACAGCGTGGACAGCAGCGACATGGCCTTCGCCACCGCCACCCGCATCGCCATGCAGGAAGGCCTCGCCAAGGCCGAGCCGGTCATGCTGGAGCCGCTGCACGAGGTGACGGTCTCGGTGCCGGCGGAGTTCACCGCCAATGTCCAGCGACTGCTGTCCGGCCGGCGCGGCCAGATCCTGGGCTTCGCCGCCAAGCCGGACTGGGAAGGCTGGGACGAGGTCCAGGCGCTGGTGCCGGTCGCCGAGCTGGCCGAGATGATCATCGAGTTGCGCTCCCAGACCCAGGGCCTCGGCAGCTACACCCACCGCTTCGACCACCTGGCGGAGGCGCGCGGCCGCTGACCGCCGGGCGCTTTGCCGAAGCGGCGGGCCGGTGTAGGAATCGGGCGGACTTCAAGGGAGGCGGCGGCAATGCCCGGACCACTCGCGGGCATCCGCGTGCTCGACCTGACCTCGGTGCTGGTCGGCCCCTACTGCACGCAGATCCTGGCCGAGATGGGCGCCGAGGTGACCAAGGTCGAGCCGCCGGAGGGCGACGTGGTGCGGCTCATCGGCCCGGGGCTGAACCCGGGCATGGGCTGCATGTACCTGACCATCAACCGCGGCAAGCGCAGCATCGTGCTCGACCTGAAGCGGCCCGAGGCGCGCGATGTGCTCCTGCGGCTGGCCAGGACCGCGGATGTGCTGGTCACCAACATCCGCCCGCTGGCGATGGGCCGGCTCGGCCTGGGCTACGAGGCGCTGCGGGAGGCCAATCCGCGCATCGTCTATGCCAGCGTGCTCGGCTATGGCCAGAACGGCTGTTACGCGCCGCGCCCGGCCTATGACGACCTGATGCAGGGCGCCACCACCCTGGCCTCGCTGAACGCCCGCGTCGGCAACGGCGAGCCACGCTACGTGCCGCTGGCGATGGTCGACCGGCTGACCGGCATGGCGGCCGTCGGCGCCATCAACGCCGCGCTGGTGCACCGGGAACGCACCGGGGAGGGCCAGCAGGTCGAGGTGCCGATGTTCGAGACCATGCTGAATTTCGTGCTCGGCGACCATCTCGGCGGCAAGGTGTTCGACCCGCCGCTGGACGGCGGCGGCTATGGCCGGCTGCTGTCGCCCGACCGCCGGCCGTACCGCACCAGCGACGGCCATGTCTGCACCATGCTCTACAACGACCGGCAGTGGCGCAATTTCTGCGCCGCGGTGGGCTGGCCCGACCTGGTCTCGACCGATCCGCGCTTCGCCAGCCACGCCACCCGCACCATCCATATCGACGCGGTGCTCGCCATGCTGGCGGAGGAATTCCTCAAGCGCAGCACCGCGGAATGGCTGCGGCTGCTGGCCGAGGCGGACCTGCCGGTCACCCCGGTGCATACGCTCGAGAGCATCTTCGAGGACCCGCACCTCGTCGAAAGCGGTTTCTTCGGCCGCGAGGACCACCCGACCGAAGGCCCGCTGACCCGCATGGCGGTGCCCGTCACCTTCTCCGCCAGCCCGACCGGCGAGCGCGCCCCGGCGCCACGGCTCGGCCAGCAGAGCGCGGAAATCCTCGCCGAGGCGGGCTATACCGAAGCCGAGATTGCCGGCCTGCTGGACGGCGGCGCCGTGCGGGCCGCGGCCTGACGGCGGGAATTCTGGATGGAACCAACCCGCTGCAGGAACCGGGGCGTAGCCGCGGAGGTCTGACCGAAGCCCATGTCGCCGAAGACCCGCTCCTGGGCGCTCGCCGCGCTGGTGCTGGCGGCGCTGAGCCTCGGCCCATCATTCGCCCATGTCCTGGAGGCCCCGCCGCGCCTCGCCGACTGGCCGCCGGAGTTGTGGCGCGAGGCCACGGTGTTCCACGGCCAGTTCCGGGTCTTCGGCTTGCTGGGCGGCCCGCTCGACGGCGGAGCCGTGCTGGTGACCGGCATCCTCGCCTATCTCCTGCGCGGGCAGCGGCCAGCGTTCCGGTATGCGGCGGCGGGCGCGGCCTTCTTCGCCTGCGGCCTGGCCACCTGGCTCGCCTGGGTCGCACCGGCCAATGCCGTACTCGCAACCTGGCAGCCCGGCCCGCTTCCCGGCGACTTCCACGCCATCCGGGATCGGTGGGAGACCGGCCACATGGTGATCGCCGGGCTGAAGTTCTGCGGCTTCATCGCCGTCGCGCTGGCGGTGCTTTCGCCCGGTCGGGCAGCCGGTCCGCGAGGTTGAGGGCGGGCCGCCAGCCGGCCCGGCCCGCAGCGGTTCAGGCCGGCAGGTCCCCGGCGATCTGCACCCGCCGCATCACCCGGCGGTGCTGCCCGGCATCGTTGAGCGCCAGGTGCTTCACCGCGCGATTGTCCCAGAAGGCGACGGAGCCGCGCTGCCAGCGGAACCGGCAGGTGAACTCGGGCCGGTGGCCATGCTCCAGCAGGAAGTTGAGCAGCGGCCGGCTTTCGGCTTCGGTCATGCCCTCGAAGCCGACCGTATAGCTGTGGTTCACGAACAGCATCCGGCGACCGGTTTCCGGATGGGTGCGAACCACCGGGTGCAGGCTGATGGTTTCCCGCCACTCCGCATCCTCGCGCACCTTGGTGGCGCGGCGGGCATTCATCCCGGCCCGCGGGCCGGCCACCTTGCGGTCCGAATGTACCGCGCGCAGCCCTTCCAGCATCCGCTGCATGCCGCGGGACAGCGCCTCATAAGCGGCGCCCTGGCTGGCGAACAGCGTATCCCCACCGAATGGCGGGACTTCCTCGCCGTACAGGATGGCACCCATCGGCGGGGCGGCGCACATGGTGGTGTCCGCGTGCCATTCCTCGCCGACGATCGAGGTATCGCCCGGCTCCCGGCGGATCACCACCACTTCCGGGTCCGCGCCGGTGCCCTTGAAGTTCGGGTGGATGAAGATTTCGCCGAAGCGCCGGGCGAGGGCCTTGTGCTGGTCCGCGTCCAGCGTCTGGTCGCGGAAGAACACCACGCCATGGGTGTTCAGCGCCGCGCGGATCTCTGCGATGGCGCCATCATCGGGCGGCCCGGCGAGATCCACGCCCGACAGTTCCGCGCCGACCGCGCCGGCGGTCTGCTGCACCGAGATGCGGCTGTTGCGCATACGTCCCTCCAGCGGGCTGTTTTGCGCAAGTGTTCCGCCCGGGGGAGGGGCCTGTCAACGCGCGGCGGCCAGGGCGCTGGCTTGACCCGACGGTCCGGGGCGGCGAGCCTTGGCGCCGCCGATGCATCCGGCCCCGGCGGCCCAGTGCGTTGAGGTCCAGCCCGTTGAGGAGTGCCATGCCAGGCTTCACCCTGACCCCGATCGGGCACCTCGAAACGCCCTGGCCGACCCCCGCCGATTGCCCCCGCAACGGCCGCCAGCCCGAACCGCCGCCCCTGTGCCGCGCGGTGGTGGCGCCGGAATTCCACGCCGCGCTGGCGGGGCTGGAAGGCTTCTCCCACCTGATCCTGCTGTACTGGATGGACCGTGGGCGGGAGCCGACCCTGACGGTCACGCCGCCCTTCGCCACCGCGCCACGCGGGGTCTTCGCCACCCGTGCGCCGAACCGGCCCAACCCCATCGCGCTGTCCGTCGTGCGGTTCGAGGGCTTCGCCGGGCCCGGCGTGCTGCTGGTCCGCAACCTCGATTGCGCCAACGGCACGCCGCTGGTGGACATAAAGCCCTACCTGCCGACCACGGATGCCGAGCCGGCGGCGGCGATGGGCTGGCTCGCGCCGCACGCCACCTTGCCCACCGCCGGATAGCGCCGGGTCAGGCCCCGCCGCAGCCCTTCGCCCGCAGCGAGGCGACCACCCAGTCCCGGTCCCAGGTTCCGGCGTCGATCGCCGTCTGCGCCTGGACTTCCTTCGCGTTGTGGCCCTCGGCGGCGGCGATGGCGGCGGCGGCATCGGCGGCCGGCAGCACCACCACGCCATCCTCATCCGCCATGATGAGGTCGCCCGGCATCACCACCTGGCCACCGCAGGCGACCGGGTATCCGATCTCGCCCGGGCCGTCCTTGTAGGGGCCGGAGGGAGTGATGCCGCAGGCCCAGATGCCGAGGTCCATCTCGGCGAGCTGTGCCGCATCGCGGATGGCGCCATCGACGATGACTGCGGCGATGCCGCGCTTCGCCGCCCAGCCCATCATCAGCTCCCCGGTGATGGCGATGGAAAGATCGCCACCGGCATCGACGACGATGACGTCACCCGGCTCCGCCATGTCGATCGCCCGGTGCAGCATGAGGTTGTCGCCCGAGCGCGCCCGCACGGTGAAGGCCGGGCCGGCGACCGCCAGCCGGCCGCCGAAGGCGCGGAAGCCACCACGCATGGTCTGCATGCGGTTGACCACGTCGCCGATGTTGGCGGCGGGTATTTCGGCGGCGCGGGCGCAGAGTTCGGCGTCCACGCGGGTGGTGACGGGCCGGATGCGGAAGCCGAGTGTCATGGCGTGTTTCCCCGATGATGTGCGGCCGCATCATGCCCGCGTGGCCGGTGGTGTCGAGGCATGCGGTGGCGCATGAGGCAGATCAATTCAGCCTTCCGGCGGAATCCGCACCATGCCGGTGCGTCCGATCGCCGACGATCTACGTATAAGACACGATTGTATGCTTTATTCTTTCATGTTCCAGCTTCCCGTTGCTGCAGTTCCTGCCTCGCCAGGGTTTCGATTGTGCGCAACTGGAAATCACAACTCGAAGTTGTGGAAACGATTGCGACGCACTTTCGTTGTTCCTTAACGGCATCGTGTCCTATGATTCAGCAAATCCCGGTTTGTGCGATCACGAGGAACAAGTATTCCATCCAATAGGTTGAACACCATTGATGCGTTGAGTTCGGGCTGCCGACACATCGTTCCACTGCTCCATCATCCACCGGAGGCTTCTCATGGCGACCCCCCGCCCGATCCTGATCGTTGAAGACGACGCCGCTCTGCGTGCCACCCTGGCCGAGCAGATCGCCATAAGCGGCGACTTCACCGCCGACGAAGCTGAAAGCGCCACCGAAGCGGAAGCCAAGCTGTCGGGCGTGAACGCGCGCTACGATGCCATCCTGCTGGACATCGGCCTGCCCGACGCCGATGGCCGGGACTTCTGCGCCAAGCTCCGCCGCGATGGCCGCCGCATGCCTGTCATCATGCTGACCGGGGCGGATGGCGAGCAGGATATCGTGCGAGGTCTGGATGCCGGGGCAAACGACTACATCGCCAAGCCCTTCCGGCTGCCGGAACTACTTGCCCGGGTCCGGGCGCAACTGCGGATCTTCGATAATTCGGAAGATGCGGTCTTCACCATCGGGCCATACCTGTTCCGCCCGAGCGTCCGCCTGCTGCTGGAGCCGGCGCGCAACCGCAAGGTGCGGCTGACTGACAAGGAATGCGCCATCCTGAAGTTCCTGTACCGGGCCGGCGGCAAGCCGGTGATGCGGCAGATCCTGCTGAACGAGGTCTGGGGCTACAACAGCGCCGTCACCACCCACACGCTGGAAACCCACATCTACCGCCTGCGCCAGAAGATCGAGCCGGACCCGAGCAATGCCCGGCTGCTGCTGACCGAATTGGGCGGCTACAAGCTGGCTGCCTCGGCGCTCGACGGCGGGCACGCCTGAGGCAACGCCAACCCGCCGGGCAGCACCGAAACCCGCCCAGACGCATACTCCGCCGCCGCCGGCAAATTGCTGCGCGGCGGCGTTGTGCATCTGCCGGCCGCCTCACGCCTCGGCGGCTTGCCATCATGGCCGGGCGGCCGCACCGTGGGTGCTCTTCAAGATTGCCGGTTCACCGTCCCTGCCTTCACCCGTCGCCGATGCCGCGTACCGGCCGCTGCTGATCCTGCCGCCTTGCTGAAGGATTCCTGCCCGTGAGCGACCTGCCCAGCACCAAGGACATGGAGGAAATCGCCGGGGCGTCGGCACCGCCGGCACCTGCGGTGGTGGTCTGCGAATGCTTCGCCCGGGATGGGCTGCAGCACGAAGCCACCGCCATCCCGGCCGCCGACAAGATCGCCATGATCGAGCGGATCGCCGATTGCGGCTTCCGGCGCATCGAGATCACCAGCTTCTCGCGCCCCGAGCATGTCCCGCAATTCGCCGATGCCGAGGCGGTGCTGCGCGGGGTGAAGCGCCGCCCCGGCGTGCTGTTCAAGGCGACCTGCCCGAACCCGCATGCGGTGCGGCGGGCTCTGGCGGCGCAGGATGCCGGCTGGGGGCCGGACGAGTTGTCCCTGCTGGTCTCCGCCTCAGAAGGGCACAGCCGGACCAACCTGCGCCGCTCGCGCGCCGAGCAGTGGGACAATCTGGCGGAGATGACGACACTCGCCGCCGGCCGCTTCAGCCTGGTGGGCACCATTTCGGTCGCCTTCGACTGCCCGCTGGATGGGCCCACCGACCCCGAGCGGGTACAGGAGGATGCCCAGCGCTTCGCCGAACTCGGCGTCACCCGCATCGCCATCGCGGATACCATCGGCAGCGCCACGCCGGAGCGGGTGCGGGACCTGATCGGCTGGCTGCATGGGGCGTTGCCGACCGCGACCTTCATCGCCCATTTCCACGATGCCCGCGGCACCGGCATCGCCAACACCCTGGCGGCGATCGAGGCCGGGCTGACCCATACCGATTCGACGCTGGGCGGCATCGGCGGGCATCCTGCGCGGATCGCCTATGGCGAGGGCTTCTCCGGCAACACCTGCACCGAGGACCTGGTCACTGCGCTGACCGCGATGGGCTTCGATACCGGCCTCGACCTCGGCGCGGTGCGGCGGGCGGGGCAGGCGGCCGAACAACTGCTGGGGCGCCGGCTGCACAGCCGGACCGTCCGGCTGGGCAAATCGGCATCGGAATAGGCGCCCCTGCACGAAGGATCCCGACCTTGCCCCTGCTGCAGGAAACCCGCGGGCGCCTGCGCCTGCTGGTGCTGAACCGCCCGGACAAGCGCAACGCCCTGAACAACGCCCTGGTCGCCGCCGTGACCGAGGCCCTGCGCGCCGCCGATGCCGATCCGGCGGTCGCCGCGGTGGTCATCGCCGCCGCCGGCCCGGGCTTCTCGGCCGGCGCCGACCTCGGGGAGCGCGCGGTGCTGATCGCCGATCCGCAAGCGCGGGCGGCGCGTGGCGCGCTGTCCGATGCGATGCTGGCGGCGCCGCGGGCCATGGGCAAGCCGGTGGTCGCCGCGGTGCATGGCGCGGTGGTGGGCGCGGGCGCCTCGCTGGCGTTGTGCTGCGACCTGGTCGTGGGGGCGGACGACCTTCGCTTCATCTGGCCGGAAGCCAGGCACGACATCTACCCCTCGCTGGTGGCACCGATGCTGCTGCGCCACCTCGGCCCGAAGGACTGCTTCGAGTTGCTGGCGACCGGCCGGCCGGTGCTGGCGGCCGAGGCCCTGGCGCTGCGGCTGGTCAACCGGGTGGTGCCGCGCGCCGCGCTGCTGGATGAAGCCTGCGCCTTGGCCGAAGCCTCGGCGCAATATGGCCCGGAGTCGCTGCGCCGCATCAAGACGCTCATCAACGCCGCTGGTACGGCTGGCTAATTCCGCTCGTGGGACGAGGAGAGCCCCGAGCTCGTCGGCCATGCGCGGGACAATTCACCGGCCGCAACCATTGAGGCTGCAGTGGCGTTGGCGGCACCATGGACCAATTGCTGGCCAACGCCGGTCTCTGGGTAACGATCGGCGTGCTGGCCCTCGCCGCAGCCGCGATCGGCTTCGCCGGTACCCGGCTGGCGGGCGTGTGCGATGTGCTTGCCGATCGTACCGGCATGGGGGAGGTGATCGCGGGCGCGCTGTTCGTCGGCGGTGCGACCTCGCTGCCCGGCATCATCACATCGGTCTCGACCGCGGCCCAGGCTCATCCCGGCCTGGCTATCGGCAATGCGCTCGGTGGATTGACGGTGCAGACGGCCTTCCTTGCCGTCGCCGACCTGTTCTACCGGAAGGCCAATCTGGAGCATGCTGCCGCGTCCACCGTGGGATTGACCCAGGGTACGCTGCTCGTCGTGCTGCTGACCCTGCCGCTTCTGGCGGCAAACGGTCCGGAGTGGACTTTCCTGGCCGTCCATCCGGTGACGCCGCTGCTCTTCATTTCCTATGGGTTTGGCCTGTGGCTGTTGAGCGCGGTGCGCGAGCATCCGATGTGGTCGCCGGTGATGACGGACGCGACCCAGAAGGACGAGGTGGGATCGGGCGATGGGAAAAGCGGGTCGAATGGCGGCGACGATCCCACCTCGTCGCAGTACCGCGATGCGACGACCGGCCGCCTCTGGCGGCTTTTCGCGCTCTATGCCGGCATCACCGGGGTGGCAGGCTACGTCGTGGGAGAGGCGAGCATTGCCCTCGTTCGCGAGACGGGGCTGTCGGAGACGGCGGTCGGCACCGTCTTCACCGCCTTCGCCAACTCATTGCCCGAACTGGTCACTGCGATCGCGGCGGTCCGCGCAGGGGCCGTTGGCCTGGCGGTGGGCGATATCGTCGGCGGCAATTCATTCGAGGTGCTGTTCCTAGCCGCCGCAGACTTGGCCTATCGGAACGGCTCGCTCTACCACCGCTTCGAGACCGACAACACCTTCACCGCCTCGATGGCGCTGCTGATGACAGGCGTGCTGCTGCTCGGCATGCTGCGCCGGCAGCGCAACGGCCCGGGCAACATCGGCTTCGAGAGCGGCCTTGTCCTCGTGCTCTATGCCATTTCAGTCGTGGTGGCTTTCGCATGACGGGAACCGGCCACCAGAAACCAGGGGCGGGCGGCAGCGGCCGACAAGGGTAGCCGGCCTGTTCGAGCCGGTCCCCGCACCCGCTGATCGCGGCATGGCCCGGCGCCGTCAGGCCGCCAGCCTCACCTTCGCGCTGGCCTTCACCATGTCGGCGCATTTCTCGCCGATCATGATGGCCGGGGCGTTGGTATTGCCGGAAACGACGGTCGGCATGATCGAGGCATCCGCCACCCGCAGCCCCTCGATGCCGCGCACCCGCAACTCCGGGTCCACGACGCTGGCCGGGTCGCCGCCCATGCGGCAGGTGCCGCTCGGGTGGTAGATGGTGTTGCCGGTGCGGCGGATGAAGCCGAGTATGTCGTCGTCGCTCGCCGCCGCCGCGCCGGGCACGATTTCCTCCTCCACCCACTGGCCGAGCGCGCGGGTCTGCGCCAGCCGGCGGCCGAGCTTGATGCCCTCGACCATGCAGCGCCGGTCGGTCTCGGTGGAGAGGTAGTTGGCGTGGATCAGCGCCTTGGCCCGCGGATCGGCGCTGGCCAGGGTGATGGTGCCGCGGCTTTCCGGCCGCAACTGGCATGCGCTGATGGTCATGCCGGGGAAGGGGTGCAGCTTCTCCATGGTCTTGTCGGCGCTGAACGGCAGGAAATGATACTGCACGTCCGGCGTCTCGCTGTTCGGCAGCACGCGGGCGAACAGCCCCGCCGTGCCGGCGCTGACGGTCAGCGGCCCGGTGCGGCGCAGGGCGAATTCGGCAGCCCATCAGGAATTGCCCCCACAGGCTCTGGGTGCGGGTGTTCATGCTGACCGGCTTGTTCACCCGATAAGCCAGCCGCGCCTGGAAGTGGTCCTGCAGGTTGGTGCCCACCGCCGGCAGGTCGTGCACCACCGGCACACCCATCGCCTGCAGGTGCTCCGCCGGCCCGATGCCGGACAGCAGCAGCAGATGCGGCGAGGCGATGGCGCCGCCGCAGAGGATCACTTCCCGCTCCGCCCGGATGGTGAGATGCGCGCCGTGCCGCTGGAACTTCACCCCCGCCGCGCGCCGGCCTTCCATCAGCAGCCCGGTGCTGTGGGCATCGGCGACGACGATCAGGTTCGCCCGGTTGCGCGCCGGCCGCAGGTAGGCGGTGGCCGAGCTGCACCGCCAGCCCTTGCGGGAGGTGGTCTGGTAGAAGCCGGCGCCTTCCTGGGTCTCGCCGTTGAAGTCGTCGTTGCGCGGGAAGCCAAGCTCCTCGGCCGCATCGATGAAGGATACCGCCAGCGGGTTGCGGTCGCGGATGTCGCTGACCGCCAGCGGCCCGCCGGCGCCATGCAGCGCGCTGGCGCCGCGCTCCTGGTCCTCGGATCGGCGGAAGTAGGGCAGCACATCCTCGAAGGACCAGCCGGTGCAGCCAAGCTGGCGCCAGTGGTCGTAGTCGGCGTGCTGGCCGCGCACATAGAGCAGCCCGTTGATCGCAGAGGAACCACCCAAGGTCCGGCCGCGTGGCCAGGGCACCTGGCGGCCTTCAAGCTCTGGCTCCGGCTCGGTCATCAGGTTCCAGGACAGCGTCGGGTGGTACATGGTCTTGGCATAGCCGATCGGCACGTGCAGCCAGGGGTTCCGGTCCCTGGAGCCGGCCTCCAGCAGCACCACCCGCACCGACGGGTCCTCCGAGAGACGCGCCGCAAGGGCGCAGCCGGCCGAGCCGGCCCCGACCACGATGTAATCCGCGCTCAGCGGTACGCCTTCGCTCATGCGCGCATCCTCCCCAGTTGCATTGCAGCATTCTTCCAGACGATCCGCCGCCATCAAGCCCCCATTGCGGTTGCGCGCCAAGGGGCTTGCTGCGGCGATATCGCCGCAGGACACTACGGGCATGACCAGTCTCGATGCCCTGGCCGAAGCGATCGGCCCAAGAAACTGCCTTCGCGATGCGGCGGACATGGCGCCCTATGCGGTGGATTGGCGCGGCACCGCGCGCGGCACCCCGCAGGCGGTGCTGCGGCCCGGCACGGTGGCGGAGGTTTCCGCCGCGGTGCGAATCGCCACGCAAGCCGGGCTGGCGGTAGTGCCGGCCGGCGGCCGCACCGGCCTCGCCGGCGGCGCGGTGGTGCGCGACGGCGGTCCGCCCGCCGTGGTGCTGAGCCTGGAGCGGCTGAACCGCATCCGCGACGTGGACGCGCGGGACTTCTCCGTGGTGGCCGAGGCCGGCTGCGTGGTGCAGCAGGTGCAGCAGGCCGCCGTCGCGGTGGACCGGCTGTTCCCCATCGCCTGGGGCGCCCAGGGCTCGGCACAGATCGGCGGCATGCTGTCCACCAACGCGGGCGGCATCCGCACCATTCGCTGGGGCAATGCGCGCGAACTGGTGCTGGGGCTGGAGGTGGTGCTGCCGGATGGCCGGGTGCTGAACGACCTCCGGCGGGTGCGGAAGGACAACAGCGGCTACGCGCTGCGCCACCTGTTCCTCGGCGCGGAGGGCACGCTCGGCGTCATCACCGCCGCGGCGCTGCGGCTGGTGCCGCCGCTGCGGGCGGTGGAAACCGCCTTCGTCGCGGTGCCCTCGCCGGACGCGGCGCTGGCGCTGCTGTCGCGCATGCATGGCGCGGGTGCCGATGTGGTGGCCTTCGAGCTGATCAACCGCGCCTGCATGGAAGTGGTCGCCCGCTACGCGCCGCATATCCGGCTGCCGCTGGCGGTCAAGAGCCCGTGGTTCGTGATGCTCGAACTCGCCGCCTCGCATGCCGCGGTGCCGGTGCGGGACATGCTGGAGACCGCGCTGTTCGCCGCCGACGAGGCCGGCGAGATCACCGACGGCGCGCTGGCCGAGAACGAGGCGCAGCGCCTGGCCTTCTGGCGCATCCGCGAGGACTACCCGGAATTCGCCCGCGCCGCCGGCCCCGCCATCTCGACCGATACCGCGGTGCCGGTCTCCGCCGTGCCGGAATTCCTGGCCCGCGCCGAGGCGGCGCTGGCCGAGCGCTGGCCGGAGGGGCAGATGCTGGCGCTGGGCCATGCCGGCGACGGCAACATCCACCTCAGCCTGCGGGCGCCGGCCGGCATGGGGCGGGAGGATTGGGTGGCCCGGGCCGGCGAGGCCGACATGGTGGTGAACGAGATCGCCGTGGCGCTCGGCGGCAGCTTCTCCGCCGAGCATGGCATCGGTACCGCCAAGCTGCATGTGATGCAGGCGCTGAAGGACCCGCTGGCGATCGAGCTGATGCGGAGCATCAAGCACACGCTCGACCCGCGCGGCCTGATGAACCCCGGGAAGGTGCTGCCGGCCAACTAGCCCTTGGCGAAGGCCGCCAGCACCCGGGCGTGGCTGCGGGCGCCCTGGTGCAGGCAGCGCAGCTCGAACTTCTCGTTCGGGCTGTGGATCTGGTCGTCGTTCAGCCCGAAGCCGACCAGCAGGCTGTCCAGCCCCAGCAGCCGCCGCATGCTCTCGACCACCGGGATGGAGCCGCCGCCGCCGATCAGCACGGCGGGGCGGCCGTATTCCTCGGCCAGCGCCGTGCGGGCGGCGGTGACCCAGCGGCTGTCGGCCGGCACCTCGATGCCCGGGGTGGTGGTGAAGATGGTCACCTCGGCCCTGGCATCGGCGGGCAGGCGGTCCGCCACGAAGCGGCGGATGCCCTCGGCCACCCTGGCCGGGTCCTGGCCGGGGACCAGCCGGCAGGACAGCTTGGCATGCGCCTCGGCGGCGATGACGGTCTTGCTGCCATCGCCGGTATAGCCGCCCCAGATGCCGTTGAGGTCGGCGGTCGGCCGTGCCCAGAGCCGTTCCAGCGCGCTCCGGCCACGCTCGCCGGCCGGCGCGTGCAGGCCGATGTCGCCGAGGAAGGCGGCTTCGTCGAAGCCGAGCCTGTCCCATTCCACCCGCTGGGCATTGGTGATCTCGGCGATGCCCTCGTAGAAGCCGGGGATCTGCACCCGGCCGTTCTCGTCATGCAGCCCGCCCAGCAGCCGGGTCAGCGCGTTGATCGGGTTGAGCGCCGAGCCGCCATAAAGGCCCGAATGCAGATCGCGGGAGGCCGCATGCAGGTCGATCTGGGCATAGACCATCCCGCGCAGCCGGGTGGTGATGGCCGGGGTGTCGATGTCCCACATGCTGGTGTCGCTGATGACGGCGACATCCGCCGCCAGTTCCGCCCGGTTGGCGGCGAGGAAGGCATCGAGGCTGGGCGAGCCAACCTCCTCCTCGCCCTCGACCAGGACCGTCACCCGGCAGGGCGGGCCGCCGGCCACCGCGTGCCAGGCTCGCAGCGCCTCCAGCCACATCACGGTCTGGCCCTTGTCGTCCACCGCGCCGCGGGCGACCACGCGCTGGCCGTGCGGGCCATCGACGATGGCCGGCTCGAAGGGCGGCGAGGTCCACAGCTCCAGCGGGTCCGGCGGCTGCACGTCGTAATGGCCGTAGAACAGCAGGTGCGGCGCATCCGGCCCTGGCGCCGGGGTGGTGGGCGACAACCGCGGGGTGGCCGGCGGTCGGGCGGATGCCGGCGCTGAAGCCGATGCCGGCAAGCTGGTCCCGCATCCATTCCGCGGCGCGCAGGCAGTCCCCGGCATGGGCCGGCTGGGCGCTGATGCTGGGGATGCGCAGCCAGTCCACCAGCCGGGCCTGGGCGGCAGGGGCATCGGCATCGAGATGGGCGAGGATGGCGGGCAGGGGGTTCGTCATGCGCATACTTCACCATGCGGCGGCGGCGGCGTGAACTCCCGGCCTGCCGCGCACCGAGGGAGGCAAGCATGGCACCGGCCAGGCAACATCTGCGCATCTACCTGACCCACACCAGGGATGCGCTGGACAACTACTACGGCCCGCGCGCCCTGGCGGCGCTGCGCGACCTTGGCGAGGTGCGGCTGAACGAGACCGGCCGCCACCTGGCCGGCGCCGAGTTGGCCAGGGCGGCGGCGGGGTGCCAGGTGATCGTTTCCTACCGCCAGTCGCCGGGCGAGGCGGCCACCTTCGCGCAATCCGCCGACCTGGTCGCCTTCCTGCGTTGCGCGGTCGATATCCGCAATGTGGACGTGGCGGCCGCCAGCGCGGCGGGGGTGCTGGTGACCCGGGCGACGCCGGGCTTCATCCCCTCGGTGGCGGAGCTGGTGCTGGGGCAGATGGTCGATCTGGCGCGCGGCATCTCCGATGCGGCGGCGGCCTATCACCAAGGCGAGGTGCCGGAAGCCCGCATGGGGCGGCAGTTGAACGGCAGCACCCTCGGCATCATCGGCTATGGCGACATCGGGCGCTACCTGGCGCCGCTCGGACTGGCGCTCGGGATGCGGGTGCTGGTGGCGGACCCCCATGCCAGGCCGGAGGATGCGCGGCTGGAGCATGTGCCGCTGGAGGCGCTGCTGGCCGAAAGCGATTTCGTCGTCTGCCTCGCCGTCGCCAACGAGGAGACCGAGAACCTGCTGGATGCCGCCGCCTTCGCACGGATGACGCGGGGCGCGCTGTTCCTCAACCCCTCACGCGGCAATCTGGTGGATGAGGCGGCGCTGCTGGCGGCGCTGGAGAGCGGCCAGCTTGCCGGCGTGGCCATGGATGTGGGCCGCGCCGCGGACCAGATGCCGACGCCGTCGCTCGCGGCCCATCCCAAGGTATTCGCCACGCCGCATACCGGCGGGCTGACGCCGCCGGCGATCGAGCACCAGGCCTTCGATACGGTCCGCCAGGTGGCGGCGCTGGCCGAGGGCCGGCTGCCGGAGCATGCGGTGAATGCCGCCCAGGCGCACCGGCTGGCGCGCCTGGGGATCAGGCCCTGACCTATTCGGCGGCGAGGCGGGGGGCGAAGGCCGGGACCTCGGCCTGGTCCTCCGCCGCGATGGGCTGCGGCCACCAGCGGTCTTCCCATTCCGGGAACATGCCGCGCAGCTTCGGCATCACCTGCTCGGCGAACAGCCTGGTGTTGTACTTGGTGAGCTGCTTGCTCATGTTGCCGTACTGCAGCAGCAGCATCAGGTGGCCGACGTTGAGGGTGCTCGCCACCTCGCGCAACTGCTCGGCCACCTCATCCGGGCTGCCGATGATGACGTAGCCGTTGTCGACGATGCCCTGCATGTCCTTGGCGGTGCCGGCGAAGCGTTCCTGGGTGCCCTTGCCGAGCGTGCTCTGGCTGTTGCCGGCGGCCTTGGCGACCTGGCTCTGCAGGCCGGCGCGCTGGGTCGCCTCGGTCATGTAGCCCGGCGGCGTTGCCCAGCGGCCGTCGACATGCAGGCAGCGGCCGTAGAAGTACTCGGCCGGCTCGCGATAGAGTTCCATCGCCTGCTCGCGGCTTTCGGCGACGCCGATGAACTGCAGGAACCCGGCGCGATAGGGGTTCCGGTCCTTGCCGAGCCGGTCCATCTCGGCCCAGAAGCCGTCCATGATGGCGCGGCCGGCCTTGTAGCCGTAGTAGCTGAGGTAGCAGTAGACGTAGTCCATCTCGGCGCACCACCGCCAGGTCTCCACGCTGCCGCCGCCCGGCACCCAGATCGGCGGATGCGGCTGCTGGATGGGGCGTGGCCAGATGTTGACGTAGCGCTGCTGGTTGAAGCGGCCGTTGAAGGCGAAGGTGTCCTTTTCGGTCCAGGCCTTCACCACCAGGTCATGCGCCTCGAGGTAGCGCTCGCGCAGCATCGATGGGTTCTGGCCATAGGCGTAGCAGGTGTCCATCGGCGTGCCGACGGGGAAGCCGGCGATCAGGCGGCCGCCGCTGATGACGTCGATCATGGCGAATTCCTCCGCCACCCGGGTCGGCGGATTGTACAGCGCCAGTGAATTGCCCATGACGCAGATCGGGGTATTCCGCGTCCGCCGCGCGAGGGACGAGGCGATGAGGTTCGGGCTCGGCATCAGCCCGTAGCCGTTCGAATGGTGCTCGTTCACGCAGATGGCGTCGAAGCCGACCTCGGCCGCGTACTCCAGCTCATCCATGAAGTCGTTGTACATGAGGTGGGCGCGCTTCGGATCGAAGAGGGAGGAAGGGATGTCCACCCACACCGAGGGATGCGCCGCCCGGAAATCCTCCGGCAGGTCGGTGTAGGGCATGAGGTGGAACCACATCATCTTCATGGCCGGTCCTCCTTGGCTTGTTCTTGTCCCATGGGCCTCTCCGGGCGGGCCTCCGCGGCACGATACCGGGCCGCGCGGCGCGATGGAACGCCTTGCAAATCCACCCCTGCGGCTTGCCCCTTGCCAGCGGGCGGCCCAAAGTGCCGCCCCTTCGCACGGCCGGGACCACCGGCCCCGACCGCGCAAGCCGGCGGGCCCCGCCTCGCCCAAACCGAGCCTTCAGGAGACCCCCCCATGGCCTATCCGACCGTCCAGCTCCACATCAACGGCGAATGGCGTGCCGCGCGTTCCGGCAAGTCCCTGCCGGTCATCAATCCGGCTACCGAGGAAGTGATCGGCGCCGTCGCCCATGCCGGGACCGACGACCTCGATGAGGCGCTGGAAGCCGCCGCGAAGGGCTTCGCGCTCTGGAAGAAGGTGTCCGCCTTCGATCGTTCCAAGCTGATGCGCAAGGCCGCCGACCTGCTGCGCTCGCGCGCCGACATGATCGCCGCGCTGATGACCCAGGAACAGGGCAAGCCGCTGGGCGAGGCGAAGATGGAGGTGATGGCCGGCGCCGATGTCATCGACTGGTTCGCCGAGGAAGCCCGCCGCGCCTATGGCCGCGTCATCCCCGCCCGCGCCGAGGGCGTGTACCAGCTGGTGGTGAAGGAGCCGATCGGCCCGGTCGCCGCCTTCACGCCCTGGAACTTCCCGATCAACCAGGTGGTCCGCAAGCTTTCGGCGGCGGTCGCCACCGGCTGCTCCATCATCGTCAAGGCGCCGGAGGAAACCCCGGCTTCCCCGGCCGAGCTGATCCGCTGCTTCATCGATGCCGGGCTGCCGGCCGGCGTGGTCGGGCTGGTCTATGGCATCCCGTCCGAGATCAGCGAATACCTCATCCCGCATCCGGTCATCCGCAAGGTGACCTTCACCGGCTCCACCCCGGTCGGCAAGATGCTGGCGGCGCTGGCCGGCCAGCACATGAAGCGGGTGACGATGGAGCTTGGTGGCCATGCGCCGGCCATCGTCTTCGACGACGCCGACCTCGACCTCGCCGCCCGCACCCTGGCCGGCGCCAAGTTCCGCAACGCCGGGCAGGTCTGCGTCAGCCCGACCCGCTTCCTGGTGCAGGAGGCGATGTACGAGCCCTTCGTCGAGAAGTTTGTCGCCGCCGCCAAGGCGGTCAAGGTCGGCAACGGCATGGAGGAGGGGGTCCAGATGGGGCCGCTCGTGCATGACCGCCGCATCCCCTGGATCGACGGGCTGATGGCCGATGCCCGCCAGCGCGGCGCCACCGTGCATACCGGCGGCGAGCGGATCGGCAACAAGGGCTATTTCTACCAGCCGACCGTGCTGACCGGCGTCGGCAAGGATGCCCGGATGATGAACGAGGAGCCCTTCGGCCCGCTCGCCATGATCTCCTCCTTCAAGGACTTCGACGAGGTGGTGGAGGAAGCCAACCGGCTGCCCTATGGCCTTGCGTCCTACGCCTTCACCCGCTCCGCCAAGACCGCGAACGCCATCGCGTCCAAGGTCGAGTCGGGGATGATGACCATCAACCACCTCGGCCTGGCGCTGCCGGAAGTGCCATTCGGCGGCATGAAGGACAGCGGCTACGGCTCGGAAGGCGGTTCGGAGGCGATCGAGGCCTATCTGAACACCAAGTTCGTCAGCCAGGCCGGGCTGTAGTCCAAACGGCGGGGGGCAGCGCCCCCCGCCACGCGGTCACTGCGGAATGGCCTCGATCCCGGCCCGCTCGAAGGCGTCGCGGGCTTCCGGGCCGGTGAGCCAGCGCAGCAGCGCCTCGGCGGCGACGGGGGCACCCGGCATCAGTGCCGCGCCGTATGTAGTGTAGGATTGCACTTCCGGCGGCAGCGGCCCGAGGTAGCGCAGGTCGCGGTCCATGCGGATGTCGGTGATCATGGCGAAGCCGATTTCCTCGCCCGACCCGCGGAGCAGGTACTCGAACACCCCGGCCATGGTCGGGAAGCGCAGCGCCTTGGGCGCGACGATGGCGGCGATCCCCAGCCGCTCGAACATCTCATCGAGGTACACGCCGGTCGAGGCGCGGTTGAAGACCAGGGTCGGCGCACGCGCCACGGCCCGGCGGAGACCTTCGGCATCGGTGACCACCGGCAGCGGCGGCCCAGGCCGGGTGGCCATGCCGATGCCCACCCGGCCCAGCGGCACGGGCCTGCCGCTCAGCCTGCCGGCCCGGGCGAGGTCATCGAGCACCTGCAGGGTCGCGATCACCAGGCCGGGCGTTTCTGCCGTGGAAAGCCTTTCCTGGATTTGCGGCGGCGCGGCATACGCGATGTCGACACCGTGGCTGGAGGCGCTGCGAAAACCCTGGGCCGCGGCCTCGAGCCCCGAAGCCACCGTGCTGCAACTGAGGACCTGAATCTCGGCGGCGGAGAGGGAACCCGAGGTGATGAGACAATACAGAATAACATGCCGTAGAAGTCGCTGCATTCAGGCTCTCCACAACGCAGAGTGGTATTGTTAGGCCAGCTTTACACCGGTCAGAGCGGGAGCGCCTGCTAAATCTGCGACCCATCGTCCGAGCGCCGCCAGGATTGAGCCGTGAAGGCATCGGTTTGCCTGGCACGGCTGGCAGCCCTTAGCATGACATCCATGCCGCCACCCAACGCCGGGCCTTCGCCGAAACCGAACCGCCAGGCTTGGCTGATGCTGGCCGGCGCCTTCCTGGCATTCACCGTCGGCGCCAGCGTGATGCACTCCTACACGGTGTTCCTGCTGGCCTTCATCGCGGATTTCGGCTGGACCCGAGCGGAAAGCTCGCTGGCCTATTCGGTCGGGCAGTTGGTCGGCGGCATGAGCGCGCCGCTGGTCGGCGGGCTGGTGGACCGGATCGGCACCCGGCGCTGCGTCCTGCTCGGCGGCAGCCTGCTCACCATCGGGCTGTTCGGCAGCGCCCATGCAGACGCCCTGTGGCAGGTGGTGTTCCTATACGGCGTGGTGATGACCCTGGGGGCCAATTGCCTCGGACTGCTGGTGTTCGTGCCGCTGCTGTCCGGGTTGTTCGTGAAGCAGCGCGGCATGGCGGTATCGGTGCTGCAATCGGCCAACGGTTTTGGCCGGGCGCTGTCCGCGCCGGCCAGCCAGTTGCTCATCACCGGTTTCGGCTGGCGCGGGGCCTATCTGCTGGAAGCCGGGGCGATGGCGCTGCTGGTGCTGCCGCTGGCCGCGCTGTTCCGCCGCACGAGTCCGCCCGGCGGCGCCGGCCCGGCTCCGGCCGCCACCGTGGCGGCGGCGCGGCACTGGACGCTGGCAGAGGCCATCCGCACCCGGCAGTTCTGGCTGCTGTTCATCGTGTACATGTTCACCAGCATCGGCAGCTTCCTGGTCTCCCTGCACCAGATCGCCTTCGCGGTGGGGGTGGGGTTCGACCCGCTCTATGCCGCCTGGGTGCTGGGGATGGGCAGCTTCCTGGCGCTGCCGGGGGTGATCCTGACCGGCACCCTGTCCGACTACATCGGGCGAGAAGCCTCGGCATTGCTGGCCTATGCCATCTCCATCCTCGGCGTCGGCTGCGCTATGCTGATCGACAACCCGGACCAGCACCTGCTGCTGTGGCTGCATGCCTGCTTCTTCGGGCTGACCTGGGGCGCACGGGGGCCGGCCATCACCGCCAAGACCGCCGACCTGTTCTCCGGGCCGCGGCTGGGCACCATCCTCGGCGTCATCACCATCGGCTCGGGGGTCGGGGCGGCGCTGGGGTCCTGGGGCGCGGGCTGGCTGTTCGACCTCACCGGCAGCTACCAGACGGCGTTCGGCCTTTCCATCCTGGCCTATGTCTGCGGGTCGGTGGCCTTCTGGGCCTTGCGGCGGCCGCTGGCGGAGCGGCCCGCGACCCGCTAGAGCAAACCCCGAACGGGTGGAATCACCCGGCAGGGGTAATTTGCTCGCCTAAACAACAGGCTAGAGCGCATTCCGTGAGCCATGTCGAACGGAATGCGCTCTAGGCGAAGCCCTTGCTATGTCAGGCCCTGCAAGTTCAGGCCAGTTCCAGCGGCCTCGGCGCCGACGTGCGGGCCATCGGCTTCGGGATCAGGCAGTCCGGCAGGGGCCGGCCGCTGCCGCCCCGGGGTGGCTCGGGCGGCGCCGGCGGCGGGGCATCCGGCCGCCAGCCACCGCCGCCGCGGCGCCGCAGCGAGCGCAGTTCGTACAGTGCCAGGATGAGCGGCACGCCGAAGGTCAGCCCACCGCTGAGCAGCACTTGCAGTTCCGGGGTCATCTCCGCCATCCCTCACCGAATGCCCGAGTTTAGCCGCCGCGCCTACCCTCCATGCAAGCACCGCGTGGCTGCCCGCATCGACAAGCCGGCGGGCCGCGACCTATCCTCCGCGCCCGCCAGTTGCTGGCACGCCGGGAGACACCCCATGCCGGACCAGACGCCATCACCGCCCGGAACCTATGTCCCGGCCCCGCTGCCGCCCGAGGCACCCCCGCCGGGCGAGGTGCGGGAGGTGCAGCCCGGCCTGCTGCGGGTGCGGATGCCGCTGCCTTTCGCCCCGGGCCATGTGAATATATGGCTGCTGGAGCATGAGGGCGGCTGGCTGGCGATCGATACCGCCGTCTCCGGCCGTACCACCCGCGCCTTGTGGGACCAGGTGCTGGAGCAGCCGGCGCTGGGCGGTAAGCCGCTGACCGCGTTGCTGGTCACCCATTTCCACCCCGACCACATCGGCCTGACCGGCTGGCTGTGCGAGCGCTTCGGCGTGCTGCCGATGATGACCCGGATCGAGTGGCTGATGGCCCGCGCGCTGTGGTTCGACAGCGGCCCGCACATGATGGCCCAGCAGATCGGCCACTACACCCGGGCCGGCTGCCCGGCCGAGTACCTCAGCTTCGTCGAGGGGCGCGGTGCGCTGTACCAGCGGGCGGTGGGGGAGCTGCCCCGCAGCTTCCACGCGCTGAAGGACGGCCGCCCCGTTACCATCGGCGGCAGCGAGTGGCGGGTGGTGACCGGCGCCGGCCACGCCCCGGACATGGCGACGCTGTACAGCGCCGAACGCGGCGTGCTGATCTCGGCGGACCAGATCCTGCCGCGCATCTCGCCCTATATCGGCCTGCATCCGGGCGAGCCCGAGGCCGATCCGCTGGGCGATTTCCTCGCCAGCAACGAACGCTTCCGCGCGCTGCCGGAGGATACGCTGGTGCTGCCCGGCCATGGCGAGCCCTTCCGCACCCTGCATCGCCGGCTGGACACCCTGGCCGGCCACCATGCCGAACGCCTGGACACCCTGGCCGAGGCCTGCCGCGAACCGCTCACCGCCTATGAGGCCGCCCAGATCCTGTTCCCCCGCGCGACGCTGGAGATGGGCCAGATCGGCTTCACCGTCGGCGAGACGCTGGCGCATCTCCGGCGGCTGGAACGCCAGGGCCGGCTGGCGGTAGAGCCGCTGCGGGGTGAGGTGGCCCGCTTCCGGACCCTCTGATGCACATGGATGCCGATGTGGCGGTGGTCGGCGCCGGTGCCGCCGGCATCGCCGCCGCGCGCCGGCTGGCCGAGCTGGGGCGAAGCTGCATCGTGCTGGAAGCCGGGGCACGGGTGGGCGGCCGGGCCTTTACCGACAGCGCGTCGCTCGGCAGCCCCTTCGACCATGGTGCCTCCTGGCTGCATGTCGCCGAGCACAACCCGCTGACGCCCATTGCCCGCGACCTCGGCTTCACCCTGCATGAGGCGGGCCGCCGCCAGCGCGACCTGCTGCTGGTCGGCGACCGCCGCGCCGCCGCGACCGAGCAGGCCGCGCATGACGCTGCCTGCGACGCCTGGGATGCCGCGGCCGAGGCGCGCGCGGCGGCCGGCGGCCCGGACCTGGCGCTGGCCGATGCGGTGCCGAGCGGCGGGCCGTGGGACGCCACCGCCTCCCATTGGCTCGGCACCATCATCTGCGGCGTGGAGCCGGAGCGGAACAGCCTGCGCGACTACATCGACACCGGGCTGGACGGCGAGAACCCGCAGATCGCCGAGGGCTTCGGCACCCTGGTCGCCCGGCTGGGGGAGGGCTTGCCGGTCCGCCTCGGGGCGCCGGTCCACCGCATCAGCAGTGCGGGCGGCATCACCCTGGAAGGCCCGGCCGGCATGGTCCGGGCGCGGGGTTGCATCGTCACCGTCTCGACCGGCGTGCTGGCGGCGGGCGGCATAGGCTTCGAGCCGGTCTTGCCGGAGGCGGTGCGGGCGGCCATCGCCGGGCTGCCGATGGCGCTGCTGTCCAAGGTCGCGCTGCGCGGCGGGCTGGGAACTCGGCCCCTTCGCCCGGCTCGGGCGGCGGGTGGAGGGGCCGGACGACCGGCCAATGTCCTGGATGCTGCGGCCCTTCGGCCGCGACCACGCCATCGGCTTCATCGGCGGCGAGGCAGCCTGGGCGCTGGCCCGGCAAGGGCCGGCCGCGGCCGAAGCCTTCGCCCGCGCCGACCTGGCCCGCTATTTCGGCGCCGAGGCGGTGGACCGCGCCTTCCCGCAGCCGGCGGTGGTGACGGATTGGGGCGAGAACCCGCTGTTCCGCGGCGCCTACACCTATGCAAGGGTCGGCGCGGCCGGAGCTCGGGCGGCGCTGGCCGGGGCGGCGCTGGCCGATGGCCGGCTGCGCTTCGCCGGGGAGGCCTGCCACACCCGCTACGCCGGCACCGTCGGCGGCGCCTGGGCCAGCGGCGCCGCGGCGGCGGAGGCGATCCATGCCAGCCTCGGCTGACGCCGCCGCAGCTTCCGGGCAGGATGGCGCCATGCCTGATTCCACCCGCGACCGGTTCGCCGCCCGCGCCGCCGCCTGCCATGACCGCGTCCTGGCTATGACCCGGGCGCTGGTCGCCGTGCCATCCCCCAACCCGCCGGGCGATACCCGCGCCTGCGCCGAGGCGGCCGCCGCGCTGATCCGCGCCGAGGTGCCGGGCGCCGAGGTTGCGCTGCATGCCACCTCGGATGCGGTGACCAACGTGGTGGCGCGGGTGCGTGGCCATGCGCCGGGACGGCGGCTGGTGTTCAACGGCCACCTCGACACCTACCCGGTGAACGAGGCGCTGCCCTGGACCGTGCCGCCGCTCGGCGGGGTGCTGCGCGACGGCCGGCTGTATGGCCGCGGCACCGCCGACATGAAGGGCGGCATTGCCGCCTCCATCCTCGCCATGGCGCTGCTGGCCGAACACCCCGGGCTGTGGCGCGGGGAGGCGGTGCTGACCCTGGCGGGGGATGAGGAATCCATGGGCCCGCTCGGGACGAAGTGGCTGATGGACAACATCCCGCATGCGGTGGGCGATGCCGTCGTCATCGGTGATGCCGGCAGCCCCTCGGTGCTGCGCTTCGGCGAGAAGGGCTTCCTCTGGATCGAGATCGAGGCATCGGGCCGGGCCAGCCACGGCGCGCATGTGCATCTCGGGGTGAATGCGCTGGACCGGCTCTGCGCCGCGCTGGATGCGGTGCGCGGGCTGCGGGCGCTGGTGCCGGCGCCGCCGCCGGGCGTCACCGCCGCCATTGCCGCGGCGCGGGCAGTCTCGGAACCGCTGTCGGGCGCGGGGGAGGCCGAGGTGCTGGGCAGCGTCACGGTCAACATCGGCCGGATCGAGGGTGGTACCTCCACCAACCTGGTACCGGCGAGCGCCCGCGCCGGGGCGGATATCCGGCTGCCGGTGGGGGTTTCCTGCGCCACGGCGGAAGCCGCCCTGGCCGCGGCGCTGGATGGCCGCGAGGGCATCGGCTACCGGGTGCTGCGGCGCTTCGAGCCCAACCACACCGACCCCGGGCATGAGATCGTCCAGCGCGCCGCCCGTGCGGCGGCCGAGGTGCTGGGCCGGCCCTGCGCCGTCAACATGCGGGTCGGCGGGTCCGATGCGCGCTGGTTCCGCATGGCCGGGCTGCCGACCATCGTCTACGGCCCGACCCCGCACAACATGGGCGGCGCCGATGAATACGTGCTGGTGGAGGAGCTGGTGGCGGTGGCGCGGGTGCATGCGCTGACCGCGCTCGACTTCCTCGCCGCGTGAGCTTCGCCTCGGCCAGGCTGGCGCGCATCACCGGCGCCAGCGACACCGTCCGCGCGATATTGTGGATGCTGGCCTGCGGGGTGCTGTTCATCCTGCTGAACGGGCTGCTGCGGCTGCTGGCGCAGCAGCTCGACCCCTTCGTCACCGGCTTCCTGCGCTACAGCTTCGGCGTGGTGGTCATGCTGCCCTTCATCCTTCGGGCGGGGCTGGCAGCCTACCGGCCGCATGCGATGGCCGGGCAGGTATGGCGCGGGGCGATCCACACCGCCGGGCTGCTGCTGTGGTTCGTCGCGCTACCGCATGTCCCGATGGCGGAGGTGACGGCGCTCGGCTTCACCACGCCGCTGTTCATCATGCTCGGGGCGATGGTCTTCCTGGGGGAGAAGCTGGTGGTGGCGCGCTGGATCGCTGCGCTGATCGGCTTCGTCGGGGTGCTGGTGGTGGTGTGGCCGAACCTGACCGGTGCCGGCGGTCCGTACGGCCTGGTGATGCTGGCCTCGGCGCCGCTGTTCGCCGCGTCCTTCCTCATCACCAAGGCGCTGACCCGGCGGGATGCGCCGCATGTCATCGTGGTGTGGCAATCATTGACCGTGGCGGTGTTCAGCCTGCCGCTGGCGCTGGTCAACTGGGAATGGCCGAACGCCACGCAATGGGCGATGTTCGCGCTCAGCGGCGTGCTCGGCACCGCCGGGCACATCTGCCTGACCCGGGCCTTCGCCCTGGCCGATATGTCGGTGACCCAGCCGATCAAGTTCCTGGAGCTGGTCTGGGCGGCGATCCTCGGCTTCATCGTCTGGAGCGAGGTGCCGGGGCAGGCGACCTGGATCGGTGGGCTGATCATCTTCGCCAGCACCACCTGGATCGCCCGCCGCGAGGCGCGGCGGCGCTAGAGCAATCCCCGAACGGGTGGCATCACCCGGCAGGGATAATTTGCTCGCCTGAACATCTAGCTCAGGCCTCGGGCTGGTTCGCGGGCGGGCGCTCGATATGCGCCCGGATCCAGCCGTCCTCGTTTACCCAGCCGTGCTTGGCGGCGTACTCCACCATCCCGGTGAAGCCGGCGACCCATTGCGGGTCATCGGCCAGGCCGGAGTTGGCATACAGCCAGTCCGGCGAGACCCAGGCATGCTCGCCATCCAGCCGACCGGCATCGCCGAGCGCGAAGGCGAGGCCTGGGCCGGCCAGCCCTTCCTCGACCACCAGGGTGAACCGCTTCAGGTCTTCCGGGGCCTCCAGGCCGGTGGAGGCCGTCGTGACGCGGATCAGCATGGCGGTTCAGGCCTTGGCCTTGGCTTCCCGGCGGCGCGCCGTCAGCACGAACTCGGTATAGCCGTTGGGCTGGGTCGCGCCCTGGAACACCAGGTCGCAGGCCGCCTTGAAGGCGACGCCATCGAAGCCCGGCGCCATCGGCGTATAGAGCGGGTCGCCGGCATTCTGGCCATCGACCACCTTGGCCATGCGCTTCAGCGTCTCCGTCACCTGGGCTTCGGTGGTGATGCCGTGCTTCAGCCAGTTGGCGATGTGCTGGGCGCTGATGCGCAGCGTGGCGCGGTCCTCCATCAGCCCGACATTGTTGATGTCCGGCACCTTGGAGCAGCCGACGCCCTGGTCGATCCAGCGCACCACGTAGCCGAGGATGCCCTGGGCGTTGTTGTCGAGTTCGGCCTGCACCGCATCGGCCGGCCAGTTGGTGTCGCTGGCGAGCGGGATGGTGAGGATGTCCCCCAGCTTCGCCCGGCGGCCGCCCTGCACCAGTTCCTCCTGCCGGGCAGCCACATCCACGTCGTGGTAGTGCAGCGCATGCAGGGTGGCCGCGGTGGGGGAGGGCACCCAGGCGGTATTGGCACCGGCCTTGGGGTGGCCGACCTTCTGCGCCAGCATCTCGGCCATCGCATCGGGCGCCGCCCACATGCCCTTGCCGATCTGCGCCCGGCCGCGCAGGCCGCAGAGCAGCCCGACATCGACGTTCCAGTCCTCATAGGCCTTGATCCAGGCGGCGCCGCGCATGTCGCCCTTGCGCAGCACCGCGCCGGCGGCCATGGCGGTATGGATCTCGTCGCCGGTGCGATCCAGGAAGCCGGTGTTGATGAAGGCGACGCGGTCCTTCGCCGCGCGGATGCATTCGGCGAGGTTCACCGTGGTGCGGCGTTCCTCGTCCATGATGCCCATCTTCAAGGTGGCGCGCAGCAGGCCGAAGGCGTCCTCCACGCGGGCGAACAGCTCGTTCGCCCAGGCCACTTCCTCCGGCCCGTGCATCTTCGGCTTCACGATGTAGACGCTGCCGGCGCGGCTGTTGCAGCTTCTTCACCCGCAGGTCGTGCAGCGCGATCGCCACGGTGCAGACCGCATCCAGGATGGTCTCGGGCGTCTCGGCACCATCCAGCAGCACCGCATCGGTCATCATGTGGTGCCCGACGTTGCGCACCAGCATCAGCGACCTGCCATGCAGGGTGACGGCGCCGCCGCCCGGCTTCAGGTAGGTGCGGTCCGGGTTCAGCTTGCGGACCAGGGTGCCGCCGGCCTTCTCGACGCTGGCCTCCAGCGTGCCGTTCATCAGCCCGAGCCAGTTGCGGTACACCGCCACCTTGTCCTCGGCATCCACCGCGGCGACGCTGTCCTCGCAATCGACGATGGTGGTGACCGCGCTCTCCATCACCAGGTCGGCGATGCCGGCGGGGTCGTCCTTGCCGATCGGGTGGTCGTGGTCGATCCGCAGCTCGGCGTGCAGCCCGTTGTGGACGAACAGTATGGCCTCGGGCGCGGTCGGCTCGCCCTGGTAGCCGACGCATTGGCCGGGCTGGGCGAGGCCGATGCTGCGGCCGTCCTGCATGGTCACCGCCAGCGCCCCGGCGGTGATGGCGTAGGATTTGGCATCCGCATGGGAGGCGCCGCCGGCCAGCGGCGCGATGCGGTCGAGCGCCGCGCGGGCGAAGGCAATCACCTTCTTGCCGCGCGCCGGGTTGTAGCCACGGCCGCGCGCCGCGCCATCCGCATCGCGGGATGGCATCGGTGCCGTACAGCGCGTCGTACAGGCTGCCCCAGCGGGCATTGGCGGCGTTCAGCGCATAGCGGGCGTTGGAGACCGGCACCACCAGCTGCGGCCCGGCGATCTGGCCGATCTCGGCATCGACATTGGTGGTCGACGACCTGGAACGCCGGGCCTTCCGGCACCAGGTAGCCGATCTCGCGCAGGAAGGTGGTGTAGGCGTCGGGGTTGATGGGCCGCCCCGGATTTTCCCGGTGCCAGGCATCGATCTTCGCCTGCAACTCGTCCCGCTTCGCCAGCAGCGCCGCGTTGCGTGGGCCGAGGTCGCGGATGATGCCGGCGAGCGAGGACCAGAACCGTTCCGGTGTGACGCCGGTGCCCGGCAGGGCCTCGTTGTCCATGAAGTCACGCAACTCACGGGCGACGCTCAGCCCTGCAACCTCAACCCGATCCGTCATTGCCGGCCTCCCCGATCTGGGCCCCGGCACCCGGGGCATGATGCGGCTACCTAAGGCGGAAACCGGGCTGGCGCAAAGGGGTGCGGGTTACAATCCGGCGCGGTCCAGCCGCAGGATCGCCCGCGCCATGGCCTGGGCGCGCGGCACCAGCGTGGCGACCTCCAGGTACTCCTCCGGGCTGTGCGCCTTGCCGCCGACCGGGCCGACCGCGCAGATGGTCGGCGCGCCGACCGCCGCGGTGAAGCCGCTGTCGGCGCAGCCGCCGGAGAACTCGCCGGTGATGGAGAGGCCGCTCTCGCCCGCCGCGTCGCGGTACATGTCGAACAGCCTGGCCGCCGCCGGGGTCTGCGTCAGCGGCAGGAACTCGCCGCGGATGGTCAGCTTCGCCCGGGTGCCGGGGATGTAGGACCTGGCGATGATGTCGTGGATCCTGCCCATGATCTCGTCGCGGTCGGCGGGTTCCTTGTAGCGCAGGTCGATCTGGCCCTGCGCCCAGGGCGCCACGGTGTTCACGCTCTGCCCGCCGGAAACCAGCCCGACATTCAGGGTGATGCCGCGCTTGAGATCGGTCAGCGCATGGATGGCGGTGATCTTCGCCGCCAGCTCGCCGATGGCGCTGATGCCGGCCTCGAAGTTGCCGCCGGAATGGGCCGCCTTGCCCTCGATGTCGAACACCGAGAAGACGCCGCCCTTGCGCCCCGTCACCACCCCGCCGTTCGGGCGGCCGGGTTCCGAGTTGAACACCACCCGCGCCTCGCGTGCCGTCGCCTCGATCACCTCGCGGCCTTCGGGGCTGCCGATCTCCTCGTCGCCGGTGAACAGGCCGAGCAGCGGTCCGGGGGCGCCGCCGAACTTCCGGAAGGCGGCCAGGACGAACATGTTCATCACCAGCCCGGCCTTCATGTCCGCGACGCCGGGGCCGGTGGCGATGCCGTCCTCGATGCGGAACGGCCGGCGTTCCGGCTCGCCCTTGGGGAACACCGTGTCCCGGTGGCCCATCAGCACGATGTTCTGCTTGGTGTTGCCGCTGGCGAGGCTGTCGCCGCCGGCCACCGTCGCCTTAAGGCAGTCGCCGAATTTCTCCCGTGGCACCACCTCGACCGGGATCTCGCGCTCCGCCATGAAGGCCTGCACGATGGCGCCGACCGCATCGACGCCGGGCTTGTCGTAGCTGCCGCCGTCGGTGTTCACCATGGCGGCGAGGGTTTCCAGCATGGCGTCCTGCTGGGTGGCGAGCCAGGCGGTGATGGCGGCTTCGGGGGAAGATGCGGTCATGCGGGCCTCGGGCTTGGTTCGTCGGCAAGCCTGTCTCCGGTGCGGCGCCGAGGCAACCCCGCTTTGCCGGTCAGCCGACCGGGTTTTCCAGCACGCCGATGCCGGCGACCTCGATCCGCACCACGTCGCCGGGCCTCAGGAAGCGCGGCGGCTGGAAGCCGATGCCGACCCCGGCCGGGGTGCCGGTGGCGATGATGTCGCCGGGCTCCAGGGTGATGCCGGCGCTGATCGCCTCGATCAGGCTCGGGATGTCGAAGATCAGGTCGCCGACCAGCGCATCCTGCCGCAGCTCGCCGTTGACGTGGGTGGTCAGCCGCAGCAGCTGTCGGGTCCGGCACCTCGTCGGCGGTGAGGATGGCCGGTCCCATGGGGCAGAAGCCGTCGATGCCCTTGCCCAGGATCCATTGCCGGTGGCGCTGCTGCAGGTTGCGCGCCGTCACGTCGTTGACGATGGTGTAGCCGAACACGTGCTGCTGCCAGTCGGCCCGGCGGATGCCGCGCCCCGCCTTGCCGATGACCACCGCCAGCTCGCCCTCGTAGTCGACCGACTTGGTGGCATCGAGGAAGGACGGGATAGCATCGCCCGGGCCGCTGACGCTGGTGGGCGGCTTGCTGAACACCACGGGCGCTTCCGGCACCACTTCCTGCGTGGTGGCATCGAAGCCGGAGCCAGCGAATTCGCGGGCGTGCTCGCGGTAGTTCTTGCCGACGCAGAAGATGTTCTTCGCCGGGCGCGGGATCGGCGCCAGCAAGATCGCGCCCGCCACCACCGGCGCATGGGCTGCGGCGGCGCGGGCGCGCTTCAGCATCGGCTCGCCACCGGTGATCAGCGCCGGCATGTTGTCCCAGGACACCGCCTGGTCCGCGGCGGACAGGTCCAGCACCGCGCCATCCGCCCGCAGCGCGCCGACCCTGCCGCCAGCCCAGCCGCGCCGCTTGTAGGTCACCAACCGCATGCCTGATCCCTTCGCCGCCTTGGGTGGTGCCGCCTGTTCAGTGCGGGTCCGCCAGCGGAATGGCCGCGGCCCGTTCCAGCGCGCGGGCGCCGCGGAACACCAGGTCGTCCCGGTACAGCGCCGCCGCCAGTTGCACGGCGCGCGGCATGCCGTGCTCGTCCAGCCCGACCGGCACGGTGATGGCGGGCTGGCGGGTGAGGTTGAAGGCGAAGGTCCATGGCGCCCAGTCCCGCCAGAGCGCCTCGGTCGGGCGCAGCGTCGGCTGGTCGGCGGCGAAGGCGGCGGTGGGGGTGGTCGCGGTCAGCATCAGGTCGTAGCGCTGGTGGAAGCGGGCGGCGGCATGGGCGGCCTCGATCCGCAGCGCTTCGGCGCCGAGGAAGTCGATGGCGCTCATCCCGCCTTCGCGTTCGGCCACTTCGCCGAGGCCGGCATCCAGCAGGGCGCGTTTGTCCGCCGGGATGGTCGAGACCAGCCGGGCCAGCGCCACGCCCCAGACCCGGCCGAAGATGGCGCGGGTGTCCGGCAGCCCGGGGTCGGCGTCCTCGACGATGGCACCTTGTTCCTCAAGCAGCCTGGCCGCGCCGGTAAGCGCCGCCTCGCCGTCGGCATCGAGCGGCGGCTCGAAGCCGAGGCGGCGGACCAGCCCCACCCGCAGGCCGGCGACGCCGTCCTCGATGCCGCGCCGCCAGTCCCGCGCGTCATCCGGCAGGGAGAAGGGGTCGCGCAGGTCGTGCTGCGCCATGGCGGAGAACATCAGCGCGTTGTCGCGCACCGTGCGGGTCATCGGGCCGGCGCAGGCGACGCTGGCGAAGGCGCCGAGCGGCCATTGCGGGATGCGCCCAAAGCTCGGCTTCAACCCGACCAGCCCGCAGAAGGCCGCCGGGATCCGCACCGAGCCGCCGGCATCCGTGCCAATATGCAGCGGCCCGAAGCAGGCCGCCCCCGCCGCCCCGGCGCCGGAGGATGACCCGCCCGGCGTGCGCTCGCGGTTCCAGGGATTGCGGGTGATGCCGTGCAGCGGGCAATCGCCGGGCGACTTCCAGCCGAACTCCGTGGTGGTGGTCTTGCCGATGATGACGGCGCCGGCCTGCTTCAGCCCCATCACCGCCGGGGCGTCCTCGGTGGCGGGCGTCGCATCAGTGGTGCGGCTGCCGCGGCGGGTGGCAAAGCCCGCCATGTTCAGCAGGTCCTTCACCGTGGCCGGCACGCCGTCCAGCATCCCGATCGGCCGGCCGGCGATCCAGCGCGCCTCGCTCTCGCCCGCGGCCTGCAGGGCGCGCGGGTTCATGGCGGCGAAGGCGTTGACCCAGGGGTTGTAGCGGGCCACCCGCTCGGTCACCGCCTTCAGCGCCTCGACAGGGCTGAGCGCCCTCCGGGCATAGAGGGCGAGCAGGGTCTCGGCGGACATCAGGGCGGGATCGGTCGGGCTCATCCGCGGCAGGATGGCCCAACCGCCCCGCCATAGGAACCCGCCGATTGCGCTACGCCGCCAGCTTCACATGGCTGCGGCACTGCATCAGCGGCTGGATGCGCGTGCCGAAGGCATCCATGCCGATGAGGAAGTCATCGAAGGTGAGCATGATGCCCTTCACCCCCGGCATCGCCGCCGCCTCGTCCAGCATCCGCGCGACATTGGCATAGGAGCCGACCAGCGTGCCCATGTTGAAGTTGATGGGCGAGGGCGAGCGCTGGATGGATGCCGCCATGGAGGTGCCGGCCGGCGGTCGTATCTTCCGCCGCCTTGCCGAGCAGATGGGCCAGGGCTTCCTTGTCGGCGCCCTGGTTGTAGTGGTCCCATTTCGCCATGGCCGCGGCGTCCGTCTCGTCCGCGATGACCATGTAGAGCATGTAGCTGCCGACATCGCGGCCGGTCTTCCGGGCGTGTTCCAGCATGCGGGCGGGCACGCCGGCGGCGCGGGTGGGCTCGTTCACGCCTTCGCCCAGGGCGAAGTTGAAGTCGCAATACTCGGCGGCGAACTCCATGCCGCGGTCGCTCTGGCCGGCGGCGACCAGCTTAATCGGCGCCGAGGGCAGGGGGCTGAGCTTGCACTCATCCATCTGGAAGTACTCACCCTTGAGGTCCGAGGTGCCGGTCTCCCACAGCTCGCGCAGGATCCGCACATATTCGGTGCTGTAGTCGTAGCGCTTGCCGAAATGCGCATCGCCCGGCCAGAGCCCCATCTGGGTGTATTCGATCTTGTGCCAGCCGGAGACGATGTTCACCCCGAAACGGCCGCCCGAGATGTTGTCGATGGTGGTCGCCATGCGGGCGACGATGGCCGGCGGAATGGTCAGCACCGCGGTCGAGGCATAGAGCTTGATCCGCGTGGTCACCGAGGCCAGTCCGGCCATCAGCGTGAAGCTTTCCAGCCCATGGTCCCAGAACTCGGTCTTTCCGCCGAAGCCGTGCAGCTTGATCATCGACAGCGCGAAGTCGAGCCCGTAGCCCTCGGCCTTCTGCACCACCCGCTTGTTCAGCTCGAAGCTCGGCATGTACTGCGGCGAATTGGCCGAGATCAGCCAGCCGTTGTTGTTGATCGGGATGAAGACGCCGATGTCCATGGATATACCCCTGTCGCTCAGGTCTGCCACGAACCAGCAAGCCGCGTGCCAGAGTGCCGGGGTCGGGCCGGCGCCGCGCCGCTGGTTGCCCAGGCGGCGCGGGATGCCTCCGGCCGGCCCTAAGCGGCCTTGGCAGCCTCGTCCGGCGGATAGGGCTTGCCGGCCAATGCCTCGAAGGCACGCCGGTATTCCGCGGAGATCGAGTCGTCGGCGAGGCGCAGGTGGATCCCGCGCATCCCGGCATCCCGCACCGTGAAGGCGACCCGCGCACCGAACCGCGGCAACTCCAGGGTGCCCGTCGTACCAACCGGCACCGCGGTGAGCCCGCCGACCAGGGTGCCATGGGCGGAGACGTCGAGCGCGGTGCCCTCCATCCGCCGCCCATCCGGGAGGCTGATGGAGCACGGCTCGGTCGCTGGATAGCGCGGCTCGCTGCGGCGCTCGGCTTCCGTCATCGAGGTCCTGACAACCCGCACCAGGCCCTCGCGCAGCGCCCGCACTTGGGCGTCCACGGTGCCGACCTCGTCGCGGACATTGGCCGCCTGCGCACCGGCCTGGCCGGCATCCCGCGCGACCGCATCGATGCGGCCGGCCATGTCGCGCACCTCGTCGCCGTTCGAGGCGACGTTGCGGGCGATCTCCTGGGTCGCCGCGCCCTGCTCCTCGATGGCGGCGGCAATGGCCGTCGTCGTCTCCGAGATCTCGCCGATCGCCTGGCTCATGTCCGCGACGGCGCATACCGCGGCCTCAGTCGCCTGCTGGATGTCGCCCAGCTGGCGGGTGATGTCGCCGGTCGCCTGGGCGGTCTGGGCGGCGAGCTGCTTCACCTCCCCGGCGACGACCGCGAAGCCCTTGCCGGCCTCGCCGGCGCGGGCAGCCTCGATGGTAGCGTTCAGCGCCAGCAGGTTGGTCTTGGCCGCGACATCGCCGATCAGCCGGACGACATCGTTCACGCGGCCCGCCGCCTGGGCGAGGGAGGCGATGGTTGCCTCCGCCGCGCGGCCACCCTGGACCGCGCGCCCGACCACCTCGCTGGAGCGCGCGGTCTGGGTGGCGATCTCGCTGATGGAGGCGGAAAGCTGCTCGGTCGCGGCGGCGACCGACTGCGTATTGGCCATGGCGCGCTCGGCCGATTGCGCCGCGGCCGCGGCATTGCTGCCCAGCCGATCGGCGGCACCGGCGACCTGCTCGGCCTGGGCGGCCATGTTGCTGGTGCGCTGCGCCACCGCCTCGACCGCACTGCGGGCCTCCTGCTCCACCGTGCCGGCCATCTCAAGGACCGCACGGCCGCGTTCCTCGGCGGCGCGAAGGTCCAGCTCGGACCGTTCCTGCGCTGCATAGGCAAGGCGGGCACGCAGCGCGCGGAGTTGCGCGACCGTGCGCCGGTATTCGGGCGCGGCCGGGCTGGCGATGCGGGTGGCGAAGTCACCCTGGGCAATGTCGTCGAGATGGCCCTCCACCTCGCGCAATGGCCGCCGCATGCCGAGGAAGGCAAGGACGCCGAGGCCCGCCATGCCCGCCAGGCCGAACAGCGACGTGCCAAGGACCGCCCAGACCCGCTGGCCGAAGGAAGTTTCGGCCGCCGAATAGATCTCCGCCGCGATGCGGGCCTGCAACCGGGACAAGGCAAGGTTGAGCTCGATCGGCGGGCCAGAGAGCGGAATCACCTTCTCCCGCAGATGCTTCTCCAGCGCATCCGCCTCCCCCCGCTCCGCGAGCGCCAGGCCGGGCTCCAGCCCCTCGCGCACGAACTGCGCCCGGGCCTTGGTGAGGCGCTCGATCAGGCCGGTTTCCTCGGGCACCATCTCGGACGCCAGGTATTCGGCCCAGACCTCGGCGATGCGGGCGGAATTGGCCCGCATGGCCGCAACCCGCGCGGTGACCGGCACCTGGCCGTGGATCTCCGTCGGTATCACGGCCAGTTGCAGGAGGTTGTCGCGGGTAAGGTCGCGGATCTCGGCGAGCTGCATCGCCGGCAGGGTCCGGTCCCGGTAGACGGACTGGAGGCCGTCGTTGGAAGCCCGCATCCCGGACAGGCCGAGCCAGCCGACCGCGATTACCGCCAGCAGGGAGGCCGCACCGGCCGCCGCCATGCGGGCCGTCACGCTGAACCAGCCATCCCTCAGCCGGCTGCGCCAGCCCGTCCGGACCAGCTCGCCGTCGCGGAGCGCGAACTCCTTGCCGCCCGCGCGCATGCTCGCATAGGCGGCCTCGGCGGCGGCGGTCTCCTGCTGGCTGGGCCGGGTGCGGATGGAGACATAGCCGGTGACCTTGCCGGCTTCCACGACCGGCGTGACATTGGCGCGGACCCAGTAGTGGTCGCCGGATTTGGTGCGGTTCTTGACCAGACCTTCCCAGGGCCGCCCGGCCTTGAGCACCGTCCAGAGATCGGCGAAGGCGGCCTCCGGCATGTGCGGATGGCGGACGAGGTTGTGCGGTGAGCCATCCAGTTCCGTGGCCGAGAATCCGCTGACCTTGACGAAGGCGGCATTGGCGAATCGGATGCGGCTGCCGGTGTCGGTCGCCGAGACGAGCATCGCATCGTCGGGCACGACCACTTCACGGTTGGTGATCGGTTCATTGAGGCGCATGGCGGGCAGGTTCCTTCGGGCCGTTGTGCCGGACCCGGAAGCATCTGCGCGCCGCTGGATAACCGCCGGTAAATGCAAAGCCGCAATGGAACGGTCTTCATCCAGCGGGCGGCCACCGCATGGTCGCCGTCCGCTGTCCTGGCGCTGCGTCCCTGGCGCCGTGTCAGCCCGGCGCCGCCACCGCCGCGCTCCAGGGGCTCATCGCATCGCTGATGCCAATCACCTCGCCATCCGGGCCGCGGCGGATCAGGTTGGGGCAGGCGAAGTTCAGCGGCATGGCGGAATGCTCCACCAGATCCGGCCGTCCGGGCAGGGCGGCCAGCACCTCGGGTGACAGCCGGCGGTCGGCGGTCACCCCGTCCGGTCCCGAGACATCGATCCGCGGGTGGTGCGCCGCCGCTTCCGGGTCCATGCCGAAATCCGCGACGAAGGCCAGCAGTTGCAGCACCGCCGCCATGATCCGCCGCCCGCCCGAGGCGCCGCCGGCGACCTCCGGCTGGCTGCCGGACGCCAGGATGAAAGGCGACATGTTGTTCAGCGGCCGCTTGCCCGGGGCAATGGCGTTCGGCGTGCCCGACGTTGGGTCGAACCACATCACCCCGTTGTTCATCAGCACGCCGGACTTCGGCAGCACCACCCGCGAGCCCATGGAGGACAGCAGCGTGGTGGTCATCGCCACCATCATGCCGTCCTTGTCGGACACCGTGAGATGGGTGGTGCAGGTATCGGCGCCCTTCGGCTCGGCCTCGCCCAGCCCGGCCAGGCGTTCGGCATAGGCGGCCTGCATGGCGCGGGCGAGCTGGCCGTACCAGGCGGGGGAGGGCGTGGCATCCAGCGGCGCATCCGCCATCAGCTCCAGCACCCGGGCGGTGGTCGGCGCCGCGGTCAGGCCGTTCGAGAGCATCAGCGTCCGGCCGCGCCAGGGCACCGCGATGGCCGGCAGCACACGCGCACGGCAGCCGGCGAGGTCGGCGGCGGAGAGCACGCCGCCCATCTCCCGCACGTCGGCGGCGATCTGCGCGGCGATCTCGCCCTCGTAGAAGTCGCGCAGCCCAGCGTGCTGCAGACGCTCCAGCGTGGCGGGGAGGTTGCCGAGGGTGAAGAAGCCGGGCGTACCCTGGTAGGGCGCGACGGGCGGCAGGCCGTTGGGCAGGTAGATGCGGGCGCTTTCCGGGTACTGCCGCAGCACGGCGGCCGAGGCCGCGATCTTCAGCGTGGTGTACCAGTCCTGCGGCAGGCCGCGCTTGGCGAGCGCCACCGCCGGGGCCAGCACATCGCGGATCGGCAGCCGGCCGTGGCGTTCGTGCAGCAGCGCGTAGCCGGCGACCGCGGCGGGGATGACGAAGGACAGCGGGCCGTGGATGTTGCGGTCGCCCTCCACCTCCGGCCAGGAGAACAGGTCCTGCTTCATCCGCCCGGTCAGCGGGAAGGCGCTGCTGTCCAGCCCGGCCGGGGCGACCGGGCCGAAGTCGAAGGTCTCGCCGACTGCCATGCCCGGCTTCATCACCTGGGCGAAGCCGATCCCGCCCAACCCGCTGTTCCAGGGCTCCAGCGTGGCGAGCGCGAAGGCGGTGGCGACCGCCGCATCGGCCGCGGTGCCGCCGGCCGCCAGCATGGCCGCCCCGGCCTCCGCCGCCACCTTCACCTGGGAGACCACCATGCCCCCGCCGCCGCGCGCGGCCGGCTTGCGGATGTCCCAGTGCTGGGTGGAGTGCGGGGTGGGCGCGTAGGTGTCCGGCATGGCGGGTGCTCCGGCATTTCTGGTTGCCGGCGCATGGTCCCGCCGTCGGGGCGCCGCGGCAATCCCCGCACGCGCCGCCGGGCTACAGCCCGCTCGGTTGCCGCCGCCGTTCGGCCAAAACCATCTCGAAGTCGAAGTTGCGGTGCCAGTTGACGTGGCGCCCGAGGAGACTCGAGTGCCGGACCCTCATCCCCGTCCTCAAGGGCGGCGATCAGCGCCTGGTGCTCGGCCACGGTTTCGGGTCGCGGCCTTGACTGGTGCGCCAGGCCCCAGACGACTGAAAGCTGCCGGGCGAGGCCCTGCCACAGCGCCAGCAGCACCGGGTTGCCGGAGACGCGGCACAGTTCCGCATGGAAGGCCTCGTCGGCCAGCACGATCGGTGCCGGGTCGCCCAGCCGCACCGCGAGCGCGTAGGACGCCGCGGCGTGGTTCAGCGTGGCGAAGCGTTCCGGTCCGCCGAGGGCGCGCAGGGCTTCCTGTACCGCCAGGGTTTCGAGGGCCAGCCGTACCCGCATCAGCGCGGCGACGCCGGCATTGGTCACCTGCATCAGCCGCATGCCCTTGTAGGGTGTGCTGACCACGATGCCCTGGCTTTCCAGCAGCCGCAGGGCTTCCCGCACCGGTACCCGGCTGATGCCGAGGTCGCGGGCGATTTCGGCCTCGACCAGCCGGTCCCCAGGGAGGAATATACCGCGGGCGGCGGCGGCCACGATGGCCTCGGCCGCCTGCTCCACCATTGTGCGGGGCTGGACAGGAGACAGCCGCCGGGGGTCCGGAAAGGCGGCGACCAAGCTTGCGGGCGCGTTTTCCCGCGCCCGGAGGTCCCGAACAGCCACGTGTTGATTCCTGTCAATCGCGAAGAACTGAAGTTTAAATTCAACCAGTTGGTTTGGGAAGAGATACCTTGGGACCGGGGGTGGTTGCCGTGGGCCCGGTCGGCTGGGTTTCACTCCGTTGAATCATGGCAAAATGGCGGCAAGCAGCGAAATACCTGGAGCGGGCGGGCCGCCGAGGCCTGCCAACCTACTGTTGCAGAATCGCAACACTGGGGGTTATTAACTTTCAGGTGAGTTCCGTTGCGCCTGCGGGACGGCGAAAAGTCTCCTGGTAGCCCATGGCGGAGGCGTGGCAGGGCAGCCTCACTCGTGGTTCCGGCGGGTCAAGAGATTTTGAGTGTGGCGTGAGATTTGCGTCTCACTATGATCTTCCTGTCTGATACACCGCCAACAGGAGGATCCGACCCATGCCGATCACCCGCGCCGAGATGGACCGCAAGATCGACGAGCATTTCGCCTTCGAAGCCAGCGACAACGTGCCGGGCGTCCTGGCAACCCTATCGCCGGAGGTCGAGCACGATATCGTCGGCTGGCCCACCGGCCCGACCCACGGCCGCGAGGCTGCGCGCCCCTTCTATGAAACGCTGTTCGCCGACCTGTCCGATGGCAGGGTGGAATGCCGGAAGCGGCTCTACGGCGATGACTTCCTGGTCGATGAATCGATCTGGCGGGGCCGAGCGCCCGGGCGCCCCTTCGGCCTCGAGGGCCGGGATCGCCCGCTCGAGTTCCGGCTGCTGCACGTGATCGAATTCGGCGAGAACAGCGATATCAGGCGTGAGAACGTCTGGGTGGACCTCGCCTCCATCATCCGCCAGCTGCCCCAGGGCTGAGATGGCGGACAACGGCAAGGTCGGGCAGACCAACCAGCGGCGGCGCACGCGGAAGGACCTGCTGCGCGCCGCGTCGCGCCTCCTGAAGGAAGGCCGGCGGCCCAGCCTCGAGGAGGTCGCCGAGGCGGCGCTGGTGTCCCGGGCGACGGCCTACCGGTACTTCCCCGGCGTCGAGCAACTCCTGCTGGAGGCATCGCTCGATGTCGCCGTCCCCGATGCCGAGGAGGTCTTCCGCAACGCCGCCGCGGAAGACCCCGTCGGCCGGCTGGAGCGTGTCGATGCGGCGCTGCACGCCATGATCCTCGCCCACGAGCCGCAGCTGCGGATGCTGCTGGCGCACACCCTGCAGCGGGGCGCCGGCGGCGATGGTGACCTGCCGCCCCGGCAGAACCGCCGCACGCCGCTGATCGAGGCCGCGCTGGAACCCTTCCGCGATCGGTTCGACCCTGAGGCCCTGACCATGCTGACCCGGACGCTGGCCCTGGTCATCGGCACCGAGGCCAGGGTGGTCTTCAAGGACGTGCTGCAACTCGACGATGCGCAGGCCCGGGAGGTGGCGCGATGGGCAATCCGCGCCCTGGTCGAGGCGGCAAGGAAATCCGTCCGGCCCGCCTGACCGTCCCTCCGGCCCAGTGCTTATTCACAGCCCGGCGACAAGCCGCCAGACTGGCGTCGAACGGGAGTGACGGCGATGACGGATGCGGACCGCGCGGAATTCGGGATCGAGGGCGAGTGGGCGGTGCTGCGCCGCCACCGCATCCGCTGGTCGGAATGCGACCTCTATGCCCATGTCAACAACGCCGCCTACCTGGGTCTGTGCGAGGATCTCCGGGTGTCGCACTGGCTGTCGCTCGGCGGCCGGTTCGAAGTGGGGGAGCCGGGGCCGGTGGTCGGGCAGCTGGAGGCCCGCTACCTCCAACCGCTCGGCTTCGACGATGCGGTGGCGGTCACCATGCGGCCGGGCACGCTGCGGCGCACCAGCTTCACCCATGAATACGCCGTCTGGAAGCACGGGCTGGTGTTCACCTGCAAGGCGGTGCTGGTGCTGATCGTGAATGGCAGCGGCGAGAGGGTGCCGATCCCCGCCGCCATGCGCGCCACGCTCATTGCCCAGGGGGGCCGGGAGGAGGCTGCGTAGCCCGCGCCGGATGGTATGGGCCGGACCGCCCCAGCGCCATGGCCAGGCTCACCAGGCCGAGATGCGAGAAGGCCTGCGGGAAATTGCCCACCTGGCGGCCTGCCATGGTATCATATTCCTCCGCCAGCAACCCGACATCGTTCGCCAGCCCGACCAGCCGGTCGAGCACCGCCATCGCCTCCGCATGCCGGCCCTGCATGGCATAGACCTCGCCGAGCCAGGTGGTGCAGGCGAGGAAACAGCCCTCCGCGGTGGGCGGCAGCCCCTCCACCGAGGCGTCCGGCAGGTAGCGCAGCACCAGCCCCTCCTGCATCAGGTGCTGCTCGATGGCGACGACGGTGCCGCGGATACGCGGGTCGTCAGCCGGCAGGAAGCCGACCAGCGGCAGGCGCAGCAGGCTGGCATCCAGCGCCGGATGCCCGTAGCTCTGGGTGAAGCTGCCCTGGCTGGCATCGAAGCCGTGTTCGCAGACCTGGGTCTTCACCTCCTCACGCAACTGCCGCCAGCGGTCGATTGGCCCGTCGAGAGAGAATTCCTCCGCCGCCCGCACCGCCCGATCGAAGGCGACCCAAACCATCACCTTGGAGTGGACGAAATGGCGCCGCTGGCCGCGCACCTCCCAGATGCCCTCGTCCGGCTCGCACCACACCTGCTCCAGATGCGCCAGCATGGTCCGGGTCATCGCCCAGGCTTCCGGCATGGTGGAGAGGCCGACCCGGTGCGCGGCATAGAAGGCATCCAGCACCTCGCCATAGACGTCGAGCTGCATCTGGCTGCCGGCCGCGTTGCCGATGCGGACCGGCGCGGAGCCCTCGTAGCCCGGCAGCCAGGGCAGGATCATCTCCGGCGTCCGGTGCTCCCCGGCGATGCCGTAGAGGGGGCGATCTGGGACGGGACGCCGGCAACCGCCCGTAGCAGCCAACGCCGCCAGGATTCCGCCTCGGTCAGGTGGCCGGCGCCGACCAGCGCATGCAGGGTGAGCGCGGCGTCGCGCAGCCAGCAGTAGCGGTAGTCCCAGTTGCGTGACCCGCCGAGGGTCTCGGGCAGCGAGGTGGTGGGGGCGGCGACAATGCCGCCGGTCGGGTTATAGGTCAGCGCCTTCAGGGTTAGCAGGGAACGACGGACCATCTCGGGGTGCGGGCTGCCCTCGTCGATCCGGCAGGCGGCGAGCCATTCGCGCCAGCGGCGCTCGGTGGCATTGACCATGGCGGCGGCATCCACCGCCGGCCCGTGCGGTGTGTGCGAAGGTGTCCAGACCAAGTGGAAGGGCAGGCATTCGCCTTCCCCCACGGTGAACTCCGCCACCGTGCGGAACCCCTCTCCACGCACCGGCACCGGCGTCCGGAGCGCCAGCTGGTCGGGTCCGCAGACCGCGAGCAGCGCACCGTCATGCACCCGGTGGACGAAGGGGATGAGCGAGCCATAGTCGAAGCGGATGCTTAGATCCATGGTCATCGCCACCCGCCCGCGCCGGCCCTCGACCAGCCGCAGCACATCGGCCGCATGGTTGCGCAGCGGCATGCAATCGACCAGCGCCACTACCCCCTCGGCGGTCTCGAACTCGGTTTCCAGCACCAGCGTGCCGGGGCGGTAGCGCCGGGTCACCCGCAGCACCGGCCCGGCCGGGGCGATGCGCCAGCGGCCATGCTCCGGGGAGCCAAGCAGCGCGGCGAAGCAGGCCGCGCTGTCGAAGCGCGGCAGGCAGAGCCAGTCGATCGACCCGTCGCTGCCAACCAGCGCCGCCGTCTCGCCGTCCCCGATCAGCGCGTAGTCCTCGATCCGCAGAGCCATCAATGCACCTCCACGGAAGCAACGACTGGGCGGGGCGAAGGATGCAGCCCGGCCGCGCCGCTCAGAGCCCGCGATCCGACCGGGTGGCCGCCAGGTCGTCTTCCATGAAGCCCTGGATGATCTCCTCCAACGATTCCTGCTCGGTGAAGCCGTGCAGCCGGCGGGCGCGCATGGCGGTGAAGCTGGCCGGCCAGGCGCCGACGATCTCCGCCACCGCCGGGTCCGGCACCTGCCGCACCAGGGCGCGGGCGGCCGGGCCGGCGACCGTCTCCAGCGCCGTCAGCATCTTGCCGACGGTGGCGCTGCGGCCGGGCGGGTTGATGCCGCGGTCGAGACCGAGCGGCCCGGTATCCATCGTCATGGCATGCAGGAACCACTCGACGGCGCGGCGGGGCGAGCAGATCCAGACCGCGAAATCCTCCGGCACCGGCAACTCGGCCGGCAGGCCCAGCAGCGGCTCCCGCAGGATCGAGGATACGAAGGAAGAAGCCGCCTTGTTCGGCCGGCCGGGGCGGATGATGACGGTCGGCAGCCGGATGCTGACCAGATCCAGCATCCCCCGACGGGAGGCATCCTGCAGCAGCAACTCGCCGACCGCCTTCTGGGTGCCGTAGCTGTTGGCCGGCAGTTGCCGCGCGTCGTCGTCGAGGCTGCCCTCCTCGCCGCCGGTGAAGCTGGCGACGGATGAGGTGAACACTACCCGTGCAGGCTCCGGTAGCGCCCGGCAGGCCTGCAGCACGGCCAATGTGCCATGCAGGTTGACCCGCAGCCCGAGGTCGAAATCCGCCTCCGCCTGGGCCGAGACCACCGCGGCGAGATGCACCACCACCCGGGTGCCCGGCGGGATCGCCGCCGCCACCTGGGCCGGGTCCGCCACATCCCCGCCGATGCAGCGTACCGGGAAGGGTGCCGCCATGGCCGGTGGCGCCTGCAGGTCGAACAGGGTGAGGCCGGTGATGGCCTGCTCGCCCAGCACGCCTTCGCGCGCCAGCCGTTCCGCCAGCTTGCGGCCGAGGAACCCGCCGCCGCCAAGGATGGTGATCAACATGCCGCTCTCCCGTCTGTTGGCGGAAGATGTCGCGCCCCGGGCCGCCCGGTGCAAGCAGCCAGTGGCGGCCGGGGCCGGGCCGGGCGATAATCGGCCATCATGAGCATACCCAACCGGCCGTTCCGCCTCATCATCAACCGCCATGCCGGGATCCCCGGCGTAGTCGTCCTGCCCGAGGGCGGCTTCCGCCGCGCCCGCGAGGAGATCACCGGCTGGGAAGGCTATGCGCCCACCCCGCTGGTGCCGCTCGATGATGTGGCGAAGGCCGCCCGCGTCGCCGCCGTCCACTGGAAGGACGAGGCGCCGCGCTTCGGCCTCGGCAGCTTCAAGGCGCTGGGCGGCGCCTATGCGGTGATGCGGCTGCTGCAGGCCGAGCTTGCCCGGCGCGGCGTGGCGAATGCGGCGGACTCCGCCGAACTCGCCGGCGGCACCTACCGGGAGGCAACCCAGGGCATCACCATCACCTGCGCGACCGATGGCAACCACGGCCGCAGCGTCGCCTGGGGTGCGAAGCGATTCGGCGCTCGCTGCGTGATTTTCGTGCATGAGACGGTGAGCCAGGGCCGGCGCGACGCCATCGCCGCGCATGGCGCCGAGATCCGCGTGGTGCCAGGCACCTATGACGACGCGGTCCGCGCCGCCCAGCATACCGCCGAGCGGGAAGGCTGGTTCGTGGTCTCCGACACCTCCTACCCCGGCTATACCGAGGTGCCGCGGGACGTGATGCAGGGCTACCGCCTGATGGCCGAGGAGGCCGCCGAGGCGATCCCGGCGCCGCCGACCCATGTGTTCATCCAGGGTGGCGTCGGCGGCCTGGCGGCGGCGGTCTCGGTGCAGATGCGGGCGCGCTACGGCGCCAACGGCCCGCGTCTGGTGGTGGTGGAGCCGGACAAGGCCGCCTGCCTGCTCGCCAGCGCCGAGGCCGGCGAGTTGACCAGCGTGGACGGCGACCTCGATACGCTGATGGCCGGCCTCGCCTGCGGCGAGCCGAGCCTGCTGGCCTGGCAGGAACTGGAACGCGCCGCCTTCGCCTTCATGGCGGTGCCGGATGACAGCGCGGTCGCCTGCATGCGGCTGCTGGCGCGGCGGCAGCCGAAGCTGGTGGCCGGCGAAAGCGCCGTAGCCGGGCTGGCCGGGCTGCTGCTCGCGGCGCGGGAGCCCTTCGCCCGCAGCGCCCTCGGCCTGGCGGAGGACAGCCGCATCCTGCTGTTCGGCACCGAGGGTGCGACCGACCCGGAGGTGTATGCACGGCTGGTGGACGCCGCCACCCCCGGCTCCGGTTGATCGCGCCGCCGGAAACCCCCAAATCGCACGCCATACACGGGCGCACCCGGCGTCCGGGACCTAGGGATACCTTGATGAATCGCCGCAGCCTGCTTGCCGCCTCCGCCGCCGCCCTTCTGCCGATCCCCGCCCTCGCGCAAGGCACCTGGCCGAGCCAGCCGATCCGGCTGGTGGTGCCCTTCGCCGCCGGCGGCCCGACCGACGTGCCGGCGCGGATGTTCGCCGAGGCGCTGTCGGAGATCCTGCCGCAGCGGGTGATCGTCGAGAACCGCACCGGCGCCGGCGTGGTGGTGGGCAGCGAGATGGTGGCGCGGGCGCCGAAGGACGGCCACACGCTGCTGTACACGACCATCGCGCATTCCGTGCTGCGGCCGTTGTTCCCGCAGCTTCCCTTCGACCCGGCGGCGGATTTCCAGCCGGTCGCGCTGCTCGGTGTCATCCCGATGGTGCTGCTGGTGAACAAGGACCTGCCGGCGCAGACGATGCCCGAGCTGATCAAGCTGCTGCGCGACAACCCCGGGAAGTACGATTACGGCAGCAGCGGCAACGGCGGCGCCATCCATCTGGCGACCGAGCTGCTGCTGAAGCGTGCCGGCGACCTCAAGGTCAGCCACATCCCCTATCGCGGCTCCTCGGCGGCGTTGCCGGACCTGCTGGCGGGCCGGCTGGCGATGTTCATGGACGTCGCCGCGAACGGCCTGTCCTATGCTGGGCGCGGCGACGTGCGGGCGCTTGGCGTCTCGGCCGAGAAGCGGCTGCCGCAGGCGCCCGAGATCCCGACCTTCGCCGAAAGCGGCATCGAGGGGGCCGAGAGCTACACCTGGCACATGGTGATGGCACCCGCCGGCACGCCGGAGGCGGTGGTGCAGGCGGCCAACGCTGCCTTCAACAAGGCCGCCGCGCAGGAGAACATCCAACGCCGGCTGGCCGAGCTGGCGATGACCGTCCGCAGCGATTCCACCCCCGCATCCGCGCAGAAGTGGCTGAAGGACGAGACCGCCAAATGGGAAGGCATCATCCGCGACGCCGGCATCCAGCCGAGCTAGCGGCGTCGGCTAACCCGCCACCCCAAGCACCGGGCGCAGCGGGGCGACGGCGGCTTCGGGGGGCAGCACCGTCACCAGCTTGCCCCCCTGCCATTGCGCGACGAAGGGCCGGGCCCGCAGGTTCTGGCCCTTGTCGTCGAAGCGGGCGCCCCAGCCGGAGGCGGTGGCACCCTCGGGCACATCGGCCGCCATCAACGTGGCGCGGACCTTGTCCCGCGCCAGCCCGCCGGCCCGCTGCATGGCATCCAGCACGAGTTGGGCACCGACGTGGTTGGCCAGGGAGTGGCCGGAGCGTGGGTCGCTGCCATAGCGGCGCTTGTACATCTCGACGAAGGCCTGCACCCCCGGGGCAATGGCCTCGTTCACCGCGTACTGGGGGAAATCGACATCCAGCGTTCCCTCGAAATCCGGCCCGATGGAGCGCGCGGTGTCCGTGAGGCTGTAGCCGGCGCCCGAGCCGATCACCATGCGCGGCCGCCAGCCAACTTCCTGCATGCCGCGGTAGAACAGCGTGATGTCGTTCTGGTAGCCGGTGTGCAGCACCACGTCGGCGCGCACCGCCCGCAGCCGCTGCAGCACCGGGGACAGGTCCACGCTGCGGGCCGAATAGCCGACGTTCTCCACCTGTGTGAGCCCGCGGGCGCGGATCTGGGCTTCCTGGAAGCCGCTGACCGTCTGCCCGAACAGCCCGTCCTCGTACAGGATCGCGATCCGCAGCGCCTCGGCCGGGGTCGACCAGGCGGCGGCCAGCGCCTCGGGGATCAAGGCGATGGAGTCGCGGGCGAAGTCGCTGGCCCGCGGGCAGAGCCGGAACAGGTTGCGGAAGCCGCGCTCGGTGATCGGGTCTGCGATGGCACCCAGCTCGAAGTACGGCAGGCCCTCCAGTTCTGCCACCTGGGTCGCGGCGAAGGACAGGTGGGAGGCATAGGTGCCGAAGACCGCCGCCACCTGCTCCGCCGTCAGCAACCGGCGAAGCGAGGCGATTGCCTGCTCGGGGTCGGCCGCGTCGGCCTTCACCAGCCGCACCGGCCGGCCGAACAGCCCGCCGGCGGCGTTGCGCTCCTCCACCGCCAGTTCCAGCCCGCGGAAGCTCTCGTCGCCAAGCAGCGCCAACCCGCCGGACAGCGGGAAGATGGCGCCGAGCCTGATCTCGTTCGCCACCGGAGCGGCGCCCGGGAGGGGCGGCGCGGATGGGACGACGGCTTCAGGGGCAGCCGGCGGCGGGGCCTGGGCGCCCGCCAGTGATGGCGCCGCCAAGCCAAGGAGGCCGCAAAGCAGCGGACGACGGGCGATCCTCGGCATGGGCTTCCTCCCGCGGCGGGCGCGCGGTGGCGGATTCTTCCCACGCCCAGTGCCGAAGGCAACCCCCCCCATGGCCATCCGGCGGGAGTATGGTTCGGAGCCATCCGATGCGCCGGCTTGACGGAACAGGGCGTCGCGCGGAAACCTCCGGCCCTCGCCCGGCCCCGGGCCTTCCGTGCGGGCCGGGCGCTTCGGGAAGGAACCGCGCCATGGCCACGCTGCCGCAGAGGATGACCGTCATCACCCATGGTGCCGGTGGTGGCCCCGAGGTGCTGGTGCCCGATACCGCGCCGCTGCCCGAGCCGAAGCCGGACGAGGTGCTGATCCGCGTGCTCGCCACCGGCGTCAACCGCCCCGACGTGGCGCAGCGGAAGGGCGAGTACCCGCCGCCGCCGGGCGCCAGCCCGCTGATCGGCCTTGAGACCGCGGGCGAGGTGGTCTCGGCCGGTTCCGAGGTCGCCGCCTGGAAGCCGGGCGACAAGGTCTGCGCCCTGACCAATGGCGGCGCCTATGCCGAATACTGCACCGCCCCGGCCAGCCAGTGCCTGCCCTGGCCCAAGGGGTTCGACGCCATCCGCGCCGCCGCGCTGCCCGAGACCTTCTTCACCGTCTGGGCCAACCTGTTCGGCCATGGCCGGCTGGCGGAGGGCGAGACCGTGCTGATCCATGGCGGCACCAGCGGCATCGGCGTCACCGCCATCCAGCTTGCCAAGGCCTTCGGCGCCACGGTCATCGCCACCGCCGGCAGCGCGGAGAAGTGCAAGGCCTGCCTCGACCTCGGCGCCGATGCCGCGGTGGACTACCGGACCCAGGATTTCGTCGCCGAGGTGAAGCGGATCACCGATGGCAAGCTGGCGAATGTGGTGCTCGACATGGTCGGCGCGGACTACTTCAACCGCAACCTGAAGTGCCTGGCGATGGATGGCCGGCTGGTGATCATCGCCTTCCTCGGCGGCTTCGAGGTGCCGAAGGCCGACCTGCGCCCCATCATGACCCGGCGGCTGACCGTGACCGGCAGCACCATGCGCCCCCGCACCACCGCGCAGAAGGCCGCGCTCGCTGACGCCCTGCGGGAGAAGGTCTGGCCGCTGCTGGATGCCGGCCGCTGCGCCCCGCCCATCCACAAGGTCTTCCCCCTGGCCGAGGCCGCCGCCGCACATGCGCTGATGGAAAGCAGCCAGCACATCGGCAAGATCATGCTGAAGGTCGCGGACTGAGGCGTTGTCCGCCGCGCCGGCCGTTGCGCCCGGCGCCACCACCCTGCAGGGCGTACGGTACCTGGCGGTGTCCGTCGTGCTGTTCGGCGGCATATGGCCGGTGACCAAGGCGGCGCTCGACCATGCCTCGCCGCTGTGGTTCGCGCTCAACCGCGCCGGCATGGCGGCGGCGGTGACGGCCCTGCTGCTGGCCGCGCTCGGGCGGCTGCGGCTGCCGGCGCGCGGCGACTGGCCCTGCGTGCTGGCGATTGGGCTGCTGCAGCTCGGCGGGTTCTTCGCGCTGACCCATGTGGCGCTGGCCTGGATTCCGGCCGGGCGGATGGCGATACTCTCGAACGTCACGGTGTTCTGGCTGATCCCGCTGTCGGTCTGGGTGCTGGGGGACCGCGTGTCCCGGGCGCAGTGGCTGGCGGTGGCGATCGGGGTGCTCGGCGTCGGCGTGCTGATGCAGCCCTGGGCGATGGCCGAGGCAGCCGCGCTCGGGCTGCTGCCGGGCTATGCCATGCTGCTCGGCGCCAGCCTCTGCTGGAGCCTCGCCATCCTGGCCACCCGCCGCTGGCCGCCGCGGCGGCCGGTGCTGGAGCTGCTCCCCTGGTGCTTCGGCATCGGTGCGCTGATGCTGCTGCCGCTGGCGCTGCTGCGGGACCCGACGGGCGGCATCGCGGCGGCGGGCTGGCCCTATGCGGTGTTCGTCGGTGCCATCGCCGCGCCGCTCGGCACCTGGGCGACCATCGAGGCGGGGCGGCGGCTATCCGGCATCGTCGCCTCGGTCGGCTTCCTGGTGGTACCGGCGCTGGGCGTGCTCATTTCGAACCTATGGCTGGGTGAGGCGCTTGGGCTGGACGTGCTGCTGGGCGGCGGGTTGATCGCCGCCAGCGTGGTGCTGGCGGCGCGGGGCTGAAAAGGGAGGCGGGATGCGGCTGAATTTCGTGGAAGCGGGGGAAGGGTCGCCGGTCGTGCTGCTGCACGGGCTGTTCGGCGCGGCGCAGAACTGGGGCTCCATCCAGCGCCATCTGGCGGCACGCTACCGGGTGCTGGCGCTCGACCTGCGCAACCACGGCGGCTCCCCGCGAGACACGGTGATGGATTATCCGGCCATGGCGGCCGATGTGGCGGAGACCATCGCCGGCGTCACCGCCGCACCGGCCGCGGTTGTCGGCCATTCCATGGGCGGCAAGGTGGCAATGGCCCTGGCGCTGGCCGAGCCGCAACTGGTCTCGCGCCTGGTGGTGGCGGATATCGCGCCGGTGACCTACCCGCCGGCGCTGCGGGCCCATGTCGAGGCGATGCAGGCCATCACCCTGCGCCCCGGGCTGAGCCGGCGGGACGCCGATGTGGCGCTGGCCGAGGTGGTGCCGGAGGCAGGCATCCGCAGCTTCCTGCTGCAAAATCTGCGGTTGCAGGATGACCCGCCGGCCTGGCGGCTAGGCCTCAATGAAATCGCCGCGGCGATGCCCGCGCTGGAGGGCTTCCCGGAAACCGAGGCGCAATACCCCGGCCCGGTACTGGTGCTGGCCGGGGAACAATCCGGCTATGTCCGGCCGGCGCATACCGTGCGGTTCAAGGCGTTGTTCCCGGCGGTGCGCTTCGGTACGGTGCCGGCAGCCGGTCACTGGCTGCATGCCGAGAATCCGTCCGGCTTCCTCGGCCTGCTGGAGCCCTTTCTGGCCGGGGGCTGAACCTTCAGCCTGGTTCGAGCGTTGTCACACGCCAAGGCCAGCTTCAGCCGCCGGGATTCCACCACCGCTGGCTGATCTACCGGCGCAGGGCGCGCGACAATCGATGTGCCGTTGCCGATGACTTTGGCGCCACCAATGTTGTGTATACCATCGCGCCGCACCTCGTTGGCTGTAGTCGTCCTGGTCGCGTTGGTGACTGCATGCTGGAACTCCAACGGCATGTTGGCAGCCGGAGTTGGTTTTACATGACTGAATATTCGCAGGACCACGCCACGGGCCCCGCCCTTGTACCAGGCTTTTCGGGCGGCTTTCTGCCCGATGCCTTGCGTTCCGTAACGTCACGGATCGCCTCGCTGGTGCCCAAGGCGGACCGGATGCTGCAGGCGCACAGGCTGCGTCTGCGCATGCGAGCGGCATTGGGTTACGACCCGGATTTCCGCTTGCCACGCACCTTCAACGAGAAGGTTGCCTGGCGCATGTTGAACGACCGCAACCCGTTGTTCCCGGTGACCACGGACAAGATCGCGGTACGCGACTACGTGGCGGCGAGGGGGGGCGCGGACATATTGATCCCGCTGTTCGGGACCTGGGATCGGGCTGCCGATGTTCCTTGGGATTCCCTGCCGCGGCGTTTCGTCTTGAAGGCGAATCACGGCTGGAACATGAACATCATGGTGGCGGACAAGGATGAAACGGATCGCCAGGCCGTGCTCCGGACCGCCGATGACTGGCTGCGGTACAACCACTATACCAAGACCGGGGAATGGGGATACCGCGACATCAAGCCGCGTCTGCTCGCCGAGGAGATGCTGCTGGACGATCAGGGCGGCATCCCGGCCGATCTCAAGTTCCACGTGTTCAACGGCAAGTCGAAGCTGTTGAGGATCCACACCGGCCGGTTCCGTAACTTTCGCACCCGCTACTTCGACGAGGACCTGCAGCCGCTGGAATTCACCAAATTCTGCCCCATCGACACGGACTACGTGCTGCCCCCGGAGACACGGGACATGGCGCGGCTGGCGGAGCGGCTGGCCGCAGACTTTGATTTCGCGCGTGTCGACCTGTACCTGGTACGTGGCCATGTGTGGTTCGGCGAGATGACCCACTACGAGGGCAGTGCCTGCACACCCTTCTTCCCGCCGGAATACGACCGGATCATCGGCGACATGTGGCAACTGCCCGAGGGCGCGCCGCATCTGGCGTACCCCTCCTCGGTGAAGCGCCGCTGCCGTTGCGGCCACGCCTATTGCGGCTTGAAGCTGCTCCGCTTCGCCGCATCCGCCGCCCGCCACAGGTACCAGGCGGCGATGCTGCGCCAGGGCGTCCAGGCCTCGCCGAGTATGGCCAGTTCCTTCGGCTTCGGCTGGGTCTCCAGCCCGGCGGCGACCTTCCAGCCCTCCCGCACGCCGAAATCATCCACCGGCAGCACATCCGGGCGGCCGAGGGTGAAGATCAGCAGCATCTCCACCGTCCAGCGGCCGACGCCACGGATCGCCACCAGCCGCTCGATCAGCTCGGCATCGGACAGCCGGGCGCAGCCGTCCCGCGTCGGCACCAGCCCTCCGGCTGATTTCTCGGCGATGTCCCGGATGGCGGCGACCTTGGACTGGGAGAAGCCGCAGGCGCGCATGGCATCGACCTCCATCGCCAGCACCGCCTCGGGGGCGGGAAGGCGTGCCCGGGGTGCTGCGCCAGGAAGCGGCCGAGGATGGCCTCGGCGGCCCGGCCGTGCACCTGCTGGTGGGCGATGGCGCGAACCAGCGCCTCATAGGGTTCGCGCTGCACCGGCTCCAGGGTGCAGGGGCCGATGTCCTTGATGATGCGCTTCAGCACGGGGTGGCGCTTCAGGGCGCGTTCGGCGGCGGCCCAGCCGGGGGCTTCGGTGCGTTTCGGGCTGGTGCCGGACATGTCGCTCATGGCACGAATCCTGACGCGGCGGCGCCATCGGCGGCCAGCCCCTGGAGGGTTGCGGGACGCCCGCGGCGCCGCGATTGTCGCTGCCATGACCGATCTCTATGCCGCCTATGGCAGCAACCTCTCGCACGCGCAGATGCAGTCGCGCTGCCCCGGCGCCACGGTCGCCGGTCAGGCGCTGCTGCCGGGCTGGCGGCTGGTGCTGCGGAGATTCGCCCTGGTGGAAGCCGATGCCGCGGCACATTGCCCGGTCGGACTGTGGCGGGTGTCGCCGGAGCACCTGGCCGCGCTCGACCGCTTCGAAGGGCCGCACACCTATGAGCGCACGGCCCTGGCCCTGCCCGGCGGCGGCACCGCCTGGATCTACCACGAGATCAAATGGCGCCCTGGCCCGCCGGCCGCCGAATATATCGAGCGGCTGCGACGCGGCTACCGCGACTTCGGCTTCGACCCGGCACCGCTGGACGCCGCCATCGCCGCCGCCCATCCGGGCGACGGCTGAGCCCTCATACCACCTGCAACAGCCCGGCCATCAGCTTGGCCCGCGGCACCAGGCTGTCCAGCAGCAGGTGTTCCTCCAGCGTATGCCCGCCGGCGCCCTGCACGCCGAGGCCATCCAGCGTCGGGATGCCCATGGCACCGGTGAAGTTGCCGTCCGAGCCGCCACCGGCGCTTTGCGAGTTGATGTCGAAGCCGAGGCTCCGGGCGATCTTCCGCGCGGTGCCGTAGAGCGCCATGCCCTGCTCATCCGGCTCCCACACCGGCCGGGTCACCCCGCGCGTGACGGTGAGCTGCACGTCGTTGCCGGTCGGGCGCAGCGACAGCATCTGCTCGACCGCCGCATCCAGGTCTTCCTGGCGCTTGGCCATGGACAGGCTTTCGGCATCGCAATGCGTCGCCACGCAATTCACCCACTGCCCGCCGTGAATGACGCCGATGGAATAGGTCACCGCATCGCTGGTCAGAGCCTCGATCGCCACCACCTGGCGGCACATCTCGCGGATCGCGCTGCGGCCATCGCCGAGCCGCGCCCCGGCATGGCTCGGCCGGCCGGTGGTGCGCAGGTTGAAGCGGGCGATGGCGTAGCGGCCGGTCACCACGCCGCCATCCGGCCGGGCGGGTTCGGGCACCAGCACCACGGCGTGCCGTGCCGCCTCGGCCTCGATCAGGTCCCGCGTGCTGGGGCTGCCGATTTCCTCGTCGCTGGTCAGCAGCACCGTGACCGGCCGGCTGGTGGCGATGCCGGCCTTGATGAGCTGGCGAATGGCCTCGACGGCGATCCAGTTGCCGCCCTTCATGTCGTAGACGCCGGGGCCGAAGACCTTGTTGCCCTCGACGCGCCAGGGCAGCGGCTCCAGCGTGCCGATCGGGTGGACGGTATCCATGTGGCCCATCACCAGGATGCCCGGCATGGCCGGGTTCGGGTGCGGGAAGGTGGCGCGCACGCAGGGGCCGCAGCCCATCCGGCCGGGGATGGTCTCGATTTGCGCGCCCATCAGCGCCAGGTCGCGCGCCGCGATGTCCATCATGCGGGCGACGGCCGGCGCATCGAAGGTCGGGCTCTCGCATTCGACCCAGCGGCGGAGGCCGGGCAGCATGGCCTCGGCATCGAAAGGCAGGTCGAGGGCGGGCTGATCCATGGCGGGCGTGCTCCGTTGATCCGGGCGGCAAGCCTGCGGCGGCGGGGCCGGCCCTGCAACCCCGGCAGGGAATGTGGCCGCTGATTCCCTGACGCGCGGCGCCGACCGCTGCTAGATTGCGCGGCATGACCACACCCCCCCGCCTCACCCCCCAGGCTGGCCCGGCTGCCTGGACCGGCTCAGACCTCACGCCTGCCGACTGGATGGTCCCGGTCGGCGCTGATGCCGCCGCCGAGCTTGCCGCCTCCATGGCCGCCGGGCCGCCGCCCCAGGCGCAACCCGACACCTCCCGCCTGAACGCGGTGCTGCGCGAAGTGGCGGAGCGGCTGGAACACGGCCGCGGCTTCTGCCTGCTGCGTGGCCTGAACCTCGACCGGCTGGACGACCCGGAGGCGGCGCTGCTGGCGCTTGGCCGCCAGCTCGGCACGCCCTTGCCGCAGGATGCCGCGGGCACGCTGGTCGGCCGGCTCGCCGGGCCTGGGTCCACCGCCGATGCGCCGGCCCGGTTCCACGCCGACCCGGCCGATGCGGTCGCCCTGCTGTGCCTGCAGCAGCCGCGCCAGGGTGGCACCGTGACCCTGGTGTCGGCCCCCGCGCTGCACAACCTGTTGATGAAGTCGGACCGCGCCGCCCTGGCCGTGCTGCACCGGGAATGGCCGCATGGCAGCCCGGCCGACCCGGTCATGCTGCCGGTGCTGAGCACCGCGGGCGGCACCTTCGCCGGCCGCTATGGGCGGGAGGCGATGGTCGAAGCGGCGCTGGACCCGGCCCATCTCGCGGCGCTGGAGGCGCTGGAGGCGGCGGCGGCGGCGCCTAGCCAGGCCCGGTCCATCGCGCTGCACACTGGGGACCTGCTGTTCCACAACCCGCGATTGGTCTGGAAGCAGGTGAATGCAGGGCCGGACGCTGCACCCGAGGCGGCGTCGCGGCAGTTGCTGCGGCTATGGCTGGAATTGCCCGGCTCCCTCGGGATGCCGGAAGAATTTCCGCCAGGTGTTCCACGCCGCCGCAGGCAGCGCGCCGGCCGGCATGGTGGGGGGCTAGCCGCGGTGCGGATCCTGGTCGCCAATGCCAATACCACCGTGGCGATCACCGCCCTCTGCGCCGATGCCGCCGGTGCGGCGGCCAGCCCCGGCACCAGCATTATCCCGGCGACGCCGCGCTTCGGCCCGGCGGTGATCTCGACCCGGGCGGAGGACATCGTCGCCGGCCACGCGCTGCTGGCGCTGCTGGCGGAATACGCCGGGCAGGTGGACGGGGTGCTGCTGGCGGTGAGCCACGACACCGCGCTGGAGGCGGCCCGCCAGCTCATGCCCTGCCCGGTGGTGGGGATGACCGAGGCGGCCTGCCTGACCGCCTGCCTCGCCGGCGGACGATTCGGGCTGGTGACCTTCGGCGGCACCGAGACCTACCGCGAACGCATCGCCCAGCACGGGCTTTCGGCGCGGCTCGCCGGACTGGCATCCATAGCTGCGACTCCGCAGGATGCGGTGCGGGACCCGGATGGGGTGGCGCTGAAGCTGCTGGGCGCAATCGATACGCTGGTGGAGAACGGCGCCGATTCGGTGGTGCTCGGCGGTGCCGCCCTGGCCGGGATGGCGCCGGGGCTGCAGCCGCGTTCCCCGGTGCCGCTGCTCGACGGCATCGCCTGCGGGGTGCGGCTGCTGGAGATGCTGGTGGCGCTGAAGCTGCCGAAGCCCAGGGTCGGCAGCTTTGCCGCGCCACGGGGCAGGGTGGTGGACGGGGTTACGCCCGCGCTGGCAGCCTTGCTGCGGGGCGAATGACGCAAGCCCATCAGGGGGCGCCACCGGCGGCGGCGCCCCCTGATGGTTCAGCCATCGATGCTCGCGCCGGATTTGCGGACCACCTCGCCCCATTTGGCGATCTCGGCCTTGACGAAGGCTTCGAAGGCCTCGGGGCTGGTGCCGCCGTCTGGCGTCAGCGCCGGCATCATGCCGCCGAGGGCTGCGATGCGCTCCCTGGTCGCTGGCTCCTTCACCACGGCGTCGATTTCGCTGCCCAGCCGCTGGATGATCGGCCGCGGAGTGCGGGCCGGCACCTGGACGCCGAACCAGGCGGTCGCCTGGATGTCGGGGAAGCCGGCTTCGGCGGTGGTCGGCACATCCGGCAGCACCGGGGACCGCATGGCAGTGGTGACCGCCAGCGCCCGCAGCCGGCCATCCTGCAGATGTCCGATGACCGAGGGCAGGTTGTCCACCGCGACCTCGATCCGGCCGGCGATGACTTCCTGCAGCATCGGGCCCGAGCCGCGGAAGGGCACGTGCAGCATGTCGATGCCGGCGTCGGTCTTCAGCAGCTCCCCGGTGAGGTGCAGCGAGGTGCCGGCGCCGGAGCTGCCGTTGTTGAGCTGGCCGGGCCGCGCCTTGGCGTAGTCCACCAGTTCCTGCAGCGTGCGGACCGGCAGGTCCTTGGTGACGAAGATCGCGTTCGGCACCTGCATCATGAGGCCGGCGCCGGCCAGGTCCTCCGGCTTGTAGGGCATCTTCGGGCCGTACAGGCTGTAGTTGATGGCGCTGGAGGACACCGTGCACATCAGCAAGGTGTAGCCGTCGGGCTCCGCCCGCGCGACCGCATCGGAGCCGACGTTGCCGCCGGCGCCCGGCCGGTTCTCCACGATCACCTGCTGGCCGAGCCGCTGGGTCAGCCGTTCCGCCAGGATGCGCGCGGCGATGTCGGTGGTGCCGGCGGGGGTGAAGGGCACCACCAGCCGGATGGTGCGGTTGGGCCAGGACCCGGTGCCCTGGGCGCGGACGATGCCGGGGGCGGTGAGCAGCGCGGCGGCGGTGGCGATGGCGGTGCGGCGGTTCATCATGGCTTGGACTTCTCCCGTTTTTCAGCCTCGTTACGACGTTGCACCTTGTCAGGAAATCCTGCCGGTGCCGGTGGCGGTAATCTGAGCACGGGAATACCTAACCCAGTGTCAACGCCAGCCGGGAACTCCCGGCGCCCTTCGTCGATGAAACCGGATTCCGTGCCGTAACGGCAGGGTGCGGGCGGGCCTTGCCGGGAGTGGGTGCCCACCTGTAGGCAACCCGCGCCGGACGCCGGGATGGGCGTTGACCACCGGCGTGAAGATCCACTCAGGGGCGCGGCCGGATGCAGTTTATCAGGCTCTATGGACGGGTCCTCGCCATGTTGGCGCCGGATCGCTGGGTTGCCGTGGGCTTGGCCATTGCCAACCAGCGCCCTGGCCGGGCTGCTGTTCCTGGAGCCGGTGCTGTTCGGCCGGGTGGTGGACGTGCTCTCCAACGCTCCATCATGGGGCGTCGAGCAGGTTTGGTCCTCGGCGCTGGCGCTGCTGTGCTATGGGGCGCGGTCGGGCTTTCGGGCATCGGCGCCACGGTCGCGGTGTCGCTGCTGGCCGACCGCATGGCGCACCGCAACCGGCTGACCGTGATGCAGCGCTACTTCGAGCATGTGCTGTCGCTGCCGCTGTCCTTCCACGGCGACGTGCAGTCCGGCCGGCTGATGAAGGTGATGCTGGTCGGCTCCGACAACCTGTTCAGCATATGGCTGTCCTTCTTCCGTGACCATTTTTCGACCTTCGTCGCCGCCATCGTGCTGCTGCCGCTGACCATGGTGATGAACTGGCGACTGGGGCTGCTGCTGATCGTGCTGGTGGTGGTGTTCGCGATCATCACCGCCATCGTCATCCGCAAGACCGAATACGCCCAGGGCCGCGTCGAGATGCTACCAGAGCCGGCTGGCTGGCACCGCCCAGGACGCGCTGTCCAACGTCATCGTCGTGCAGTCCTTCACCCGGCTGGCGAGTCGAGGCGCGGATGTTCGGCGACATCGTGCGCCAGGTGCTGCACCATCAGTTCCCGGTGCTGAACTGGTGGGCGGTGGTCAGCGTGCTGACCCGCGCCGCCAGCACCCTGACGGTCATCGCGATCTTCATCGCTGGGCACCATCCTGCACCTCGACGGCATGGCGACGGTGGGCGAGATCGTCAGCTTCATGGGCTTCGCCACGCTGTTGATCGGCAAGCTCGAAGGGGCGGTCGCCTTCGTCTCCCGGCTGGTGTTCCAGGCGCCCGCGCATCGCCGAATATCTTCGAGGTGATGGACGCGCGCACCAGCGTGCCGGAGAGGCTCCACGCGCGACGGCGCTCGGCCGGGCCGAGGGCGCCGTCGCCTTCGAGAATGTCAGCTTCGCCTACCCCGGCGGGCCGCGCATCCTGTCCGAGGTCAGCTTCGGCGCGTCGCCGGGGCGCACCCTGGCGCTGGTCGGGCAGACGGGCGCCGGCAAATCCACCGCCATGGCGCTGCTGCAGCGGCTGTGGGACCCGGTTGCCGGCCGGATCACCCTCGATGGCCGCGACCTGCGCGACATCAACCTCGACAGCCTGCGGCGGAACATAGGCGTGGTGTTCCAGGAAAGCATGCTGTTCAACCGCACCATCCGCGAGAACCTGCTGATCGGCCGCGCCGAGGCAACCGCAGGAGGAGATCGAGCGGGCCTGCCAGATGGCCGAGGCGCATGACTTCATCATGCGCCAGCAGCAGGCTACGACACGCATGGTGGGTGAGCGCGGTGCCAGCCTCTCCGGCGGCCAGCGGCAGCGCCTCGCCATCGCGCGGGCGCTGCTGAAGGACCCGCCCGTGCTGATCCTGGACGAGGCGACCAGCGCGCTCGACGCCGCGACCGAGGCGCGGGTGCAGCGGGCGTTGAAGGCGCTGGTGGCTGGCCGTACCACCTTCATCATCGCCCACCGGCTCTCGACCGTGCGGGATGCCGACGAGATCCTGGTGTTCGAAGGTGGCCAGATCGTCGAGCGCGGCAGCTTCGATGCGCTGGTGCAGCAGAACGGCCGCTTCGCCGAGCTGGTCCAGACCCAGCTTACCGTCACACCCCCGGCCGAGCCGGTGAAGGTGGCGGAATGACCCTGCGGCCGGCCGGCTTTTGCTTGCCTTCCGGCCGGCCGCAGGCGCAGCCTTCGCCCCAAGGCCGGGGAGCGACGACCAGCGCGGGCCGGCTGCCCTGGACGCGGCGGGGCCGGCTACCCCGCAGGCGGATCGCCCTCCCGGCCGGGGAGGGCAACGCATGATCATCGCTTCCATCCTGAAGGCCAAGGGCCACGAAATCGTCTCGGTCAGATCCGGATGACACGGTGCTGGCGGTGGCGCGCGTGCTGACGCAGCACCGCATCGGCGCCGCGCTGGTGCGCGGCCCGGTCGGTGAGATGCTCGGCATCATCAGCGAACGCGACATGGTCGCCGGCATGGCGAGCCACGGCCCCGGCACCACCGGCCTGCCGGTGGCGCAATTCATGACCCATGAGCTGGTGACGGTGCAGCCCGAGACGCTGGTGACCGCGGCACTGGCGCTGATGACCCACCACCGCTGCCGCCACCTGCCGGTGCTGGATGCCGGCGGCGGGCTGGTCGGGCTGGTCTCGATCGGCGACCTGGTGAAGGCCCGCATCGAGGAGGCCGAGCAGGAGGCGGAGGAGTTGAAGCACTACGTGGTATCCGCCGGCTGATCCGAGGCGGTACACCCGGCGACCGGCGGGGCGCCGTGCCCTCATATCAGGCGGCGGCTGCGCAGGAAGGCGGCATTTCCTGGCCGGAGCCGGGCTGCGTGACACCGGCCCCCCCTTGTTGCGCGAGGGGATTTTGCGCTTCTATCCCGCCGATATTGAACGGGGGCTCCAAACCATGAACATCACCCGCCGTGCCGCGCTCGCAGCGCCGGCCCTGGCCGCAGCAGGCATCCCGGCAGCGCGCGCCCAGACCAAGTGGCAGATGGCGACCCCGTATCCGGACGGTAACTACCACACCCGCAACATCCGCGAATTCGTCGACGACATCGAGCAGGCGACCGGCGGCAAGCTCTCCGTGCAGGTCCACAGCAATGCCGCGCTGCTGCCGATGCCGCAGATCAAGCGCGGGGTGCAGACCGGCCAGGTGCAGCTCGGCGAGATCCTGCTGACCGCCTACTCCAACGAGGAGCCCTTCTTCGACGCCGATGCCGTGCCCTTCCTGGTGCCGGATTTCGCCGCCGCGCGGAAGCTGGCCAACCTGCAACGCCCCTACATCGAGACCAGGCTGGGCCGGCAGGGCCTGTCGCTGCTCTACACCGTGCCCTGGCCGGCGGCGGGCTTCTACACCCAGGTGCCGGTGACCAGCCTCGACGTGTTCAAGGGCAGCCGGTTCCGTACCTTCAGCCCGCTGACCAACCGCTTCGCCGCGCTGGTGGGTGCCAACCCGGTGCTGGTGCAGCAGGCCGAATTGGCCCAGGCCTTCGCCACCGGCATCGCCACCGCGATGGTGACCAGCGCCCAGACCGGGGTGGATACCTCCGCCTGGGACTACGCCAAGGTGTTCACGCCGGCGACCTTCTCGATGACCAAGAACGCCGTGCTGATCTCCCGCCGGGCGTTGCAGGGGCTGCCGGCGGATGCGCAGGAAGCGGTTGCCGCCGCCGCCAGCCGGGCCGAGGAGCGCGGCTGGGGCTATGCCGCCGAGGCGCAGAAGGCCAGCCAGGCACGACTGGCCGAGAAGGGGCTGACCATCGGCACCGTCCCGCCCGACGTGCAGGCCGAGCTGATGAAGATCGGCGCGGTCATGACCGAGGAATGGATCGAGCGGGCCGGCGAAGACGGCCGGAAGCTGGTCGAGGCCCTGCGCGCGGCCTGAACCGGGCCGCCCGCAATGGCGACGCCGCGGCCGGCGGGGCGGTAACCGCCGGGTTGCTGCCCACCCGGTGTCTTGCGCCCGCCGAATCCGGCAGCGCATGGTCTCGGGCAGGAACACAGACCCGGCGCCACGGCCGGGTTCCGACAAGGGGGCTCCAAACATGGCGATCATCCGCCGCAGCGGTCCAGCGGCTCCGCTGCTCTGCGTTTCAGGCGCCAGTCGAGGCAAGGGGCCGGTCATTCGCCATCGCCTCGGCCGGTGCGGCTGAGCCGCATGCGCCGCCTGCTCGACATGCTCTACACCGCCGGCGCCGGCCTCGCCGCGCTGTCGCTGTTCTCGATTCTCTGCGTGATGATGGGCCAGGTGATCCTGCGGGAGCTGGAACTGCAACTGCCGGCCGCGGATGATGTCAGCGCCTATCTCTGCGTCGCCACCACCTTCTTCGCACTGGCCGCCACCTTCAAGCGGGGCGAGTTGATCCGCGTCGGCATGCTGGTCAACCGGCTGCCGCCCAAGGCGCACCGGGTGGCGGAGGTGCTGGTGCTGAGCCTCGCCGCGGTGTTCATGGGTTACGTCACGTGGTGGACCTTCCAGGACATGCTGTTCAGCTGGCAGATCGACGAAGTCGCCCAGGGCACCATCGCGATTCCGCTCTGGGTGCCGAAGATCGCGGTGCCGGCCGGCTCCGGGCTGCTGCTGGTGGCGATCATCGACGAGTTGGTCATCACGCTGCGCGGCGGCCTGCCGACCTATGTGGTGGCGGCGCAGAAGCGCGCCGCCGCCAATGATTTCTCGGCGGAGGTTTAGCACGATGGATCTCCTGACCTTCGCCCTGCTGCTGCTCGTGCTGCTGGTCATGCTGCTCGGCGGCGGGTTGTGGATCTCGATGTCGCTCGCGGTCGTCGGCTATGTCGCGATGGCGGCCGTGCATCCCAGCCCCGGGCTGTTCCTCGCCTCGGCCTATTGGGAATCGACCGGGTCCTGGACGCTGGCGGCGCTGCCGATGTTCGTCTGGATGGGCGAGATCCTGTTCCGCACCCGGCTCTCGGAGGAATTGTTCAACGGCCTCGCCCCCTGGATGCGGCTCATCCCCGGGCGGCTGCTGCATGTGAACATCCTGGCCTGCGGCATCTTCGGGGCGGTGTCCGGCTCATCCGCCGCAACCTGCGCCACCATCTCGAAGATCGCGCTGCCGGAGTTGAAGCGCCGTGGCTACGACGAGCGCGTGGCGATCGGCAGCCTGGCCACCTCCGGCACGCTCGGCATCCTGATCCCGCCGTCCATCATCATGGTGGTCTATGCGGTGGCGGCCGAGGTTTCCATCATCCGGGTGTTCATCGCCGGCTTCATCCCGGCCATCCTGGTGATGTCGCTGTTCAGCCTCTACATCGTGGTCTGGGCGCTGCTGAACCCGAAGAAGCAGCCACTGGCGGAGCCGGCGCAGTCCTTCGTGGAAAAGCTGCGCCAGAGCATGCAGCTTATTCCTTGCCTGCTGCTCATCTTCGGCGTCATCGGCAGCATGGTGTTCGGCTGGGCCACCGCGACCGAGGCCGCGGCCATCGGTGTGTCCGGCAGCCTGATCCTGGCGGCGCTGACCCGCACCCTGACCTGGGCGAACTTCCTCGACAGCCTCTCGGCCGCGACGCGCACCTCCTGCATGATCATGTTCATCCTGGCCGGTGCCGCCTTCCTCACCAAGGCCATGGCGCTGACCGGCATTCCGGCCGCGCTGGCGATGGGGGTCGCGTCCATGGGGCTTGGGCCCTATGGCCTCATCGCCATCCTGACGATGGTCTACATCGTGCTTGGCACGTCGCTGGACGGCGTTTCGATGATCGTGCTCACCACCTCCATCGTGTTGCCGCTGGTGCAGGCGGCGGGCTTCGATCTGGTGTGGTTCGGCATCTTCATCGTGCTGCTGGTGGAGATCGCGCAGATAACCCCACCGGTGGGCTTCAACCTGTTCGTCATGCAGACGATGACGGGCAGGGAGCAGGGCGAGGTGGCAATGGCCAGCCTGCCGTTCTTCTGCATGTTGGTGGTGACGGTGGCGCTGTGCACGCTGTTCCCGGTGACCCTGGTCACCGGACTGCCGGAGTGGCTGCTGGCACGCTGAACCGGAAGGCCCGGGCACCGGCGTTCACCGGCACCCGGGCCCAGTCCTTAGCGCAACCCAGACCTCAACGCGACGGCGTCGGCGGCGAGGGCGCCTGCGCGTTCGGCTGCAGCGGGCCGCCGCTGCCGGTGACGCCGGCACCCGCACCGGTCACTGCATCGGAGCCAGGTGCGCCGGTGTCGCCCGAGGCGGGGCCACGATAATTGCCGCCCTGCGCGGTTGGGCTCGGCCCCGCACGGCTGGTCAGCAACTGCATGGTCTCGGAGGTCAGCCGGCTGGTCTCGCGGATGTTGTTGCTCCGCTGGAAGTTCGCCACGGCGTCGCGGGTACGCGGCCCATAGATGCCGTCGATCGGCCCGACATTATAGCCGCGCTGCCGAAGCTCGCGCTGGGCCGTCCGAACCTGCTGCGGATCAGTCACGCCACCAGCCCAGGCCGCGGCCTCGCGGTCGGCCGGCCCCGCGGTTGCAACGCTGCCGCTGCTCGAACTACCGCCGGAGTTCATGCCCGGGACCCGCGCTTGCGGATTGCTCCAGGGCGGCGCACCGAGGTTCACCTGATCAGACGAGGTAGAGGCACCAGTGGCTGCACCCGCGCCGGCACCGATCGCCGCACCGGCAAGCGCACCCGGCGGGCCACCCAGTGCACCGACGCCGGCGCCGGTTGCAGCGCCCGCTGCCGCGCCGCCCGTGGTGCGCTCAGTGTTGCCCGTGCCGCAAGCGGCCAAGGTTACGGCCAATGCCGTTACGCCGATGATTTTGCTGATCATTGTCAACCTCCTGTTTATTATCAGATCGGGCGGGCGATCCAGGGCAGCGCCGCTGCGCCGGTCCGTTGTCGGCCCGTGCCTTCCGGAACGCCCCCGCGCCGATCGGGTTGCCGAGATGTCACCCGGATGCGGAACCTCCACCCCCGGGGGTGCCCGGCGAGGGCCAGTCCGACCGTTCGAAACGCTGAATTTCCAACAAGTAGCCGGCCGGGTCGCGGAAGAAGATATGGGTTATCCCGTAGTCCGCGGAACGGGCCGGCGGTCCCTCGGTCGGCACGCCGCAGGCGATCAGCCAGGCATGCCATGCTTCGACCGCCTCGCTGACCAGGGTCAGCACCACACCACCCTGGCGGCGCGGGTCATCCGAGTCGCGCGCGCCGCGGGCGCGGCACACGCCGATGAAGGCGCGGCTGTCAGGCGTGGTGGCGTATATTGCGCAACCACCCTGGTCCTGCACCAGCGGCAGCCGCAGCACCTGGGCGTAGAAGTGGCGGCATGCCGCGGGTTCCTCCGCGTAGAGGAAGGTGATCTGCTGGCCGGGGGCAGGGGGTATGGTCATGCCGGCAGCATCGGCAGCGTTGCCTGCCCAGACAAGCCCGGACACCCTTGCCGCCCCCATTCAGGGAGAATCCGTCGCATGGCACCATCGATTCCATTCCGTGAGCCGGCTTGGCTGCGCGAGTTCAAGGCGTTCCTGATGCGCGGCAGCGTGGTGGACCTTGCGGTCGGCCTGGTGATCGGCGCCGCCTTCACCACCATTGTCGGGTCGCTGGTCGAGGATCTCATCAACCCGATCATCGGCCTGGCGGTCGGCGGGGTCGATTTCTCCAACGTCTTCATCGTGTTGAGCGGCGAACGTCAGGCTTCGCTCGAAGCAACGCGGCAGGGCGGCGCAGCGGTGCTGGCGATCGGAAAATTCCTCAACACGGTCATCAAATTCGTGATCGTCGCCTTCGCCATATTCTGGGTGGTGAAGGTGCTCGCGCGGTTGCGGCTGGACAAGCTCGGCGCTGCCCTGGTCGCCGAAAAGACCATCCCGCCGACCGAGGTGCTGCTGGCGGAGATCCGCGACGAGCTGCGGGCCCAGCGGGCGCCGTAGCCGGCTGCTTCACCGCCTGGCCGCCGCCAGCTCGGCGTCGCGCCGGCGGGCATCGGCCTGCTTCTGCGCTTCGGTGCGGTCATCGCCCAGGACCTGGCGGATGCGGTTCTCTTCCAGGTCCAGCTCCTGCTGCAGCTGTACCAGCCCCGCCTCCTGCAGCAGCCCGGCCTGGTAGTGGGCGGTGAGCTGGCGCCGCGCCGCGGCCAGCGCCGCCAGCCGGATGCCGCGGCGGGCCGCCCGCTCGGCCGCCCCGGCACCCTGGTTCACCGCGGTGCGGCGCAGGTGGCCGGCGCGGTCGCGGAATTCGGGCAGCAGGTCGGCGGCAATGGCGCCTTCCAGCGGGTCTTCCAGCCGGCTTTCGATTTCGGCCAGGGCGGCGGCTGCCACTACCCGCCGGCCCTCCGCCTCCTCCGGGTCGATGCCGTGCGGGTGGGGTGGCAACTCGGCCCCCAGCCGCCGGATCACCCATTCCAGGGTGGTGCCCTGCACCACCAGCGTCGCCAGGATGGCGGCGAAGGCCAGGAAGACGATGAGGTCGCGCTCCGGGAAGGTCTCTGGCAGGGCCAGCGCGGCGGCGAGGCTCACCACCCCGCGCATGCCGGCCCAGGAGATGATGGTCAGATGGCTCCATGGCGGCATCGGCTCGCGCCGCCGGACGGCGGGCACCAGTCGTGGCAGCAGGGTCACCAGGAACACCCAGGCGAAGCGCGAAAGGATCAGCACCACCGAGATGCAGAGCGCGATGCCGACGAATTCCGGCATCCCACTGCCCGAGATGCGGTCCAGGATCTGGTTGAGCTGCAACCCGATCAGCACGAAGACCAGGCTGTTGAGGATGAACTCGACGAACCTCCAGACCGCTTGCAGGTGCAGCCGGCCGCGATAGGTGAAGACGCTGTGCTGGGCCCGGCCGAACAGCAGCCCCGCCGTCACCACCGCCATGACGCCCGACACATGCAGCGCCTCACCGGCGAGATAGCTGGCATAGGCTGCGAGGAAACTCGTGGTGGTTTCCAGCATCACGTCGTCCAGCCGCTTCAGCACCCAGAGCGTCGCCTTCCCGACCACCCAGCCGACCACGACACCGCCGATGGCGAGCCCGACGAAGGACAGCGCGCCATCCACCGCGACGAAGCCGCCGCCGGCCACCGCTGCCACCACCGCCAGCCGGTACAGCACCAGCGCCGAGGCATCGTTGACCAGGCTTTCGCCCTCCAGCACGGCAACAATGCTTTTCGGCAGCCGCAGCCGTTCAAGCACGGCGCCCGCCGCCACGGCATCCGGCGGTGCGACAATGGCGCCCAGTGCGATGGCTGCCGCCCAGGGCAGGTCCGGCACCAGCCAGCGGGCGGTCAGGCCGATGCAGAAGGCGGTGAACAGCACCGCCCCCACCGCCAGCAGCAGGATGGCGCCGATGTTGCTGCGGAACGCCCGCCAGTCGGTGCGGTAGGCGCTGGCCTGCAACAGCGGCGGCAGGAAGAAGGCCAGCGCCAGTTCCGGGTTGAGCCGTACCTCCGGCACCCCCGGCAGCAGCGCCAGCACCATGCCGCCCAGCACCAGGATCACCGCGTAGGGCACCTGCAGGCGGCGGGCCAGCAGGGCGAAGCCGATGCAGGCGGCAATCAGCGACAGGATGATTTCGACGATGGCCATGCCCGCTTCTACCCGCGCGGGCGGCAGCGTTGCGAGCGCATCCGTCGACGCCGGCGCAGCGGTACCCTGGCCGGGCTTAAGCTTTCGGCGCCAGGATCTGGATCGTCTCGAATCCCTCGAACTCTGGCGGGCCGAGGTACAGCGGCTTGCTGCCGCCGGCGTTGCGGTGTGCCTGGCGAAAGGCTTCGGATTTGGTCCAACCCTCGAAATCCGCCTTGCTCGCCCAGATGGTGTGGGAGGCATACAGCGTGTGGTCCGCCTTCGCCGGGCCGCGCAGCAGGTGGAACTCAACGAAGCCGGGTACGGTGTGAAGCTGCGAATCGCGGGACTTCCACACCTGCTCGAATTCCGTCTCGGCGCCCGGGATCACCCGGAAACGGTTCATCGCGAGGAACATGTCTGGCGTCTCCTTCGATCAGTGGCTGAACCGGCGGGTGCCGCCGTCCACATGGATGACCTGGCCGGTGATGTAGCGCGCCCGCGGCGAGGCAAGGAACACCGCCAGCACCCCAAGGTCCTCCGGCTGGCCGATGTAGCCGGCGGGCACTTCCTTCTCGGCCCAGGCGCGGCGGCTGGCCTCGTCCGGCATGACCCGCAGGTCGATCTGCTCGGACCGGATGCGGCCAGGCGGGATGGAGTTCACCGTGATCCCGTCCCGCCCCACCTGGCGGGACAGCGCTTTGGCCCAGATATGTGTGGCGCCGTTCGGAGCGTTGGCCGGGTTCACGTTGTGCGGCTCGTCCTGGCCGGTCAGGTTGATGATCCGGCCGAAGCCCTGGGCCTGCATTGCCGGCACCAGCGCATGGGTGATGCGGCGGGCGGCGTGGAAGTTAAGCTCCATCGCTTCCTGCCAGACCACCTCCTCGCCCAGCTCCCCGGCCGGCTGCGGCCGGCTGCCGCCGGCGTTGTTCACCAGGATGTCGCAGCGCCCGAACCGGCCCAGCACGGCATCGCGGATGCGCGGTGCCGCGGCCGGATCAGTGATGTCCTCGACGATGACCAGCGGCTCGGCGCTGGCAGGCAGCTCGGCGGCCAGCATCTCCAGCAGCGGGCGGCGGCGGGCCAGGATCGCCAGCCGGCAGCCCTCGGCCGCCAGCATCGCCGCGATGGTGCGGCCCAGCCCGGCCGAGGCGCCGGTGACCAATGCGACCTTGCCGGCCAATTCCATGTCCATCGGGCGATCCCTCCATGCGCTGCGCCGAAGCCTGGGGCGTGGCCATGCAAAAGAAAAGCCGCCCCGGTTGCCCGGGGCGGCCTTGTTTCGGTGGCAGGAAGGCCGGCCTAGCCGGTAAGCGCGGCTTCCTTGCCCTTGCGGAGGTTGGGCAGCAGCATGGCCAGCACGGCGATGGCGGCGATCGCCAGCATCGTCGCGCTGATCGGCCGGTCGATGAAGACCGTGACATCCCCGCGCGAGAGCAGCATCGCCCGCCGCAGGTTCTCCTCCATCATCGGGCCGAGCACGAAGCCGATCAGCAGCGGCGCCGGCTTCCAGCCGCATCTTGTTGCAGCATGTAGCCGAACACCGCGAACAGCACGGTCGAGTAGACGTCGAAGACGTTGTTGTTCACGCTGTAGGAGCCGATGCAGCAGAACACCAGGATCGCCGGGAACAGGAACTGGTAGGGCACCTGCAGCAGCTTCACCCACATGCCGATCAGCGGCAGGTTGAGGACCAGCAGCATCACGTTGCCGATCCACATGGAGGCGATCAGGCCCCAGAACAGGTCGGGCTGGGACTCCACCATGCGGGCCCGGGCTGGATGCCCTGGATGATCATCGCGCCGACCATCAGCGCCATCACCGCGTTGGACGGGATGCCGAGGGTCAGCATCGGGATGAAGGTGGTCTGCGCAGCGGCGTTGTTGGCCGCCTCCGGCCCGGCCACGCCCTCGATCGCCCCGGTGCCGAACAGCGTGCCGGTTCTTCGAGACCTTGCTCTCCAGCATGTAGGAGGCGAAGGAGGACAGCGCCGCGCCGCCGCCCGGCAGGATGCCGAGGACGGAGCCGAGCAGGGTGCCGCGCAGCGCCGAGGGGTGGCGCGCAGCCGATTCCTCCTTGCGTCAGTCATCAGGCTGCCGACCTTGGTCTTCAGGACGCTGCGGGCTTCCGGGCGCTCAAGGTTCAGGATGATCTCGGCGATGCCGAACATGCCCATGGCGAGGGCGACGAAGCCGATGCCGTCGGACAGTTCGGGCATGCCGAAGGTGAAGCGCTGCTGCCCGGTCTGCACGTCCGTGCCGACCAGCCCCATCACCACGCCGAGGACGACCATGCCGATCGCCTTCACCACCGAGCCCTGCGCCAGCACGGCCGAGATGATCAGGCCGAGCACCATCAGCGAGAAGTATTCGGCCGGCCCGAAGGAGAGCGCCACGCGAGTGAGCAGCGGCCCCGACCCGGCGACGACGACCGTGGCGACGGTGCCGGCGAAGAACGAGGCCAGCGCCGCGATCGCCAGCGCCGCCCCGGCCCGGCCGTTGCGGGCCATCTTGTAGCCTTCGAGCGTGGTCACCACCGAGCTGATCTCGCCCGGCAGGTTGAGCAGGATGGCGGTGGTCGAGCCGCCGTACTGGGCGCCGTAGTAGATGCCCGCCAGCATGATGATGGCGGTGGTCGCCGGCTGGCCGAAGGTGATCGGCAGCAGCAGCGAGATGGTCGCCACCGGGCCGATGCCCGGCAGCACGCCGATCGCGGTACCGATCAGTGCCCCGATCAGCGCGAACAGCAGGTTGGTGAAACTGAGCGCGACGCCGAAGCCATGCGCCAGGTTGCCGATGATATCCATGGAGGTTGCGGTTCCTATCCCGGCGTCCGGTCAGTACTGCAGCGGCCAGACGGCCACCCGGATGTCGAGCTGCTTGATGAATATCCACCAGCACAGCGCGAGGAGGAAAATCGTCAGCCCCAGCACGCCGAGCGGCCGGGCACGGTGTTCCGGTTCGGCCAGGGTGCTGACGCCGATGGTCGCGGCCAGCGAAAGCATCAGCCCGCCCTTTTCCAGCAGCAGCGAAAAGACGCACATCGCCGCGCAGATGAAGCCGAGCAACCGCCATCCGGCCGCGTAGCAGAGCACCAGGAAGCCGGCGAGCAGGCCGAGGCCGAGCGCGTAGTAGTTGCCGATCAATGCGCTGTTGAGCGACGGTGCGATCACCATGACGACGCTGCCGACGATGAGCGCGAGGACCAACATCGAGGCATCGAGGCCGGTCCACTTCTCCATCGGGTCCGGCCCGTTGAAGAAGCCGAGGCCGAGCACCGCGGCGCCCAGGCCAAGCTGCACCCAGAACACCAGCATGGGCATGTAGCCCGGCCCCATCCGGCGGGCGGTGCCAAGGGCGTGGTCCTGGTTCAACCACAGCCCAATGACGGCGATGAGGATGAGGAGTGCGCCCGAGGCGACATCCTTGGCGTTAATTTTCATGCGGTGACCTTTCTCGGCTCCCATCTGGCCGGGGCTGCACCCCTGGCCATCGACGACCCCAACCCAATAGGGCGCTCCCGGCCGAGCCGGGGCGCCCTGTCATTGCTGGCCTTTTCCTGCGCTGCAGGTTGGGCTTCCTCCGTTCGTCGGATCGCGTCGGCAGGCGCCGGCACGGACGATGGTTTCCGTTTAGCGTCGCCTCGGATGACTGCACCAGTGGCGCCCGGCGGCTGCATTGATACGCGGTGAACCCGTTGTAATCTGTGCTGCGCGCCGGGCTTGCCGTGCCTGCGCCATGGCCGAAGCTTGCCAGCCTGGCGGCTTTGCCGCGATCCTGCCCGACCCCGACGCGCCCCCTCCGATCCGTGCAGGATACCCGATGCCCCATTCCGGCCTTCCGCCCGCCGCCCCGCCGCGACACAACGACCCGGAAACCCATATCCGCCTGGCGACGGCGGCGCTGGAGCCGCGGCTGGTCGAGATCCGCCGGGACATCCATGCCCACCCTGAACTCGCATTCGAGGAAGTGCGCACCGCCGGCATCGTCGCCGCCGAGCTTGGGCGCATGGGCATCCCGCACCGCACCGGCGTCGGGCGGACCGGCGTGGTCGGGGTGATCAAGGGCGGCAGGCCCGGCCCGACCCTGGCCATCCGCGCCGACATGGACGCGCTGCCCATCCTGGAGGCGACCGGCCTGCCATTCGCCAGCACCGTCGCCGGCAAGATGCACGCCTGCGGCCACGACATCCACACCACCACCCTGCTTGGCGTGGCGGAGGTGCTGCGAGACCTGGCGCCGCAGCTCGCCGGGCGGGTTGTGCTGGTGTTCCAGCCGGCCGAGGAGGCGCTCGGCGGCGCCGCCGCCATGGTGGCGGATGGCGTGCTGGATGGCGTGGACATGGCGCTCGGCTTCCACAACCAGCCGGACCTGCCGGTCGGGCGGTTCGGCTATTGCCGCGGCTCGACCCTGGCCGCGGCCGACCGCTTCGACCTCCTCATCCGCGGCAAGTCCGGCCACGCCGCGCAGCCCGAGGACGCGATCGACCCTATCGTCGCCGCCGGCGCCTTCATCGGCCAGGCGCAGACGGTGGTGAGCCGGGAGATCGACCCGTTGATGCCGGCCGTGGTCACCATCGGCATGATCCATGGCGGCACCGCCCCCAACATCATCCCGGAAACCGTGGAGTTGCGCGGCACCGTCCGCACCCTGCACCCGGCCGCCCGCGACACCGCGGAGGCAGCACTCAAGCGGCTGGTCACCGGGCTGGAGGCGATGCACCGCGTCAGATGCGACGCTGAACTATCGCCGGGGCGTGCCGCCGCTGATCAACGCCGACAGCGTGCTGGACCCCGCCATCGCCGCCGTGCGGGCGCAACTGGGGGAGGTGGTGGATGCCGGCCCGCCGCGCATGGGGGCCGAGGACTTCGCCGAATTCGCCGAGCGCGTGCCGGCCTTCCAGCTGCGCATCGGCAGCGGCGCCCCGGGCCGCGACGACCACCTGCACAACGACGGCTACCAGCCGGACGAACGCTGCATCGGCCTCGGCGTGCAGGCGCTGAGCCGGATCGCCCTGGACATGCTGGCATGACACATCGCATCGCCGAACTGACCGCCCCCGAGGTCGCCCGGCGGCTGGCCGACGGCGCCTGCGCCATCCTGCCGATGGGCAGCCTGGAAACCCACGGCCCGCAGGCGCCGATGGGGGACTTCCTGCTGGCCGAGGCCATCGCCGACCGGATCGCCACGGCCGCCGATGCCGATGCGCTGGTGCTGCCGGCCATCCCCTTCGGCGGCGAGGACTACTTCGGCTTCACCCCGGGCGGCGTGGTGCTGACGCCCGGGCTGTTGCAGGCGGTGGTCGAGGAGGTCTGCGGCAACCTGCTGCGCACCGGCTGCCGGCAAATCTTCATCCTGAACGGCCACGCCGGGTCGATCGGCCCGGTCGATGCGGCGGCGCGGATGCTGCGGCGGAAGCACGACGTGCTGATCCCGGCCATGCATCTCTGGCGCGTCGCCGGGGCGCTGCATGCCGAGCTTGGCGGCAGCCCGGCCAGCTTCGGCCATGGCGGCGACCCGGTATGGTCGGTGGCGATGCACCTGCGGCCGGATCTGTGCCGGCCTGAGCTGGCGCGGGAGAAGGCGCCGGTCGGGCCGGTGCTCGGCCTGCCGGTCAGCAATTTCGGCACGGTGCGGGTGGCCGGGCTGGATCTCTCGGTGCCGATGGAGGTCGAGGAGGTGGCACCGGGCGGCGTCGCCTGCGCCGACAGCCGCCCCGGCAACGCTGAACACGGCGCACGCATCGTGGCGCGGCTGGTCGAGGCCGGCGCCGCCATGCTCAACCAACTCAAGGCAGCCACCGCATGAAGATCTGCATCTACGGGCCCGGCGCCATCGGCGGGCATCTCGCCGGGCGGCTGGCGAGGGGCGGGGCGGATGTGTCCGTGGTCGCCCGCGGCGCCCAGCTTGCCGCCATCCGCGAGAAGGGGCTGACGGTGCGCGCCGCCGATGGCGACTGGCACTGCACCCCACGCGCCGCCGCCGACCCGGCCGAGCTTGGCCCGCAGGATGCCGTGGTGGTCTGCACCAAGGTGCCGGCGCTGCCTGCCGTGGCCGACGCCATCGGGCCGCTGCTCGGGCCGGGGACGCCGGTCGCCTTCGTCACCAACGGCATCCCGTGGTGGTACTTCCATGCCCATGGCGGGCCGGAGGAAGGCCAGCGGGTGCCCGAGGTCGACCCGGGCGACGTGATCTGGAATGCCATCGGCCCGGCGCGGGCGATCGGCGGAGTGATCTATTCGGCCTGCTCGGTGCCGGAGCCGGGGGTGATCGAGGTCACCAGCCAGACCAACAAGCTGATCCTTGGCGAACCGGATGGCACGCGCAGCGACCGCGCGGTGGCGCTGGCCAAGGCCTTCAAGCTCGGCAGCCTGCCGTGCAGCGTCTCGGAAGCCATCCGCACCGATGTCTGGACCAAGCTGCTGAACAACCTCTCGAACGGCCCGCTCTGCGTGCTCAGCCGGCGCAACATGCGCGACACCTTCCGCGACCCCGTGGTGCGCGAGGCATCCCTGCAGGTGGTGCGCGAAGGGCTGGCGATCGCCGCCGCCATGGGCCGGCCGGTCGATGGCGATGCCGAGGACCGGATCAGCCGCACCTCCGACATCCCGCACAAGCCGTCCATCCTGCAGGACCTGGAAGCCGGCCGGCCGATGGAGGTGGACGCGCTGTTCCAGGCGCCGCTGCGGCTGGCCCGCGAGCGCGGCGTGCCGGCGCCGATGCTGGGGCTCTGCGTGGCGCTGGCCGCCCAGGCTGCCGAGGCCGCCGGCCTCTACCGGAAGGAGGGCTGAGATGGAGTGCCTGATCGACCACATCGTCGTCGATGTCCGCGACCGGATCGCCGAGGGCGCGGACTGCTTCCGCAGGCTCGGCTTCCAGCTCACGCCTATGGGCAAGCATAGCCTGGGCTCGGCCAACCACCTGGCCATCCTCGGGCGGGACTACCTGGAGCTGCTCGGCACTGACGTGCCGGGCGGGGCACTGCGGCCAGACCTCGCGCCGTTCCCCATCGGGCTGAACGGGCTGGTCTTCCTCGGCCATGAGTCCGAGGCGCTGGCGGCGGAGCAGCAGGCGCGTGGCGTGCCGGTGCAGCCGGCGCTAGCCTTCTTCCGCCCCGCCGACCTGCCCGATGGCGGCAAGGCGGATGCGAAGTTCAAGGTGGTCCGCCTCGATCGCGCCGCCGCCTTCGACGGCCGGGTCTACTGGTGCGAGCACCTGACGCCGGAACACGTCTGGCGCCCGGAATGGCAGATCCACCCCAACGGCGCGACCGGCGTCGCTCGCATCCTGCTGTCGGTGCGCGACCCGGAAAGGCAGGCGGCGCTGTTCCGCCGGATGTTCGGCTCGGATGCTGTCACCGAGGGCGCCGACGGCCGGGCGGTGCTGCGCGCAGGCGATGCGGTGGTCGAGGCCGCACCGCATGCCGCCGTTGCCGCCGAGCTCGGCGCGGCGGCACCCGATCCGGCCGGGCGCGGCGACCATATGGCGGTGCTTGGGCTGAAGGTGCGGGACCTGGTGGCCACCGCCGCGGCGCTGCGGGCCAATGGCGTGGCCGGGCTGGTGGAAGCGCCGGGGGTGCTGCGGGTGCCGGCGGCGCAGGCGATGAACACCACCATCGACTTCATGGCCTAGCAGGTGGCCGGGGCAGCGCCGTCTGGCCCAGCACCCAGCCTTCCCAGCGCCTGATCCAGGGGTCGTCCGGGATGAAGTCCGGCCGGTCGCCATCCAGCACGGCGACCAGCGCCGAGCAGGCCGATGCACGCAATCGAGCCGATCCTCGCCCGCCGCATCCGCGCCGAAGCCATCCGCCACGGCGGCGGCCAGCGCGGCATCGGGCAGCACCCGGCGCGCGGCCATCGCCGCCAGCAGCGCCGGCGCCAGCGCCCGGCGCGGCCCCTGCGCCCGCTTGCTGCCGGCCAGCTTCAGCCCGCAGTGGCGCAGCGCCTCGGCCGGATAGACCTCGGCCAGCACCGCCACGCCCGGCGCCAGCAGGGCGTGCAGCCCGCCCTCGAAGGGCCATAGCCGCACCGGCGCACCGGCCACCAGGGCCGGCACCAGCCAGTCCCGCCAGGCGCTGATCGCCGCCTTGCCGGACTGGTTGGCGCCGAGCGTCCAGAACAGCGGCGCCCCGGCTGGGCGCTCGGCGGTGGCCCGGTCGCACCAGCCGGGACAGCCCCTCCGGCCCATCCAGCCCGAGCGCCGCCGCATGCGCTGCCCGGGTCATGCCGCGGATGCCGCGCGCGGGGTAGAAGGGCCGGGTGGGGGAGACGTGTCCAGCCCGGGGCTGACCGCGAAGAACTCCGGCGTCGCGGCCAGCCCGCGCAGGAAGCCGGCGAAATCCGCCTCGCCACGCCCCGCGGCATAGGCCCGCGGCAGGCCGAGCGGCAGGTCCAGCCCCAGCGCCACCGGCAGGCCCGGCGCCAGCAGCCCGGCGAGCAGCGCCGCCAGATCGCCGACCGGCCGCGGCGCGGTGGCCTGCCAGATGCCATCCCGACGTTCCGCCCGGGTCAGCCAGCGCTTGCGCGGGTCGATGCTCCAATCCGCATGGGCCGCAATCAATGCGTCCGCTCGCGGCGGGGGATGTGGCAAGCTGTGGCCGGTGCCGGGCGGGGAGAGGATGGATGGGTTCCTACAACACTGTGGCGAAGTGGTTCCACTGGGTGACGGTGGTGCTGATCGGAGTGGCGCTACCGGCTGGCCTTGTCATTGAGCACATCAAGGACGACGCCAAGATGGCGTTCTACGCCATCCACGAAGTCCGCGGGGCTGACGCTGCTGGTGGTGGCATCGGCCCGGTTGGCCTGGCGGCTGGCCTACCCGCCGCCGCCTTTGCCGGACGGCGTGCCGCTACCGCTGCGGAAGACCGCCGCCGGCGTCCACCATGCGCTGTATGCGATGCTGATCCTGCAGCCCATCCTGGGCTTCGTCGCGACCAATGCCTGGGGTTTCCCGATGCGCGGGGAAACCGCCTACCTCGGCTTCATCGACCTGCCGAAATTCATGGAGACCGACGAATCCCTGGCGAGTGCCGTGCAGCTGCTGCACACCATCGGCGGCTACACCATCATGGTGCTGCTGGTGCTGCACATCTGCGGCGTGGTGTTCCACCAGGCAGTCCGGCGGGACGGCACGCTGCTGCGGATGGTCTGACGGGCGCTAGAGCGGCTTCTGCGCCCTCTCCAGGATACGGGCGAAGAAGCCGGGCTTCTTCACCGGCGCGGCCGCGACGGTGACCTTCGCCGCCAGGGCGCGCTCGGCTGCTTCTTCCTTCGCCTTGAGCGTGAGCCACTTGTCCAGGCTGATGCCGGCCTTGGCGGCCCGCTTCGCTTCATAGGCCCGCTGGCCTTCGGTCATTTTACGCTGATCCACGGGAACCTCTCGCGGCCGTCTGTTCAGCGGGAGATGTGGCTGATGCTCCGCGCGACGGCAAGCGGGGGCTTGCCCAAACTTGCGTTGTTGGTCCCTATGCGTGGCATGGAACCTCGCGTGAAGACCGGCATCTGGGTGTCCATGGCGTTGCGGATGGCGGATATCGCCGGCCGCAACGGCGTGGTGATACGCAGGGGCGACCCCGATTCGGGCGGCATCCTCTGTGTCCTCAGGGGACGGGAGGGCCTGGTGGTGCTCAGCCAGGTGCGGGACGCCGAGGGGCGGCCGGCCTGGCTTCGCAGCACCGGCGCCACCCCGGTCGATGACTCGACCGCCGATGCCTATATCGCGCGGCAGGTGAAACGTGACCCCGACCTATGGGTTATCGAGTTCGACGCACCGGACCTGTTGCCGCCATTCGAGGGCCGGTTGCTCTAGAGCGCATTCCGTTCGACATGGCTCACGGAATGCGCTCTAGCCTGTTGTTTAGGCGAGCAAATTACCCCTGCCGGGTGATTCCACCCGTTCGGGGTTTGCTCTAGCGTCGATCCGCCGAGGCAAGGGATCTGCCTCAAACTGGCCACCTGAATGTCATCGCATGGGAATTTCCCGCACAAGGCACTGCATTATCCCAATAGGCAGGCCCAGATGTAACCGGGTTGGTCAAACCCGCGTCGCAACATTGTGTGGGAAGGGTTACGCAGCCGTGGGATGCATTTTCCCACGCAAGGGTTTCAATCCTCCCTGTTCGGGCTACCGCCGCGGATCGGCACGCGATTGTCGCGGTCCTTCCTTCCTGTCCTGGAGATTCAATGGTGACGCCTCGTCCAATCCTGATCGTTGAAGATGATACCGCGCTGCGTGCTACCCTGGTCGAACAGGTAGCCCTGGACGGGGATTTCATCGTCGACGAGGCGGCCAGCGCACAGGAGGCCGAGGCGAAGCTGTCCGCCGCCAATGCGCGCTACGATGCCATCCTGCTGGACATCGGCCTGCCCGACGCCGATGGCCGGGACTTCTGCGCCAAGCTCCGCCGCGATGGCCGCCGCATGCCGATCATCATGCTGACCGGGGCGGATGCGGAAGCCGATATCGTGCGAGGTCTGGACGCCGGGGCAAACGACTACATCGCCAAGCCCTTCCGGCTGTCGGAGCTGCTGGCCCGGGTCAGGGCGCAGTTGCGGGTCTTCGACAGTTCCGAGGACGCCGTCTTCACCATCGGCCCCTACATGTTCCGCCCCAGCGCCAAGCTGCTGCTGGAGCCGGCCCGCAATCGCAAGGTGCGGCTGACCGACAAGGAGAGCGCCATCCTGAAGTTCCTGTACCGGGCCGGCGGCAAGCCGGTGCCGCGGCAGATTCTGCTGAACGAGGTCTGGGGCTACAACAGCGCCGTCACCACCCATACGCTGGAAACCCACATCTACCGCCTGCGCCAGAAGATCGAGCCCGAACCATCCCAGGCCCGGCTGCTGCTGACCGAGGGTGGCGGCTATAGGCTGGATCCGGTGGCGCTAAGCCTGCCGTCGTAGGTTCCAGCCGGCGGGCTCAGCGGTCCGTCAACCGCAACTCGATGCGGCGGTTGCGGGCATAGGCTTCCGGCGTATCCGCGGTATCGAGCGGCTGGTTGTCGCCGAAGGCGGTCGCTGCCACACGGTTGGGCGGCAACCCTTCCGCGATCAGCAGCTGCGCCACGGCAATGGCCCGGGCCGCCGACAATTCCCAGTTCGAGGCAAAGCGGGGGCTGCGGATCGGGTTGCGGTCGGCATGGCCATCGACCCGCAGCAGCCAGTTCACATCGGGCGGGATGCGGCTGCTGATGTCCTGCAGGACCCGGGCGATTTCCCGGATCTGCTGCTGGCCGCGTTCCGAAAGCTCGGCGCTGGCCGGCGGGAACAACACCTCGGACTGGAAGACGAAGCGGTCGCCGACGATCCGCACATCAGCCCGCTCACCCAGCACATCCCGCAGCCGGCCGAAGAAATCGCTGCGGTAGCGCTGCAACTCCTCGACCCGTGCGGCCAGCGCGGCATTCAGGCGGCTGCCGAGGGCGCTGATCTGCACATCCTTGTCGCGGCTGGATGCCTCGGCCGCATCCAATGCGGCGGCAAGTCGGGCAAGCTGGTTCCGCAGGTCCGCCAACTGGCGACCGAGCAGGGCGACCTGGGCGCGGGCGCTCTCGGCCAGCCGGATCTGCTCGGCCGCCTGGGCACGGGCGACTCGGCTGCCTGGGCCTGTCCGATGGCCTGGGCACGGGCGCTTTCCGCCTGCCGCGCCTGCTCGGCGGCCGCGGCACCGGCGGCTTCGGCCAGCCGCGCCTGCTCGGCCAGGCGGCGCTCCGTGGTCGCCCGGCGTTGCGTCTCCTCGGCGGTGAGGGCCTCGGCGGCGCGGCGTCGCTCGGCTTCGGCCGCCAGTGCCTGCTCGGCGGCCATGCGGCGTTCCGCCTCGCTGCCCAAGGTGGCCTCGGCGGAGGCGCGAAGCCGGGTTTCCTCGCCGGCCCTGCGGGAGGCTTCCTCGACCTGCTGTTCCAGTTGGTCGCGCAGCGCGGACAGGGCGCGGATCTGTTCGGAAAGCCTGGTGATGTCGGACAGCCGGGCCTCGATGGTTTCCCGGTCGGCCTGCACCTGCCGGTCGAGCGCGGCCATCTCCGTCCGCATGGCGGCAAGCTGGCGCTGGGTCTCGGCCAGCTCGGCCTGGGCTTCCTGCAACTGCCGGGTCAGCCCGGCCAGCTCCTGCCGGGCGGTTGCCACCGCGCCGCGGGATTCGCCCAATTGGCGGTCCAGTTCGGCGGCGCGGGCTTCCACCTGCTGGCGCGCGGCGCGCTCGGCTTCCAGGGCACGGCCGGTATCGGTCAATTGGCGGACGGTCTGCGCGGCATCGCCGCCGGCGGCCTCGGCGCGCGCGCAGCGCCTCCGCCAATTCCGCTTCCAGGCTGGCGATCCGCTCGGGGGCGCCGCGGCCGGTGAGTTCCAGGTCGATCAGCCGGGCGGTCAGCAGGTCGCGTTCGCCCCGCGCGGCGTCGCGTTCCTCGGCCAGCCGGTCGCGGTCGTCGCGCATCTCGCGCAACTGGCTGGACAGCGCATCGCGGGCACTGGCGGCGGCGCGCAGACTCCTCGGCGGTACGGGACAGGGCGCTGCGCAATTCCTCCGCTCTGGCCGCGTTCGAGAGCCAGCAGCTCGGCCAATTCCTCGACCTGGCGGTTCAGCCGGTCGAGCGCCCGGTCGCGCGAGGACAGCGCGACCGAAAGGAAGCCCTGGGCCAGCACGAAGACCATCAGCACGAAGATGATGACCATGAGCAGCGTCGAGAGCGCATCCACATAGCCGGGCCAGACATCCAGCCCGCCGCCGCGCTGCCGCCGGCGGTTGTAAGCGCCATGGTTCAGCCGGCCGTGGCCGGGGTCATCGCGGGGCCTCTTCAGCCAGGGCGGCGATGGTCCGGGCGACCAGCTTGATCTCGCTGCGGATCTCGGCGGTGGCCTGAATCCGGCCCTGGGCCACCTCATCGACCAGCCGGGCGAGGTAGGTTTCCGGTTGCGGAGGTGGCTGCGGACCGCGTCGTCGATCGCCCGGGCGGCCTGGGCGTCGGCCAGCCGGCTCAGCACCGGGGCAAGCTGCGCCTGCTGTTCGGCGACCCGCGCATCAGCACTGGCTGGCGCGCATCTGGTCGGTCAGGATGGTAAGGCGTTCGGTGAGGGTCAGCATCGCCTGCCCGGTATGCGCGCGGCCCTCCTCGCCACGGGTGAGGATGCGCTGCAGCCCTTCCAGGTTCTCGGCGGTCTGCTCCAGCAGCGCCTGGACATAGGCCGGCACCGAGCCGCCACCCTCGACATCCGGACCGAGCACGCCGGAGGAAAGCCGGGTCAGCCCGGCCAGCCATTCCTCCAGCTCGTTGTAGAAGCGGTTCTGCGCCTGCCCGGCGGTGAGGTCGAGGAAGCCGAGCACCAGCGCCCCGGCCAGCCCGAGCATCGAGGAGGAGAAGGCCGTGCCCATGCCGCGCAGGGGCTGGGCGAGGCCGATCTTCAACTGGTTGAACAACTGGTTGAGGTCGCCCGAGCCGACCGACATGCCGCCGATAACCTCGGAAACCGAGCTGATGGTCAGCAGCAGCCCCCAGAAGGTGCCGAGCAGGCCCAGGAAGATCAGCAGCCCGGTCATGTAGCGCGACAACTCGCGCAATTCGTCCAGCCGCGAGGCGATGCCGTCCAGCACGCTCCGCATCGCCGGCGCGGACAGCGAAAGCCGGTCCGAGCGCCGGGCCGAGATCATGCTGGCCATCGGCCCCAGCAGTTGCGGCGCCGGCTGGGCCGGGGCGCCGAGCTTGGGTGCGCGGAAATGCTCCAGCCAGGACACTTCCGGCCGCAGCATGAGCACCTGTCGCAGGTTCCACACCACGCCAATCAGCAGCACGCCCAGGATCAGCCCGTTCAGCAGCGGGTTGGCGCCGAAGGCATCGGCCAGCCCCGGGCCGAGCAGGGCCGCCACGGCCAGCACCGCCACCAGGAAGCCGAGCATGCGCCAGAGGTAGCGAAGAGGGGGGGTCATCGGGCGCGCTCCGTCTCGGGCGGCTGGATATCCACCGCATCCACCGCATCGGCGGTGCGGCCCATCGGGCGGATGTCGATCCGGGTAGGCGCCAGCCCACCGGCCACCAGCGCCTGCTTCACCGCCAGCGCCCGGGCCAGGCTCAACCGCCGGGCGATCGAGGCGTCGGTGGCCGGGCCGGAGGCCTGCCCGGTCAGCGTGACCCGACCGTCCGGGCCGGCCGGCCAGCCGGCTGCCGAGCCTGCCCAGGGTGGCCACCGCGGCAGGCGGTGGCTGCTCCGCCGCATCCTCGAAGCGCAGCCGGAAGCCGCCCTGCGGCAGCGCCTCCATCCCCGCCGGCAGGGCCAGCGGCGAAAGGGTGGCGGCGGGCGCCGGCTGGGCCGGGCGTGGGCGCGGGGCAAGATCTGCGGGGGCGGGCGGGGCAGGGGCCGGGGCGGCGGGGAGTCGCTCCGCCGGAGCCGCCGGCTGGGCGCCGGCGGGGCTTGCCAGCAGAAGGCCGGCCAACAGGGAAAGGACGATGAGCGGGGTCGTCACGCTGTCCAGGCTAGCCAGACTGCCGGGCCGCGTCCATGCAAGCCGGCGCGCGTTCGGCGGGCCGGCGAGTGGCGGTCATTCCGAAGCGGCCAGGGGGCGGGGGCGGCCAGCCGCGGCGGCGGCGATGCCCTCGACCACCACATCCCGCAGCTTGCCGTGCAGCGCCTGGTTGCCGGCGACGACGTTGCCCTCGTGTAGGGGTCGCCGCCCTCCGGGTCGGTGACGAAGCCGCCGGCCTCGCGCACCATGATGAGCCCGGCGGCGATGTCCCACTTCTTCAGGTCAGTTCCCAGAAGCCGTCGTAGCGCCCGGCGGCCACCCAGGCGAGGTCGAGCGCCGCGGCGCCGAAGCGGCGGATGCCGGCGACCTGCGGCATCAGCTTGGCCAGGGTGTGGCTGAACTCCGCCCGGCGCGGCACGGCGGCGAAGGGGATGCCGGTGGCGAACAGCGCCTCCCGCATCTCCTTGCGGCCGGAAACCCGCAGGCGGCGGTCGTTCAGGAAGGCGCCCGACGCCCTTTTCCGCCCAGAACATCTCATTGGCGGCCGGATTGTAGATGACCGCCGGCGACCAGCTCCGAGCGGTCCGCATCGATGCGCTTCTCGATGCCGACGCTGATCGCCCAGTGCGGGATGCCGTGCAGGAAGTTGCTGGTGCCGTCCAGCGGATCGACCACCCAGCGCCACTCCCAGTCATCGCCACCATGCGCGCCGCTTTCCTCCATCAGGAAGGCGAAGCCGGGGCGGGCGCGGCGGAGGTCCTGGCGGAGCGATTGCTCCGCCCGGATATCGGCCTGGGAGACGAAATCGCCCGGGCCCTTCACCGAGACCTGCAACTGCTCGACCTCGGCGAAGTCGCGCAGCAGCCGGCGGCCGGCCTTCTGCACGGCCGAGACAACCACATTGAGGGCGGGCGAGAGGCGCGGGGAGGAGGGGGCCAAGCGGAAGTCCTTCTACGACAGGGGCGGCGGTGGTCCGGCCGGTGGGCCGGGCTCGCCTCAGCCCTTCGCGCGTTCGACGTAGGAGGCGTCGTCGGTCTTCACCACGATGCGCTCCCCGGTGGTGACGAAGGGGGGGACCATGGTCTTGACGCCGTTCGAGAGGATCGCCGGCTTGTAGGAGGAGGTGGCGGTCTGCCCCTTCACCACCGGATCGGCCTCGATGACCTCGAGAGTCACCTGCTCCGGCAGGGTCATCGCCACCGGGTCCCCTTCGATCAGGCGGACGCCGACGGTCATGTTCTCGACCAGGAAGGGCAGCCGGTCGCCGAGGATGTCCTTCGGCACGGTCGTCTGCTCATAGGTCTCGGGATCCATGAGGATCAGGCTGTCGCCCTCGGCGTAGGAGAAGGTGAAGTCCTTGTCCTCGGTCATCAGCCGCTCGACGGTGTCGGCGGTCCGCCAACGCTGGTCCTTCTTCGACCCCGGTCTTGATGTTCCGCATGTCCACCTGAATGATGGCGTTTCCCTTGCCGGGAATCATGATGTTCTGCTTGAGGATGGTGTAGCGCTGGCCTTCGAATTCGATGACCATGCCGGCACGCATCTGGTTGGCTTGCATCTTTGCCATGGGGCGGGACCTGCCGTGTGGAGTGCCAAGGGGAGAGAATGGGCGATGGCGCGCCGGCATGGCCGGCGCGTTCAGTCGCCGGGGTTTAGTCGGGAAGGCCCGCAGTGGCAACCTCGCCCGGCGCCACTGGGCCGATCCCTCGTCCCCGATCGGCATTCCTGACAATTACATGTGATCGCCCTTCGTCAGCAGCAGGCTGCATGGCTGCGATGCAAAGGCTAGTCTGGCGGCTTCGGGCCGTTTCGGCGGCAGTTCGGACCCAACTCGGCCATCGCCGCACCCAGCTTGCGTACCATCCAGGCCCCGCCGCGCCGGCCGGGCCAACGACAGGCCATAACCGACGCACCAGCAACATATTCAGGGGGCCAGGACATGAGCTACGCGGACCGCTTGCAGCATTGGAACCGTCTGTACGATCAGGCACCGGAAAACCTCCGCTTCCATGTCGTCGTCTGGGGCGTGGTGGCCATCGGCGCGTTGAACATGCTGCTGACCGTCAGTGTCGGCTTCCCCTTCGGCCTGCTGGTCATCCTGGCGGTCGCCGCAATCCTCGCCATCCGGCTGCCGCTGGCGCTCGGCTGGGTGAAGGCGCCGGCAGGGGACGGCCAGGGCGGCTCCGCGCGGCTGGAGATCGAGGGCGCCGACGGGCTGTACCGGCTGAACCGCTGGTACGATCGGCTGCCCGAGGTGCAGCAGATCGGGGTGCTGATGGCGGTTCTGCTCGGCGCCGGCGCCATCAACATGCTGCTGACCATCTTCGGCGGCTTCCCCTTCGGCCTGCTGTTCCTGTTCGCGCTGCTGGCCCTTGTGGCGATCCGCGGACCATACAGGGCCGGCTGGCTGAAACCGCCGGCGGAAAGCCCGATGCTGGCCGGCAACAGCGGCGCGACGCCGCTGCTGCACCAGGAATCCACACGTCCCCCGGCGGTGGAGCACCAGCCCGCGCCCGAACATGCCCCGGAGCACACCCCCGATCGCGCCCCCGACCCGGTCCGCCGCGACTGACCCCGGGCCGTCCCAGCCTTCGACGTCAGCCCTCGAAGGCTGGGCCAAGCGGCACCTTGCCGCCGCCGCCCGGGGTTTCCTGCACATAGGTCGGCCAGCCGAGCCCGGTCATCCGGCCGCGCAGCGCCCGCAGCAGGGCACGGCCCTCCGCCACCGGCACGGCGAAGCGTGCGGTGCCCGGCGCCGGGTCCAACTGGTGGAGGTAGTAGGGCTTCACCCGCGCCCGCAGCATGGCGCGGAACAGTGCCTCCAGCGTGTCCGGCTGGTCGTTCACCCCGCGCAGCAGCACGCTCTGACCGAGCAGCACCACCCCGGCGCGGTGCAGCCGGGCCAGCGCCGCGACCGCCTCGCCCGAGAATTCCCGGGCATGGTTGGCATGGACGCACAGGTACAGCGGCTTCGCGGTTTCCAGCGCTGCCGCCATCGCCGCCGTCACCAGCCCCGGCGCGGCCACAGGCACGCGGGAGTGGATGCGCAGCAACTCCACATGCGGCAGCGCCGCCAGCCGCCCGAGCACCTGCCCCAGCCGCCGGGGCGAGAGCATCAGCGGGTCGCCGCCGGTCAGGATCACCTCGCGCACCGCCGGGGTGGCGGCGAACCACGCAAGCGCGGCTTCCAGCTCCGCCTCGGTCAGCAGCCCGCCATCCGGGCCGACGGCCTCGCGGCGGAAGCAGAAGCGGCAGTAGACCGGGCAGGCCAGCAGCGGCTTCAGCAGCGCCCGGTCGGGGTAGCGGTGGACCACGCCCTTGACCGGGGTGAAGGGGCCATCGGCCGTCGGGTCCGCCAGTTCATGCGGGGCGGTCAGCAACTCCGCCGCATCGGGGATGTATTGCCGGGCGATCGGGTCGGCCGGGTCCGCCGGGTCGATCAGCCCGGCGACGGCCGGGGTCACCGCGATGCTGTAGCGGGCGCCGACCCGTTCGGCATCGGCCACCGCCGCGGCCGGCAGCAGCCCGGCGGCATGCAGCGCGGCGGCGGAGCGCAAGGTACGGGCTGGGGATTTCGGCTGGGGCATGGCCGGGGGGAGCTAATCCCTGGCATGCTCGGCGGCAATGGTTGATCTCCCCCCCTGGCACCCGGACAGCCTGGCCGGCCGGCTGCCTTTCCTCCGCCGCCGCATCGCGCTGACCGCCGCGACCCGCGCCTTCTTCAGCAGCCAGGACTTCACCGAGGTGGAGACCCCCTGCCTGGTGCCGGTGCCGGGGATGGAGGTGCATCTGCACGCCTTCCGCAGCGAATACATCCCGCATCTCGGCGTGGGGGAACACCGGGTGCTGTGGCTGCGGACCTCGCCGGAACTCGCGCTGAAGCGGTTGCTGGTGGCCGGCGCCGGCCCGGTGTTCGAGCTGGCGCGGGTCTGGCGCAACGGCGAGGCGAGCCCGCGCCACGCGCCGGAATTCACCATGCTGGAATGGTACGCGCCGGGCCTCGGCCTGGCCGGGCTGATGGACCAGGCGGAGGCGTTCCTCCGCGCCGTCTGCCCGCCGCGGGTCGCCCATGCCGGGGTCACCACCGACCTCGGCCTGCCGTTCGAGCGCATCACCATGGCGGAGGCCTTCCATCGCTGGTGCGGCGGCCTCGACATCCTGGCGACCGAGGGCGACGCGGCGGCGCTGGGCGCGGCTGCGGCGGCCGTCGGCACCCCGCCGCGCGAGGGGGAGGGGTGGGAGGACCTGTTCTTCCGCCTGCTGCTGGAACGGGTTGAGCCGCATCTGGGCCGGGAACGCGCCACCTTCCTCACCCATTGGCCGGCGCCCCAGGCCGCGCTCGCCCGCCGCGACCCGGCCGACCCGCGCGCCGCGCTGCGGTTCGAGCTGTTCGCCGCCGGGCTGGAACTGGCCAATGCCTTCGACGAGCTGACCGACGCCGCCGAGCAGCGCAGCCGCTTCGTGGCGGATGTGGCGGCGCGGCGCGCGTTGCATCCGGGCGAGGGCTGGGACGTGGACGAGGATTTCCTCGCCGCGCTGGAACACGGCATGCCGGCCGGCAGCGGCATCGCCCTCGGCTTCGACCGGCTGGCCATGCTGGCCAGCGGCGCCCGCAGCATCAGCGACGTGCTGTGGCTGCCGCTGCGCTGAGCGCCGCCAGCATGGCCGGCGCGGTCTCGCGCGGCAGGAAGTAGAAGACGAAGATATAGGGGTCGGACGCCTCGAACACCGATGGGTCGGAACTGGCGCGCTGCATGGCGGCGCGGTCGAAGGTCGCGATAGGGTGCCACTCGTCCCGGTATTCCCAGAAGCCGTCATAGCCCAGCGCATCGAGGAAGGCCGGGACCGCCCAGGTGGCGCCGGGCCGGTGGCGCTCCTCGATCTCGATCGAGAGCACCGGGCGGCAACGCATCAGCGTCTCCCGCCCGCCGCGCAACACCTCGTATTCGGCACCCTCGGCATCGAGCTTCACGGACGTAAGGTCGGCCAGCGCCAGCCCGTCCAACTGCCGCAGCGGCACGGTGAAGCGCTGCTCGGCCACGCGCGGTCCATGCCCGGTATAGCCCTTGGCGATGCTGGCCCATTGCTCCTGCGGCACTCCGTCGAGCACCGGCAGGGCGAGGCTGATCTCGCCGTCGTGGTCGCCCAGGGCCTCCTGGCGCAGTTCGATGTTCGGCGTCGTGCCGACCGCGGCGCGCAGCCGGGCGAAGGCGCTGGGCAGGGGCTCGAAGGCCAGCACGCGGCTGCCGGGCAGGGCGGCCAGGGGCAGGGTGAAGGCACCGTCATGCGCGCCCACGTCGAGCAGGGTGCCGGGGCGATGCAGGGCGCGGTGGAAGCCGAATTCGTCCATCACGCGGTTGCCCGCAGCACGCGGTAGCGCCCGGTCTCGATCTGCGCCCCGGCGACCATGCCGGTGCGGGCGCTGCCGCCATCGAGGTTCAGCCGGCCTTCGGCCAGCAAATGTGGGTCGTCGAGGCCGGTGAAGGGATGCTGCTTGGCCGGCGGGGTGTGGCCGTGCACCACCAGCCGGCCGCCAAAGCCATCGTGCCAGTCGAGGAAACCCTCGGTGATCCAGGCCCAGTGGCGCGGCCGCGCCGCCAGGCTGTCCCAGGGCAGGGCGAGGAAACTCGGCACATCCTGCGCCGGGTCCAACCCGGCATGCACGAAGACCAGGTTGCCGAGCGACACATGCGAGCGCTGGGCGTGCAACTCGGCCATCACCGTATCGCCCAGCGCGGCCCGCAGCAGCGCGGCATCCGGCGGCGCATCGGGCCGGCCGGTGACGGCGCGCAACTCGGCCAGCATGGTGTCGCCGTCATGCGAGAGCCATTCCTCACGGGCGCCCGCGGCCTCCGGCAGGTCCGAGATGGCGACCAGCATCAGTTGCTCATGGTTGCCCATCAGCCGGTCCACCCGGGCGATGCCCGGTACCGGCTCGGCCGCGGCCCATCGGCGCAGGCTGCCGATGCTGTCCGGCCCGCGGTCGATCAGGTCGCCGAGGAACACCAGCCGGGGCGCGGCCACGCCCGGCAGCAGCCCGGCGATGCCGGTGAGCATGGTGTCCAGCAGCGGCGTGCAGCCATGCACGTCGCCCACCGCGAATACCGTCTCGCCGGCGGTTTCGGTCGGGGCGTCGGTCCAGGGGCCAATATCAAGCATCACGGTCAGATGGTGCGGCGCCGGGCGGCCGCCAGCAAGTCAATCCTTCCCGGCGGCTTCGGCAATGGCCCGGTTCATCGCGCGGACCCCGGCGGCCGGCCCTTCCGGGTGATTCCAGACCGCGCCGACCACCGCGAGGAAATCCGCCCCGGCCCGGACCAGCGGGGCGCAATTGGCCGCGGTGATGCCGCCGATGGCAACCGAGGGCAGCTCGAACATCTCGGCCCACCACTCCAGCAATTCCGGCTCGGCATGGTGCTTCGCCTCCTTGGTGGAGGTGGGGAAGAAGGCGCCGAAGGCGACGTAGTCGGCGCCGATGTCGCCGGCTTCCATCGCCAGGTGGCGGCTGGCGTGGCAGGTGATGCCCAGCATCCGGTCCGGCCCGAGCAGGCGCCGGCCCTCGGCATGGTTGCCGTCCTCCTGGCCGAGATGCGCGCCGTCACAGCCGAGTTCCACCGCGAGGTCGGCGCGGTCGTTCATCAGCACGGCGACGTCCCGGGCCTGGGCGACCGGCAGCAAGGCCTCGGTCGCCCGGCGGATGGTGTCGTCGTCCACATCCTTCAGGCGGATCTGCAGCGCCGCCACATCCCCGGCATCCAGCGCCTGGGCCAGCAACGCAGAAAACCCCGCCGGCTCGAAGGCCGGCGGGGTGATCAGGTAGAGGCGGCAGGGGCTGGCCGTCAGTTGGCGGAGCCCTTGTAGACGTCGATGATGTCGGAGAGCAGCTTCAGCGCATCCGCCTTCGGCCGCTGGAAGGTGTTGCGGCCGATGATCGAGCCGTTGCCGCCGCCGGCATGGATGCCGCGGGCCATGGACACCATCGCGTCCGCCGCGCCCGACTCGCCGCCGGAGAACACCACCAGCCGCCGGCCGCCGAAGCAGGCCTGCACGATATGGGCGATGCGGCCGGACAGTTCGGAGATCTGGGGCACCGGGGACTTCTCGTAGGTCTTCTTCGCCGCATCGAGGTAGATCGCCTCGGTCGGCGGCTTCACCTTGATGATATGGGCGCCCATCAGCGCGGCCATATGCGCGGCATAGGCGCAGATATCGAGCGCGGTCTCGCCGACCTTGTCGAGCATCGGGCCGCGCGGATAGGACCACACCACCACGGCGAGGCCGGCGGCCTTGGCCTCCTCGGCCATCTCGCGCAGTTCCTCCATCATCTCGAACTGGTATTCCGAGCCCGGATAGATGGTGAAGCCGATGGCGGCGCAGCCCAGCCGCAGCGCGTCCGAGACGCTGCCGGTCACCGCCTGGTCCTTGGTGGTGGACAGGCTGTTGCTGCTGTTCACCTTCAGGATGGTCGGGATCGCCCCGGCATAGGTGGAGGCGCCCGCCTCGATCATGCCGAGCGGCGCGGCATAGGCGTTGAGCCCGGCCTCGATCGCCAGTTCGAAGTGGTAGCGCGGGTCGTAGGCGGGCGGATTCGGCGCGAAGCTGCGGGCCGGGCCGTGCTCGAAGCCCTGGTCGACCGGCAGGATGACCATGCGGCCGGTGCCGCCGAGCTTACCTTCCATCAGGATGCGGGCGAGGTTGCCCTTGGTGCCGGGATTGTCGCTCTCGTACCAGGAGAGGATGTCCTTGACCTTGCTTGTCAGCTTCATGGGGTCCCCTTTGCAGCCTGTGGATTCGCGGTCGGCGCCATGTAGCGCGGGGCCGCGGCGCTGTCACCCGGCAGCACGCAACCATGCCGCGAGCTTGTTCCGTGCACCGGGCCTGCGCAGGTCCAGCCGGCCGAGGTCGAGCGCCGCCGGGCGCACCGGCCAGACCTCGGCGCCCAACTCCGCTGCCGCGCCGGCCACCGCGGCGAAGGCCGGGCAGTCCGGGTCCAGCACCAGCAGCCGCGCCCCGGCCCGCAGCGCCGCCAGCGCATGTCCCGGCTGGTCCGCGCAATCGAGCGCCGCCCGGTACGGCACCCCGGGGTAGGCCGTTGCCGCCGCGGCGAGGATGGCCAGGAACCAGCCGGCGCCGAGGCTGCCCGCCGCACCACGCGCCGAGAGCAGCAGCACGCCATCCGGCCCTGCTTCAGCCAGCGCGGCGATGGCCTCCGCCAGCCCATGCACCACCACCGCCGATTGCCCGGCGCATGGCGGTTGCGGTGGACGTTGACCCGCTTCGGCACACATGCGAAGGCTTTGACCATGCCGGCAAGGGTGCGTCCATCGCGCCCGCCGGCACTGCTGGCCAACCGGGACGACCAACAGGAGCGGCATGAGCGACGGCGCGAGGGACCCGGTGGCAATGGCGGCGGTACGGCTGGAGGCGGCGGTCGAACGTCTCATCCAGGCGATCGCCCAGGCCCAGCCAGCGGCCGACGACAACGACATGGTCCCGCGGGCCGAGATCGCCGCCATGGCGGAACGGCTCGATGCGACCATCGCCAGGCTACGCGGGATGCTGGCCGAGGAGCTTCGCGCCGACGAAACCCGTCACGGCGAGCCGGAGTGAAGGAGCAGCGCGTGGGGCAGGTCACCGTCCGGGTCAATGGCTACAGCCACACCATCGGTTGCAAGGATGGCGAGGAACAGCATGTCGCCGACCTGGCGGCGCAGATCGAGGAAAAGGTCAGGCTGATCCGCGGCATGGGCGGGCAGTTTTCGGAAGCCCGGATGCTGCTGCACGTGGCGCTGCTGCTGGCCGACGAAAGCGGCGACATGCGAAGCGAGATTGCCCGGCTGCGGACCGCCCAGCCCGCCGCGGCACCGGCCGACCCGCAACTGGCCGAACGGTTGGCCCGCATCGCGGAGCGGATCGAGGGCCTCGCGCAATCCCTGGATCGTCCGTAGGCCCCGAACGTCCCTAGCCCTGGCACCTGCGGCCCCCTATATGCGTGGAGCGGGGCTGCCCGGTGCGTCAGGTAACTCATCCCCAGGGCCAATAAGCATCCTCCGGGAGCTGGCTCTGTCCGGATCTTGGTCCGGGTAACCGGTGCCCACCTGCTCACGCAGGCCTTGGGAGGATGATACACCAACGGCCATGGTGGCTCCGCACTCATTCCCCGAAGACCCGGCATTCTGTGCCGAATTGCTGGCCGGGTTGAAGGCCGAGGCGCGGCGGCACGCCCTTGAACGGCGGGCCGGCTGCGACCCGGCGCTCGGCGCGGCGCTGGCCGAATGCGTGCTGGCCGAGGCGCCGCCGCCCGCCGGCGCGGTGGTCGCCGGTTTCTGGCCGATGGGCCAGGAAATCGACATCAGGCCGCTGCTGCAGGCGCTGGAGACACGCGGCCACCCACTGGTGCTGCCGGTCACGCCCCGGCGCGGCCAGCCGCTGGCCTTCCGCCGCTGGCGCTTCGGCGAGCCGCTGGAGCGTGGCCCGATGGGCACCCGCCAGCCCGGCGCGGGCGAGATCCTGCCGCCCGACTGGCTGCTGGTGCCGCTGCTTGCCTTCGACCGCGCCGGGCGGCGGCTCGGCTATGGCGGCGGCTATTACGACCGGACGCTGGCGGCCCTGCCGGGTGCCACCGCGCTCGGCTGCGGCTTTGCGGCACAGGAAATGGATGTGGTACCCGCCGGGCCGCTTGATGCGCGGCTGGCCAGGGTGGCGACCGAACAAGGGGTGATCGAATGCGGGCCGTAGCGGCATGAGAATTCTGTTTCTCGGCGATATCGTCGGCCGCTCCGGCCGGGATGCGCTGACCACCGCCTTGCCCGGGCTGAAGGCGAAGCTGCGGGCGGATCTGGTGGTCGTGAACGGCGAGAATGCCAGCCATGGCTTCGGCCTGGCGCCCGATATGGCGCGCGCCTTCCTGGCGGCGGGGGCGGATGTCATCACCCTCGGCAACCACGCCTGGGACCGCAAGGAGATCATCCCCTACCTCGAATCCGAGCCGCGGGTGATCCGCCCGGCCAATTTCCCGCCCGGCACGCCGGGGCGCGGCGCGGTGGTGGTGGATGTGCCGGGCAACCGCCGGGCGCTGGTCATGCAGGTGATGGGCCGGCTGTTCATGGATGCGCTGGACGACCCGTTCCGCGCGGTGCAGGCCGAGATCCAGAAGCACCGGCTGGGCGGCACCATCCACGCCGCCATCATCGACGTCCATGCCGAGGCGACCAGCGAGAAGGCCGCCTTCGGCCACAGCTTCGACGGTCTGGTGAGCCTGGTCGTCGGCACCCATACCCATGTCCCGACCGCCGACCACCAGATCCTGCCGGGCGGCACCGCCTACCAGACCGATGCCGGCATGTGCGGCGACTACGACAGCGTCATCGGCATGCAGAAGGGCGGTGCGGCGCTGCGCTTCTGGCGGAAGATGCCGGGCGAGAAGCTCGCCCCGGCGGAGGGCGAGGCGACGCTCTGCGGCTTGTTTGTCGAAACCGACGATGCGACCGGGCTGGCGAAGCGGGTGGAACCGCTGCGCCTGGGCGGCCGGCTGTCGCAGGTCATGCCCACCGCCTGAGGCGGCTACCTCATCAGCGCCGTCAGGGTGGATTGCATCTCGTCGAGGATGCCGGGGTCGTCGATGGTCGGCGGCACCACGTAGTCCTCGCCGTCGGCGATCTTCCGGAGGGTCGCCCGCAGGATCTTGCCGCTGCGGGTCTTGGGCAGGCGGGAGACCACCTTGGCGTCCTTGAAGGCCGCCACCGGCCCGATCCGCTCCCGCACCATGGCGACCAGTTCCCGGGTGATGTCCGCCTCGGTCTTGTCGGTGCCGGACTTCAGCACCACCAGCCCGAGCGGCACCTGGCCCTTGAGGCTGTCCTTGACCCCGACCACGGCGCATTCGGCCACGTCCGGATGGCTGGCCAGCACTTCCTCCATCGCCCCGGTGCTGAGGCGGTGGCCGGCGACGTTGATGATGTCGTCGGTGCGGGACATGACCCAGACATAGCCGTCCTCGTCCACCATCCCGGCGTCGCCGCTGTTGTAGTAGCCGGGGAAGGCCTCGAGGTAGCTCTCGCGGAACCGGTCGTCGGCATGCCACAGCGTCGGCAGGCAGGAGGGCGGCAGCGGCAGCTTCACCGCCAGCGAGCCGATCTGGCCGCGCGGCACCGGCTGCCCGGCCTCGTCCAGCGCCACCACCTCGTAGCCGGGCGCCGCCTTGCCGCCGGAGCCGGGGCGCATCGGGAACAGCCCGAGGCCGCGGAAGCCGCCGGTGATGCTCCATCCCGTCTCGGTCTGCCACCAATGGTCCACCACCGGCTTGCCGAGAAGCTCGGCCGACCAGACGGCGGTGTCGGGGTCGCAGCGTTCGCCGGCCAGGTAGAGCGCGTCCAGCTTCGAGAGGTCATGGCGGGCCAGCAGCGCGCCCTTGGGGTCTTCCTTCTTGATGGCGCGGATGGCGGTGGGGGCGGTGAACAGCACCCGCACCCGGTGTTCCGCGCAGACCCGCCAGAAGGCCCCGGCATCGGGCGTGCCGACCGGCTTGCCCTCGTAGATCACGGTGGTGCAGCCGGCGAGCAGCGGCGCGTAGACGATGTAGCTGTGCCCGACCACCCAGCCGACGTCGGAGGCTGCCCAGAAAACATCGCCGGCACCAACGCCGTAGACCATGCGCATGGAGTTGTGCAGCGCGACGGCGTGCCCGCCGTTGTCCCGCACGATGCCCTTCGGCTTGCCCGTGGTGCCGCTGGTGTAGAGGATGTACAGCGGGTCGGTCGCCACCACCGACACGCAGGGGTGTGGCGTGGCGGTGGCCTCGGCCTCCAGCCAGTCCTGGTCGCGGCCGGGGGTGAGGTCGCAGGGCTGTTCCGGCCGCTGCAGGATGATGCAGCCGAGCGGCTTGTGCGGCGACAGGCCGATGGCCGCGTCCAGCAGCGGCTTGTAGGCGATGACCCGGCCCGGCTCGATCCCGCAGGACGCCGAGATCAGTACCTTTGGTTTGGCGTCGGCGATGCGGGCTGCAAGCTCGGCCGCGGCGAAGCCGCCGAACACCACGGAATGCACCGCGCCCAGCCGGGCGCAGGCCAGCATGGCGATCGGCGCTTCCGGCACCATCGGCAGGTAGATCACCACCCGGTCCCCGGCGGTGACGCCGAGCGCCGCCAGCGCCCCGGCCAACCGCGAGACCCTGTCCAGCAGCTCGGCATAGGTGAGGGTGGCGCTGCGGCCGGTGAGCGGGCTGTCATGGATGATGGCGGGCTGCGCGCCACGCCCGGCGGCGACATGGCGGTCCACCGCGTTGTGGCAGGTGTTCAGCCGGGCACCGGGGAACCAGCTGCCATAGACGCCGAGCGAGGCATCGAAGATGCGCCCGGGCGGCTGGTCCCAGTCGATGCCGGCGGCGGCCTCGCGCCAGAAGCCCTCGGGGTCGGCGCGCCAGGCGGCATAGGTGGCGTCGTAGCGGCTTGCGCCGTCGCTGCTCGGCATCGGGGCGATCCTCCCAGATCAGGGGAAGCAGCCTCGCAAGCCGGGGCGGCGACGGCAAGCGCTACGGCGGGGCGGCTATTTGGTCACGAAGGCCTTCTCGACCACATAGGTGCCGGGGGCGTTGTTGGAGCCTTCGGTGAAGCCGCGGGCTTCCAGCATCGCCTTCACGTCGGCGTTCATCGCCTCCGAGCCGCAGAGCATCACCCGGTCCTGCTCGACCGAAAGCGGCGGCAGGCCGAGGTCGGTGAAGATCCGGCCGGATTCGATCAGCGTGGTGATGCGGCCCTGGGTGGGGAAGGCCTCCCGCGTCACGCTGGGGTAGTACAGCAGCTTGCCGCGCAGGATGTCGCCGAGGAACTCATGCGACGGCAATTCCTTGGTGATGATGTCGCGGTAGGCGAGTTCCTTCACCTCACGCACGGTATGCGCCACCACCACCCGCTCGAATTGGTCGTAGACATCCGGCTCGCGGATCAGCGACATGAAGGGCGCGAGGCCGGTGCCGGTCGCCAGCAGCCAGAGGGTGCGGCCCGGCAGCAGGTTCTCGGTCAGCAGGGTGCCGGTCGGCTTGCGGCCGATCAGCACCGTATCGCCGGGCTGGATATGCTGGAGCCGCGAGGTCAGCGGCCCGTCCTGCACCTTGATCGAGAGGAACTCCAGTTCCTCGTCCCAGGGCGGGCTGACCATGGAATAGGCCCGCACCAGCGGCTTGCCGCCCACCATCAGCCCGATCATGGCGAACTGCCCGGCGACGAACCGCAGGGTGGGGTCGCGGGTGCAACGGAAGGAGAACAGCCGCTCGGTCCAGTGGTGGACCCAGGTGACCGTTTCGCCGAAGAAGGCGGGCGGGATCGTCGGCTTGGGGCTGGGGGCGAGCGCGTCCATGGCCAAGCTAGATGCTGCGCTGCGGTGAAAAGTGCAACAGGTTACGGCAGGCGCCAGCCATGCGCCCAGGGCAGCCTGTCCCGGACCGATGCCACCGATCCGCCACCAACGGAATGAACATCACGTTTCCGCGCGATGCCGGCGCTTGCGGCTTTGGGCCGCGCCTAGGCGGGGAAGTGGGGCGATAGTATTTTGCACCCCGTAAACATCCAGCAGATCGAGGCCATGATGGCGGAAGCCGTGAACGACAGCGTTGGCGCCTTCATGCCGGGCCCCCGGGTCGAGATCGCCGGCGCCGCGGATGGGCCGCTGAGCGGGCTGGGCTTTGCGGTGAAGGACCTGTTCGACGTCGGCGGCCACCCGACCACCTACGGCAACCCGGATTGGGCGCGCACCAACCCGCCGGCCTCCGCCACGGCGCCGGTCGTCCAGGCATTGCTGCAGGCCGGCGCCGGGCTGCGCGGCAAGACCAAGACGGTCGAGCTGGCCTATGGGCTGACCGGCGAGAACGTCTGGTACGGCACGCCGCTGAACCCACGGGCGCCGGACCGTTTCCCTGGCGGCTCGTCCTGCGGCTCGGCGGCTGCGGTGGCGGCGGGGCTGGTGGATTTCGCCCTGGGCTCGGATACCGGCGGCTCTGTGCGCATCCCGGCAAGCTATTGCGGCATCTTCGGCATCCGGCCGAGCTGGGGCGCGATCAGCCTGGCCGGCGCCCGCGGCCTCGGCCCCAGCTTCGACACGCCGGGCTGGTTTGCCACCAGCGCCGCGGTCTTCGCCCGGGTGGGCGAGGTGCTGCTGCCGGAGGATATCGGCGGTGCAGGCTTCGGCCCGCTGCTGAAGGCCGAGGATGCCTGGATGAACGCCGAGCCGGCGACGGTGGTGGCGCTGGCGGAGCCGATGCTGGGCCTGGAGCGGCTGCTCGGCCGGGCGCTGCGGATGGATGTCGCGCCGGAAGGGCTGCATGCCCTGTACGAGCATTTCCGCGCCGCCCAGGCAGAGGAAGCCTGGGCCACCCTCGGCAGTTGGGTCGAGGCGACGCAGCCCGAATTCGGGCCTGGCGTGAAGGAACGCTTCGCCGCCGCCAAGGCCATGGACCCGGCCGCCGCCGCTGCCGGCCGGGCCTTCCGCCGAGGCTTCCAGGCGCGGATGCAGGCCCTGCTGGCCGGCGGCGCGGTGCTGGCCTACCCGACCTCGCCGGTGCCGGCGCCGAAGCTCGGGGCGCCCCAGTCCGAGCAGAATGCCGTGCGGGAGCGCACCATGGGGGTGACGGCCATCGCCGGGCTGGCCGGGCTGGTGGAGGTTTCGCTGCCGGTCGGCCAGGCGGATGGTGCGCCGGTGGGGCTTTCCCTGGTGGCCGCGGCCGGGCGCGACCGTGCCCTGCTGGCGCTGGCGCAGCGGCTGGCCGGGGAGCTTGGGCTGCCGGCCTAGCCTCCCCGCTTGTCCGTATCGCCGCCGCCGTCTAGGAGGGTTGTCCGGGAACTCGTTGAAGGAAGGTGCCACCAGGGGATGTCGCATGATCATCCGTGATGCCGGCCCACAGGACCTGCCGGCGATCACCGCCATCTACGCCCACCATGTGCTGCACGGTGCCGGCACATTCGAGGAAGACCCGCCCGAGGAAGCCGAGATGGCCGGCCGGATGGCCCATGTGCAGGACGCCGGCTGGGCTTGGCTGGTGGCCGAAGCCGAGGGCGATGAGGGACAGGGCATCATCGGCTTCGCCTATTATGCGCAGTTCCGCGACCGCTCCGCCTATCGGTACACCGCCGAGGACAGCATCTATGTCCGCGACGACGTGCGTGGCCAGGGTGTCGGCAAGGCGCTGGTGGCGGCGCTGCTCGACCGCGCCACGGCCGCCGGGTTCCGGCAGATGTTCGCGCTGATCGGCGACAGCGACAACGTCGGCTCGATCGGGCTGCACATCTCGCTGGGCTTCCGCCAGGCGGGGATGTTGCGCTCGGCGGGGGTGAAATTCGGCCGCTGGGTGGACCTGGTGTTCATGCAGCGCGGCATCGGCGCGGCCGATCGCGACGTGCCGCATGAGGAGGGGCCGGGCTAGACGGTCAGCAGCTTCCTGACCGCCGCGTCCTCCAGCTCATCGATCGGGCCGCCGAGGGCGACCTCGCCGCGTACCATCACCGCGATCCGGTCGGCCAAATCGCGGGCGAATTCGAAGTACTGCTCCACCAGCACCACCGCCATGGTCTTTTCCCGCGCCAGCAGGCGGATGACCCGGGCGATATCCTTGATGACGCTGGGCTGGATGCCCTCGGTCGGCTCATCGAGGATGAGCAGGCGGGGCCGCGCCGTCAGCGCCCGGCCGATGGCCAGTTGCTGCTGCTGGCCACCCGAGAGGTCGCCGCCGCGCCGCCCGAGGAACTGCTTCAGGATCGGGAACAGCATCGAAGATTTCCTCCGGCACCTTGCTGCCGCGCGGCGCCGCGGCCAGCGCGGTTTCGAGGTTCTCCTGCACCGTCAGGAAGGGGAATATCTCGCGGCCCTGCGGCACGTAGCCGATGCCGGCGCGGGCGCGTTCCGCCGGGGCCATGCCGGCGATGTTCCTGCCTTCCCACTGATGCGGCCGGACTGGATGCGCTCAAGTCCCATGATGGCCCGCATCAACGAAGATCTTGCCGACCCCATTGCGGCCGAGCACGCAGGTGACTGCGCCGGGGTCCGCCTCCAGCGAGACGCCGCGGAGGCACCGGCTGGCGCCGTAGGAAAGGTCGATGGTCTCGACGCGCAGCATGCCGTTCAGCGCCCCAGATAGACTTCGATGACCCGCGGGTCGTTCTGCACATGGTCGATGCTGCCTTCGGACAGCATGCTGCCCTCGCACAGCACGGTGACCTTGCTGCCGAGGGCGCGGACGAATTCCAGGTCGTGCTCGACCACCACCACGCTGCGCTTGCCGGCGATGCGGACCAGCAGGGCGGCGGTGTGCTCGGTTTCCTGGTCGGTCATGCCGGCGACGGGTTCATCGACCAGCAGCAGTTCGGGGTCCTGCATCAGCAGCATGCCGATCTCCAGCCATTGCCGCTGACCATGGCTGAGGATGGCCGGCGCGGTCGTGGATGCGGGCGGTGAGGCCCACTTCCTCCAGCACCTGCTCGATGCTTGCGCGGGAAGGCGGCGGCCAGCACCCAGCGCAGGCAGGCGATGGGGCCGCGCGGGGCCTTCAGCGCCAGCTCCAGGTTCTCGAACACCGTCAGTGCGTCGAACATCGTCGGCTTCTGGAATTTGCGGCCGATGCCGAGGTTGGCGATGGTCGCCTCGTCCAGTTCGGTCAGGTCGTGGTCGCGGAAGCGGACCACGCCGGCAGTCGGGCGGGTCTTGCCGGTGATGACATCCATCATGGTGGTCTTGCCGGCGCCATTCGGGCCGATGATGGCGCGCAGCTCACCGGCATCGACGATCAGGCTGAGGTTGTTCAGCGCCCGGAAGCCATCGAACACCACCGAGACGCCATCGAGGTACAGGACGGCGCTCGCTCATTTCGGCGCCTTGTGGAACAGGCCGATCAGGCCGCGCGGCAGAAACAGGGTGACCGCGACGAACAGCCCGCCGAGCGCGAACAGCCAGAGGTCCGGCGCCAGCCGTGGTCAGCCAGGTCTTCAGCGCGTTGACCGAGAAGGCGCCGAGCAGCGCGCCCACCAGCGTGCCGCGGCCGCCGACCGCCACCCAGATGACCGCCTCGATGCGAGTTGCCCGGGCTGAATTCGCCGGGGTTGATGATGCCCACCTGCGGCACGTAGAGCGCACCGGCAAGCCCGGCGATCATCGCCGAGAGCACGAAGACGAACAGCTTGTGCTGCGTCACGTCGTAGCCGAGGAAGCGTACCCGGCTTTCCGCATCCCGCACCGCCGTCAGCACCCGCCCGAACTTCGACTGCGTCACCCGCGTGCAGACCCAGAGCGAGCCGCCAGCAGCAGCACCAGCGAGGCATAGAACAGCGCGCCGCGGGCCGAGGGGGTGTTCAGCGGCATGCCGAGCAGTTCCTTGAATTCGGTGAAGCCGTTGTTGCCGCCGAAGCCCATGTCGTTGCGGAAGAAGGCCAGCATCAGCGCATAGGTCATCGCCTGGGTGATGATGGAGAAATAGACCCCGGTGATGCGGCTGCGGAAGGCGAGGAAGCCCACCACCAGCGCCAGCAGCCCAGGCACCAGCATCACCATCAGCATGGCGAAGGGGAAATGGTCGAAGCCGCAGCCAGTACCAGGGCAGTTCCTGGTAGCCGAGGAACACCATGAAGTCCGGCAGCACCGGGTGGCCATAGACGCCGCGCGGCCCGATCAGCCGCATCAGGTGCATGCCCATGGCGTAGCCGCCCAGCGCGAAGAAGGCGCCGTGGCCGAGCGACAGGATGCCGGCGTAGCCCCAGGCCAGGTCGATCGCCAGCGCCAGGATGGCGTAGCAGATCCATTTGCCGGTGATGCTGACGATGAAGTCCGAGACGTAAAGCGCGCTGTCCACCGGCAGCCGGTTCAGGACCGGCAGCAGCGCCAGCACCAGCACCGCGCCGATCAGCACCAACCGCAGGGTGACGCGGCCGATGCCCTCGGGAATGGGGGCGGCGAGGGAAGCGCTCATGATTCCGCCGCCCTGCCCTTGAGCGCGAACAGCCCGCGCGGCCTGCGCTGGATGAACAGCATGATGGCGACCAGCACGAACACCTTGGCCAGCACCGCGCCGGCATAGGGCTCCAGCACCTTGTTGACCACGCCCAGGGCCGAAGCGCGCCCACCAGCGTGCCGGCCAGCGAGCCGACGCCGCCGAACACCACCACCATGAAGCTGTCGATGATGTAGCCGGTGCCGAGGTTGGGGGAGACGTTGTCGATCTGGCTGAGCGCCACGCCCGCCATGCCGGCGATGCCGGACCCGAAGGCGAAGGTCAGCGCATCCACCCGGCCGGTGCGGATGCCCATGGTGGCGGCGATGCGACGGTTCTGCACCACCGCCCGCATCTCCAGCCCGAAGCGGGTGAAGCGGATGGCAGCCACCACCAGCAGCAGCACGGCGATGCCGAAGACGATGATCCACAGCCGGTTCTGCGTCACCTCGATGCCGCCCGGCAGCATCATCGTGCCCTGCATCCAGGCCGGCGAGATCACCTCGCGGTTCTGCGCGCCGAAGATGGTGCGGACGGTCTGCTGCAGGATCATGCCGACGCCGAAGGTCATCAGCAGCGTCTCCAGCGGCCGGCCGTACAGGTGGCGGATCAGCCCGCGTTCCAGCGATGCCCCGGCCGCGGCGGCGACCAGGAAGGCCGCCGGCACCGACAGCGGCAGCGACCACGGCAGCAGCGCGGGGATGTCCCGGCAAAGCTGCTGCACGACGAAGGTGGTGTAGGCGCCGAGCATGACGAACTCGCCATGCGCCATGTTGATGACGCCCATGACCCCGAAGGTGACGGCCAGCCCCAGCGCCGCCAGCAGCAGCACCGAGCCGAGCGACAGGCCCTGGAACAGCGTCTCTGCGGCGCGGCGGATGGCCAGCTTGCGTTCGATGGCGGCGATGGAGGCGTCTATCGGCATCGGCCATCCCGGGGTTGGCCGCGCGTGCCTCGATCAGCAGCGCCCGCGCCTCGGTGGTGCCGGCCTCGCCGAGCCGGGCGATGCCGGCGCGCTTGCCATCCGCGTCATCCGCGACAAGCTGGGAGGCGGCCAGCGCCAACGCCAGCAGCCGCGCGGATCTCCGGCACCGTCTCGCGCGCCAGGGCCGTCTCCAGCAATGGCACGTTGGCGGCGCTGCGGGTGCGGAACACCGCGTCGGCCGCGCCGCGCCGTGCCTCGGGATCGGGCGAGAGGATCTGCAACTGCCCGATGGCGCCACGCAACGCCTGGCGCACCCGGTTGTTCAGCCGCACCGGCTCGGCGGCCGTCGCATCGACGGGCTGGCCGGTGGCGGGGTTGGTGTCGTCGGGCAGCACCAGTGTGCCGTCCGGCAGCTTCCGCAACCGGCCTTCGGACATGGCGCTCAGGATAGGGAGGGCGCGCGGGTCGGCCAGGGTGCCGAGGCGGGCGGCGGTATCCGCCTGCTCGCCATAGCCGCCGGCGAGGCCGGGCAGGGCATCGAGGAAGGCGTCCTGCGCCCGGGCCGGCAGCGCCAGCAGCAGCAGCAGCAGCAGGCAGAATACTGAAATGAAATGCTTCATGGCGCCCTTCGGAACGGCGGCGCCGGGCTGGCCGGCGCCGCCTCCAGGTGGCTCAGCGGCGGCGGTTGGCGTTCTCGGGGATGAAGGGCGACCAGTTCTCCGCCTTCACCACCTGTCGGCGTCTTCCAGACCACGTTGAACTGGCCGTCCGCCTGGATCTCGCCGATCATCACCGGCTTCGAGAGGTGATGGTTAGCCAGCATCTCCTCCTCGATAGCCGCAGGGCGCCATCAGCTTCTGGCCGATCATCGCGGTGCGGACGGCATCGACCGTGGTGGTGCCGGCCTTGGCGACCGCCTGCGCCCACATCTTGAAGCCGGTGTAGGTGGCCTCCATCGGGTCGTTGGTCACCCGCTTGCGGGTCCTTGATGTAGGCCTGCCAGAGCGCCTTGAACTCCGTGTTCGGCCGGCGCCGTGCACGGACATGAAGTAGTTCCACGCCGCCAGGTGGCCGACCAGCGGCTTGGTGTCGATGCCGGCCAGTTCCTCCTCGCCCACGCTGAAGGCGACGCAGGGGATGTCCTCGGCCTTGATGCCCTGGTTGCCGAGCTCGCGGTAGAACGGCACGTTGGCGTCGCCGTTGATGGTGGAGACGATGGCGGTCTTCTTGCCCTCGCCGGCGAAGCGCTTCACGCGGGCGACGATGCCCTGCCAGTCGCTATGGCCGAAGGGGGTGTATTCCTCCATGATGTCGGCATCGGCGATGCCCTTGGAGTTCAGGAAGCCGCGCAGGATGCGGTTGGTGGTGCGCGGGTAGACGTAGTCGGTGCCGAGCAGCGCGATGCGCTTGGCCTCGCCGCCATCCGGCGCCATCAGGTATTCGACCGCCGGGATCGCCTGCTGGTTCGGCGCGGCGCCGGTGTAGAAGATGTTCTTGCTTTCCTCCTCGCCCTCGTACTGGACGGGGTAGAACAGCATGCCGTTCAGTTCCTCGAACACCGGCAGCACCGACTTGCGGGACACCGAGGTCCAGCAGCCGAAGGTCACGTCGACCTTGTGGACCTGCAGCAGCTCGCGCGCCTTCTCGGCGAACAGCGGCCAGTTGGAGGCGGGGTCGACCACCACCGCCTCGACCTTCCGGCCGAGCAGGCCGCCCTGGCCGTTGATCCATTCGACCATCATCAGCACGGTGTCGCGCAGCGCGGTCTCGCTGATCGCCATGGTGCCGGAGAGCGAGTGCAGCACGCCGACCTTGATGGGCGCGGCCTGCGCGAAGGACGGCCGGATGGCGGGCATGGCCGAGCGCGGCCCCGAGGCCGGCCAGCGCCGTGCGGCGGGTTAAGATGGGGGAGGTCGAGGTCACCAGATGTTCCTTCCTGTCGGGTCTTGGCCCGCGGCGCGCGTGCGGCGGGCGGCCGCATCACGCTGGGCGGTGGTCGGGATGCAACGAATGCGTTGCGAGATGCGTGCCAACCCGTTGCGGGCCTTTGACGGCGGCATCGGACGCGAACTGCCCACCAATTGCGCAGGTGGCGGCAAAATCACCGGATGCTGCGCCTGGGATGGGCAACCACTCTTGTTGCCCGGGGCAGGTGCCGACCTTGGCAGGCGCCGCGCTCGCCGCTTGCGGCGGCTGGCACGCTTGCCTACCGTTGCGGTGCATGCCGCGTTCGCCGGCATCGCGGCGGATCAGGGAGATTGGCGCATGTTGCGACGGGATGTGCTGCTGGCGGGTGCCGGCACGGCGGCGGGTCTGGCGCTGGGACGCGACGCGCTGGCACAGAAGGCGCAGGACACGCTGCGGATCGTGGACCGCAACGCCCTGCCCAACATCGACCCCTACTACAACTCGCTCCGCACCGGCCTCGTGCAGGCGCACCAGGCCTGGGACACGCTTGTCCACCGCGACCCCGAGACCTTCGAGCTGAAGCCGCTGCTGGCGACCGAATGGCGCTGGCTGGACCCGCTGCAACTGGAGTTCACCCTGCGCCAGGGGGTGACCTTCCATGACGGCAGCGCCTTCTCGGCCGATGACGTGGTCTATACCCTGAACCTCGCCAGCAACCCGGAAAGCCGGGTGGCCACGCCGAGCAACTATTCCTGGATCGCCGGCTGCGAGAAGCTCGGCGACTTCAAGGTGCGGGTGACCCTCAAGCGGCCAACCCCGGCGGCGCTGGAGTATTTCGCCCTTGTCATCCCGATGTACCCCTCGGCCTACCGCCAGCGGGTCGGGGCGGAAGCCTATACCAAGGCGCCCATCGGCTCCGGCCCCTACCGAGTGGTGCGCTTCGAGCCGGGCGCCTCGATCGAGTACGAGCGCTTCGAGGACTACTGGGCCGGCAGCCCCAAGGGCCGCCCGGCGATCCGCAAGCTCAGCGTCCGCTTCGTCCCCGACGCGACGACCGAGATGACCGAGTTGCTCTCCGGCCGCGCCGACTGGATCTGGAACATCAACCCGGACCAGTTCGACAATATCAACCGCCTGCCGATGGCCCAGGCGGTGCGCCAGGAATCGATGCGGGTGGGCTACCTGTCCATCGATGCCGCCGGGCGCAGCGCTGCCGGCAACCCGCTGACCAACCTCAAGGTGCGGCAGGCGATCTGGCACGCGATCGACCGCGAGACCATCGCCAACCGGCTCATCACCGGTGGCTCCCGCGTGCCGCAGGCGCCCTGCTACCCATCCCAGTTCGGCTGCGATGCGGAAGCCGCGGTGAAGTACGACTTCGACCCCGCCAAGGCGAAGGCACTGATGGCCGAGGCCGGCTTCGCCGACGGCTTCGACATCGAGATGGTCAGCTACGTGACGCCGAACTGGACGGCATCGGTGCAGAGCTATCTGCAGGCTGTCGGCATCCGCGCCAAGGTCACCCAGATGCAGGTGGCGGCGGCGGTGCAGCGGTCCTGGGAAGGCCGCAACCCGTTGTACATGGGAAGCTGGGGCAGCTACTCGATCAACGACGTCTCGGCCATCCTGCCGGTGATGTTCGGCGGCGGCGCGGACGACTACGCGCGCGACCCCGAGTTGCAGCGGCTGATCGCCGAGGGCGGCTCCACCACCGACGAGGAGAAGCGCCGCACCGCCTACAGCGCCGCCATCCGCCGCGCCACGGAACAGGCCTACTGGCTGCCGCTGCACACCTACGTCACCATCTACGGCTTCAACAAGCAGCTCGACTTCACGCCGTACCGGGATGAGTTGCCGCGCTTCTACATGGCGAAGTGGAAATAACCGCCATGGCATTGAAGGCCGCCGTCATCCCGGTCACGCCCTTCGAGCAGAACTGCTCGCTGTTCTGGGACGAGGTGACCGCAAAGGGCGTGGTGATCGACCCGGGCGGCGAGGTGGAGCGCATCCTCACCGCCATCGGCGAGCTGAAGATCATGGTCGAGAGCATCCTGCTGACCCATGGCCATATCGACCATGCCGGCGGCGCGGCGGAGCTGAAGGCGGCGCTGCCCGATGCACCGCCGATCATCGGCCCGGACGAACGCGACCGCTTCCTGCTGGAGGGGCTGGCGGAGCAGGGCGCCAGATACGGCCTCGGCTCCCGCAACGTCACGCCGGACCGCTGGCTGGCGGAGGGCGACACCGTCTCCATCGCCGGCGAGGACTTCGCGGTGCTCCACTGTCCCGGCCATACGCCGGGGCACCTGGTGTTCGTCAGTGAAACCCTGCGCCTGGCGGTGGTCGGGGATGTGCTGTTCCGCGGCTCGGTCGGCCGGACGGACTTTCCCTATGGCGACCATGCGGCGCTGCTCGCGGCCATCCATGGCAAGCTGTTGCCGCTCGGGGATGACATGTCCTTCCTCTGCGGCCACGGGCCGGGCTCGACCTTCGGCCACGAACGCCAGCGCAACGCCTTCCTGCAGGGCTAGCGCTACTCCTCCAGCAACAGGCATTCCGCCGGGCCGCGCCTGGGCACCTGCACCGCGCAGCGGGGCTCGGCCACCGGGCAGCGCGGGTGGAAGCGGCAGCCGGGCGGGATGTTGGCGGGGTCCGGCAGGATATCCCCCAGCCCGACATCGGGCACGCCAAGCCCCGGTTCCGGCGTCAGCACGCTGGCGAGCAGGGCGTGGGTGTAGGGATGGCGCGGGGCGTGGAACAGCGCATCCGCATCCGCCCGCTCGACGATGCGGCCGAGATACATCACCGCCACTTCCGTCGCCACATGCTCGACCACCGCAAGGTTGTGGCTGATGAACAGGTAGGTGAGGTTCAGCTCCCGCCGCAACTCGGCCAGCAGGTTCAGGATCTGCGCCTGGACCGAGACATCCAGTGCGCTGGTCGGCTCGTCGCAGATGACGATGCGCGGGCGCAGCACCAGGGCGCGGGCAATCGCCACCCGCTGCCGCTGGCCGCCGGAAAGCTGCGCCGGGTAGCGGTCCGCCTGTTCCGGCGACAGGCCGACGCGCATCAGCATCTCGGCCACCCGGTCGTTGACCTGGCGGGACGGGATTCCTCCCTGGGCCACCAGCGGCATCGCCACGATGTCACGGATGCGCCGGCGCGGGTTGAGCGAGGCGAAGGGGTCCTGGAACACCGGCTGGATCAGCCGGGCGCGGGCACGGCGATCCATGTCGGCCAGCCGCTGGCCTTCGACCAGCACATCGCCCGCGGTCGGCGGCAACAGCCCGAGGATGACCCGCGCCAGCGTCGACTTGCCGCAGCCGGATTCGCCGACCACGCCCAGCACGCCGCCGGTCGGCACGGCGAAGGAGACATCGTCGATGGCGACGACCTCCCGGTCCTGGCCGAATAACCCGCCGCGCACCCGGAAGGTGCGGCGCAGGTTGCGGACCTCGATCGCCGGTACGCTCATGCCGTCCATCCCGGCGGCAGGCGGCAGAGGAATTCATGCGCGCCCCCGCCATGCTGGCGCGGCACCTGGCCGGCGCATTCCGGGGCGGCGTGGTCGCAGCGGTCGCGGAAGGCGCAGCCAACGAAGCCCGGCGGGATGCGCGGCACGATGCCGGGGATGCTACCGAGCAACTCGTCCCGCTTCACCTTGCCGGGCACCGGCACGCAGCGCAGCAGGCCGCGGGTATAGGGGTGGGAGGGGTCAGCGAACAGCGCGGCGGTCGGGGCACTTTCCACCACCTCCCCGGCATACATCACGCTGACCCGGTGGGCGACGCGGGCGACGATGCCGAGGTCATGGGTGATCAGCAGAATCGCCAGACCCAGCTCGCGCTGCAATTCCGCCAGCAACCGCAGGATCTGCGCCTGGACCGTAACATCGAGCGCGGTGGTGGGTTCATCGGCGATCAGCAGCTCCGGGTCGCACATCAGCGCCATGGCGATCATCACCCGCTGCCGCAGCCCGCCCGAAAGCTGGTGCGGGAACTGCCCGAGCCGCATGCCCGGCGCGGTGATGCCGACCCGGCCGAGCAGCGTGGCGGCACGCTCCAGCGCGGCACTCCGGCTGCCGCCGCGGTGGCGGGTGAAGACCTCGGCCATCTGCGACCCGACGGTGTAGGCCGGGTTCAGGCTGGTCATCGGTTCCTGGAAGATCATCGCCACGCGGTCGCCGCGCAGCTTCGCCATGCCCCGCTCGTTCAGCCCGAGCAGGTCCTGGCCGGCGAAGGCCAGCCGCTCCGCGCGGCGCCTGGCACCGCGCGCCAGCAGGTTCATCACTGCCAGCGCGGTGACGGACTTGCCGCAGCCGGATTCGCCGACGACGCAATGCGTCTCGCCCCTGGCTACGCTGAAGGAAGCGCCGCGCACCGCCGCGGTCTGGCCGAACTCGACGCGCAGGCCACGGATATCGAGCAGCGGCTCGCTCACCGCGTATCCCCCGTGCCGAGCAGGTCGCGCAGCCCGTCGCCCAGCAGGTTGATGCCGAGCACCAGCACGAACAGCGCCGCGCCGGGGATGTAGATGACCCATGGGCTGAAGAACATGTAGTCCTTGCCCTCGGCGATCATCAGCCCCCAGGAAGGCAGCGGCGGCGGCACGCCGAGGCCGAGGAAACTCAGCGCCGCCTCCAGCAATATGGCCAGCGCCACTTCCAGGGTCGCCACCACGGCGAGGTGGCTGGAGATGTTCGGCAGCACCTCCCGCAGCAGGATGCGCGGGGTTGAGCAACCCGATGCCCAGGCGGCGGCGACATAGTCCAGGTTGCGGACCTGCATGGTGGTCGAGCGGGCGACCACGGCGAAGCGGTCCCACAGCAGCAGCCCCAGCACCAGGATCACCAGAGTCAGGCTCGACCCCAGCAGCCCGACCACCGCCAGCGCGACCAGCACCACCGGTATGGCCAGCCGGCAGGTGATGGCGAACAGCACCGCGTCATCGATGCGCCCACCGAAGAAGCCGCCGACCACGCCGAGGGTGATGCCGATGACGCCGGAGGTGACGACCGTCAGCAGCCCGATCAGCATTGAGATGCGCGCGCCATAGATCAGCCGCGAGAGGTAGTCCCGCCCGATGCCGTCGGTGCCGAGCCAGAAGCCCGGCTTGCTGCCCTCCATCCAGAACGGCACCGCGAGGCGGTTGTTGAGGTCCTGGGCGAAGGGGTCCTGCGGCGTGAGCCAGGGCGCGAAGATGGCGCAGAACAGCACGATGCCGACGATGACGCCGCCAAGGACCAGCCCGGCCCGCCTCACTGGCTGCGCAGCCTCGGGTCGAGCGCGGCATTCAGCAGGTCGGCCGCCATGGTCAGCGCGATGTAGATGAGCGCCAGCACCAGCACCACGGCCTGCACCACGGGGAAGTCGTTCTTGCTGATGCTCTCCCAGGCCAGGAAGCCGACGCCGTGCAGGGCGAAGACCGTCTCGATCACGATCGATCCGCCGAGCATGAAGCCAAGCTGCACCGCGGCGATCGAGACCACCGGGATGGCCGCGTTCCGCAGCGCGTGCTTGCCGAGGATGGAGAAGCGGGACAGCCCCTTGGCGCGTGCCGTACGGATGTAGTCCGAGCCCAGCGCCTGGATCATCCCGCTGCGGGTCAGCCGGGTCAGCGCCGGGATCGCGGAAAACGCCAGCACGATCCCCGGCATGACGTAGTGCTGCCAGGACCCGGTGCCCGAGATCGGCAGCCAGCCGAGCCTGAGGCCGAAGGTTATCATCAGGATCAAGGCCAGCCAGAAGCTCGGCATCGCCTGGCCGAAAATGGTGAGGAGCTGCACCATCCGGTCGGTCCAGGTGTTCTCCCGTACCGCCGCCAGGATGCCGAGCGGGATGGAGACCACCAGCGCGATCGCCAGCCCGGTCAGGCCCAGGGTCATGGTGATCGGCATGCGTTCCAGGATGAGGTCGGAGACCCGCGCCTTGAAGAAATAGCTGTCGCCGAAATCCCCCACCGCGGCGCGGCCGATCCAATCCAGGAACTGCACCGGCAGCGGCCGGTCAAGCCCATAGGCGCGGCGGATGATCTCGACATCCTCCTGCGTCGCGGACGCGCCGGCGATGGAGATGGCAAGGTCGCCCGAAAGCCGCGTGAGCGCGAAGCTCAGCGACATGACGGTGAGTGCGACCAGCAGGGCGACCACCAGGCGGCGAAGGGCGAAGCGGAGCATCTGTACCCAAGGCTAGGGGTGATGTTGCGCCGCGGCAAGCTGCCTCAATGGGCGCCCGCCCAGCCATCCCGGCGCGGGTCGCTGCCGGCCGCCCGTATGCCGCCATCCAGCACCCGGATCGCCGCCACGCTGCACGGGCCGGCGAGCGGCGGGACGATCTTCACCGCATGGCCCAGCGCCTCCAGCCCCGGCGCGGCATCGGCCAGCCCGGCTTCCAGGGTCAGCGTGCCGTCGCCGCCATGCGGGTAGTTGGCCGCCTGGCCGGGCTGGCTGCTGGTCCAGCGCGGGGCTTCCACCGCCTGCTGCGCGTCCAGGCCGAAATCCGCCATGGCGACCAGGATCTGCAGGTTGACCTGCACCTGGTTGTCCGCCCCCGGCGTGCCGAATACGCCCCAAAGCTTGCCGTTGCGGAACACCATCGGCGCATTCATGGTGTGGCGCACCCGCTGGCCCGGGCGAAGCTGGTTGGGGTGGCCGTCCTGCAGGTGCCAGTAGGCCATGCGGTTGTTCATCAGCACGCCGGTATCGCCCGCCGTGACGCCGCTGCCAAAGGCCGAGTTGAGCGACTGGATGGCCGAGACCGTATTGCCTGCCGCATCCACAACGCAGAAATAGGTGGTGTCGCCCTCGGCCATGGGGCGGACCGGTAGCTCGGCGGCGCGGTTCGGGTCGATCAGCGCCGCATGTGCGGCCGCGTGCTCGGCCGAGAGCAGGCGGGCGAGGGGGATTTCGGCCGCGCGCGGGTCGGTGCCGTACAGCTCGCGGTCGAGGAAGGCGCGCTTCTTCGCCTCGACCAGCAGATGGATCAGCGCCGGGCTGTTCCAGCCGAGCGCCGCGACATCATGGCGGTCGATGATCCGCAGCATCTGCAGGAAGGTGAAGCCGGTGGAATTCGGCGGGGTCTGCCGCACCTCGAAGCCGCGGTAGGGCACGCTGATCGGCGCCTGCCGCTCGGCGGTGCAGGCGGCGAGGTCGGCCGGCGCGACCAGCCCGCCGGCGGCGGCGACCCCGGCCGCCAGGCGCTGGGCGAGCCTGCCGCGGTAGAAGGTTTCGGCGCCATCGCGGGCGATCTCGCCGAGGGTCTCGGCCAGCTCGGGCTGTACCACCAGGGCACCGAGGGCGGGCGCCTCGCCGCCGGCCAGGAAGCGGGCGCTGCTGCCGGCGTCGGGCCGCAGCCGGCCGAGGTTGTCGCCGGCGAAGTGGCGGAAGTTGTGGGTCGCGGCGACGCCGTCGCGCGCCGCCTCGATGGCCGGGGCGACCAGCCGTGCCCAGGGCAGGGTGCCGTGCCCGGCGTGCAACATCGCCAGCCCGGCCAGCAGTCCGGGGGTCGAGATGCTGAGCGGACCCTGCACCGGCACGCCGCCCTCGGCGCGGTAGCGGGCGAGGGTGGCCGCGCCGGGTGCCGCGCCGGTCGCGTTGATGCAGGCAGCTTCGCCGCCGGCCGCAGCCAGGTTGAGGAAGCCGTCGCCGCCCAGCCCCGACATGTGCGGCTCGGCCACGCCAAGGGTCAGCGAGACGGCGATGGCGGCGTCCATCGCGCTGCCACCGGCCCGCAGCACGTCCAGCCCCGCCTGGGTGGCGACCGGGTGGTTGCTGGCGACCGCGCCGCGGCGGCCCATGATGAGCGGCCGGTGGCTCCGCGGGCTGGGATGCATGGCGGCGTTCCTGTGTGTTGCTCCGCCAGCGCAGCACGGACCGTCCGGCGAGGGAAGCGCCAATAAGCGTGACGGTTCTCGACATTTGGTTGAGAATGCTGCCATAATGAAACGTCCTGCAGGATTGCCCCTCGCGTGATCTTCGCCTCCTTCGAATTCCTGTTCCTGTTCCTCCCGCTGTTCTTCGCGGTCTATTTCCTGACGCCCTTCCGCTGGAGGAACTGGCCGATCCTGATCCTGTCATGGGCGTTCTACGCCTGGTGGCGGGTGGATTTCCTGGCGCTGCTGGTCGGGGTGACGCTGTTCACCTACCTGCTGGTGCTGGCGATGGACCGGGCTGGGCCACGGACGCCGCTGGGCAACCGGCTGCTGCTGCTGGGCGTGGCCGGCAACCTCGGGGTGCTCGCCTACTTCAAATACGCCAATTTCGGGGTTGCCACCTTCAACGAGCTGGTGGCCGCCGCCGGCTTCCAGCCGGTGTCCTGGGCCGGGATCCTGCTGCCGATCGGGCTGTCCTTCTATGTGCTGCAGTCGGTCAGCTACCTCGTGGACGTATGGCGCGGGGATGTGCCGGTCAGCCGCAGCTTCATCAATTACGCGGCCTACAAGGCGATGTTCAGCCAGCTCATCGCCGGGCCGATCGTCCGCTATGCCGAGATCGACCGGGAATTGAACGCGCGCGAGCATTCCCTGCTGCAGTTCGGCGTCGGCGCCAGGCGCTTCATGCTTGGCTTCGCCATGAAGGTCTGCTTCGCCGATACCCTGGCGCCGGTGGTGGATGCGGTGTTTGCCCTGCCTTCGCCGAGCCTGGTCGATGCCTGGACCGGCGCCGTTGCATATACCCTTCAAATTGTTCTTCGACTTCGCCGGCTACTCCGCCATGGCGATCGGCCTGGCCGGCATGTGCGGCTTCCATTTCCCGGAGAATTTCGACAACCCCTACCTCGCCGGCAGCATCCAGAATTTCTGGCAGCGCTGGCACATGACCCTGTCGCGCTTCCTGCGGGACTACCTGTACGTGCCGCTCGGCGGCAACCGGCGCGGCCGGGTACGGACCTACGTGAACCTGCTGCTGACCATGGTCATCGGCGGCTTCTGGCACGGCGCCAACTGGACCTTCCTGCTCTGGGGCGCCTGGCATGGCGGGATGCTGGCGCTGCACCGCGGCTGGCGCGCCGCCGGGGGCAGGGAGATGCCCTGGTGGGCCGGGCACCTGATGCTGATGCTGGCCGTGGTCATCGGCTGGGTGGTGTTCCGCGCAGCCGACGTGGCGCAGGCGGTCGGGATGTACCGCGGCATGATCGGGCTGAACGCGGTGGCGCTGTCCGATGCGCTGGCCTGGCAGGTCACGCCCGACCAGTGGTGGTGCCTGCTGATCGCCACCGCGGCCATCTACCTGCCGCTGCTGCGCGCCAGGTTGCCGGTGCTGCGGGGGGCGGCCGCAATGAGCCTGCCCGCCCGCGCGCTGTGGGTGGCCGGGCCGCCGGTAGCCTTCATGCTCGGGGTGGTGCTGCTGTACAGCCGCGCCGCCGTCCCCTTCCTGTACTTCCAGTTCTGAGGCGAGGCGCGAGATGCCGGATACCCATTGGCAGCGCCGGGCAGCACAGGCGCAGGGGCTGGCGGCGATCGCGCTGCTGCTGTGGGGCCTGTGGCAGGCCGTCTCGGCGCTGGCGACGCCGGATGCCCAGCGCCGGCTGGGCGAGACCCTGTCCTGGGAAGGCTTCATCGGCGGGCGCACCGCGGCGGCGGTCAACCAGGTCATGGCGCAATCCCTGCCGGCGGACCCGTGGTTGCGTGCGGCCGGTGGCCTGCTGCGCTGGGGCCTGCTCGGCTCGGGCGGGCCGCAGGTGACTGTCGGCTGCGACGGCTGGCTGTTCCTGACCGAGGAATTGCGGCCCTGGACCGATGCCGAGGCGGCGATGCGGGACCGCGCCGCGGCACTCGGCCGGATCGCCACGGCGCTGCGGGAGAAGGGCATCGCCCTGGTGGTGGCGGTCACGCCGGACAAGGCGCGGGTCTATCCGGAGCAGCTTTGCGGCGCGCGGTACTCGGCCCAGGCCATCGCCCGCCATGCCGGGTTCGGCGCCTTGCTGGCGCGGTCCGGCATCACCCCGGTCGATTGGCTGGGCGCGCTGCAACGGGGGGAAGGCCACGGCGCCGGTCTATTGGCGTACCGATACGCATTGGAGCCAGCATGGCGCCACCCTGGCCGCCCGCGCCATCGCCGCTGCGGCAACCGGCGTGCCGCTGATCCGCGAGGAAGGCTTCCGCACCCTGGCCGCGGCCGAGCAAACCGAAAGCCCCGGCGACCTGCTGCGGCTGATGAGCCTCGACCGCCTGCCGGATGGCTGGCGCCCGCGCGCCGACCGCCTGCACGCCGAACGGACGGAGCCGCTGGAAGTCGCGCCCGGCGGCTTGCTGGACGATACCCCGGCACCCGAGGTGGTGCTGATCGGCAGCTCCTATTCCGTCAACGCCAATTTCCATGGGCGGCTGCAGGAAGCCTTGTCCAGCACGGTGGTGAATTTCGGCCGGGCCGGTGGCGGCTTCGCCGGCAGCGCCCGGGCCTTCTTCGCCAGCCCCAACTGGCGGGAGACGCCGCCGAAGCTGGTGGTCTGGGAAATGCCGGAACGCGCGCTCGGCCAGCCGATCGGGCCGGAGGAGCGCGCATTCCTCGAAAGCTGGTAACGGGTCCGGTCAGCCGCGGTCGTGCCGGCCCTCGCGGAATTCCTCGATCATCTTGCGGTTGAAGGCCGGGATGTCGTCCGGCTTGCGCGAGGTCACCAGGCCGCGGTCGGTGACCACCTCGGCATCCTCCCACTGCGCGCCGGCGTTGCTGAGGTCGGCCTTCAGGGACGGCCAGCTGGTCATCCGCCGGCCGCGCACGCCGCCGGCATCGATCAGCGTCCAGGGCCCGTGGCAGATGGCGGCGATCGGCTTGCCGCTGCCGACGAAATGCCGGATGAATTCCATGGCCTTCGGCTCAAGCCGCAGATGGTCCGGATTCACCACGCCGCCCGGCAGCATCAGCGCGTCGTAGCGGCTGGGATCGGCTTGGTCCAGCGACTGGTCCACCGGGATGCTGTCGGCTTTGTCGTGGTGGTTCCAGCCGCGGATCGTGCCGGATTTCGGTGCTACCACATGCACCTCGGCGCCGGCCGCCTGCAGCGCCTTCACCGGTTCGGTGAGTTCCACCTGCTCGAAACCGTCGGTCGCCAGGACGGCGACGGTGCGGCCCTTCAGTTCATCTGCCATCTGTTGCTTCCCTCTGCGCATTTCCAGTTCGCCACGGGCGGCGCCGGCTGCCGAGCCATTCCGGATGCCGTCGCCTGCTCCGATTGCGAACCCGGCCCGCTGAACGAGGCAGCCATGCGGCGGTTGCCTCGCTGGCGCTTGCACCGGCGCGCGCGGGTTGACGGGTGCGGCGGCGGGACGGATCGTTCGGCCGAAGCACGGCCCGGCACCAGGGCCGGAAGGAAGGACCACATTTCATGCGCATGCAGGCCGCCATCATGTTCCAGCAGGGCCTGCCGCGCCCCTACGCCACAAGCACCCCGCTGGTGATCGAGGATGTGGAGCTGGAAGGCCCCGGTCCGGGCGAGGTGCTGATCGAGATCGCCGCCGCCGGGCTGTGCCATTCGGATCTCTCGGCCATCGAGGGCATCCGGCCGCGGCCGCTGCCGGTGGTCATCGGCCATGAGGGCGCCGGCATCGTCCGCGAGGTCGGCCCCGGCGTGACCGACCTGAAGCCGGATGACCACGTCATCACGGTCTTCGTCGCCTCCTGCGGGGCCTGCCGCAATTGCGTGCGGGGCCGGCCCGAACATCTGCAGCGCAGGGAACGCGGCACGCGCCGCGGGCACGCTGCTCTCGGGCGCCAGGCGGATCCGCCGGCTGAATGGCGAGCCGATCAACCACGGCAGCGGCCTGTCGCTCTTTGCGCAATACGCCGTCGTCGGGCGGCGCTCGGCGGTGAAGATCGACCCCGCCGTGCCGCTGGATGACGCCGCCATCTTCGGCTGCGCGGTGATGACCGGGGCAGGGGCCGTGCTGAACACCGCGGGGATGCAGGCCGGCGACACCATCGCCGTGGTCGGCCTCGGCGGGGTGGGGATGAATGCGCTGTTCGCGGCGGTGGCCGGCGGGGCGGAGCGGATCATCGCGATCGATACCAGTGCCGAGAAGCTGGGCCTCGCCCGGCAATGGGGGGCAACCGACACCTTCCTGGCAACCGATGCGGATTGCGTGCAGCAGATCATGGCGGCGACCGATGGCGGGGTGGATACCGTGGTCGAGACCGCGGGCAACATCCGGGCGATGGAGCTGGCCTATGCCATTACCGCGCGTGGCGGCAGCGTGGTCAGCGCCGGGCTGCCGGCGCAGGGCTCCAACTTCTCCTACATGCACTGCCGGGCTGGTCTCGGACGAGAAGAGCATCCTCGGCAGCTACATGGGCAGCTGTGTGGCGGAGCGGGACATCCCGCGCTTCCTCGGCCTCTACAAGCGCGGCAAGCTGCCGGTGGAGCGGTTGAAATCCGGCACCCTGCCGCTGGCCGAGATCAACGCCGGCTTCGACCGGCTGGCCGAGGGCAGCGTGCTGCGGCAGGTGCTGCGGCCGAACGGCTAGCCGCTACAGCCGGCCGATGTGCAACCCGCCATCCACATGGAAGGCATCGCCGGTGGAGAAGGGGATGGCGCCTGAGAGCACCCCGTTGACCGCCCTGGCCACATCCTCCGGCTCGCCCCAGCGGCGGATGGGGGAGAGGCCCTCGGCGATGCGCCGGGTGTAGCGCTCGGCGACCGGCGCCGTCATGTCGGTGCGGATGACGCCGGGGCGCACCTCGAACACCGGGATGCCGTCCTCCGCCAGCCGCAGGGCGAAGCAGCGCGCCACCATGGATAGCGCGGCCTTGCTGGCGCTGTAGTCGGCGCGGTCCTCGCTGGCCAGCGCGGCATTGACCGAGGTGATGAACACGATGCCGCGCCTGCCACGCTGCGGGGCATCCGCCGCCACCATACGTTTCGCCAGTGCCTGGGTCAGGAAGAAGGGCGCGCGGGTATTGACCGCCAGGGCGCGGTCCCAGCTTTCCGGCGCCAGCTCCAGCAGGTCCCCGCGCACCAGGGAGCCGACGCCGGCGTTGTTCACCACCGCCTCCACCCCGGCGCCGATGGTCCAGGCCCAGTCCGCCAGCGGGGCCAGCTTGCCGGGGTCCGCGAGGTCGCAGAGCCGGAAGTCGAAGTCGCCGCCGGCCTCGACCACCGCGCGGCCCACGTCGCGGCCGCCATCCATCTCGCGGTCCACGGCGAGGATGTCGTAGCCCTGGCGGGCCAGGGCGATGCTGATCGCTGCCCCCATGCCGCGCCGCGCGCCCGTCACCAGCGCCACCGGGCGTGTCCTGCCAGCCATCCGTCATCCCCCGCCCCAGGCCGCCGGCTTGGCCCGGCGGCGATTCGGGGGCAGGATGCGGCTGCCGGACCGATGCGTCCACCGGAACGCCGCTGGACGCCACCCGTGCGAAGGGGTGTGATACGATCCTAGCGGAGGAAAACGACAAGCAATGTTCAGCGGCTACCGCCCGATCGACTGCGATATCCACCCGATGGTCCCGGGGATGCAGGCGCTGGCGCCCTATCTCGACGAATTCTGGCGGGACCAGGTGACCGAGCGCGGCATCACCACCCTTGAGAGCCAGTCCTGGCCCATCCGCTCGCCCAAGACCATCCGGGCGGACTGGCGCCGCCCCGACGGCCGCGGCGCCGATGATGTCGGGCTGCTGCAGACCCAGAACCTCGACCGGCTGGGGACCGCGACGGCCATCCTGAACCCGCTGTACGGCGTGCAACTCGTGTTCAACGAGGACATGGCGGTCGCCTTCACCCGCGCCCTGAACGACTGGACCCGGGCGGAATGGCTGGACCGGGACGACCGGCTGCGGGCCTCCATCGTGCTGCCGCTGCAAAGCATCGAGCAGTCGGTCGCCGAGATCGAGCGGCTGGCACCTGACCCGCGCTTCGTGCAGGTGCTGGCGCTGGTGATGGGTGAAAATCCTTTAGGAAGAAGGCAATACTGGCCGATATTCGAAGCCTGTGTGAAGCACGGCCTGCCGCTCGGCATCCATGCCGGCAGCGCCTACCGGCACCCGCAGACCTCGGTCGGCTGGACCAGTTGGTACCTGGAGGAATACGCCGCCAACCAGCAGGGCTTCCAGAGCACCCTCGCCAGCCTGCTGACCGAGGGCGTCTTTGCTAAATTTCCAACGCTCAAGGTGGTGTTGCTCGAGTCCGGTGTGACTTGGCTGCCGAGCTTCCTCTGGCGGTTGCAGAAGACCTGGAAGGGCGTGCGGTTCGAAGTTCCCTGGGTGGACCGGCTGCCGGCCGAGATTGTCCGCGATCAGGTGCGCCTCACCGTCCAGCCGCTGGATGCGCCGGAGGATGGCGACACGGTGCAGCGGGTGATCGACCACCTGCGTTCGGACGAGACGCTGCTATGGGCCTCCGACTGGCCGCACTGGCAGTACGACGGCGATGCGGCGATGCCGCCGGGCATCCCGGAAAGACTGTTTTCGAAGTTGATGCGGGACAATCCGCTCGCCACCTATCAGCGTCTGCGCGAAGGAGCCGTGGCATGAACGTCATCCAGCCGATCACCGCCCCCGGGAAGCCTGCCGCCGCCACCCTCGGGCTGGTGGATGTGGATATTCACCCGCGGGCGGACGGCATCGCCGCCTTCAAGCCCTATCTCAGCCAGCGCTGGTGGGAGCACCTGGAAACCTGGGGCATGCGCGCCCGGCACGGCTTCACCGGCGGGCAGCCGCCTTTCCCGAAGGCCCAGCCATTGGCCTCCCGCCGGGACGCCTGGCCGCCGACCGGGGGCACCCCGGCCTCGGACCTCGACTTCGTGCGGTTCCAGCTGCTGGACAATTACGGCATGGACATCGGGGTGCTGAACCCGTTGCAGCCATCCGGACAGGGCGACCGGAACAACGGGTTCTCGGCCGCCATGGCGCATGCCAACAACGAATGGCAGCTCGAATCCTGGCTGCGGAAGGAGCCGCGGCTGCGCGGCAGCATCGTCGTGCCCTATGAGGACGGCGCCGCCTCCGCCGCCGAGATCCGCAAGCGCGCCGGCGACCCGCATTTCTGCCAGGTGCTGATGATGAGCCGCACCGCCGAGCCGGCCGGCAACCCGCGCTACTGGCCGATCTATGAAGCCGCCGTCGAGGCAGGGCTGCCCGTCGCCTTCCATGCCTTCGGCTATTCCGGCTGGGCGATGACCAATGGCGGCTGGCCGTGCTTCTACATCGAGGAGGTGAGCGAACACGCTACCTCCTGCCAGAACCAGGTGATCTCGCTGGTGATGGAGGGCGTGTTCGCCCGCTTCCCCGGGCTGAAGGTGGTGCTGATCGAATGCGGCTTCGCCTGGATGCCCTCGGTCGGCTGGCGGCTGGACAAGCACTGGAAGCACCTGAAATCCGAGGTGCCGCACCTCACGCGCGCGCCCTCCGAATACATCAAGGACCATATCTGGGTCTCGACCCAGCCGATGGAGGACCCGGAGCGCGGCAAGCACCTGCTGGACATCTGCGAATGGGTCGGCTGGGACCACATCCTGTTCGCCAGCGACTACCCGCACTGGGACTTCGACGATCCGCGCCAGGCGCTGCCCGGTATCATCCCGGCCGAGCGCCGGCGCGACATCTTCGGGGCCAATGCCCGGAAGCTCTACGGGTTCTGAGACGTGGCCAGGATCATCGTCGCGCCGGTTGGGGAGATCCCCGCCGGCGGCCGGAAGCTGGTCGAGGCCGAAGGCAAGCGGATCGTCGTGTTCAACCTCGGCGGGGAATTCTATGCCCTGTCCGACCGATGCCCGCACCAGGGCGGCAGCCTCTGCGCCGGCCTGCTCTCCGGCCATGTCGAGAGCAGTACCCCGGGCGAGTACCGGTATTCGCGGCGCGGTGAGATGATTCGCTGCCCCTGGCACTACTGGGAGTTCGACATCCGCACCGGCAAGTCCTGGTTCGACCCGAAGCGGGTGCAGGTGCGGCAGTTCCCGACCCATGTGGAGCAGGGCGCCGCCCTGGTCGAGGGACCCCATGTGGCCGAAACCTTCCCGGTGCGCATCGAGGACGCCTATGTGGTGGTGGAGGCCTGAGCGCGGCGGGGGTGGCATCCCGGCGCATTTGCCGGTAGGAAGCCGGGTCTCGCATCCGGACCCGCTGTCCCACCATGGCCACCGTCCTTCTGATCATCCACCTGCTCGTGACCCTCACCCTGATCGCGGTGGTCCTGCTCCAGCGGAGCGAGGGCGGCGGGCTCGGCATCGGCTCCTCCCAGGGGATGGGCTCCTTCATGAGCGGGCGCGGCACGGCCAACCTGCTGACCCGGGCGACCGCGGTGCTCGGCACGTTGTTCTTCGTGCTGTCGCTGACCCTCGCGCTGCTCGGCCGCGGCACCAGTAGCCGGCCCGCCTCCATCCTGGATGCGCCGCCGCCGGCCGCTACCGCTCCGGCGCAGCCCGCCGCGCCGAGCGTTCCCACCAACTGATCAGCAGCGGCAAAGCATGATCCGGCGGCCCGGGGTTCCCTGACCAGCGCGCTTGGTTGCCTGTGGCTGTAACCGAGTTGCAGGCATCCCGGGCTTTGGGCAGCCGCGCACCGGACCCCTCCGCAGGGGCTGACCGCCATTTTCCGCGGGTTGCGCGCCTGATATCCGACAAACCCCAACGTTGCATGGCCGACCTGTCGATCCGGGCGCACGCCACGGGTAGCCGCGCCGGCCGCATCCCACTATGAAGGTCGCCCATGGCGCGGTTCGTATTCATCACCGGCGGCGTGGTCTCATCCCTCGGCAAGGGCATCGCAGCGGCGTCTCTCGGCGCCCTGTTGCAGGCGCGCGGATACAAGGTCCGCCTGCGCAAGCTCGATCCCTACCTGAACGTGGATCCGGGGACCATGTCGCCCTATCAGCACGGGGAAGTCTTCGTCACCGACGACGGTGCCGAGACCGACCTCGATCTTGGGCATTATGAACGCTTTACCGGCGTTCATGCCTCCAAGGCCGACAATTGGACGACGGGGCGGATCTACTCCGACGTCATCGCGGCGGAGCGCCGGGGGGACTACCTGGGCGGCACCGTCCAGGTCATTCCGCACATCACCGACAAGATCAAGGAAGTCGTCCAGGCCGAGACCGACGGCTACGACTTCATCCTGGTGGAGGTGGGCGGCACGGTCGGCGACATCGAGTCGCTGCCCTTCCTGGAAGCGCTGCGGCAACTGGCGAACGAACTGGGCTCGACCCAGAGCCTGTTCATGCACCTGACGCTGGTGCCCTTCATCGCCTCGGCCGGGGAGCTGAAGACCAAGCCGACGCAGCACAGCGTGAAGGAGTTGCTCGGCCTCGGCATCCAGCCGCAGATCCTGCTCTGCCGCTGCGACCGGCCCATCCCCGAGAACGAGCGCCGCAAGATCGCGCTGTTCTGCAACGTCCGGCCGGAAAGCGTCATCCCCGCGCTCGACGCCAGCAGCATCTACGCCGTGCCGTTGCAGTACCATACCGAAGGCCTGGACCGGGAGGTGCTGCGGCACTTCGGCCTGTCGATCTACGGCGAGCCCGACATGCGGCGCTGGGAGGGGATCGTCCATTCCCTGCAGCAGCCGGAAGGCGAGGTGACCATCGCCATCGTCGGCAAGTACACCAACCTGCTCGACAGCTATAAGTCGCTGGCCGAGGCGCTGACCCATGGCGGCATCGCCCACAATGTCCGGGTCAAGCTCGACTGGGTCGATTCGGAAGTGTTCGACGACAGGCGCGGCGACCAGTCCGAGGCGGTGAAGCGGCTGCAGGGAGTGCATGGCATCCTGGTGCCGGGCGGCTTCGGCGAGCGCGGCACCCACGGCAAGATCGAGGCGGTGCGCTTCGCCCGGGAGAAGAAGGTGCCGTTCTTTGGCATCTGCTTCGGCATGCAGATGGCGGTGATCGAGGCGGCGCGGAACCTGGTGGGGCTGCAGACCGCCTCCTCCACGGAATTCGGCCCCTGCGAGCACCCGGTGGTCGGGTTGATGACCGAGTGGTTGCGCGGCAATGCGCTGGAGCGGCGCAACGCCCTCGGCGACCTCGGCGGCACCATGCGGCTCGGCGCCTATGCGGCGAAGCTGTCGGAAGGCTCGCTGGTGCGGGAAGTCTACGGCGGCCCGGCCGAGATCGAGGAACGCCATCGCCACCGCTACGAGGTGAACGTCAACTACAAGGACCGGCTGGAGGAGGTGGGGCTGCGCTTCTCCGGCATGTCCCCGGACGGCGAATTGCCCGAAATCGTCGAGTACGCGGATCACCCCTGGTTCATCGGTGTGCAGTTCCATCCCGAGTTGCGCTCGAAACCTTTCGCCCCGCATCCGCTGTTCCGCGGCTTCATCGGCGCGGCGGTGCGGCAGGCCAGGCTGGTCTGAACCGGCAGCGGCGGGCACTTCACCAGGAGTTGGGGTCTTGCCGCTGGGCGGTTGTGCCGGTATCCGCGCGGTGACAGCGCCCGGAGGTTCCATGTCCGCCATCGTCGACATCATTGCCCGTGAGGTCCTGGATTCCCGCGGCAACCCAACGGTCGAGGCCGAGGTTGCGCTGGAAAGCGGTGCGGTCGGCCGCGCCATCGTCCCCTCCGGCGCCTCTACCGGCGCGCATGAGGCGGCCGAGCTGCGGGACGGCGACAAGTCCCGCTACGGCGGCAAGGGCGTGCAGAAGGCGGTCGGCAATGTCGAGGGCGAGATCTTCGACGCGCTCTCGGGCATGGATGCGACCGAGCAGCTCCGCATCGACGAGACCATGATCGAGCTGGACGGCACCCCGAACAAGGCGCGGCTTGGCGCCAATGCCATCCTGGCGGTCAGCCTGGCCACCGCCAAGGCGGCCGCCGCGGACCTCGGCCTGCCGCTCTACCGCTATGTCGGCGGCGTCTATGCCCGCACCCTGCCGGTGCCGATGATGAACATCATCAACGGCGGCAAGCATGCGGACAACCCGATCGACATCCAGGAATTCATGATCATGCCGGTCGCCGCCGGCACCATGGCGGATGCCGTACGGATCGGCGCCGAGGTGTTCGCCGCGCTGAAGAAGGCCCTGCACGACGCCGGCCACAACACCAACGTGGGCGACGAGGGCGGCTTCGCCCCCAACATCGGCAGCGCGGACGAGGCGCTGGGCTTCATCGCCAAGGCCTGCGAGGCCGCCGGCCACCGGGTCGGCGAGGATGTGGTCTTCGCCCTGGACTGCGCCGCGAGCGAGTTCTTCCGCGACGGCGTCTACAAGCTGGAAGGCGAGGGCAAGACCCTCGACCAGGCCGGTATGGTCGACTACCTGGCCACCCTGGCCGCCAAATGGCCCATCGTCTCGCATCGAGGACGGCTGCGACGAGGATGACTGGGAAGGCTGGAAGCTGCTGACCGACAAGCTGGGCGCGAAGCTGCAGCTGGTCGGCGACGACCTGTTCGTCACCAACCCGGAGCGGCTGCGCCAGGGTATCCAGACCGGCACGGCGAATTCGATCCTGGTGAAGGTCAACCAGATCGGCACGCTCAGCGAGACGCTGGAAGCGGTCGAGATGGCGCACCGGGCCGGCTACACCGCGGTGATGAGCCACCGTTCCGGCGAGACCGAGGACAGCACCATCGCCGACCTCGCCGTGGCGACCAACTGCGGGCAGATCAAGACCGGCTCGCTGTCCCGGTCCGACCGGCTGGCCAAGTACAACCAGCTCATCCGCATCGAGCAGCAACTCGGCACCGCGGCGCGCTACGCCGGCCGCACCATCCTGCGCCGCTGAGCGGCATGGCCGATCCGGGGTGGGACCGGGCGGCGCTGGTCCGCGCCTGCTACCGGAGAATCCTCGGGCGGCCGGCCGAAAATGAGGCGGTGGTGGCCCGGCATGTCGGGCTGCATGCCTTGCCGCTGGACCTGCTGGCGACCTTCCTCGATTCGGACGAGTTCCTGGAAGGCCAGCGCCGGGCCGCCGGGCTGCGGCGGCTGGCGGCGGTGCCGGCGCCGCCGCTGCCTGGGGCGTTGCGGGTGCTGCTGTTCGGCGCCTATGGCAACGGCAACCTGGGCGATGCCGCCCAGGCCGCGGCGGTTGCCGGGCTGCTGCGGGGCGCGGTGGACCGGCCGCTCGATATCCGGGCCACCTCCTGGCTGGCGACCGACCCCTTCGAATTCCCGCCCGACGCGGTGGTCGGGCCGGATGCCCTGCTGGATCCCGCCATCCTCGCCGGATTCGACCTGCTGCTGCTGGGTGGCGGCGGGCTGTTTGCCCCGGTGCATTTCCCGCTGTTGCACCCGGAGTGGGTGGCGTTCCTGCATCGCAGTGGCCTGCCCTATGGGCTGGTCGGCCTCGGCGCCGCCACCACCCTGCCACGGGATGGCGGGGTGGCTGAGGTCTGGGCGCGGCTGACGGCGGGTGCCGTCTTCCTGTCGGCGCGGGATGAAGCCGGCCTCGGCACCATGCCGCCGGCGCACTGGCTGCCGGACCCGGTGCTGGTCGCCGGGCTGCTGGCCGGTGGCGGCGCTTCGCGCCCGGGGGCAGTGGGCGGGCGGCCGCTCTGCATCGTCAAGCAGCCGGCGCATGCGGTGGAGGCGGACTTCCTGGATGCGGTAGTGGCGCTTGGCGATGCGGTGGATGTGGTGGTGATGGAGCCGCGCCGGGACGGCGAGCTGGCCGGACGTTTCCCCGCGATGCGGAGCGCCGGGTCGATGACCGAGTTGCAGGCTATGTGCGGCGCGGCTTCGGTGGTGGTATCGGCGCGATACCATGGCTGCATCGCCGGGCTCCTGGCCGGTGTGCCGTGCTACGGGATCGGGCCGGGGAAGACCGGCTTCCTGTTCGACTCGATTGGCGCCGGCGATCGGTTCCTGCCGCATTGCGGGCCGCTCGGGGCGGTGCTGGCCGCACCGGCGGACCCGGTTCCGCTGTCGGCCTTCACGCCGTTGCGGACAGCAGCAGAGACGGCACTCGGCGCCCTGGGCGCGGTGGTTGCTGCCCTGCCGCGGCGTGGCTGAAACCCGGTCCATGGCCGCGCCGGCAGCGGCACGGGAGCCACAGCGGGCAAGCATCCATAAGCGCGACGTTATCCGGACTTGCCATTCGGGCACCGTGGCCGCTTCATGCAATCTGGGGATGCGGAAGCCGGGGGGCCAATGCCGCTTGATCGTGAGTTCTGGGGGCGTCGTTCGCGACGCTGGATGAAGGATGCGGCGCCGCCGGTCGGGCTGGCGCTGCTGTGCGGCTACTTCGTATGGCATTCGCTGCACGGCGACAGCGGCCTGCTGGCGCGCGAACGCCGGATGGAGGAGATTGTCGCGGCCCGGGTGACGCTGGCCAGAGTGGAATCTGAACGCGACTCGATCGAGCGCCGGGTCAACGGCCTGCGCGGCGAACGCATCGACCGGGACCAGTTGGACGAGCGGGCCCGCCAGCTCCTCAACCTAGTGGGCAAGAACGAGATCGTCATTCCCTATGAGCCGTCACAGCGGCTGTACTAGAGCAAACCCCGAACGGGTGGAATCACCCGGCAGGGGTAATTTGCTCGCCTAAACAACAGGCTAGAGCGCATTCCGTGAGCCATGTCGAACGGAATGCGCTCTAGGTCTGGGCAGCCTACCGTGTGACCGCAGGTCAAGCCTCTCGCCAGCGGTAAGACCGGGCAGGTCGGCGGATGCTGCACCGCCCGGAAGGTCGACGGTTTTGCCCCAGCGCCGATGCCGCATGGGTACAAGACGTCGGCATCGGCAATGACCGGCGTCCTGGCCGCGATTGCGATTCAGCCGCGTCCCGTCCGGCGAGAGCGTCGGCGGCTTGCCGGTTGAGCGCCCGCGAGGGGCAGGAAAAATCGAATCCTCGGGCGGCACGTGGCGGTGCAGAAATGACGCTGCACATCCGGCAGCGCATCCCTGGCACATCGGAACACCATCAGCCCGAAAGGGGTGCAGCCGCCTGGCGGAAACAGCCGATTCCGCCGTGCACGCCGCTGAGGTTCCGCGGAGTAGTGCCGACCAGTGGTTTGGGTGGAACAGGGCTAGGCACGTGTCGCCAGTGCCATCAGGTGCCAGGCTTCGACCAGCCATCGGTTCCTGGGTGGCCGTGGCCGACGCGAAGCCTGCGGCCCATCGGTGGAAGACTACCGGAATCCTGCGGCGGAGATGCCGGTTCTTGCGTCGGCACGGCAGTTTCGGCAACGCGGAGAGTTGCTCCCGCAGCGCACAAAAATCCCCTTAACAGACATCCGGTTAATCGTAGTATTTCGTTGCGCCGTCTTGGTTTTTCTGGTGGTGCGTCGCTTGTCGTTCGGGCTTCGCGCGCGTAATTCCCTGGTTCGGGAATACAGCCAAGGGAAGGGGACCGCATGGCCCAGGCAGCGGAAGCCACGAGCGCCAAACGGCGTGGGCGGGCAGCGAAGGAGCCGCCGATGTCGCGGGACCAGCTTCTCCAGGCCTATCGGGACATGCTCCTGATCCGCCGCTTCGAGGAGAAGGCCGGCCAGCTTTATGGCATGGGCCTGATCGGCGGCTTCTGCCACCTGTACATCGGCCAGGAAGCGGTGGTGGTCGGCATGCAGACCTGCCTGGAACCCGGCGACCAGGTCATCACCTCCTACCGCGACCACGGCCATATGCTCGCCACCGGCATGGAGGCGCGCGGCGTCATGGCGGAGCTGACCGGGCGCATCGGCGGCTACTCCAAGGGCAAGGGCGGCTCGATGCACATGTTCAGCCGGGAGAAGGGCTTCTACGGCGGCCATGGCATCGTCGGCGCGCAGGTGTCGCTGGGCACCGGCCTCGCCTTCTCCAACTGGTACCGGCAGTACGAAGAACGTCTCGCTGACCTATTTCGGCGAGGGTGCATCCAACCAGGGCCAGGTGTTCGAGAGCTTCAACCTTGCCGCGCTGATGAAGCTGCCGGTCATCTTCATCATCGAGAACAACAAATATGGCATGGGCACCAGCGTGGAGCGCGCCAGCGCGTCCCGCGACCTGTCGAAGAACGGCGCGCCCTGGGGCATCCCGGGCGAGCAGGTCAACGGCATGGACGTGGCGGCGGTGAAGGAAGCCGGCGAACGCGCCGTGGCGCATTGCCGCGCCGGCAATGGCCCGTACCTGCTTGAGATGAAGACCTACCGCTACCGCGGCCACTCCATGTCCGACCCGGCGAAGTACCGCACGCGCGAGGAGGTGCAGAAGATGCGCGAGCAGTCCGACCGCATCGAGACCGCGCGCCGAGCTGCTGCATGGAGCAGTTCGACGCGACCGAGGCCGAGCTGAAGGTGATCGACGACGAGCGTGAAGGCCATCGTCCAGGAGGCCGCCGACTTCGCCCAGACCTCGCCGGAGCCGCCCGAGAGCGAATTGTGGACCGACATCCTGGTGGAGACGCACTGAAATGGGTGCCGAGATCCTGATGCCCGCGCTCTCCCCCACCATGACGGAGGGCAAGCTGGCCCGCTGGCTGAAGCACGGAAGGCGATACGGTGAAGTCCGGCGACGTGATCGCCGAGATCGAGACCGACAAGGCGACCATGGAAGTGGAAGCCGTGGATGAGGGCACGCTGACCCGCATCCTGGTGGCCGAGGGCACGGAGGGCGTCGCCGTCAACAGCGCCGATCGCCGAACTCGATGGCGGCGGCGGTGGCGCGGCCCAGCCGCAGGCCCCGGGGCATGACACCAACCAGCCGCAGCAGCCGGCCCCGCCTGCCGCCGCCAGCCCCGAGGCCGGGCGGTGGCGAAGCAGGCCGAGGACCATGGCGAGGTTGCCGCCAAGGGCGCCGCCGCGCGGCCGGAAACCGACCGCCGGCATCCGCGCCGGCGCCCGAGAAGGACTGGGGCGCCGACCAAGCCGATCACCGTGCGCGAGGCGCTTGCGCGATGCCATGGCCGCCGAGATGCGCGCCGACGAGACGTGTTCCTGATCGGCGAGGAGGTCGCCCAGTACCAGGGCGCCTACAAGATCAGCCAGGGCCTGCTGGAGGAATTCGGCCCCAGCGCGTGATCGACACGCCGATCACCGAGCATGGCTTCACCGGCATGGCGGTGGGCTCGGCCTTCACCGGGCTGAAGCCGATCGTCGAGTTCATGACCTTCAACTTCTCCATGCAGGCGATCGACCAGATCGTGAACAGCGCGGCGAAGACGCTGTACATGTCGGGCGGCCAGCTTGGCTGTTCCATCGTGTTCCGTGGCCCGAACGGCGCGGCCTCCCGCGTCGCGGCGCAGCACAGCCAATGCTACGCGAGCTGGTACGCGCATCTGCCGGGGCTGAAGGTGCTGGCGCCGTGGTCGGCCGCCGATGCCAAGGGGCTGCTGCGCGCCGCTATCCGCGATCCCAACCCGATCATCTTCCTGGAAAACGAGATCCTCTACGGCCAGACCTTCGACTGCCCGACGGATGAGGATTTCATCCTGGAGATCGGCAAGGCGAAGATCGAGCGCCAGGGCAAGGACGTCACCATCGTCGCCTTCAGCGTCGAGGTCGGGCTGGCGTTGCAGGCGGCCGAGGTGCTGGCGAAGCAGGGCATCGGTGCGGAAGTGGTGAACCTGCGGTCGCTGCGGCCGCTCGACATCGACACCATCGTCGCCTCGGTCAAGAAGACCAACCGGCTGGTGACGGTGGAGGAAGGCTGGCCCTATGCCGGCATCGGTGCCGAGGTTGCCATGCAGGTGATGGAGGCGGCCTTCGACTACCTGGATGCGCCGCCGGTGCGGGTCGCCGGGCTCGACGTGCCGATGCCCTATGCCGCCAACCTCGAGAAGCTGGCGCTGCCGACCATTGATCACGTGGTCGATGCGGCCAAGCGCGTGACCTACAAGTAAAGGGCGGGACCGATGGCAACCAACATCCTGATGCCGGCGCTCTCGCCCACCATGACCGAGGGCACGCTGGCACGCTGGCTGAAGAAGGAAGGCGATGCGGTCAAGGCCGGCGACATCATCGCCGAGATCGAGACCGACAAGGCGACCATGGAAGTGGAAGCCGTGGACGAGGGCATCCTCGGCAAGATCCTGGTCGCCGACGGCACCGCAGGGCGTGAAGGTGAACGACACCATCGCCGTGCTGGTCGAGGAAGGCGAGGAGGTGGGCGCCGCACCGGCACCGAAGGCCGGGAGCGGCGCCGCCGCCGGCAATGAATCGCCCTCGCAGCCGGCAATCGAGGGGATCGCGGCCGATGGCGGCAAGGTGGCCGGGGCCGCCGAACAGCCCATCGACGCGCCGAAGCCGAAGGAAGCCGCCCCGCCGCCGAAGCAGCAGCCGGCGCCGAAGGCCAATGGACATGCCGAGGGCGACCGCGTCTTCGTCTCGCCGCTGGCGAAGCGGATGGCCTCCCAGGCCGGGCTCGACCTGGCGGGCATCGCCGGCAGCGGCCCCAACGGGCGGATCGTGAAGTCGGACATCGAGGCGGCGTTGGGCAAGGGCCCGGCCGCGAAGCCCGTCGCGGCACCAGCGGCGACCGCTGCCGCGGCGCCCGCACCGGTTGCGGCGCCGAAGCCCGCGGCACCCGCGCCGGTGGTGGCCGCGCCGCATACCGCGGTGCCGAACACCACCATCCGCAAGGTGATTGCGCAGGCGGCTGGCGGAGTCGAAGCAGACCATCCCGCATTTCTATGTGACGATGGATTTCGAGATCGACGCGCTGCTCAAGCTGCGCGCCGACCTCAACGCCAAATCCGCCAAGGACGGCCCGGGCGCCTTCAAGCTTTCGGTCAATGACCTGGTCATCAAGGCGGTGGCGGCGACGCTGCGGCGCTTCCCCCATGTCAACGCCATGTGGACCGAGGAGGCCATCCTGCAGTTCCACGACGTGGACGTCTCCATCGCCGTCTCGACCCCGACCGGGCTGATCACGCCGATCATCCGCAAGGCCGACCAGAAGGGCCTGTCCACCATCAGCAACGAGATGAAGGACCTCGCCGCCCGTGCCCGGACCGGCAAGCTGAAGCCCGAGGAATTCCAGGGCGGCGGCTTCAGCATCTCCAACATGGGGATGTATGGGGTGCAATCCTTCTCGGCCATCATCAACCCGCCGCAGGCCGGCATCCTGGCGGTCGCCGCCGGCGAGCAGCGGCCGGTGGTGAAGGACGGCGCGCTCGCCATCGCCACGGTGATGAGCTGCACGCTCTCGGTCGATCACCGGGTCATCGACGGCGCGGTTGCGGCGGAGTTCATGCAGGCGCTGAAGGGCATGGTCGAGGACCCGCTGAGCTTGATGCTGTGAGCCTCGGACTCCGCGACGCGACGGAAGCCGACCTTGGGCTGGTGCTCGGCTTCATCCGGGCGCTGGCCGAATACGAGAAGCTGCTGCCCGAAGTGACGGCGACGGAAGCGGAATTGCGCCGCTGCCTGTTCGCCGAGCCACGCCGGGCCGAGGCTCTGGTCGCGGAGTGGGATGGCGCGCCGGTGGGCTTCGCCGTCTGGTACTACAGCTTCTCGACCTTCACCGGCCGGCCGAAGCTGTACGTCGAGGATGTCTTCGTCGAGCCGGCGCAGCGCGGCAAGGGCATTGGCCGCGGCATCTTCGCGCATCTCGCCGGCCGTGCGCTGGCGCAGGGGTGCGGGGGCATGGAATGGTCGGTGCTCGACTGGAACGCGCCGTCCATCGCCTTCTACCGCTCGATCGGCGCCCGCCCGCGCGAAGGCTGGACGCTGCAACAACTGGCCGGGCCGGCGCTTGCCGCACTGGCCGCAGGGAAGGGCTGACATGGCCGAACAAACCTTCGACCTGATCGTGCTCGGTGGCGGCCCCGGCGGCTATGTCGCCGCCATCCGCGCGACCCAGCTCGGCATGAAGACGGCGCTGGTGGAGCGCGAGCATCTGGGCGGCATCTGCCTCAACTGGGGCTGCATCCCGACCAAGGCGCTGCTGCGTTCCAGCGAGATCAACCACCTGCTGCACACTCTGGATGCCTACGGCTTCGCCGCCGACAACATCCGCTTCGACATCGGCAAGATCGTCAAGCGTTCCCGCGCGGTGGCCAACCAGCTTTCCGGCGGGGTCAAGCACCTGCTGCGGAAGAACAAGGTCACGGTGTTCGACGGTCACGGCAAGCTGGCCGGCAAGGGCAAGGTGGCCGTCACGAAGGACGGCAAGCCGGTCGCCGACCTCGCCGCCAAGCATGTCGTCCTGGCGACCGGCGCGCGGGCGCGGAGCCTGCCGGGGCTGGAAGCCGACGGCAAGCTGGTCTGGTCCTACAAGGAGGCCATGGTGCCGCCGGCGATGCCGAAGAAGCTGATCGTCATCGGCTCCGGCGCCATCGGTTCGGAATTCGCCAGCTTCTACCTGAACCTCGGCGCCGAGGTGACGTTGGTGGAGGTGATGGACCGCGTGCTGCCGGTCGAGGATGCCGAGATCAGCGCCTTCGTCCGCAAGGCCTTCGAGAAGCAGGGGATGAAGATCCTCACCGATGCGAAGGTGCAGGGCCTGCGGAAGGGGGCGGATGAGGTCACCGCCATCATCGAGGCTGGCGGCAAGGTCCAGGAGATCACCGCCGACCGGGTCATCTCGGCGGTCGGCATCGTCGGCAACGTCGAGGACATCGGGCTTGAGGGGACCGGGGTGAAGGTGGAGCGCAGCCATGTCGTGATCGACGAATGGTGCCGCACCGGCGAGCCGGGGGTTTATGCCATCGGCGACCTTACCGGCGCGCCCTGGCTGGCCCATAAAGCGTCGCACGAAGGTGTGCTGTGCGTGGAGAAGATCGCCGGGGTCGAGGGCGTGCATCCGCTGGCGGTGCTGAACATTCCCGGCTGCACCTACTGCCGGCCGCAGGTGGCCAGCGTCGGCCTGACCGAGGCGGCGGCGAAGAAGGCAGGCCATGAGCTGAAGATCGGCCGCTTCCCCTTCATCGGCAACGGCAAGGCCATCGCCATGGGCGAGCCGGAGGGGCTGGTGAAGACCATCTTCGACGCGAAGACCGGCGAATTGCTCGGCGCCCATATGGTCGGGCCGGAAGTGACCGAGCTGATCCAGGGCTACACCATCGCCAAGACCATGGAGACCACCGAGGTGGAGCTGATGCACAGCATCTTCCCCCACCCGACCATCTCGGAAGTCGATGCATGAGTCGGTGCTTGATGCCTACGGCCGGGTGATCCACATCTAGGTCATGACAACCCGCATCGAAATCCGCCACCCGGAAAAGGCGCATCGTCCGGACAACCCGATCCAGCGCAAGCCGAGCTGGATCAGGGTCAAGGCGCCGACGCACCCGATCTACCACGAGACCCGGGCGCTGATGCGGGACAACCGCTTGGTGACGGTCTGCGAGGAAGCGGCCTGCCCCAACATCGGCGAATGCTGGTCGCAGCGCCACGCCACCATGATGATCATGGGGGATACCTGCACCCGCGCCTGCAGCTTCTGCAACGTCGCCACGGGCCTGCCGAAGGCGCTCGATGCGGATGAGCCGCGCCGGGTGGCGGAAGCCGTGGCGACCCTCGGGCTGCGCCACGTGGTCATCACCAGCGTCGACCGGGATGACCTGGCGGATGGCGGCGCCCACCATTTCGCCGAGACCATCCGGGCCATCCGCACCGCGACGCCCGCCACCACCATCGAGGTGCTGACCCCGGACTTCCTCCGCAAGGACGGCGCGCTGGAGGTGGTGGTCGAGGCCCGGCCAGACGTGTTCAACCACAATCTGGAGACCGTGCCGAAGCTGTACCCCAGCATCCGCCCCGGTGCCCGCTACTACCATTCGCTGCGGCTGCTGGACCGGGTGAAGCACCTCGACGCCTCCATCTTCACGAAATCCGGCGTCATGGTCGGGCTGGGCGAGGAGCGGATCGAGGTGCTGCAGGTCATGGATGACATGCGCAGCGCGGAGGTCGACTTCCTGACCATCGGCCAGTACCTGCAACCCAGTGTGAAGCACGCCGCGGTGGACCGCTTCGTCACCCCGGACGAATTCGAGGATTATGCCCGCATGGCGCGGTCGAAGGGTTTCCTGCTGGTCTCCTCCACGCCGCTGACCCGCAGCAGCTACCACGCCGACCGGGACTTCGAGGCGCTGGCGGCGGCGCGCGGCCGGCAGCTTGCCGCCGCCGGGGCGTGCGTCGGCTAGTCGGCATGCCTACGCACGCCGAAAAGCGCATCCTGCGCTACACGCCCGACCAGTTGTTCGCGCTGGTCGCCGATGTCCGCCGCTATCCCGAATTCCTGCCCTGGTGCGTCGGCGCCCGGGTGGTTTCGCAGTCCGAGACGGCGCTGGTGGCCGACCTGACCATCGGCTTCAAGCTGTTCCGCGAGACCTTCCGCAGCGAAGTTGCGCTGGAACGGCCGGACCATGTGCATGTCCGCTACATGAACGGCCCGTTCCGGTATTTGAACAACCACTGGCGGTTTACGCCGCATCCGCAGGGCACGGAGCTCGATTTCTTCGTCGACTTCGAATTCCGCTCCCGGTTGCTGCAGGCGGTGATCGGCACGGTCTTCAACGAGGCCGTGCGCCTGATGGTCCGCTCGTTCGAGCGCCGGGCGGTACAGTTGTACGGCCGCCCCACCGCCGCCGCCGCGCCGGTCCCGGCGCCGAGCGGTTGAGCCCGCATCAGCCGGGCTGATCCCGCCGATCAGGAATTTGTGTTGGCCGTGCGCAGGCCACCGGGTGCAGCCTGGGACCATGCGATACATCCTCTATGGCGATCCTGGTTCAGGCTCTGCCCCGGTCGAGATGGCCTTGGCCGAAATCGGTGCCGAGGCGGAAATCCGCCCGGTCCCGCTGGACCGTGACGCGCAGCTCGCCGCCGACTACCGGCGGATCAACCCGATGGGCCGCATCCCGACCCTGCTGCTGCCGGATGGCACGGTGGTGACGGAAAGCCTGGCCATCCTGCTGACGCTGGCCGACCGCCACCCCGAGGCGGGGCTGCTGCCGCCACCTGGCGAATCCGGCCGGGCGATCACCCTGCGCTGGATGGCATTGCTGGCTGGTGAATTATACCCCTGCGTGACCCGCAGCGACTACCCCGAGCGCTTCAGCACCGACCCCGCCCATGCCCCCGGCATCAAGGCCCGGGCGCAGGAGATGGGGCACGAGATCTGGCGGATCGTCGAGGCGGGCGCCGCCCCCGCGCCCTTCGTGCTGGGCGCCCGGTTTTCCGCGGCCGACATCTACTTGGCGGCGATGTCGCGCTGGCTTGGCGGCAAGACCTGGATGCCGGAGCACTGCCCGCGCATCGAGGCCATGGCCAAGGCGGTGGCGGCGCGTCCGGCGATCGCGCCGGTCTGGGCGCGGCATTTCTGAATCGGTTGCCAGCGCGCCCGGTCCGACGCAACTTTGCGGATCGAATTCAGGAAGCCCAGCCCATGGTCCACGCTCCGCCGCGCCCGCCGAAGAATGCCCCGCCGGTCCGCATCAACCTCTATTCGGACACCCAGACCCGGCCGAGCGCGGCAATGAAGGACGCGATGATGCGCGCCGAGGTCGGCGACGAGCAGCATGGCGACGACCCCACCGTGCATGCGCTGTGCGACCGCATGGCGGCGCTGATGGGCAAGGAGGCGGCGATCTACCTGCCCTCCGGCACCATGTGCAACGTCATCGCCATCCTGACCCATTGCGGCAAGGGCGACGAGGTGGTGGCGCATGAGACGAGCCACATCCTCTACAGCGAGGGCGGCACCCATGCGGCGCTGACCGGCGTGCAGATCATGCCGCTGCGCGGGCCGAAGGGCATGTTCACCCCGGACGACCTGCGCGCCGCCATCCGCCCGAAGACCCGCTACACCCCGCCGCAACGCCTGCTGGAGGTCGAGCAAACCGCCAATATCGGCGGCGGCGCGGTCTGGCCGCTGGAACAGCTCAATGCCGTGGCCGACATCGCCCATGGCCAGGGCTGGTCCACCCATATGGATGGCGCCCGACTGATGAACGCCTGCGTCGCCGCCGGCATCGCGCCGAAGGACATGGTGGCGCAGTACGACAGCGTCTGGCTGGATTTCACCAAGGGCCTCGGCGCCCCGCTCGGCGCCGTGCTCTGCGGGACGGAGGAGTTCATCGGCCAGGCCTGGCGCTGGAAGCAGCGGCTGGGCGGGTCGATGCGGCAGGCCGGCATCTGCGCCGCCGCCTGCCTCTATGCGCTGGACCACAACGTGGACCGGCTGGCCGAGGACCATGCCAATGCCAAGGCGCTGGCCCGGGGGCTGCGCCAGCTCCCCGGCGTGGTGGTCGAGGAGCCGGAGACCAACCTGGTGTTCTTCGACATCTGCGATACCGGCGTCGATGTGCCGACCCTGCAGGCGAAGCTGGCGATGCAGGGCGTCGCGGTCAGCGGCCTCGGCGGCCGGGTGCGCGCCTGCACCCATCTCGATGTCACCGCGCCGATGATCGAGGAAGCCGTGGGCGCCATCCGCGCCGCGCTCACCCACTGAACGACACTCCGCGCAGCCGCCTGCGCGGCGCCCATCCGCTGAACGACACCCCGCGCCGCCGCCTGCGCGGCGCGCGGGCCGAAGTCACCGGCCGCCACGGGGAGGATGCCGCGGCCGAGGCACTGCTGCGCGACGGCTGGACCCTGCTGGCCCGCCGCGCCCGCACCCCGGCCGGCGAGCTGGACATGGTGGCGGAGCGGGACGGGCTGGTGGCCTTCATCGAGGTCAAGGCCCGCCCCAGCCTCACCGAAGCCGCCTTCGCTCTCGGCCGCCGGCAGCGGGACAGGCTGATGCTGGCCGGGGAATGCTGGCTGGCGGACCACCCCGGGCATGGCGCCGCCGGCATCCGCTTCGACCTGCTGCTGGTCGCCGCCGACGGCACCGTGCGGCGCATCGCCGACGCCTTCCGCGCCGGGGACGTCTGAACTACCCGGCCAGGGACTTCGCCAGGGCCAAAGCCTGATCGACCGTCGCCGCCCGCACCGCGGTGCGGTCTCCGGGGAATACCCGCCGCAGCACCTGCGTCGGGCCGCCCTTCCGCGCCGCGCCGATGAACACCAGCCCGACCGGCTTCCCCGGAGTCGCCCCGCCTGGCCCGGCGATGCCGGTGCAGCTCACCGCGATGTCGGCGCCGCTGGCCCGCAGCGCGCCTTCGGCCATGCGCCGCGCGGTGCTCTCGCTGACCGCGCCGTAGCCGTCCAGCACGCCCTGCGGCACGCCGAGCATCGCGTGCTTGGCCTCGTTCGAATAGGTGACGAAGCCGCGCGTCACCACGGCGGAGGAGCCGGGGATGGCGGTGAGCGCCGCGGCGATCAGCCCGCCGGTGCAGCTTTCCGCCGTCGCCAGGGTCAGCCCTTGGGCCTCCAGCAGCGCCAGCAGATCGCGGGCGGCATCGAGCGTGGTTTCGGTCAGCATCAGATCGGCACCTCCGGCCAAAACACCCGCAGCGCCAGGATGACGGCGGCGGCCATCAGCCCGGCGACCACATCATCCAGCATGACACCGAGCGGGCCATGCTTGCGGTCGGCCCAGCCGACCGGGCCGACCTTGTAGACATCGAAGGCGCGGAACAGCAGGAAGGCAAGCACCACCCCCCAGCCGGTGGCGTCCGGCGGCAACGCGGCCAGCACCAGCAATTGCCCCGCCGCCTCGTCGATCACCACCCAGCTCGGGTCCGCCCGCACATCCTCCGAGAGCACATGGCGCGCCGCCCACAGCCCGGCCAGGAAACACACCACCGCCAGCACCATGCAGGGCAGCGGCCCGAGCAGCACCAGCGGCAGCACCGTGGCCGAACCCCAGGTGCCCGGCGCCGGCCGCAGCATGCCGATGCCGCCCAGGCTGGCCACGAATCGCGTGGAGGCGGGAACCGAGGCGGCACTGCGGATGCGCAGCCGCAGTGAACGCCTCACGCCACCAGCCAGCGGGTCATCGGATGTTCCAGCGCGGCCGACTTCGGGTCCCGCGCGCGGTAGATGGCGATGTTCTCGATCACTCGCTGGACGTAGTTGCGCGTCTCGCCGAAGGGGATCAGTTCCATCCAGTCGAGCATCGGCGGGCCGCCGTTGCGCGGGTCGCCGTTGGTGTCGAGCCATTCGTCCACCCGGCGCGGCCCGGCGTTGTAGCCGGCGATGGCGAAGGGCAGGGTGCCGCCGAAGCGGTCCAGCAACTGGTCGAGATAGGCGGCGCCGAGCCGCATGTTGTGCTCCGGGTCGCTGGTCAGCATCCCCGTCGCATGCCGCAGGCCGAGCCGCCGTGCCACCTGCTGGGCCGTGCCCGGCAGCAATTGCATCAGCCCCCGGGCATTGGCCGAGGAGACCGCCTCGGGGTCGAAGTTGCTCTCCTGCCGGGTGATGGCATTGACCAGCGCCGGCTCCACCCCGCCCGAGGTGCCGCGGGGCAGGGCGGGGTAGGGCGCCGGCCAGCCTTCCTCCAGCAGCATCAGCCCGGTGGCGCCGGCCCGGCGTACCACCCATACCGCATGGTCGGGCCGGCCGATTTGCGTGCCGAGCCGGGCGGTGAGCGCCTTCTCGCCGTGGTCGTCCGCCAGGTTCTCCAGCCGCAGCATGAACAGCCTAGCCCGCCGGGTCTCGCCGATGGCGGCCAGCGCCAGCACCACCTGGGCCAATTCCTTGCGGCCGAATTCCGCCGCCTCGCGGCTGGTGGTGGCCGGCGCCGGGGCGCGGGCGATGCGGGCGGAAAGCGCCGCGCCATCCTCGCCGAGCGCCAGCGCGGCCAACTGGCCATAGAAGGCGAGCGGGAATTCCGCCGCATCGGCATAGCGCTGCCGCGCCGCCGCCTCGCCACGCGCCGCCAGGGCGCGGCCCTGCCAGTACAGCGCGCGGGCGCGGGTGATGACGCTGCGGCTGCCATCGGCCACGGCGATGAAGTGGCGCTCGGCCAGCGCCGGTTGCTCCAGCAGCCGCAGGGCGATGAAGCCGGCGAGGAATTCGGCATCCTGCCGCGGTCCGCTCGCGGCCTCGATCCCGTGCCGGGACACCACCGCATAGGCGGCGCGGGGTTCATTGAGGCGCAGCATCCGGCGCGCCAGGATTTGGCGTTCCGGCCAGGCGGCAAGGGCGACCTCCGGCGATGCGGCGGGGCCACCGCCCCAGGCCGCCACGGCCTCGGCATCGCGGTCCTGCCGGCGCAGCCAGCGGGCGCGCTCGAAGGTCAGGCCGGCATCGGCGGGGGCGGCGGCGGCCAGGGCCGGAGTATCGGCATCCGCCCCGCCGGCGGCATAGGCGAGGCGGCCGGCGGCGATGCCCTGCCGCGCCGGGTCGAGATAGGGCAGCACCCGCCCCGCCGCCGCCGACTGCTGCGCCAGGGCCAGCCGGTCGAAGCGTCGCCAGTGATGGTCCGGCGTGAGCAGCGTGGCGTTGCGATCAAGGAAGCCGGCTTCCGCCGCCGGATCGGCCGGGGCGTCCTGCCAGCCGGTGCGGATGACCTCGGTGGCCTGTTCCGCGCGGCCGGCGCGGGCAAGTGCATCGGCCAGCCGCTGGTAGCCGGCAAGCCCGCGCGGGGAATGGGCGGCGAAGAATTCGAAGGCGAGGGCATCGTCCAGGTCATCCGCCAGCGCCTCCTCGGCCCGCAGGCCCAGCGCTTCCTGGGCTGGCCAGTCGGGATTGGCGAGGGCAAAGCCCACGATCTCGGCCGCCGCGGCGTTGGCACTGCGGTATTGCAGCCGCATCCAGCCGACCACCTTGCGGATCAGCGGGTCGGCCACCCGGGCGGCGGCTTCGGCTTCCTCCCACCGCTGAGCGGCGGCGGCGGCTATCGCCTGGCGGCCGGCGGCGCGCATGGCCTCCGTCCCGCCCGGCGCTGCCGGTTGCGCAAGGGCCGCGCCGGGCAGCGCCTGGGTCAGGGCCGCGCTGGGCAGCGCGAGGGCGAAGGGCAGGGTAAGGGCGGTTCGACGGCGCATGGCGGATGTGTAGCCGATCCGCCCCGCCCTTGTCCCGCACCCTTGCCGCTGGGGGCCGCCGCCACTACTTTGCCCGATCCCGCGGCATGTTGCGGGCAAGGACGGAGGAACTCGCCATGTTCAAGGGATCGATGGTCGCGCTGATCACCCCGATGCGCAGCGATGGGTCCGTGGACGAGAAAGCCTTCCAGGACCTGGTCGAGTGGCAGATCTCCGAGGGCACCGAAGGGCTGGTCCCGGTCGGCACCACCGGCGAGAGCCCGACCCTGTCCCATGCGGAGCACAAGCGGGTGGTCGAGATGTGCGTCGAGGTCGCGCGCGGCCGGGTGCCCGTGATGGCCGGCGCCGGCAGCAACAGCACCGCGGAGGCGATCGACTTCGCCCGCCACGCCAAGGCGGCCGGCGCGGACGCCACGCTGGTGGTGACGCCCTACTACAACAAGCCGACCCAGGAAGGCATGTACCTGCACTTCAAGGCGGTGGCCGAGGCGGCCGACCTGCCGTTGTTCATCTACAACATTCCGCCGCGCAGCGTGATCGACATGAGCGTCGAGACCATGGCCCGGCTGGCCGCCCTGCCGAACATCGTCGGCGTGAAGGACGCGACTGCCAACCTGGCCCGGCCGCTGCACACCAGGCGCGCCTGTGGCGCCGACTTCATCCAGTTGAGCGGCGAGGACCACACCGCCCTGTCCTTCAACGCCGCCGGCGGCCATGGCTGCATCAGCGTGACGGCGAATGTCGCCCCCCGGCTGTGCGCCGACATGCAGCGGGCCTGGCGCAACGGCCGGCTGGAGGAGGCCATGGCCATCCAGGACCGGCTGGTCCCGCTGCATGACGCGCTGTTCGCCGAAACCTCGCCCGGGCCGGTGAAATATGCCGCCAGCCTGCTGGGCACCACATCCGACCATTGCCGCCTGCCGCTCGCCCCGGTTTCAGAACCGGTGCGCAAGCGGGTGCGCGAGGCGATGGTCTCAGCGGGATTGCTGAACTGACCCCATGGCGGAACCGAAGAAAAAGAAGACCCTGATCTCGCACGGCATCGCCTCGCAGAACCGCCGTGCCCGGTACGACTACACCATAGGCGAAACGATCGAGGCCGGCATGCAGCTGGTCGGGCCGGAAGTGAAGTCCCTGCGGGCCGGCCGCGCCACCCTGAGCGAGGCCTGGGCCGGGCGAGCGGGACGGCGAGCTGTGGCTGTTCGGCTGCACCATCCCCGAATGGCAGGCCGGCAGCAGCGTGGCCAAGTTCGAGCCCGGCCGGCCACGCAAGCTGCTGCTGCACAAGAAGCAGGTGCAGGAGCTGATCGGCACCATCGCCCGGGATGGCGCCACCATCGTGCCGATGCAGATCCACTTCAACGACAAGGGCCGCGCCAAGGTCCTGCTCGGCGTCGCCGAGGGCCGCAAGAAGCACGACAAGCGGCACGCCATCGCGGAACGGGACTGGCAGCGCGACAAGGCGCGGCTGATGCGGGCGCGGGGCTAGCCCGGGGCCCTTGCATCCGTCGCCATCATGGGCAGGTATGACGCGCAGGAGTTGGGCCGATGGCCGAGGATGACGATGTACCGCTGACCGGCGAGATCCGCCAGAAGCTGGTGGATGCCAAGCAGGCCTGGGCGCGCGACGGCCGCCTGCTGACCGGCACCCATGGCGACCCGGTGCGGGACCGCCTGCCACCTGGCCAGACCCTGGTGCAGGACTGGCCGGTGCTCGACCTCGGCGTGCAGCCGGATGTGGCGCCGGAGACGTGGCGGCTGCGGCTGGAAGGGCTGGTCGAGGCGCCGCTGCGTCTGACGCTCGATGATTTCATGGCGCTGCCGCAGACCGAGCTGGTCAACGACATCCACTGCGTCACCCAATGGAGCCGCTACGACAACCATTGGCAGGGGGTGCAGGCGCCGAGCTGCTGGCCTGGCCCGGCCGAAGGGCGCCGCCCGCTTCGTCTCCTTCACCAGCTACGACGGCTACACCACCAATGTCCCGCTGGCGGAGTTCGCCGCCGGCGAGGTGCTGCTGGCCCATAGCTGGGACGGCGCGCCGCTGACCCGCCAGCATGGCGGCCCGGTGCGGATGGTGATCCCCAAGCTGTATTTCTGGAAATCCCGAAATGGGTGACCCGGATCGATTTGCTCGGCGAGGACCGCCCCGGCTTCTGGGAAGTCACAGCGGCTACCACAACAACGGCGACCCCTGGGTGGAGGAACGTTATGGCTGACCTGGCCGCCGACGCGTGCTGCTGCTGCCGCGGGAGTGCTTACCATGGCCGCCGGCAAGCCAGGCGCGGCCGGACGGCACCGTTTTCGTCTTCCCGGCGATCGAGGGCGGCGCCGCTGGACCTCGCCGGCTTCAGCGGCCGGCCGCTGCTGGTGGTGAACACCGCCAGCTTCTGCGGCTACACCCCGCAATATGACGGGCTGCAGACGGCTGCACGACCGGTTCGGCGGCCGGGGCTGGTGGTGCTCGGCGTGCCCTCCAATGATTTCAACCAGGAAGTCGGCGGATACGGCACCGTCAAGCAGTTCTGCGAGGCCAATTTCAGCGTGACCTTCCCGATGACCATGCCGGCGAAGGTGCGCGGTTCCCAGGCCGTGCCGCTGTTCGGCTTCCTGGCGGCCCAGGGCGGCGGGCCACCGCGGTGGAATTTCCACAAGTATCTGGTGGCGCGGGACGGCCGCACCGTGCGCGGCTTCCCGACTGCCACCGCCCCGGAGGCGCCGGCCCTGGTCCAGGCGATCGAGGCGGCGCTGGCGGCTAGAGCAGAATCCGATCAATCTGGTTCATACCCGGCTGCGGTGAAGTAGTTGGCGCAGTCTTGCGGGGTGAAGCGCGGCAGGGCATCCCGGATCACGCCCCACAGCTCGTCGATGGTACGTGCGCCGACCTTGCGCAGGAACGCCTTGAGCTTGGAGAAGGCGTTCTCGATCGGGTTGAAGTCAGGGGAGTAGGGTGGCAGGTAGCACAGTGTCGCCCCCGCCGCCTCGATTGCCCGGCGCACTTCCGCTCCCTTGTGGGCGGGCAGGTTGTCCATGATGACCGTGTCGCCGCAACGTAGCGCCGGCACCAGGACCTGCTCGACGTAGGCCTGGAAGGCGGCGCGGTTCATGGGCCCGTCGAGGACCATGGGTGCGGTCATGCCGTCCACGCGGAGCGCCGCGGCGAAGGTTGTCGTCTTCCAGTGCCCGTGCGGCACGGCAGCACGGCAGCGCTCTCCTTTCAGGGCGCGGCCTCGCAGCCGAGCCATTTTGGTTGTCAGGCACCGGTCTCATCGATGAAGACCAGGCGCTGCGGATCGAGGTCAGGTTGGGCTGAAAACCAGGCCCGGCGCCGGGCGGCGACGTCGGGCCGCTCCTGCTCGGCTGCGTGCGCTGTTGTTTTTGAAGGTCATGCCGTGGCGATCGAGGCAGCGCCAGACGATGCTGGCGCCGAAACGAGGCACCGTGCTCGGTCCTCAGCAGTTCTGCCAGCTCGACCAGGCTGATGTCCTTCTGGGCCGCCCACGGCGGCCGGGATCACGCTGCTGAACGCCTCGATGCGATGGGAGGTGTATCAGCCACCCTGTGGTTTGGCATCAACGGTGCCTGCCGTGCTGACGGCCTGCACCCAGCGCACGGCGCTCGGCTGCCGAGACACCAAAACGCTTCGCTGCGGCACGGCGGGACGCGCCACCGGTTACCGGCGGCAACCAGCCGGGAACGAAGGTCGATCGACAGTGGCTTACCCGATGCAGGCTGGCCTCTTCTGCCCAGCCTGCATGGTCGAAATCACATCGCGCCCGCGCCGGGAACCCCTCGCAATTCACATCGGATGGTTTCCGCTCTAGCCCTCCGGCAGCCTGACCGCCGAGATGATGACCACGGCGCTGGCATAGGGGTATTCGTCGGTCATCGTCAGCGAGACCTGCGCGACATGGCCGGGCGGGGTGATCGCCGCCAGCCGCTCCGCCGCGCCGCCGGTCATCGCCAGGGTCGGCTGGCCGCTGCGAAGGTTCACCACGCCCAGGTCGCGGAAGAACACTCCCGCGCGGAAGCCGGTGCCGAGCGCCTTCGACGCGGCTTCCTTGGCGGCGAAGCGCTTGGCATAGGTGGCGGCGCGGATCGCTCCGTGCGGCGTTCCGCCTTGGCGCGCTCCGCCGGGGTGAAGACCCGCTCCAGGAAGCGGTCGCCGTAGCGGGCGATGATCTGCTCGATCCGGCGGATATCGACGATGTCGTTGCCGAGGCCGATGATCATGACCGGCGCCCGCTCCACCCGCAAGCTATCCGCCGGTGCGCGCGCAGCGCGGCCATGATGCGTTCCAGGTGCCGCAGGTCGGTGACCTCGACATCGATGGCGATTTCGCAGGATTTCCGGGTCGCGGTGGTTCACCTTGAGGCCGGACACCATCGCCATCCTGCTGCGCCATGGTTTCGGTGAGGGAGGCCAGCGCGGAGCGGTCATTGGCGGTTTCCACGTGATGCGGCCGACCTGCCGCGCCAAGCGCCGAGGCTATCCCAGTCTATGTCGAGGAAGCGCTCCGGCGCGGCGGCGAAATTCTCCAGGCTGCGGCAATCCGCGGCATGGATGGTGACGCCCTTGCCGGTGGTGACGATGCCAAGGATGCGCTCGCCCGGCAGTGGATGGCAGCAGCCGGCGAAGTGGTAGGGCATGCCGCTGACCAGCCCGGTAACCGGCATGCTGGCCTGGATGGTGGTGGCGCGCCCACCCGGCCGTTCCGCCCGGCCAAGCATCGGGCCGGCGCCAGGCGCCCGCGGGGCCTGACCAGGGCAAGCGCATCGGCGATGCGTGGCGGCGTGCGCAACTCCGGTACCGCGGCCTGCACCACCTCCCGCGCGGCGAGCGAGCCGGAGCCGACGGCAAGGTACAGCTCGTTCAGGCCGGACTGCTTCAGCGCCTTCAGCGCGCCTTCCAGCAGCTTTTCCGAGACATCCAGCCCCTCCTGCCGGAACGCCTTGGTGATCGCGGCGCGGCCGTTCTCCTGGTGCTCCTCGCGCTGGCGGGCGTGGACGAAGCGGCGGATGCGGGCGCGCGCCTTCCCGGTGACGACGAAGCGTTCCCAGGCCGGGTTGGGCTGGCCGCCGCGGGCGGTGATGATCTCGACCTGGTCGCCATTCTCCAGCTTGTGCCGCAGCGGCACGATCTTGCCGTTGACCTTGGCACCGACGCATTGTCGCCGACTTGGCTGTGGACCTCATAGGCGAAATCGACGCAGGGTGGCGCCGCGCGGCAGCTCGATCAGGTCGCCCTTGGGGGAGAAGCAGAACACCAGTTCCCGGTGCAGCTCGAGCTTGGTGTCGTCGAGGAATTCCTGCGGCTCCCTCGGCATTCTCCAGGATGTCGAGCAGGGCGCGTACCCAGGGGTATCGCTTGCGCGCGGTTGGACCGCCGGCGATTCCCGGCCCCTGCTTGTAGATCCAGTGCGCGGCGACGCCGTATTCGGCGACCTCGTGCATCTCGCGGGTGCGGATCTGCACCTCGATCTTGGCGTTGCGGCGGGCCGGCACCGTCACACCGGTATGGAGCGACTGGTAGCCGTTGGTCTTCGGCGTGCTGATGTAGTCCTTGAAGCGTCCGGGCACCACGCGATAGGCGTCGTGCACCGCGCCCAGCGCCATGTAGCAGGCGGAGCGGTCATCAACGATGACGCGGAAGGCCATGACATCCGACAGCGCCTCGAAAGCGACGTTCTTCCGCTGCATCTTCAGCCAGATCGAATAGGGCGACTTCTCCCGCCCCATCACGTCCACCGCGGTGACGTCGTGGCTGCCCAGCACCCGCCGCAAATCCTGCTCGATCTCCGCGATGAGGTCGGCGCCCTGGCCCCGCAGGAAGGTCAAGCGGGCGGCGATGGTCTGCCGCGCCTCGGGGTGCAGCGCCTGGAAGGCGAGGGTTTCCAGCTCGGTCTTCAGCGCATCCATGCCGATGCGCTCGGCGAGCGGGGTGAAGATCTCCAGCGTCTCGCGCGCGGTCTTCTGGCGGCGGGCCAGTTGCGGGACGAAGTGCAGCGTCCGCATGTTGTGCAGCCGGTCCGCCAGCTTCACCAGCAGGACGCGGATGTCCTCGCTCATGGCCAACACCAGCTTGCGGAGGTTCTCCGCCTGCTTGGTTCGCTCGGATTGCAGCTCGATCCGGGTCAGCTTGGTGACGCCATCGACCAGCCGGGCGACCTCGGCGCCGAACTGGCGCTCGATCTCCTTCAGCCCGACGGCGGTGTCCTCGGCCACGTCGTGCAGCAGGGCGGTGGCGATGGTGGCGCTGTCCAGCCGGTAGTCGGCCAGGATGCCGGCGACGGCCAGCGGATGGGTGATGTAAGCTTCGCCGTTCTCGCGCTGCTGCGTGGCATGCGCCTCGGCGGCAAGCTGGCCGGCACGGGTTATCAGCCCGACATCGGCCCGGGGGTCATAGGCCGCGACCCGTTCGGCAAGGATGCTGGCCTCGGCGTAGCCGGGCGGCAGCGGCGTGCTGCCCAGCGCCGGGCCTTCGGGCGCGCGCGGCACCAGGGCGAAAGGCGGCCCGGTGTCGCGCGCGGTCAAGTCGGCTCGCCTCAGCGGCGACCGCCGCCGCTCGAACTCGGCGGCGATGGCGGCTTCGATGTCGTCCGGCGAAAGTTCTTCCAGTACCGGCACCCTCGACCGGCAGTTCCTCGTTCACGTCCATCACGCCGAAGATGTTCTCGTCGGTAGCGATGAGGTCGAGCACCTCCTCCTCGGCCGGCTCCGGCTCGGGGGCGCGCTGCAGCGACTTGATGAGGTCGGCCTCGATCGCGCCAAGGTCGATGGTCTGGTCGGCGATCTCGCGCAGGGCGACGACAGGGTTCTTGTCGTTGTCGCGGTCGAGAGTGAGTTCCTCGCCACGGCCGATGTTGCGGGCCCGTTGTGCGGCGGTCAGCACAAGCTCGAACCGGTTCGGGATCTGGACAATGCAGTCTTCGACGGTTACGCGCGCCATGACGGCCTCGTTACGGTTCGGATGGTTCGCCCGTGCAGTTGGGCGGCGCATCGGATGGCGGATGAACACTCCAGATAGCCACCACCGGAGCATTCTGCAAGCTCCATGCCGCAATGCAGCACCGCTGCCGGCGGATCAATCGCCGATCGGTTCGGGCAGGTCCTCGGCCGGCAGCCCCGCCAGCAGCGTCTCCACCGTCAGCCCGAGCACCGGATGCACCCAGCCCGGCGCCACATCCGCCAGCGGCTGCAAGACGAAACGCCGCAGCTGCGCCCGCGGATGCGGCAGGATCGGGTCCGGCGCATCCCGCCGCAGCCCGTCGATGTCGATGATGTCGAGGTCGAGGGTGCGTGGGGCATTGGGGTAGGGGCGTTGGCGCCCGGCCGCTGCCTCCAGCGCCTGCAAGGCCGCCAGCAGCACGGCCGGGTCGGCGCCGGGCCCGACCAGCTTCGCCACGCCGTTCACGAAGCGCGGCACGCCTGCCACCGATGGCACCGGCGTGGTAGCATACCAGCGGGACACAGCGGCGAGGCGGTAGCCGACCAGACCGTCCAACGCCACTGCCGCCGCCCGGCAGGTCGCCAGAGGTGTGGCGCCGGAGTGGCTGGGTAAATTCGCGCCCAAGGCGATAAAGGCCACGCTTTCTCGCTTACCAAGCGGCAATGTGGTTCTACTATCCTGTTGCCGCATTGGCCTGAACCATATTTCGAGAGCCCCTGATCTTGCAGTCCGAACGTATCGAACGAGTTGCCGTCTTCATCGATGGCGCCAACCTCTACGCCGCGTCCCGTACCCTCGGGTTCGACGTCGACTACAAGAATCTGCTGGCGCATTTCCGCCAGCGTTCCTACCTCGTCCGGGCGTATTATTACACCGCGCTGCTCGAGACCGAGGAATACTCGCCGCTCCGGCCGCTGGTGGATTGGCTGGGCTACAACGGCTATTCCGTGGTGACCAAGCCGGCCAAGGAGTTCACCGATGCCTCCGGACGACGCCGGGTGAAGGGCAGCGTCGACATCGAGATGGCGGTGGATGTGCTCGACCTCGCCCCCCACCTCGACCATGTAGTGATCTTCTCGGGCGATGGGGACCTGCGGCGGCTGGTGGAATCGGTGCAGCGCCGCGGTGTCCGGGTGACGGTGATCTCCACCATCCGCAGCCAGCCGGCGATGATAGCCGATGAGTTGCGCCGCCAGGCGGATGCCTTCATCGACCTCGCCGATCTGGCGGACCACATCACCCGCCGCCAGGTCGAACCCCGCCAGCGCACGCCGGCCGCAGCGCCACGCCCGGCCACGCCGCGCGCCACCCCGGCCGACCCCTACCGCGAAGATCCGGACCTGCCCGAATGAGCCTCGGCATCACGCCGACCCCGCAGCCGGACCGGGACTGTCCGCTCTGCCCCCGGCTGGCGGCCCTGCGGCAGGCCAACCGGGTGGCCTTCCCCGAATGGCACAACGCGCCGGTCGCCTCCTGGGGGCCGCGCGAGGCACCACTGCTGGTGCTGGGCATGGCGCCCGGCCAGCGCGGCGCGAACCGCACCGGCCGGCCCTTCACCGGCGACCATGCCGGCAAGCTGCTCTACGCCACCCTGCTGCAATCCGGCCTGGCCCGGGGCGAGTACCTCGAGCGCCCGGACGACAGCCTGGAACTCACCGGCTGCCGGGTGACCAATGCGGTGCGCTGCGTGCCGCCGCTGAACAAGCCGGAGCCGGCGGAAATCCGCGCCTGCAACGGCTTCCTGCAGGGCGAACTGGCGGCGATGCCCAACCTGCGGGTGGTGCTGGCGCTCGGCGTGCTGGCGCATGAGGCCTTCCTGCGGGCACTCGGCCTGCGGCTCAGCCTGATGCCCTTTCGCCATGGGGCGGTGCATGCGCTGCCGAACGGCCTGCTGCTGGCCGACAGCTACCACGTCAGCCGCTACAATACCTCGACCCGCCGGCTGACCGCCGCGATGTTCGAAGCGGTGGTGGCCGAGGTGCAGCGGCGCATCGACACCTGAGGCCAACCGGCATGCCGACAGAGTTGCTCACCCCCGCCGAGATGGCCCGTGCCGACGCGGCGGCCATCGACGCCGGCATCCCCGGCTGAGCGGCTGATGGAAGCCGCCGGCCGTGCCGTCGCCCGCGCCGTGCAGCGCCGCTTCCGGCCATGCCGGACGCTGGTGCTGGCCGGGCCGGGCAACAACGGCGGGGATGGCTATGTCGCGGCGCGGCTGCTGGAGCAGGCCGGCTGGCCGGTGGCGGTCGCCGCCCTGGCGCCGCCGCGCGCCGGGGCGATGCCGCGGCCGCGGCTGCCCGGTGGCGCGGCCCGATGCCGCCCTTCGCCCCGGCCGAGGCGGCGCGGGCCGGACTGGTGATCGACGCGGTGTTCGGCGCCGGCCTGACCCGGGCGGTGGACGGGCTGGTGGCGGAGACGCTCCGGGCGGTGCAGGCGCCGCTGGTGGCGGTGGACGTTCCCTCGGGGCTGGATGGCGGCACCGGCCAGCCCCGTGGCTTCGCGGCGCAGGCTGCGGTGACCGTCACCTTCTTCCGGCTCAAGCCCGGACATTTGCTGCTGCCGGGCCGGACGCTGTGCGGCGAGACCGTGCTCGCCGATATTGGCCTGCCGCCGGCGGTACTGCCGGGGCTCGGCGTCGCCTGCTGGCGCAACGGGCCGGGGCTGTGGCGGCTGCCGGAGGCCGGCGCAGGTGCGCATAAATATACCCGCGGGCACCTGACCATCATCGGCGGCGCGGCGATGACCGGCGCGGCGCGGCTGGCGGCCGGGGCGGCGCATCGGGCCGGGGCAGGGCTGGTCACCATCCTCGCGCCCAGCCCCGAAGCGGCGGCGCTGTACCGGGCCGGCGACCCCGGCACCATCGTTCTCGAAGATGCGCCCGAGGCGTTGTTGGCTGATGACCGACGCCAGGCCTGGCTGATCGGCCCGGGCCTGCCACCCGACGGCACCACCCGTGCCACGCTGGCCAGGTTGCTGGCGGCCGGGCGGCAGGTGGTGGCGGATGCCGGGGCGCTGGTGGCCTGCGCGGGTGCGCCGGACGCGCTGGCGGGATGGCGGTGCTGACGCCGCATGCCGGGGAGTACGCCCGGGTCTTCGGCCCGCTGGGCGAGGACAAGCCGGCCGCGGCGCGAGCGGCGGCGGCGAGCACCGGCGCGGTGGTGCTGCTGAAAGGTGCGGACACGGTGATCGCCGCGCCGGATGGCCGGGTCATCATCAACGCCAATGCGCCGCCGAGCCTCGCCACGGGCGGTACCGGGGATGTGCTGGCCGGCATCATCGCGGCGCTGCTGGCGCAGGGAATGCCGGCCTTCGAGGCAGCCGCCGCCGCCGCCTGGCTGCAGGGCGAGGCGGCCCGGCAGCATGGGCCGGGGCTGGTGGCTGCGGATCTCATCAATCTGCTGCCAGCCGCGGCAATTGCCGCATGCCGCGCATGACGCCGCCCCGGTTGTCGCGCTATGTTTCCCCATATTTCACGTCGTTCCAGCCAGGAGAGCCTGCCGATGTCCGAGGTGCTTGAACAGACCGGCCTGCTCGACCGCGCACTGCGCCGCGTCACCAACCTTTGGCGCGACATGGCGGAGCGGGTGGTGGGCGCCGAGGCCGAGGCCATCGCCGACCAGATGCGCTCCTGCCTGGAGGATCGTGGTGGCGAGGTCTCCGCCCGCAACCGCGCCGCCAAGCTGGCGCAGGCCTACCTGACGCTGGATATCGCGGGCCGCACCGATTTCCTGCGGGTGCTGGCCGGCTTCGACTCGGATGAGGACGCGGCCCGCATCGCCATCGAGCGGGTGCTGAAGGCATCCGACCCGGTCGAGCGGGCAGGCGCCAAGGCCAAGCTGCGGCGCGCGCTGGAACCACCGCGGCTGCGGCTGCTGACCCAGTTCACCACCATCCCGGACGGCATGAAGTTCCTGGTGGACCTGCGGGCCGAGCTGCTGCGGGTGATGGACCGCGACCCGCTGCTCGCGGCGCTGGAGAACGACCTGCGCGGGATGCTGGCAAGCTGGTTCGACGTCGGCTTCCTGGAACTGCGCCGGATCGACTGGAACAGCCCGGCAGCCCTGCTGGAAAAGCTGGTCGAGCTACGAAGCGGTCCACCGCATCCGCACCTGGCGGGACCTGAAGAACCGGCTGGACAGCGACCGCCGCTGCTATGCCTTCTTCCACCCGCGCATGCCCGAGGAACCGCTGATCTTCGTCGAGGTGGCGCTGGTCAGGGGGCTGGCGACCAGCGTGCAGAAGCTGCTGGACGAAAAGGCGCCGGTGCTGGACGCGGCCGCAGGCGGATACCGCGATCTTCTATTCCATCAACAACTGCCAGCGCGGGCTGGATGGCATCAGCTTCGGCAACTTCCTCATCAAGCGGGTGGTGGCGCTGCTCGGGGCGGAACTGCGCGGGCTGAAGGCCTTCGCCACGCTGTCGCCCATCCCCGGCTTCAGCCGCTGGCTGCAGACGCGCCTCGCCGAACCCGGAGCCGCGCTGCTGACCGATGACGAACTGGCGGCGCTGCGGACTGCCGCCCCGGCCATGCTGGCGCTGCCCGCCCCGGCGGACGGTAGCGGGACCAGCCTGCCCGCCCAGCCGGAGACCCCGTCGCAGACCCTGGCCCGAATTCTCAACCGGCGCGGCTGGCAACGGGACGAGGCGGTGGCGAAGGTGCTGGAGCCGGTGCTGACGCGGCTCTGCGCCACCTACCTGCTCAATGTCGCCTCGCCGAGGAACCCGAAGCGGGCGCGCGACCCGGTGGCGCATTTCCACCTTTCGAACGGCGCCCGGGTGGAGCGGCTGAACTGGCGCGGCGACGTCTCCGAGAAGGGCATGAAGGAAAGCGCCGGCCTGATGGTGAACTACCTGTACGACCCGGCAAAGATCGAGGAATACCACGAGGGCTACATGGGCGAGGGCAAGCGCCCGGCGGCGGCGGCCATCCGCAAGCTGGCCAAGGCATAGGGGCAGCCGCCTTAGGCCAGGGCGAAGCGGATCGACACCTCCGTGCCGCCCGGCCCCGCCGTATGGGTCACCGTGCCGCCGACGCTGGCCGACAGCACCTCCACGATGCGCCGCCCGAGGCCGGTGCCGCCGGTCGAGGGCAGGGCGCTGGCGCCGATGCCCTCGTCCTGCACCGCAAGCAGCCCGGCGCCCTCGATGATCTGCAGCCGCACCCGGATCGGCCCGTCCTGGCGGTCGGGGTAGGCGTATTTCATCGCATTGGTGACCAGTTCCGAGACGATGACACCGAGCGACACCGCACGGTCCGGCGCGACTTCCACCGGCTCGGCCAGCAGCTCGATGGCTCGGCCGCCGACGGACCGGCCGATCTCGTCCAGCAACCCGCCGAGGTAGTCGTGCAGCGCGACGCTGCGGACATCATCCGACGTGTAGAGCCGCCGGTGAACCTGGGCGACCGCAGCCACACGGTTGCGCATCGCGGCCAGCGCATCCCGCGCAGCCGGGTCCCGCAACGCGCCTTCCTGCAGCCGGGTGAGGGAGGCGATGAGTTGCAGGCTGTTCGCCACGCGGTGATTCACCTCCCGCAGCAGTAGCGCGCGCTGGCTGGCCAGTTCCTCGGCGCGGTCGCGGGCTTCCCGCACCATGATCTCGGCGCGCTGATGCGCCCGGCGCAGGGCGGCACGCTCGATCGCGCCCTCGATCGCCGAGCGCAGCAGCACCAGGAAATCGCCGCCGGCTTCCTTGATGACATAGTCGGACGCACCGGCCCGCAGCGCCGCCACCGCGATCCGCCCCTCGTCCGAGCCGGTCACGTAGATGATGGGCGGCGGGTCCGGCAGGTTGCGGAGGCCGGCCAGGGTGTCCAGCCCGTCCTGGCCGGGCATGTAGTGGTCGAGGCAGATCGCCGAGAACCCGCCGGTGGCTGCCAGGGCCACGCCGGATTCGCCATCCGCCACCGTCTCGACGATGTAGCCATGCCGTTCCAGGTCCCGCTGCACCAGCCGGCGCAGGCCCGGTTCGTCGTCGATGTAGAGGATGCGGCGCGGCGTGTTGATCATGGCGCCGGCGGCACCTGGATCACCGCGAGGAACAGCCCGAGCTGGCGCACCGCCTGGGCAAAGGTCTCGTAGTTCACCGGCTTGGTGATGTAGACGTTGCAGCCCAGCTCGTAGCAGCGGCGGATCTCGCGCTCGTCGTCGGTGGTGGTCAGCACGATGACCGGGGCCGGGCGCAGCGCCGGGTCCGCCTTCAGCTTCACCAGGATGTCGAAGCCGCTCATGTCCGGCAGGTTGAGGTCGAGCAGCACCAGCAGCGGGCGCTGGCCGCGGGACTGCTGGTCGGTCAGGTAGTCGAGCGCCGAGGTGCCGTCCAGGAAGTGGCGGACCTCGTTGAAGACGCCGGCACGCTTCAGGTTCTTCTCGATCAGCCGGGCATGGCCCTCGTCATCCTCGACCATGACGATGGTCACGGCCTGGGCAGCGGCGTTCATCAGGCAACCTCCTCGGAAATGGGTGCCGGCGTGGTGGGCGCTTCCAGTGCCAGGGTGACGCGGAAGGTGGAGCCGAGGCCGGGCGCCGAACGGCATTCGACATCGCCGCCGAGCCGGCGGGCGAGGGCCCGCACATGCGCGAGGCCAATGCCCTCGCCCGGCCGGTCCTGCCGGCCGGAGCGGCGGAACAGCTCGAAGACGCGGCCATGGTCGCGCGGGTCGATGCCCCGGCCGTTGTCCTCCACCTCGATGATGGCGCGGTCGCGGACGACGCGCCGCCCGCACGGTGATCCGGCCGGGCCGCCGGGGGTCGAGGTATTTCACGGCGTTGTCGATCAGGTTGCCGAAGATCTGCTCGGCCGCCAGCCGGTCGGTGTGGATCACCGGCAGCCCCGGCTCGACATGAAGGGTCGCGCCGGCTTCGTCGAGCTGGTGCTGCACCGAGGTGGCGAGGCTGCCGATCAGCGTGCCCAGCGCCACGGGCTCCGGCTGGAGCGCCCGGCGGCCCTCGCGGGACAGCCGCAGGATGGCGTTGATCAGCCGGTCCATCCGCTGGGTGGATGAACGGATGAAGCCGATGGCTTCGGGGATATCCTCGGCGACCGCGACCCGCGCCTCGGGCGTCACCAGCCCGGGTGCCGCCGTCTCGGCGTTGTCCAGCAGGGTCTTCAGCGGTTCCACCGCTGCCTCCAGTTCGGTCGTGAAGCCCATGACATTGACCAGCGGCGCCCGCAGGTCGTGCGACACTATATACGCGAACCGCTGCACTTCGGCATTGGCGGCGGCCAAGGCAGCGGTCCGCTCCGCGACTCGGTCCTCCAGCCCGGCATTGGCTGCGGCGACGGCGGCCTGGGCGGCCTCCAGGTCACGGGTGTAGCGCATGGCCAATGCCGCCGCGCCGAAAGTCACGCCGAGCATCAAGGCGAAGGCCGCGGCGGCGCCGAACAGCAGGGCACGCCCGCTGCGATGCAACCCGGCGCTGCGGGCATGGAGCCGCTCGGTGGCCCGCGCCTCGATTCCGGCGACGGTGGCGTGGATCGCAGCCATGGCGGCGTCGGCACCGTCGTCGCGGACCAGGGCCAGCGCGCCCTCCTGGTCGCCGGCCTGCATGCGGGCTACCGAACGGGCCAGGTCTTCAAGCCTCGATGTCGCCAGGGTGGCAAGGGTCCGTGGCGCCGCGGGATCGCCGCCATCCTGCAGGATGAGCGTGGCCAGCCTTGGCATTTCCCGCGGCAGCGCATCGAGTGCGTTGCGATAGAGGATCAGGTGGCGGTCGTCGCCGGTCAGCAGATAGCCGCGCAGGCTGGTCTCGGCTTCCTGCAGCATGGACAGCACCTCGCTGGTGGCGATCCGCACTTCCTGGCTGGCGACCACCCCGTCGGCGAAGGAACGCGTGGTGTTGACCATCCACACGAGGCCGGCGCCGGTCGCCAGGAGGGCACTGAAGCCGATGGCCAGCAGCAGCAGCGAAAGCCGCCCGAGCATGGTCTTGGTCATGGTTGCGGCAACACGAAGAGTGGCGGCACTGGCTGGGTCCCGTCGGCAAGAATACCTGGCATCGAGGCGTGAGCGATACAAAAGGCGAAATTGCGGCAGGTCGGATCCATCGCTCGACCGGCCGCCGGTGCCGTGGCCGGTCGGGCCTGGAGGCAGCGGCATGGCGGCGCCGGGCGCCTTTGTCTTCAATTGCACGCGGGTTTCCCCTTTGCTGCCAGAGGCATGCCATATCATATGAAATGCTGTACAGGCCGGCCGCGGGGCCTGCCCCCGGCAGGACTTGGGCGCCTTTTGCTCTCCTGGCCTTGCCGGGGAGCGGACACCGGGGCCACATGCACCTTGTCCAAGTACGATGGGAGTGCCCCGAGGTGAACGTCCTGACGAGCAGCGGCTCCAATTTGGTGCAGGCCGAGCGCCAGTCCGAGGCTGAGCGGCTGCGGCTGATGCACGCCATCGAGCGCAAGCTGCTGTGGCTTTCGGCCTGGATGATCCATCATGCCAACCATGTCCGCCCGAATCGGGACGGGCTGAAGGTGGGCGGCCACCAGGCATCCTGCGCCTCGGTCATCTCGATCATGACGGCGCTCTATTTCGAGATCCTGAAGCCGCAGGACCGGCTGGCGGTGAAGCCGCATGCCGGGCCGGTATTCCACGCGGTGAACTACCTGTTCGGCCGCCAGAGCCGGGAGAAGCTGGCCACCCTGCGGCAGTTCGGTGGCATCCAGCCCTATCCGTCGCGGGTGAAGGATGGCGCGGAGGTCGATTTCTCGACCGGCTCCGTCGGCCTCGGCGTGGCGCTGACCAGCTTCGGCGCGCTGGTGCAGGACTACGTGCGGCTGCATGGGCTGGGTCGGGCGGATATCGCGCCGGGCCGCCACATCGCCATCGTGGGCGATGCCGAGCTGGACGAGGGCAACATCTACGAAGCCCTGCTGGAAGGCTGGAAGCACGATGTCCGCGATGTCTGGTGGATCATCGACTACAATCGCCAGTCGCTCGATTCCGTGGTGCAGGACCGGCTGTTCGGCCGCATCGAGGGGCTGTTCCGGGACATGGGGTGGAACGTCGTCACCCTTAAATATGGCCGCAAGCTGGAAGCCGCCTTTGCGCGGGAGGATGGCGACCACGCTCCGCCGCTGGATCGACGATTGCCCGAACAGCCTCTATTCCGCCCTGACCTTCCAGGGTGGCGCTGCCTGGCGGGCCGCGCTGCTGACCGACCTCGGCCGGATCGACGGCGTGCGCGCCATCATCGACCCGCTGTCCGACGAGGAGCTGGGCGCGCTGATGACCAATCTCGGTGGCCATGACGTGGCGACGCTGCTGCGAGGCCTTCCGTGCCCAGGACGCCGCCGGCGACCAGCCCTGCTGCTTCATCGCCTATACCATCAAGGGCATGGGCCTGCCCTTCGCCGGCCACAAGGACAACCACTCCGGCCTCATGAGCAAGGAGCAGATGGCCGGCTTCAAGCAGGAGATGGGCATCCGCGACGGCGAGGAATGGGAACCGCTCGCCGGGCTCGACATCGCCGGAGGCCGAGGTGCGGGCGCTTCATCGACAGCGTGCCCTTCGCCACCCCGATCGCCGCCGAGGGCCGCCGGCTGGAAAGCCCCGCGGTGCCGGTGCCGGAGAACTTCCCGCAGCCGAAGGTGCCGGCCGGCCGCAAGCTTTCCACCCAGGCGGCCTTCGGCGAGGTGCTTGCCGAACTCGGGCGCGGGCAGGGGGCCGCGGCGGCGATCGCCGAGCCGCATCGTCACCACCAGCCCGGATGTCACCGTCTCGACCAATCTCGGCGCCTGGGTGAACCGGCGCGGCGTCTTCGACCGGCACCTGAAGAACGACGTGTTCCGCGACGCCAAGCTGGCTTCCGCGCAGCGCTGGGGCATGTCGCCGGAAGGCCAGCACATCGAGCTGGGCATCGCCGAGCAGAACCTGTTCCTGCTGCTCTCGGCGCCTCGGGCTGTCGCATTCGCTGTATGGCGCGCGGCTGCTGCCGGTGGGGACGGTTACGATCCCTTCGTGAACCGTGGCCTCGATGCGCTGATCTATGCCTGCTACCAGGATGCGCGGTTCATGCTGGTCAGCACGCCATCCGGCCTGACCCTGGCGCCCGAGGGCGGCCAGCACCAGTCGGTCAACACGCCGCTGATCGGCATCGCGCAGGACCGGCTGGCCAGCTACGAGCCGACCTATGCGGATGAGCTTTCCATCCTGATGCGCTGGGCCTTCGAGCACATGCAGAAGCCGGATGGCAGCGCCGTCTGGCTGCGGCTGTCGACGCGCGGGCTGGCACAGCCGCGAGCGCAAGCTGGACCCGGCGGCCGTGGTGGCGGGCGGCCACTGGATGGTGCCGCCGGCGCCGGGCGCGCGCATCGCCATCGCCTTCCAGGGGCCGATCGCGCCCGAGGTGATCGCCGCCTTCGAGGAGCTGCGCGACCGAGGTACCAGAGGCCGGGCTGCTGGCCATCACCAGCGCGGACCGGCTGCATGCCGGCTGGCTGGAGGCGCAGCGCAAGGCCCGCGGCGGCTATGGCGCACCAAGCTGGGTGGAGGAACTGCTGGCGCCGCTCGACCGCGACGCGGCACTGGTGACGGTGCTGGATGGCCATCCGGCCGCGCATGCCTGGCTGGGCGCTGTGCGCGGGCAACGGGTGGTGCCGCTCGGCGTGGACCACTTCGGCCAGTCCGGTGACATCCCCGACCTGTACCGCGAATACGGCCTCGACACCGACAGCATCCTCGATGCATGCGCCCAGGCGCTGCTGGGCGGCTGATGCAGCGGCCGATGGCCCTTGACCCATCGGCGCGCCAGCGTGTTAGCGTGCAACAGGTGAGGTTGCCGACCGGTCCGCGTTCCAACTGGAGGACGCCATGATATCATCCGTTGCAGGCGGCTTGGTCTTGAACCGCCGTGCATTGCTGGCCGGCACCGCGGCAGGCTTGGCAATGCCCAGGCTCGGCCGCGCCGCCGGCGCCAGCACGCTTCGCTTCATCCCGGCGATCGACCTGGCATTCCTCGATCCGCACTGGACCACGGCCTATGTGACGCGTGGCCATGGCTACATGGTGTTCGACACGCTGTACGGGCAGAACGGCGCCTTCGAGCCTTCGCCGCAGATGCTCGAAGGCCATGTCGTCGAGGACGACGGCAAGCTGTGGAAGCTGCGGCTGCGCGACGGGCTGCTGTGGCATGACGGGGAACGGGTGCTGGCGCGCGACTGCGTCGCCAGCATCAACCGATGGGCCAAGCGCGATGCCTTCGGCGACGCGCTGATGCAGGCAACGGCCGAGTTGTCCGCGCCGGACGACCGCACCATCCAGTTCCGCCTGAACAAACCTTTCCCGCTGCTGCCGCATGCGCTCGGCAAGGTGACCTCGCCGATGCCGGCGATGATGCCGGAGCGGCTGGCCAATACCGATCCGTTCAAGCAGATCACCGAGATCATCGGCAGTGGGCCGTACCGCTATGTCGGCGATGAGCGCATCGCCGGCGCACGCAACGTCTATGCGCGGTTCGAGGGCTACAAGCCGCGCGAGGGCAGCGCCTCGGACTGGACCGCCGGGCCGAAGCAGGTGCATTTCGACCGCGTGGAATGGACCACCATCCCGGATGCCAGCACCAAGGTCGCCGCCCTGCAGAGCGGCGAGCAGGATTGGTGGGAGAACCCGACGCACGACCTGCTGCCGCTGCTCATCCGTGACCGCAAAGTCAAGATCGAGGTCAACAACCCGACCGGTTCGGTGAACATGATGCGGCCGAACCACCTGCAGCCGCCCTTCGACAACCCGGCGATCCTGCGTGCGCTGATGCCGGCGCTCGACCAGTCATCCTTCATGGCGGCGATCGTCGGCACCGATCCTGCCATGTACCATGTCCCGCACGGCTTCTTCTGCCCGAACACCGCGATGGCGAGCGAGGTTGGGTTGGAGCCGCTGATGGGTCCGCGCGACCTCGACAAGACGAAGCGGCTGCTGAAGGAAGCGGGCTATGCCGGGGAGAAGGTGACCATGCTGGTCGCCACCGACTACGCCCAGTTCAAGGCGATCGGCGAGGTCGCGGCGGACCTGATGAGCCGCGCCGGCATGAACGTGGATTTCGTCGCTACCGACTGGGGCACCATGCTGCAGCGCCGGAACAACAAAGGCCCGGTCGATGAGGGTGGCTGGAACTGCTTCTTCACGGGCTGGGAGGGGGTGGACCACATGGACCCATCGAACCACTACGCCATCCGCGGCAATGGTGATTTGAAGTCCTCATGGCCCGGCTGGTGCGTCAGCCCGAAGCTCGAAGCCTATCGCGATGCCTGGTTCGCCGCGCCGAATGTGGAAGCGCAGCAGGCGGTCTGCCGCGACATGCAACTGCAATGCATGGTCGATGTACCCAGCATCCCGCTCGGCCAGTACGTGCAGCCCACCGCCTACCGGACGGACATCACCGGGGTGAAGAAGGGCTTCGCGACCTTCTGGGGCGTCAAGCGGGCCTGACGCCCGGGGGCACGGCCGGGGCTGTCCGCCCCGGCCACAGCCTGGTCAGTCCATGTTCACCATGATGGTCTTCTTGTGGGTGAAGTGCTCCAGCATCGCCTCCAGCGAGGCTTCCTTGCCGAGGCCGCTGGACTTCACGCCGCCATAGCTGAGGTTGGCCTGCACGACGAGGTTCTGGTTGATCTGCACCAGCCCCGCCTCAAGCCGGTGCGCCAGGTCCAGGCCCGACCTTCAGGTTGTTGGTCCAGAGCGCGGCCGCCAGGCCGTATTCGCTGTCATTCGCCTCGGCCAGCACCGCCTCGGCGTCGTCGAAGGGCTGCATCACGGTGACCGGGCCGAAGATCTCCTCGCGCACCAGGCGGCTGTCGCGGGTCGAGGCCGGTGAAGATGACGGGCTGGATGAACAGCCCCTTCTTCAGCGCCGGATCGTTCGGCATGGCGGAGCACGACATGGGCGGTGGCGCCGGCGTCTTCGTGCCTTCCTCGATGAAGCCGCTGCACCTTGTCCAACTGGCCCTCGCTGACGATGGTGCCGATGTCGGTCTTCTCGTCCAGCGGGTCGCCCATCACCATCTTGTCCACCGCCTCCTTCATCGCGGCGACGAAGCGGTCGAAGATCGGCCGCTCGACATAGATGCGGCTGGCGGCGGTGCAGCTCTGGCCCTGGCGGGTGAAGCGCATCGAGGTGAGGGCGCCGGATACCGTCTTGTCGAAGTCGCAATCGGCGAAGACGATCATCGGCGACTTGCCGCCGAGCTCCAGCGTCACCGGGATCAGCTTCTCGGCGGCGGCCTTGGCGACGATCTTGCCGGTCTCGACCGAGCCGGTGAAGGTCACCTTGCGCGACCAGCGGATGCGCCACCAGCGGCGCGCCGCATTCCGGCCCGAAGCCCGAGACCATGTTGAACACGCCGGGCGGCAGGATGCGGTTCATCAGCTCGCAGATCCGCAGCACGGCCAGCGGCGCCTCCTCGGCCGACTTCACCACCACGCGCGTTGCCGGCGACCAGCGCGGGCGCGACCTTCAGCGCCATCAGCAGCATCGGCACGTTCCAGGGGATGATGGCGCCGACCACGCCGAGCGGCTCGCGCACCGTCACGGACAGCACGTTGGGGGCGAAGGGCACGCTCTCGCCCTTCAGCTCGCCGCCGAGGCCGCCGAAGAACTCGAAGACGTCGGCCACCACGCCGGCCTCGACCCGGCTTTCGGTCCGCAGCGCCTTGCCGGTCTCCAGCGCGATCAGCCGGCCAGCTCCTCGACATGGTCCTTCAGCAGGGCGGCGCAGTGCATGCACCAGGGCGCCGCGCTTGCGCGCCGGCACCTTGGCCCAGGCCTTCTGCGCCCGGGCGGCGGAGGCGCACGGCGGCATCCACATCGGCGGCGTCACCCTCGGCGGCGCCGGCCACCTCGCGCGCCGGTGGCGGGGTTCACCACGGCGAAGGTCTTGCCGTTGCGGCCGGGCACATAGCCGCCGTCGATGAAATGGCTGCCGGACAGCGCCTTGGCCAGCGCGAAGGGGTCGAGGCTGGGGGCGGTCGGGGTGGGGTGGGGCCGGTCGAGCATGGATTTCCTCCCGGGTTGCGGACAGGTACGATGCGGCAGACCATGGGCCGGCGACCCGGCTTGGGCAAGCGGCGGCGGCCAGGCTTTCGGCACCGGCGGGGCCGCAGTGGCTTCCGGCCGGGCGCCGTCTGGTGCATGACAGGGTCCGGTAGCGAGCCGGACGGGAGACGATGATGCAAGAACCAAGCTGGCCCGCTGAAGGGCCTCCGGGTGCTGGACCTGACCCGCGTGCTGGCCGGCCCCACCTGCACCCAGATGCTGGGCGACCTCGGCGCCGAGGTCATCAAGATCGAGCGGCCCGGAAGCCGGCGACGACACCCGCGGCTTCGCCCCGCCCTTCGTGCCGAACACCAAGGAAAGCGCCTATTTCCTCGGCGTGAACCGCAACAAGAAGTCGCGTCACCGCTGGATATCGCCAAGCCGGAGGGCCAGGCGATCGTCCACCGGCTGCTGGCCGAGTGCGACATCCTGGTCGAGAACTTCAAGGTCGGCGCGCTGGCGAAGTATGGCCTGGGCTGGGAACAGCTCGGCCAGAAATTCCCGCGGCTGATCTACTGCTCCATCACCGGCTTCGGCCAGACCGGCCCCTATGCGCCGCGCCCGGGCTATGACGCGCTGATCCAGGCGATGGGCGGCGTCATGTCCCTGACCGGGGAGCCGGACGGCTCCCCGCAGAAGGTGGGCGTGCCGGTCGCCGACCTGTTCGCCGGCCTCTATGGCTGCATCGGCATCCTGGCGGCGGTGAACCACCGCGACACGCACTGGGCAGGGCCAGCAGATCGATATCGGCATGCTGGACACGCATGTGGCCTGGCTGGCCAACCAGGGCATGAACTACCTCGCCACCGGCGAAAACCCGCCGCGCCTCGGCAACCAGCACCCGAACATCGCGCCCTACCAGGAATTCCCGACCAAGGACGGCTACATCATCCTGGCCGTCGGCAACGACCCGACCTTCGAGCGCTTCTGCAAGGCCATCGGCCAGGAGCACCTGCTGGCCGACGAACGCTTCGCCACCAACCCCAAGCGCGTCGCCAACCGCGCAGCTGGTGACGGACACGCTGACGCCGGTGATGAAGTCCAGGACCACCGGCGAATGGGTCGAGGCGCTGGAGGCGCTGAAGATCGGCTGCGGCCCGATCAACACGCTGAAGGAGGTCTTCGCGGACCCGCATGTCATGGCCCGCGAGCATGGTGGTGGAGATGCGCATGCCTCGGGCGAGACGGTGAAGGTCATCGCCAACCCGGTGAAGCTGTCCGCGACGCCGCCCGACTACCGCAGCGCCGCCGCCGCTGCTCGGGCGAGCATACGGATGAGGTGCTGGGCGGGCTGCTCGGGCTGCCGGCGACGGATAGATCGCCGCGCTGCGGGAGAAGGGCATCGTCTGCCGTGGGCAACCGACTGCGGCACACGGCCGGCTACCGACCGAAAGGGACCTGCGCCATGCGCCGCCACCACCTGCGCTACCTGCTTGCCAGCGGCTTTCTCTCGCTGGCCTGGACCGAATGGGGGCCGGAGGATGGCGCCCCGGTGGTCTGCGTCCATGGCCTGACCCGCACCGGGCGCGACTTCGATGCGCTGGCCCGGCGCACTGGCCGGGCAGGGGCGGCGGGTGCTCTGCCCCGACCTGCCGGGCCGCGGCGCCTCCGATTGGCTGCCGGACCCTCGATGTACGCGCCGCCGAGCTATGTGGTGGCGCTGGCGCATCTGCTGGCGCGGCTTGATGGCCCGGTCGACTGGGTCGGTACCTCGCTCGGCGGCATCTGCGGCATCGCGGTGGCGGCGACGCCGGGCAATCCGATCCGCCGGCTGGTGCTGAACGACATCGGCACCCTGGTGCCGAAGGCGGCGGTTGCCCGCATCCGCCGACTACATGCGGCCATGCCCCGGCCTTCGCCGACCTGGCGGCGCTGGAGGCGCATCTGCGCGCGGTGCACGCCCCCTTCGGCCCGCTGTCCGATGCCGAATGGCGCCACCTGGCCGAAACCTCGCGCCCGGCCCGGCCCGAAGGCGGCCTGGCGCTGCACTACGACCCCGCCATCGCCGTGCCGATCCTGGAGGCCGAGCCGACCGACATGGATCTCTCGCCCTTCTGGGCGGCGGTCACTGTCCCGACACTGCTGATCCGCGGCGCCGACAGCGACCTGCTGCTGCCCGGGACGGCACGGGCGATGGCAGCCCGCCCGGGGGTGGAACTGGCAGAAATTCCCGGGTGCGGCCATGCGCCGGCACTGATGGACCGCGACCAGACCGGCCTCGTCTGCCGCTTCCTGGCGGGTTAGCCGTTTGCGCCGCTGGTGCGTTAGCCCCGCATGATCCCGCCCCTGGTTGCATTCCACGCCCGCCCGCCTTGGCTGGGCGGCACCCTGCAGACGCTGCGGGCGGTGCAATGGCCGCTGAGCGCCCGGCTGCCGCCCGGCCACCGGCTCTGGCTGCCGCTGCCGGATGGCGATGCCCTGGCCGCCATGCTCAACCTGCCGCCGGGTGGGGTCACCCAGCCGCTGGCGGTCCTGGTGCATGGCCTTGCCGGCACCGAGGACACCCCCTGCATCCGGGACGCGGCGGCGGGACTGCTGCGGCGCGGCTTCCCGGTGCTGCGGCTGAACCTGCGCGGCAGCGCCCGCAGCCTGCCCCGCAGCACCAGCCACTACCACCTCGGGCGCTCCGAGGACCTGGCGGATGCCCTGGCCACCCTGCCGGAGGCGCTGACCGGGCAGGGCATGGTCATTGCGGGCTGGTCGCTCGGCGGGGCGCTGGTGCTGAACCTGCTGGGCGGGCAGCACGGGACGCTGCCCATCCTGGGCGGCGCCGCCATCAGCCCCCCGCTGCAGCCCGAGCTGGCGCATGCGGCGATCGACGCGGCCCCGATCCTGGGACGCGCGCTGCTGACGCTGTACCGGCGCGAGGTGCTGGCGGTGCCGGCCCGGGACCTGCCGGAGCCGCTGCGGCAGGCCGCCTACCGCGCCGGCTCCCTGCAGGAGTTCGAGACGACGGTCACCGTGCCGCGCTTCGGCTATCCATCCTACGGGGTGTTCTGCGAGGTCGAACCGTCCGGCCGCCGCGCTGCCACGCATCCGGGCGCCGACCCTGCTGCTGATGGCGGCCGACGACCCGCTGGTGCCGATCGAATCCATGGCCGGCATCGATTGGGCCGAATGCCCCGCCGTGCTGCCGGTGGCGGTCGCCGGCGGCGGGCATTGCGGCTTCTACGACCGGGGTCAGGACGGCCTGGCGGTCCGCGCCCTCGCGGCCTTCTTCGAGGGGCTGGCGGCTAGAAGCCCGGCCGAGGGGTCTGTTCCATGACCACCTGGTCGAGGCCGCCATCAACCAGGATCTCGCCGCCCGTTACGTAGCTGGCGCGCGGGCTGGCCAGGAAGATCACTGCATCGGCGATGTCCTGCGCGGTGCCGATGCGCCGTGCGGGCACCATCGCTTCCCGCCGCTCCTTGATGCCGGGCGCCTGGTAGAAGGTCTCCGACATCGGTGTGCGGATCATCCCGGGGCTGACGATGTTGCTGCGGATGCCGTCCGGTCCCCATTCCAGCGCCGAATTGCCGGGACAGCATGGCCACCGCCGCCTTGCTCGGGCTGTAGCCGCCGCTGCGCGGCTGCGGGTTGCTGGCGGCGATGGAGGCGATATGCACCAGCGCCGCCGGCCGCCCCAGCATCTGCGGCCGGAACGCCTGGGCGCACAGCAGGTAGCCGGTCAGGTTCACCGCCATCAGCGTGTTCCATTCCTCCAGCGGCAGGGTGGCCAGCGGCCCGGAGCGGAGGATGCCGGCGTTGTTCACCAGGATATCCGCCGGGCCGAGCTTGTCGGCGCAGGCGCGGGCGGCATCGGCGATGCTGGCCTCGGAGCCGGTGTCGCAGCGGATGGCGGCGACGCGGCCCCCGGCTGCCTGCAGTTGCTGCTCGATGGCCCGCAGGCCTTCCTGGTCACGGTCCAGCAGCGCCACCGCGGCGCCGGCCTCGACGAAGGATTGAGCGATCGCCCGACCCATGCCACCGGCGGCACCGGTGACCACGGCAATCCTGTCGGCCAGCCCAAGCCAGTCGGTATTCATCGTTTTCGCCTCCCATTTTGCCGGGAATGAGACGCGGCGCGGGAGAGGTGGTCAAGGGGCCAGTCAGCGGTTCCGCAGCACCCGGGCGGCCTCCACGGCGAAATAGGTGAGCACGCCGTCCGCGCCGGCCCGCTTGAAGCCGAGCAGGCTTTCCAGCATCGCCCGCTCATGCTCCAGCCAGCCGTTCTGCACCGCGGCCATGATCATCGCGTACTCGCCGCGACACCTGATAGGCGAAGGTCGGCACGCCGAACGGTCCTTCACCCGGCGGACGATGTCGAGATAGGGCATGCCCGGCTTGACCATCACCATGTCGGCGCCCTCGGCGAGGTCCAGCGCCACCTCGCGCAGCGCCTCGTCGGAATTGGCCGGGTCCATCTGGTAGGTCTTCTTGTCGCCGCCGCAGCGCCGTTGCCGGAGCCGACCGCGTCGCGGAACGGCCCGTAGAAGGCCGAGGCGTATTTGGCGGCATAGGACATGATGCGGGTGTCGATAGCCGCGCCGCGTCGAGCGCATGGCGGATCGCGCCGATGCGGCCGTCCATCATGTCGGAGGGCGCGATCATGTCGAAGCCGGCCTCGGCCTGGACCACCGCCTGGGTGACCAGCACCGCGACGCTGTCGTCGTTGTGGACGTATTCGCCGTCCTGTGTCGCGGATCACGCCGTCATGGCCGTGGTCGGTGTAGGGATCGAGCGCGACGTCGCCGACCAGCCCGAGCTCGGGGAATTCGCGCTTCAGCAGGCGGGCGGCGCGGCAGACGAGGTTGTCCGGATTCAGCGCCTCGGAGCCCTCGGCGTTCTTCAGCTCGGGCGGCGTCATCGGGAAGATCGCCACCGCGGGGATGCCGAGTGCGGCGGCCTGTTCCACATGCGCGGCCAGCCGGTCGATCGAGACCCGCACCACGCCGGGCATGGAGGCGACCTGGTCACCTGGCCCTCGCCCTCGAGGACGAAGATCGGCCAGATCAGGTCGTCCACGGACAGGGTGTTCTCGGCGACCAGCCGGCGGGTCCAGGCATCCCGCCGGTTGCGCCGCATGCGGGTATTCGGGAAGGCCCCGGTCGGGGTGCCGATGCTCATGCCGCTTCGAGAGCCTGGTCGAGGTCGGCGAGGATGTCGTCGATGTGCTCGATGCCGATCGACAGCCGCACATAGCCTGGTGTCACGCCGGTGGCCGCCTGTTCCTCGACCGAAAGCTGGCTATGGGTGGTGGTGGCGGGATGGATCGCCAGGCAGCGCGCATCGCCGATATTGGCGACGTGGTAGAACATCTTCAGCGCATCGATGAACCGCGCGCCCGCCTCGGCGCCGCCTTCCAGCTCGAAGCCCATCAGGCCGCCGTAGCCGCCCTTGAGCGCCGCGTCGGCCCGGCGCTTGGCCTCGCCGGTCTGCACGCTGGGGTGGATGACCTTCGTCACCTTGGGATGCGCCGAGAGAAAGGCCGCCACCTTCAAGGCATTGGCGCAATGCCGTTCCATCCGCAGCGGCAGCGTCTCCAGGCCCTGGAGGAACATAAAGGCGTTGAAGGGCGACATCGCCGCGCCGATGTCGCGCAGCACGCAGGTCCGCATCCGCAGGATATAGGCGATCGGGCCGAGCGGCTTGGCCGCCTGGGTCCAGACCGCGCCGTGGTAGCTCGGGTCCGGGCTGTTCAGGGTGGGGAAGCGGTCGCCGCCCGCTTCCCAGTCGAAGTTGCCGCCGTCCACGATGATACCGCCGATGGTGGTGCCATGGCCGCCGATGTACTTCGTGGTGGAGTGCATCACCACCGCGGCGCCGTGCGCCAGCGGCCTGCACAGGACAGGTGCCGCGGTGTTGTCCATGATCAGCGGCACGCCGAGCCTGCGGCCGATGGCGGCGACTTCCGCGATGGGGAAGACCTGCAGCTTCGGGTTCGGCAGGGTCTCGGCATAGTACATGCGGGTTTTCGCGTCGGTGGCGCGGGCGAAGGCCTCCGGGTCGGCCGGGTCGACGAAGCGCACCTCGACGCCGAATGCTTCAGCGTGTTGGCGAACAGGTTCCAGGTTCCGCCATACAGGTCCGTGCAGCTGACGATGTTGTCGCCGGCCGAGCACAGGTTCATCACGCAGAAGGTGGTCGCCGCCTGGCCGGACCCCACCGCCAGCGCCGCCGCGCCGCCCTCGATCGCCGCGACCCGCTTCTCCAGCACGTCGCAGGTCGGGTTCATGATGCGGGTGTAGATGTTGCCCAGCTCGGACAGGCCGAACAGCCGGGCGGCGTGGCCGGTATCCTGGAACTGGAAGCTGGTGGTCTGGTGGATCGGCACGGCGACCGAACCGGTGGTGGGGTCCGCCCGGTGGCTGCCGCCATGCAGTGCCAGGGTCTCGGGGCTGGTCCAATTGGGCATGTCTGCCTCCGTCCGGCGTTTTTTCTCTGGGGTTAGTCGTGCCACTTCATTGCCGGGGGCGGAAGGGGGAACGGTGAGGCGGCGGCCACGGCGTTGCGCTTCCCGGATGAAGCGCCGCGGCCGGCATCGCCGTGCATGCCGGGGATGCACGCTAGCGCTTGGGGATTGACTTCGCGCCACCCCCTGCCCGTGGTAGGGATGCGCAATGTCACAGGCACTCATCCCCCTGGCCATCGGCGGCGACCATGCCGGCCTGCCGCTGAAGACCATCCTGCAGCAGGCGCTGGCCGAGGCCGGCCATCCGCTGCTCGATTTCGGCACCAACGACACCGCCAGCGTGGATTACCCGGATTTCGCGCATCAGGTGTCGGTCGCGGTGCAGGATGGCCGGGCACGCTTCGGCATCCTGGTCTGCGGCACCGGCATCGGCATGGCCATCGCCGCCAACCGCCATGCGGGCATCCGCGCCGCCGTGCTGCACTCCAGCACCGAGGCAAGGCTTACCAGGGCGCACAACGATGCCAATGTAGCAGCCTTCGGCGCTCGGCTGATCGGGCCGGAAGTGGCGCTGGACGCGTTGAAGGCCTTCCTGGCCACGGAATTCGAGGGCGGCCGGCACAGCCGGCGGCTCGCCAAACTGTCTCCCCACGGGTGAACCCATGAACCATACCGCCGCCTACCGCAGCCCCGACCGCTTCTTCAGCGCCCCGGTGGCCGAAGCCGACCCGGAACTCGCCGCCGCCATCGGCCTCGAGCTGGGCCGGCAACAGGACGGGATCGAGCTGATCGCCTCGGAGAACATCGTCTCCCGTGCGGTGATGGAAGCCCAGGGCTCGGTGCTGACCAACAAATACGCTGAGGGCTATCCCGGCCGCCGCTACTACGGCGGCTGCGAATTCGTCGATATCGCCGAGACGCTCGCCATCGACCGGGCGAAGGCGCTGTTCGGCTGCGGCTTCGCCAATGTGCAGCCGCATTCCGGCGCGCAGGCGAACCAGGCGGTGTTCCTCGCGCTGCTCCAGCCGGGCGACAGCTTCATGGGCCTCGACCTCGCGGCCGGCGGGCACCTGACCCATGGCTCCCCGGCCAACCTGTCGGGCAAGTGGTTCAAGCCGGTGCCCTATACGGTGCGGCGGGAGGACCAGCGGATCGACATGGCGGAGGTCCGCCGGATCGCGCAGGAGAACAAGCCGAAGCTCATCATCGCCGGCGGCAGCGCCTATGCCCGGCACTGGGACTTCGCCGGCTTCCGGGCCATCGCGGACGAGGTCGGCGCGGTGTTCATGGTGGACATGGCGCATTTCGCCGGGCTGGTCGCCGGTGGGGCGCATCCCTCGCCATTCCCGTATGCCCACGTGGCGACCACCACCACCCACAAGACCCTGCGCGGCCCGCGCGGCGGCATGATCCTCACCAACGACGAGGCGCTGGCCAAGAAGTTCAACAGCGCGGTCTTTCCCGGCCTGCAGGGCGGCCCGCTGATGCATGTGATCGCCGCCAAGGCGGTCGCCTTCGGAGAGGCGCTCAAGCCCGAATTCCAGGCCTATTCCCGCGCCGTCGTGGCCAATGCGGTGGCCTTGGCGGAGGAGTTGAAGGCCCAGGGCCTCGACCTCGTCACCGGCGGCACCGAGAACCATCTGGTGCTGGTCGACCTGCGGCCGAAGAAGCTGACTGGCAAGCTGGCCGAGGGCGGCCTCAACCGGGCGCACCTGACCTGCAACAAGAACGCCATCCCCTTCGACCCCGAAAAGCCGATGGTCACCTCCGGCGTCCGCCTGGGCACCCCCGCCGGCACCACCCGCGGCTTCGGCGAGGCGGAATTCCGCGAGGTGGGCAGGCTGATCGGCGAGGTATTGGATGGCCTGGCCGGCGCCAATGACGCGGCGGCCAACACGGCGGTCGAGGAGGCGGTGAAGTCCCGGGTCCTCGCCCTCTGCCAGCGCTTCCCGATCTACCAGTAGGCGCCGGAGCCAGGGGTACCCGATCATGCGATGCCCCTACTGCGGCAGCGAGGATACCCAGGTGAAGGACAGTCGCCCGGCGGAGGACGCCGCGGCGATCCGCCGGCGGCGGTCCTGCCCTGCTTGCGGCAGCCGCTTCACCACCTTCGAGCGGGTGCAGCTGCGCGAGTTGACGGTGCTGAAGACCGACGGCCGCCGCGCCCCCTTCGACCGGGAGAAGCTGGCGCGGTCCATCCGGGTGGCGCTGCGCAAGCGCCCGATCGACGAGGACCGGGTGGAGCGCATCGTCAACGGCATCCAGCGCCGGCTGGAGACCGAAGCGGAGTCGGAAGTCAGCTCCCGCCAGATCGGCGAGATCGTCATGGAGACACTGAAGGAGGTGGACCAGGTCGCCTATGTCCGCTTCGCCAGCGTCTACCGCAACTTCCGCGAGGCCAAGGATTTCCGCGCCTTCCTCGGCGAACTCGACGCCGAGTAGCGGGCCTGCCGCCTAGCGTTCCGCCAGGAACCGCTCGAAGGCGGCCAGCGTCGCATCGCTGACGTGGTGCTCGATGCCCTCGCCATCAGCCTCGGCCACCTCGGGCGGCACCCCAATGGCGGTCAGGAAGGCGACCACCGTCTGGTGCCGCGCCCGGACCCGCAGCGCCATGGCATGGCCGGCCTCGGTCAGGAACACCCCGCGATAGGGCTTGGCATGGGCCAGCCCATCCCGCTTCAGCCGCCCGATGGTCTTGATGGCGGTGGCATGGGTCACGCCCAGTCGCCGTGCGATGTCGGTGGGCCGGGCTTCGCCGTCCCGCTCCAGCAGGTCGGCGATGATCTCCACGTAGTCCTCGGCCAGGGTCAGCGCACGGGCCGACCGCGCCGAGGCATGGCGCGCGGCTTCGTCCGGCGGTTCGGCCGCGGGGTGTTCGGGGAGGTCCATCCGATGCTCTTACCAGTCTGACCGCTGGAAGCCAATTTGTAGCATATGCTGTATTTCTGCCGCCGCATGGCCAGGACTTGTTTGCCAAGGTGTAGCTTTGGCATCACTCTGCATCTTGCGCTGGAAACTAGGGCACACTACCCATAATCAGGAGCATGACCGACCGTACCGACAAGGAGCCGTGCCGATGCCTGACCCCGCCCACACCGGCACACACTTAGGCCGCCGCGCGCTGGTCCTCGGCGCCCTGCTGGCCCTGGGTGCCGGGCAGGCCGCCGCCCAGCCGGCGCGGCGCGGCCCGCTCGCAGTGCTGGCCACGACCGGCATGATCGGCGACCTGGTGCGCGAGATCGGCGGCGACCAGGTCCGCGTCGAGGTGCTGATGGGGGAGGGGGTGGACCCGCACCTTTACCGGGCCACCCGCGACGACATGGCGCGGATGCTGCGGGCCGACGCCATCTTCTACAACGGCCTGCTGCTGGAGGGGAAAATGAGCGACGCCTTCACCCGCGTCGCCCGTGCCGGCAAGCCAGTGTTCGCCGTGACCGAGCTTCTCCCCGAGGACCAGCTCATCGAGCCCGCCGGTGCCCATGGTCTGTTCGACCCCCATGTCTGGATGGACCCGAGCAGCTGGGCTCTCGCCGCCGAGCTGATCGCCGGCCGGCTGGCGGAACTGGACCCGGCCAATGCCGGCCAATTTCCGCAGCAACCTCGGCACCCTGCGGGCCCGGATGGTTGCGCTGGATGACTATGCCGAACGCGCCATCGCCTCGATCCCTGAACGGCAGCGGCTGCTCGTCACCGCGCATGACGCCTTCAGCTACTTTGCCCGCCGCTACAGGATCGAGGTGCTCGGGATCCAGGGACTGTCCACCGAATCCGAAGCCGGGGTGCGGCGGTTGCAGGAACTGGTCACGATGCTGGTTGAGCGTCGCATCCCGGCAGTGTTTATCGAGACCTCGGTATCAAGCCGCAACGTTCTGGCGCTGATCGAGGGCGCAGGCGCCGCCGGGCACCGGATGACCGTGGGCGGCGAGCTGTTCTCCGATGCGATGGGCAAACCCGGCAGCTACGAAGGCACCTATATCGGCATGATCGACCACAACGTCACCGCCGTGGTGCGCGCCCTGGGCGGTGATGCCCCGGAACGCGGCTTCCAGGGCCGGCTCGGGGCAGGATGATGAACGAACCCGTGCCGCTGCCGGTGCCGGCCCTTTCGGTCCAGCATCTGTCCGTCGCCTACCAGGACACGCCGGTGTTGTGGGACCTGTCCTGGGCCTCGCCGCCATCCGGGCTGATCGCCATCGTCGGGCCGAACGGCGCCGGCAAGTCCACCATGCTCAAGGCGGTGCTCGGCCTGGTGCCGAAGCTGTCGGGAGAGGTGCGGGTGTTCGGCCTGCCGCTGGCCGGGGCACGTCGGCGGGTGGGCTACCTGCCGCAGCGGGCCAGCGTCGACTGGGACTTCCCGGCGACCGCCCTGCAGATCGCCTCCATGGGCCGCTATCCCCATGCCGGCTGGTTCCGCCCGCTGCCGCGCGCCGAGCGCGAGCACGCCCGCGCCGCGCTGGCCGAGGTCGGCATGGCCGATCTCGCGGGCCGGCAGATCGGGCAGCTTTCGGGCGGGCAGCAGCAGCGGGTGTTCCTCGCCCGTGCCTTGGCGCTGGAGGCGGACCTCTACCTGATGGACGAGCCCTTCGCCGGCGTCGACGCCGCGACCGAGCGGGCCATCGTCGAGGTGCTGCAACGCCTGGCGCGGGAGGGCCGCACGGTGATCGCCGTCCACCACGACCTGGCCACCGCGCCGCAGTATTTCGCCCATGTGCTGCTGCTGAACGTGCGGGCCATCGCCCATGGCCCGATGGCGACGGTGTTCACGCCGGACAACCTCGCCCGCACCTATGGCGGCCGGCTGTCCCTGCTGGAACAGGCGGTGGCGGCAGCCCAGGCCGGCATCCGCCCCGCCGAGCCGCGGTCCCAATGATGAGCAACCGGGCATGAGCGACCTGCTCGAAGCCCTGCGCTTCGCCGGCGGCTACAACGCCACTGTGGTGGCGCTTGGCTGTGCCGCCTTCGGGCTGGCGGCCGGCGCGCTCGGCTGCTTCGTGCTGCTGCGCGGGCGGGCGCTGATCGCCGATGCGGCGGCGCATGCGACGCTGCCGGGGGTGGCCGGAGCCTTCATCCTGGCGGCGATGTTTGGCTGGGACGCCCGTTCGCTGCCGCTGCTGCTGGCTGGAGCGACCATCACGGCGGCGATTTCCATCCTCATCGTCAACGGGCTGGCCGCCGGGGCGCGGCTGCGGGACGACGCCGCCATGGCGCTGGTGCTCTCGATCAGCTTCGGCTGCGGCGTGGTGCTGATGTCCGTGGTGCAGTCGCTGCCGGTCGGCGGGCAGGCGGGTCTCGCCAGCTTCATCCTGGGGCAGGCGGCCGGCATGAGCGCGGCGGATGCCATGCTCATCGGCGGGCTGGCGCTGCTGGCGGTGCTGCTGGTGGCGGTGCTGTTCCGGCCACTGGCCGTGCTGTGCTTCGACCGTGGCTTCGCGGCCTCGGTTGGCGTGCCGGTGCGGGCGCTGGACCTGGCGTTGCTGGCGCTGATGCTGGCGGTGACGGTCGCCGGGTTGCGCGCGGTAGGCCTTATCCTGGTGGTTGGGCTGATGGTGATCCCGGCCGCCACCGCACGGCTCTGGACCGAGCGGCTGGAGGTGATGGTGCCGCTGGCGGCGGCGTTCGGCGCGGTTGCGGCATGGTTCGGCGCGGCGCTGTCCGCCGCCGCGCCGCAGATGCCGACCGGGGCCACCATCGTGCTGGTCGCCTGCGCCGGCTTCATGCTGGCGCTGGTCTTCGCGCCGCGCCGCGGGGCTCTGGCCTTCGCCTTGCGGCAGGCACGGCTGTCCCTGGTGGTGGCGCGCGACCATGCGCTGCGGACCGCCTTCGAGGCTGCGGAACGCGGCGATGCGACGCCGGCCGTGCCCGGCTGGGCGGCCCTCGGCCAGGGCGCCGGCTGGTCGGCCTGGCAGCGCAGCGTGCTGCCGCACTGGCTGCGGGCGGCCGGGCTGGTCGCCGAGGATGCGCGTGGCGGGGTGATGCTGACTGCATCCGGTCTGGCCCTGGCGCGCGACCTGACCCGCCGTCACCGGCTGTGGGAGCACTACATGCAATCCGCCGGCGGCCTCCTGCCCGGCGCCGCCCATCGCGCCGCCGATGCGGTGGAGCATACCCTGCCGGCCGAGGTGGCGCGGGAGGCCGAAGCCTGGCTCCGCCGCTACGACCCGGCCCGGCTGCCGGCAGACGGCACCCTGCCGCCGCCGGGCGAATCCACGATGGGGCGCCGGCGATGATGGTTTTCCTGCAACTCGACCTCGCGGCGATGCTGGCGGCCACCTTGGCCTGCCTGGTCTGCGGGCTGATCGGCAACCTGCTGCTGCTGACCCGACAGAGCCTGCTGGGCGACGCCATCAGCCATTCCGTGCTGCCCGGCATCGTCATGGGCTTCTGGGTCAGCGGCACCCGGGCGGCAGGGCCGATGGTGCTGGGGGCGATGGTCGCTGCCGTGGGCGCCGCGCTGCTGATCGCCCTGCTGCGTCGGCTGACCCGGCTGGAGCCGGGGGCGGCCATGGGCGTGGTGTTTTCCGGCATGTTCGCGCTGGGCATCGTGCTGATCGAGGTGAGCGGCGCCCATGCCGTGGACCTCGACGTGGATTGCGTGCTGTACGGCCAATTGGAGGCGCTGATCTGGCCCGCCGCCACCGGCCCTGCTTCCCTGCTGGACCCGGCCGCGCTCGCCGCATTCCCCGCCGAGGTGAAGACCCTGGCGGTGGTGCTGGCGCTGACGCTCGGGTTGCTGGCGCTGCTGTGGAAGGAACTGCGGCTGGCTGCCTTCGACCCGGACTTCGCCGCCACCATCGGCTTCGCGCCACGCCGGCTTTCGCTGCTGGTGCTGGTGCTGGTCTCGGTGTCCTGCGTCGCCGCCTTCTGGGCGGTGGGCTCGATCCTGGTGATCGCGGCGCTGGTGGCGCCGGGGGCGATCGCCCGGTTGTTGACCAATGACTACGCCACGCAGTTCCGCATCTCGGCGCTGGCGGCGGTGGTGATGGGCGCGGGCGGCTACTGGGTGGCGGCGCTGGCGCCGGCCCTGCTGGGCCTGGGCTATGGGCTGAACGCCGCGGGGATGATGGCGGTGGTGGCCGGGCTGCTGCTGGCGCTGGCCTGGACCTTCGGGCCGTTCAGCCGGGCCGGGCGGCGGCGGGTGGCCGCGGGGTAGGGGAGATGGTCGGACCGGCGGGATTCGAACCCACGACCCCTTGTCCCCCAGACAAGTGCGCTACCAGGCTGCGCTACGATCCGACGATGGGCGGGATAGCACCACGGGACGCGGCAGGCTAGCCCCGCCGAGGCTATCGGCCGGCCAGGGCGTGCAGTTCTTCGGCCAATTCCTCCAGGTCCTCCAGGATGGCCCGCAGGCTGTCCGGCCCGGGTGGCGCCGGCGCCTCGGCCTCGCCCATCCCGCCGTCGCGCAGCAGCCGCTGCACGCCCTTGATGGTGTAGCCCTGGGTGTAGAGCAGGTCCGAGATGCGCCGGAGCAGGGCGATGTCCTCGGGTCGGTAGTAGCGCCGGCCGCCGCCGCGCTTGAGCGGCTTCAGTTGCGGGAATTTGGTCTCCCAGAAGCGCAGCACATGCTGCGGGATGTGGAGGTCCTCCGCGACTTCGCTGATGGTGCGGAAGGCGGTGGGCGCCTTGCGGCCACGGGGGCGGCCGGGCTCGGCCATATCGCCGTCGCTCACGCCGCGGAATCCCGGCCCGGCACGGGCAGGCCGTTGATGCGGGCCTTGAGCACCTGGGACGGCCGGAAGGACAGGACCTTGCGCGGCAGGATGGGGACTTCGACGCCGGTCTTGGGGTTGCGGCCCACGCGCTGGCCTTTCTGCCGCACCATGAAGGTGCCGAAGGCGGAAATCTTCACCGCCTCACCGGCTTCCAGGGCGTCGGCCACGCGGCTCAGCACCGATTCCAGCAGTGCCGCCGATTCGTTCCGCGAAAGCCCGACCTGGCTGTAGATGGCCTCGGCAAGGTTCGCGCGCGTGAGCGTATTCATCCGGCAACTGCTTCCCGCAAACCATTACGGCCGTTAGGAAACCGGTATCCGTATCAGCCGTCAACCGCTGCCTGACGAAAGCGCCACACTGTGACCGGGAAGCCGCAGGCCATCGGCCGGAATTTGCGGCCCTTTGGCGTCAGAACCGCGCCAGCGCCGCGCCCCAGGTCAGCCCGCCGCCGATGGCTTCCAGCGCCACCAGGTCGCCGGGCCGGATCAGGCCCTGCGCGGCCGCATCGGCCAGGGCCAGGGGGATGGAGGCGGCCGAGGTGTTGGCGTGGCGGTCCACCGTCACCACCACCCGCTCCCGCGGCAGCCCGAGCTTCCTGCCCATCGCCTCGATGATGCGGAGGTTGGCCTGGTGCGGCACCAGCCAGCGGATATCGCCATGGCCCAGCCCGTTGGCCGCCAGCGCCTCGTCGACCACCGCGGCCAGCTTGGAGACGGCGTGGCGGAAAACTTCCTTGCCGGCCATCCGCAACAGGCCGGTCCCGCCGGTCGAGCCGGCGCCGCCTTCGATCAGCAGGATGTCGCCGTAGCGGCCATCGGAATGCATATGGGTCGAGAGGATGCCGCGGTCGGCCGAGGTGCCGCCGCCGTCACCGGCGGTGAGCACCACCGCCCCGGCGCCGTCGCCGAACAGCACGCAGGTGCCGCGGTCGGTCCAGTCCAGGATGCGGGAATAGACTTCGGTCCCGATCACCAGCACGCAGCGCGCCTGGCCGGTGCGGATCAGCGAATCCGCGATGCCGAGGCCGTAGATGAAGCCGGTGCAGGCGGCGGCGATATCGAAGGCGAAGCCCTGGGTGACGCCGAGCTGCTGCTGCACCCGCACCGCGGTGGCCGGGAAGGCGGAATCGGGGGTCGAGGTCGCCACGATGATGGCATCGACCGCCGCCACATCGATCCCGGCGCGCTCCAGCGCCTGGCGGGCCGCGGCGGTCCCCATGGACGAGGCTGTCTCACCCGGCGCGGCGATGTGGCGCTGGCGGATGCCGGTGCGCTCGATGATCCATTCGTCCGAGGTTTCGATGCCGAATTCCTCGGCCAGCGCGGCATTCGGCACGCAGCGCACGGGCAGGTACCCGCCGCAGCCGGCGATCAGGGAACGGATGGTCGCCATCTGGGCTGCCTCAGGGGGGGGCCGGCGCGGTGACCGGCGCAGGTGTGGAAAGGCGGGCAAGGCCCTCGCGGATGCGGTCGTTGAAGCGGTGCGTCACCATGTCCATGGCGACATCCACCGCATGGGCGAAGCCGACGGCATCGGTGCCGCCATGGCTTTTCACCACCACGCCGTTCAGCCCGAGCAGGATGGCGCCGTTGTAGCGCCGCGGGTCCATCCATTCGCGCAGCCGGTCAAGCGCGGGCCGGGCGAGCAGGTAGCCCATGCGGGCCGGCACGCTGCTGGTGAACACCTGCCGCAGCAGGTCGCGCATCAGCTTCAGCGCGCCTTCGCCGGTCTTCAGCGCGACATTGCCGGTGAAGCCATCGGTCACCACCACGTCGACGGTGCCGGCGGCGATGTCGTGGCCCTCGATGAAGCCGTGGAAATTGGCGCCGATGTGGCTTTCCCGCAGCACTTCCGCCGCCTGGCGCACCCGCTCGTCGCCCTTCAGTTCCTCGGAGCCGACGTTCAGCAGGCCGAAGGTCGGGGCGGTGAGGCCGAGCACGGCGCGGGCGAAGCTGTCGCCCATCACGGCGAATTCCACCAGGTTTCGGGCGTCGCACTGGATGTTCGCGCCGAGGTCCAGCATGACCACATCGCCGCGTGCCGAGGGGGTGATCGCGGCCAGCGCCGGCCGGTCGATCTCGGGCAGCGTCTTCACCACGATCTTGGCGAGCGCCATCAGGGCGCCGGTATTGCCGGCCGACACCACGCCGGACGCCTCGCCGCCCGCCACCGCGTCGATGGCGATGCGCATGGAGCTTTGCCGGCCCTGACGCAGCGCCGCGGTCGGCTTCATCTCGGCGGAGATCACGTCCCGCGCATGGCGCAGCACGCAGGCCTTGGCGGCGCGTGGCCTGCGGGCCAGCATGGCGCCAAGCCGCGCTTCATCCCCGACCAGCAGGAAACGGGCCTGCGGATGACGTTCCGCGGCCAGTTCCATCCCGTCAAGGACGATATCGGGTGCGTTGTCGCCCCCCATGGCATCGATTGCCAGGGCAAAGCTCTGCGACACGATCTGCGGTTCCCCGTTGGGGTGCCGGATGTGGTTCAGGTGCGAACGGCGGCCTTCAGCGCATCACCAGCCGCAACCACCTCCCGACCATCATAGTGCCCGCAGGACGAGCAGATGTGGTGCGGGCGCTTCAGCTCGCCGCAGTTCGGGCATTCAGCATGCGCCATGGCGGTCAGAGCCTGATGGCTCCGCCGCATGCCGGCGCGGGAGGGCGAAACTTTTTTCTTCGGGACGGCCATGGCGCCGAGCCTTTCTTTGCAACACGCAAGGCGTTTAAACGGGAGGCCGGGGCTGTAGCACCGCACCCCAGGCCACGCAAGCACAAGGCGGCCCAGGCGCGGCCGGCATGATGGCAGGGCAGGGCGCCGGCCTCAATTCTTCCGACGCAGGGCTGCCAGGGCCGCGAATCCGCCTGTCACCGCCCCCATCGCCGCATCCGGCGTCGCCGCCCCGGGCGCCCGGGGATAGGGATCGAGCGTCAGTGCGAGCTGTTCCGCCAGCACCTCGCCGAGATCCGCCACGCCACCCGGCGATTCGATCTCGTCGATGTCGTCCGGCCCGTCTTCCGGTTCACGCCCGGGCGGCAGAAGACGGAGCGCGACCGGCTCGTCGATCTTCTCGGCCACCGGCTCCAGGCTGGCGACGCAGGCCTGGGTGAGGCCTGCGGTCAGCCGGCCCGAGACCAGCACGGTGTTGCCCTCCTCCGGCTTCAGGTGCAACTCGGCCGCCAGCCATTCGACCGACAGGATGCCGAACCGCCGTGCCAGGGCGGCGCATTCCTGCGCCGTCGCTTCCAGCCGCAGGCGGCGGCCGGCATGGCCGACCGTGCCGAGCGGCACCGGGCGGGAGAACTCCGGCGGCGGGGACTCGGGCTCGATGGAATTGGATGGCGGCAGTTCAGGCGGCATCGGCAGCCTCCGTGGGTGCGGGGAAGACGACGTCGCCCCGCAGCAGGGTGGTGAATGGCAGTGCCGCCAGCCAGGCGGCGGTATGGGCGGCGTATTGCGCGAGCTGCATCGCGGTGGCGGGCGGGGGAGTCGCCTCGGCCTCCTCCCGCCACACGTTGCGGGCGAGGGCGGTCGCCAGCGCCGGCTGGTCGTCGGCATCGAGCGCCGCCTCATAGGCGAAGCAGCGGCCGTGGAAGGCTTCCCACATGCGCTTCACCCGCTTGCCGATGGTCATGTCGCTGACGCCCATTTCGCGCAGGTTCATGTCCATGTCGGCGAACATCGCGTCGAACACCGCCTGGGCCAGGGCAGCGCCGCGCGGGTCGGTATCGGTCCGCAACCGGCGGATCAGCAGCGCGACATGCAGCCCGACCAGGTCGAACCGGCCGTCCAGGGTATCCGGCACGGCGAGCGTGCCGAAGAACCAGGGATGCCGCGCGGCGGCGACAGCGGCGCCGTAAAGCTCGAAGCCGGTGCGCTCGTGCGGCTTGCGGCGGAACAGGGCGAGCAGGCCCATGGGGGCGGGGTCCTTACCGATGGCGCCGCTGCGCGGTTGACCGTGCCGCGGCATGGTGGCATTCGCGCCGGTGCGCCGTGCCTCTGCCAGCTGGGCTGGCCATTGGCGCGGACAGGCCGCCGACGCATCCGACATGGTCCGCACCCGGCACACCGCCGCGGGCGCGATATTCCGAAACGGGACCCCAGACATGGATCGCCCCTGCCGCCCGGTCAACATATGCCGCGCGCAACGCCTGCGCGGAGCCGCCCTGGCCTGTGGCCTGCTGCTCTCGCCCCTGCTGCTGCCCGGTTGCAGCGTGTTCGAAGCGCCAACGATCCAGCGCGGCAACCGTGTTTCGCCGGACCAGCTGGGGGGCATCGTGCCAGGGGTGCAGACCCGCCAGGATGTCCAGGCGCTGCTCGGATCGCCCACCCAGACCAGCACCTTCGGCGATCCGGTCTGGTACTACATCAGCAGCGTCACCCGACAGCGGCCAGGCCAGCACCTCGCGGTGTCGGACCAGCAGACGGTGGTGGTGGAATTCGATTCCGCCGGCGTGGTGCAGCGCGTTCGCACCCTGGGCGAGGACGACACCCGGGAGGTGGCCATGGTCCCGCGGGAGACGCCGACGCCCGGCAACGACCGGACCCTGATGCAGGCACTGTTCGGCAACGTCGGCCGGGTCGGCCCCGGCGCGATGATGCAGACCGCGCCAAACGCCACCGGCTCGGGGATGGGGCGCTAGCCACCCCCGGCCAGGATCCGCTCCCGGTACCTACCCGGCCGCCACCCGCTGCCCCGCCGCCTTCTGGCGCGCGGCGCGGGCGTATTGCCAGGCGATCATTGCCATGGCGATGGCCAGCGCCGGCAGCACGGTCAGGTTCAGCACCGCCCAGCCGGCCTGGGCATGCACCGCCCCCGACAGGAAGGCGGTGCATGCCACGGTGCCGAACACCAGCGTATCGTTGGCTGCCTGGGTCCGGACCCGCTCGGCCGCCGAATGGGCGGTGGCGAGCAGCGTCGTCGCCCCGATGAACATGAAGTTCCAGCCAAGCCCCAGCACCCCGAGGGCGATGCCGAAATGGGCGAAGCTCTCGCCCTGCAGCCCAATCAGCACGCAAAGCGCGGTGAGTGCCGCCCCGGCGGTGATGACGGAACGCACGCCGAAGCGGGTGATCAGCCGGCCGGTGAAGAAGCCCGGGCCGAACATGGCGATGGCATGGATCTGAATGACGGTCGCTGACGCCCCCACCCCGAAGCCGCAGAACATCATCTCGACCGGGGTCGAGGTCATCAGCAGGTTCATCGTCCCGTAGGCCACCATGCCGGTGACGGCGGCGGTGATGAAGGCCGGCCGCAGCATGATCTCCCGCACCGGGGCGCCGCCGGCATTGCGGGGCGGCGGCGGCGGCAGCTTCACCAGGGTGAGCAGCACCATGCAGATCACCGGCAGGCAGGCCAGCGACAGATAGGTGCCGAGGAACAGGAAGGGCGGCGCCACGTCCCGCGTCGCCTTCACCAGTTCCGGTCCCAGGGCCGCCGCCAGGATGCCGCCGGTCATTACCAGGCTGATGGCGCGCGGCCGGTAGGCCGGCGTCGCCACCTCGCTGGCGGCGAAGCGGTAGTGCTGGGCAATGCCGAAGCCGAGCCCGGCGGGCACCGCGCCCAGGCAGTACAGCGTGAAATTGCCGTACCAAACCCCTGCCGCGAAGATCAGCGACCCCGCCATGGCGCCGACCGCCCCGAGCATGAACCCGGGCTTCCGTCCCAACCGGGCGAACACCATGGCGGCCGGGATGGAGGCTGCCATGGTCGCCGTCATCTGGATGGCGACCGGCAGGGTGGACAGCGATTTGTCATCGGCCAGGCTGTGCCCGATCAGCGCGGCCATCACCGCCTGGCCGACGGTCGCGGCCTGCATCAGCGCCTGGCAGCAGAACAGCAGCCAGACCTGCCGCTTCATGCTGGCGTCATCGGCAATTGCGCTAGAAATGGCTCCATCCCCCCGCCGGCAGCGCGAGCGGGGCGCCGTCCGGACCTAGTACCAGGGCTTCTGCGGCCCCCTCGACGAATTCCCCGATGCAGGCCACCGGGGTACCGGCAGCGGCGGCACGGGCCTCGACCATGGCATCCGCCCCGGACGGCGCCACGAACAGCAGTTCGTAATCATCCCCGCCGGTCAGGACCAGCGCGAGCAGTGCCGGGTCCGCCATGACCTGGGCGCGGGCCGCCGGCGAGAGCGGCACCGCCGCCGACCGCAGCACCGCCCCGCATCCGCCGGCCCGGCAGAGATGGCCGAGGTCCTGCACCAGCCCGTCCGAGACATCCATCGCCGCCCGCGCCAGCCCGACGAGCGCCGCACCCAGCGCCAACCGCGGCTCCGGCAGGCGGTAGCGCCGGGCGAGGTGGCCCTGCGCATCGCCCGGCAGCCTGCCCTGCAACACGCGCAGCCCGAGCGCGCCATCCCCGATGGTGCCGGAGACCCAGAGCCGGTCGCCCGCCCTGGCACCCTGCCGCCGCAGCGCCGCCCCCGGCGCCACCGTGCCGATGATGGTGAGCGAGAGGCTGATCGGCCCGGGGATGGAGACCGTGTCGCCGCCCAGCACCGACAGCCCGTATTCCCGCTGGTCCGCCGCCAGCCCGGCGGCGAAGCCGGCGATCCAGTCGTCCGGCAGGTCGCGCGGCAGGGCGGTGGTCATCAGGTAGCCGAGCGGTGTCGCGCCCATGGCCGCAAGGTCGGAGAGATTCACCCGCAGCAGCTTGCGGCCGATGGTCTCGGGCGGGTCGTCGGGCAGGAAATGCACCCCCGCGACCATGGCATCCGCCGCCAGCACCAGTTGCCGGCCAGGCGGCGGGTCGAGCAATGCGGCATCATCGGCCAGTGCCAGGGCGCCAGGGCCGGCCAATGGCAGGAAGTGGCGGGCGATCAGCGCGAATTCGGCCGGCACCGCCGCCGGCGCCCGGGCTGGTCCGGGCTCAGCTTGCAGGCGGGGGTCGTGCGCCACCGAATTCCTCCGGGCGCAGGTTGCGCGCCATGGCATCCAGCACGCCGTTGGCGAAGCGCGGCTCCTCGCCACCGAAGAAGCCGTGGGCGATGTCCAGGTACTCGTTGATTACCACCTTGGCAGGCGGCTGGCCGCCGCCCCCGCCCAGCAGCTCGGCGCAGGCGGCCCGCAGCAGGGAGCGCAGCACCGGGTCCAGCTTCGACAGCGGCCAGTCGGCATCGAGGTGCTTGGTGAGGATGCCGTCCACCGCCTCGCCATTCTTCGCCGCCTTACGGACGATGGCGCCGAACAGCGGCAGGTCGGCTTCCGGCACCCAGCCTTCCTCGTAGCCACCGCGGCCGGGCAGCGAGCCGATGCGGTGGCGGATGAACTGGTCGATGACCGTCTCGGCCGATCTCGCCGGTCTGCTCGCTCTGGTAGAGTGCCTGCACGGCGGCAATACGCGCGCCGGTGCGCGGGCGGCCCTTTGCCTTGGGCGCCTCGCCGGCCGGGGGCTTCATGCGGGGCTTCGGCGCGTTGCCCGGCCGCGGCGTCGGCTTGGCGGCTGGCTGGGCGCGTTGCTCGGCCTCCATCTCGGCCCGCAGCCGGTCGAGTTCGCTGGTGCCCACGGATTTGCCGGACTTGCTCACGACAGGCCCCAGCGGCGCCTCAGCGCCACCTGGCCGAGCAGCGCATGCGCCGCCTCGCCACCCTTGTTGTGGCGATCGTCCGCCGAGCGCGCGTCGGCCTGGGCCAGGGTATCGACCGTCAGCAGGCCGAAGCCGATGGCGGCGCCGCGCTCGGTCGAGACATTCATCACACCCTGGCAGACCGCATTGCAGATGAAGTCGTAATGGTCCGTCTCGCCCTTCACCACGCAGCCGAGCAGCAGGAAGCCGTCGTAGCGGGTGGGCTTCGGACCCTTGCCCGGCTGGCTGAGTGCCATCCGCAGCGCCGCCGGCAGTTCATAGGCGCCGGCCACGTCCACCACATCGACGGTGGCGGCCGCTTCGGCGAAGACCCGCTCGGCACCCCGCAGCATGCCGGTGACCACCGCCTCGTAGTAGGGCGCCTGGATCACCAGCAGGTGCGGGGCCGGTCCGGGGATCGCCTGGGCCGCGCGCTCCGGCGCATCGATCGTACTCATTCAGTGTCCTTTCGGGTGAGCGCACGGGTTTCGACCACGCGCAGCCCATACCCCTCAAGCCCGACGATGGGCCGCGGGTTGTTCGACAGCCGCACCATGTCGTGCACCCCGAGGTCGGCCAGGATCTGCGCGCCGATGCCGTAGTCGCGAATTTCCGGCGGCGAGACCCGGCGGTCGGTGTTGCGCTTGACCTGTTCGCTCATGTTGGTGGGCCGCCAGTCGCGGATGATGACGACGACGCCGCGGCCGGCGGCATCGATCATCTGCATGGCGTCGTGCAGATCGGCGCTGCCGGTGCCGAGCACCACGTCGTGCAGCAGGTTCGCCGCGTGCATCCGCACATGGACAGGCCCGGGGGCGCTGACATCGCCCTTCACCAGCGCCAGGTGCTCGGCGTATTCCAGGGTGTTGGTATAGACCACCAGCCGCCAGTCGCCGCTGGTCGGGTGGTCGATATGGCCTTCCGAGACCCGGCGGACCAGCCGCTCGGTCCGCCGGCGGTAGGCGATGAGGTCGGCGATGGTGCCGAGCTTCAGCCCGTGGTGCTGGGCGAAGGCCACCAGGTCCGGCATCCGCGCCATGGTGCCGTCGTCGTTCATGATCTCGCAGATCACGCCGGACGGGTTCAGCCCGGCCAGCCGCGCCAGGTCGACCGAGGCCTCGGTATGGCCCGCCCGCACCAGGGCGCCGCCTTCGCGGGCCACTAGCGGGAACACATGGCCGGGCGTCACGATCTGCTCGCGGCCCATCTCGGGGTTGATCGCCACCGCCACGGTATGCGCGCGGTCCGCCGCCGAGATGCCGGTGGTCACGCCCTCCTTCGCCTCGATGCTGACGGTGAAGGCGGTCGCGTGGCGGGTGCCGTTGGCCTGGGCCATCAGCGGCAGGTCGAGCTGTTCGACGCGCCGCCTGTCCATCGCCAGGCAGATCAGCCCGCGGGCGAAGCGGGCCATGAAGTTGATGGCGTCCGGGCGTGGCGAACTGCGCGGGGATGACGAGGTCCCCCTCGTTCTCGCGGTCCTCGTCATCGACCAGGATGAACATGTGGCCGCGGCGCGCTTCCTCGATCAGCTCCTCGGTCGGGGAGATGAATTCGGCGAAGTTGACGGTGGTGGTGGCGATCTCGGCGCCGGAGGCGGCAGTCATGCTCAGGGTCCTCTATGCGCCGGTGGCGGTCGGCGGGGCCGGGCGATACCCCGCATCGGCCGCGACCAGACGGGCGACGTAGCGCGCCAGTGTATCGATCTCGATATTGACCTTTGCGCCCGGCTGCAGCGTGCCAAAGGTGGTCACGGCCGCCGTATGCGAGATGATGTTGACGCCGAACACGTCGCCGTCAACCTCGTTCACCGTCAGCGAGACGCCGTCGATGGCGACCGAACCCTTTTCCGCAACGAAGCGGGAAAGGCCGGGCGGCAGCCGGAAGCGCCAGCGGACCGAGCCGTTCTCCGGCACCGCCGACAGCACCTCCGCCACCCCGTCCACATGGCCGGATACCAGATGCCCGCCCAGCTCGTCGCCAAGCCGCAGCGAGCGCTCCAGGTTGATGCGGCTGCCCGCCCGCAACCCGCCGAGGGTGGTCTTGGACAGCGTCTCGGCCGATGCATCCACCGCGAACCAGTCGCCGCCGAACTCCACCGCGGTCAGGCAGCAGCCCGAGCAGGCGATGGAGGCGCCGATGGCCGCCGGGGCAGGCTCGGTCAGGAAGGCGGGCGAGGTGCCGATGACCAGGCGCATGTCGCTGCCCTCGCCGATCGGCTGGACCTCCCGCACCGTGCCAAGATCCGTCACGATCCCGGTAAACATGGCTCTCCGTTCTCCTCGTGGACGAACTCGGTCAGCCAATCTGCACCCACCGGGCGGCTGGCAACACGCTTGAATCTGGGCATGGCGGAAAGCAGGGCAAGCGGCAAGGGCTGCACCGCCGGCAGCCCGTCCCCGCCGATGATGCCCGGGGCATGGAACCAGGCAATCCGGTTGACGAAGCCGCCGCGCAGCAGCCCCGCCGCCAGCCCGGCGCCGCCCTCGGCCAGGACCCGGGTCACCCCCCGCTGCGCCAGCGCCCCGAGCAGGGCGCCGAGGTCGAGGCCGGACCGCGCCACCCCCGGCCGGGCACGTGGCACGGACAGGATCTGCACACCGGCCTCGATATAGGGGGCGAGTACGCCAGGACGCTGATTGGTGCGGGTGGCGATCCAGGTCGGCACCTCCCGTGCGGTGGCCACCAGACGGGAGGCCAGCGGCGTCCGCAGCCGCGAGTCGGCCACTACCCGCGCCAGGGATACCCGCGCCATGCCGGGGATGCGGCAGGTCAATTCCGGGTCGTCGGCCAGGACGGTGCCGCTGCCGACCAGCATGGCGTCGTGCCGGGCACGCAGGGCATGGGCTTCCCGGCGGGCTTCCGGGCCGGTGATCCATTTGCTCTCCCCGGTGGCGGTGGCGATGCGGCCATCAAGGCTGGTCGCCAGCTTCAGCGTGACCAGCGGCAGGCCGCGGGTGATGCGGCGGGCGAAGCCGGCATTCACTGCCCGCGCTTCCTCGCCCAGCAGCCCGAGTTCCACGATCACCCCGGCATCGCGCAGCCGTTGCAGGCCGCGACCGTCCACCCGGGGGTCTGGGTCGCCCGTCGCCACCACCACGCGTGCCACGCCGGCCCGGATCAGCGCATCGCAGCAGGGCGGGGTACGGCCCCAGTGGGAACAGGGCTCCAGCGTGACATAGGCGGTGGCGCCGCGGGCGGCTTCCCCGGCACGGGCCAGGGCCTCGGCCTCGGCATGCGGCCGGCCGCCGGGCTGGGTCCAGCCACGGGCGACCACCTGGCCATCCCGCACCAGCACGCAGCCGACCGCCGGGTTGGGCCAGGTATTGCCCAGGCCGCGCCGCGCCACGGCCAGCGCGGCGGCCATGTGGTGCCGGTCGGCTGGGTCACTCATCGGCTGGTATCTGGGGTGAGCAAGCCGCGAATCCCCCATCGGCAGGAACGGTTTCCATGGCTTTACGGCAGATCACGCGGTCGTGGTATGGCCCCCGCCGTGGTCGCCGATGCGCCGGCTGCATGCCCGCCCGGCGGCAGCGCCAGGGTCACCCGCAGCCCGGGCGCGGCATCGCCCAGGGCCAGCTTCGCCCCGTGCAATTCCGCGACCGCGGCCACCAGCGCAAGGCCGAGCCCCGCGCCGGGCCGGCTGCGGGCGGCATCCAGCCGGTGGAAGCGGCGCAGCACCGCCCCATGCGCCTCGGCGGGGATGCCGGCGCCGTCATCGGCCACGGTGACGGTGGCATCGGGGGTGAGGGCGAGGCTGATCCGGCCGCCCTCGCGGCCATGCTTGATGGCATTGTCCAGCAGGTTGGCGACCGCCTGGGTCAGCAACTCCCGGTCGCCGGTGGCGGCGACGCCGGGGGCGATGGCAAGCTCCAGCCGCTGGCCGCGATCCTCGGCGGCGGGGGCATAGACCTCGGCCACGGTGGCCACCAGCGCCGAGAGGTCGAGCGGTGCGAAGGCGGCCCGCCGGGCGCCGCTTTCCACCTGGGCGATCCGCAGCAGCGCCGCGAAAATCTCCAGCAGATGCTCGCAATCCTGGATGGCGGCTTCGGTGGTGGCGCGCCAGCCGGCGTCACCGGGCTCGCGCAGCGCGCTTTCCAGCCGTTGCAGCAGCCGGGTCAGCGGAGTGCGGAGGTCGTGGGCGATATCGTCCGTCACCTGCCGCAAGGTTTCCATCAGGCTCTGCACCCGGTCGAGCGCGCCGTTGATGCGGCGGGCCAGCCGGTCGAACTCGTCGCCGCCCGGGCGCACCGGCAGGCGATGGCCGATCTCGCCGGCCTCGACCCGGGCCAGCGCGGCATCCATCGCCGCCGCCCGCCGGGTGACACCGCGGCCCATCAGCATGCCCCCCGCCAGCCCCAGCAGCATGGCCCCGCCGCCGACCCAGCCGGCGGCGCCGAGCAGCACCGTCTCAAGCTGGCGGACCGGCGCGACATCCCGCGCCACCACCAGGAAGGCGCCGCCCGGCAGCGTTGTGCCGTAGGCCAGCAACTCGGTGGTTGGCTCGCCACCCGGCCTGGCCAGCCGCAGGTTCTCCCAGCCCGCGGCACGCGGCGCGCGGGCGAGGTTGCCGGCAAGGCGGCTGCCATCGGGCCCGGCCAGCAGGAAATACTGGGTGCCGCTGCGGTCGGCGGCCAGCCGCGCCTCCATCGAGGCGGCGACCGAGCGGGGCCCACCCAGCCGGGCCGCCTGGATCAGCACCCCGGCGTCACGTTCCACCTCCTGCGCCAATTGCCGCAGGGCGAAGCCGGTGGTCGCCCACCACGCCACCCCGGACAGCACCGCGGTGCCGAGCAGCGTCAGCAGCAGGTGCAGCAGCGTCACCCGGAAGGCGGTGGTACGCCACCACCGGGTGGAGGGCTCATTCCGGCGAGCGGATGACATAGCCGGCGCCCCGCATGGTGTGGATGAGCGGCGGCTGCTCCTCGCCGCCGAGCTTGCCGCGCAGCCGGCTGATATGGGTCTCGACTACGCTGGTGCGGGGGTCGAAATGGAAGTCCCACACCCCTTCCAGCAGCATGGTGCGCGTCACCACCTGCCCGGCCCGGCGCATCAGGTATTCCAGCAGGCGGAACTCGCGCGGCTGCAATTCGATCCGCCGGCCGGCGCGCGTCACCTGCCGCTTCAGCAGGTCCATCTCCAGGTCGGCCACCCGCAGCACCGTCGCCTCATGTGCCAGCGGCGGCCGGCGGGCGAGGGCGTTCAGCCGGGCCACCAGCTCGGCGAAGGCGAAGGGCTTGCCGAGGTAGTCGTCCGCCCCGGCCTCCAGCCCCTCCACCCGGTCGCCGACCCCGGTGCGGGCGGTGAGGAACAGCACCGGGGTCCGCAGCCCGGCGGCCCGCAGCGCACGGACCAGCCCGAGGCCATCCAGCCGCGGCAGCATGCGGTCCACCACCAGCACGTCGTATTCGCCGCCGGTCGCCAGGTGCAGACCGTCCGGGCCATTGGCGGCGTGGTCCACCACATGCCCGGCCTCGGTCAGGCCGCGCAGCACGAAGCTGGCCGTTTCGGCATCATCCTCGACCAGCAGGATTCTCAAGCAACCTCCAGCGACTATACGGATTGGTATGGCTGGAGGCAGGATGCGGCCAATTGCCAGGGTGTTCCATGGCCTCCTGCCCATCCCGTCCGGGATAGCCATCAAAGGAGCCTTCGATCCAAATGCCCCGCATTCCCCGCCGCCCGAATGGCCGTACCACCGCCCTGGCCGCCAGCGTCCTGGCGCTCGCCCTTGGAACCACCGCACTCACCCAGTGGGCGCCCAATGCCACGGCGCAATCCGTGGCGCCGGCCACCGCGGTCGCGCTGCCGCGTCCGGTAGGGCCGGATTTCGCCGACCTCGTCGCGCAGGTCTCGCCCGCCGTGGTGCGGATCAACGTGGTCGGCCGGACGCCGACTGCGCAGATCCCGCCCGAGCTTCGCGGCACCCCGTTCGAGCGATTCTTCCGCGACCGCCAGGGCAGCCAGGGCCAGCGCCGCCCGATGGGCCAGGGCAGCGGCTTCATCATCGATGCCGCCGGCTTCGTGGTGACCAACAACCACGTCGTGGGCCAGGCCGAGTCGGTCCGGGTGGAACTCGCCGATGGCCGGGAACTGCCGGCCAAGGTGGTCGGCACCGACCCCAGGACCGACCTCGCCCTGCTAAAGATCGAGGCCGGCGGCAACCTGCCCACCGTGGCCTTCGGCGACAGCGACCGGCTGCGGGTCGGCCAGTGGGTGCTGGCGATGGGCAACCCCTTCGGCCTCGGCGGCACCGCCACGGCGGGCATCGTCTCGGCCCGTGGCCGGCAGATCGGCGCCGGGCCCTATGACGACTTCATTCAGACCGATGCCTCGATCAACCCGGGCAACTCGGGCGGCCCGCTGTTCAACGCGGCCGGCGAGGTGGTCGGGGTGAATGCGGCGATCTTCTCGCCATCCGGCGGCAATATCGGCATCGGCTTCGCGGTGCCGTCCTCGTTGGCGAAATCTGTGGTTGAGCAACTGAAGGATTCCGGCCGGGTCGAACGTGGCTGGCTCGGCGTGGTGATGCAGCCGGTCGATGCCGCGCTGGCCGAGGCGCTGCAACTGCCCGATTCCAAGGGTGCGCTGATCGGCGCGGTGGAGCCGGATGGGCCGGCGGCCAAGGCCGGGCTGCAGCCCGGCGACGTGGTGGTTGGCTTCAATGACCACGTCATCGAGCTCCCGCGCGACCTGGCCGAGGCGGTCGGCTCGCTGAAGCCGGGGGCGAGCGCCACGGCCACCATGCTGCGCGACGGCCAGCGGCGGGAACAGCAGGTGACGCTGGGCGACATGCCGGACAGTCAGGAAGCCGCCGTCAGCGGCGGCGGTGGCCCGGCCGACGCCGAGCCTGCCACCGGGCTGGGCCTGGCGCTGGCCCCGCGCAGCCGGGACGGGAGCGGCGCGGTGGTGGCGCAGATCCAGCCGGGCAGCGTCGCCGCGACCCAGGGGCTGCAGCCGGGCGATGTCATCCTGCGTGCCGGTGACCGCGCGGTCAGCCGCCCGGGTGACGTGGCCGAGGCGATCGGTATGGCGAAGCGCAATGGCCGGCCGGCGATCGCGCTGCAGATCGAGCGGAATGGCGGCCGGGCCTTCGTCGCCCTGCCGTTGCGGGCGGGCTGAGGAGAGGGCGCCGCCCCACGGGGCGGCGCCGGTCCCGCCAGGCTCAGCCGCTGCGGCCGGCGTAGCGTGGGGCGAGCGGCAGGGTGATCGTCGCGCGGATACCCTCGGGCGGGTATTCCAGCACCAGTTCGCCATGCAGGTCGTGCCGCAACTGCCGCTCTATCAGCACCGAGCCGAAGCCGCGGCGTTCCGGCGCCGTGACCGGCGGGCCGCCGGCTTCCTGCCAATGCAGCACCAGACTGCGGGCGGCGGCCCCTGGCGGGCCCTGCTCCGGCGTCACCTCCCAATCCACGGTGATCCGGCCGGTGGGTGCCGACAGCGCCCCGTGCTTCGCCGCATTGGTCGCCATTTCATGCGCCACCATGCCGAGCGCCAGCGCCTCCTTCGGGATCAGCGGCACCAGCGGGCCGTGCAGCGCGACCCGGCCAGCGGAGGTTGCGAAGGGTTCGAACTCCTTGTTCAGCAGGTCGGCCAGCGAGACATCGCTCCAGCCGCCACGCGAGACCAGCTCATGCGCCCGGCCCAGGGCGCGCAGCCGGCCCTTGAAGCTTTGCACGAAGGCGTCGGATGAAGGCGCCTGTCGCAGCGACTGCGCGGCGATGGCCATGACCACCTGGAGGGTGTTGCGCACCCGGTGGTTCAGCTCATCCACCATCACATGCAGCCGGGCCTCGCTCTCGACGACATTCGAGACATCGATGAAGGTCAGCAGCGCGCCATCCACATTACCTTCCGTGGTGCGGTAGGGCAGCACGCGCATCAGGTAATGCGCGCTGCCGTCCCCCGTGGTGACCCGTGCCTCGATCGGCTGGCGGCTTTCGAGCACCGTCTTCAGGCTGCCGCGCAGGTCGATCCCGTCGAGCTGGGTGGCAAAGTCGGTCAGCGGGCGGCCACGGTCTGCCGGTATCAGGTTGAAGATGCCGGCCACCGCCGGGGTGAAACTGCGGATCACCAGGTGGCGGTCGAGGAAGACGGTGGCGATGCGGGTGCTCTCGAACAGGTTCCGCAGGTCGGCATTGGCGCGGTCGAGCTCATCGACCTTGCGGGCGATTTCGGCGTTGACGGTTTGCAATTCCTCGTTGATGGACTGCTGTTCCTCCTTCGAGGTTTCCATTTCCTCGTTGGTCGATTGCAGCTCCTCGTTGACCGAAACCATCTCCTCGTTGGCGGAGCGCAATTCCTCCACCGCTGTCTCGTATTCCTCGACGGTGGATTGCAGCCTCTCGCGGGCGTCGCGCAGTTCGCGCTCAAGGTTGAGCACCGTGCCATCGCGTTCCGCATCGGATGGTTGCAGGGCCGCTTCATGGGCGTCATGCGGCGGGCCGAGGTCGGTGAACACCACCAGGAACAGCGGCTCGGCATCCCTGTGCTCCTGCGGCACCGGGGTCACCGTGAGCTGGATCGCCTGGACCCGTTCGTCCGCCTCGACCTCGATGCGCGGCCGCACCACGCGGCGCCGCGTCTCGAACGCTTCCCGCAGCGCCGAGCGCAGTTCCAGCCGCAGGCCACGGCGCGCCATGCCGAGCAAATACCGGCTCGGGACGCCCGGAGCGGGCTCGATGTACTTGCCGAGCCGGGCCGATTGCTGGACCACATCGCCCTCTCGGTCCACCACCACATGGGCCGGCGCGAATTGGCTCCAGCACCATCGCCTCGACCGTCCCGCGCAGGTTGGCGCCCGAAAAGGCGGCCGGCGAGCGGATCGGCGGCGGGCCAGACCAGTGCCGCCGCCCACCGGAGGCGCTGAGCGCCACCCGCAATGCAGCATCGGTCGCGGACGAGCTTTCTCGCCGGCGGAAGATGCGGTGGAGCTTGTCCTGGGCGGAGAACAACGCATCGTGCCGAGTGATGTTCTCCGAGAGGCCAAGGAACAGGAAGCCACCCTGCCGCAACGCGTAGTGGAACAGCGGGAATACCCGCTCCTGCAGATCACCATCGAGGTAGATCAGCAGGTTGCGGCAGGACACCATATCGATGCGGGAAAACGGCGGGTCCCGCACCAGGCTATGGGAGGAGAACACGCACAGGTCGCGCACCTCCTGCGTCACCGCATAGGTCATGCCGTCCCGGGTGAAGTATCGTGCCAGCAGGTCGGGCGGGACATCGGTGGTGAGCGCGGTGGGGTAGCGGCCGGTGCGGGCCACCTGCAGCGCCGCGTCGTCGATGTCGGTGGCGAATACCTGCACATGCGGCACGTTCCGCAGGCCGTCCATGTGACGGCGCAGCAGCATGGCGATGGAATAGGCTTCCTCCCCGGTGGCGCAGCCGGGGACCCATACCCGCACGGTGTCGGCGGCGCCGCGGTCCTGGAACAGCGCCGGAACCACCGTCTCGGCCAGCGTGGCGAAGGCATTCGCATCGCGGAAGAAGCCGGTGACGCCGATCAGCAGGTCGCGGAACAGCAGGGAGACCTCATCGTGGTCCTGCCGCAGCCGCTCCACATAATCCTCCAGCGCGGTGAGTTGGAGGACCTGCATCCGCCGGTGGATCCGGCGCAGGAAGGTCTTTTCCTTGTAGCCGCTGAAATCATGGCCGATCTGGCGATGCAGGATTTCGCAGATCTCCCGTCGCATGGCGGCAACCTGCACCGCGGCCGCTGGTGGGCCGCCGAACCTGCGGCCCGCCTGGCCAGGAGCTGTCCTCATCCGTGGCCTGATCATGGCCGTCGGCCGCGGCAACCGGCAGCGGCGACGCGAGCTCCTTGGCCAGCTCGGCAAGCCGGCCCGGGATATCCGTGACCGGGAGCACGATGTCGACCATTCCGGCGGCCACGGCGCTGCCGGGCATCTCGGGATAGCGCGGGGCGGTGCCGTCGGTACCCTGCGCCACGGTCAGCCCGCCGGCCTGCTTGATTGCCTTCATCCCGAGGGTGCCATCGCTGCCGCCGCCCGACAGCAGGACGCCGACCGCGCGCTCACCGGCGTATTCGGCGAGCGAAGCCATGAAAATATCGATTGGCTGTCGCTCGCGCCGGGCGCCGGGCTCGTGCTTCCGAAGCCTCAACGCGCCGCCCTCGACAGTGAGCCTTGCATCGAACGGCAGCACATAGGCGTGATTCGGCTGGATCTGCTGGTTGTCGGAGGCGGCCAGGACGGCAATGGCAGCATGTTTGGCGAGAATGGTGGGCAAGGAGCTTTCCCGCCCGGGGCCGAGGTGAGTTACCACGATGAAGGCGATGCCGCTGTCTTCCGGTATGACCTGGAACAACTGCTCCAGCGCCTTGACGCCACCAGCGGAGGCACCGATGCCGACGATTGGAAACTGCGCGGCTTCGGCCATGCCGGATTTCCTTAGCTGAATGGACAGCCCGCGGTTGGACAATCTGGGCAAGCAGTTTCGCGAGGCACATCCATCACGGCGTGTCCTAGCGCTAGTTGCTTAAGCGCAATACGCCTCGGGGTCGCATGTCCTTGTAAAGGACCAGCTATCCGATCCTGGAAAAGTGAATGAAACGGAGATCCCCTCGTCAGGCACGCGCCTTACCCGGCACGTGACTTGCTAAATCTACGGTGCCAGCATGGCCAAGCAATCTTTCCCGCTGCCGGAGCGACTGAGAATGATTACGCCCCAGGCAAGATCCGGTTGCATCCTGCAAACGAGAATTCGCGGACATGGTCATGATCGCATCCCGTCAGGCGCTGGCGGATTGACGGTGGGGCACCCGGCGCGCATGGCATTCCCGGCCATGACCGAGGCCGGGGCCCCCGCTGCCCGCGCGCTCAACATCGACGATACTGAAAGGCCAGTGCCCCGATTCCGGGCACGCGGCTGAGGGGAGAGGCACCGATGGAACCTTGGCAGCTTACCGCCACCGCCGCCGCCGCGCGGATCCGCGAAGGCACGCTGACGGCCGAAGCATTGACCCGCTCCTGCCTCGATCGCATCACCGACCGCGAGCCGGTCACCAAGGCCTGGAGCTTCCTCGACCCGGCCCTGGCCATCCGCAGCGCGCGCGAGGTGGACAAGGCCTATGTCAGGGGTGCGCTGCACGGGCTGCCGATCGGCGTGAAGGACATGATCGACACCGCCGACATGCCGACCACCCACAACTCCCCCATCTACCAGGGGCTGCGGCAGGGCCGCGACGCCGCCTGCGTGGGCATCGCGCGGGGCGAGGGCGCGGTCATCCTCGGCAAGACCGATACGGTGGAATTCGCCGCCGGCGGACGCCGGGCGCTGAGCCGCAACCCGCATGATCCGGCACGGACGCCGGGTGGTTCGTCCTCCGGTTCCGCCGCGGCGGTGGCGGATGGCATGGTGCCGCTGGCCTTCGGCACCCAGACCGGCGGCAGCACCATCCGCCCGGCATCCTTCTGCGGCGTCTATGCGATGAAGCCGACCCATGGCGCGGTGAACACCGAAGGCGCCAAGCGCTATTCCCACACGCTGGACACCATCGGCTGGTACGGCCGCGAGCCGGCCGACCTGCGGCTGGTGGCCGAGGCGTTCCGGTTCTTCGACCTCGACCAGCCGCTCCGCAAGACCGTGCAGCAGCTTCGGATCGCAGTCTGCCGGGGGCCGAACTGGCACCTGGCGGAAAGCGAATCCCGCGACGCGTTGCTGCTGGCCGGCAAACGCCTTGAGGCGGCCGGCGCGCAGGTGGAGGAGCTGGCGCTGCCGCAACCCTTCGAGGGCATGACCGAGGCACAGCGCGTGGTGCTGATGGGCGAGGGCCGCGGCGCCTTCCTGGCCGAATACGTGCTGTCCCATGCCGCGCTGCATGCGGATTTCCGCGACCGGGTGGAGAATGTCTCGGGCATCAGCGGCGCGCAGATGGCCGCCGCCTACGACCTGGCCGGCGACTGCCGCAAGCTGTTCGACGCGCTGTTCCCGCGCTTCGACGCGGTGCTGACCCCGGCGGCGGTGGGGGAGGCGCCGCTCGGCCGGCAGGATACCGGCAACCCGGTATTCAACAGCATGTGGACCCTGCTGCACGTCCCCTGCATCGCGATTCCCTGCACCAAGGGTCCGCATGGCATGCCGGTGGGCGTGCAGATCGTCGGGCCACGCTTTGGCGACGCGGCGTTGCTTGACGTGGCGGCGCTGGTAGCGCCGGTGATCGACGCGGAGTAGCCGGATCGGCCGGGAGGAGGGCATCCCCCGGCCATTCCCGGATTCAGGCGATGGTGCAGGCTTCCTCGAAGGAAAGCCGGGGCAGGCGGCCGAAAACCCCGCTCGGGTCGCCGTGGCCGAGGTTGACCAGGAAGTTGGACTTCACCTTCGTGCCGGCGAAGAACGCCTCATCCACCTTGGCCTTGTCGAAGCCCGACATGGCGCCGACATCAAGGCCGATGGAGCGTGCCGCCATGATGAGGTAGGCGCCCTGCAGCGTGCCATTGCGGAAGGCGGTTTCGTCGGCCAGCGCCGGGCTGCTGGTGAACCAGGACCGCGCATCGGCATGTGGGAACAACTGCGGCAGCTTCTCGTAGAATTCCATGTCCGTGCCGACGATGACGCAGACCGGCGCGCTCATTGTCTTGTCGAGGTTGCCGGAGGACAGCGCCGGGGCAAGCCGGTCCTTGCCTTCCTTCGTCGTGACGAAGACGAAGCGCGCGGGCGAGCAGTTGGCCGAGGTCGAGCCGAACTTCAGGATGTCGTACATCTGCCGGAGTTCGGCCTCGGACACCGGCTGGTCGGTCCATTTGTTCTGGGTGCGGGCAGTCAGGAACAGCGTATCGATGGCAGCCTGGTCGATCATGGTGGGTTCCCTGGTTCAGTTGGCGCCTGCGCGCCGGGCATGATGCGCCATACCGTGCCGCGCGCCGTCATGCCAGCATTCAACCCTCGCCAGGCATGGCGGCAAGGCCGGCGAGCACCTCGGCGGCCGGCAGCACATCCGCGTATTTCACCGCCATGTCGTACAGATTGGCGAAATGCGGGCTCTCATGGCGGTCTGCCACCGCTTCCTCAGGCACGATCATGCGGAAGCCGCAGGACAGCCCGTCCACCACCGTGGACCGGACGCAGCCGGAGGTCGAGCCGCCGGTGACCACCACGGTATCCACCCGGTGGAAGGTCAGCAACGACCGCAGGTTGGTTTCGAAGAAGGCGGAGGCCATGCGCTTGTTGAAGATGATGTCGCCCGGCGCACGCTCGGCGCGCGGGTCGAGCTGGGCGCGGGGCGAGCCTTCGCGGATGTTCTGCAGGCTGTCCGGCGTGTCGGTGCGGGTGCCCCAGACACCGCAATCCTCGCCGGTCGGCAGGTAGGCCACGTAGGTCCACACCACGGGGAAGCCCCGGCCGCGGCATAGCGCAGCGAGCCGGTTGATATGGCCTATCTGGTCGGGGTCGGTCTCATAGGCGGTGATGTAGGTTGCGGGCTGGGTGTAGGCGCATTGCACATCCACGTTCACCAGTGCCGCACGCCGGCCGAAGCCGAAGCGTGCGCGTGGTGGTGCCGCCTTCAGCGCGGCATAGAGCTGCCGCGCGGTCTTGCCATCCTCGATCATCGCCTATACCGCCAGGAATTCATTCCATTTCTCGGTGTAGTATTCAAGGTTGGTCGGGCGGGTGTTCCAGACATAGACCTTCTGCGACCGGTTCTCCAGGGATCCGCCGTCGCGGCCGACACCGCCGTACCACTCGCTGACCTGCTTCTCCGAAAGGTACTTGGCATAGGTATCGACGGTCGAGAAATAGCCGATCTCGGACTGCCGCGCGCCAGCGAAGCCTTCCTGCCAGAAGTTCAGCCATTCATAGCAGGCATCGAGGTTGCGGGTTTCGGCGGAAATGCTCTGCCCCACGCACCAGGCGCGGTAGCCTTCCTTGGCAACGGCGTAGCGTACCGGGACGCCTTTGCTGGCAACCTCCACCACCACCGGCCACCAGGCATCGGCGATCCAGACCTCCTCCGAGGCCATCAGGTTGACCAGCTCGCCATAGGCACGCCAGAGCGCGCGGAAATGGCCTTCCCGCTTCTTCTCCTTGAGGAAGTCGGTGACGGTATCGACTTCCTTCTCGGTCAGGTTGGCGATGTCGGGCGGGTCGATCAGCCCGAGGGCCTTCATCCCGAGCGCGGCATCCAGCATGCCCAGCCAGTCGATGCCATACAGCGCCGCCTTGCCGCGGTACTTCGGGTTGAACAGCTCGCCCCAGGACAATTCATTGTTCTCGGCCTGCACATGCTTGCTGTTGTAGCCGATGCTGTCCATCTGGAAGAACATCGGCGCGAACAGGGTCTTGGTCCGCGCCTCATCGGTGTACATCATCTGGCCCGGGTTGGCGCCGAGGCCGAGCGGCGAGGTGGGCGTCGCGCGCCCCTCCTTCAGCAGCGGATGCAGCTTCGGCCAGTTGGTGAGGCGCGTGGTATCGATCGGCTGGATCAGCTTTTCCCGGTTGGCATAGGCGGCGAATGGCGCATCGATGGTGACGCAATCGACCGGCGCGGTCCGCAGCCGGTCCACCCGCGCCTGGGTCGATGGATTGACCCAGGGCCGCGGCGTGATGTTGGTGCGCTTTGCGAATTCCTTCAGGATCGGCTCGCGCATGTCGAAGCTGGCACCGGCCAGGTTCAGCACGCGCGCCTGGGCGCTGGCGATGTGTGGTGCGGTGAGGCCGGCAGCGGCCGTGGCGCCGAACAGGTGACGGCGGGTGATCAGCATGGCTTGGCTCCTCAGGGTTTGCGTCCGTGCAGCGATTGCCGCATGGCCCAGAATGCGAAGGTGAAGATGCCGATGGCGAAGAAGGAGAACACGGTGGTGGTGGTGCCAATGGCGTACAGCTCCGGCGTCAGTTGCCGGTCGAGCTGCGCCATCACCGCCAGTGGCAGGGTGAGGTCTGCGCCGGTGGTGAACAGGCTGCGCGGGTATTCGTCGTAGGACAGCGAGAAGCCGAACAGCGCGGCGCCGATGACGCCGGGCAGCACGATCGGCAAGGTGATGCGGCGGAAGGTGGTGATGCGTGATGCACCTAGTGTCAGCGCCGCTTCCTCCAGTTTCTGGTCGAAGCGGTTGAACACCGCCAGCATGGTCAGGAAGCCGAAGGGCAGGGTCCAGGTGACATGGGTGATATAGGCGGTGGTATCCCATGACGGGTCCACGCCAAGCATGCGCGTCATGATGGCGAAGCCGAAGCCGATCAGGATGCCCGGTGCCATGATGCCGAGCAGCAGCAGGTAGAAGAACAACCCGTTGCCGCGGAACTTCCCACGCACCGCCTGCGCCGACATCACCGCCAGTACGACGGTGGTTGCCGAACACGCCAGCGCCAGGAAGAAGCTACGCACCAGCGGTGGCTTGAAGTCGTTCATGATGGAAGCAGCCCACAACTCGCGGTACCAGTGCAGCGAGACGCCATTCATCGGGAAGGTGGTGCCGCCGGTGGGGCCGGCGAAGGACAACACCATCAGCGTCAGGATCGGCATCCACTGGTACAGCAGGAAGGCCACGGTGACGGTGCCGAGGGCCCAGAAGGTGATGCGGGAGCGGGTCTTCCAATGCATGGCGTCAGGCCCCGAGCTTGCGGATATCGACCACGCGCAGCGCCAGCGCCACCCCGGCCAGCATGCACACCATCAGCAGCACCGCGACGACCGAGGCGAAGCGCAACTGTGAGCCTTCGTAGAAGTTCAGCACGAGGTTGCCGAGGAAGGCGTATTTGTTGCCGCCGATGGTGGCAACCGTGGCGAAGTCCGCCATTACGTTCAGGAACACCAGCACCTGCCCGATGACCACGCCCGGCAGGGTCAGCGGGAAGATGATGCGGCGGAACACGATGAAGGGCGTGGCCTTCAGCGTCATCGCCGCTTCGCGCAGGGCCATCGGGATCGTGCTCAGCATGTACACGACCGGCCCCGCCGCCATCATGGTGTAGAGCGAGACCTGCGCCATGGTGATGCCGGTGCGGGAATATAGGAACGCCTCGATCGGCGCGCTGGTCAGCCCAAGGAACATCAGCGATTGGTTGATGACGCCGTTGACGCCCAGGAAGGGAACCCAGGCGATGGCGCGGATCAGCGTGCTGGTCCAGAACGGGATGATGAAGGCAAGGAACAGCGCCGTGCGCCAGCGTGGGCTGCGCAGCTTCACCGTCAGGAAGTAGGCGATGCAGTAGCCGAAGACACCGGTGATCGCCATCAGCATGGCCGCCTGGCCGAAGGTGGTCAGGATCAGCCCGAGATAGGCGCGATTGGTGAAGAAGCGGATGTAGTTGTCGAAGGTCAGCGGGCTGTCGGCACTGAAGCTGCGGCCGCCCCAGAACGATACCCACAGCAGCAGCAGCGTCGGCACCACCACCGCGCCGAGCATCCAGATGCCGGCGGGAACCGCCAGCCAGTAGCTTGCCGGGGAACCGGTGCGGATGGTGCTCATGCGTGCAGTACGCCGTCGTCGCTGCGCCAGCCAAGCTCGACCGTATCGCCGGGGCGGATGCGCCCGGCGAGTGCGCCGAACTGGTCGTACTTCAGCACCATGCCGTCGGGCAGCTCGAAGATATGCCGGCGAACCGCACCGAAGAACTCCACGGCAGTGCAGCGGCCGCTGACCCGGTTCGCCGCGGCCGGTTCGGGGCGATCGACGATGCGCTCCGCCCGGATGGAGAAGGACACCGGCACGCCGGGCTGTGGCACCGCATGGTCGCGCAGCGGTACCAGCAACTCACCGATTGCGGTCCGCACGGGCAACAGCCCGGCCTGCGCCGTGCCGGCCTTGCCGTGGAACACGTTGTTGCCCTGCACGAAGCCGGCGACGAAGGGCGTGCGTGGCCGGGCCAGGATTTCCTCCGGCGGTCCCTGCTGTTCGATCTTCGCGTGGTTCATCACCACCACATGGTCGCCGAGGGAGAAGGCCTCGTTCTGGTCGTGGGTCACCCAGATGAAGCTGATGCCGCTGCGCTGCTGCAGCATCTTCAGCTCCAGCATGACGGTCTCGCGCAGGGAGTAGTCGAGTGCGCCGATCGGTTCATCCAGCAACAGGATACGCGGCTCGGTGATCATGGCGCGGGCGAGCGCCACCCGCTGCTTCTGCCCGCCGGAAAGGCTGCCGGGCTTGCGGTCCGCGAGGGCGGTGATCTCGAAGGATTTCAGCACCTCCGCGACGCGCGTGGCGATATCCACTTTCGGCCGGCCGAGCATCTCCAGCCCAAAGCCCACCTGTTTCGCCACCGTCATGTGCGGGAACAGCGCGAAATCCTGGAACATCATGGCGATGTCGCGCTTCCATGGCGGGTCTCCGGTGACCTGCCGGCCGCCTATGAGGACATCGCCGGCATCGGGTTCCTCAAGTCCCGCCACGCAGCGCAAGGTGGTGGTCTTGCCGCAGCCGGACGGTCCGAGCAGGCAGACGAACTGCCCCTTGCCGACCTGCAACGAAACGCCGTCCACTGCGGTGAAGCTGCCGTAGCGCTTGTGGATGCCGCGCAATTCCAGGTCGAGCTGGGTGAGGATGGGACCTTCCGGCATGGCGCTCAGGCCGCCTGCGCGATGTGCCGGCGGCTCTTCATCAACGGCTGGATGCGCGTGCCGAACTGATCCATGCCGATGAGGAAGTCATCGAAGGTCAGCATCACGCCTTGCAGCCCGGGCGTCTCCGCCAGCGCGTCCAGGTGCTTCGCCACCGTGGCGTAGGAGCCGATCAGCCGCAGCATGTTGGTCGGCACGCGGTCCGACCGCACCATGCGGCCCACCGTGCTATGCGCCTCGGCCTTCACATCGGCCGCTGCCTGGCTGTCCCGCCAGGCCAGGGCTTCGAGGTCGGTGCCGGCGACGTAGTGGTGCCATTTGGCCATGGCCGCCTCATCGGTTTCATCGGCGATCACCATCATCAGCAGCATGGCCCCGCAGCGTCGGCCGGTGGCTGCATTGGCTGCCACCAATCGCTCGGTGTGTTGCGCCACCTGCGATGTGTCGTTGATGCCGCCCGCGCTGATGAAGTTGTAGTCGGCGTATTGCGCGGCGAATTGCATGCCGCGGTTGGACTGGCCGGCGGCGATGATCTCGATCTTCTTCTCCGGCAGGGGGCTGACGCGGCAATCCGTCATCCGGAAGAAGTCGCCCTGCAGGTCGGAACGGCCGGTGGTCCACAGGTCCTGCATGATCTGTACGTATTCGGAGCAATATTCGTAGCGCCGGGCGAAATGCGCCTCGCCGGGCCAGATCCCCATCTGCTCGTATTCCGCCTTCTGCCAGCCAGAGACGATGTTCACCCCGAAGCGGCCGTGACTGATGCTGTCGATCGTCACGGCCATGCGGGCCAGCACCGCAGGCGGAATGGTCAGCACCGCGACCGAGGCGAACAGCTTGATGCGCGTGGTCACCGCCGCAAGCCCCGCCATGAGGCTGAAGCTTTCGAGGTTGTGGTCCCAGTACTGGCTCGGACCACCAAACCCGCGCAGCTTGATCATCGAGAGGGCAAACTCGAACCCGTATCTCTCGGCCTTCTCGGTTACTTCCCGATTGAGATCAAAGCTCGGCATGTACTGCGGGGAGGTGCTGGAGATCAGCCAGCCATTGTTACCGATGGGGAGAAATACGCCGATGTCCATGAGGCCCGCTCCGGTTCCGGTAGACGGAAGCCTAGTGGTTGGGCCGGGTCCAACGAACCAATTATTTGCCCAGAATCAGCGCAAAAATTGCCTGCGCAGATTTAATAGGTAAGAAATTGGGCAAACTTCCGCTTTAAGTGTTGAAAATACGCCCACGCGCGGTGCGCCGAGGAGAATTGTCCCCGGTGCACGTACCTCGCTATCCTCTAGCTCCAGGGAGGAGCACCATGGGTCCCGCAACCGCGATGAACCTCGGCCGGCTGCTGACGCAGACTGCCCGGCGGGTGCCGCACCACCTCGCCCTGGCCTGGGGCGATCGGCGCTGGACCTGGGCCGAGCTTGATGCGCGGGTGGACCGGCTTTGCGCCGTGCTGCGGTCCCGAGGCATCGGCCCTGGCGACCCGGTGCTGGTCCATTCGCGCAATACCAACGCGATGTTCGAAAGCATGTGGGCCAGCTTCAAGCTCGGTGCGATCTGGGTACCGACCAACTTCCGGCTGACCCCCACCGAGGTCGCCTGGCTCGCCTCAACCTCCCGCGCGAAGGCGATGCTGCGGGACCGCGGCTTCGCCGGCCATGCCGAGACGGTGCGCGCTGCCGGGCATTGCCGCTTCATCCTGGCGGTCGGCGACGCCGGACCGCATGAGCAGGACTACGAAGCGGCGCTGGACGGGGCCGCCCCGCCGCCACGCGACCACGAGGCCGATGTGGCCTATGCCGACCCGTGCTGGTTCTTCTTCACCTCGGGGACCACCGGCCGGCCGAAGGCGGCGGTGCTGACCCATGGCCAGATGGCCTTCGTCGTCACCAACCACCTGGCGGACCTGTTTCCCGGTGTGACGGAACGCAGCGCATCCCTTGTCGTCGCCCCGCTCAGCCATGGTGCGGGCATCCACCAGCTTGGCCAGGTGGCGCGTGGCGCCCGGACCGTGCTGCTGCCGACCGAGCGTTTCGATGTCGAGGAAGCCTGGCGGCTGGTCGAGGAGCACCGGGTGGACAGCATGTTCACCGTGCCGACCATCCTGAAGTCGCTGGTCGAGCACCCGGCGGTGGACCGCGTGGATCATTCCAGCCTGCGCCATGTGGTCTATGCCGGGGCGCCGATGTACCGGGCGGACCAGAAGCAGGCGCTGGCAAAGCTCGGCCCCTGTCTGGTGCAGTATTTCGGCCTCGGGGAGGTCACCGGCAACATCAGCGTGCTCCGCCCGGACCAGCACAGCCTGACGGATGAAGAGGACTTCCCGCTCGGCTCCTGCGGCAGCGCCCGCACCGGCATGGACATCGCCATCCTGGACGAGGCCGGGGCAAGGATGCCGGCGGGCGAAACGGGCGAGATCTGCGTCCGCGGCCCGGCGGTGTTCGCCGGCTACTTCGAGAACCCGGAAGCCACCGAGAAGGCCTTCCGTGGCGGCTGGTTCCACACCGGCGACCTCGGGCACCTGGATACCCGGGGCTTCCTGTACGTCACCGGCCGGGCCTCGGACATGTACATCTCGGGCGGCAGCAACGTCTATCCGCGGGAAGTGGAGGAAGCGATCCTGACCTGCCCCGGCGTGCTTGAATGCGCCGTGGTCGGCCTGCCACACCCGCGCTGGGGGGAAGCCGGCGTCGCCGCCGTGGTGCCGAAGGCCGGCGCCGCGGTGACCGAGGCCGCGGTGATGGGGCATCTGGCCGAACGCCTTGCCCGCTACAAGCAGCCGCAGCGGGTGGTGGTATGGGACGAATTGCCGAAATCCGGGTACGGCAAGGTGCCCAAGTTGCTGGTCCGGCAACGGCTGGCGGCCGAGGGAATTGCCTTCTGAACCCGTGGTGCGGTGCAGCATGAGGTGGTAACCCGGTTGCCCCCTCCGGAGCCATCGCATGCCTCATGTCTCCGCCTTCCTGGTCGTCATCCTGGCGGCCATGTCGGCCTTCGGTCCGCTGGCGACCGACATGTACCTGCCGGCCTTCCCGGCCATCGCCACCGGCCTCGCCGCCGATCCTTCCGCGGTGCAGAAGACGCTGGCGGCCTTCTTCGCCGGCATGGGCATCGCCCAGCTGGTGTTCGGCCCCCTGGCGGACCGCTTGGGACGACGGCCGCCGTTGCTGGTGGGCCTCGGCATCTTCGTGCTGGCGTCGGTCGGTTGCAGCCTGACCGCCGATGTCGGATGGCTGACCTTCTGGCGCTTCGTCCAGGGCCTCGGCGGGTGCGCCGGCATGGTGATGGCGCGGGCCATCGTGCGCGACCTGACCGAAGGGCCCGCCACCATCCGGCTGATGTCCCGGCTGATGCTGGTGGTGACGCTGGCGCCGATCCTGGCGCCTTCCATCGGCAGCCTGCTGCTGGGGCTTGGTGGCTGGCGGGCGATCTTCTGGGCGCTGGCCGCCTATGGTTCGGGCCTGGCCGTGGTGGTCACGCTGTTGCTGCGGGAAAGCCTGCCGCCGGAGCGGCGACGGCGGGACAGCCTGCTGGGCATCCTCTCGGTCTATGGCCGGATGCTGTCGAACCGCCGCTTCATGGGGCTTACCCTTGCCGGGGTGGTGCCGATGGCGGGGATGTTCGCCTACATCGCCGGCTCGCCCTTCGTGTTCATGGAATTCCACGGCGTCTCGCCACGCAATTACGGCTTCTTCTTCGGGGCCAATGCTGTCGGCATCATGGCGGCGTCGCAGTTGAACGTCTGGCTTTCCCACCGCCAGCCACCCGAGCGGGTGTTGCTGTGGGGACTGCTGTCGATGACCGCGGCGGCGTCGGTACTGGTGGTGATGTCCGGCACCGGCAGCTTCATCGGCGTGGTGGTGCCGTTGTTCGTCTTCGTCGCCAGCATCGGCATGGTGATGCCCACGGCCGCGGCGCTGGCGATGGCGTCCCAGGGGAGGTCGGCCGGCAGCGCCAGCGCCCTGATCGGCACCCTGCAATTCGGCGGCGGGGCGCTGGCCGCCGCGATGGTCGGCGCCCTGCATGACGGCACGGCGATGCCGATGGCGGCGGTGATCGCCGCATGCGTCCTGGGCGGGCTTGCTGCGCGGCTGGTGCTGCTGCGCTAGCCGCCAGGCACCTGCCCGCGCAGGATGTGCTTCTGGATCTTGCCGGTGCTGGTGCGCGGCAGTTCGGTGAACACCACCTGCTTGGGCGCCTTGTAGCCGGCCAGCTTGCCGCGGACGAAGGCGATCAGTTCCGCCTCGGTGGCCGTCTGGCCCGGCTTCAGCTCGATGAAGGCGCAGGGCACTTCGCCCCATTTGTCGTCCGGCTTGGCCACCACCGCGGCCAGCGCCACCGCCGGGTGCTTGTACAGCGCGTCCTCGACCTCGATGGAGCTGATGTTCTCGCCGCCCGAGATGATGATGTCCTTCGAGCGGTCCTTCAACTGGATGTAGCCATCGGGGTATTTCACAGCGAGGTCGCCGGTGTGGAACCAGCCGCCGGCAAAGGCGGCGTCGGTTGCCTTGCGGTCCTTGAAGTAGCCCTTCATCACCACGTTGCCGCGCATCATCACCTCGCCGAGGGTAATGCCATCGGCGGGAACCGGCTCCATGCTGGCGGGGTCGCGTCACGTCGAGCGCCTCCAGGGCCAGGTAGCGCACGCCCTGGCGGGCCATCAGTGCGGCCTGCTCGGCGGGCGGGCGCGTGTCCCAGGCGCTGTTCCACTCGTTCACCACGGCGGGGCCATAGACTTCGGTCAGCCCGTACACGTGCAATACGGCGAAGCCGGCCGCCTTCATCCGGCCGAGCACCGCTTCCGGCGGCGGCGCACCGGCGACGACGAATTGCACCTGCGTCCCGAGCTTGCGCTGCTGGTCGGCCGGGGTGTCCAGCAGGGTCGCCATCACCACCGGGGCGCCGCACATATGGGTGACGCCATGTTCGGCCATCAGCGACCAGAGCGTCGCACCGCGGACCGCCCGCAGGCAGACATGGGTGCCGGCGACGGCGCAGACGGTCCATGGGAAGCACCAGCCGTTGCAATGGAACATCGGCAGGGTCCAGAGATAGACCGGATGCCGCGCCATGCTGGCCGATAGTACATTGCCCGTTGCCAGCAACTGCGCCCCGCGATGGTGGTACACCACGCCCTTCGGCCGGCCGGTGGTGCCGGAGGTGTAGTTCAGCGCGATCGCGTCCCACTCGTCATCCGGCAGCGCCCAGGCGAAGCTTGGGTCGCCCTCGGCCAGCAGCGCTTCGTAGTCCAGTCCGCCCAGGGTTTCGGCGCGGGCGGCCGCGGGCGCTTCCGGGTCGTCCACCTCGATCACCAACGGGGTGGCGCCGCTGATGGCCAGCGCGGCGCGCAGCACGGGGGCGAACTCGCGGTCCACGATGATGGCGCGGGCCTCGCCGTGGTTCAGGATGTAGCCGATGGTGTCGGCGTCCAGCCGGGTGTTGATGGTGTTCAGCACCGCCCCGGCCATCGGCACGCCGTAATGGCATTCCAGCATCTCGGGGATGTTCGGCAGCAGCGCCGCCACCGTATCGCCGCGCCCGATGCCGCGCGCCGCCAGCGCCGAGGCCAGCCGCACGCAGCGGTCCCGCAATTCCCGGTAGGGCCGCCGCAGCGCGCCATGCACGACGGCGACGTGGTCCGGGAAGGTCGCCGCGGCGCGTTCGAGGAACAGCAGCGGCGTCAGTGGCTGGTGGTTGGCCGCGGTGCGGTCCAGACCGGTGTGGTAATCCTGCGCTGCCATGGTGCGGTGTCCCTATCGGTGCCGCCATTCGGGCGTTCGCTTCCCGACGAAGGCGCCGATTCCCTCGGCGGCGTCCTCGGCGAGCAGGTTTTCTACCATCACCGCGCCCGCCGCCGCATAGGCTTCTGCCAGGGGCAGCGCCGCCTGGGTGTTGAAGCCTCGCTTGCCGAGCTGCACCGCCACGGCAGACTTGGCGGCGATACGCCGGGCGAGGTCGAGCGCTTCCCCCAGCACCGCCTCCGGCGCCACCACGCGGTTGACCAACCCCATGCGCCGGGCTTCCTCGGCCGGCACCATCTCGCCCAGCAACAGCATCTCCATGGCGGATTTGCGGGGCACGGCGCGAGCCAGGGCCACGCCGGGGGTGGAGCAGAACAACCCGATATCCACCCCGGGCGTACAGAATTTGGCTGCGCTGGAGGCCACCACCAGGTCGCAGCTTGCCGCCAATCTGGCAGCCGGCAGCGGTGGCGATGCCCTGGACCGCGGCAACCACCGGCTGCGGCAGGGTCACCACCCGCTGCATCATATCGCCGCAGGCCGCCATGCAATCGGCGTAGAAGGCGGCGCCGCCATCGGCATCGGCGCGGTGGGCGGTGATTTCCTTCAGGTCGTGGCCGGCGCAGAAGGTCGGGCCCTCGGCGGCCAGCACCACGGCGCGGATGCCCGGATCGGCGGCGATGCCGTCCAGACCCTCCTGCAATGCCGCCAGCATGGCGCGCGAGAGGCTGTTGCGCGCGGCCGGCCGGTTGAGGGTGAGGATCGCGACCGCGCCTTCATCCCGGCGGAGGACCGGGGGCGTGTTGTCGCCGGTTGCGGACATGGTGGCCTCCCTGTTTGGGCTGGCAGTATCGGGCCGCTGTTGACCAGGCGGCAAGGGCAGGGGAGCCTGCCGCGATGCAGCATCCTGACCCCATTACCGTCGAGGTGATTGGCTCCGCCCTCTCCTCCATCACCGAGGAAATGGGGGAGGCGCTGATCCGTGCCAGCTTCTCCACCAACATCAAGGAACGGCGGGACTGCTCCACCGCGCTGTTCGACCGGCAGGGCCGCACCCTGTGTCAGGCGGAGCACATCCCGATCCACCTCGGCAGCTTCCTCGATGCGCTGCCATCCATCCTGCAACGCCACCCGGAAGCAGAAATTCAGCCGGGCGATGTCTTCGTGTTCAACGATGCCTATGCGGGCGGCGGCACGCATCTGCCGGACATCGTGCTGGCGGAGCCGGTGTTCGTCGATGGCGCCATCACCGCCTGGGCCATGAACCTCGCCCACCACGCGGACTTCGCCGACCGGGGCCATGCCCACATCTTCCAGGAGGGTCTGCGCATCCCGCCGGTGCGGCTGTACCGGTCCGGGGTGCTGCAGGCGGATATCCAGTCGCTGATCCTGCTGAATTGCCAGGTTCCGCGGGAGAGGCTCTCGGACCTCAGGGCGCAGATGGCGGCGAACCGGCTGGGGGTGCTGCGCTTCCAGGTTTTGTGCGCGCGCTACGGCACGCCGGTGGTGCTGGCCGCGGCCGAAGCCCTGCTGGATTATGCCGAGCGCCGGATGCGCGCCGGCATCGCCGCCATCCCGGACGGGGTGTACCGCTTCGCCGACCGCCACGACGGCCCGGAGATCGACGGCGAGCTGGAATTGGCGGTGACGCTGACGATTGCCGGCGATGCCATGGCGCTGGATTTCACCGCACCGCCACAGCTCCGCGCCGGCATCAACATGACCATGACTGCGCTGCTGGCGACGGTTTACTACGCGGCCCGCGCGGTGGTGGACCCGGCGGTGCTGCCCAATGCCGGGCTGGCGCGGCCGCTGAGCGTGACCGCCACGCCCGGCAGCGTGCTGAACTGCCTGGCCCCGGCGGCGGTGCATTCCCGCCTGTCCACCTGCCAGCGGGTGGTGGACCTGGTGCTGGGAGCGCTGGCCCAGGCTGTGCCGGCGCGGGTGACGGCGGCGCATAACGGGGCCTGCACCATGCTGGCCTTCGCCGGGGCGCAGCCCGGCACGGGTGAGCCCTGGGTCTATCTGGAAACCGTCGGCGGCGGCTTCGGTGCGAGGGCGACGAAGGATGGGCTGGATGGCGTGCATGTCCACACCACCAATACCTCCAACCTGCCGGTCGAGGCGCTGGAGCCGGAATACCCGCTGACGCTGCTGGAATACGCGCTGGTCGATGGCTCCGGCGGCGACGGCACCTGGCGCGGCGGCATGGCCCTGCGCCGGGTGTATCGTGCGGAGGCGGAATGCCGCATGGAGATCGACATCGCCCGCACCCTGTCCGCGCCCTGGGGGCTGGAGGGTGGGCTGCCCGGTGGCCGCGGGCGGATCGACTACGGCCCCGGCGTCGTGCCATTCGTGATGGGGCAGGGGAGCCTGCTGCCGGGCCAATGGATCGCCATCGTCACGCCCGGCGCCGGCGGCTACGGCCCGCCGGAAGCCCGCGATCCCGCGCTGGTGGCGCGGGATCGGCGGGAGGGTCGGCTGGTCAGGCCGGGGTGAACATGGTGGCCGGGGGGCTGTCGCCCTGGGTCGGCTTGAATACCACCTTCACCTTCTGGCCGATCTTGAGCGTGTCCATGTCGCAATCGACGATGTTGGTGAAGATGCGGACACCTTCGTCCAACTCGACATAGGCGACGCAGTACGGCTCCTTCGTCCGCATCACGGTGTAGGTGTAGATCGTGCCGGTGCCCTTGGACTCCACCAGCTCGACATTGTTCGAGAGGGTGAAGGGCGAGCAGCCGCGCGGGTACCAGAAGTGCTTGCCGGTATCCTTGCAGAGCCCGATCAGCAGCTTGCCTTCACGCGCCGCGTCGAAATACGGCTTGTTGGTCGGGTCCACCGCAATGGCGGGCAGCGCCCGGTTGGATGCCATCGTCGCCATGGTTCAGACCCTTTCCAGAATGACGGTTGCGCTGCCGTGCCGCGTGCCGAGCAAGCCGCCCGTGCCATGCGCCAGCGCCAGGGTGCAGCCGGGCACCTGGACCTTGGGGTGGGCTTCGCCGCGCAACTGCCGCACCGCCTCGATGACCTTGGTCATGCCGCCGCGGTTGGCCGGGTGGTTGTTGCAGAGCCCGCCGCCATCGGTGTTGAAGGGGAGCTTGCCGGTGCCGCTGATGAGGTTGCCGTCGGAGACGAACTTGCCGCCCTGGCCCTTCTCGCAGAAGCCGAGGTCCTCGAGCTGCATCAGCACGGTGATGGTGAAGCTGTCGTAGATCGAGGCGTACTGGATGTCGGCCGGTTTGACGCCCGCTTCCTCGAAGGCCCGCGGGCCGGAATAGCGGGCGCCGGAGAAGGTCAGGTCGGTGTAGCCGCCGTTCTGGTTCTTGGTCGCCTCGCCGGCGCCCCTCACCTTCACCAGCGGCCGCTTCAACGACTTCGGCGATCTCCGGCGTCGTGACGATCAGCGCGCCGCCACCATCCGAGATCACGCAGCAATCCAGCCGGTGCAGCGGGTCGGAGACCATCGGGGAGTTCACCACGTCCTCGACGGTGACCACCTTGCGCAGCATCGCGTGCTGGTTCCACTGGGCATGGTGGCTGGCGGCCACCTTGATCCAGGCGAGCTGCTCGCTGGTGGTGCCGTATTCGTACATGTGGCGCATGGCGCACAGCGCATAGGCATTGGCGACGGTACGGCCGTATCGGGATCTCGAACGGATCATCCGGCACGTTGACGCCCCAGGAGCGCGGCGCGGTGCCGGTCGCCATCGCCTCGGCGCGCGGGCGGCCGGCGAGGGTGATCAGCGCGATGCTGCAGCTTGCCGAGCGCGATGGCCTCGGCGGCATGGCCGACATGCATCACATAGGACGAACCGCCCACATCGGAGCTGTCCATGTGCTTCAGCTTGGTCAGGCCGAGATAGTCGGCCATGTTCAGCGGGCCGAGGCCGGGGGCGGCGCCGGTGCAGAAGAAGCCGTCGATGTCGTCCTTCGTCAGCCCGGCATCCTGCAGCGCGCCGTAGGCGACCTCGGCATGCAACTGGGCGACCGATGTGTTCGTCGGCCTTGCGCGTCGGGTGCTCGATAGGCCCCGACGATATAGGCCTTGCCGTTGATGCTCATGGGGCTGGCAGCCCTCCCTCGTTATAGATAGCTAGCTTAGGGTTCTCTGCCGGGGGCTTTTCGTCAAGCCCGGCTCCGTTCGGACCGGTTTCGTTTGAACCGAGGCCGGCTCAGACCACGCTGGTCAGGCCGCCATCCACATACAGCAGGTGGCCGTTCACATAGGCCGAGGCATCCGAGGCCAGGAACACCGCCGCGCCTACCAGTTCCGGCAGTTCCCCCCATCGACCGGCCGGGGTCCGCTTGCACAACCAGTCATTGAATTCCGGGTTGGCCCGCAGCGGCGCGGTGAGCTCGGTGCTGAAGTAGCCGGGGGCAATGCCATTGGCCTGGATGCCATGCTGCGCCCAATCCGCGCACATCGCCTTGGTCAGCATCCCCAGCGCGCCCTTGGTGGCGGTATAGGGCCCGGTGCCCGGCCGCCCAGCATGCTCATGACCGAGCAGGTGTTGATGATCTTGCCGCGGCCGCGCGGGATCATCCGCTGCGCCACGGCGCGGGCGCAGTAGAAGGCGCTGTGCAGGTTGGTGGCGATCACCGTCTGCCAGGTGTCGGTCGGCATCTGGTCGAGCGGGCCGCGCAAATTCACCCCGGCATTGTTGAACAATATGTCGATCGGCCCAAGCCCGGCCTCGATCCGCGCGACGCCCGCTTCCACCGCATCCGGGTCGGTGACGTCGAAGCTGGCGATATCCACCGCGAGGCCGGCGGCCCGCAGCCCGGCGGCGGCGGCCTCCAGCTTCGTGCCGTCGCGGCCGTTCAGCACCACGGCGGCGCCCGCCTCGGCCACGCCGCGGGCCAGTGCCAGCCCGATCCCCTGGCTTGACCCGGTCACCAGGGCGCGCCGCCCGGTCAGGTCGAATAGCTTGAGCGACATGGTTTCATCCCCTAGGAGCAGGGCCGGAGGGTTGCAGGGCAGGCGCGCCCGGGCAAGCCGGCGGAGACCAGGCCATGAAGTCGGTTGTCATCCACGCCCCGAAGGACCTCCGCATCGAGGATCACGCCGAACCCGAGCCGGGGCCGGGCCAGTTGCGCATCCGCATCCGGGCAGGGGGCATCTGCGGCTCGGATCTGCACTACTACCTGCATGGCGGCTTCGGCGCGGTGCGGCTGCGGGAGCCGATGGTGCTCGGCCATGAGATCGCCGGCGTGGTTGATGCGCTGGGGGAAGGGGTGCAGGGCATCGCCGCCGGGGATGCCGTCGCGGTCAACCCGAGCCTGCCCTGTGGCACCTGCCGGCAATGCCATGCCGGGCGGCCCAATCACTGCCTCGACATGCGCTTCTATGGCAGCGCCATGCGGATGCCGCATGTCCAGGGCGGCTTCTCCGAATTCCTGGTCTGCGAGGCCGCCCGCGCGGTGCCGCTGCCGGACGGCATGGCGCCGGAACTGGCGGCCTTCGCCGAACCCCTCGCGGTATGCCTGCACGCCGCCCGCCAGGCCGGGCCGCTGCTCGGCGCCCGGGTGCTGGTGACCGGCGCCGGGCCGATCGGCAACCTCGCCGTCGCGGTCGCCCGCCATGCCGGAGCGCGGGAGATCGTGGTGACCGACCTGCACTCGGCCCCCTTGCTCACCGCCCGCCGGATGGGGGCGGACCGGACCATGGCGATGGCCGAGGATGCCGATGCGCTGCTGCCCTATGCGTTGGACAAGGGCCATTTCGACGTGGTGTTCGAGGCATCCGGCAGCGGCGCGGCGCTGACCGGCGCCATCCAGGTGGCGCGGCCGCAGGCGGTGATCGTCCAGCTCGGCCTGGGCGGGGATGCCACCCTGCCGCTGTCATCGCTGGTGGCGAAGGAGATCACCCTGCGCGGCACTTTCCGTTTCCACGAGGAATTCGCCCAGGCGGTCGAGGTGCTGGCGCGCGGCGGCATCGACCCCAGGCCGCTGCTGACGGCGACCATGCCGCTGGCCGATGCCGTCGCGGCTTTCGAACTTGCCGCCGACCGCAGCCGGGCGATGAAGGTGCAACTCGCCTTCTGAGGCAGCCGATTGCCTGGCATTGCCACGGGCGCTTGCCCCGCCCCGCCGCCGTTGCGTACACCGAAGGGATGAACATTCCCGCCGATGTCCGGGCCCATGCCGGGCTGATCCTCGCCGATACCTTCGGCGCCATCGTCGCCGGGCATGCCCAGGCGGAGGTGCGCACCATCACCGCCCGCCACGCCACGGGCGGCAGCGCACCGCTGCTCGGCACGGCGCTGGCGGCCGGGCCGCCGATGGCCGCCTTCCTCACCGGCCTCGCCGGCACCGCGGCCGAACTGGATGAAGGGAACTACCCGGCCGGCGGCCACCCGGCGATCCATGCCATCGCGCCGGCGCTGGCCGAAGCCGCCGCCACCGATGCCGGCGGCCCGGCACTGCTCGCCGCCGTCATCGCCGGCTACGAGGCCGGCGCCCGCGTCGGCAATGCCATGCGGCTGCGGCCGGCGGCGCATCCGCATGGCACCTGGGGGGTCATCGGTGCCGCCGCGGCGGTGGCCAGCCTGCGCGGGCTCGATGCCGCGTGGACCCGGCAGGCGCTGGAGGTGGCGGCCAGCCTCGGCCTCGCCACCAGCGTTACCGCGGCGTTGCGGGGCGGCTCGGTCCGCAACGTCTATGCCGGGGCGGCGGCGCAGAACGGATTGTTGGCGGTGGACCTGACCCAGGCGGGCATCACAGGGGAGCCGGATGGCATCGCCGTGGTGTTCGGCCAGGTGATTGGCGAGGGATTCGACCAGGCGGCCTATGCGGCGTCGGCCGGCCGCTGGTTCATCCTTGAGAGCTTTCTAAAGCAGGCCAGTTGCTGCCGCGAGACCCAGGGCGCGCTGGAGGCCATCGAGCTGTTGCTGGCCGAGGCGCCGGTCGTCCCCGACCAGGTGGCGGCGATCGAGGTCGCCACATTCGCTTCGGCCGCGACCCTGGCGGAGACCGCGCCGGTGGCGCCCATCGCCGCGCGGTTTTCCATTCCCTTCACCGTCGCCACCCGCATCCTGCGGGGCCATGCCTGGATCGACGCCTTCTCGGATGCCGCCATCGCCGACCCCGCCACCCGGGCGCTGGCAGCCCGGGTGGCGGTGCTGGAACACCCCGGCTACACCTCGCGCCAGCCGGCCGAGCGGCTCTGCCGGCTGACTCTGCGGATGGCCGATGGCAGCGAGCGGCAGCGCATCGTCACTGGCACCCCCGGCGACCCGGACCGCCCGCTGCCGGAAGCGGCGCTGCGGGAGAAATTCCGCCGCAGCGTGGAGCCGAGCCATGGCACTCGCTGGGCCACCCTGTGGGAGATGGCGCGGCACCCGGAGCGGTTGGCCAGCACCGCGGCGCTGGTGGCGGCCTTCCGCCCCTGATGCCGCACGGCGCTTGACGCGCCCTCGCCCTGGCTGGAGCCTCGATTTGAATACCGGGGAGGGTGGCATGCGCGTCGGGGTGATCGGGCTGGGCAGCATGGGGATGGGCGCCGCGCTCAACCTGCTGAAGGCGGCGGGGATGGAGGTCGCCGGCGTCGATCCGCGGGAGGGCGCGCGGGCCGAATTCGTCGCGGCCGGGGGCATGGGCGTGGCCCGCGCCGCCGACCTGCCGGCGGGAACGGAAGCGGTGCTGGTGCTGGTGGTGAATGCGCAGCAGGCGGATGCCGCGCTGTTCGGCCCGGATGGCGCGGCGCCGCGGCTGGCGCCTGGCGCGGTGGTCGTCGTCTCCTCGACCATGGCGCCGGAGGATGCGCGCCGGCTGGCCGCCACCGCCGAAGCGCGCGGGTTCAAGTATGTCGATGCGCCGGTATCCGGCGGTGCCACCGGGGCACGGGCCGGGGCGATGACGGTCATGGCTTCGGGTTCGGCGGCGGCGATGGAGCAGGCGGCGCCGCTTCTGTCAGCCATCTCGAAGAAGGTCTGGAACCTCGGGGAGGCGCCCGGCCTCGGCAGCACCATGAAGGTCGTGCACCAGTTGCTGGCCGGCGCGCATATCGCGGTGGCGGCGGAGGCGATGGCGCTCGGCATCAAGGCCGGCATCGATCCGCAGGCGCTGTTCGAGGTGGTGATCGGTGCCGCGGGCAATTCCTGGATGTTCGAGAACCGCATGCCGCATGTGCTGGAAGGGGATGAAACACCGCGTTCGGCGGTGGACATCTTCGTCAAGGACCTTGGGCTGGTGGGGGATCTGGCCCGGTCGGTGGCCTCGCCCGCGCCCATGGCGGCACAGGCCCACCAGTTGTTCGTCTCCGCCCGGGCACAGGGGCATGGGGGCAAGGATGATGCCTTCGTCATCAGGGCGTACCAGGCCTTGAGCGGCATCCGGCTGCCCAAGGATGCCTGAAATATATTGAGAACAGGGCGCGAACATTAATACTTGATTCTCATTCGTTCTTTGTTCTCCTCCACCGCATGCCGACGCCCCCCGCCACTCCCAACCACATCCCCCCGCCGCCGCGCCCGGCCGCGAAACCGGCCAGGCGAGGGCGCCTCCCCGGGCGGCCTTATACCGTTCCAGGAATGGGTGCATTCCAGGAAGCTTGCCTCGCCGGGATGCTGGCGCTGGCGCTGTCCTGGGGATCGGTCGAGTTGTGGTTCCTGCTGGGAGGTCCTTCGGCCAACTCACCGGCGGCGGTTGTCCTGGCAGCTTTCCAGCGGTGAACGGACCGGCTGCCGTCGGGCGGTGACGTCGCCACGGACTGGATGAACCGCGCGCCCACAGCTTCATTGCTTCCCGGACTCCGGTTTGCCTTCACCGGCGGTAGTGATCCGGCAGAGCCAAGCGTATTGAGCGGCTGCTGGACGTCCGGCGCGCTATTGTCGTGGAGGTTCCTCGATTTGCGTTCAGGTCGTGGATTGCCCGCGGCACCAAGATGCCGAAGCGACGTCGCAGTCTGCCTGGGTTGAGCAGACTTTTCCGGACAGCCTTCGCTCCAAAGACACACCACCGGAACTTCTGGTCCGAACGCGGATCTGTGGCCTTTTCGCTGTGTTTGGTCAGGCTGATGATAACCAAATGCGAAATCTATTGACGCCATAACTCAACCATAATATGTCAAATCACTATGTCGTACTGGAAGTTTGGGCTGGTTGGGCGGAAACGGTGCCATGGCGGGGGCCGGCGGAGTGTCTCCCCCATCAGATGGGAATCCGACGCAACCTCGCGGCCGGGGACGCTGGCTGCCCTGACGACGCCGAATTTGCATCCTGTTCCCGTCTTTCCGGCCGCTGCATCGACAATACGACAAAGGCTGGAAGCATCATGATGCAGCAGCCTGACCCGCAGCGGCCTGCCCGCTGCACCGGTCTCTACCCGCACCCGATCGAGGGCGTGGCCTTCCTGATGCGACAATGCAGGATGATCCCTGCCGACGGCAGGGGCTTGGGCAAGACCCGCCAGGCCATTCTTGCGATGGGTGAGGCCCAACCCAAGGGTAGCGTCCTTGTCGTCAGCCCCGCGGTCCTGGCGCTGCATTGGCACCGGGAGATCCTGCTGGCCGACCCGGCTGCCAAGGTCGAGGTGGTGGGCACCCGCGCCATGGTGCGTGACGGCCCGCCGAACTGGGTGGTGGTGCACTATGACATGCTGGCGGAACATGCCGAACGGCTGCGCGCAATCCCCTGGGGTGGCGTTATCCTCGACGAAGCGCATGGCATCGGCGTTGACGCGGGACACGCCGGCGCCGTCATGCGGTTGCTCGGCATCGCGGATGACGCTCCGGACACCATCCCCGATCCTTCGCAGGTGTACCTGCTGACCGGTGCCTCTGCGCTCGGTCGGCCGCGCGACGTCCATGATCTGCTGCGTTGCATCGGTCATCCGGCGGGCCGCAGCTTCCGCGGCTTTGCCAAGCGTCTCTGCATGCATGGCCAGCAGGGCGTGGATGCC
>CAWHIH010000015.1:0-94844 GCA_963829365.1 uncultured Alphaproteobacteria bacterium | reverse complement strand
CGGTGTTTGCACCGGTACGGGATTGGCGGGCGGCTGCGGCGCAGGCCGGCGGGCAGACAAGTAGAAGGCCGAAGCCAGTCGGCGCTACCCCAAGGGGAACCGTCTCAAGGGCTTGTGCGGCCCCCGGATGTAACGTGACCGGCCCGGCCGGATCATCGTGTGGAAAGCGTTTCGAACACGTCGCCGGCCGCCCCGCGTCGCTCGATGTGCCGGCGGTGCCACAGCGCGTAGAACAGCAGGTGCCAGGCAGCGAAGCCGCGGTGCTTGTCCCCTGCGGCGTGGCGGAACAGCGCCACCACCCGGTCCGGCCGGGCGATCTCGGCAATCCCCGGCTGCGCCGCCACCAGCGGGCCGAGCCGGTCGCCCATGCCGCCTATCCAGGCGCCGACCGGCACGGTGAAGCCCTGCTTCGGCCGGAACGGCTCGGCCGCCGGGAAATGCCGGGCCAGCCATTGCCGCAGCAGCCACTTGCCGCTGCCGCGCCGGACCTTCAACGCGTCCGGCAGGCGGAAGGCGGCGGCGGCGACGCCGGCATCCAGTAGTGGGGTGCGGCCCTCGATCCCATGCGCCATCAGGCAGCGGTCCAGCTTGATGAGCAGGTCGTTCGGCAGCCAGTCCGTCACGTCCAGCGCCTGGGCCGCCTGCAGCCGGGTGCGGCCGGGGGAAGCCGCGGCCGCCTCGGCGGCGCCGATGCCGTCCCGCCAGCCGGTCGGCGCCTCCCGCAGCACGTCCAGCCGGTCGAAGCTGCCGCGCGAGCGGGGCGCCTTGCCGCCCAGCCACCAGGGGCGCATGGCGGCCCGGTAGCGGCCGTAGCCGCCGAATATTTCGTCCCCGCCCTCGCCCGAGAGCACCACCTTCACCTCCTGCCGCGCCCGCCGCGCCAGGAACCAGGTGGGGATGGCGGCATAGTCGGCGGCCGGGTCGTCCAGGGCGCCGACGATCTCGGGCAGGTGTCGCCAGACATCGGCCTCGGTCACTGAGACGGTGACATGCCGCGCCCCGGCGGCTGCGGCGAGCCGGGCGGCCGCGGCGCGCTCATCCGCCGCGCCGGGGATGTCGAAGCCGGCGGTGAAGGCCAGCACCGGCCTGTCGTTCAGCCGGGCCATCAGGGCCAGGATGGCGCTGCTGTCGATCCCGGCCGAGAGGAACATGCCGTAGGGCACATCGCTCCGCTGGTGCAGCAGCACGCTTTCCTCCAGCGCCGCGTCCAGCCGGGCCAGCGCCGCCTCCGGCTCGATGCTCTCCGGCCCGCCCTCCGGCAGTGCGGCCCGCCGGCGCCGTTCGGTGATGGCGCCATCGGCGATCACCACCGTCTCCCCGGGCAGCACGCGGGAGATGCCCTGGAAGATGGTCTCCGCCCCGGTGGTGAATTGCAGTTGCAGCAGCTCGTTGCGGGCTTCCGGACGGACCCGTGGCGTGACCAGCCCGGCGGCGATCAGCGCCTGCGGCTCGGAGGCGAAGGCGAGGCCGCCCGGCACCTCGGCCAGGTACAGCGGCTTGATGCCGAAGGGGTCGCGCGCCAGCACCAGTTGCCGGGTGCCGCGGTCGTGCAGGGCGATGGCATACATGCCGCGCAGGGAATCGGCGAAGCCGATGCCGTCGCGGCGGAACAGGTGCAGCGGCGGCTCGCAATCGCTGCCGGTGGCGCAGGCAAGCTGGTTGCGCTCCCGCAACTCCCGGTAATTGTACACCTCGCCATTGGCCACCAGCGCGGCGGCGCCGGCGAACAGCGGCTGGTCCCCGGTAACCAGGTCGATGATCGACAGCCGGGTATGCGCCAGCGCGACCGACCCCGCGACATGGTGGCCATGGCCGTCCGGGCCGCGATGCGCCAGCGCCCGGGTCAGCGCATCCAGCGCGGCGCCATCCGGCACCTGGCCATGGGTCAGGGCAATGCCCGCCAGGCCGCACATCAGCCCCGCACCCCTTGCCGCACGCCGACCAGGAAATCGCGCCAGCGGGCCAATACCGATGCCTCCGCATGGTCCCTGGCGAATTCGGCCCGGCCGGCGGCGGCCAGCGCGGCGGCCCGGCCGGGGTTGGCCAGCAGCCCGGCGATGGCGGCGGCCAGGGCGGCGGCATCCTCCTTCGGCACCAGCAGGCCGGTCTCGCCCTCGCGGATCAGCTCGACCGGACCCTGCGCGGCGGCGGCGACCACCGGGCGGGCGGCGGACCAAGCCTCCAGCACCACATTGCCCAGGGGCTCGTGGCGGGACGGGCAGACGAAGATGTCGCAGCCGGCCAGCAGCGCCCCGGCATCCTGCCGCCAGCCGAGGAACGCGACCCGCGCGGCCACCCCGAGCTCGGCGGCGAGGCGTTCCAGCGCGGGGCGCTCCGGCCCCTCCCCGGCCAGCGAGAGATGCGCGCCGGGCAGCAGCGCCAGCGCCCGCAGCAGCACGTCGAACCCCTTGTTGGCATGCAGCCGGCCGAGCGCCAGCAGCCGCGGCGCCCCCGGCGGGGCGGGCAGCGCGGCGGGGGCGGTGGCGGCGAAATCGGCGGCGAAATTCGGCACGTAATGCGCCCGCGCCTCGGGCCAGCCCTGCCCCACCAGCCAGGCCCGCAACCCACGGGTGTTGGCGATGATGTGGTCGCAGTGGCGATAGTACTTCAGGTCGTAGTACCCCCCCATCCGCCCGACCAGCGGCCAGGTCGCGCCGCGGCGCTTCACCCGCCCGGCGAAGCGGCTGGCGCGGTTGGCCCAGGAGACCACCACCTCCGGCCGGAAGCCGTCCAGCACGGTGCGCAGCCCGGAGGCGGTCCGCAGGTCGAACCAGCCGCCGAAGGGCAGCTCGGCCGGCGCCAGCCCGCCCGCCCGCAGCCGCGCGGCGCGGCCGGCATCCCGGCGGATGACCGCCAGCACCGCCTCGCCGGCCGCCTGCTGGGCGATGACCAGGCGTTCGTAGAAGGCCTCGGCTCCTCCCGCCGGCGCCCCGGCGATGACATGGGCGATGCGCATCGGGGCGTTCATGCCGGGCGATCCCGGGCTTGGCGGTCCCTGGCTTGGCAGCGGTACAGCATCGGCCGGGTCCCCGGGAAACATGCGTGTGGCCGCCATAGGTGGCGGTATTTCATTGCCGCGCCAAGCCGCGGTGCCCGGGCGTCAGCGATGCCGCTCCGGCTCCAGCCGCGCCTTCAGATGCGCCAGCAGCGGGAACAGCCCGGCACACAGCGCCAGTACCACGCCCCAGGCGCCTTCCCGGTAGCCCCTGCGGGAGACATAGGACTTCACCATGCGCGACAGGCAGCGGCGGAGGTTGTCCGGCAGCGTACCGATTTCCCCCGCCGCCAGCAGATCCGCCGCCCTGGCCGAGGAATAGCGGTCCAGCCGGCGCAGCATGTCCGAGATGTCGCGGTCCACCAGATGCACCAGCGCCCCGGCCTGCAGCCGCGGCCCCTCGGTGCCGGTCCAGTCGAGGCCGGGATGCACCCGCTGGTCGCGCCAGCGCTTGGCCCCGCGACGGAACAGGCGGGGCACCGCGGTGGTGCCGAAGCTGCCGGCCCAGCCGTGCCGGACCAGCCGGTCGCCGATGAAATTATCCACCCTCACCGTGTGCCAGGCATGGCGGGAGGCGGCGATGGTCTGGCGGATCTCGACCGCCAGCGCCGGCTCCACCCGCTCATCCGCATCCACTTCCAGCACCCAGTCACCCTCGCAGGCGGCGATGCCGGCGTTGCGGCGGGCGCCTTCCAGCTGCCAGCTTCCCTCCAGCACCCGGGCGCCGGCGGCGCGGGCGATCCCGGCGCTGCGGTCGGTGGTGCGGTCCAGCACGACCACGATTTCGTCGGCGAAGGCCAGGGATGCCAGACAGTCCGGCAGCCGTGCCTCCTCGTTGCGGGCGACGACCAGGGCGGAGAGGCGCCGCGCGGTCATGCCGCCAGCCGTTCCGCCAGCAGCGGCCGGGCCGCCGCTGCCACCGCCGCCACCGTCAGCCCGGACATTGCGCCCGGTGCTCCACTGGGCGTCCCGACCCAGGCTGCATGCCGGCCGGCCGGGCCGTATTCCTCGGCCGAGGTCGGGCCGAACAGCCCGAGCGTCGGGGTACCGGCGGCGGCCGAAAGGTGCATCAGCCCGCTGTCGTTGCCGATGAAGATCGCGCAGCGGGCCAGCACCGCCGCCGCCTCCGGCAGGGCCAGATGCCCCATCAGGTCGACCGCGCGATCCTCCAGTGCGGCCAGCACCGGCGCCGCCATGGCGCGTTCCTGCGGTCCGGGCCCGCCGAGGATGGCGGCGCGGGCGCCCTCCAGCGGCTCGCCCGGCGCCGTCAGCGCCTCGAACAGGGCGACGAAGCGGTCCGCCGGCCAGACCTTGCGGTCCCAGTTGGCGGTAGGGCCGAGGCCGATCCAGCGCCCCTCCCCCGGCAGCAGCGCCGCCGCCCGCTCCCGATCCGCCGCGCCGAACCAGGCCATCGGCAGCGGCGGCGGGTCGAGCCCCAGCAGCGCCCCGAGATGGCCGAGCCGGTGCCCCGGCCGCCGCCCGCCGCGCATCACCACCCGCTGCCCGGCCCGCACCATCCAGGCGAAACCCGAGCCGCGCAGGTCCACCACCAGGTCCCAGCGCCGGCCGGCGACCTGCCGCCACAACTCCAGCCAGTGCAGCCGGAAGCGACGCTTGGCGAGGGTTATGGTGCGGTCGCGGTTCGGCATGCGGGCGAAGACACCCTCCGCCACCGGGCCGCAGGCGACCGTGATCCGGGCTTGCGGATAGGTGCGTATGAGGTGATCCAGCAGCCCGGTCGAGAGCACGGCGTCGCCGATCCGGGTGGCGGTGATGAACAGGATTTGCACGGCGAAGGCATCTACCACAGGCCGGGCGTGCGGAGCACCCGGGGTTGTTGCCCGGCCGGGCTTGTCGGGCCGGCGGCCGCGGCCCACCTTCCGCACCATGCCGATTGCAATCCTGCCCGATAGGGCCGTGCTGGAAGTGGCGGGGGAAGACCGCGTCGCCTTCCTCCAGGGCCTCGTCTCCAACGATGTCGCGCTGGCCGTTCCCGGCCGCGCGGTATTCGCCGCGCTGCTGACCCCGCAGGGCAAGTGGCTGGCCGAGTTCTTCATCCTGGCCGAGGCCGAACGGCTGCTGCTGGACTGCGCGGCGGCGCAGGCGGGGATGCTGGCGCAGCGGCTGACCCGGTTCCGGCTAAGGTCCAAGGTGGCGATGCGCGACCTGTCCGGGGAATGGACCGTGTGGCCGGCTGGGGCGATGCGCCGCAGCCCGCGGGAGCCATCGCCGCGCCCGACCCCCGGCTGCCCGGGGCTGGCTGGCGGGCGCTGCTGGCCGCGCCACCCGCGACCACCGACGCGACAGCCGAGGACTGGGACCGCCACCGGCTGGCGCTCGGCCTGCCGGACGGCACCCGCGACCTGGTCGCCGAGCAGAGCCTGCTGCTGGAAGCCAACTTCGACGAACTGCACGGCGTGTCCTGGACCAAGGGCTGCTACATGGGCCAGGAACTCACCGCGCGGACCAAGTACCGCGGCCTGCTGAAGCGCCGGCTGGTGCCGGTCTCGGTGGATGGGCCGCTGCCCGCGCCCGGCACCCCGGTGCTGGCCGGCGAGGCCGAGGTGGGGGAGATGCGCTCCGGGCGGGATGGCCTCGGCATCGCCCAGCTTCGGCTGGAGGCGCTGGACGGCCGGGCGCTGCGCTGCGGCGAGGCCGCGGTGGTCCCGCGCATCCCGGGCTGGATGACCCTGCCGGTCCGCGCCTAGGGCGGCGCCCGCCCTCCAGCCGCTAGCCGTTGACCACCGTGCCGCCGTTCGGGTGCATGGTCTGGCCGTTGATGTAGCTGCTGTCGCTGTCGGCCGCGAGGAAGATGTAGCTCGGTGCGCATTCGTCGGGCTGGCCGGCCCGGCCCATCGCGGCGCCCGAGCCATGCTCTGCGGTGCGCTCATCATCGAAGCTGGCGGGGATCAGCGGCGTCCAGATCGGCCCCGGCGCCACCGCATTGACCCGGATGCCGCTGGCTCCACAGCGCCTGGGACAGGCTGCGGGTGAAGGCCAGGATGGCGCCCTTGGTGCGGCGTAGTCGATCAGCCCGGGGCTGCCCCTGTAGGCCGTGATGGAGGTGGAGTTGATGATGGCCCCGCCTGCCGGCATGTGCTTCAGCGCCGCCTTGGTCACCCAGAACATGCCGAGGATGTTGGTGCGGAAGGTGCGCTCCACCTGTTCCTCGGGGATGTCGGCGAAATCCTTGCAGACGTGCTGCTCGGCGGCGTTGTTCACCAGGACATCAATGTGGCCGCCGAGGAACTGCGCCGCCTGGTCCGCCGCGCTCCGGCAGAACGCCGCATCGCCGATGTCGCCGGGGATGGCGAGGCAGCGGCGGCCCGCGGCCTCGACCAGCCGCTTGGTCTCCGCCGCATCCGGTTCCTCGTCCTTGTAGAGGATGACCACATCGGCGCCTTCCTTGGCGAAGCCGATGGCGACGGCGCGGCCGATGCCGGAATCGCCCCCGGTCACCACCGCCCGCTTGCCGGCCAGCTTGTCGCTGGGACGCCAGTTCTCCATCCGGTCCTGCGGCTGCGGGTCCATCTCTCCCGTCAGCCCGGGCTGGCGATCCTGGTGCTGCTTCGGTTGCTGGTGGTCGGCCATGCACTCGTCTCCCGTTCCTGGGGGGCTAACGGGTGCCGGTGCGGGCCGGTTGCGGGTGCCGGGCGGAACGGATGGGGCCGGTTTGCGGCCGGCCCCATCCGGCTGTCAGGCGGTACGGTCGGTGTTGCTGTTCAGCGCCGCCTGGGCCGCCGCCAGCCGCGCGACCGGCACGCGGTAGGGCGAGCAGGAGACGTAGTCGAGCCCGGCTTCGCTCGCAGAACTGGATCGAGGCCGGGTCGCCGCCATGCTCGCCGCAGATGCCGAGCTTGAGGTCGGGCTTCGCCGCGCGGCCCTGCTCGGCGGCGATCTGCACCAGCTCGCCGACGCCCTCCTGTCGATCGAGACGAAGGGGTCCTTCGGCAGGATGCCCTTCTCGACGTAGAGCGGCAGGAACTTGCCGGCGTCGTCGCGCGACAGGCCGAAGGTGGTCTGGGTCAGGTCGTTGGTGCCGAAGCTGAAGAACTCGGCGGTCTTCGGCGATCTCGTCGGCGCGCAGCGCGGCGCGCGGCAGCTCGATCATGGTGCCGACGTAGTATTCCGACGTGGTAGCCGGTCTCGGCGAAGACCTCCTGCGGCGATCTTGTCGACCAGGGCGCGCGGTGATCTCCAGCTCCCGCCGGGTGGCGACCAGCGGGATCATGATCTCCGGCACCGGCGCGTCGCCGGTTTCCTTCGCCGATCTCGACCGCCGCCTCGAAGATGGCGCGGACCTGCATCTCGTAGATCTCGGGATAGGAGATGCCGAGCCGGCAGCCGCGGTGGCCCAGCATCGGGTTGGCTTCCGAGAGCTCCGCCGCGCGGCGCTGCATCGTTGCCACGTCGGCGCCGAGCGCGGCCGCCACTTCGCCGATCTCGGCCTCGCGTGCGGCAGGAACTCGTGCAGCGGCGGGTCGAGCAGCCGGATGGTCACCGGCAGCCCCGCCATGATGCGGAACAGCTCGACGAAGTCCTCCCGCTGGAAGGGCAGCAGCTGCGCCAGCGCGTCGCGGCGGCCGTCCTCGGTCTCGGCCATGATCATCTCGCGGACGGCGCCGATGCGCTCGGCGTCGAAGAACATGTGCTCGGTGCGGCACAGGCCGATGCCCTCGGCGCCGAACTTCGCGCGCGGTCTCGGCATCGAGCGGCGTCTCGGCGTTGGCGCGCACCTTCAGGCGGCGGACGCTCGTCGGCCCAGTCCATCAGGGTGCGCGAAATCGCCGGACAGCTGCGGCTCGATCATCGGCGACCGCGCCGATGAAGACCTCGCCGGTGGCGCCGTCGAGGGTGATCGTCTCGCCGGCCTGCACCGCTGGCCGCCGGCCATCAGCGTCTGGGCGGCGTAGTCGACGCGTGATCGCCGCCGGCGCCGGCGACGCAGGGCCGGCCCATGCCGCGGGCGACCACCGCCGCGTGGCTGGTCATGCCGCCGCGGGTGGTCAGGATGCCGCGGGCGGCGTGCATGCCGTGGATGTCCTCCGGGCTGGTCTCGATGCGCACCAGGATCACCGCCTCGCCCTTGGCGGCGCGGGCTTCCGCCTCATCGGCGGTGAACACGACGACGCCGGAGGCCGCGCCCGGGCGAGGCCGGCAGGCCCTGGCCGAGCAGCTTGCGCGGCGCCTTGGGGTCGAGCGTCGGGTGCAGCAGCTGGTCGAGCGCCGTCGGGTCGACGCGCTTGACCGCCTCGGTCTGGTCGATCAGCCCCTCGCGCGCCATGTCGACGGCGATCTTCAGCGCGGCCGCCGCCGTGCGCTTGCCGTTGCGGGTCTGCAGCATGTACAGCTTGTTCTGCTGGACGGTGAACTCGATGTCCTGCATGTCGCGTAGTGCTTCTCCAGCTTGGCGCGGACCTCGCACCAGCTCGCCGGTAGGCCTCCGGCATGGCCTCTTCCATGCTGCTGCTCGCCCGGCTTGGCGCTTGCAGCTCGGCCATCGGCTGCGGCGTGCGGATGCCGGCGACGACGTCCTCGCCCTGGGCGTTGATCAGGTATTCGCCGTAGAAGATGTTCTCGCCGGTGGAGGGGTTGCGGGTGAAGGCGACGCCGGTGGCGCAGTCCTCGCCCATGTTGCCGAACACCATCGCCTGGACGTTGACCGCCGTGCCCCAGCTGGCCGGGATGTCGTGCAGCCGGCGGTAGGTGTTGGCGCGCGGTGTTCATCCAGCTGCCGAACACCGCGCCGATGGCGGCCCAGAGCTGCTCGTGCGGGTCCTGCGGGAAGGGCTTGCCGGTGACCTGCGGCGACCATCTCCTTGTAGCCGGCGACCACCCGGTTCCAGTCCTCGGCGGTGAGGTCGGTGTCCTCGAGCACGCCGCGGTCGAGCTTCACGTGCTCGAGGATCTCCTCGAACCGGTGGTGGTCGACGCCGAGCACCACGTTGCCGAACATCTGGATGAAGCGGCGGTAGCTGTCCCAGGCGAAGCGCGCGTCGCCGGAGGCGGCGGCCAGGCCCTCCACCGTCTCGTCGTTCAGGCCGAGGTTCAGCACCGTGTCCATCATGCCCGGCATGGAGACGCGGGCGCCCGAGCGGACCGAGACCAGCAGCGGCTTGCGGTGGTCGCCGAACTTGCCGCCGACCGCCTTCTCGACCGCTCCAGGCCGTCGTCGACCTGGTCGCTGCAGCTCAGCGCGGATAGCTGCTTCGCCGTGGTCGTAGTAGTAGGTGCAGACCTCGGTGGTGATGGTGAAGCCGGGCGGCACCGGCAGGCCGAGCTGGCCATCTCGGCCAGGTTGGCGCCCTTGCCGCCGAGCAGGTTGCGCATGTCGGCGTCGCCCTCGCTGTGGCCGGCGCCGAAGCTGTAGACCCACTGCTCATGGGCGGTTCCTCGCGATTGCATGACTGCCGGTGGGCACGCGACGGGCAGTGTGCCATGCCGTGAGCTCACCTTCGATCTTCGAGAAGTCCGCCACCGCATCCATGGCAGCGCGGAGCCTGCTGAGCAAGCGCAGCCGGTTGGCGCGCTGAGTTCCGGATCGGGGTCGTTCACCGTCACCGTGTCGAAAAAGGCATCGAGCGGCGGCCGCAGCGCCGGCCAGCGCGGCCATGGCCGCGGCGAAGTCCTCGGCGGCGAGGCGGCGGCGACCTCGCCGGCCGCTGGCCTCGACCGCGGCGGCGAGCGTCGGCTTCGGCCGGCAGCGCCAGCAGGCCGGCATCGACCGGCCCGTCGATGCGGCCCGTCCTTCTTCCTCGATCCGCAGGATGTTGGCGGCGCGCTTGTAGGCGGCCAGCAGGTTGGCGCCGTCGTCGGTGGCCAGCAGCGTCTCCAGCGCCTCGCGCGGGCCAGCAGGCGGACCAGGTCGTCGTCGCCGTCGCGCCGAAGACGGCGGCGACCAGGTCGTGGCGGGCACCCTCGGCCCGGAGCTGGACGCGGAGGCGGTCGGCCAGGAAGTCCAGCAGCCCGGCGGCGAAGGCGGCCACCATCGGCGGGTGGTCGGCATCGGGCGGCGGCTGCCAGCCGGCGTTCAGCTTCTCGGCGGCGACCGCCATGCCGAATTCCGGGCTGGCGGTGCTGCCGGTCGCCTGGGGAAGCCGAAGAACGCCTGCCCGATCAGCCCGGCCAGGCCGCAGCCGCAGCCCGTTCCCGCGATCATGCGGATGACGCCGAGCGCCGCGCGGCGCAGCGCGAAGGGATCGCCCGAGCCGGTCGGCTTCTCGCCGACGGCGAAGAAGCCGACCAGCTGTGTCCAGCTTGTCGGCCAGCGCCACGGCGACGCGCGACGGGCTCGGCCGGCACCGCATCCGCCGGGCCGAGCGGCCGGTAGTGGCTCGCCGATGGCCTCGGCCACGCGCGGGTCCTCGCCATCGGCCAGGGCGTAGTAGCGGCCCATGATGCCCTGCAGTTCGGGGAACTCGCCGACCATGCCGCTGGCCAGGTCCGCCTTGGCCAGCTGCGCGGCGCGCGCGGCCAGGCCGATGTCGGCGCCGACCTGCGGGCGATCAGCGCGCGCCAGCCGGTCCAGCCGCCGCACCCGCTCGCCCTGCGTGCCGAGCCTGGCGTGGAAGACCACGCCGTCCAGCTTCGGCAGGAACTCTTCCAGCGTCTGCCGGCGGTCCTGGTCCCAGAAGAAGCGGGCATCGGCCAGCCGGGCGCGCAGCACCCGCTCGTTGCCGGCGACGATGCGCGGCGCCGCCATCGCTCGGCGTCGATGTTGGCGACGAAGACGAAGCGCGGCGCCGAGCGCGCCATCCGGCGTCCGCAGCGCGAAGTAGCGCTGGTTCACCCGCATGGTGGTGCGCATCACCTCCGGCGGCAGGTCCATGAAGGCGTCGTCGATGCGGCCGAGCAGCGGCACCGGCCATTCGACCAGCCCGGCGACCTCGTCCAGCAGGCCGCGGTCCGGCACCAGCTCCAGCCCTTCGTCGGCGGCGAGGCGCGGCGATGCCGGCCTCGATCAGCCGCTCGCCGCTCGGCCGCATCGAGCACCACGAAGCGGCGCGTGCAGCGGTCCTGGTAGTCGGCGAAGTCTCGTACGGCGAAGGGCTCGGGCGCCAGGAAGCGGTGGCCCTCGGTCAGGTCGCCGGCCACCAGCCCATGCACGGCGTCATCGCCATGCGCCAGGGCGAAGCGCACCGGCTCGCCGTCGAAGACGGCAGAGATGCGTTGCAGCGGGCGCACCCAGGCGAAGTCGCTGCTGCCCCAGCGCATGGACTTCGGCCAGGGGAAGCTGCGCAGCACGGCCGGCACCGCGTCGGCCAGGATATCGGCGCGCCAGCGTCACCTCGCCGGGCTTCGCAGCACCCAGAACTGGCCCTTCCTGGCGTCAGCTGCTCCTGCGCTGGCGCCATGCTTGCGGAGGAAGCCTTCCAGCGCCTGGTCCGGGCGCGCCGACGCGCGGGCCGCGTTCCTCGCTTGCCGGCGCTCGGCCCGGGCACGCCATCTCGCCGACCAGGGCGAGGCGGCGCGGGCCGGACAGGTGCGCGGCGGCGCCGGCATCAGCGCGCGCAGCTCGGCATGCAGCAGGCGGGCGAGATCCTCCGCCGCCCGGGCCTGCATGCGGGCGGGGATTTCCTCGGAGAACAGCTCGAGAGGAGTTCGGGCATCGTCTAGGCCAAGGCTCCGGGGGTTCCCATGGGGCGCTGCCGCCGGGTCCTGCTCGCCTGCAGCCAGGCCTCGCAGCAGCCCTTCGCCAGCGCCCGGACGCGGCCGATATAGGCAGCGCGCTCGGTCACGCTGATGGCGCCGCGGGCATCGAGCAGGTTGAAGAGGTGGCTGGCCTTGATGCACTGGTCGTAGGCCGGCAGCGCCAGCTCGTCGCTCCAGCAGCGCGGCGCATTCCGTCTCGGCATCCTCGAAGTGGCGGAACAGCATCGCGGTTCGGCGATATTCGAAATTGTGGGCGCTGTACTCGCGCTCGGCGCGCAGGAACACGTCGCCGTAGGCTTCACGCCCTGGCGCCGTTGAAGTCGAGGTCGTAGACGTTCTCCACGCCCTGCAGGTACATCGCCAGCCGCTCCAGGCCGTAGGTCAGCTCGCAGCACGGCACTTCGCAGTCGATGCCGCCGACCTGCTGGAAATAGGTGAACTGGCGTCACCTCCATGCCGTCGCACCAGACTTCCCAGCCGAGGCCCCAGGCGCCCAGCGTCGGGCTTTCCCAGTCGTCCTCGACGAAGCGGAAGTCGTGCACCTGCGGGTCGATACCGATCGCCCGGTAGGCGTCCAGCAGCAGGGCCTGCGGGTCCGCCGGGCTGGGCTTCAGGATGACCTGGTACTGGTAGTAGTGCTGCAGCCGGTTCGGATTCTCGCCGTAGCGGCCGTCCGAGGGGCGACGGCTGGGTTGCACATAGGCCGCCTTCCAGGGCTTCGGCCCCAGCGCCCGCAGGGTCGTCGCCGGGTGGAAGGTGCCGGCGCCGACCTCCATGTCGTAGGGCTGCAGGATCAGGCAGCCCTGGGCCGACCAATAGCTGTGCAACCGCAGGATGATGTCCTGGAAGCTGAGCGGCTTGGTCTGCAAGCTCGGGGCGCGCAAGGCGGGGCTGGCGGTCTGCATGCGGCGCCTTTTGCCATGCCGCCGCCGCGGAACATAGTAGGGCGCCTGCAGCCGGAGTGGCCGAATGACCGAAACCGAAACACTGATCCGTGCCTACTACGCCGCCTTCGGCATCGGCGACCGGGAGGCGATGCTGGCCCTGCTCGCCGAGGATGTGGTCCATGACGTGAACCAGGGACCGCGGGAGGTGGGCAAACCCGCCTTCCGCGACTTCCTCGGGCACATGGATCGCTCCTACCGGGAAGCGATCACCGACCTCGTGGTAATGGTGGACCCGACCGGCACCCGCGCCGCGGCGGAGTTCACCGTCGCCGGCGAATACCTGGCGACCGATGCCCCGCTGCCGCCGGCCAGGGGGCAACGCTACCGCCTGCCAGCCGGCGCCTTCTTCGCGGTCGAGGCCGGGCGGATCAGCCGGGTGACCACCTACTACAACCTGCAGGAATGGCTGCGGCAGGTGGAGGCCTAGAGCCCCAGCCGCGCCCAGGCTGCCCGTTCCTCGGCGGCGGCGATCAGCGCCTCCGCCGAAAGCCCGGGCAGCAGGCGGCGCAGCAGCGGCTGCCGCGGCCCGCCGATGGGCACCAAGCGGGTCTTGTCGCCATACCGCCGCTTCGCCTCCCCGGCGGCATCGCCCAGCGAATCCGCGAGGCCCAGCGCCACCGCCCGGCGGCCGGGCCAGAACTGCCCGGTGAACAGCGTCTCGGCCGGCACCTTCAGACGCCCGCCACGGCGGGACAGCACCCAGTCGCGGAATTCGCCGTGCAATTCCTCCAGCAGGGTGTCGAGCCGGGCGACGTCATCCGGCTGTTCCGGCCGGAACGGGTCCCAGAAGCTCTTATCGGCACCCGCGGTCCGCAGCCGCCGCTCGACGCCGAGCCGTTGCATCGCCTCGCTGAAGCCGAAGCCGGCGGCGATCACCCCGATGGAGCCGAGGATGGAGGCCGGGTCCGCCACGATCTCGTCCGCCGCGCAGGCGATCCAGTAGCCGCCCGAGGCCGCCGCATCCTCGACGCAGGCGATCACCGGCACTTTCTTTTCCTCCGCCAGGCGGCGGATGCGGCCGGCGATCAGGCTCGACTGCACCGCCGATCCGCCGGGCGAGTTGATGACGAGGAACACCGCCGCCGCCCGCTTCAGCGAGAAGGCGCGGTCCAGCGCAGGGGCGACCGAGGCCAGGCTCATCCCCCCGGCGAAGCCCGGCCGGGCCGAGATGGTGCCCTGCAACCGCACCAGGGCGACGCGAGGATGACGGGAAATCCAGGGGAGCGGCAGGGAGATGATCATGGCTTCAACAAATGCCCGCCGCGGCGCCACCATCAAGGCATGACATGCCGGCTTTCCGTCACGAAGGATGACAACCTTTGGCCAAGGCACCAATCAAGGGTTGCTAAAACGCGCGAAAATGTTACCAATAAAGGGTCAACCGACCCGCCGCGTGGCCCAGAAATATATTGACATGGGGATGGTTACTAGAATGGCAGCTACAGGATCCCGACGCATCCTGATCGCCGGCGCCGGCCCGACCGGACTGGTCGCCGCCGCCGCACTGGCGAACAACGGCATTCCGGTCACCATCGTGGAGCCCGAGCAGGACCTGCCGGACGACCTCCGCGCCTCCACCTTCCACCCGCCGACGCTCGACATGCTGGAACCCTTCGGCGTGGTCGGGCCGATGCTGGCGATGGGGCTGGCCTGCCCCACCTGGCAGTACCGCGACCGGGCCTCCGGGACGGTGGCCACCTTCGACCTCGGGGTGTTGCGGAACGACACCCGCCACCCCTACCGGCTGCAGTGCGAGCAGTGGCGGCTGACCCGGCTGCTGCGCGATCGGCTGGCGGCCAACCCGGACGTCACCTTCCTGTACGATGCCCGCACCACCGGCCTGCGGCAGACCGCCGATGCGGTGTTCCTGTCCGTCACCCGGCGGGACGGCAGCACGGAGGAACTGGAGGGCGGCTTCCTGATCGGCGCCGATGGCGCCCGCAGCACGGTCCGCCGGGCCGCCGGCATCGGCTTCGAGGCGCTGTCCGAGCCGGAACTCTACCTGGCCCTCTCGACCCCCTACCCCTTCCACGAGGCGATCCCGAACCTCGCCAACATGGCCTATGTGGCCGATCCCGAGGGCTGGTTCGTGCTGATGCGGAACCGGCTGCTGTGGCAGTTGCTGCTGCCGGCCGATCCGGCGGAGGGCGAGGGCCGGATGATGTCCGAAAGCCGGCTGCAGGCCCGCATGCAGGAGGTGCTGCCGACCGGCTCGCCCTATGAGTTGCGGCATCGCACCGCCTACCGGGTGCATGAGCGGGTGGCCGAACGCTATGTCTCGGGCCGGGTGCTGCTGGCCGGCGATGCGGCGCATGTGAACAACCCGCTCGGCGGCATGGGCATCAATGGCGGCGTGCATGACGCCATCGAACTGGCCGGCGCGCTGGCCGCGGTATGGCGGGGCGCCCCGCTCGGCCTCCTCGGGCAGTACGGGCGGCAGCGGCGCGAGGCGGCGGTCGACCTCGCCCGGCAGCAGGCCGGCTGGAACCGCCAGATGCTGCTCGAGCGGTCACCGGCGGCCCGCGCGGCCAACGCCGCCAGGTTGCAGGCGATCGGGCAGAGCCCGGAGCGGCAGCGCGCCTATCTGCTGCAGACCTCGATGATGCTGCACAGCCCGGAGCTGGAGGCGGCGGCCTAGCGTCCGCCCCCGGGGCGGGGCTCCGGGGCTTGCCCTGCCTGCCCGGCTTCGTCAGCCTGCCACCGGCAAACCACGGCGGGGACGGCAGGATGTTCGATTTCAAGGGCAAGCGCGTGGTGGTCTGCGGCGGCAGCCGTGGCATCGGCCGGTCGATGGCGCTGGGCTTCGCCGGCGCGGGTGCCGCGGTTTCCATCTGCGCCCGCAGCGCCGGGCCGCTGGCGGCGACGCAGGCCGGGATCGAGGCGCTCGGCGTGCCGGCGCATGCGGCGGAGTGCGACCTCGGCGACGGCGCGGCGGTGAAGGCCTATGTCGCGGCGGCCGCGGCGGCGCTGGGCGGCATCGACGTGCTGGTGAACAACGCCAGCGGCTTCGGCTCCCCGGATACCGAGGAAGCCTGGGCGCTCGGCCTTTCGGTCGATGTGATGGCGACGGTGCGCGCCAGCCACGCCGCCCTGCCCTTCCTGGAAGCGGGGCGCGGCAGCATCATCAATGTTTCCTCCATCTCGGGCTTCCGGCCCTCGACCCGCACCCCGGCCTATGCCGCGGTGAAGGCGCTGCTCATCAACTACACCGCCTCCCAGGCGGCGATGTATGCACCGAAGGGCATCCGGGTGAATGCGGTGGCGCCGGGCTCCATCGAATTCCCCGGCGGCTCGTGGGAGGCGCGGAAGACCTCCAACCCCGGGCTGTACAACAACATCCTCGCCGGCATTCCGTTCGGCCGGCTCGGCACGCCGGAGGAGGTGGCGAATGTCGCGCTGTTCCTCGCCAGCCCGCTGGCCGGCTGGGTGACCGGGCAGACCGTCATCGTCGACGGCGGCCAGATGCTCGGCTGATCCAGGCCTAATCCCCCGGCTGCCGGCCCCTGCCCTTCTTCACGTCGGCCCGCCGCGCCTTGCCCTCCAGCCGGCGCTTCTTCGAGCCGAGGGTGGGCCGGGTCGGGCGGCGCGGCGGCGGGGGCGGCACGGCGGCCTCGCGGATAAGCTCCAGCAGGCGTTCCAGCGCGTCTTCCCGGTTGCGCTCGCGGGTGCGGTGGCGCTGGGCGGTGATGATGACGACGCCGTCCTGGGTCAGCCGGTGCCCGGCCAGCTTCTCCAGCCGGTGGCGCACCGCGTCCGGCAGGTTGGGCGACAGCCGCGCGTTGAAGCGAAGCTGCACCGCCGTCTCCACCTTGTTGACATTCTGCCCGCCGGGGCCGGAGGAGCGGATGAAATCCTCCGTCAGCTCATCCTCGGAGATGGCGATGCGGCTGGTGACCGGGATCATCATGGCCGGAGCAGCGGCGTCGCCGGCTGCTCATCCTTCAGTGCCACGCCCGTCGCGCCCAGCCGCAGCGCCGCGCCGGTGAGCCACAGCAGCTTCTCTGCCGCCGCCGCGGCGCCCAGCCCGCCCGGGCGGATGTTGGAAATGCAGTTGCGCTCCGCATCCGTCCGCCCACGCCGGGGGCCGAGCGTCAGGTAGAGGCCGAGGCTGTCGGTGGCGCTGAGGCCGGGCCGCTCGCCGATCAGCACCGCGACCATGGCAACGCCCATCGCCTCGCCGATGTCGTCGCCCAGCGCGACCCGCGACTGGCTGGCAAGGATGACCGGCGCCACCGCCAGCCCGGCGCGGCGCAGCAGCGGCAGGGCGGCGGCCAGCAGCGCCGGCGCCTGCACCTGCACCCCGGTGGCGCAAAGCCCATCGGCCACCACGAACAAGAAGGCACCGGGCGCGGCCGGCAGGGCGGCGCGGTCGGCATCGCGCAGCCGGCGGCCGAGGTCGGGCCGCAGCAGATAGGCCCGGCGATCCGCCGCCTGGCTCACCACCCGCAGCACCGGCAGGCCGAGCGGGGCGATGGCCGCTTCCAGCGCCTCCGCATCCAGCGCCGAATGCACCGCATCCCGCGCCTGCGCATGGGCTTCCTGGAAATCGAGATGCGCCGCGGTCGGCAGGCCATGGCCGGCGCGGCCGAGCCCTACCCGGGCGGCGGTGAAGCGGCGCAGGTCGACCCAGCGGGATGGCGTGGTCACGAAAGCCCGACCAGCGCCGGCGCCATGCGGCCCGGCAACAGCCCGGCGCCGCTGGCGGCCTCGATGCCCATCTGCTCCATCCATGCCTCGAATTCCGGGGCCGGGCGCTTGCCGAGCGCCGACCGCACATACAGCCCGTCGTGGAAGGAGGTGCTCTGGTAGGCCAGCATCACGTCATCCGCCCCGGGCACGCCCATCACATAGGTGACGCCGGCGACACCGAGCAGGGTCAGCAGCGCGTCCATGTCGTCCTGATCGGCCTCGGCGTGGTTGGTGTAGCAGACATCCACCCCCATCGGCAGGCCGAGCAGCTTGCCGCAGAAATGGTCCTCCAGCCCGGCGCGGGTGATCTGCTTGCCGTCGAACAGGTATTCCGGCCCGATGAAGCCGACCACGCTGTTCACCAGCAGCGGCTCGAAGGCCGCGCGCCACGGCATAGGCGCGCGCCTCGATGGTCTGCTGGTCAACCCCGTGATGCGCATCGGCCGAGAGGGCGCTGCCCTGGCCGGTCTCGAAATACATGCAGTTGTCGCCCAGGGTGCCGCGGTTGAGCGAAAGCGCCGCCGCCCGCGCCTCCGCCAGCAGGGCGAGGGAGACGCCGAAGCTGCGGTTCACCGCCTCCGTCCCGCCGATCGACTGGAACACCAGGTCCACCGGCGCGCCGCGCTCCATCGCCAGCAGGCTGGTGGTGACATGGGCGAGGACGCAGCTCTGGGTCGGGATGGCGTAGCGCTGGCGCACCGCGTCCAGCAGTTCCAGCACGCGGATGGTGGTTTCCAGGTTGTCGGTCGCCGGGTTCACCCCGATCACCGCATCCCCGGCGCCGAGCAGCAGCCCATCCAGGATGGCGGCGGCGATGCCGCGCGGGTCGTCCACCGGGTCGTTCGGCTGGAGCCGGATCGAGAGCCGGCCGGGCAGCCCGAGGGTGTTGCGGAAGCGGGTCGTCACCTGGCACTTCGCGGCGATCGCCACCAGGTCCTGCAGCCGCATGATCTTGCTGACCCCGGCCACCATCTCAGGCGTCAGCCCCTGGCCGCAGCGCCGGCAGCGCCGCCGGCCCGGCCGCCAGCAGCCAGTCGCGGAAGCCGCCGACCGTGAGGTGGGCGATGGGGGCGAAGGCGGCCGGGTCATGGCTGTCGAGGATCAGCCGGGTGACCTCGTCCGCCTCGTAGGGCACCACCGCCTCGGTGAGGAAGTGGCGCAGCGGCAGGTCGGCCAGGGCACGCTGGGCGGCCACCCGTTCGGCGGCGCTTGCCGCGGCGATGCCGGCCAGCACGTCGCCGGACCGCAGCGGCGTGGCCCGCGCCAGCAGGGTCCGCAGGTCGGGGAATGCATAGCGGGTGCCGCCAACCGCCTGGGCGAAGGCCATGGCCGATCTCCTGTCCCGCCCATCTAGCCCGCCGGCCCCCGGTCTTGCCAGCCTGGGCGCGGCGCGGGATGCTGCGGCAACCCGAGTGAGGAAGCGCATGCAACGCGAGCAATTGGCATCGGCATCCGATGCCGCCGAGGATTGGCCCGACCAGATCTACGACCTGCTGAAGGAACACGGCATCCGCCAGGTGGCGCTGGTGCCGGATGCCGGGCATTCCCGCCTCATCAAGCGGTGCCTGGCGGACAACGACATCAAGGTGGTGACCCTGACCACCGAGGAGGAAGGCATCGCGCATGCTCTTCGGCGCCTGGCTGGGTGGCGAGAAGGGCGTGCTGCTGATGCAATCGAGCGGCGTCGGCAACTGCATCAACATGCTGTCCGTGGCGATCGCCCACCGCACGCCGCTGCCGATGATCGTGACCATGCGCGGCGACTACGGCGAGTTCAACCCCTTCCAGGTGCCGATGGGCAACGCCACCCAGACCGTGCTGGAAGCCATGGGCACGCTGGTCAAGCGCGCCGATACGCCGGAGGACATCGCCCCCACCGTCAACGCGACGCTGCGGATGGCCTTCAACACCTACCGGCCGACCGCGACGCTGATCGGCCAGCGCGTCATCGGCGCCAAGACACTTCGGGAAGTAAGGCCATGGGCAAGATCGAAACCGGCACGACCGGCAAGCTGCTCCGCCGTACCGTGGTCGCGCGCGTTGCTGGAAGACCGCGGCGGCATGCTGGTGATCGGCGGCCTCGGCGCCCCCGCCTGGGACATCACCGCGGCCGGCGACTGCCCCGAAAACCTGCCGCTCTGGGGCGGCATGGGCGGCGCGGCGATGATGGGCCTCGGCCTCGCGCTGGCGCAGCCGACCCGCAAGGTGCTGGTCATCACCGGCGACGGCGAGATGCTGATGGGCGTCGGCGCCTGGCGACCATCGCGGTGCAGGCGCCGAAGAACCTCTCGGTCGTGGTGCTCGACAACGAGCATTACGGCGAGACCGGCATGCAGGAAACCCACACCCGGCACGGCGTGGACCTCGCCGCCATGGCCCGCGGCGCCGGCATCGGCGATTGCCGGCTGGTCAAGACCCCGGCCGAGGTGGAGGCGCTGCGCGAGCGCCATCCACGCCGGCGACGGGCCGCTCTTCGCCCAGGTGAAGATCGACGAGCAGACCCTGCCGCTGGTGCTGCCGCCGCGCGAGGCGGCCATCCTGCAGGCGCGGATGCGCGAGGCCATCATGGGCAAGGCCGCCCACCTGCAATGAGCTGAAGCAGTTGGCGGGGCGGCCGGCTTCGCCGCTCCGCCGCCGCACCCTACCGATCAGGAACCCGTTCATGCCGCATGTCGTCTGCCTCCGCCCCGTCCACCCCGAAGCCCTGGCGCTGCTGCGCGCCCGCCCGGGCGTGACGGTGGAGGTGCTGGACCCGGTGAACGAGACCACCATCGCCGCCGCCATGCCGAAGGCGGATGCGGTGATCGTCCGCGCCACGCCGATCAACCGCGCCTTCCTCGCCCATGCATCCAACCTGCGCATCGTCGCGCGGCATGGCGTGGGCTATGACGCGGTCGATGTGCCAGCGCTGACCGAGCGCGGCATCCCGCTGACCGTGACGCCGGACGCCAACGCCACCAGTGTCGCCGAGCACGCGATGATGCTGCTGCTGAACATCGCCCGGCAGACCCGCTTCTACGATGCCGCGACGCGCGAGTTGCGCTGGTCCAACCCGCCGGTCCCGGCGACCTTCGACCTCGCCGGCCGCACCCTGCTGGTGATGGGCTTCGGCCGCATCGGCGGGCGCGTCGCGCGGCTGGCCGCCGCCTTCGGGATGAAGGTGCTGGTGCGCGACCCCTTCATTCCGCAGAACACCATCAAGGGCGCCGGCTTCATCCCGGTGAAGGACCTGGCGGCGGGGCTGGCGGAGGCGGATGTCGTCACCATCCACCTGCCCAGCAACGAAAAGACCCGCGGCAGCGTCAACGCCGAATTCCTCGCCAGCATGAAACGCGGCGCGGTGCTGGTGAACACCGCCCGCGGCACCCTGGTGGACGAGAAGGCGCTGGCCGGGGCGCTGACCAGCGGGCATCTCGCGGCGGCCGGCCTGGACGTGTTCTGGGACGAGCCCGCCACGCCCGACAACCCGCTGCTGAAGCTGCCGAACGTGGTGCTGACGCCGCATTCCGCCGCCGCCACGGAGCAGGGGCTGCGGCGCATGGCGCTGTCCTGCGCCGAAAGCATATTGCAGGTGTTCGACGGCAAGCTGGACCCCGACGTGGTCATCAACCAGGAGGTGCTGCGCGGCAACGCGTAGCCCCGCCCGGCCACCACGGGCCGCCTGGCCCGGTGCGTGTACCGGGCGGGCTTCCCGAAAGGAGTAAGCCATGGCCAACCCGCTCCTCACCCTCGCCGAGCACGCCGTGTCCTGGCGCAGCCGGCCGATGCCGGAGGCCGTCGCGCACCACGCGCGGCGGGCGCTGATCGACTGGTTCGCGGCGCTGCTGCCCGGCTGCTCCCAGCCGCCGGCCACCCTGCTGGCGGCGGCGATGGCGGCGGAGCGGGGGCCGGGGCGAGCCATCTGCTACGTGGACGGCATGGCCGGGCCGCTGCGCCATGCCGCGCTGCTCAACGCGACCGCCAGCCACAGCGTCGAGTTCGACGACATCTTCCGCGATGCCGGCTACCACCCGGGCTGCCCCGTCATTGGCGCGGCGCTGGCCGCCGCCCAGGCGCGCGGCGCGACGCTGGACCAGCTGCTGCGCGCCATCACCGCCGGCTACGAGGTGTCCTGCCGCATCGGCATGGCGGTGCAGCCGAGCCACTACCGCTACTGGCACACCACCGGCACGGTCGGCACCTTCGGCGCCGCCACGGCGGTGGCGCTGCTGCAGGACTGCGATGCGATGCAGACCGCGCATGCCATCGCCACCGCCGCCACCTTCGCCGGCGGGCTGCAGCAGGCCTTCCGCTCCGACGGCATGTCGAAGCCGCTGCACCCCGGCCATGCCGCCGATGCCGGGGCGCTGGCGGCGATCGGCGCGGCGGCGGGGGTGACCGGCGCGCTGGACGTGCTGCACGGCCCGGTGGGCTTCGCCGCCGCCACCAGCGAGGACACGGGCAAGTGGGACAAGGCGCTGGCGGGGCTCGACCAGCGCATCTGCATCACCGAGATCACCTTCAAGAACCACGGCTGCTGCGGCCACATCTTCGCCGGGCTTGATGCGGTGCGCGACCTGCAACTGGAGCATGGCTTCACCGCGGAGGACGTGGCGAAGATCCACCTCGGCGGCTACAGCGCCACCAAGGATGTCTGCGACCGCCCGGTGGTGACCACCGAGCAGGAAGCCCGCTTCTCCGCGCAATACTGCATCGGCGCCATGCTGGTGCTGGGCGGCGTGCGGCTGGCGGCCTTCGCGCCGGCGGCCATGGCCGACCCGGCCATCCGCGCGGTGATGCCGAAGGTCAGCGTCAGCCTTGATCCCGAGCTGGCCGATGCCTATCCCGGCCGCCGCGCCGCCAAGGTCCGGATCACCCTCACCGATGGCCGCGAGCTGTACCGCTACCAGCCGACCCGCAAGGGCGACCCGGACGCGCCGCTGTCGGATGCCGAGGTCTCGGATAAATTCCGCGAACTGACGGTGCCGGCGGTGGGCGCCGAGGCGGCGGAAGCCCTGCTGGCGGCGCTATGGACCGGCGATGCCCTGCCCGGCGCCGTGCCGCTGCTGGCGCAACCCATGGCGCGGGCGGCGGAATAGCCCGCCCCGCCGCACGCCACGCCCGAAGGAAGCCGCATGCGCCGCAAGACGCCCGAGGAATTACGCAGCCACCGCTGGTTCGGGGTAGATGACATCCGCGCCTTCGGCCACCGCTCCCGCCTGTTGCAGACCGGGCTGAGCGAGCAGGATTTCCGCGGCAAGCCGGTGATCGGCATCATCAACACCTGGTCCGACCTCAGCGTCTGCCACGCGCATTTCCGCACCCGGGCGGATGAGGTGAAGCGTGGCGTCTGGCAGGCCGGCGGCTTCCCGGTGGAACTGCCGGCGCATCCGGTGACCGAGCAGTACCAGAAGCCCAGCAGCATGCTGTACCGCAACCTGCTGGCGATGGAGACGGAGGAACTCGCCCGCAGCCATCCCTGCGATGGCCTCGTGCTGCTCGGCGGCTGCGACAAGACCCCGCCGGCGCTGGTGATGGGCGCGCTCTCGGCCGGGCTGCCCTGCATCTTCGTGCCCGCGGGGCCGATGCTGTCGGGCAACTGGCAGGGCCGGAAGCTCGGCAGCGGCAGCGACGTCTGGAAGTACCATGCCGAACTGCGCGCCGGGACCATCAGCCAGGCCCAGTGGAAGGACATGGAAAGCGGCATCGCCCGCAGCTTCGGCACCTGCATGACCGCCGGCACCGCCGCAACCATGATGCTGGCGGTGGAGGCGATGGGCCTCAGCCTGCCCGGTGCCTCCTCCATACCGGCCGCCGAATTCGGCGCACCCGCGCATGGCGACGGCCTGCGGCCGGCGCATCGTCGACATGGTCTGGGATGACGAGACCCCCGCCCGGCTGCTGACCCAGGGCAGCATCGACAATGCGGTGACCGCCACCATGGCCTTCGGCGGCTCCACCAACGCCATCCCGCACCTGATCGCCATGGCGCGGCGCGGCGGCTTCCAGCTCGACCTGGAACGGTTCGATGCCATCAGCCGGCGGGTGCCGCTGATCGCCAACCTGCGGCCGAACGGCGACACCTTCCTGATGGAGGACTTCTTCTATGCCGGCGGCGCCCGGGCCTTCCTCGCCCGGCTGGCGCCCTACCTCGACCTCACGGCGCGCACCGTGACCGGCGCGACGCTGGGCGAGAACCTCGAAGGCGCCGAGATCCACAACGAGGAGATCATCCGCCCGCTCGACCGGCCGTTGCAGGCCGAAGGCGGCGTCGCCATCCTGCGCGGCACCCTCGCCCCGCGCGGCGCCGTCATCAAGACCAGCGCCGCCGATCCGCGCCTGCTGACCCACACCGGCCCGGCGGTGGTGTTCGAGAACTACAACGACCTGGCCGCACGGCTCGACGACCCGGCGCTGGAGGTCACCGCCGACAGCGTGCTGGTGCTGCGCCAGGCCGGGCCGCAGGGTGGGCCCGGCATGCCGGAATGGGGCATGATGCCGATCCCGAAGAAGCTGCTGAAGCAGGGCGTGCGGGACATGGTGCGGCTTTCCGATGCGCGCATGTCCGGCACCAGCTACGGCACCTGCGTGCTGCATGTGGCACCTGAATCCCATATCGGCGGGCCGCTGGCACTGGTCCGGGACGGCGACCTCATCCGGCTGGACGTGCCGAACCGCAGCCTCGATCTGCTGGTCGACGCGGCCGAGCTGGAACGCCGCCGCGCCGCCTGGGTCGCGCCGCCGCAACGCTATGCCCGCGGCTGGACGGCGCTCCACCTCCAGCACGTCCGCCAGGCCGACGAGGGCTGCGACTTCGACTTCCTGGAAGCCGGCGCGCCGACACCCGAGCCGGAAATTCATTGAGCATGGGGAACCGTCGCTTCGGTCCGCGGTTCATGTCGCGGTGCTGAGGGAATAGCCACCATGGCCGGCGACGACACCGAGGACGGATTCCAACTGCTGGAAGGCTGGATGCTCGGCGTCCTGTTGTTCCCGCTGGCCATGGCCGAGATTGCCCGGGTGCCGCCCGCCAACGATCCGGACTAGCCGTATCCAGGCTTGCCGTGCGGCCGGTTCCTGGCCAGCATCGGCGCCATGCAACACATCGCCGACGCCGCCGCCGCCCTGGCCAGCGGCCGCATCTCCGCCGAAGCCCTGGTCGATGCCGCGCTGGATCGCGTCGCCGACCCCGCCGGCGAAGGCAAGCGCGCCTTCACCGCGGTCCATGCCGCCGCCGCCCGTGCCGAGGCCCGCGCCATGGACGCGCTGCGCCACATCGGCCGGGCGCCAAGCCCCTGGGCCGGCATCCCCATCACGGTGAAGGATTTGTTCGACGAGCACGGGCACCCGACGCCCGCCGGCTCCGTCGTGCTGCGGGACGCCCCTGCCGCGGCGCAGGATGCCCCGGTGGTGGCGCGGCTGCGGCGCCAGGGCTTCGTCGTCATCGGCCGGACCAACATGGTGGAATTCGCCTTCTCCGGCCTTGGCGTGAACCCGCATCACGGCACCCCCCTCAGCCCCTGGGACCGGGCGACGGGGCGGCTGCCGGGCGGGTCTTCCTCCGGCGCGGCGGTGGCGGCGGCGGACCACATGGGCTTCGGCGGCCTGGGGACGGATACCGGCGGGTCCTGCCGGGTGCCGGCGGCGCTGTGCGGCGTGGTGGGCTACAAGCCGACGGCGAGGCGGGTGCCCATCACCGGGGTGCTGCCGCTCGCCCCCTCGCTCGATTCAGTGGGGCCGCTGGCCCGCAGCGTCGCCTGCTGCGCCCTGCTGGACGCCATCATCAGCGGCGAGGAGAACCCGCAGCCGGTCGCCCATCGGGCGCTGGCCGGGCTGCGGCTCGGCCTGCCCCGGCGCACCTTCCTCACCGACGACATCGACACGGTGGTGGGCAACACCTTCCAGCGCGCCCTGTCCCGGCTGGCGGCCGCCGGGGCGCGGATCGAGCTGTTCGACATCCCCGAGCTGGCGGAGATCTCCGTGGCCAACGCCACCGGCGGCTTCGCCGCCAGCGAGGCCTGGGCGTGGCACCGCGAACTGATCGCCGCGAAGGGCAACGGCTACGACCCCCGCATCCTGGCCCGCATCCGCCGCGGGGAGCGCATGGGCGCGGCCGACTACATCGACCTGGTTGCCGCCCGCGCCCGCATCGGCGCCGCCGTGGCGAAGCGCACCGAGGCCTTCGATGCGGTGGTGACGCCCACCTGCGCCATCATCCCGCCCGCCCTGGCCGAGGTGGAAGCGGAAGCCGAATACAACCGCATCAACATGCTGCTGCTGCGCAACACCGCCGCCTTCAACTTCCTCGACCGCTGCAGCATCAGCCTGCCCATCCACCGGCCCGGCGAGGCGCCGGTCGGGCTGATGCTGAGCGGCGAGCACATGGCCGACGCCGCGCTGTTCCGCACGGCGGCGGCGGTGGAGGCGGCGCTGGCGGAGGCCTAGGCGAAGGCCCGGCGGATCCGCCCCCAATCCTCGATCGCCGCTTCCTGGCCCGGCAGGATCTGCACCGTGAACTCGGTGTAGCCGGCATCCCTGAGGTCGCCGACCCGCTGCTTCAGCTCGGCCTCGGTCGCGGTGAAGCTGCTGATGCGGATCATCTCGGCGGTGACGAAGGGCTTTTCCTCCGGCTTCACGAACATCAGGTGGCCGCGGTGGTTCTCCAGCCAGGGCGCGTCCTTCGGCTCGAAGGTCTTCGCCAGCGCCACATAGCCCTCCACCGCCGCGCGGCAGCTTTCGCGGCACCGGGGAGATGTTGGGCAGGCCGGACAGCACCTCATCCGCCGCCCGGTGCAGCAGCACGGCGGCGCGCGGCCCGGCCTGGGCCATGGCGCGCGGGCTGTCATGCGGCTCGCCCTCGGCCAGCACGCAGCCGAGCACGAAGGCGGTCGCCGCCAGCGCGTCCTTCGGCTGCCCGGCGGCGGCCCAGGCGCCCTGCATCTCGGCCAGCATGGCGACGGCGGCGGGCACGTCGCTGAAGAAATTGATCCAGCCGGCGCCGAGCCGCGCGGTCAGCGCCCGCGCCCGCGGCCCGGCGGCGGCCAGGTGCAGGCGCATCGGCGTGCGGGTTTCGATCATCCCGAGGTCCGGGTTGAGGAAGCGGATCTTCCTCATGGCGCCCTCGATCTCGGTCTCCACGGTTTCCTCGCGCAGCAGCGCCAGCATCACCCGGATGTACTCCTCGAAGTCCTTCAGCTTCATCGCGCCGAGGCCCATCGCCCGCCGCCCGGTGAAGCCGGTGCCGATGCCCATGTCGATCCGCCCGGGCGCCAGCTTGTTCAGGCTGGCGAAGGCATTGGCGGTGACGGCGGCGATGCGGTTGGACGGGATCAGCACCCCGGTGCCGAGCCGGATGCGCGAGGTCTTCATCGCCGCCGCGCCCATCGCGACGAAGCAGTCCGCGCTCAGCATCTGGGTGTCGTAGAACCAGGCCGTGCGGAAGCCGAGTTCCTCGGCCCGTTGCGTCAGCTTCCAGCTCTCGGCGTCCGTCGCCATGGCGATGCCGAAGTCCATTGCCGTTCCTCCCCTTGCCCGGCACAGCCAAGCGCGTCGGGCGGGACGGGGCAAGCCGCCCGCGCTATGGTGGCCGGGTGATTGCCTTCCTGTCCCTGTGCCTGCCGATCTTCGCCGTCATCGGCCTGGGCTGGGGGGCGGCGTACTGGCGCCTGATCCAGCCGGCGATGGTCGATGCGATCGGGGCATTCGCCTTCCTCTTCGCCCTGCCGGCGCTGCTGCTGCGGCTGATGGCGGCGCAACCCCTGAGCCGGAGCTTCGAGCCAGGCTTCTTCCTCGGCTATCTCGGCGCCTGCCTGATCATTTTCGGGGCGGTCATGGCGATGGCCCTGCCCTGGCGCCGGCGCGGGCCGGCGGCGGCGATCGGCGCGGCGGCAGCGATGGGCAATGTCGGCTACCTCGGGCCACCGCTGCTGCTGCCGCTGCTCGGCGAGCGCGGGGCCGGGCCGATCGCCATGTCCATCATGTCCGAGGTGGCGGTGGTGCTGGCGCTCGGCTCCCTGCTGATGGCGCCGGCCATTCCCGGGGCGGGCCTGCGCAACGCGGCGCGGGCGCTGCGGTCGGTCGCCTTGAACCCGGTGCTGCTGTCGATCGGCGCCGGGGCACTGGTCGGGGCCAGCGGCCTGGCCTTCCCGGGGCCGGTGGACCGCTTCCTCGGCTTCCTCGGCGGCGCCGCGGGGCCGACCGCGCTGTTTGCCCTCGGCGGCACGCTCGCGCGGCTGCGGATCGACCGCGGCCTGCTGGCGGTAGCGGGCGGGGCGGCGGTGGCGAAGCTGGTGGCCTATCCGCTGCTGGTCTGGACGATCCTCGGGCCGGTGCTGGGGCTGGAGCCGTTCTGGGTGCATGCCGGCGTGCTGCTGGCGGCGATGCCGACGGCGAGCAACGCCTTCGTCATGGCCCAGCGCAACCACGCCGCCGCGGATGAGGTCTCGGCCGCCGTGCTGTTCTCCTCCCTGGCCGCGGCGCTGGCCTTCCCGATCACCGCCTGGCTGGCGGCACCATGAGGCGGCGCGGGTGGCGGATGGCGGCTTTGCGGCCCCGCACTTGCCCGGCATCATGCCGCGAGACCGGCGGGAATCGCCGGGGCGGAACACCAGGGGGAACGGCCGCAATGAGAAAATCGGTTCTAACCATGGCGGCGGCAATATTGGCCATTGCCGGCACGGCGACGGTGGCGGCAGCGCAAACCATGGCGACGCCGGGACCGACGCTGGAGGCCGTGCGCGCCCGCGACGCACTTCTCTGCGGGGCACATCCGGGGGCACCGGGCTTCGGCGTCATGGACAGCCAGGGCGTCTTCCGGGGGCTCGACGCGGACACCTGCCGCGCCGTCGCCGCGGCGGTACTCGGCGATGCGGGCAAGGTGCGCTGGTCCGTGCTGTCGTCCCAGGCGCGGCTGCCGGCGCTGCAGTCCGGCCAGATCGACCTGCTGGCGCGCACCACCACCTGGACCCAGACGCGGGACACCGCCAACGGGCTGAACTTCACCGCGGTGACCTTCTATGACGGCCAGGGCTTCCTGGTGCGCCGCAGCCTGAATCTCGCCCGTGCGCGGGACCTCGACGGCGCCACCATCTGCGTGACCTCCGGCACCACCAACGAGCTGAACCTCGCGGACTGGGCACGCGCCAACACCATCCGCATCCAGCCCCTGGTGTTCGACCAGAACGTCGAGACCCGCACGGCCTATATCTCCGGCCGGTGCGATGCCTTCAGCACCGATGCCTCGCAGCTCGCCGGTGTCCGCAGCGCATTGCAGAACCCGGCCGACCACGTGGTCCTGCCCGACATCATCAGCAAGGAACCGCTGGCACCCGCGGTACGCCACGGCGACGACCAGTGGTTCGACATCGTCCGCTGGACCGTCTACGCGCTGATCGAGGCGGAGGAGCTGGGTGTCACCCAGGCCAATGTGGAGGCGATGCTGGAGAGCCCGAACCCGGCCATCCGCCGGCTGCTCGGCGTCTCCGGCGACCACGGGCCCTTGATGGGCCTCGACCAGCGCTGGGCCTACAACGCGATCAAGGCGGTGGGCAATTATGGCGAGATATTCGAGCGCAACCTCGGCAGCGGCTCGCCGATCGGCCTGCCGCGGGGCCTCAACGACCTGTGGACCCGCGGCGGGCTGATGTACGCCATGCCCATCCGCTAGCGGCGGCGGGTGGCCAGGAACCGTCACACCAGCGCCGATTCGAACCGGTGCGACGGCGCGACGAATTCATCCTGCGCCGCCACCGTCAGCAATTCCCGCGCGCCGGCGGCCATGGTCCGCCGCAGCAGCCCATGGATCGAGGACGCCGCCGCCGCCAGCGCCGCCGGCGCATCGCCGCGCAGCCGATGGAACAGGAACAGCGCGGCGATGGCATCCCCCGCGCCGTTGAAGGACTGGGCGAGGCGCGGCGTCCGCAGCCGCCAGAACCGCCCGCCCTCCCCGGCCAGCAGGTCCACCGCATCATCCGGCGTCTCGGCGGTGCGCAGGCTGGTCACCATGACGCAGCGCGGCCCCTGCGCCTGCAGGGTGGTGACCGCCGCCTTCGCCTCCGCCAGCGTGCCGATGGCGGCGCCGGTCAGCCATTCCAGCTCGAACTGGTTGGGGGTGGCGATATCGGCCAGGGGCAGCGCCCGGTCGCGCAGCAATTCCGGGATGCCGGGGCGGACATAGACCCGGCCCCCGTCGCCGATCACCGGGTCGCAGCAGTACATGGCCAGCGGGTTGGCCGCCTTGACCCGGGCCACCGCGTCCAGCACCGCCTCGCCGGTGCCGGCATCGCCGATGTAGCCGCTCAGCACGGCGTTGCAGTGGCCGAGCACCCCGCGTTCCTCGATGCCCAGCACGCAGTCGCGGATCAGCGCAGCGGGGAAGACCTGGCCACGGAAGCCACCATGGCCGGGGTGGTTGGAGAATTGCACGGTGTTCACCGCCCATACCTCGGCGCCGAGGCGTTGCAGCGGGAATACCGCGCTGGCATTGCCGACATGGCCATAGGCCACCCAGGACTGGATCGAGAGGATGTTCACGGCGCGTGAGGCTAGGGCATCCGTGCGGTAACGGAAACACGCCCCCGGGAAGCCGCCGGGAAAAACCCGGCGGGGGCCTTCCATAGCCGGCGCGGGAACGGCATGGTGCAGGTGAATCCCGGGACTACACCGGGCCCTCAGGAGAGGAACGTCCCGCCATGAACGAAGTCGTCACCCGCCGCGCCGCACTGCTCGGCGCCGCTGCCACCTCCGGCGCCCTGATGTTCGCCGGCGGCAATGCCCGGGCACAGGAGAAACCGTCCGAGCTGCGCGTCGGCATCACCACCTTCCTCTCCGGCCCGGCCAGCGTGTTCGGCGTGCCCGGCAAGCAGGCCGCCGAGATGCTGTTCGAGGAGGTCAACCAGGCGGGCGGCATCGGCGGCATCCCTGTGCGCCCATTCTTCGTGGATGAGGCACCGGGCACCGACCACCTGGTGGGCGAGTTCCGCCGCCTCGTGCAGAACGAGGGCGTCCACATCATGTTCGCCTCCATCTCCTCCGGCTCCTGCCTCGCCTGCACGCCGCTGTCGGACGAGATGAAGAAGACCACCCTGCTGTGGGATTGCGGCACCCAGCGGATCTTCGAGGAAGGCAAGCACCCCTACGCCTTCCGCACCCAGGGCTATGGCACGCCGGAAGTCCTGGCGCCGCTGCTCTATCTGCTGAAGCACAAGCCGGATTTCAAAACCCTCGCCGTCATCAACCAGGATTACGCCTGGGGCCGTGACAGCTGGGAGCTTTGGAAGACCGCGATGGATGCGCTGAAGCCCGGCGTCCGGGTGGTGGCCGAGATGTTCCCGCGCTTCGGCGCCTCGGACTACAGCACCGAGGTGACCCGGCTGCTCGCCTCGCGGCCGGATGTCATCCTGTCCACCTCCTGGGGCGGCGACCTGGTCACCCTGCTGCGGCAGGCCGGCGAGCGCCGGCTGTTCGAGCGCTCCACCTTCGTGCTGCCGATCGCCGAGGCTTCGATGCCCATCCTCGGCAAGAACATGGCGGCCGGGCACATCATCGGCACCCGCGGCGACCACTGGAACAACCACCCGAAGCCGAAGGACCCGGCGAAGCTGAAGCGCTTCGTCGACAACTACCGGGCCAGGTTCAACGACTACCCGATCTACCCCTGCCACCACATGGCGCAGGCGATCTCGGCCATGCAGGGCGCCTACGCCAAGGCGATCGCGGCCAAGGGCGGCGGCTGGCCGAACGACGAGGAGCTGGCCAACGCCTTCCGCGGCCTGACCTTCGACAGCCCCACCTCCACCATCACCCTGCGCGAGGATGGCCAGGGGCTGGAGGACCAGATCGTCGGGATCAGCAGCTTCAACGACCAGTATCCCTTCGCCGTGCCGAAGGACATGGTCCTGTTCCCCGCCGACATGGTCAGCACGCCGGTCGGGCAGAAAAGCGTCGATTGGCTGAAGACGCTGAAGCCGGATTTCGTCTCGCGGGTTCCCGCGCCGATGGCCGGCTGAAGGCAGCGCATCATGGCCGAGTGGCTTACCGACAACGGCATGTTGCTCGGCCTCGCCTTGCTGGACGGACTGGCCTACGCCGCGCTGGTCTTCATGGTGGCGGTCGGGCTGAACCTGGTGTTCGGCGTGCTCCGTATCGTCAACGTGGCGCATGGCAGCCTGTTCGCCATCGGGGCCTATACCGCGGCCTCGATCGGCATGTTCTTCGTCTCGCTCGGGTTGCCGGCCTGGTCGGGGTATGTGGCGCTGGTGCTGTCGGCGATGCTGGTCGGCGCGGTGCTCGGCCCGCTGATCGAGAAGCTGCTGCTGCGGCGGATCTACGGGTATGAGCCGGTGCTGCAGCTGCTGGTGACCTTCGCGCTGTTCATGATCCTGGAAGATGTCCAGAAAATCATCTGGGGCGTGCAGCCGATCTTCGAGGACGGGCCGATGCGCTACCTCGGCACGGTCGACGTGCCCTTCGGCGACGATGTCATCCCCTTCACCGCCTACCAGGTGTTCGTGCTGCCCGGTGTGGCGCTGGCGACCCTGGCCGGCCTCGCCTGGTTCCTGCGGCGGACGCTGACCGGGCGGGTGATCGTCGCGGTCACCACCGACAAGGAAGCGGCGACCGCGATGGGGATCGACGCGGCAAAGATCATGCTGCTGACCTTCACCTTCGGTGCCGGGCTGGCTGCGCTGGGCGGCGCGCTGGCCTCGCCCACCACCTCGCTGGTGCCGGGCATCGGGGCGCAGACCATCGTGCTGTCCTTCGCCGTGGTCGCCACGGCGGGGCTGGGGCAGATCGAGGGGGCGGCGCTGACCTCCCTGATGATCGGGCTCGGCCGCAGCATCGCGGTCTATTTCGCCCCGGAATTCGAGGTGGTGGTGCCTTATCTCATCATGGTGGCGGTGCTGCTCGTGCGGCCGCAGGGGCTGTTCGGCGTGATCGAGACGCGGCGGGTATGATGGCGCCCACCGACCGCAGCGCCGCGGGGCGCGCCGGGCCCGACCGGCCCTTCATCAGCCGCGAGGCCCTGATGGCCATCCTCGGTGCCCTCGCCCTGGTGGCCTGCGCCTGGGCGGTGCCCTGGCTGAAGTTCATCCTGACCATCGCGCTGGCCAAGGGCATCGCGGTGCTCGGCATCCTGCTGCTGCTGCGGGCCGGGCAGGTCAGCTTCGGCCACAGCATGTTCATGGCGATCGGCGCCTATACGGTCGCCTTCATCGCCCCGTCGGTACCGGATGCACTGCTGCTGCTGCCGCTGGCGGCGCTGCTGTCGACCGTGGTCGGGCTGGTGCTCGGGCTGTTCCTGGTGCGCTACCGCGACATCTTCTTCAGCATGCTGAACCTGGCCTTCACCATGGTGCTGTATTCGCTGCTGGAGAAGCTCTACTCGCTCACCAAGGGCACCGATGGCATCCGCGTCTCCACGCTGACCTTCGCCGGCGTGGAGCCGGAACGGGCGACCCAGGAATGGCTGATGTTCGGCATCGCCCTGGTGCTGGCGATCGGCTTCGGGCTGCTGGTGCGGACCTACCTCGCCTCGCCGATGGGCCAGGCGCTGGCCGGCATCAAGACCCGCGAGACCCGGCTGGAGTTCATGGGCATCTCTGCCCGGCGGGTATTGCTGTTCGCCTATGTGTTCTCGGCGCTGATGGGCGGCATCGGCGGCGCGCTGGTGGCGATGACCACGCGGCACGTGACGCCGCTGCTGGCCTACTGGACCGCCTCCGGCGAGTTGGTGTTCATCGCCATCCTGGGCGGGGCGGGCAGCGCGCTAGGGCCGTTCCTCGGCGCGGTCTCCTTCGAGCTGGTGCGGGTCTATGCCGCCGCCGCCATCGCCGATGCCTGGCAGATGATCCTCGGCGGGGTGCTGCTGGCGGTGATCCTGTTCGCGCCGGGCGGCGTCTGGGGCATGCTCTCCAGCCGCTGGAAGGGGCGCGGCGCATGACCGCCCCCCTGCTGTCCGCGAAGGGGCTGCGGCTTGCCTTCGGCGGCGTGAAGGCGGCCGATGGCATCGACCTCGACGTGATGCCGGGCGAGTTCCTGGCGATCATCGGCCCGAACGGCGCCGGCAAGACCACCTTCATCAACATGTCCACCGGCTACCTGAAGCCGCAGGCCGGCAGCATCACCTTCGACGGCCAGCCGATCCTCGGCCTGAAGCCGCGGACCATCGTCCGGCGCGGCATCGGCCGCAGCTTTCAGCTGCCGCAGCTCTTCACCGAGCACACCGTACTGGAGAACGCCACGCTGGCCGTCGCCTCCCGGCTCGGGCTGTGGTCGCCGCTGCGGCCGCTGCTGCGCCCGGCCTGGCGGGACGAGGCGATGGACCTGCTGGCGCGCTTCGGGCTGGACGGCGTCGCGGACTCCCGCGCCGATGCGCTGAACGAGGGCGCCCGCAAGCTGGCCGACATCGCCATGGCGGTCGCCCTGCAACCCCGGCTGCTGCTGATGGACGAGCCCACCAGTGGCGTCGCCGCGGCAGAGAAGATGGACATCGTGGAAACCCTGGTGCGGGTGCTGCGGCAATCCGGCGTCACGGCGGTGTTCGTCGAGCACGACATGGACGTGGTGGCACGCTTCGCCGACCGGGTGGCGGTATGGAACCAGGGGCAGATCGCCGCCCTCGGCCCACCGGACCAGGTGCTGGCGGACCCGGCGGTGCAGCGGGACGTGATCGGGATCTCGGCGCATGCTTGAGCTACAGGGGGTCTCGGTCGATATCGCCGGCATCCGGGTGCTGCGGGATGTCTCGCTGCGGGTGCCGCCCGGCGGCCGGGTGGCACTGATCGGCCGCAACGGCGCCGGCAAGACCACCACGCTGCGCGCCCTGATGGGTCTGCTGCCGGTGCGCCAGGGCAGCATCATGATCGATGGGGTGGATGCCACCACCACCCCGGCGCACCATCGCGCCCGGCTCGGCATCGGCTATGCGCCGGAGGAGCGGCGGTTGTTCGGCAGCTTCTCGGTCCGCGAGAACATGCTGCTGCCGGCCGATGTGCTGAAGCTGCCGGCCGAGGAAAAGACCCGCCGGCTGGAGGCGGTATTCGGTCTGCTGCCCGAATTGCGCGACCTGGCGCCGCGCCGTGCCGCCGGGCTGTCCGGCGGCCAGGGCAAGATGGTGGCGCTCGGCCGGGCGCTGATGGTCGGCAACCGGGCGGTCCTCCTGGACGAGCCCTTCCAGGGCCTCGCCCCGGTGCTGGCGCAGCGCTATGCGGAAGCCCTGAAGCGCCTGCATGAGGCGCTGCCGGATGTCGCCATCCTGATCACCGAGAGCAACCCGGAGCTGCTTCGGCCATTGGTCGAAGCCACCTTCGTCATCGAGCGCGGCGAGATCACCGCGGCCTGACGCCGGGGAGGCCGCGGAATGGGCGCAGGTTGCGCCACCCCCTGGCTTCCCCTATACGCCCCCCTTCCCGCGGCCGGTCGGTATCGGCTGCGCCAAATTCCGTGAGCGCGCCATGAAGCCCGACATTCACCCCGACTACCACGATATCAACGTGATCATGACCGACGGCACGACCTACAAGACACGGTCCTGCTACGGCAAGCCGGGCGATACCATTCGCCTCGACATCGACCCGAAGTCGCATCCGGCCTGGACCGGCGTGCAGCGGATCATGGACACCGGCGGGCAGGTGGCGAAGTTCAACAAGAAGTTCGCCGGCCTCGGCGTCCGCGCCAAGAAGTAGTCTCCGGCCACCACCGCCGAGCGTTTTTTCGAACGCCGCCTCCCTTGAATGGGGGGCGGCGTTTTCCAATTTCCCTCCCTGTCAGGGATGCCCGAACGGGGTTCCTGGCGCGGTCCACCGCTTCCTCAAGGTGCCCTGATGGGGCCGAACGGGGCCGGGCCGCTGGATCATCTGGACCTTGCTTCCCTCAAGGAGGTTCCGCCTATGAACACGCTTGATTTCTCTCCCCTGTTCCGTACCGCCATCGGCTTCGACCGCTTGGCCCGCACGCTCGAGACGGCGCGCGCCTCCTCGGATACGCAGGGCTACCCCCCGTACAACATCGAGAAGGTCGGCGAGGACAGCTATGTCCTGACCATGGCCGTCGCCGGCTTTGGCCCCGACGACCTCGAGATCGTGGCGCGGGACAACGTCCTGACCGTAGCCGGCCGCGCGCCGCAGCCTGATGAAGGCCGCAGCTACCTGCATCGCGGCATCGCCGGGCGGGCCTTCGAGCGCCGCTTCGCGCTCGCCGACCACATCGTGGTCGATGGTGCCAACCTCGAGCACGGCCTGCTTCAGCTTGCCCTGAAGCGCGTGGTGCCGGAGGCGCTGAAGCCGCGCCGCATCCCGGTCCAGCCGGGCCGCGTCACGCTCGAGCAGGAGCAGGCCCCCGCCGCCGGGGTGGAAGCCCCCCAGGGTGACACCCAGCCCCAGGCGAAGGCCGCCTGACGGCCAGGGCAACCAGCGAGGCCGGCGGAGGCAACTCCGCCGGCTTTTTTCATGCCCCGCGCCGCGGCTGCCGCGAGGCATTCCGCCGGCCGGGACCGATGGGTGGCTTGCGCGGTTCCGCCATGGCACCGAATGCCGGATTCTCTGGTCTCGCGGGCTTTGACCCCGCCGGATGCCGCCTCTATATCCGAGGCCAAGCCGCGGTGGGGGTGCCAGCCGTCCCCGGCACCGCTCAGATAGGTTCATCCCCATGACCCAACCGTTGATGCCCAAGGCCACCGCCGTGTGGCTGATCGACAAGACTTCCCTCACCTTCGAACAGGTCGCCGATTTCGTTGGCATGCACCCGCTGGAAGTCCAGGCGATCGCCGACGGCGAGGTGGCGCAGGGGATCATTGGCTACGACCCCGTGCTGAACGGCCAGTTGACGCGGGAGGAGATCGCCCGCTGCGAGGAAAACCCGGCGCTCCGGCTCAACATGATGACCTCGGCGCTGCCGGTGCCGAAGGCCCGCGGCAAGGGCGCACGCTACACCCCGGTGTCCAAGCGAAACGACCGGCCGGACGCCATCGCCTGGTTGATCCGCAACCATCCCCAATTGACGGATGTGACGGTCGGCAAGCTGGTCGGCACCACCAAGGAGACCATCGCCAAGGTGCGCGACCGGACCCATTGGAACAGCGCCAACATCAAGCCGCGCGACCCGGTCATCCTGGGGCTGTGCACCCAGTCCGACCTCAATGCCGCACTGATCGCCGCCGGCGAGCGCCCGGGCGGTACGCCGGAGCCGCTGCCCGATGCTTCGGAGGAATCCGCGGCCTGATCTCGGCCACGGGTGGTGCGGCAGGGTAGTTCCCGCCATGGGCGCGGTCTGTGGACCGCGCCCGCCGGGCTTCAGGCCGTGCGGCGCAGCCGCTCGATTTCCTCTCGGAGCCTCAGCTTCTCCCGCTTGAGTTGCATGACCTTGAGGTCGTCGGGTTTGGGCCGGGCGTCCTGCTCACCGATTTGCCGTTCCAGAACCGCGTGCTTGTCTTCCAGGGACCGGAGCCTCGGCGAGTTCATCATGCGGGCATCTCCTTTCCGTCGTACGTCGCGGGTCGTAAGCCTGTTGCGTCCGCGCCCGGGCATGGTAATGGCGGGACGGTCACCAATGCACTCTTTCGTTGATCGCCCCTCCACTTTCAGGCCGAGCCACCGCCCCGATGCTCGATGACCGAGACAGCCTGCTGCGTCGCCTGCACGAGATGCGGAGCGAGCATCGTGACCTCGACACGGTCATTGCGAGGCTGGAGTTGAGCCTCTCCGACCAGTTGCAGGTGCAGCGCCTGAAGAAGCGCAAGCTCAAGCTGAAGGACGAGATTTCCTGGCTGGAGGGCCGGCTTGTCCCCGATATCAGCGCCTGAAGGCACCGCCCGCGTGAAGACCGAGAACCCTGTCCCCCTGGTCGGCGTCATCATGGGCAGCCGGTCCGATTGGGACACCATGCGCCATGCGGTGGATGTGCTGCGGCGCCTTGGCGTGCCGCATGAAAGCCTGGTGGTTTCCGCCCATCGCACGCCGCAGCGGCTGTTCGCCTATGCCGGGGAAGCCCGCGGGCGGGGGCTGAAGGTCATCATCGCCGGGGCCGGCGGAGCGGCGCACCTGCCCGGCATGGCCGCCTCGATGACGCCCCTGCCGGTGCTCGGCGTGCCGGTCGAGAGCCATGCGCTGAAGGGCATGGACAGCCTACTGTCGATCGCCCAGATGCCCGGCGGCATCCCGGTCGGTACCCTGGCCATCGGCAAGGCCGGCGCCATCAACGCCGGGCTGCTGGCCGCCGCCATCCTGGCGCTGTCGGATGCGGGGCTGGCTGCCCGCCTCGATGATTGGCGTGCCGCCCAGACCGCCGGCGTACCGGAAACCCCCTCGGACGACCCGGCATGAGCTGGCAGGGCGATGGCCCGCTGCCGCATGGCGGCACCATCGGCATCCTGGGTGGCGGGCAGTTGGGCCGGATGTCGGCGCTGGCCGCCGCGCGGCTCGGGTATCGCTGCCACGTCTTCGCGCCCGATGCGGACAGCCCGGGGATGCAGGTGGCCGCCGCCGCCACCGTCGCTCCCTTCGAGGACGCCGCCGCGCTGGCCCGCTTCGCCGCCGCGGTCGATGTGGTCACCTTCGAATTCGAGAACGTGCCGGCCGAGACCCTGGCGACCCTGGCCCCGCTGGCGCCATGCCGGCCGGGCGTCGAGGTACTGCGGGTCTGCCAGGACCGGCTGGTGGAGAAGGCCTTCCTCGAATCGGCCGGGGTGCCCGTCGCCCCCTGGCGGGCGGTACACGACGAAGCCGGCTTGGCCGCGGCGATTGAGGCCATCGGCCTGCCGGCGGTGCTGAAGACCACCCGCCTGGGCTATGACGGCCGCGGCCAGGCGGTGCTGCGGACGCCGGCAGACGCCGCACCCGCCTTTGCCCGCCTCGCCCCCAAGCCGCTGATCCTGGAAGCCTTCGTGCCCTTCGTGGCGGAGGTTTCGGCGATCGCGGCGCGCGGGGTGGATGGTTCGGTGGCGGTCTATGACGCGGTCGAGAACCGGCACCGCGACCACATCCTGGACCTCAGCTTCGTCCCCGCCCGCCTGCCCGCCCCGGTTGCGGCCGCGGCCCGGCGGCACGCCGCCCAGGTTGCCGAGTCGCTCGGCCTGATCGGGGTGCTGGCGCTGGAGTTGTTCGTGCTGGCGGATGGCAGGCTGCTCGGCAACGAGATCGCGCCACGGCCGCACAACTCCGGGCACTGGACGATGGATGCCTGCGCCGCCAGCCAGTTCGAGCAGCATGTGCGGGCGGTAGCCGGGTTGCCGCTGGCGGAGCCGGACCGGCATCACGATGCGGTGATGAAGAACCTGGTGGGACCCGATGGGTTGGCGCGCTGGCCAGCGTTGCTGAAAACCCCAGGTATAGTGCCGCATTGGTACGGAAAGGCCGAAGCCCGGGCGGGTCGGAAGCTTGGCCATGCCAACCGCCTGCTGCCGCTCGGCAGGCTGGAATCCATGGACGACACCGCCGCCCTATCCGGACTGTGACCTATTTGTCGTAGGTTGCCGTGGCTTTTCTGCCACATCGATGCGGATTTGGTCGTTGCTGCGCTGGATGGACCGGGAATCGTGCTAGGTTGCATCAACGCCGCGCTGTCGCCGCCTCAACTCTGCGGCATGGCGTTGCGACACATGGCGCGTTAAGAATTTCAGGAGAAGAGCGAATGACCCTCAGAAAGGCCCTGCTGGCCGCGACAGTCCTGGCGATGCCGGTCGCCGCACAGGCGCAGCCGGTCACCGGGCTGTATGTCGGTGCCGGCGTCGGCGCCAACTTCCGCCAGGACGTCGATGTCGACGTCACCGGCCCCGCCGTTGGCAGGGCAACGCCGACGATCGAGTTCACGGACGCTGGCTGGGTTGGCGTCGGCAGCATCGGCTGGGGCTTCGGCAACGGCCTGCGCGCCGAGATCGAGGGCAACTACCGCCACAATGACGTGGACGCCATCACCGGCGCCGGCATTCCCGGCACCGCCGTGTCGCGCGGCTATGCCAAGAGCTACGGCGTGATGGCCAACGCGCTGTTCGATTTCAACCTCGGCCTGCCCGTCACGCCGTACCTCGGCGCCGGCGCCGGCTATGTCTGGTCGGAATTCGACAACGTCGGGGGCCGCGTTGGTGGCGCCAGCGCCGTATTCGACGACACCGACGGTCGCTTCGCCTACCAGGGCATCGCGGGCGTTTCGCTGGCACTGGCCTCGGGCCTCGCGCTGACCGCCGAGTACCGCTTCCTCGGCACCCTCGAAGCCTCCCACTCCGGGAGCGCGACCGTCGGTGGCGTGACCAGCCCGCTGTCCGCCGATTCGGACAACTACAACCACAGCGTCCTCGTCGGCCTGCGCTACGCCTTCAACACCCCGGCCGCCCCGGTTGCCGCGGCGCCGCCGCCGGCCGCCCCGGCGGCACCGGCCGTCGCCCGCACCTACCTGGTGTTCTTCGATTGGGACCGGGCCGACCTGACCGACCGGGCCCGGCAGATCATCACCGAGGCCGCCAATGGCGCACGTCGCGTCGCCTCGACCCGCATCGAAGTGGCCGGCCACGCCGACCGCTCTGGCACCCCGCAGTACAACCAGCGGCTGTCCGAGCGTCGCGCCCAGGCCGTGGCCGCCGAACTGGTGCGCCAGGGTGTGAACCGCAGTGAGATCTCCGTCACTGCCTTCGGCGAGAGCCGCCCGCTGGTGCCGACCGCCGATGGCGTGCGCGAGCCGCAGAACCGCCGCGTCGAGATCGTGCTGCGCTAAGCAGCCCGACCTTTTTCTCGGGCAGACGGAAAGGGGCGCCGCAAGGCGCCCCTTTTTTCGTGGCGAGGGCCGGGTGCCGCGGCACCGGCCGCCCGACACGCCCTCTGTGGCTTTTCGGTCACAGCGAGAGCGGTTGCGTTTTCGAGAGTGAACTCGCCTCGAATAATTTTCTTCACATATGTGAACGCAGTCCACGAAGGTACCGGATGGCCGGTACCCTACTGGACTGCGTCCCCTGCATGGAGCGACAACGATGCGTTTTAAACGGGCCCTGCTCACCACCGCGATGGTGTCGGCCGCCGTCCTGACCTCGGGCTATGCCAGCGCGCAGCCTGTGACCGGCCTCTACATCGGCGCCGGCGCCGGCTTGAACTGGATCAACAACCCGTCGACCTTCGACCTGAGCGGCGACACGGTTCCCGGCAACTTCGGCCTGCCGCCGAATGTCACCGTCAGCGACGCGGGCAAGGCGAACTTCAAGCTCGGCTGGACCGGCGTGGCCAGCGTCGGCTGGGGCTTCGGCAACGGTCTGCGGGCTGAAATCGAAGGCAACTTCCGCCAGAACGAAGTCGAGAGCATCCGCGGCCTCGGGCTTGCGCCGATCGCCCGGACTGGCGGCTTCCAGCGCACCTACGGTGTGATGGCCAACGTCTTCTATGACCTGGACCCGTCCTTCCTGGGCATCGGCCCGAGCGTCGTCCAGCCCTACATCGGCGTGGGCGCTGGTTACGCCTGGACCGAGTGGCGCAACCTGCGCGGCCAGAGCGCGGTGAACGGCCTTGTCGTCCACTCGGATGACGAAGACGGTCAGTTCGCCTACCAGGCCATCGTCGGCGTGGGCGCCCCGCTCACCTGGCTCGGCGTGACCGGCCTGACCCTCACCGCCGAGTACCGCTTCTTCGGCACGCTCCAGCCGGAGATGTTCACGACGATCAGCACCCCGGGCGGTACCCCGGTGAGCGCCGGCACGGTCGAGTCCGACAACTACAACCACTCGCTCATGCTCGGCGTGCGCTACGCGCTGTTCCAGCCCGCCCCGGCCCCGGCGCCGATGGCAGCTCCGGCAGCGGCTCCGGCACCGGCTCCCGCGCCGGCCCGGACCTACCTGGTGTTCTTCGACTGGGATCGGGCGGACCTCACCACCCGCGCCCGCGAGATCATCGGCGAGGCGGCGCAGAACTCCCGCCGCGTGGAGTCGACGCGGATCGAAGTGGCCGGCCACGCCGACCGTTCGGGCACGCCGCAGTACAACCAGCGCCTTTCGCAGCGCCGCGCCGAAGCGGTGGCCGCGGAGCTGGTGAACCGTGGCATCAGCCGCAACGAGATCAGCGTCTCGGCCTTCGGCGAGAGCCGTCCGCTGGTGCCGACCGCCGATGGCGTGCGCGAGCCGCAGAACCGCCGCGTCGAGATCGTGCTGCGCTAAGCAGCCTCGACATTGCGAAACGGGAAGGGGCGCCGAAAGGCGCCCCTTTTCATTCGCGCTCCGCTAGAGCAAACCCCGAACGGGTGGAATCACCCGGCAGGGGTAATTTGCTCGCCTAAACAACAGGCTAGAGCGCATTCCGTGAGCCATGTCGAACGGAATGCGCTCTAAATCACGTTGAACAGGTACAGCAGGATCAGGATCGGGACAGGGATCCCGAATATCCACAACAGGATGCCGCGCATGGTCGCCTTTCTTCTGGATTCGAGGGAACCGGAACGCCTTGCCGGCCACCCTGCTTCCCCGCCCGGCATGTCTCGCCGTCTCGTGACCGCTTTGCTTGGCGTGCTGGCAGTCGGCGCATGCGCCATGGACCCGAGCGAGGAATACCTGCTTGGCTTCGGCGACCCGGTGCGTGGCGCCGCATTGCAGGCGCCGCGCAACCTGGGTGACACAAGCCGCTGGGCAGGCCGGCCGGCGGAAGCGGCAATCGCGGCGGTGCAGGTGGAATTCCTGGCGCAGGAACTGGCCACCCATCCGCGCCATTCGGTGGAGATCAGCCCCTCGGTGCTGCAGCAGTTGCAGATGGCGCGGACCGAGATGCGCGACTACCTCGGGATAGCCCCGGCCGCCGACCCGCAGGTGGTGATCGCCAGCCTGCGCCGTGCCGCCGAGGCGCTGCGCGGTGCCAGCCAGCCCCGGGCGGAAGCGGCGCTGACCGGCCCGGCCTTCACCGCCGGCCCGGCGGCGACCCTGGACCGGCTGGCCAGCATGCCCCGCCTGCCCCGGACCGGCGAGGCGGCCGGCGCGGTCGCCAATGAATTCGCCCGCCGGGACCGGCGCTGAGCGCATTCCGTTCGACATGGCTCACGGAATGCGCTCTAGCCTGTTGTTTAGGCGAGCAAATTACCCCTGCCGGGTGATTCCACCCGTTCGGGGTTTGGTCTAGAACGCCACCAGTTGCCGCACCACCTCGCCGGTCTTCAGCCTGGCGAAGCCGGTATTGATGTCGCCCAGCGGCAGGGTTCCGGTGATGAGGTGGTCGAGGTGCAGCCGGCCCTGCTGCCACAGCTTCAGCAGCCGCGGCATGTCCACCCGGAAGTGGTTGGACCCCATGGAGGAGCCCTGAATTTTCCGCTCGCGCAGGAAGTCGAAGCCGTGCAGCTCGATCTTCACACCGAAGGGCACCATGCCGATGATGGTCGCGGTGCCGCCCGGGCGCAGCATGCCGAAGCTCTGCTCGGCGGTGGCCTTCAGCCCCAGCGCCTCGAAGCTGTAGTGGACGCCACCGCCGGTGAGTTCCTTCACCTGCTCCACCACGTCGTCGTTGCCGGCCAGGATGGTATCGGTTGCACCCATGACCCGGGCCAGGTCCAGCTTCGATTGCAGCCGGTCGATAGCGATGATGCGGGAGGCCCCGGCCAGCGCCGCGCCATTCACCGCCGACAGCCCGACGCCGCCGCAGCCGATGACCGCGACGGTCGACCCCGCCTCGATCCGCGCGGTGTTGAACACCGCCCCGACCCCGGTGATGACGCCGCAGCCGACCAGGGTCGCGCGGTCCAGCGGGATCTCGGGGTCGATCTTCACCAGGGCATTCTCATGCACCAGCAATTGCTCGGCGAAGGCCGAGAGATTGAGGAATTGGTGCATGACCTCGCCGCCCTTCCAGGACAGGCGGCGGGACATGCCGGGGGTCATCTTCACCTCGGTGTTCTCGCAGAGCACGGTCCGGCCGGTGGTGCATTGCGAACAGGCGCCGCAGAACACCGAGAGGCAGCCGATCACATGGTCGCCCGGCTTCAGGTAGGTGACGTCGGCGCCCACCGCCTCGACCACACCGGCCACCTCATGCCCGGGGACGGTCGGCAGCGGGTGGGGATAAAGCCCCTCAATGAAGTGCAGGTCGCTGTGGCAGAGCCCGGCAAAGGCGGTGCGGACCAGCACCTCCCGCGCCTTGGGCTTCTGCAGCGTGACCTCCTCGATGGTCAGCGGCTGGTTCACTTCATGCAGGACCGCGGCCTTCATGGCGGTTTTCTCCCCTTGGACGGGGTTGAGCCTAACATGGCTTCCCGGTGTAGGCTCCAGCCACAGGAATGGGGGGAAACGCGTGGAACCGGAGCTTCTGCAGGAAACCGCCGATGGCGTGCTGCTGCTGACCATGAACCGGCCGGAGGCGCTGAACGCGCTCGGCGGCACCATGATGTGGGACCTGCTGAGCGCACTGACCGCCGCCGCGACGGACCCGGGGATCGGCTGCGTGGTCCTGACCGGCAGCGGCCGCGGCTTCTCGGCCGGCGGCGACATGAAGGCCCGCGCAACCGGCGCCAAGCCGCCGCCGGCAACCCCCGAGGCCGGCGCCGATGAACTCCGCAGCCGCATGGAATGCTCCCGCCTGCTGCATGAGATGCCCAAGCCGACCATCGCCATGGTCAATGGCGTGGCCGCCGGCGCGGGCATGTCGCTCGCCCTGGCCTGCGACATGCGGATTGCCGGGACCAGTGCGCGGATGACCACCGCCTTCGCCAACATGGGCTTTTCTGGCGATTTCGGCGGCCACTACTTCCTGGCGAAGCTGGTGGGCCCGGCCAAGGCGCGGGAGCTGTATTTCACCAGCGCCAAGCTGGACAGCGGCCAGATGGAGAAGCTCGGCCTGGTGAACCGGCTGGTGCCGGACGACCAGCTCCGGGCGGAGACCATGGCGCTGGCGACCCAGCTCGGGCGCGGCCCACGTGTCGCCTGGCGCTACATGAAGCGCAACATGAAGGTGGCCGAGGAGGGCACGCTGTCCGATGCGCTGGATGCCGAGGCGATCGGCATGATGCGGACGCGCGAAACCGCCGACCACCAGGAGGCGCTGCGGGCCTTCCTGGAAAAGCGCCCGCCGGTATTCCAGGGGAAATAGCCGCCCGGGGTCAGGTGGACATGTTGAAGATGTCCACGTCCCACTTCCAGGTGTCGCCCTCGCGCTTCCACAGCACGACGTATTTCACCTCGACCGGCTCCGGCGTGGCGGCAAGGGTGAGTTCGGCCCGGCCCAGCTCCTGCGCCCGGTCGCCGGCTTCCGTCAGTTCCAGGGTGTGCAGCCGGACGGCGGTGACACCGAGCGCGGCGGCCGCAGTCTTCCAGTATTCGGTGATGGCGGGCAGCCCAGCCATTGCCGGGGCGCCGGGTGGCATCATCCGGGCATCGGCGGTGTAGACCCTGGACAATGCGCCGAAGTCGCCGCGGCCGACCACCTCCTCCTCGAAGATGCGGTTGGTCGCCTGGAATGCTTCCCTGGACATGCGTGCCTCCTGCCTGCCGGCACAGCTTGCACCGGCAGGCAGGGGCGCCGCATCACGCCTGGGTGACGCGGCTCAGAAGCTCAGCGCGGTCGCCTGCACCACCAGCGGCAGGGCGCGGACCTCGGCCAGCACCGGCTCCGGCAGCGGCCCATCCAGGGAGACGAGGCAGATCGCATCGCCGCCCTGCGCCGCACGGCCCAGGTGGAAGGTGGCGATGTTGATGCCGGCATTCGCCAGGGTCATGCCGAAGTGGCCGATGAAGCCCGGCTTGTCCTGGTTGGTCACATAGAGCATGTGCGACGCAAAATCGGCTTCGACCGCGATGCCCTTGATCTCGACCAGCCGCGGCTTGGCCTCGCCGACCAGGGTGCCGGCGACGCTGCGTTCATGCCGCTCGGTCACCACGGTCACGCGCAGCAGCGTAGCGTAGTCGCCGCGGCGCTCATGCACCGTCTCGGCCACCTCAATGCCGCGTTCCCTGGCCACCACCGGCGCGTTGACCATGTTGACCGCGCCCATCAGCGGGGTCAGCACGCCGGCAAGGGCGGCGGCGGTCAGCGGCCGGCGGTTGAGCTCCGCCACATGGCCCTCGTACTCGACACGGATGGCCTTGATGGCGCCGTGGCTTTCGCCGCTCTGGGCCGCGGTGAGCTGGCCGGCCATGCCGCCGAGCAGCCGGGCCAGTTCCATGTAGGGCTTGAGCCGCGGGGCTTCCTCGGCCGTCACGCTCGGCATGTTGATGGCGTTGGAGACGGCACCGGACAGCAGGTAGTCCGCCATCTGGTCGGCCACCTGCAGCGCCACATTCTCCTGCGCCTCGGCGGTCGCGGCGCCCAGGTGCGGGGTGCAGACCACGTTCTCCAGCCCGAACAGCGGGCTGTCGGTCGCCGGCTCGGTCTCGAAGACATCGAGCGCGGCGCCGGCGATGTGGCCGGACTTCAGCGCGTCGTACAGCGCCGCCTCATCCACCAGCCCGCCGCGGGCGCAGTTGATGATGCGGGCGCCCTTCTTCAGCTTCGCCAGGTTGGCGCGGCTGAGGATGTTGCGGGTCTGCTCGGTCAGCGGCGTGTGCAGGGTGACGAAGTCCGCCCGCTCCAGCAGCTCGTTCAGCTCGACCTTCTCGACGCCCAGTTCCAGCGCGCGCTTGTCGGACAGGAAGGGATCGAAGGCCACCACCTTCATGTGCAGCCCGACGGCACGGTCGGCGACGATCGAGCCGATGTTGCCGCAACCGATCAGCCCCAGCGTCTTGCCGAACAGCTCGACGCCCATGAAACGGTTCTTCTCCCACTTCCCGGCCTTGGTGCTGGCGCTGGCTTCCGGCAATCTGCCGGGCGAGCGCGAACATCATGGCGATGGCATGCTCGGCCGTGGTGATGGCGTTGCCGTAGGGCGTGTTCATCACCACCACGCCGCGGGCGGTGGCGGTGGTGACATCGACGTTGTCGACGCCGATGCCGGCGCGGCCGACCACCTTCAGCCTCGGCGCGGCCTCCATCAGCTCGCGGGTGACCTTGGTGGCGCTGCGCACCGCCAGCCCGTCATAGGGGGCGATGATGGCGCGAAGCTCGGCCGGCGACAGGCCCGGCTTGAAGTCCACCTCGATGCCGCGGCGGCGGAAGATCTCGACCGAGGCGGGCGAGAGCTTGTCGGAGATCAGGACCTTCGGCATCACGCGGCCACCTTCGTGAACTCGGCTTCGACCTGGGCGAAGGCCCAATCCAGCCAGGGCAGCAGCGCCTTGATGTCCGCCGTCTCGACGGTGGCGCCGCCCCATATCCGCAGGCCCGGCGGCGCGTCGCGGTAGGCGCCGGCATCCAGCGCGACGCCCTCCTTCTCCAGCAGCCCGGCCAGCTTCTTCGCCGCCGCCGCCTGCGCCGCGGCGTCCAGCGCGGCGAACCAGGGCGCCTTGATGGTCAGGCAGATGGAGGTGCAGGACCGGGTCGCCGGCACCTCGGCCAGGAAGGCCGCCCAGGGGCTGCCCTCGACCCAGCCGGCGATCGCCGCCAGATTGGCCTCGGACCGGGCGATCAGCCCCTTCAGCCCGCCGACGCTCTCGGCCCAGGCCAGCCCGTCCACCGCATCCTCGACCGCGAGCATGGAGGGAGTGTTGATGGTCTCGCCCTTGAAGATGCCCTCGTTCAGCTTGCCGTCCTTGGTCATGCGGAAGATCTTCGGCATCGGCCAGGCGGGCTTGTGGCTTTCCAGCCGCGCCACGGCGCGCGGCGACAGCGCCAGCATCCCGTGCGCCGCCTCGCCGCCCAGCACCTTCTGCCAGGACCAGGTGACCACATCGAGCTTGTCCCAGGGCAGGTCCATGGCGAAGGCGGCGGAGGTCGCGTCGCAGATGGTCAGCCCCTCGCGCCCGGCCGGGATCCAGTCGCCATCGGCCAGCCGCACGCCGCTGGTGGTGCCGTTCCAGACGAAAACCACGTCGCGGGAGAAGTCCACGCTGGCGAGATCCGGCAGTTGGCCATAGGGCGCGCCGATGACGCGGGCATCCGGCAGCTTCAGCTGCTTGATGACATCGGTGCCCCAGTCCTTGGAGAAGCTCTCCCAGGCCAGCACATCGACGCCGCGGGCGCCGAGCAGCGACCACAGCGCCATCTCGACCGCGCCGGTATCCGAGGCCGGGACGATCCCCAGCCGCCAGCCTTCCGGCATGCCCAGCACCGACTTGCTGCGGGTGATGACCTCGGCGAGCCGGGCCTTGGGGCCGGCGGCGCGGTGGCTGCGGCCGAGCAAGGCGCCCGAGAGCGCGTCCAGCGTCCAGCCGGGACGCTTGGCGCAGGGACCTGAGGAAAAACGGGGATTGGCCGGCCTTATGGCCGGCGGGGTGGCGATTGCCATCTGTGCGGCTCCCTTACAGAAGCGAATGCGCCCCGGTGGGGGGGCGTGGCCCGCCGCAAGGGTTACTGCACCGCCGCACGCCGGCGCAATGCCGCGATCAGGCGAACAACGACAGCAGCGGGCTGGAAGCGCCGCTGCCCGAACCCGCCGCCGCGATGACATAGCGTTCCGCCAGTTTCTGCAACTTCCGTGGATCGTCCAGGTCGGACATCTTCATCCGCGAGGTCACCGCCCGCGCCTGGGTCTCGACCGGCTGCACCACCATGGCATTGGGCAGCCCGAGCGCCCCGGTAACCACTCGCCGCAACACGTTGTTGCCGAGGATGTTGTAGATGTTGTCTTCCTTCCCGGCGTTCTGCAGGAAGTACAGGGCATCGGACAGGCCGGGGTTCTTCTCATCCAGGCCGATGCGGTACTGGTATTCCACATAGCCATCGGTGAGCTTCTTCCGCAGTTCCGGGTCCCGCAGCGCCTCCAGCCCCTTCTCCCGCAGGTCCAGGGTCTTCGCCGCGGCCTTGAAGCGGCTGTCGAGGCTGGCGAGCAGGCCCTTGCGGTCATTCGGGTCGGCCAGCAGCGCCTTCTGCACCAGGCCCGGGTACTGCATCTGGTCCGACAGCCCCACGCCCGGCAGCAGCACCGCCAGGATGCGCGGGTCGCGCAGCGCCGATTTCACGTCCTTCGCCTTGGCCAGGGCGATGTCGAACTGCTTCAGCGCGGTGATGGTCACCGGGTCCTTCTTTTCCCGGGCGACGCCCTTCTCGGTCGCGCCCTTCGCCTGGGCGAGCTTCAGCGCGGCGATGCCGGACGCCGCATCGCCGGCCGCGACGCCGGCGCCGAAGGAGCCGCCCAACAGGGACAAGGCGAGGGATGCGGACATTGGAACGGGAACCCCCTGCTGGGGTGGATGGTCTGTTGCCCGTACCCTGGCCCTGCCCAGCTAAATCCCCGGTTAACGCCGCCGGGTCAGACCTGCGCCTCGCCGCGCAGCACCGGCACGCAGCCGCCGCCGACCGTCGAGCGGATGCCGCCCCCGGTGCGGCGTGCCGTGGTGCGCAGCAGGCTGGGACGGCCCATCTCGACGCCCTGGGTGATGTCGACGGCGGCGGATTCCGCGCCGCTGAGACGCAGCAGGAAGCCGGCCAGGGGCGTCGCCGCGCTGCCGGTCGCCGCATCCTCCCAGGTGCCGCTCAAGGGCGAGAACATCCGCGCCCGCAGCCCCGCTCCCTCGCGCCGGTAGAGATAGAGCGAGAGCTGCCCATCCAGCACCGCATGCGCTGCGACCGCCCGGCGGAACCCGGCGATATCGGGCGCGGCGGCGGACAGCGCCTCCGGCGTCACCTCGACCAGCAGGCGCCAGTTGCCGCCATCGGCGGCCAGGCTGGGCGCGTGCCGCGCGGTGATGATCCCGGCCGGGTCGATCCCGGCGCAGGCGGCGGCGGCCGCGACCGGCAGCTCCCCGCCGAGCCTCAGCGGCTGCGGCGCGGCGATGGTGGTCCCGGTCACCACCCCGGCGGCATCGCGCTCGACCTTCACCTCGACCAGCCCGGCGATCTCCTCGAAGCGCAGCACCCCGTCCACGGCGCGGTCGGCCAGCACAAAGCCGGTGCCGACATTGGGGTGGCCGGCGAAGGGCATCTCGGCGGTGCGGTGTGAAGATGCGCACCCGGGCGGTGTTGGCGGGGTCTTCCGGCGGCAGGACGAAGGTGGTCTCGCTGAGATTGAACTCGGCGGCCAGGGACTGCATCTCGGCATCCGAGAGGCCCCGCGCATCGGGAAAGACGGCAAGCGGTTGCCGCCGAAGCGCCGGTCGGTGAAGACATCGACCGTGACGAAGGCGAACCGCCTCACCGCATCGCCTCCACCCGGGCCGGGTCCACCGTCACCCCGTGGCCGAGCGGGCCATGCCCCCGCCCGATCCCCGGCGCCGCCAGGATCGCGGCACGGACATAGGCGCGGGCGCGCGCCACCGCGGCCTCCAGCGCCATGCCCTGGGCCAGGCCGGCGGCGATGGCGGAGGCCAGGGTGCAGCCGGTGCCATGGGTGTGGCGGCTGGCGATCCGCGGGCTCTCGAACACGGGCGCACCCCGGCCGCGGTGGCCAGCAGGTCGATCACCACCGGCCCTTCCAGGTGCCCACCCTTCAGCAGCACCGCCTTGCACCCCCATCGCGCAGCAGCGCGCGCCGCCGCGCGGTGCATGGCGGCTCATCGGCGATGGTCAGGCCGGTCAGCGCCTCCGCCTCCGGCAGGTTCGGCGTGATGCACGGCGGCCAGCGGCAGCAGCCGGCGCTTCAGCGTCTCCACCGCATCCGGCTCCAGCAGCGGCGTGGCCGCCCTTGGCCACCATCACCGGGTCGCCACCAGCGGGATGCCGGGCGCCTCGGCGGCGAGCTCGTCGCAGACGGCCTCGATGGTCGGCGCTGTCGTGCAGCATGCCGGTCTTGATCGCGTCGGCGCCGATGTCCCGCAGCACCACCTGCATCTGCTGGCGGATGAAGGCCGACCGGGACGCGGCAGCACGCCATGCACGCCCTGCGTATTCTGCGCGGTCAGCGCGGTGATCGCGGTGGCGGCGTAGCCGCCCAGCGCGGTCACCGTCTTGATGTCGGCCTGGATGCCGGCGCCGCCGCCCGAATCGGAGCCGGCGATGATCAGCACGCGGCCCGGTCATGCCGGTACGCGTTCGGCGCGCGGCGCGGATCACTTCCGCCAGACGCCTCCACCGTCGGCATCGACCAGCGCCTCGTCCTCGCCTTCTGCCATGACGCGGATCAGCGGCTCGGTGCCGCTTGCGGATCAGCAGGCGGCCGCGTCGCCGAGCCGTGCCTCCTGCATCGGCGATCGCCGCTGCACCGCCTCGTGCTTCGAGCGGCGATGCGCCGGTGAAGCGCACGTTCAGCAGCAGCTGCGGCAGCGGCTCGAAGCGGCGGCAGACCTCGCTGGCCGGCCGGCGTTCCTCGACCAGCACGGCCAGCACCTGCAGCGCGGCGATCAGCCCGTCGCCGGTGGTGCTGAAGTCCGGCATGATGATGTGGCCGGACTGCTCGCCGCCCAGGTTGCAGCCGATCTCGCGCATCTGCTCGACGACGTAGCGGTCGCCGACCGCGGTGCGCAGCAGCGCCGAGGCCGCGGCCCTTCAGGTAGCGCTCCAGCCCCAGGTTGGACATGACCGTCGCGACCACGCGCGCCGCCGCGCAGCCGGCCCGTCGGCGTGCCAGGAGGCGGCGATCAGCGCCAGGATCTGGTCGCCGTCGATGATGGTCCCGGCCTCGTCGACCAGCACCAGCCGGTCCGCGTCGCCGTCGAGCGCGATGCCGAGATCGGCGCCGGCGTTCCCGCACCAGCCCCGCCAGCTCGGCCGGGGCGGTGGAGCCGACGCCCGTTGATGTTGAAGCCGTCCGGCGCCACGCCGATGGAGACGACCTCCGCCCCCAGCTCCCACAGGACGGTGGGCGCCACGCGGTAGGCGGCGCCATGGGCGCAATCGACCACGACGCGCAGCCCTTCCAGGGTCATCCGGCGGGGAAGCTCTGCTTGGCGGCCTCGATGTAGCGGCCGGGCGCATCCTCCAGCCGGCTGGCGCGGCCGAGCCGGGCCGGGGCGACCTGCGCCGAGGCGAGGTCGCCGGCCATCAGCGCCTCGATCGCCATCTCCTGCGCATCCGACAGCTTCAGCCCGTCCGGGCCGAACAGCTTGATGCCGTTGTCCTCGATACGGGTTGTGCGAGGCGCTGATCATCACGCCGAGGTCGGCCCGCAGGCTGCGGGTCAGCAGCGCGATTGCCGGCGTCGGCATCGGCCCGACCAGCACCACGTCCATCCCCGCGCTGACGAAGCCGGCGGTCAGCGCCGGCTCCAGCATGTAGCCGGACAGTCGGGTGTCCTTGCCGATCACCACCCGGTGCCGGTGGGTGCCGCGGTTGAAGAACCGCCCCGCCGCCTGACCGAGCCGGAGCGCGGTGGCGGCATCCATCGGCGCCTGGTTGGCGGTGCCACGGATGCCATCGGTACCGAAGAGGCGACGGGTCGGGAGGGTCATGCGGAACGCCATGCGGTGGGGCATCATGGAGTAGCGCCAGCCGGACAGCCGGTCCATCGCTGCGTTACGCCGGCACGGGGTTCACCCAGTCTGGTTGAGGGCAAATTGCCGTGCCCTGGCCGGATCATCCGGACGCAATGGCTCCGGCGGCAGGTCGCCGAGCACCCCGGCCCGCCAGACCCGCAGCGCCTGGACCGTCTCGGCCACGTCATGCACCCGCAGGATGGCGGCGCCCCTGCCCGCCCCGGCCAGGGCGATGGCGAGGCTCGGCGGCATGCGCCGCCCGGCTTCCGCGATGCCGGCGATCCGCCCGAGGAAGCCCTTGCGGGAGGCGCCGAGCAGTACCCGGCAGCCGATGCCGGCCAGCAGCGGCAGCCGGTCCACCAATTCCAGGTTCTGCGCCAGGGTCTTGCCGAAGCCGATGCCGGGATCGACGGCTATGCGGCCGCGCGGGATGCCGGCGGCTTCCAGCGCCGCCACCCGCTCCGCCAGGAACGCCGCCACCTCCAGCCCGACATCGGCATAGCCGAGGTGCTGCTGCATGGTGCGCGGGTCGGTGGTCGGCATGTGCATGATGATGACCGGCACGCCAGCCTCGGCGACGAGCCGCACCGCCGCGGGGTCGTGGCGCAGGCCGGTGACGTCGTTGACGATCCGTGCGCCGGCCGCCAGCGCGGCGGCCATGGTGGCGGCGTTGCGGGTATCGACCGAGACCGGCGCGATGCCGGCCAGGGCGCGCACCACCGGCACCACCCGCCGCGCTTCTTCCTCGGGTGGCACCGGCGCGGCGCCCGGCCGGGTCGATTCACCGCCAATGTCCAGGATATCGGCCCCGGCGGCACGCATGGCGTGACCCTGGGCGATGGCGCGGGCCTGGTCGGCTAGCAGCCCGTCGCCCGAGAAGCTGTCGGGGGTGACGTTGACGATGCCCATGACCAGCGGCCGGCCGATGTCCGGCAGGCCGGCGAAGGGCGGCGGCCGGCGGGTCAACGTGCCGCGCCAGGGCTCCGGCACCGCCTCGGCCGGCACCACCCGCCCTTCAGCGATGAGCCGGGCGAGCAGAAAGCGCACGGGGCCGCCCTGCAACGGCAGCCCGGCCCCGGAACGGCAAACCGCCGGGCCCGTCACCAGGCCCAGCGGCTCAATCCATGGCTGCATGGCAGCCGGGTGTCAGGCGCCCGGGGCGGGCGCCGGGTTCAGCCCGCCGGGGTTGGGGCGCGGCGTCCGGCCGCTGGACGGCACGCTGCCGCGGCCCTGCGGCACCGGCTCGTCCGGTCGTTCCCGCACGATCGGCTCGCCGCGGATGATGAGCTTGATCTCATCGCCCGAGATGGTCTCGTGCTCCAGCAGGCCCTTGGCCAGCAGGTGCAGCTCGTCGATGTTCTCGCTGAGGAGCTGCTTTGCCTTCGCATAGGCCTCGTCGATGATCCGGCGGATCTCGCTGTCGATCTGCCGCGCGGTTTCCTCCGACAGGTTCTTCGACTGGGTGACGCTATGGCCCAGAAAGACCTCCTGGCTGTTCTCGCCATAGGCGATCATGCCGAGCTTCTCGGACATGCCCCATTCGGTGACCATCATCCGGGTCTGGTTGGTGGCCATCTTGATGTCGCCCGAGGCGCCGTTCGAGACCTTGTCCGGGCCGAAGATCAGCTCCTCCGCGACACGGCCGCCCATCGCCATCGCCAGCTCGGACAGCAGCTTGGACTTGTGCTTGGAGTAGCGGTCGCCTTCCGGCAGGGACATGACCAGCCCCAGCGCACGGCCGCGCGGGATGATTGTGGCCTTATGCACCGGGTCGCATTCCGGCAGCTTCATCGCGCAGAGCGCATGCCCGGCCTCGTGATAGGCGGTCATTCGCTTCTCATCCTCGGACATCACCAGCGAACGCCGCTCGGCGCCCATCAGCACCTTGTCCTTAGCCTGCTCGAACTCGTGCATGCCGACGGTGCGGCGGCCGGTACGGGCGGCCAGCAGCGCCGCCTCGTTCACCAGGTTGGCGAGGTCCGCGCCGGAGAAGCCGGGCGTGCCGCGGGCGATGGTCTTCGGGTCCACGTCGGAGGCCAGCGGCACCTTGCGCATATGGACGCGCAGGATCTTCTCGCGGCCCGAGACATCCGGGTTCGGCACCACTACCTGGCGATCGAAGCGGCCGGGACGCAGCAACGCCGGGTCCAGCACGTCCGGCCGGTTGGTCGCGGCGATCAGGATGACGCCCTCGTTCGATTCGAAGCCGTCCATCTCGACCAGCATCTGGTTGAGGGTCTGCTCGCGCTCGTCGTTGCCGCCGCCCAGGCCGGCGCCACGATGCCGGCCGACCGCGTCGATTTCGTCGATGAAGATGATGCAGGGGGCGTTCTTCTTGCCCTGCTCGAACATGTCCCGCACCCGGCTGGCGCCGACGCCGACGAACATCTCGACGAAGTCCGAACCCGAGATGGTGAAGAACGGCACGTTCGCCTCACCCGCGATGGCGCGGGCGAGCAGGGTCTTGCCGGTGCCGGGCGGACCGACCAGCAGACAGCCCTTCGGGATCTTGCCGCCAAGCCGCTGGAACTTCTGCGGGTCGCGCAGGAATTCGACGATTTCCTCCAGCTCGCTCTTCGCCTCGTCGATGCCGGCGACATCGTCGAAGGTCACGCGGCCCTGCTTCTCGGTCAGCAGCTTGGCCTTGGACTTGCCGAAGCCCATCGCCCGGCCGCCGCCGCCCTGCATCTGGCGCATGAAGAACATCCAGACGCCGATCAGCAGCAGCATCGGGAACCAGGACAGCAGGATCTGGAACAGCGGGTTCACGTCCGATCTCCTCCGGCCGGGCGACCACGCGCACGCCCTTTTCGGTAAGCCGCGACACCAGGGCCGGGTCTTCCGGCGCATAGGTCTGGAAGTTCCGGCCGTCCGAGAGCTGGCCGCTGACGGTCCGCCCCTGGATGACGACGTCACGCACGTTGCCCGCGCCGACATCGTTCAGGAAATCCGAGTAGGCGATCTGCTGCGCGCCCCGTTGGGCGGTGCCACTGGGTTGGAACAGGTTGAACAGCGCCACCAACAGCAGCGCCACGATGACCCAGAGCGCCAGATTCCGGCCGAAATTGTTCACCGATACATATCCTGTTCCCACCCGCGCCCCGTACCGGGCCACGGTGCCGTGGGCACGATGCCCAAAGGCCAGCCCCAACAAGATAGGGACGCCAACCCCGGGCGTGAATGCCCCAGCTGCAGCTTGAGTTGCTTCATCATCGCGCCACCCGCAGAATTGCACACCGAGACGGGGTCCCCGACCGGGGCAAAGGCAATGTCGAAGCCCGCGCGACGATCCGGGGCAAGATAATCAAGACCAGGCACCGCTTCCAGTGCGCCGCCGCGCCATACCGCCGGAAGGGTTGCCAGGATGGCGGCCGGCAGGTGCGGCGCCAGCCCGCGCAGCCGGGCCGCCGCCGCTGCCCCGAGCGCGCCGATCGAGCAGCCCGCCTCGCCCGGCCCGGCCAGCCGGAACCGGCCGTCCCAGATCGCACCCGCCACCGCCGGGACCGGCGGGGCCACCGCCGCCGGCTCCCGCGCCAGCCGCCAGCCATGCGGCCCGGGCAACAGCCACGCACCGCCCAGCGTGCCGGCGCCGCGCCGCCGCAGCGCCGCCACCGCGCCGGTCGGCGGTGCGAAGGCGGCACCGGCGACGGCTCGCAGCAGCCCGGCGAGCGCGGCATCGGCCACCCGGTCCTCGCCCAGCGTGGCGGGGTCGACTTCGGCGAAACCGGCCGGGCGCAGCACGGCGCAGGCGGCCAGCCGCGCATTGACCGCGCCGGCCAGCCGATCCCGGCGCCGGGCGAAGGCGCCGGCCACCTCGGCCAGGGCGGCGGTGGCGGGGCCGGTGCCGCCGGGGTCGGCCAGTGTCGCGCGCAGCCGGGCGCGGGCGAAGCGCGGGTCGGCGTTGCTCGGGTCGCGCACCGGCGCGAGGCCGGCGGCGGCGACCACCGCCTCCAGCCGGGCCGGCGGCACATCGAGCAGGGGGCGCAGGACCAGCGCCCCGGGCGCCGCGCGGACCGTGGCCATGGCCGCCAGCCCGGCGGCGCCGCTGCCCCGCAGGGCCCGGAACAGCAGGGTTTCCGCCTGGTCGGACCGCTGGTGGCCGAGCAGCAGCCAGGGCACCCCCGCCTTGGCGCAGGCGGCCAGCAGGGCTGCCCGGCGGGCGTCGCGGGCGCGGTCCTGCAGGCCCGGCCCGCCCGCCAGCCCCAATGGCAGCAACCGTGCGGCTATGCCGCGCCCGGCCAGCCGCGCCACTACGCCGGCGGCTTCGGCCGCGCTTTCCGGGCGCAACCCGTGGTCCACGACAAGGGCCAGCAAGGCACCGCCACGCGCCCGCGCCCAGCCATCGGCCAGCAGCGCCAGCGCCAGGCTGTCCGGCCCACCCGAGACGCCGGCGGCGATGCGGGGGGATGGGCCGAATGGCCCGAGCGGCGCCATCAGCGCCGCGAACTCGGCCGGGGAGACGGGCTCCGCGGCGGCCGGCATGGCCTAGCGGCAGCCCGCCCGGCGGCGGTTCTCGGCGGCGCGCTCGGCCAGCGCGCCGCGCAGGTTGGGGAAGTTGCTGCGCAGGTCGCCCAGCGTGGCGCAGGCCTCGCGCCGGCTGTCGAGACCGATGAAGGCGCTGGCCAGCCCGACCAGCGCCTCGGGTGCCCGGGGGCCGGTGCGCGCGCGGGTATAGGCCTCGTTGTAGGCCAGGGCGGCGCCGCCGTAGTCCCGCTTGCCGGCCAGCGCATCGGCCAGCAGAAGCTGCGCGTCGGTGGCGCGCGGCGTGCCGCGGGTTGCCAGCACCTCGCGCGCGGCAGCCTCGGCGGCGGTGAAGTCGCGGCGGTTCAGCGCCGCCTGGCCATCGGCGATGGCGCGTTCCGGCGGTCGGCTGGCCGCGGGCCTGGCCGGTGCGGCGGCGGGCGGCCGGGCGGGGGGATTGTCGGCGGCGGGCGGGCGCGCCGCGGGGCGGTTGGCGGCCGGGGCCTCAAGCTGCTGCAGGCGGTAGTCGATGTCGCCCTGCAGCTTCTCGACGGTCTGGTCGAGGGTGCGGTTGCGGTACTCGGCTTCCTCCAGCCGGCCACGCAGCCGGCGGGTCTCCTCCTCCAGGGCGGTCACGCGGTCGAGCAGCGCGCCCACCAGCTCGCCCTGCGGCGCGGCGCCGGCGCGGGACTGGGGAATGGCCTGCGGGGCCGCGCCGAGCGACGACCCGCCGCGGCGCAACTGGTCGATCTCCTGCCGGAGCTGGAGGATCTGGTTCTGCAGGTAGATGCCTTCGCGGCTTTGCGCCTGGGCCAGCGCGGGGCTGGTCGCGGGCATCAGCAGCGGCACGGCGAGGATCAGGGCGGCGAGCGCACGGCGCATCAAGGGCCTCCGGTGGTGCTCATCGCGCGGGGCATAAGGGCGCGGGGCGGTGGGCGGCAGGCAGGTGGCGGTCATGCGGACAGGGCGATAAACCCCCTGCCCGCATCCGCCAAGGGGCGGAAGCCCCCGGCGCCGTCAGGTTCCATCGCGCGGCGAACAAGGCGCCGGCGCGGCGGTCCGGCTTCAGCGTGCCCGGGTCAGCGGACACGGTGACGGCGCGGCGGTTCTGCGCCCAGGCATCCTCGGAGGAACCCAGCGCGGCCGGGCGGTCCTTGCCGTAGGAAATGGTCGAGATGCGCGAGCCGGCGGTGCCGTTGGCAACGCAGCACGTCGCGCGCCGCATTGGCGCGGCGCTGGCCGAGCGCCAGGTTGTACTCGCGGGTGCCGCGCTCGTCGGCATGGCCCTCGACCCGCACGGTCACCGCGGGGAAGCGCTGCAGCCAGCGCGGCCTGGCGTTCCAGGATCGCGCGCTGGTCGGCGCGGATGCTGGCGCGGTCGGTGTCGAAGAACACGCGGTCGCCGACATTGGCGACGAGGTCTTCCTGGCTGCCCGCGCGCGGGCCGGCCGAAGGGCTTACCGCGGTGCCGGCGCCGGTCACCGCGCCGTCGGTGGTCGAGCGATTCGCAGGCGGCGAGCAACGCGAGCGCGGCGAGGCACCGAGAAGCTTGGTGTTCAACATGATGTCTTCCCTTTGTATTTCCGACCTGCAGCGCGAACCGCGAAATCCGCCGCGGCGGTTACAACCAGCGCGCTAGTTGGTCAAGGAAAACAGGCAACGGTATGGCAATGATGGCGAAGTTGCATGCAGCAGATGCGGTACAGCCATCGAATCGGCTAGATGGCGCCCGCGGTTGTTTCTTGAGCTTCCAGATTGCCATTGGGCAGCGCTCCCGCGCCACCCGATGGCACCGTCGTCAGGCGAGCAGCGGCGACCAGGCGGGGTCGGAGGCATCGGTCGGCGTGACCATCTGCCGTTCGTTGAAGCCGGCGATGTCGATCTGGCCAGCCGCGCCGAATAGCCGTCGCCCCGCGAATCCCGCGCCGGGGTCTCGCGGAAGAACACCAGCACCCGGCCGTTCGGCGCGAAGGTCGGCCCCTCCATCCCCCAGCCCTCGGACAGGATGCGCTCGCCCGAGCCGTCCGGCCGCATCACGCCGATGGCGAACTGCCCGCCGGCGATGCGGGTGAAGGCGATGAGGTCGCCGCGCGGCGACCACACCGGCGTCGCATAGCGCCCATGCCCGAAGGAAATGCGCCGGGCGCCGCCGCCGTCGGCATCCATCACGTAGAGCTGCTGGTCGCCGCCGCGGTCCGAGTTGAACACGATCTGCGGCCCGTCCGGCGAGAAGCAGGGCGAGACATCCAGCCGACCGCCCGCCGGTCAGCTGCCGCTCCCGCCGGGTCGCGAGGTCGACGACGAAGATGTTCGCATCGTTCCCCCGGGTGGAGGACAGGATCACGCTGCGGCCGTCCGGGCTGAAGCGCGGCGAAGGTCATGCCGGCGAAGGCGCCGAGCACTTCCTGCTGGCCGGTGTCGAGGTTGAACAGATACACCCTCGGCTGGTCCCGCGCATAGGACATGAAGGCGATCTGCTGGGCATTCGGGTGGAAGCGCGGGGTGAGCGCGGCGGCGGTGCCATCGGTCAGGAATCGCTGGTTCTCGCCGTCCTGGTCCATGATCGCCAGCCGCCGGGTGCGGCGATTGCGCGGCCCGGTCTCCGCCATGTAGACGACGCGGGTATCGAAATAGCCCTTCTCGCCCAGCAGCCGCTCATAGATCACGTCTGAGATGAGATGCGCGATCCGCCGCCAGTTGGCGGCCGGCGCGGTGAAGGCGGTGCCCTGGATCTGCGCTTCGGGCAGCACGTCCCACAGCCGGAATTCCACCCGCAGCCGGTCGCCGGCACTTCCGCCCGGCCGGTGGTCAGTGCCTGCGCACCGATCACCCGCCAGTCCTGGAAGCGCGGGGTCTGCGCCGCGGCCTCCGCGGTCTGGATGAAGGCCGCGCGGTCGACCGGGCGGAACAGGCCGGAATTGCGCAGGTTGGCCAGCATCACCCGGGCGATGTCGCGGCCGACCCGCTGCGCCTCGGGTGAGGCGCCGGCGAAATCCGGTATCGCAATCGGGATAGGGTCGGTGCGCGCCTTGGTGATGTCCACCACCGAGGTCGGCCCGCCCTGGGCGAAAGCCGGCAGCCCGCCCAGCACGGGCAGGCCGAAGGCTAGGCCACCGAGCAACGCGGCCCGGCGCGACAGCAGGCTGGTCATCGCCCGGTCCTCACGAGGGTCCTGTCGGCTCATGCGGCAACTCCTTGTTGCAAACGGAATTCGGATAGCCCCGCTGCGTGGCGGCACCTTGGCGGGAGGCCCGGCCGGTTCAAGTGCCGGCGCATGTATGGACCGCCCCGGGTCATCGGCCGGCACCATCCTAGCGCAGCCCGAGGTCACGCGGGTTGAACCGGAACCGGTGCCGCGCAGCGCGGCCAGCCGTTCCCGCGGCAGCGGCAGCGGGTTGCAGCGCGGGTCGAGCAGGGCCCGCCGCGCCGCTTCGTACACCGCCCGCGCGCGCGGCTCGGCCGGCAGCGAGCCGTTGGGGCAGACGTTGCGGACCGTGCCGCCGGCGTCCACCTCCACGCGGAACTCCACGATGATGTTCTGGATGCCGACGCACCGCCATCGACGCTCCAGCATTCGCTGATCTTGCTCGGCCAGGCCCGCCCGTTCCCCGGCGTTGAGCGCCGCGGTGCCGGTCGGGCGCCGCCGCCGCGCTGCGGGGCGCCGGCCGCGGCGTCGGCCGGGCGCGCGGCGCTTCGGCCTGGGCCTGCTGCTGGCGCAGCCGCTCCAGCGTGTTGAGCACGCTGGCGCTGCGTTCCTGCGGCCGTTGCACCGGCGGCGTCTGGCCGGTGCCGCGCCTGCTGGGCCGGGGTGGCGGCGGCGGTACCGGGGGGCGGCGGCAAGGGCGGCGGCGGCAGGGGCAGCGGCGGCGCCGGCCGGGCCGGCGCGGGCGGCGTCGCCTGGGCCTGGCGCTGCGGCGGGGCCGGCGGCGTCGGGCGGGGCGGTGTCGGCGTCGGCACCGGTGGCGTTGGCCGAGGCGCGGGCGGCGGGTGGCTCGGCGCCGGCGGCGGCGCGGCGTCGGCGCAGGCGGCGTCGGGGCGGGCGGCGTCGGCAAGGGGGTCGGCGGGACCGGGGCCGGCGGCGCCGGGGTGGGCGGCACGCACCTGGGCCTGCGGCGCGGGCGTGGGCGCCGGGGCGGGCGGTGGTGGCGGCGGCGGCGGGGGTGGCGTCGGGTCTGCTCGCGCACCGGCTCGGGCGCGGGCGGCTCCGGCGTCGGCGGCGGCGCCACGTCGGCCGGCGCGGCGACCGGCGCGGCCTTCTCGCCGGCGCCTGCTGGGCCGGCAGCGCCGCCACCAGCTCGACCGCAATGCCCTCTCGAGCGGCTCCTGCAGCGGCCGCGGCAGATGGAACAACAGCCCAAGCAGCAGCGCGCCGACATGCGCCGCCGCCGAGACCAGCGCCCAGAATCGCAGACGCGCGTCCCTGCATGCCGCGCGCCCGCGCGTCCCTAGCCCGTGCTACCGGCGCGGCGTCGGCTGTTCGGCCAGCAGCGCGACCTTGCTGAAGCCGGCGGCGCTGACGGTGCCCATCACCTCCATCACCTGGCCGTAGCTGATGGCGCGGTCGCCGCGGACGAAGATGCGGCGCTCGGCGCCGGCGCCTGGGCGCCGGCGATCGCCTGCAGCCGGGCCACCAGGCCCTCCAGCGGCACCTCGGTTTCCTGCAGGAAGATCTTGCCCTCGGCGTTGACGGAGATGGTGAGCGGCTCCTGTCCTGGTTGAGGCGCTGGCCTGGGTCTTCGGCAGGTCGACCGGCACGCCCGACCGTCATCAGCGGCGCCGCGACCATGAAGATGATCAGCAGCACCAGCATCACGTCGACCATCGGCGTCACGTTGATCTCGGCCATCGGCCGGTAGCGGCCGCGCCGGCCGCCCCGGCCGCAGCCATCGCCACCGCCATGGCGCTATTCCCCGACCGGCGCCGTGGCGCGGGTCTCGGCATCGCCGCCGCGGTTTCCGACTGGCGGGACAGGATGGCGCCGAATTCGCAGGCGAAGCCTTCCAGCCGGCCGGCGAAGCGCGCCGAGGTCGGAGCTAGCTTGTTGTAGGCGATCACCGCCGGGATGGCCGCGACCAGGCCGATGGCGGTAGCGAACAGCGCCTCCGCGATGCCGGGCGCCACCACCGCGAGGTTGGTGCTCTGCATGCCGGCGATGGCCGCGAAGCTGTTCATGATGCCCCAGACCGTGCCGAACAGCCCGACGAAGGGCGCCGCGGAGCCGACCGAGGCGAGGAACACCATCCAGCGTTCCAGCCGGTCCATCTCCCGCTGCACCGTCACGTTCATGGTGCGGTCGATGCGTTCCTTCAGCCCGGCGGCGGCAAGCTCGGAGCCGGCCAGCCGGGTCGCGCTGCGGCGCCACTCGCGCATCGCGGCGGCGAAGACCGCGGCCATCGGGTGGCCGGGCTGGTCGCCTTCCGTGCGGAACAGCTCGTCGAGGCTGCCGCCGGACCAGAAGCTCATCCTCGAAGGCATCGGCCGCGCGGTTGGCGCGGCGCAGCTGGTGACCTTCTCGAAGACGATCGCCCAGACCCAGACGGAGGCGAGCAGCAGCCCGACCATCACCAGCTTGACCACCCAGTCGGCCTGCAGGAACAGGCGCCCACAGCGACAGGTCGTGCGGTGCACCGCCCAGGTCAGTACGTCGTCAAGCTGCGGTCCACCGCCACTCTCCCCTGTTGCAGTCCGATGCCTGGCTGCCGCTCAGGGCGGTGCGCCAGGGCCGGGTATTCGCTTCGGCCGCAACTCGTGCCGGTCCACGCACGCCGACGCGACGCCGAGCGCCGCCAGCGGCGTCCCATCCCCGGCCTGGACCATCCGCTGGTCGAGCAGGATGGTGACACCCCTTAGCCGCGATCACCCGCGTCTCGACGATCGAGCGCATCGTCGAGCCGGGCGGGCCGCCAATACTCTACTTCGACGCGCCGCACCACGAGTATCGCATGATGACGTTCCATCATCAGTCGATGCGGCAAGCCCATGTCCCGCAACGATTTCGGTCCGGGCGCGCTCGGCCCATCGCAGGTAGTTGGCGTGGTAGGCCATGCCGCCCGCGTCGGTGTCCTCGAAATAGACCCGGATCGGGAAGCGGTGCGCCGGTCCGCGATCATCGGCGGCAGTCCTCACGGCAGCAGCAGGTCCGGCTGAATCGGCGAAGCCGGTCGGCGGCGTCATGCCGAGGTGGCGCCAGCCGGGCTCGCCCAGCATCCGGCCGCGCGGGGTGCGCATGCACCAGGCCCTCCTGGATCAGGTAGGGCTCGATCACGTCCTCGATGGTGTCGCGGCTTTCGGCCAGCGCGGCGGCCAGGGTCTCGACCCCCACCGGGCCGCCGTTGTGGTGCTCGGCGATGCGGCGGAGGTAGCGGCGGTCCATGGCGTCCAGCCCCATGCGCGTCCACCTCCAGCCGGGCCAGCGCGCCATCCACCATGGCGCGGTCGGCGCACGATGCCGCCCACCAGGGCGAAGTCCCGCACCCGCCGCAGCAGCCGCCCCGCGACGCGCGGCGTGCCGCGGGAGCGTTGGGCGATTTCCAGCGCGCCGTCCTCGGCCAGTTCGAAGCTCGAGCTTCTGGGCGCCGCGGCGGACGATCCGCAGCAGTTCCTCCGGCGTGTAGAATTGCAGCCGCAGCGGAATGCCGAAGCGGTCGCGCAGCGGCGTGGCCAGCAGGCCGGCACGGGTGGTCGCACCCACCAGGGTGAAGGGCGGCAGGTCGATCCGCACGGTACGCGCCGCCGGCCCCTCGCCGATGATGAGGTCGAGCTGGAAATCCTCCATCGCTGGGTAAAGGGTTTCCTCCAGCGCCGGCTGCAGGCGGTGGATCTCGTCGACGAACAGCACGTCGCGCGGCTGCAGGTTGGTCGAGGATCGCCGCCAGGTCGCCGGCCCGCTGCAGGATCGGCCCGCGGGTGGCGCGGAAGCCGACGCCCAGCTCGCGCGCCACGATCTGCGCCAGGGTGGTCTTGCCGAGGCCGGGCGGGCCGTGCAGCAGCACGTGGTCCAGCGCCTCGCCGCGGGTGCGGGCGGCCTGGATGAAGATGGCGAGGTTTTCCCTGAGCGCCTGCTGGCCGGTGAAATCGGCCAGGACCTGGGGCGGAGCGTCGCCTCGGCGGCGTCCTCCTCGGTGCGGGCGGGGGTGGTGACGCGGTCGTCTGCCTCGGGTTCGGGCGGTGGCGGCGATGGCGGGCCGCGTCGGCGGCTGCCGCTCATCGGGCCAGCTCCTTCAGGCTGTCACGGATCAGCCCCTCCAGCCCGGCTTCCTCGCCCAGCCGTGCCTTGGCCCGGTTCACCGCCGCCTGGGCTTCCGGCCGCTTCCAGCCGAGGTTGATGAGGGCAGAGACCGCATCCGCCGCCGCGCCCGGCAACGGCAAGGCAGCGGCCGGGCCGAGCGCGATGCCGCTCGGCGCCTGGATGCCGCCGGACCAGTCGCGCAATTCCGTCACCAGCCGGTCCGCCAGCCTGGCGCCGACGCCATTTGCCTGGCGCAGCCCGGTGCGGTCGGCCCGGCGCACCGCCTCGGCCAGGTCTTCCGGCGCGAAGGCCGAGAGGATGTCGAGCGCCAGCTTGGTGCCGACGCCCTGCACCGAGGTCAGCTTGCGGAAGGTATCGCGCTCCGCGGTGGTGGCGAAGCCGACCAGCACGATGGCGTCCTGCCGCACCTGGGTTTCCACCAGCACGCTGGCGGCGCCATGGACATCCCTTAGCCGGTCCAGGGTCTTGGTCGAGCAGGACAACAGATAACCCACGCCGTTCACATCGAGGATGCAGCCGCCTTCCTGTATCCCGTCGAGCTTGCCAGTCAGTTTCCCGATCATGCCGGCACGTAGCCCCGCGCCATCGCCAGTTTCGTCCCGCGGTGGTGGGCGTGGCAGATCGCCACCGCCAGCGCATCCGCCGCGTCGGACCGGCGCATGGTGGCGCCGGGCAGCAGCCGCTTCACCATGGCCTCGACCTGCGCCTTCTCGGCATGGCCGGTGCCGACGACGGCGCGTTTCACCTCCATGGCCTGGTATTCGGCGACGGGGATGCCGGTCAGCGCCGGGGTCAGCAGCACCACCCCGCGCGCTTGGCCGAGCTTCAGCGCGGCGCCGGGGTTCTTGTTGACATAGGTATGCTCGACCGCCGCCTCATCCGGCTGCCACTGTTCCAGCAGCAGCACGATGCCGCGGTAGAGGGTGCACAGGCGCTCGGCCAGCGGCTGCGAGGCATCGGTCGAGATGACGCCGTCGCCCAGGTGCCGCAGCCGGCTGCCGGCGCTTTCCACCATGCCCCAGCCGGTATGCTGGAGGCCGGGGTCGAGACCCAGCAGGCGGACGGAACCGTGCAAGCTACTGGTCCGAAAGCCGCTGCATGACGGCCTCCGACACCTCGAAATTGGCGAAGACGTTCTGCACGTCGTCGTTGTCGTCGAGGATATCGACCAGCTTGAGCACGTCCCGCGCCTTGTCCTCGTCCAGGTCCACCGTGGTGGAGGGCACCCATTCCAGCTTCGCCGTCTCGGATGCGCCGAAGGCCTGTTCCAGCGCGTCCCGGACGGTGAAGAAATCGGCCACCGTGGTGGTGACCTCATGCCCCTCGGCGTCGCTCTCGACATCCTCGGCGCCGGCCTCGATCGCCGCTTCCAGCATGGCATCGGCACTGGCCGCGGCGGCCGGATAGGCGATGACGCCCTTGCGCTCGAACTGGAAGGCGACCGAATTGGTCTCCCCCAGCGCCCCGCCGTGCTTGGCGAAGGCCGAGCGCAGGTCGCCCGCGGTGCGGTTGCGGTTGTCGGTCAGGGCTTCCACGATGATGGCGACGCCGTTGGGGCCGTAACCCTCGTAGCGCACCTCCTGGTAGTCCTCGCCCTGCCCGGCCGTGGATGCGCGCTTGATGGCGCGGTCCACGGTGTCCCGCGTCATGTTCGCGGTCAGCGCCGCCTTCACCGCGGCGCGGAGCCGCGGGTTCATCGCCGGATCTGGCAGCCCCAGCTTGGCCGAAACGGTGATTTCACGGATCAGCTTGCCGAAGGCCCGGGCCTTCTTGGCGCCCTGGGCCGCCTTGCGGTGCATGATGTTCTTCGCGTGCGAGTGGCCCGCCATGGCCCCAGCCTTCTCCCAATTCTCAAATTCCGCTTGAAGCCCGGCTTATAGCGCCATGGCGGGGCCAGCGCCATCGGGACACTTGCGGTGCGGCATGGCGTGCTGGCACGCTGCCGGACCATGAACGCCATGCCCCCCGCCGACCCGTTCGCCGTCACCACCCTCGACCAGCTCGCCACAATCTATGATCCGCCGCGCGAGCTGGTGCTGAAGAAGGTGATCCCGCAGCTTGAGCCGAAGGCGGTGGCCTTCATCGCCGCGAGCCCCTTCGCCATCCTGGCGACGGTCGGGCCGCAGGGGGCGCACGCCACGCCGCGCGGCGACGCGCCGGGCTTCATCGAGCCGCTCGACGAGCACACCCTGGCGCTGCCCGACCGGCGCGGCAACAACCGGCTGGACGCGCTGCGCGACATCATCGCCAACCCGGCCGTCGCCCTGCTGTTCCTGGTGCCCGGCGCCGGCGAGGCGCTGCGGGTGAACGGCACGGCGCGCATCACCGCCGACCCCGCCCTGCGCGAGCGCTTCACAGTGCAGGGCAAGGTGCCGGCCACGGTGGTGCTGGTGACGGTGCGGGAGGTCTACATGCAATGCGCCAAGGCCATCAGCCGCTCGAAGCTATGGGGCGAACGGGCGCGGCCGGGCACCGTGCCGAGCATGGGCGAGCTGATCTCGGCCCATACCGGCGGGCTGGTCGACCCCAAGGCCTATGACGCCGAGGCGCCGCAGCGGCTGCTCGACACCATGTACTAGCCGCCGGCGAATCAGGAGGCCTTGCGGGGCTCCGGCACCGGCGGCCTCGCCTGGTTCTGCGGCGCGGCCACCCGGCGGTTGCGCCCCGCCTCCCGCCGCCGGGCGATATCCTCGCGCGCAACGGCGTCGCGGATTGCGCCCTCATAGCTCAACCCGCCCGCGGCGCCGCCGAGGATGGAGGTCCCTGCCCCGAACATCGGCGATTTCCGGCTGTCCATCCCCGCCTCCCGGCCACTGGCGGGATTGTGCAGGAACCGAAGCCGGCCGGCGATGACAAGATGGTGAAGGCGAGCCGGGCTCACGCCTTCAAGACATGCGCCCCCAGTAGCCCGAGCCGGGCGCAGGCGTTGCGGGTATCGACCACCAGCGGCATGGCGGCGACCAGCCCGGCATAATCCACACCGTCATGGTCGGTGACGATCAGCCCGGCGTGGCAGCCGGCCAGCGCCGCCCCGGACCATTCGATGCAGCGCCGCCCGGACAGGCCGGGGTGGTCCGGCAGGGCGGGGATCACCGGGACCAGCGGGTCGAAGTACAGCGCCTCGCCGCCGCGCGCCTCGATCATCTCCATCAGCCGCAGCGCCGGGCTTTCCCGCAGGTCCTCGAGGTTTCGCTTGTAGCCGATGCCCAGCACCAGCACCCGGCTGCCACGCAGCCCGCGGCCCTGGGTCCGGTCCAGCCCCAGCGCCAGCCGGTCCAGCACATGCTGCGGCATGGCGGCGTTGATCTCGCTGGCGAGGTCGATGAAGCGGGTCGGCACGCCATGCGCCCGGGCCTGCCAGCTCAGGTAATGCGGATCGACCGGGATGCAGTGGCCGCCCAGGCCCGGCCCGGGGAAGAAGGGCATGTAGCCGAAGGGCTTGGTCCGCGCTGCCTCGATCACCTCCCACACGTCGATGCCCATGGCGTCGAACACTAGCTTCAGCTCATTGACCAGGGCGATGTTGACGGCGCGGAAGATGTTCTCGGTCAGCTTCGCCGCCTCCGCCACATCGGGCGAGGCGACCGGCACCACCTGGCCGACGAAGGCGCCGTACAGCGCCAGCGCCAGCCGGAGCGAGGCCGGGTCGGTGCCGCCCACCACCCGCGGGATGCTGGCGGTGCGGAAGCCGGCATTGCCGGGGTCCTCGCGTTCCGGCGCATGGGCCAGGAAGAACCCCTCGCCGCAGACCAGCCCGGTGGCTTCCAGGATGGGCTGCATGACCTGCCGGGTTGTACCGGGATAGCTGGTCGATTCGAGCACGATGAGCTGGCCCGGCCGCAGGTGCAGGGCGATCCGCCGGGTGGCCGACTCCACCGCCGCCAGATCCGGCTCCCGGTGCTGGCCGAGCGGTGTCGGCACGCAGACCAGCACGGCATCGGCTTCCGCCAGGCGTGCCCAGTCTCCGGTCACCTCCAGCCGGCCGGATTGCAGCGCGGCCTGCACCGCCTCGGGCGGGATCTGCCGCAGCGGGCTCCCGCCGCTGGCCAGCAGACCGATCCGCACCGGGTCGGAGTCGAAGGCCAGGGCGGTGAAGCCGGCCTCGGCCAGCGCCAGGACCAGGGGCAGGCCTACATAGCCAAGGCCCACCACCGCGACGCTGGCCTGCCGCGACTGGAACCGCGCAGCCAGCAGGTCGATCGACGGAGCGCAGACAGGCCGCAGCGGCAACGAGTTAAACATGGATCGTTCTTTACGAAATCGATCCAAGCAAGTCAATCATTCGCCAGTCGATCCAGCCATCCAAGGCTGCCGCGAGTGATTTCACCGAACCGCGATCTGCTCTAGAAGCATCGGGTAAACCCAAGCCAGATCGGTGCCGCACATGAAGATCCTGGTCACCGGCAGCGCCGGCTTCATCGGCTTCCACCTGGCGCAGCGGCTGCTGGACGAAGGCCACTCCGTCACCGGCATCGATGCCATGGTGCCCTACTACGACCCGCGGCTGAAGGAAGCCCGCCATGCCCGGCTAGCCCGGCACGCCGGCTTCCGGCCGCTGCTGTTCGACCTGGCCGATGCCGCCCGCACCGCCGCCGTGGTGGCGGAGGAAGCGCCGGATGTGGTGGTCCACCTCGCCGCCCAGGCCGGCGTGCGCTACGCGCTGGAACACCCCGAGACCTACATCCACAACAACGTGGTGGCCACCTACGCCCTGCTGGAAGCCTGCCGGCCGCACCCGCCGCGGCACCTGCTGATGGCCTCCACCAGTTCCGCCTACGGCGCCAACCAGACCATGCCGTTCCACGAGACGGACGCCGCCACCACGCCGCTGAACATCTACGCCGCCACCAAGATGGCGACCGAGCATGTCGGCCATTGCTACGCGCATCTCTGGCACCAGCCGATCACCATGTTCCGCTTCTTCACGGTCTATGGGCCCTGGGGCCGGCCGGACATGGCCTTCTTCAAGTTCACCGACGCGATCCTGCGCGGCAGGCCGATCGACATCTACAACCACGGCCGGATGGAGCGCGACTTCACCTACATCGACGACCTGGTGGAGGCGATCACCCGGCTGATACCCTGCGTGCCGGTCGCGGCTGAGGCCGTGGCGCCGGGGGATTCGATCAGCCCGGTCGCCCCCTTCCGGGTGGTCAACATCGGCAATGCCCGGCCGGTGCAACTGCTGGAGTTCATCGCCGAGATCGAGCGCGCCACCGGCCGCCCCGCCATCCGCAACATGATGGACATGCAGCCCGGCGAGGTGCTGAAGACCTGGGCCGATTCCAGCCTGCTGCACGCCCTCACCGGCTACCGCCCGACCACCGACGTGGCGACCGGCGTCGCAGCCTTCGTCGCCTGGTTCCGCGACCACTACGGCCTCTGACCCCGGCCCGGAGAACAGGATGAGCCGCAAGCTGCAGAGCGTCGCCAGCTACGAGCAATGGGTGGACTACCTGCTGGCGAACTTCCCCGAGGAGCAGGCCCTGTCGATGGCGGTGGGCGGCGACTACGAGGCCATCGGGGTCTATGAACACGCGCTGCTGCGGGCACATGGCTTGCAGCCCGATTCCGTGGTGATGGATGTCGGCTGCGGCTCCGGCCGGCTGGCCTTCCAGCTTCGGCGCTATCCGGCGCTGGGCTATATCGGTACGGACCCGGTGCCGGCGCTGCTGGACTACGCCCGGCGCAAGGTGGAACGGCCGGACTTCCGCTTCGTCGCGGAACGGGAAAACCGCCTTCCGGTGGCCGATGGCAGCGTGGATTTCGTGGTGTTCTTCTCGGTGTTCACCCACCTGCTGGCGGAGGAATCCTACGCCTACCTCGAAGCTGCGCGGCAGGCGCTGCGGCCGGGCGGGAAGGTGGTTTTCTCCTTCCTGGAATTCGCCGTGCCGGTGAACTGGCCGATCTTCCAGAACTGCGTGGAATGGGCCCGCAGCACCGGCAAGGCCGGGCACCTGAACGTATTCCTGCACCGTGCCGACCTGCGGCTATGGGCGGAACGCCTGGGCTTCAACGTGCTGGCGATGCCCTATGGCGACGAGCCCCTGGTGCCGGTTGATGCCGAGGCGGCGACCGCGCGGGTGCCGGTGGGCCGCTACCCGCTGGGCCAGTCGCTGTGCGTGCTGCGCAAGCCGATGGCGGGCGAGACGGTTCAACCGGCGATGATCCAGCGCGAGGCGCCGCCGGCCGGCTGAATTGCCACGGGCCGGGCAGTGATGCCCGGCCCTTGCCGTTCGCTGGACCTTTCCGGGGGCCGTGCGCCCCCGGTAGCGTCGCTCAGTAGAAGATGACGTCGGTGTTGAAGTCGAAGCCCGTGGCCGGGGCCGCGAAGACGATGGACGAGACGCCGTCGGAGAAGGACAGGTCGCCGCCGACCAGGGTGAAGTCGTCCGCGGTGACGGTGCCGGTGGCGAAGGCCAGCTTGTCCAGGCCGACCGTGAAGTCGACGATGACATCGTCGCCGAAGACGCCCTCGAAGGTGAACACATCGGCACCCAAGCCGCCGGTCAGGGTATCGTCGCCCGCGCCGCCCAGGATGCTGTCGTCGCCGGCACCGCCGTTGATGACATCCGCGCCCGCGCCGCCATCGAGCGCGTTGCCGAAGTCGTCGCCGGTAAGCTCGTCATCACCGCTGCCGGTGGTGACGCCTTCGACGGAGGTGAGCAGCAACCCGAAGGCCGGGCTGGCGGCATTCGACAGATCGATGGAGAGGCCTTCCGTCGCACCGCTCAGGTCGAGGGTGTCGAAGCCCTCGCCGCCATCCACCGCGCCGTTGAAGGCGATGATGGTGTCGTCGCCGGCGCCGCCCTCGATGGTGTTGTCGCCTTCGAGGCCGATCAGCAGGTCGTTGCCGTCGCCACCGTCGATGAAGTCGTCGCCGGTGCCCGCGGTGATGGTGTCGTTGCCGGCATCACCGAACAGCAGGTTGGCGCCAGCGGTGCCGAAGATGGCGTCGTCGCCGGCGCCGCCGAAGGCGAAATCATCGCCGGCGCCGCCGATCAGGGTGTCGCTGCCCACAGCACCGTTGAGCACATCGGAACCCGCCCCGCCATCCAGCAGGCTGCCGAGCGCGCTGGCCGAAAGCTCGTCGTCGCCGCTGCCGCCCATGAGGGCTTCGATCGAGACGATCCGCAGGTCGAGCGCCGGGCTGTCGGCATTGTCGAGGTCGATGAAAAGGCCTTCCGTGGCACCGCTGAGATCAAGGGTATCGAAACCCTCGCCGCCATCCACCAGGCCCGCGAAGGAGATGATGGTGTCCGCGCCCTCGCCGCCGGCGATGGTGTTGGAACCTTCCCCGCCATCGACGAAATCGTCGCCCGCGCCGCTGTTGATGCTGTCGTTGCCGGCATCGCCGAACAGCACATCCTCGCCGTCGTCACCCATGATGAAGTCGTCGCCGATGCCGCCGAAGACGGTATCGTTGTCGGCCCCGCCCACGAGGGTGTCGTTGCCGGCCCCGCCGTTCAGCACGTCCGCACCCGCCCCGCCCTTCAGCAGGTTGGCCCCCGCGTCGCCGGTGAACTCGTCGTCGCCGCTGCCGCCCAGGATTGCCTCGATCGAGAGAAGCTGCAGCGGCAGCGCCGGACTGGCCGCGTTGCCGAGGTCAAGGATCAGGCCATCCGTGTCGCTGCTCAGGTCGATGGTATCGAAGCCGTCGCCGCCGTCCACCTCGCCTTCGGCGGTGAGGATGGTGTCGTCGCCCGAACCGCCAAGGATCGTATCGAAGCCACCGCCACCGGTCAGCAGGTCATTGCCGGCGCCGCCGTTGATGAGGTTGTCGCCCAAGGTACCGATGATGGTGTCGTTGCCGATGCCGAGCAGAATGTTCTCGGCCGAGGTCACCCTGATGGTGCTGCCGCCCGCAAGGGAGTCGCCCAGGTCGACCGACTGGGCGGCGGTAAGGCCGGTCAGGTCGGCGGTGTCGATGCCGTTGCCGCCGTCCAGCGTATCCGATGCGCTGAATGCCCGAAGCACATCGTCGCCTTCGCCGCCCGCGAGATAGGCGCCGGTGGCGCTGCCACCGAGCGTGTCGTCGAACGCCGTCCCGAGCAGCGCCTCGATGGAGCCGAAGGTCACGCCAAGGCTGCCGATACCGGATACCAGGCCGCCGTTGATGCCGGCGCCGAGGTTCGAGAAATCAGCCGTATCATAGCCATCTCCACCGCGCATGGAGTCGGCGCCGCCGGCGGAGACGAGGCGATCGTCGCCCGCGCCGCCTGCCACCCAATTCGCCCCGCTGCCGCCGTTGATGGTATCGGCACCGGCGCCGCCGACGACGAGGTCGTCTCCAGCCCCGCCGGACAGGACGCTGGCCTCGGCACCGCCATAGATGGAGTCGTTGCCGGCGCCGCCATCGATGGTATCGGCACCGCCGCCGCCGGCGATCCAGTCATTGCCCTCGCCGCCTTCTATGATGTCCGCGCCGACGCCGCCGATCAGCTCGTCGGCTCCGTTGCCGCCATAGAGGGAGTTGCTGCCGGAGGTGCCCCTGATCGAATCGTTGCCGTCACCACCCGTGATCAGGTCGTTGCCGGCACCACCGATCAGGAAGTCGGAGCCGGCGCCCCCGTCGATGGTATCGTTGCCGAAGCCACCAAGGATCACGTCGACGCCGTCGCCGCCGGACAGCAAATCGTTGCCGAGGCGCCCCTCGATGCGGTTGTTGCCGGCGGTGCCGATGATGGTGTCGTCGCCGCTGCCGGTGAGGATGTTCTCGACGCTTACCAGGGCAAATGTGTTGCCGACCGCGGTGGCGTCGCCCAGGTCGATCGACTGCGCGGTCGAGAGATAGGTGAGGTCGGCGGTATCATTGCCGCCGCCGCCGTCCAGCGTGTCCGAGGCGCCGAATGCCCGCACCAGGTCGTTGCCATCGCCAGCCGCAACATAGGCGCCGATGGCGCTGCCGCCGAGCGTGTCGTCGAATACCGTCCCGATCAGGACTTCGATCGAATTGAAGGTCACGCCCAGCCCGGCGATGCCGGTCACCAGGTTGCCGGTGATGCCCGCGCCGAGGTTCGAGAAGTCGGCCGTGTCATAGCCAGCGCCGCCACGCATGGAATCGGCACCACCGCTGGAGACGAACCGATCATCGCCCGCCCCGCCGACCAGCCAGTTGGCCCCGCTGCCGCCGTAGAGGGTGTCGGCGCCGGAGCCAGCCACGATCAGGTCGTTGCCGTCCTGGCCGGACAGGATGCTGCCCTGGTTGCCGCCGGTGATGCTGTCGTTGCCGGCACCACCCTCAAGCAGATCGACACCGCCGCCGCCGGCGATCCAGTCGTTGCCGTCGCCGCCATCGATGGTATCGGCATCGGCACCGCCGACCAGCACATCGGCGCCAGCGCCACCGGAGAGGGAATTGTCGCCTGAGAGGCCGTTGATGGTGTCGTTGCCATCACCACCGCCGACGGTATCGTTGCCCGCCCCGCCTGAGATCCAGTCGTTGTCAGCGCCACCATCGATGGAGTCGGCACCCGCGCCTGCCGAGATGATGTCGCGGCCCGCGCCGCCCAGGATGGTGTCGTCACCGGCGCTTCCGATGACGTAGTCGTCGCCGATGCCGGCATCGACCGACACCGACAGGAAGTTGGCGCCGAGGATGATGTCGTTGCCGGCGCCGCCCAGGACGGTGGCCGTCCCGGCCCCGACGCTGCCGGTGATGGTGTCGTCGCCGCCGGCCGCGTCGATCGAATCGGCACCGGAGGTGGACACGATCCAGTCGCTGCCGTCGCCGGCCAGCACGGTGTCGTTGCCGGCGCCGGTGACCATGACGTCGCCTACCGCGCCCTCGTTGGCGATGAGCAGGTCGTCGCCTGCATTGCCGTACAGGAAGTCCCTGCCAAGGCCGGCGGTCAGCGTGTCATTGCCGCCGAGCCCCCAGAGAGTGTCGTCACCGGAAGTGCCGACCAGGGCATTCGGACCGGAATCACCAACTTGAACAACCATCGAGGCGCCCCTGCATCTGCCAAGCGAACAGGCCGCACCGAGCGAGGGGCCACCTATTCAACTGCTATGGGGGGAGTTATAGCTCGTTAACAACTACTGGTGAAGCAGGCAGGCGTCTCAATTTGTACCGGAGACGGCCCGTGCGCCAGCCCATTCCGGGGGTGGCGTGGGGGTGTGCGGGAACCCGTTGCGGACCCGCCGAACCAGACATGACCGATCCGGACCGTTGTAATGAGTTGTCTCGGTTGATGCCTAGAGATTGACCAGTCAACAACCCGTGGTTAAACACAACGTCATTCAAGGGCACCCCTCCGGTGCCTGAACCGGCGGCGGGGTGTTGGCAATGGCTGATTTTGCATCGATACCGGGGGGCAGCGATACCGTCGGCCTCTTTGATCCTTCCATCGTCTCGAGTGTCGGTGCCTTCTACAACATCACGTCGGGCGGCCTCAGCGCCTTCATCGACCGGGGCGATGCCTCGGGCGACACCGAGGTCAACGCGATCGACGCACTCAACGCGGTTACCTTCAAGGGCGGCAGCGGCGACGATGTCTTCCAGGGCAGCGTCAACGGCGACACGGTGAACGCCGGCGCCGGCAACGACCAGATCTCCGCCGGCGATGGCGACAACTACGTCATGGGCGGCGCCGGCAACGACTCAATCAATGCGGGCGACGGCAACGACACGCTCATTGGCGGCGATGGCAACGACCAGATCTTCGGCGGCAACGGCGACAATGTCATCCAGGGCGGTGCCGGCGACGACACGCTCAGCGCCGGCGACGGCAACGACAGCATTTCCGGCGGCGTCGGCAACGACAGCATCTGGGGTGGTGACGGCAACGACACCCTTCTGGGCGGCGCTGGCGACGACACCCTCGGCGGCGGTGCCGGAGACGACCTGATGATGGGCGGCGCCGGCAACGACCTGTTCGTGTTCTCCGGCGACTACGGCGGCAACGACACCATCGTGGGCTTCAATGCCGGCGACTCGGTGCAGGTCGAGGGCAACTTCGATACGAGCGATCCGCTGAAGGGCTTCAGCGTGCAGGGCCAGGCCGGCTTCAACGAGGCCGCCATCAACAAGATCGAGCTGGTCGGCAGCAGCGTGAAGATCACGATGGGCAGCGATACCATCCTGATCAAGGGCATCACCGGCACCTCGCCGAGCGACCTGCTGAGCAATCTCGATTGGCTAAAGGTTGGGCCTGCCTAAAGATAGGGTAAACCTTTAGCTGCTACCCGTACCGTCATGACAGCGGGGGACGGGTTCTGAGCACCACCGAGACCTCGCCGGCGGCATCCGATGATGCCGCCGGCGTCTGTTTCCCTGCCGGGCTGGTCATGCTGTCGCCCGATGTGGCGCTGCTTGGCATCCGGGATGCGCTTGCCGGGATCGATGCCGGTTCTCTGGCATTGTCCTCGGCCGAAGGCCCCATTGGGCCGCCGATGTCCTGGAGCCGCGTCACCCTGCCCGGCTCGGCGATCTCGCTTCTCATCACCCGTGCCCAGCCCGGGCTGGCAGCCGGCGAGCTGCTGGACCTCACGGATGAGCTGGGCGGCAGCGCCCGGATCAGCCTGCATCCGGTAGCCGACCTGCGGACCCTCATCGGCCCGACCGATCCGGCGACGACGCTGCGGGTGCTCAACTTCATCGTCTCGCGCATCGTCAACATGCTGCGCCGCCCGAATGATGCGGCGCTGGCCGCAGCCTGCCACGCCTTCGCCACGCCGCCACCGGCATCGACGCTGAACGCCACGGCGGGCGTGCTGTGCGGCCGTGATGCGGTGTTCTGGTCGCTGCCGCCCGGCCTGGCGCCCGGCAACGCCTCCTCCTTCGTCGTCAGCCGGCAGCGGGTGCGGCTGGTCAGCCATGACGGTGCCGCACTGGTCCTGGCCGACCGCGGCTTCGAGGACGGCTACCTGCTGGCCGCGGGCGGCGACGGGCCGATCCGGCTGGCTCCTCCGACCGGTCCCCTGCCCACCCTCGGCGACCTCGCCCGCCGGAAGGATGGTCCCGCCCGTGCGACCTACCGCGCCGCGATCGGCGAACTGGTCCGCCGCGCCCCCGCCGATGCCGAGGTCCGCCGCATGCTGCGCGACCACCAGCTGCTCTCGCCGGTCCAGGCCTTCACCCAGGCGACGGAGGTGGCCGAACCTTTCGGTGGCTCGCTCGAGCTGGCGGTCGATGACCATGACGGCGGGCTGTTCCTGCGCGGCTGGCTGCGCGACCCGCTTGGGCTGGTCAGCCAGCTCGGCCTGGTGGGCAGCTTCGGCGAACAGCCCTTGCCGCTGGGCCTGCTCAGCCGCTTCCCGCGCCCGGACCTGATGAAGACCTATGCGGATGCGCCGCATGGCGGGCCGGACGGCCGGGCCGGCTTCGTCGTCCATCTGCCGCAGGGCGCGATGCGGCCTTCCACCCAGTGGCGCCTGCGGGTACGGCTGACCACCGGCGACCAGGTCATGCTGGTCGGCCCCGCCGCCATCACCAGCCCAGGGTTGGCGCGCGACCGCATCCTCGGCGCCATCGCGCCCACCCATGTGACACCGGACATCATGGCGCGCTGCATCGCCCCGCCGGTCGAGCGGCTGCACCGCCGCGTCATGGCGGCGCGCGGCGCACCGGAGGTGGTCCGGATCGGCACCCCGGTGCCGTCGCCGTCGATCAGCCTGGTGATCCCGATCTACCGCAACGTCCACTACCTCCGGCACCAGCTCGGCGCCCTGGCGCGCGACCCGACGCTGCGCGAGGCGGAGGTCATCTACGTGCTGGACAGCCCGGAACAGCGGGAAAACCTGGAGCACATGCTGCGCGGCTACCACGGCATCCACCGGATGCCCGTGACGCTGGTGGTGCAGCCGTCCAACTACGGCTACGGCAGCGCCTGCAACGCGGGCGCGGCGGAAGCCCGTGCGCCGGTGCTGCTGCTGCTGAACTCGGATGTCGTGCCGGCCGGGCGCGGCTGGGTGCTGCCGCTGCTGGAAAGTCTCGCCGCCGCGCCGGGCCTGGCGGCGATCGGGCCGAAGCTGCTGTTCGCCAACGGCTCGGTGCAGCATGCCGGGCTGTATTTCGAGCAGCTCGAGATGGGCGAGTGGTACAACAGCCACTTCTACAAGGGCATGCCGCGGCACTTCCCGCCGGCGCAGGTGCCGCGCGAAGTGCCCGGCATCACCGGCGCGGCGTTCTGCGTGCGGCGCGACGCCTATCAGGCGATCGGTGGCATCTCGACCGATTATGTAGTGGGCGACTACGAGGATTCGGACCTCAGCCTGCGGCTCCGGGCCAATGGCGACGGCATCGGCTATGTCCCGGCCTGCGAGCTGTACCACTTCGAGCGGCAATCCATCATGTTGCACACCGGCTACACCCGCACCCTGGCGGGCGCCTACAACCGCGGCCTGCACCATCGCCGCTGGGCGCCCGAGATGGAGCGGCTGATGGCCCGGAGCTGGTCGCCCGGACCGACCCAAAGCGGGCTGGGCTGAAGCCATGCGCGTCCTGTTCCTGTGCCACAACCACCCGGACCTGCAGGCCGGCGGAACCGAGGTGTTCGCGCGCAACCTGTTCCGCGAATTGCGGGACCGGCACGGCGTGGCGGGGCTGTTCCTCGCCGCCGTCACCAGCACCCACCGGGAGCGGCTGCCGGGCACCATCGTCCAGGCGGCAGGCGATGCAACGGATGAGCTGCTGGTCTGGCTGGACAGCTTCGACCGATTCTTCCTCTCGCAGCCCGACACCTACGGCCTGGCATCCCTGGCACCGATGATCGCCGAGCTGGCGCCCGACATCGTGCATGTGCACCACGCGCTGCAGCTTGGCGCCGAGACCATCGACCTGATCCGCCGGCTGGCGCCGGGTGCCCGGCTGGTTTTCACCGCGCATGACTTCTTCCCGCTCTGCGCCCAGGAAGGCCAGTTGCTGACCACCGATGGAAAGCTCTGCTCCGGCCCCAGCCTCGATGCCTGCCTGCGCTGCTTCCCCGGCCGCCCGCCCGCCGACTTCGTCATGCGCGACCTGCAGATGCGCGACCTCCTGGCGGATTTCGACCACATCCTGGTGCCCGGCGAATTCGCCCGCGGCCGCTACATCGCGGCGGGCTGGCCCGCGGCGCAGTTCAGCGTCATGCCCAACGGCATCGCCGAGATGCCGCCGGCACCGCCCCGCGCGGCGGCCGACGGACGGCGCGACCGCTTCGGATTCTTCGGCCACATCAACCGCTTCAAGGGCAGCCTGATGCTGCTCGGTGCCTCCGCCCGGCTCAGCAGCGCCGGGGTGGCGCACCAGGTCCGGCTGCACGGTGGCGCCGCGTACCAGTCGGAGGCCTTCATGGCGGAATTCGACGCCGCACTCGCCGCCGCGCCGGCCGCCGGCTTCCACGGCGCCTACACGCCAGCGGAGCTGCCGGCGCTGATGGAACAGGTCGATTGGGTGGTGGTCCCCTCGATCTGGTGGGAGAACGCGCCGCTCGTCATCCAGGAAGCCTTCCGGCACCGCCGCCCGGTCATCTGCAGCGGCTCCGGCGGCGCCGCGGACATGGTGCGGAATGGAGTGGACGGGTTGCACGCGCCGATCAAGGACCCTGAAGGCCTCGCGCAAGTCATGCGGACGGCGATGGAGACCAAAGGTCTTTGGGATCGACTGAGTTCGGCGATAGTACCGCCGGTCAGCATCGGTCAGGCGGCGCGCGCGCACCTTGACCTGTATTCAGCTGCGTTGGCACGGGCGACGGTTTAACATGCCCCCTGCTTCTGGGAACCTGAGACCGATGCCGGTTGCAACCTTGCTGCCCGCGGCCGCCGATGATCGTGGCGCCGTGCTGGATTCCGCCGCGGATGCCACGCCTTCCGAGGTGCGCGGCCTGGTCGACAACGCTACCGCGGACCGGCTGTATGGCTGGGCGTGGGATGCCGCGCATCCAGGCTTCCGGGTGAAGGTGGAACTGCGGCTGGCCGGCGAAGTGGTGGCCACGACCATGGCCGACACCCTTAGGCCGGACCTCGCCAAACATGGCATCGGCGACGGCCGCCATGCCTTCGAGTTCACCCTGCTGCGCAAGTGGTTCCAGCAGTTGCGCGATCTCAGCGTGGTGGCCTACGGCAAGGACGGCCAGGAATACCCGGTCCCGGTGCATGCCCGGCAACGGGATGAGATGCTGGTCCCGGCCCAGGCCAGCGCCAACCTGCAGACCATGGCCGAGGCTCTGCTCGCCGAGCACAAGACCCTGCGCGGGGAGATCGTGGAGTTGCGCCAGCGCAGCGCGCAACTGCCCGACACCGCCGCCGTCGAAGCCATCGCCAAGGCCGGCCAGGACCTGCAACGGCGGCTCGATTCGCTGGAGCTCTGGCTGACCCGGCTGGACGACAAGCTGGCCCAGGTGGCGGCGCCGGCCCGCGCGGAGGGCCGCAGGCGGCTCGACGTATGGCAGGCGGTGCTGATCGCCCTGCTGGTCGGCGTCATCGGCATCGCCGGGACCGCCATGCTCATGTTTTCGGGCAGCTGAGACCCCATGGCACAGGCCCCCAACGACCGGACCGCCGATGCGCTGCTGAAGGACGCCATCGAGGCGGTCGTGAAGGCCGCGACGGGCTGGATCAAGCTGCTGCTGGGCCTGGGCCTGCTGGGCATGCTGCTCAGCTTCCTGCTGATCTACAACCAGATGTCGCTGATCCGCAGCGTCCCAGTGACCCAGAGCTACGAATCTGCCCGGTCGGTGATCACCCTCTGGGTCATTCTGCTGGTGGCGATGGCCGCCATCAGGATGTTCCAGGGCATCGGCTTCGGGCACCTGTCGCGCTTCGTCGCGGGGCGGATGGGGGTGCCGGCCATGCTGGCGACGGCCCAGCGCGCCGGCCGGCTGGAAGCGATCTCAAGCTCGGCGCTGAGCGACCTCGAGGTGGTGCGGACCACCCTCGCGGGGACCGTGAGCCGGAGCCTGGTGGCGCTGCTGGCCGCGCCGCTGCTGATTGTCCTGCTGATCATCATGCACTGGGTATACGCGATCGTCGCCCTGGCATTCTGCGCCCTGGCGGCGGTCATCAGCGTTGCTGCGGCCCGTGCCGCGAGCCGGGAGGTGGAACTGACCTCGGCGAGCACCGCGCGCGCCTACGGCCTGGCCGCGGACGCGATGCGGTCCGGCGAGGCGGTGCTGGCCATGGGCATGCTGCCGCGCCTGGCCAGGCTCTGGATCTCGGTCAGCACCGAGGCCGCCGGGGAGGCCTGGCTGGCCTGGCGCCGGGCGGCGCGATTCACCTTCCTGCTGGATGCCGTCCTGGGGCTGTTCCGCGGCATGGTGGTATTCCTCGGCGTCTGGATCGCGTTCAGCGGCAGCTTCGGCCACGGGCTGATGGCCGGCGCGCTGCTGCTGGTGTTCCAGTTGACCGGCCCCTTCTCCGCCTTCGGCAACACCAGCCGCGACCTGGCGGAAGGCATGGCGGCCTGGCGCCGGCTGCGGGCGCTGGTCGCGGAGACGCCGGCGGCGCCGGATGGCATCGCCTTCCCCTGCCCGCACGGCCGGCTGGTGGTCGAGCACATGTCCTTCGTGTTCCGCGGGCCGCAGCCGGCGCTGCTGCGGAACATCGAACTCACGGTCGAGCCGGGCAGCATCGTCGCCATCGTCGGCCCGTCGGGCAGCGGCAAGTCCACCCTGCTGCGGCTGCTGGTCGGGCTGTACCGGCCCACCGCCGGCGGCGTCTACCTCGATGGCCATGCGACCAGCCAGTGGGACCGGCGGGACTTCGCCCGGCATGTCGGCTTCCTGCCGCAGCAACCGCTGCTGTCGCGCGGCACCGCCGCCGAGGTGATAGCCCGGCTCGACGAGCCGGACATGGACCTGGTGCTGGATGCCGCCCGGCGCGGCGGCGCGCATGAGGTCATCGCCGGCCTGCCGCTCGGCTATGCCACGCCGCTGACCGGGAACTACCAGCTCTCGATGGGCCAGCGCCACCGCATCGCCATCGCGCGCGCGCTGTACGGCCGGCCGAAGCTGCTGCTGCTCGACGAACTCGCCGGCTCCATGGACAGCGAGGGCGAGGCGCATGTGGCGGAACTGCTGGGCCGGTTGCGGCAGGAAGGGACATCCGTGATCTTCACCACCCACCGGCCTTCGCTGGTCGCCGCGGCGGACCGCGTGCTGGCGCTGCGCAACGGGACACTGGTGCCGGCGGGCGAGGACGGCCCCCGCATGCTCGGCGCCGGCCCGGCGCCGATGCGCCCGGTTCCCGGCCGGATCACCAGCCGGGGCTCGGCCGCGGCATGAAGCCGGCACCCCGACCGCGCTGGCTGCGGCTGCGCGACATCGGCGTCACGCCGCTGTTCGTGCTGACCGTGCTGCTGCTGACCTTCGGCGGGCTGGTCGGCGTATTCGCGCTGATCGTGAGCATCGCCCATCTGAGCGATGGCGTGATGGACAGCGGCAATGCCGACACCGTCCTTGGCCTGCAGGCGATCTTCGTCTTCCTGGTGGTGATGTCCTGCTGGTACCGCCACTGGCGGACCCTTCTGTTGCAGGCGGTCGCCGAGCGCTTCGGGATGAAGCTGCGCGCCGAGGCGATGCAGTCGGCCATCCGCAACGCGGTGCGGACCGACATGGTCACCGGCATCACCGTGCTGCAGGACATCTCCGCCATGCAGCGCTTCGTCTCGGGTGGCGCGGTGCCTGGGCTGCTCGACCTGTCGGCGGCCATGGTGGCGCTCGGGCTGATGTTCTACCTCGATACCGGCCTCGGCTGGATCGTCGCCGCGGGCGCGGCCATCATCGCGCTGCTCGCCTTCGGCATGAAGCGGGCGATGGGTGATGTCACCCGCCGTGCCAATGCCCAGCTCAATGATGCCTCGGCCGATGTCTCGGGCCAGCTCGTCCATCCGGACCTGGTGCGCGGCCTCGGCCAGCTGCCGGCCACCATGTTCCGCTGGCAGCGGCGCTACGGCGCCGCGCTGGATACCGTCGGCAGGGCGCAGGGCCGCAACGACGCCATCGGCGAGATCGAGACCCTGGTCTCCAACATCTGCCTCATGGCGGTGATCATCTACGCGCTCGTGCTGATCATCGAGAGCAATGGCACCCGCGGCCTGCTGATCGCCGGCTTCTTCCTCGCCAACCATGTGCTGGCGCCGTTCTCCGGCCTGGTGCAGCACTGGGAAAGCTGGAACGGCGGGATGCGGGCCTGGCGCCAGTTGCGGACCGTGATGCGGGAGGATGCCGCAGCGCAGGAAAAGCCCCCAGTGCCGGATGCCCCCGCCGGCCTGCTGATCGATGCCGTGACCTTCTGGCCGGAGGGTCGCGACCAGCCGATCATCGGCGGCATTGCCCTGGCACTGCCGCCGGGCGCCGTCGTCACCGTGCAGGGCCGGAACGGCGTCGGCAAGAGCACGCTGCTGCGGCTGGTGCTCGGCCTGCTGCCGCCGACCGGCGGCCGCGTGCTGCTGAATGGCCAGGACACCCATTTCTGCGACCGCGCACAGCTCGGCGCCCGCATCGGCTACCTGCCGCAGGATGTCCAGTTGCTGGAGGGCGATGTGTTCTCCAACATCGGCCGCGGCCCGGATGCGCCGGCGGAGCTGGTGGTCGCCGCCGCGCGGGCCGCCGGCGCGCATGACCTGATCGGCCGCATGCCGATGGGCTACCAGACCCAGGCCGGCACCAGTTCCGGGCTGTCCGCCGGGCAGCGCCGCCTGGTCGCGCTTGCCCGCGCGCTGTACGGCAACCCGGACCTGCTGGTGCTGGACGAACCCGAGGTCGGGCTGGACGGTCCCGCACGCAGCGCCATGCGCGCCGCGGTCGAGCGGAGCCGGCTGGCCGGCGGCGTGGTGCTGGTGGTGACGCATGAGCCGGACACTTGGGCGGATGTCGCCGACCACCGGCTGAAATTGGGCGCCGGCGGAAGCTGGGAACTGGATGCCGCGCAGCGTGGCGAAAGCAGGGAGCCGCATCTTGCAACAATTGGTTGAGCGCAGCCGTTCGACGGCGCTGCCGCCGCCGGTCCCGCTGGAATCCCTGCAGAAGCAGCTTGAGCTGTCGATCAAGAGCCCGCCGGTCGGCCGGGTCGTGCGCATGGCCCTGCTGACGCTGGGGCTGACCATGGTGCCCTTCATCGGCTGGGCGACCATGACCACCATGGAGCGGGCGGTGATCGCCACCGGGCAACTGGTGCCGGAGGGCCGCCGCAAGACCGTGAACCTGCTTGAGCCGGGTATCCTGCGCCGGCTGCTGGTCCATGAAGGCTCGGTGGTGCAGGCCGGCCAGCCGCTGCTGCAACTGGACGTCACCCAGGCGGAAATCCTCGGCCGACCTGGCCAAGGCGGCGTACTGGGGCGGCCGGGCCCGGTCGGCACGGCTGCGCGTGGAACAGGTCGACGGCCGGGAACTGCAGTTCCCGGAGGACCTGCTGCGGGCCGCCGCGGCCGACCCCGGCATCCAGGTGTTCGTCGCCGCGGAGCAATCCTTCTTCCAGGCCCGCTGGGCTGCCTTCGACGGCCAGGTGCTGGTGCAGGAACGGGCCATCACCCAGCTCCAGGAACAGGTCGCCGGCGTCCAGGCGCAGCGCGAGGGCGCCGAGCGTCAGGTCCGCACGGTCCGCGAGCAGATCGCCGGCTACAGCCGGCTGCTGACCCAGGGCTTCGCCTCGCGCTTCACCGTCCTCAACCTGCAGCAGTTGGAAGCCGGCTTCGTCGCCACCATCGGCCAGACCACCGCCCAGGAAGCCCAGTTGCGGGAAGGCATCATCCAGGCGCAGGGGCAGCTTTCTGCCCTGCGGCTGACCCGGCTGTCGGAAGTCGCCCACGAATTGCAGATGACCGAGGCCTCTATCGCCACCGCCGCCCAGCAGCTCCGCGCCGCCCAGGACATCCTGACCCGGCGGGAGGTGCTGGCGCCCGAAGCCGGCAAGGTCACCAACATCCAGGCCTTCACCCCCGGCTCCACCATCCAGACCGGCCAAGCCATCCTGGACCTGGTGCCGCTGAATGACCGGCTGGTGGTGGAGGGCCAGATCCAGCCCACCGACATCGAGCAGGTGGCGGTCGGCCAGCGCGTCAACATCCGCCTCAGCTCCTACCGGATGCGCAGCGTGCCGTTGCTGCACGGCCATGTCAGCGTGGTTGGCGCAGATGCGCAGACGTCGCCGAACGGCACGGCATTTTTCATGATGCGGGCCGAATTCGATGCCGGAACCTTCGAACTCGCGCCGGAGGTGGAGCCGGTGGCCGGCATGCCCACCGAGATCTACGTGCTGGGCGAGAAGCGGACACCGATGAGCTATCTCTGGGGGCCGCTGCTCAACTCCGCCCGCCGCACCTTCCGCGACTGACCGGGGCCGCCGGCCCTAATCGTCGCGCAACCCGCCGAAGCGGCTGGTCGAAGCCGCGCAGCCGTATAAGCTCTCCGCAAGGGCGCCCGACGCCCGTGAGGAGGAAGCATGTTCGCCACCATCGATGCCCGTGCGCGGGTGCATCGGACATCTTGCCGTGCCATCGGCCGGCCGGCACCCCGCCAGCCCCGGAGCTGAACCGGCATGGCGCTCACCACCCGGCTCTGCGGCATGCTCGGCATCCACCATCCCATCCTGCTGGCCGGCATGGGCCGTGCCAGCACACCGGAACTGGCCGCCGCCGTCTCCAATGCCGGTGGGCTTGGCGTGCTCGGCGCCGCCGCCTGCGGCCCCAACCAGCTCCGCGACTGGATCCGCCGCACCCGCGCGCTGACCGACCGGCCCTTCGGCGTGGATACCCTGCTGCCCGCATCGGTCCGCCGCGGCGGCAAGACCAGCAACAGCGGCGGCCCGACCGCCGAGGAGATGCTGCCCCAGCACCTCGCCTTCGCCCGCGACTTCCTGGCACGCGAGGGGCTTGAGCCGCCCGACCAGACCGCCATCGACCATTGGCAGGACCGCCACCCGGCCGACCGCGACGGCCCTCGTCCGCTGTCCAGGCCTTCTTCGAGGCGCAGATGGAGGTGGTGATCGAGGAGAAGGTCGCGGTCTATGCCGCCGGCCTCGGCAACCCCGGCCCCTGGATGGAGCGCCTGAAGGCCAACGGCACGGTGGTGATGGCGGTGGTCGGCGCCACCCGGCATGCGGTGCAGGTGGCCGAATCGGGCGTCGATGTCATCGTCGCGCAGGGCCATGACGGCGGCGGGCACAACTCCACCATCGGCACCATGGCGCTGATCCCCCAGGTGGTGGATGCGCTGGGCGGCCGGGTGCCGGTGGTCGGCGCGGGCGGTATCGGCGATGGCCGCGGCGTGGCGGCGGCGCTGATGCTGGGCGCCGAGGGCGCCTGGATCGGCACCGCCTTCCTCGCCACGGAGGAAGCCGGGATCAGCGGCCCGCAGAAGCAGGCGCTGGTCGATGGCCGGGATGAGGGCACCACCGTCTCCCGCTCGGTCACCGGCAAGCCGGCGCGGATGGTGAAGAACCGCTGGGCCGCCGCCTATGCCGAGGCCGGGCTGGAACCGCTGCCGATGCCCTGGCAGGGCGCCGTCTCCGCCGGGGTGACGGTGGCCGGGCTGGCGGCCGGGCGGGCCGATATCTGGGGCGGCTTCGCCGGCCAGGGGTTGGGCCTGGTTCGGGCGGTGCGGCCGGCGGCGGCGATCATGGCCGACCTCGTCGCCGGGGCCGAACGGGAATTGGCCCGCGGCCAAACATTGCTCGGTTAAAGGGAGAACACCGCATGTCGGACGCCGTCCTGTTCGAGGTCATCGAGCCGCATATCGCCCTGGTCACCATCAACCGGCCGGAGGCGCGCAACGCCGTCAACAGCGCCGTCTCGGCGGCCATGGAAGCCATCGTGGAGCGCATCGAGGCGGACCCCGACCTCTGGGCGGTGGTGCTGACCGGCGCCGGGCCGCATGCCTTCTGCGCCGGGGCCGACCTGAAGGAGGTCTCGGCCGGGCGCAGCAACACCCTGGCCGGCTCGAAGAACGGCTTCGGCGGCTTCGTCCGGGCGCAGCGCACCAAGCTGTGGATCGCAGCGGCGCAGGGCCATGCGCTGGCCGGCGGGCTGGAAATACTGCTGGCCTGCGACCTCGCCGTCGCCGCCGAGACCGCCACCTTCGGCCTGCCCGAGGTCAAGCGGAGCCTGGTCGCCGGCGCCGGCGGCGTGTTCCGCCTGCCGCGCGCCCTGCCCAAGGCCATCGCCCTGCAGATGATCGCCACCGGGGAGCCGATCTCGGCCGCGACGGCGGCGCATCATGGGCTGGTCAATGCCGTGGTCCCGGCCGGCCGGGTGCGGGACGTGGCGCTGGACCTGGCCCGCCGCGTCACCGCCAACGCGCCGATCGCGGTGCGGGAAAGCCTCGCCATCGCCCGCCAGGCGGCGGAATTGGATGAGGAAACGCTCTGGACGATGAGCCGCGCCGCCAGCGACCGGATGCGCCAGACCGAGGATTTCCAGGAAGGCCCCAAAGCCTTCGTCGAGAAGCGCGCGCCCCGCTGGGTCGGGCGGTAGCAACGCGACACGGGGAGGAACAAACAACAATGAAGCGCAGAACCCTGCTGGGCGGGCTTGCCCTCGCGGCACCCGGTATCGCCACGGCCTCGGCCCAGGCGGACCGCTGGCCGAGCCGCGAGATCAGCCTCATCACCGGCTTCGGCCCGGGCGGCGGCACCGACCTCGTGGCCCGCGCCATCGCCTCGCACATGGAAAAGACGCTCGGCGTGCCAGTGCCGGTGCGGAACATGCCGGGCGCCGGCGGCACCCTCGGCCCGGGCCGCATCGCGCAGTCGCGGCCGGATGGCTACACCTTCGGGCTGGTCGGCTTCTCGGCGCTGGTGGTGGCGCCGATGACCATGGACCTGCCCTACAAGCCCTGGGAGAGCTTCGACTTCCTCGGCTGCACTTCCGAATTGCGGATCGGCATGCCGGTCGGGCCGTCCATGCCCAATGTTCGCACCCTGGCGGATTTCATCGCCGAGGGCCGCCGCCGGCCGATCACCCTGGCGACCACCAACCCCGGCTCGGCGGTCAGCTACTTCGACCTGGCGCGGATGACCGGGATGGAAATCAGCTACGTTCCCTTCGGCAGCATCACCGATGCGGCGTCGCAGGTGGCGGGCGGACATGTCGATACCTACACCGGCACGCCGGAGATGATCGGGCTGGTGAAGGGCGGCAACCTGCGGATGCTGGCCAGCGCCAGCGTGGACCGCTCGCCGGAATTCCCCGAGGTGCCGACCCTGATCGAGCAGGGCTACGACACCGCCACCCGCCAGCTCATCATCTGGGCCGGCCCCGCCAACCTCCCGCCGCCGATCAAGGAGAAGCTGGAAGCGGCGCTGATGGCCGCCGCGCGGTCGCCAGAGGTGATCACCCGGCAGCTCAACGCCAGCATCGCCAGCCGGCCGGTCGGCAGCGCCGAGCTCATGCCGCTGATGGCCGAGGTCCGGCCCGGGGTGGAGGCGGCGCTCGTCGCCTCCGGCATGACCCGCCGGCGGGGCTAGCCGGGCGGCAACCCCGGTCAGGCACTCCGCCTGACCGGGCCTCGCCCTATGCCATCGCCCGGTTGCGCTGCCAGATGGAGTAGTTGAGCACCGCGGCGAAGGTCACCCAGGCGAGATACGGCGCCATCAGCCAGGCGGCAGTGGCATGGATCGGGGCGAACAGCAGGATGGTCGCCAGGATCGAGAGCCAGAGCAGCACCACCTCGGCCATCGCCAGGTCAGGCCGGCGCAGCCCGAAGAACAGCGCCGACCAGCCGGCGTTGAGCAGCAACTGCACCCCATAGACCGCCAGCGCCAGCCCCGCGCCGGCGAAGCCCGCGCGGCGCCAGACCAGCCAGCCGGCGATGGCGATCATGATGAAGAGCAGCGTCCAGGCCGGGGGGAACAGCCAGTTGGGCGGGTTCCACGGCGGCTTGGCCAGATTCTCGTACCAGTCGCCCGGCCGGAAGATGGCGCCGGAGGTGGCGACCAGGAAGCAGGCGCCGAAAAAGCCGATCAGGCCCAGGATGTTGTTCAGGTCCATGACGACAGCATAGCGCATTCCCGCCCGGCCGGTTGCCCCGCTCCGCATCCATCGCCATTCTGCCGGGCGGAACCCAGCGGGAGGAAACCAAGCTTGGCCGAAACGCCGGAAACCACGCCCGAATTCGACCCCGCCCGGCTGGATGCCTTCCTGCGCGGCGCCATCCCCGGGCTGGCTGGGCCGATGGAGCTGCGGCGCATCTCGGGTGGCCAGTCCAACCCGACCTTCTTCGTCAGCTACCCGAATCGCCGGCTGGTGCTGCGGAAGAAGCCGCCCGGCGTGACCCTGCCCTCGGCCCATGCGGTGGACCGGGAGGCCCGGGTGATGCAGGCGCTGGCGTCCAGCGCGGTGCCGGTGCCGCCGGTGGTGCTGTTCCACGCCGAACCCGATGTGGTCGGCACGCCCTTCTACGTGATGGAGCGCATCGAGGGCCGGGTGTTCAACAGCTGCGACCTGCCCGGCGCGGCGGTCGCCGAGCGCCGGGCGATGTACCTCTCCTTCGCCGAGACCCTGGCGAAGCTGCACGACGTGGACTGGCAGGCGGCGGGACTGGAAGGCTTCGGCCGGCCGGGCAACTACTTCGAGCGGCAGGTCGGCCGCTGGACGAAGCAGTGGGAGCAGCAGCGCTTCCGCGACATCCCCGAACTCACCCGGCTCGGCGCCTGGGTCGCGGCGCATATCCCGCCCGATGACGGCGAAGCTTCCATCGTGCATGGCGACTACCGGCCGGGCAACGTGATGTTCGCCCCCGACGGACCGGGCATCGTCGCCGTGCTGGACTGGGAACTCTCGACCATCGGGCATCCCCTGGCGGATCTCGCCTTCAGCGTCATCGCCTGGCGCAGCGCGCCGGCGGAGTATGGCGGGATGCTGGGGCTCGACATCGCCGCGCTCGGCATCCCGGCCGAGGATGAATACGTCGCGCATTACTACGCCTGCCGGCAGCGCCCGGCACCGCGCATGGAGCCCTTCCACGTGGCCTTCGCGATGTTCCGCTTCGCGGTGATCTTCGAGGGCATCGCGGCGCGGGCGCGGGCCGGCAACGCGGCCTCCGCGGATGCGGCCTCGGTGGGTGAGCTGTCGGTCGCTTTCGCCCGGCGCGGGCTGGAAAGCATGGGAGAATAACGATGGACTTCGCCTATACCGACAAGGTCCGCGCGCTGCAGGCGCAATTGCTGGACTTCATGGACCAGCACGTCCTGCCGGCCGACCCGGAATTCCGCCGCATCGCCGAGGGCGGCGAATTCCCCCTCGCCATCATCGAAGACCTCAAGACGAAGGCGCGCGAACAGGGGTTGTGGAACCTGTTCCTGCCCGGCCTGAAGGAAGATGAGCCGGGCACGCCGCTCAGCAACCTCGAATACGCCCCGCTGGCCGAGATCATGGGGCGCGTGCCCTGGGCCTCCGAGGTGTTCAACTGCAATGCGCCCGACACCGGCAACATGGAGGTGCTGCACCTCTTCGCCACCCCGGCGCAGCGCGAGCGCTACCTGGAGCCGTTGCTGCGACGGCGAGATCCGCTCCTGCGTGGCGATGACCGAGCCGGATACCGCGAGCAGCGACCCGACCAACATCGCCACCTCCATCCGGCGCGACGATGAAGGCTACGTCATCAACGGTCGCAAGTGGTTCACCACCGGCGCCATCCACCCGAACGCCGCGCTGTTCCTGGTGATGGGGCTGCAGCAGGATCGCGCCGCGCTCGGCCCGCATGAGCGGCACACCATCCTGCTGGTGCCGAAGGGCACGCCCGGGGTGACTGTGGTGCGCAACGTGCCCATCATGGGCCACCACGCGCCGGAAGGGCATTGCGAGGTGCTGTTCCGCGACGTGCGCGTGCCGCATGACGCCCTGCTCGGCACCGAGGGCACCGCCTTCGCACTGATGCAGGCACGGCTCGGCCCGGGCCGCATCCACCACTGCATGCGCACCATCGGCCAGTGCGAGGTGGCGCTCGAGCTGATGGCAGACCGCGCCCAGGAACGCATCGCATTCGGCAAGCGGCTGGCCGAGTTCAGCAACGTGCAGGACTGGATCGCCGAAAGCCGGATCGAGATCGACCAGGTGCGGCTGCTGGTGCTGCGCGCCGCCTGGCTGATGGACCGCGAGGGCAACAAGGCCGCACGCGTCGATGTCTCCGCCATCAAGCTGGCGGCGGCGCGGCTGCAGACGCGGGTGGTGGACCGGGCGATGCAGGTGTTCGGCGCCATGGGGCTGACGCCGGATACGCCGCTCGCCTACCTGTGGTCCTGGGGCCGCGCGCTGCGCTTCGTCGACGGGCCGGACGAGGTGCATCTGCGGACCGTGGCGCGGGCGGAGTTGAAGGCGCGGAAGGAAGCGCGCGGGCTGTCGCGCGGCGGGTACTTCCCGCGCGCATAGCAGGGTGGCTCGCGGCGGCAGGCACCGCGAGCCACCTGCCCTACATCCCGCCGATGTAGTTCGGCCCGCCGCCGCCCTCCGGCGTCACCCAGTCGATGTTCTGCGTCGGGTCCTTGATGTCGCAGGTCTTGCAGTGCACGCAGTTCTGCGCGTTGATCTGCAGCCGCGGCGCTGCCGTCGTCGCTCCTCGACGATCTCGTAGACGCCGGCCGGGCAGTAGCGCTGCTCCGGCGCGTCGTAACTGGTCCCAGGTTCACGCCGTATCGGCAGCGGTCCGGGTCCTTGCAGCGTGCAGGTGCGCCGGCTGGTCCTCCTCGTGGTTGGTGTTCGACGAGGAACACCGAGGACAGCCGGTCGAAGGTCAGCACGCCGTCGGGCTTCGGATAGTCGATCGGCTTGGCATCGCTGGCCTTGGCTTCAGCGTCTCGTGGTCGGCGTGGTGCGGCGCAGGTCCAGGGCGCCTTGCCGCGCGAAGCACGTAGGTGTCCAGCGCCGATGTAGCCATGCCGCCCCAGAAGCCGTACTTGGCGAAGCCCGGGCGGATGTTGCGGACGCCCTGTACAGCTCCTCGCACACCCAGCTCTTGCTGAGCGCCTCGGGATAGGCCGTCGAGCACCGGCGGCCGGCGCCTCGCCGGCCAGCGCCGTCGGCGACCGCCTCGGCGGCGATCATGCCGGACTTCATCGCGGTGTGGCTGCCCTTGATCTTCGGCACGTTGAGGAAGCCCGCGGTATCGCCGATCAGCGCGCCGCCGGGGAAGACCAGCTTCGGCATCGCCTGGAAGCCGCCCTCGTTGAGGGCGCGCGCGCCATAGGCGATGCGCTTGCCGCCCTCGAGCATGCTTGCCGGATCTCCGGGTGGGTCTTGAAGCGCTGGAACTCCTCGAAGGGCGACAGATAGCGGGTTCGCGTAGTCGAGGCCGACGACGAAGCCGATCGAGACCAGGTTGTCGTCCAGGTGATAGAGGAAGGAGCCGCCGTAGTGTCCGAGCGTCCAGCGGCCAGCCGGCGGTGTGCAAGACCAGCCCCGGCTTGTGCTTGGCCGGGTCGATCTCCCACAGCTCCTTGATGCCGATGCCGTAGGTCTGCGGGTCGACGCCCTCGCGCAGGCCGTAGCGCTCGAACAGCTGCTTGGTCAGCGAGCCGCGGCAGCCCTCGGCGAAGAAGGTGTAGCGTGGCGTGCAGCTCCATGCCGGGCTGGTAGTCGCGGCCTTCTCGCCATCCTTGCCGATGCCCATGTCGCCGGTCGCGACGCCCTTGACCGCGCCGTCCTCGTCGTACAGCACCTCGGCGGCGGCGAAGCCGGGGTAGATCTCGACGCCCAGCGCCTCGGCCTGCTCGGCCAGCCAGCGGCAGACATTGCCCAGGCTGACGATGTAGTTGCCGTGGTTGTTCATCTGCGGCGGCGTCGGCAGCTTGAAGGCGCGCCGGTCTCGGTCAGAAGCATGAAGCGGTCCTCGCCGGCCGGCGTGTTGCAGCGGCGCGCCCTTCTCCTTCCAGTCCGGGATCAGCTCGTTCAGCGCCCGCGGCTCCAGCACCGCGCCGGAGAGGATATGCGCGCCGACCTCGGAGCCCTTCTCCAGCACGCAGACGGTGACATCGCGGCCGCGTCTCTGGGCAAGCTGCGCAGCCGGATCGCCGCGGCCAGCCCGGCCGGCCCGCCGCCGACGATCACCACGTCGAATTCCATTGCTTCGCGCTCGTTCCGGCCTCCGGACATCCTGGTCGCTCCGGGCTCGGCTATCGGCATGTCGCGGCCGGCCGCTTATGCGACGGAACTCCGCGGGCGCGATTACAGTGGTCCTCGGCAGCCGCAGGGCGCCGACGCTGGATCGGCGCGATGGACGAGCGGATCGCCAGCGGCGCTGATCTGCGGCTGCTCCGGTGGCATGTCGAGGCGGGCGTCGACGAGGCGATCGGCCGCCGCGCCGGTCGACCGCTCCGCCGCGCCGCCGGCACGCCCGCGCGGCGCGCCGCCGCCTGCGCCACCGGCCGAGCCCGCGCCGGCCGGCCGCCGGCCGGCCGTTGCCGCCCGGGCGGCCCGCCCGCCGACGCCGCGCCAGGCCGCCGCGCCGCCGGCGCCGCCGACCTGGCCGAGCTTGCGCGCCGCGATCGCCGCCTTCGACGGCTGCGCCGCTGAAGAAGACCGCGACCAGACCTGGTCTTCGCCGACGGCAACCCCGAAGGCCGGCGTCATGCTGATCGGCGAGGCGCCGGGCGAGGACGAGGACCGCCAGGGCAAGCCCTTCGTCGGCGCCTGCCGGCCAGCTGCTCGACCGGATGCTGGCCGCGATCGGGCTCGACCGCGACGCGGGCTACATCACCAACATCCTGCCCTGGCGCCCGCCCGGCAACCGCACGCCGACCGAGCCGAGATCGCAGCTGTCCTGCCCTTCCTCGAGCGCCACATCGAGCTGGTCCGGCCGCGCCATCCTGGTCTACTCGGCGGCGTCGCGGCCAAGGCGCTGCTGGCGCGCAGGAGGGCATCACGCGGCTGCGCGGCCGCTGGCCTGCAGTCATGAGGCGCCGCCGGAGCGCGACTCCCGGCGCTGGCGACCCTGCATCCGGCCTATCTGCTGCGCAGCCCCCAGAAGCGCGAGGCCTGGCGCGACCTGTTCTGCCTGAGCCGGTCAATCGCGGCGATTTCGATCCCTTGCGGTCTTAAGATCTGATTATAATCGCCTGAATGTCCCGCGGTTTGATATCTTACAAAGTCGTGACGAAGTACCGCTTTCGATCTAGAACTTTGCGGGGTTTCGGAGGCCATGACCAGTAACGGGAACGGGCCATGCGAGCGATCTTCCCCTGGCCCGGGAGCCTCACCGCGCGTTGCGCGCACGGCCTGTTGGGCGCGGCGCTTGCTCGCCAGGGCCGGCGCCGCCGGCGGTGGTCACAGATTATCGACAGCCAGGGGCCGGAAACCGCTGGCGTCCCGCAGTTCGCGCCGAGCGAGCCGAACGGCCTGCCGCGGGTCATCTCGCGCCGGACGAGCGGCGCGACTGCGAGATCTTCCGGGTCCAGGAGATCGGCGACTGGAAGACCGCCGACCGCCTGATCGCGCGCCTGACCGACCGCCGGCTGATGGGCCACGTGCTCTACCAGCGCTACATGCACCCGACGGCCTACCACTCCGGTTCAAGGACTGAACTCGAGCCTGGCTGGCGGCCTACGCCGACCACCCGGCGCCGCCGCGATCCACGCCCTGCTGCGCCGCATGCGGACGGCGCGACACCGCCGCTGCCGGCCCGAGACGGCGCCAGCGCGCCTCGCCAGCCCGGCGACCTCTTCGTCTACCGCTCGAGGCAGCGGCGCAGCAGCCGCCCAGCAGCAACGCCGGCCTCGACCGCGCTGCAGACCCAGGTCCGCCAGGACGTCCGCCACCCGCGCCTGAGCGCCGCCGAACATCGCTGCGCGGCCGGGAGCTCCGGCGGCTGTTCGACCGCGCGGTCGCGCCGGCCGGCCAGGTCGCCAACGGCTGGTTCCACGCACGGCAACGCGCGGCAGGCGTTCCGCCTCGCCTCGGCGGCCGCCAAGCGCTCCGGCGGGCACCTGCCTCGACGGCGCATCGACCGCCGGCCTCGCGGCCTGGGTCGGCGGCAAGCTCGAAGCCGCCGCTGAGCCTACTTCAAGCGTGCCGCGCGGTCCGAGCACGCGCCCCGCTGGGATCCGCGCCGCCGGCGCCTTCTGGGCGGCGCGCGCGCCGCGGTCGCGCGCCCCCGGCCCCGGCTCTACGTGCCCTGGATGATGCAGGCGGCGCAGGAGCGGCGCACCTTCTACGGCCGCTGGCGCGCGCCAGGCGCTTGGCCTGACCGCCGACGACTTCGCCTGGCACCGGGTCGACGCCAAGGCCGATGCCCACCTGCGTGCCGAACCGCCGGCCGGCACGCGCCGCCGCGCTGATCCAGATCGGCCAGAACCAGCTGGCCCGAGGACGAGCTGCGCGCGCGCGGCTGGGCCAGCCCGAGCACGCCGAGGCGATCCTGGCGGAACGGGCCCAGCTGCCGTCCTTCACGATGGCCGGCTGGCCAACCGCCTGACCCATGACGACAGCCTGGACATCCGGCCCGAGGTCGCCGACGCGATGTCGCCCCTTCCCGCTGCCGCCGCTGGAGCCGGAGAGCGGCTTCCGGGTCGACCGCGCGCTGCTCTATGCGCTGATGCGCCAGGAATCGGGCTTCAACACCGAGGCCGAGCACGCCGGCCAGGGCGCCATGGGCCTGATGCAGCTGCTGCCTTCGACCGCGCACTACGTGGCGCAGGACGGCGAGCTGCCGAGCGGCAAGGAGGCGCGCCTGTACAACCCCGGCTTCAACACTGGAGCTGGCGCAGCGCTACGTGCAGCTACCTGACGCAGGACACCGACGCCGGCGGAGGGACCTGTTCAAGCTGGCCGCCGCCTACAACGGCGGGCCGGGCAACCTGCGGCGCTGGCAGAGGCGGCTCGAGGACGTCGGCACCCGGCCCAGGACCCGCTGCCTGTTCATCGAGGCCCTGCCCAGCCGCGAGACCCGGCTGTTCATGCAGCGCGTGCTGACCAATTCCTGGATGTACCGCAGGCGGCTCGGCCAGCCGGCGCCCTCGCTGAAGGCGCTGGCCCAGGGCGACTGGCCGCGCTACCAGTCGCTCGACTCGCGCGGCCGCTACGACTACGTAGACACCGCGTCCCTGGACTAGGCGGCTCCCGGCGACTACCTCTGGGCAGCAGCGGACGCCTTGTCCGCGCGACCGCCGACCCGGAGCGAGCCATGGCGCGCATCGACGAGACGAAGCCCTTCCTGCCGGTCAACATCGCGGTGCTGACGGTCTCCGACAGCCGCAGCGCCGAGACCGACGCCTCGGGCGACAGCCTGGAGCGGATGCATCGGCGAGGACGGCCACCGCGTCGTCAAGCGCGCCATCGTGCGCGACGAGGTGCCGGCGATCGAGACCTGGCTGCGCGACTGCATCGCCGACCCGGCGATCGACGTGGTCATCTCGACCGGCGGCACCGGCATCACCGGCCGCGACGTCACGCCGGAAGCCTTCGAGGCCGTGCTGGAGAAGAAGATCGAGGGCTTCGGCGAGCTGTTCCGCTGGATCAGCTACCAGAAGATCGCGACCTCGACGATCCAGTCGCGCGCGCTCGGCGGCGTCGCCGGCGGCACCTACCTCTTCGCCCTGCCCGGCTCGCCCGGCGCCTGCAAGGACGGCTGGCAGGAGATCCTGCGCTGGCAGCTCGACAGCCGGCACCGCCCCTGCAACCTGGTCGAGCTGATGCCCCGGCTGCAGGAG
>CAWHIH010000014.1:0-390211 GCA_963829365.1 uncultured Alphaproteobacteria bacterium | reverse complement strand
TGGCAATCACCAGGAACAGGAAGGTCGCCGCGGCCGAGCCGTAGCCGACATCCTGGAAGTCCACCAGCTGCTGCCGCGCATAGACCGACATCGAGGCCATCGCACGGCTGTTGCCGGTCAGCACATACATCAGGTCGAAGACCCGCAGCGCGTCCAGGCTGCGGAAGATCACCGCCACCATCAGCGCCGGCCGGATCAGCGGCAGGGTGATGTGGAAGAACTGCCGACCGGGCCGAGCCCGTCCACCTTGGCCGCCTCGTACAGCTCATCCGGCAGCAGTTGCAGCGCGGCCAGGCCAGCAGCGCCATGAAGGGCGTTGTCTTCCAGACATCGACCGTGATGACCGACCACAGCGCCAGCCCGGGGTCGGCGGTCCAGGCCAGCGGCTGCGCGATCAGCCCGAGGGCGAGCAGCATCGTCGTTGATGACGCCGTACTGGTCGTGCAGCATCCAGCCCCACATCTGCGCCGAGACCACTGTCGGGATCGCCCAGGGAATGAGCATGGCGGCGCGCAGCACGCCGCGCCCGCGCATCCGTGCATTCAGGGTCAGCGCGATGACGATGCCGAGCACCATCTCGATCGAGACCGAGACGCCGGTGAACACCAGGGTGGTCCAGACCGCCGCCCACCAGTCGGGGTCGGTCAGACGAGGAAGCCGTAGTTCGACAGGCCGACGAAGCCCGACTCGTCCAGCGTCATCCAGCCGCGCATCGGTGAAGCGAGAACCAGATGGTGCGCGCCAGCGGCCAGCCGGCCACCAGCGCCAGCACCACCAGCATGGGCGCAGGAACACCCAGGCCGCCCGCCGGCGCTGCCCTCGCCAGGGCGAGCGCCCCGCCGGCACGGCTACCACCGGCCGCCGCGCCCGACCCGCAGCAGGATGCGGTCCAGCCGTTGCGAGCGCCACCTCCGGCTCGCGCCGGCCCGAGAGCACGGTGTGCACGGCGTTCCAGAACGCCGCCGAGACCTGGTTGTAGCGGCTGCCGGTCACCGCCGCCGGGCCGCGCCACGGCGTTGACGAAGGTATCGTACAGCTCGCCGAAGAAGGGATTGGCGGCCAGCACCTCGGGGTCCCGGTACAGCGCGCGGATGGTCGGGTTGAACCCGCCGATGATGGCGCGCCGCTTCTGCTCCGCCGCGCTGGTCAGATGGGCCACCAGGCTGGCGGCGGCATCGGGGTGGCGGGAATAGCGGGAGACGGCGAGCTGCTCGCCGCCAAGGGTGGCGCTGTGCCGCCGTCGGCGCCGGCCCCGCGCGGCAGCGCCGCCACGCCGACCCGGCCCCCACCGGGCTGTCCTCGGCATTCAGCAGCGCCCAGGCATAGGGCCAGTTGCGCATGAAGACCGCGTTGCCGGACTGGAACACGCCCCGGGCATCCTCCTCGGCGTAGTTCAGCACGCCGCGCGGCGCGATGCTGCCGACCCAGCCGGCGGCCTGCGCCAGCGCCGCGCGCCGCCTCGGGCTTGTCGACGGTGACCCGGCCATCCGGGGCGACGATGGTGCCGCCGCCGTGGCTGTGCGAGCCATTCCAGCGCATTGACGGTCAGGCCTTCGTAGGCCCGGCCCTGGAAGACGTAGCCCCAGATGCGGTCGTTGCCGGCGGCGCGTTCGGCGGCCTATCACGATCCGGGCGGTCTCGGCCAGGTCCTGCCAGGTCTCGCGGCACCGGGCGGCCATATTTTTCAAGCAGGTCGCGGCGGTAGTAGAGCACCCCGGCATTGGTGAACCAGGGCATCGCTACCAGCCGCCCGTCCACCGTGTTGTTGCGCAGGATCGCCTCGAAATGCCGCGCGAGGACCGCCGGCTCGATCCGGCCGGACAGGTCGAGCAGGTGCCGGGCGAGGATGCCCGGCCAGACCACATCGACCTGGAACACATCTATGTCGCCGATCCGCGGCCAGGAGCTGCTGGAACAGCGCCAGCCGCTGGGTCGTGCCGCTCGGGGTCGAGACCAGGTCGACCCGGTTGCCGGTCTGCCGCGCCCACTCCTCCGCCCCTTCGCGGCAGAGCTGCGCCTCCACCCCGACCGAACCGCAGGCGATGGCCAGCCGGGTCTGCGCGCCGGCCGGCAAGGCGAGCACCATGGCCAGGACCAATGCCAGCGCAAGCGCGGGAGAGGCCGGATTCCGCATGGCGTGGGTCCCTTCCGGTTCAGGCTTCCGGCCCGCGTGGCTGGCCACCCTGGGTGGTGACACTCGCATGGCCGGGGGCCATGCCGCGGCGCACCGAAGGGCACTGGAAGCGCGTGACGAATGCCGCGGCGGCTGGATGGATAGCCTCACCCCCGGCGGCAGCGCAACCGGCGGCTTGCGTTCGATCAAAGCATTGGGGACGGCATGCGGCTGTGCTGGCGCCGGACCCCAGGGGAGGACGTCATGCCGAAGATGATGAAGGCCACCGTCTTCGTCCGAGCCCGGCCGGATCGAGCTGCGCGAGAAGCCGGTGCCGGAGGTCGGGCCGCTCGATGCGCTGATGCGGATCACCACCACCACCATCTGCGGCACCGATATCCACATCGTGAAGGGCGAGTACCCGGTCGCCGAGGGGCTCACCATCGGCCACGAGCCGGTCGGGGTGATCGAAAAGCCTCGGCAGCGCGGTGCAGCGGCTACCGCGAGGGCCAGCGCGTCATCGCCGGCGCCATCACGCCCGAGCGGCACAGCAACGCCTGCCAGTGCGGCTTCTGCGCCCAGGACGGCGCCGGCACCGCGCATGGCTGGAAGCCGATGGGCGGCTGGAGGTTCGGCAACACCATCGATGGCTGCCAGGCCGAATACGTGCTGGTGCCGGATGCCATGGCCAATCTCGCGCCGGTGCCGGACGGGCTGACGGACGAGCAGGTGCTGATGTGCCCGGACATCATGTCCACCGGCTTCGGCGGCGCCGAGAGCGGCCGCGATCCGCATCGGCGACACCGTGGCGATATTCGCCCAGGGGCCGATCGGGCTGTGCGCCACGGCCGGCGCGAAGCTGCATGGGCGCCACCACCATCATCGCGGTGGACCGGCGTGCCGGAACGGCTGGCCATGGCGAAGCGGCTCGGCGCCGACCATGCGGTGGATTTCTCGCCAGGCCGATCCGGTCGAGGAGATCATGCCGCATCACCGGCGGCCGCGGTGTCGATGTCGCGATCGAGGCGCTGGGCACCCAGGCCACCTTCGAGGCCTGCCTGCGGGTGCTGCGCCCGGGCGGCACGCTGTCCTCGCCTCGGGGTCTACTCGACCGACCTGCACATCCCGCTCGACGCCTTCGCCGCCGGCCTCGGCGACCACCGCATCGTCACCACGCTCTGCCCCGGCGGCAAGGAGCGCATGCGGCGGCTGATGGGCGTCATCGCCGCCGGCCGGGTGGACCTCGGGCCGCTGGTGACCCACCGCTTCACGCTGGATCGCATCGAGGAGGCCTATGACCTGTTCAGCCACCAGCGCGATGGCGTGCTGAAGGTGGCGATCACGCCATGAGCGCCGCACCCGCAATCCTGTGGTTCGAGCAGGTCGGCGTTGCCGACGTGCCGAAGGTCGGCGGCAAGAACGCCTCGCTCGGCGAGATGGTCCGCGCCCTTCCGGCGCCGGGCGTGCGCGTGCCGGACGGCTTCGCCACCACCGCCGACGCCTATCGGGAGCCTGGTCGCGGCCAACGGCATCGAGCCGGCGATGCAGGCACGGCTGGAGGCCATGCAGGACGGCGCGGCCAGCCTGCAGGAAACCGGCGACGCGATCCGCCGGCTGTTCCTCGACGCCGAGTTTCCCGCCGCGCTCGCCGAGGCCATCCGCGCCGCCTACCGCGAGCTGGCCCGCCGCCGCGAGCACCGCGGAGCCGGCGGTCGCGGTCCGCAGCAGCGCGACCGCCGAGGACCTGCCGAACGCCAGCTTCGCCGGCCAGCAGGAGACCTTCCTCAACGTGCGCGGCGAGCGCGCGCTGCTCGATGCCTGCCGGCGCTGCTACGCCTCGCTGTTCACCGACCGCGCGATCAGCTACCGCGAGACGCAGGGCTTCGACCATCTGCAGGTCGCGCTGTCGATCGGCGTCCAGGCGATGGTGCGGTCCGACCTCGGCAGTTCGGGCATCATGTTCTCGATCGACACCGAGAGCGGCTTTCCCGGCGTCGCGGTGATCAGCGCCGCCTGGGGCCTCGGCGAGACCGTCGTCCAGGGCGCGGTCGATCCGGACAAATACCTGGTGTTCAAGCCGCTGCTCGACGACGCCGGCCGCGCGCCGATCATCGAGAAGACGCTGGGCGCCAAGGCGCGCAAGATGGTCTATGCCGACTGGCGGCAGCGCCCGCACCGCCATGGTCGAGACCACGCCGGCGGAGCGCGAAGCCTTCGTGCTCGACGACGCCGAGATCCTGGAGCTTGGCCGCTGGGCCGTGACGATCGAGCGGCACTACGGCCGGCCGATGGACATGGAATGGGCCAAGGACGGCGAGACCGGCGATCTCTACCATCGTCCAGGCGCGGCCGGAGACCGTCCAGGCGCGCGGCAGACGGCCCACGCTGCGAGAGCTACCGCCTGAAGGCGAAGGCGCAAGCCCATCCTGTACCGGCGCGGCGGTCGGCGAGGCGATCGCCAGCGGCCCGGTCCGCCGGGATCCGCAACGCCGCCGACATCGACCGGCTTCCGCGACGGCGCCGATCCTGGTCACCGGGACGACCGACCCGGACTGGGTGCCGATCATGAAGCAAGGCCGCGGGCATCATCACCGACCATGGCGGCGCCACCAGCCACGCCGCCATCGTCAGCCGCGAGCTCGGCGTCCCCGCCGTCGTCGGCACCGGCGACGCCACCGCACTGCTGCGTGACGGCCAGGAGATCACGCTGTCCTGCGCGCGAGGGCGATGATGGCCGGGTCTATGACGGCGCGCTGGCATTCGCCGGCGACCGAGATCGATCTCGCCGCCCTGCCCGACGACCCGCACCGCGATGATGGTGAACATCGCCAGCCCCGCCGCCGCCTTCCGCTGGTGGCGGCTGCCGGCCAAGGGGGTCGGCCTCGCCCGCATGGAGTTCATCATCAACGCCCTGATCAAGGCCCATCCGATGGCGCTGGTGCGCTCCGATCGCGCTGCAGGACGCGCGCGGCGCGCCAGCAGATCGCGACGCTGACCCGTGGCTACGCAGACCCAAGCCGGACTATTTCGTGGACACCCTGGCGCGCGGCATCGCCAAGCTCGCCGCGCCCTATCCATCCGCATCCGGCGATCGTCCGGCTGAGCGACTTCAAGACCAACGAATACGCCCATCTCCTCGGCGGCACCGACTTCGAGCCGGAGGAGGAGAACCCGATGCTCGGCTTGCGCGGCGCCTCGCGCTACTACGACGAGCGCTACCGCGAGGGCTTCGCGCTGGAATGCCGGGCGGTGAAGCAGGTGCGCGAGACGGATCGGCTTCGCGCAACGTCATCGTCATGGTGCCGTTCTGCCGGACGCCCGAGGAGGCCGACCGCGTGCTTGCGGTGATGGCGGAGAACGGGCTGCGAGCGGGGCGAGAACGGCCTGCAGGTCTACATGATGTGCGAAATCCCCTCGAACGTGATCCTGGCCGAGGAATTCGCCAGCGCGCTTCGACGGCTTCTCCATCGGCTCGAACGACCTGACCCAGCTCGTGCTCGGCGTCGACCGCGACTCGGCCGACCTGCGCGCGCTGTTCGACGAGCGGGACGAGGCGGTGAAGCGCATGATCCGCGACGCGATCCGCCAAGCGCCCATGCCTGCCGGCATCAAGATCGGCATCTGCGGCCAGGCGCCGAGCAACCACCCAGATTTCGCCGCCTTCCTGGTGGAGCAGGGCATCGATTCCATCTCGCTCAACCCGGACAGCTTCGTCGCCACCGCGCACAGCATCGCCGCGGCGGAGGCGGAGCAGCGCATGAGGCACCGCGCGGCAGGGCGTTGATTACCGGAAGAAGTGTGGGCACCGTGCCGTTGCACCGGGCCGCCCCGCCCGCGGGCGGCCAGCACAGGAATGATCCCATGGAAATCGTCGATCTGAGCCGGGAGCTGTTCCACCGCACCCAGACCCACCCGTCGCATCCCGCCGTCGTCATGACGGTGTGGAACGACCATACCGAGCAGAAGCGCGCCGGCGACACGGTGTTCACCAGCAAGGCGCTGTCGATCGCCTTCAGCGACCATGCCGGCACCCATGTGGATGCGCCGGTGCATTTCGACCCGCGGCCGGGCGCGCTGTCCATCGACCAGGTGCCGCTGGAGAATTTCTATCACCCCGGCCTTCTGCATCGACCTGTCGCATGTGCCGCTGAAGCACGCCGCCACGGTCGCCGAGATGGAGGCCGCGGTTGCCGCCTCCGGCCAGGAGATCCGCAAGGGCGACACCGTGCTGATCCACATGGCGACCAACGCCCGGCTGCTCGGCAAGCCCGGCTATCGCCATGACTTCCCGGGTCTGTCGATCGAGGCGATCCACTGGCTGGCCGACCGCGGCATCGGCATGTTCGGCGTCGAGGCGATCAGCCCGGCCCCGGAGGGCGAGCTGAACTTCAAGGCGCACATGGCCTGCGCCGAGCGCGGCATCACCCATATGGAATGCCTGGCGAACCTCGAAAGCGTGGTGGGGCGTGGGCGGTTCCGCTTCATCGGCCTGCCGCTGAAGATCCGCGGCGGCACCGCCAGCCCGATCCGCGCCGTGGCGCTGTTCGAATAGGCGCTGCCCCGGGTTGCCGGCCTCGTCAGGCAACCACGGCCGCGCCGCGTCGTTCGGGAGGGACTACACCTGAACCGAATCACGAGGAGATCCGAGTGCAATCCTGTCGTCCCCGTCGCACGGCCAGCCTGTCCGCCAGCCTCCTGCTCACCGGCCTGCTGGCCATGCCGCTTGCCGCCCATGCCAGCGACGACCCGACTCCCGAGGAGCGGACACGGGTCGAGGCCGCACTGCGGGACCTGGGCTTCGTGAGCTGGGAAGACATCGAGCGGGAGGATGACGGCCGCGTCTGGGAAGTGGACGATGCCCGTCTTCCCGACGACACCAAATACGACCTCAAACTGGCCGCCGACGACCTTCGGGTTCTCGAGCGCGAGCGCGACTAAGGTCCCCGGCGCAGGCCGGCGGACCCGGGGCCTTCGCCCCGGGCCGCCTCAGCGCAGTACGATCTCGACCCGGCGGTTCTGCGGCTCCCGCGCGCCATCGGCGGTCGGCACCAGCGGCCGGCTCTCGCCGAAGGCCGTGACGCCGATCTCGTCGCGGCTGACGCCCTGCCGCACAAGCTCCGCCGCCACCACCTCCGCCCGGCGCTGCGAGAGGCGCTGGTTGTACTGCGGGGTGCCGGAGCGGTCGGCATGGCCCGCCACCTCGATCCGGGTGGCGGAAACGCGCTGCGCATTGGCCGCCGCCTCGCCGATGATCTGCCGGGCACGCTCGGACAGGTCGGCCCGGTCCCAATCGAAGAACACCAGGTAGGTCCGGGCGACCGATGGCTCCGGCGTGGCGGGCGGCACCGCCGCGGCGGGCGGCGCGGGCGGCATCGGGCGGGTTGAAGGCGTAGCGCAGGCCGATCATCAGGCTGTGGTTCTCGCCATCCGGCTTGAAGCTGCCCGGTACCCCGGCAACCGCCGGCCCGGCGGTGCGGGTGACGTCGATGCGCGGCGCCAGCACGTCGAAGAAGCGGTATTCCGCGGTCAGCGACAGGCCCGGTGCCAGCCCGAGGGCGCCGCCGACGATCGCCTGGTAGGCGAAGGCCCCGCCGGTGTCATCGATCAGGTAGCTGCTGGCGCCCGGGTTGAAGCGGGCATCGCGGAACCGCGTCCAGGCATAGCCGATGCCGCCACCGAAATAGGGCTGGTAGACGCGGGGGGGAATGCCGAAGCTCGTCAGGTCGAAGTCGAACAGCAGGTTGGCCATCGCGCCGTAACGGTCGATATAGCCGGATCGCCCGGCCACCAGGCCGTTCAGCGACAGTTGCCGGATCTCGTGCTGGCGGTAGTTGCCCTCGATCTCGGCCCGGAAGCCGTTGCCGAAGCCCCAGCCGATCGAGCCGACCCCGACCATGCCCCAGTCGTTGTCATGGACGGCGATGCCGCGGTCCCCGCTGTCGGTCCAGCTGTTCATGCCGAGGCCGGCGCCGACATAGAGGCCGGACAGCGGCTCGGCGCCGCCAGCCGCGGGAAGCATGGCCAGGCCGGCGGCAAACGCCGTGGCGGCAAGGAGGGTCTGGCGCAGGCTCATGGAATGCTCCGCTGGGTCGGCCCCGAATCGGGGGCGGGAATGGCAATGAATGCGCCAGTCATGGCCGGCTTGAATCCTTGAACCGCGGCGGAAACGCAAGCGCCCAGCATAGCGGCGGCATGCGCCCAGGACCATGCGTTTCCCGCCCCGGTATAGCTTGCACTAAGGCAGGCGCGGCGTAAATTCCCGTCATAGGTGAAATGCGCTGCCACATTTAACGCAGCAGCCCTTCCGCCAGCCGCGCCACGTCGCCGGCCGCGGTGCTGCCGGGGTGGCGGGTCAGCAGCGGGGTCTGCCGGCGAATCGCCTCCGGCACCCGGCTGTCCCGGCGGATGATCCCGGCCAGCGGCAGCCCGGCGCCAAGGAAGCGGTCGCAGGCGCGGTCCAGGCTGCGCCAGGTGCGCTCGCCGCCGGCCCGGTCGGTCGCCAGGTTCACCACCAGCCGGGCGTCGCCGCCCGGCCGGTCGCGGCGGTGCAGCTTCAGCACGGCATAGGCATCGGTCAGGCTGGTCGGCTCCTCGGTCGCCACCACCAGCAGGGTGTCGGCCTCGGCGGACAGCCGGCGCACCGGCGGCTGCAACCCGGCCCCGAGGTCGAGCAGCACCACCTCCCAATCCCCCGCCGCCGCGCGCAGCAGCGCCTGCAGCCGCGCCAGCGCCGCCCCTTCCAGCCCGGCGAGGGAGCCGCAGCCGGACCGCCCGGGCAGGATGTCGAAGCCGGCCGGGTGCCGCAGCACCGCCTCCGCCAGCCCGAGTTGCCCGGACAGCACCGCGCCGAGGTCCTGCACCGGGTCCAGCCCAAGCTGCACATCGACATTGGCCAGCCCGAAATCGGCATCCACCAGCAGCACCCGCCGGCCGGCCTGGGCCAGCGCCTGCGCCAGGGTGATGGACAGCCAGGTCTTGCCCACGCCGCCCTTGCCGGAGGCGATGGCGAGGATGCGGCCAGGGTTCGGCGGGTTCATGCGATGGGTTCCGGTATTGATGGCCGGGTGCCACCCAGCCGGTGGGCCAACCAGGCGGGGTCGATCGGGGTCAGCCCATCGGCTACGCCGGGGCCGGTGCCGGCCTCGGCCAAGGCGAGGCCGGCGGCGGCGGCGGCCAGCACCCCGCCGAGCCGCCGAGCGCCATCCAGCCGGGTCGGCAGCAGGTGGCGGGCGCCGAGCGGCGGCAAAGGCGGCGGCCAGCTCGGCGGCCTCCCCCGGGTCCAGCCCGGCCGGCAGCACCACCAGGATGACGGCATCGGCGGCCTGGGCCAACGCCAGCAGCAGCGCCGCCTGAGCCGGGTCGAAGGGGTCGCAGCCGGCGCTGTCGATCAGCGCGGCCTGGCCAGGCTGCCGGCGGGCCAGCGCCCTGGCCAGCACCGCCGGCTGCGGCGCCACCGCCAGGGTCAGCCCGAGCAGCCGGGTGAAGGCGGCAAGCTGCTCGACCGCCCCGGCCCGCGCGCCATCGGTGGTGACCACCAGCGGCGCCCCGCCGGCCAGCACCGCGCGGGTGGCAAGCTTGGCGCAGCTCAAGGTCTTGCCGGCGCCCGGCGGGCCGGCGAGCAGCACCGGCCGGGCCAGCCCATCCGGCAGCGGGGCGAAGGTCAGCGCCGCCGCCAGCCGGTCGGCCAGGGGGCCGCCGGCCAGCCGCGCCGCCAGCGCCGGCGGCAGGTTGTGCCGCGCCAGCCCGAGGCGTGCCGTGGGGGCGGCGGGCAGGGGGGGTGGTGCCGGCGGGATCAGCCACGGCTCCTCCGCATCGGCTGCCGGTGGCTCAGCCACGCGGTCCAGCGCGGCAGTCACCTCCACCTCGCCGCCGGACCGCCGACTGTCCAGGATGACCGCGTCCGGTCCCAGTTCGGCGCGGACCATACGCATGGCCTCGGCCATGCTGGCGGCGCGGAACAGCCTCAGTCGCATCGGCGCACCATCACAGGCTGCCGACGGTGCGGATGCGGGCGCGGGGGTGGATCTCGGTCTGGCTCAGCACCATGGTCGCCGGGCGGAAACGCTCGACGATGGCCCGGACATGGCCGCGGATGCCGCCCGAACAGACCAGCACCGGTGCCTCCCCGGCCGCCGCGGCGGCATCGAACACCTCGCGCACCCGCTGCATGAACTCCTGTAGGCGGGAGGGCGCCATGGCGAGCTGGCGTTCCTCCGGCGGGCCGGCGAGGCTTTCGGCGAAGGCCATCTCCCAGTCGGCCGAGAGCGCGATCAGCGGCACGTAGCCCTGCGGCCCGCGCGCCGCATCGGACAACTGCCGCGCCAGCCGCCCGCGCACCACCGCCAGGATGGTGGCCATGCCGCGCGCCCCGCCTGCGGTGGCTTCCTGCACGCCTTCCAGGATAGTCGGCAGGTCGCGGATCGAGACGCGTTCGGCCAGCAGCGCCTGCAGCACCCGTTGCAGGGCGCCGACGCCGATCTGCGCCGGGATGACATCGGCGATGAGCTTCTGGTGTTCCTTCGGCAACTCGTCCAGCAGCTTCTGGGTTTCCGCGAAGGACAGCAACTCGGCCATGTTCTCGCGCACCGTCTCGGTCAGGTGGGTCGCCAGCACGCCGGCGCAGTCCACCACGGTGCAGCCGCGCGCCAAGGCCTCGTCCCGCAGCGCTTCCTCGATCCACAGCGCGGGCAGGCCGAAGGTGGGCTCGGTGGTGCGCTCGCCGGCCATCGCCGGCACCTGGCCCGAGGGGTCGATCGCCAGGTGCAGCGGCGGCCGCAGCCGGCCACGCCCGGCCTCGATCTCCTTCACCCGCAGGATGTAGTGGTCGGGCGGCAGTTCCAGGTTGTCCTGGATGCGGACGCTGGGCAGCACGAAGCCCATCTCGCTCGCCATGGAGCGGCGCAGGGCGCGGATCTGGTCGGTCAGCCGAGGCGCATCCCCGGCCGCCAGCGCCAGCAGCCCATAGCCGAGTTCCAGCCGCAGCAGGTCGAGCCGCAGCGCCTCGGCCACCGGCGGCTCGCCGGGCGGTGGCGGGGCGGGGGGAGGCGCATTGGCCGCCGCCAGGTCCGCCCCGCGCCGGGTCCAGGCCAGGGCCCCGCCGCCGGCGGCAAGCGCCACGAAGGGCAGCAGCGGCATCCCCGGCAGCAGCGCCATCATGCCCGCGGCCCCCGAGGCCAGCGCCATCGGCTTCCAGCCGCCGCCCAACTGGCGGCTCATCATCTCGTCGGCGCGGTCCTTGCTGGAACCCTTGGTCACCACGATGCCGGCGGCGACCGAGACCAGCAGCGCCGGGATCTGCCCGACCAGCCCGTCGCCCACGGTCAGGGTCACGAAGGTGGTCGCCGCCTCGGCCAGCGGCAGGCCGTGCCGCAGCACGCCGATGCCGAGCCCGCCGAGCAGGTTGATGACGGTGACGATCAGCCCGGCGATGGCATCGCCGCGGACGAATTTCGCCGCGCCGTCCATGGCGCCATGGAACGCGCTTTCCTGTTCCAGCTCGGTCCGGCGGCGGCGGGCCTCGGCCTCCTCGATCATCCCGGCCGAGAGATCGGCGTCGATCGCCATCTGCTTGCCCGGCATGGCGTCCAGGCTGAACCGCGCCGCCACCTCGGCGATGCGGCCGGAGCCCTTGGTGACCACCATGAAGTTCACCACCAGCAGGATGGCGAAGACGATCATCCCGACCAGCACGTCGCCGCCCATCAGGAAGCCGCCGAAGGCCGCCACCACTTGGCCGGCGGCCTCCGGCCCCTCATGGCCATGGGTCAGGATGGTGCGGGTGGTGGCGACGTTCAGCGACAGCCGCAGCAGCGTGGTCAGCAGCAGCACCTGCGGGAAGGCGGTGAAGTCGAGCGGGGTGCGCAGGAACAGCGCGACCATCAGCACCAGCACCGAGACGGTGATGGAAATCGCCAGCCCGGCATCCAGCAGCAGCGTCGGCAGCGGCACCACCAGCACCGTGAGCAGCATGCCGACCCCGATTGCCAGGGTGACATCGCCCCCCGGCTGCATCCGGCGCAGCCATCCTGGCAGCGCGAGGTTTCCCATGCCTCAGGCTTCCGCCGGCCAGGCGCCGGGAGGATAGGTCAGCGGATGCACCGCCGGCACCGCCATGCCCTGGGCGCGGTATTCATGCAGCTTGTTTCGCAGGGTGCGGATGGAGATGCCCAGGATCTCCGCCGCCCGGGTGCGGTTGCCGAGGCAATGGGTCAGGGTTTCCAGGATGAGATCGCGCTCCACCTCGCCCACCTTGCGGCCGACCAGCCCGGCCAGGGGCCGCGCCAGCCCCGGCGCGACGGCCACGGCGGCGGCCGGTTCCACCGCCGCATCCGGCGGCCGGCGCGGCGGCAGCACGATGAGCTCGATCGCCTCCGGCCCGATGCTGCTGCCATGCGCCAGCAGCACGGCGCGGTGCAGCGCGTTCTCCAGCTCCCGCACGTTGCCGGGCCAGGGATGGGCCAGCAGCAGCGCCTCGGCCGGCGGGGCGAGGCTGCGCCGGGGCAGGCCGTTGGCGGCGGCGAAGCGGGTGGCGAAGTAGCCGGCCAGCGCCAGGATGTCCTGCGGCCGGTCGCGCAGCGGCGGGATGTGCAGCGCCACCACGTTCAGCCGGAAATACAGGTCTTCCCGGAAGCGGTTGGCCCGCACCTCGGCGGCGAGATCCCGGTTGGTGGCGGCGAGCAGCCGTACATCCACCTTGCAGGGTGCGCCGCCGCCCAGGCGGTCCACCTCGCGCTCCTGGATGACGCGGAGGATCTTGGCCTGCAGCCGCGGGTCCATCTCGCCGATCTCGTCCAGCAGCAGGGTGCCACCGTCGGCCTGCTCGAACTTGCCCTTGCGCGCGGCGACGGCGCCGCTGAAGGCGCCCTTCTCATGTCCGAACAGCTCGGATTCCAGCAGCGCCTCCGGCAGGGCGGCGCAGTTCAGCGCGACGAAGGGGCCGTGCGCGCGGCGGCTGTTGCGGTGGATGTGGCGCGCCAGCACCTCCTTGCCGGTGCCGCTTTCCCCGGTGATGAGCACGCTGGCCTGGGCGGTGGCGAGCTGGGTCGCGCGCTCCAGCAGGGCCGCCATCGCCGGGTCGCGGTGGACAGGCGCGTCGGCCTCTCCGGCGGCGGCCTGGAGCATGGCGGCGATGAGTTCTGCATCCGGCGGCAGCGGCAGGAATTCCTTGGCGCCAGCGCGGATGGCGCGTACCGCCGCCGCCGCATCCGCGTTGCGGCCGCAGGCGATCACCGGGCAGGCGATGCGTTCCGCCGCCAGTTGCTCGACCAGCCAGCCGATGTCGTAGGTCACGTCGCACAGCACGAGGTCGGCACCTTCCGCGCGCATCCGGACCATGCCGGAGGACACGCCGTCCGCCTGGGTCAGCTTCGCCCCGCGCCCGCTCGCCAGCCGCGCCGCATGCCCGAGCTCGGCGTCGAGCGCGCCGATGATGAGGACCCGTGCCATGCTCAGGCGCCCCGGTCGCCCTTGACGATTTCCGTCATGGTCACCCCGAGGCGGTTGTCCTCGACCATCACCACCTCGCCGCGCGCGACGAGGCGGTTGTTGACGTAGATGTCCACCGCCTCGCCCAGCTTGCGGTCCAGCTCCACCACCGCGCCGCGGCCGAGCTTCAGTAGTTGCGAGACCTGCATGGTGGCGCGGCCGAGTACCGCGCTGACCTGCACGGGGATGTCGTACACCGCTTCCAGGTCGCGCCCGGACGGCGCGGCGGCGTTGCGCACCGCCGCTGCATCCACCGCGCCCAAGCTTTCAAATCCTGCGGGTTCGGCCATGGTTCATGCCTCCTTGTTGGTAGCTTGCAATCCGAAGCTGTCGAGCAGCGCGGCCACGGCCCGGCGCTGCGCCACGGGCGAGAACGCCGCCCCGCCGCCGGCCCAACTGGCCCGCGCGGCACCCGGCGCCAGTGCCGGGTCTTCCAGCACCCGCAGACTTGGCTCGGCGATCAGCGTCTCGGCGGCCGGGCCGCAGCCGGGTGCGACATGCAGCGTGACCGCGACGGCATCCGCGAGCAGCGGGCGCAGCCGTTCCGCGAGCAGCGCCGCGCTGTCCGCCGCGACCAGCGCCGCGGCAGCCGGCAGGGCGGCATCCAGCGCCGCCAGCAGCAGCCCGGCGAGTTCATGCGCGGCCTGCCCGGCCGCATCGGCCGCCGCGGCCCCGGAGCCTGCCAGCGCCCCGGCGATGGCGCCGAGCGCCGCCGCCGTCGCGGCCGCCTGGCTGGCAGCGGCGGCGGCAAGGCCCGCGGCCTCGCCCGCGGCGAAGGCGGCGGCCTCGGCTTCGGCCAGCCGGGCGGCGGCCTCGGCCTCGGCGGCGGCCCGTGCGGCGGCGGCGATGGCCACGGGGTCAGGCGTGGCGGGCGGCGGCGCATCCAGGTCCGGCACGCTGAAGCGGCGCTCGGACCGTGCGGCCGGCGGCGGGCGCTGCAGGCTGAGCAGGGGCTCGAAGGCGGCGGTCATCCCACCATCTCCTCGTCGCGGCCGTCCTGCATGACGATGGTGCCCTGGGCCGCCATGTCCTTGGCGGCGGCGACGATCGTCGCCTGCGCCTCATCGACGTCACGCAGCCGCACCGGGCCGAGCCCGGCGATGTCGTCCTTCAGTAGCTTGGCGGCGCGTTCGGTCAGGTTCTTCATGAACAGCTCGCGCAGGCCTTCCGAGGCACCCTTCAAGGCCAGCGCCAGCTTGTCCTTCTCGACCGCGCGGAGCAGCGCCTGCAGCCCGGCGGCATCGATGCGGTTCAGGTCCTCGAAGGTGAACATCAGCCCGCGGATACGCTCGGCGGCCTCGCGGTTGCGCTCCTCCAGCGCGCCGAGGATGCGGCCCTCGGCGGTGCGGTCCAGGTTGTTGAAGATCTCCGCCATCATCTCATGCGCGTCGCGCCGCGCGGCGCGGGCGAGGTTCGACATGAACTCCATCTTCAGGGTGCGCTCGACGCCGTCGAGGGCTTCCTTCTGGACCGTCTCCATCCGCAGCATCCGCATCACCACCTCCATCGCGAAGCCTTCCGGCAGCAGCGACAGGACCCGGGCGGCGTGGTCCGGGCGGACCTTGGTGAGCACCACGGCGACGGTCTGCGGGTATTCGTTCTTCAGGTAGTTCGCCAGCACCGCCTCGTTCACGTTGCCCAGCTTGTCCCACATGGTCCGGCCGGCGGGGCCGCGGATTTCCTCCATGATCTGGGCGACGCGGTCGGGCGGCAGGGTCTTCAGCAGCAGCCGCTCGGTGCTCTCGAAGCTGCCGGTCAGCGACCCGGCCTGGCCGAGCTGGTCGCCGAAATCCTGGCACAGCGCCTCGATCGTGGCGGCGGGCACGGTGCCGAGGGTCGCCATGGCGATCGACAGGTCGCGGATCTCGTCCTCGTGCATCCGGGCGAACAGCCCGGCGGCGTGTTCATCCCCGAGCGCCAGCAGCAGTGCGGCGGCCTTCTGCGGGCCGGTCAGCAGTACATTCGCCATCAGCTTGCTCCCTCGGGTGCCAGCCAGCGGCGCAGCACGGCCAGTGATTCATCCGGATGGTGCTGGACGAGCTGCACCAGGTTGTTGATGGCCGAGGCGCGGAGCTGGCCCTGGACATTGGCGATGGCGATCATGCCCTCGGTGAGGGCGGGCTGGCCCGTGCCAGGCTGGCCCGTGCCAGGCTGGGCCGCGCCAAGCTGGGCCGGGTCTCCCGGTTGCCCGGCCGCCTGAGGCTCCGCGCCATCCGGCCCGGCCAGGCTGCCGCCGCCCGCCGCCGCCCCGGCCAGCGCCGCCTGCGGTGCCAGCACCGCGCTGATCCGCCCGATCATCGGCCGGCCCAGCATCAGGATGGCGGCCAGCGCCACCAGCGCCAGCAACCCGCTCTCGACCAGCCGGGTGCCCAGCGCCGGGCTGATCGGCAGGCCGAGGAAGCCCGGCAGCTCCGGCACCGCCTGGATGTCCTCGACGAAGCGCATGGACACCACCTCGACCTTGTCGCCGCGCCGCTCGTCGAAGCCGACCGCGCTGCGGACCAGGGCGCCGATCCGCGCCAGCTCCTCCGGGTTGCGTTCCCGCCAGACCGGCGCGGTGCCCGCCGCCGCGCCGGCCGGCGGCTCGGCGATGCCATCGACCAGCACCGCGACCGAGAGCCGGCGCAGCACCGGGTGTTCGCGCACCACGTTGCGGCTGGTCCGACCGATCTCGAAGTTGGTGGTCTCCTCCTGGCGGTTTTCCGAGGTGCCGCCGCCGGGCTGGGCTTCCTGGCCTGGTAGGTTGCCGGCGACCGTGGTCGGCGGGGGCTCGGCGCCGCGGTTCTGCTCGGTCACGCTCTGCTGGCTGCGGGCGATCTGGTTTTCCGGGTCGAACCGTTCCTCCCGGGTCTCGACCCGGTCGAAGTCCATCTCGATGGTGGCTTCCGCACGGACCCGGCCGGGGCCGAGGGTTCGCTCCAGCAGTTCCTCCACCGCCCGGCCGACGCGCAACTCCTGCGCCCGGCGCATCTCCTCCTGGTCGAGGGCGGCGGCGGGGCCGGACAGCGCCTGGCCGCCGCGCGCCAGCAATTCGCCGCGGCTGTCGACGATCGAGACATGCTGCGGCTTGAGGCCGGGCACCGCGGTCGCCACCAGGTGCAGCACCGCCTGCACGCCGTCCCGGTCCAGCCGCTGGGCGCCCTGCATGGCCAGCACCACGCTCGCCTGGGCCTCGCCGCGGTCGCGCGAGAAGGCCTCGCGCCGCGGCAGCACCAGGTGGACCCGGGCGGAGCGCACGCCCGAAAGGCCGCGGATGGTCCGACCCAGCTCCCCTTCCAGGGCGCGCAGCCGGTTCACGTCCTGCTGGAAGGGGCTGGTGGTCAGGCTTTCCGAGCGGTCGAATATCTCCCAGCCGACGCCACCGCCGGCCGGCAGCCCCTCACGCGCCAGCAGCAGCCGCAGCCGGGCCACCTGGTCGGTCGGCGCCAGCACCTGGGTGCCGCCGCCGGCCAGCCGGTAGGGCACCCGCTGGCGTTCCAGCGAGGCCACCACCGCGGCGGCATCCCGGGTTTCCAGCTCGCCGAACAGCGGGCTCATCGGGACGTCGGCGGCGCGGATGGCCATGGTCGCCAGCAGCCCGAGCACCCCGAGGCCGACCGCCGCCAGCGCCAGCAGCCGCATCGGCCCAAGCGCCCGGAGCCCGGCGATCAGCCCGCCCATCAAACCCTCCGCCATGGCAGCCCTGTCCGGTGCATCGCCACACTCCCGAGGCCGGCATTGTGCCGACGGGCAGAATTTGCCGCATGCGGGCTTTAGGGGTGGTTAAGATCGGCGGGCCGAATTCGGGGCGGCGGGACGCTGCCATGTCACAGCCGCGGGTTCCGGCGATTTACACGGTTTCGTCACCTTGATATTTCCGCCCGGCCATGCGGAATGCGGCCCATCGGCGGCGTTCGGGTCGCGCGCAGAATTGGGGGCCGGCCGAAGATGAAAATTGTTGCCTGCAACAGCAACCGGCCGCTGGCCGAGGCGGTCGCCGCCTCGCTCGGCCTGCCGCTGACCAGTGCCTCCATCCGGCGCTTCGCCGACATGGAGGTATTCGTCGAGATCCATGAGAACATCCGGGGCGAGGATGTCTTCGTGGTGCAGTCCACCAGCTACCCCGCCAACGACAACCTGATGGAATTGCTCATCACGCTGGACGCGCTGCGCCGCAGCAGCGCCCGGCGGGTGACGGCCGTCATCCCCTATTTCGGCTATGCCCGGCAGGACCGGAAATCCGGCCCCCGCACGCCGATCAGCGCCAAGCTGGTCGCCAACCTGATCACCGCCGCCGGCGCCAACCGGGTGCTGACCATGGATCTGCATGCCGCGCAGATCCAGGGCTTCTTCGACATCCCGGTGGACAACCTGTTCTCCGCCCCGCTGTTCTCGCGCGACATCGCCGAACGCTACAAGGGGCGCGACCTGATGGTGGTCAGCCCCGATGTCGGCGGCGTGGTGCGGGCGCGGGCCATGGCGTCCCGGCTGAACACCGACCTCGCGATCATCGACAAGCGCCGCCCGCGGGCCGGCGTCTCGGAGGTGATGAACGTGATCGGCGAGGTGGACGGCCGGCACTGCATATTGGTGGATGATATCGTCGATTCCGGCGGCACCCTGTGCAACGCCGCCGAGGCGCTCATCAAGAACGGCGCCAGCGGGGTTTCGGTCTATGTGACCCACGGGGTGTTCTCGGGCGGGGCGGTGGCCCGGGTCGGCGCCTCGGCGATCGAGAACATGACGGTGACCGACAGCATCCTGGCGACCGAGGCGGTCAGGGTTTCCTCCAACATCCGCCAGGTCACCATCGCGCCCCTGCTGGCCGAGGCGATGCGGCGGATCTCCGACGAAAGCTCGGTGTCCTCGCTGTTCAATTGAGCGGTTGCGGGATTATCCCTTGCCCGGCGCGGCAGGCTCGGTGAGTCTGCCGCCGAACCCAAGGGAGCCTCCCATGAAGCTGTTCTACGCGCCCGGCGCCTGTTCCATCGGCATCCATGTCCTGCTGGAGGAGATCGGCAAGCCCTACGAGCCGGTGTTGCTGAACCTGAAGGACGGCGCCCAGTTCAAGCCGGAGTTCACCGAGGTGAACCCGAAGTCCAAGGTGCCCACCCTGGTGAAGGATGATGGCGGGGTGCTCACCGAATACCCGGCCATCGCGCTCTGGCTGGCCAGCCGCTTCCCCGAGGCGGGGCTGCTCCCGAAGGATGCCAACGGCCTGGCCAAGGCCCTGGAATACACCGATTATGCCGTCTCCACCGTGCATATGCAGGGCTTCTCCCGCATCTTCCGCCCGGCCAATTTCGCCCCCTCCGAGGCCGACCATGCGGCGGTGAAGGCACGCGGCACCGAGATCTTCGAGAAGGGCCTCGCGGTGTTCGACAAGGCGCTGGCCGGCCGCGACTACCTGGTCGGCGACTTCTCCTTCGCCGACAGCGCGCTGTTCTATGTCTGCTTCTGGTGGGCCGGCCGGCTGGGGCGCGAGCTGCCGCCGAACGTCGCCGCCCATTACGCCCGCATGAGCGCCCGCCCCGCGGTGCAGCGGACCCTGGCCGCCGAGGGGCTGGCATAGGGATGGCGCCGCGCCTGAACCCGCTTCCCTTCTGGTTCCTCCGCCACGGCGAGACGGACTGGAACGCCCAGGGGCTGTCCCAGGGCAGCACCGACATCCCGCTGAATACCGTCGGCCTCGCCCAGGCCGCCCGGGCGGCGCGCACCCTGGCGGGGATCGGCGGCATCGCCACCATCGTCGCCTCGCCGCTGGTTCGTGCCCGGGTCACCGCCGAGATCGCCGCCGAGGCGCTCGGCCTGCCGGTGGCGCTGGACGACGACTTGCGGGAGGTGTCCTTCGGCGAGCAGGAAGGCCGGCCGATGGGCGATTGGTACGACGACTGGATCGCCGGCACCTACACCCCGGCGGGGGCCGAGCCCTTCGCCGTGTTGCTGGAGCGCGCGGTGGCGGCGGTGAACCGCGCGACCGCCATGCCCGCCCCGGTGCTGGTGGTGGCGCATGGCGCGCTGTTCCGCGCCCTGCGCCTGGCCTTCGGCCACGAACCCAATGTCCGCACGCCGAACGCCCTGCCGATCAGTTGCCTGCCGCCGGCCGCCGGCGGCACGGTCTGGGAGGTCACCCCGGCGGCGCTGGCGCCGGAGGCCTGAGGACCCCAAAGCCGCGGGCCATTGCACGGCGCTTGCCTATCGGCTAACTCCCGCCCTGACGCGGGCACCCCTGGAGGCCCGCGCACTTGGTGTTGCGCGCCTGCCATGGCGCCGGGCCGGGTTCATGTCCTTAGCAAACGGAGTACCGACCATGGTCCAAACAATCCGGATCGAGGCCGAGACGCGTGAGCAGGCCGGTAAGGGGGCGGCGCGCGCAACTCGGAGGGAGGGGCTGGTCCCCGCTGTCATCTATGGTGCGAAGCAGGAGGCGAGGCTGATCGCCCTCGACCCGCGCATCATCATGAAGGAATTGCACAAGGGCGGCTGGCAGAGCCACCTGTATGAGGTCGCCGTGCCGGGCGGCGGGACGGAGCGCACCCTGATGCGCGACATCCAGTTCCACCCGGTCTCCGACCGCCCGATCCATGTGGACTTCCAGCGCCTCGCGGTTGGCCAGAAGATCCGCGTGAAGGTGCCGGTGTCCTTCCTGAACGACGCGACCTCGCCCGGCATCAAGGAAGGCGGCGTGCTCAACGTCGTCCGCCGCGACATCGAGGTGTTCGCCGATCCGGACAACGTGCCCGAGGGCTTCGAGATCGACCTCGCCGAGGCCGGCATCGGCGACAGCCTGCGCTGGAGCGCGGTGAAGGACCAGTTCGGCACCAAGGCCGTGATCGACCGCGACTTCGTGGTGGCGACCGTCGCCCCGCCGACCGTGGTCGAGGACGTCATCGTGGCCCCGGCCCCGGTGGCCGAGGTCGCGCCGAAAGGCAAGGCCGCGAAGGGTGGCAAGGCCGCGGCCGCGCCCGCGCCCGCAGCCCCCGCCAAGAAGAAGTAGTCCTCAAGTCAGGGCAGGACGACGATGCTTCTCTGGGTTGGCCTCGGCAATCCCGAGCCATCCCAGGCCCGGCATCGCCATAACATCGGCTTCATGGCGCTCGATGCGATCGCCCGCCGCCACGGCTTCTCGCCGTGGCGGCAGCGGTTCAAGGGGCTGGTGGCCGAAGGCAGCATCGCCGGCACCAAGGTGCTGGCGCTGAAGCCGCAGACCTACATGAACGGCTCCGGCGAGGCGGTGCAGCCGGCCGCCGCCTTCCACAAGATCCCGCCCGCCGACATCTGCGCCTTCCACGACGAACTCGACCTCGCCCCCGGCAAGCTGCGGGTGAAGCGCGGCGGCGGCGCGGCCGGCCACAACGGCCTGCGGGACATGCAGCGGGCGCTCGGCACCCCGGATTTCTGGCGCGTCAGGCTCGGCATCGGCCATCCCGGCCACAAGGACCGGGTCACCGGCCATGTGCTGGGCAATTTCGCCAAGGTGGATGACTGGGTGGAGCCGCTGCTGGACGCGGTGGCCGATGCCGCGCCGCTGCTGGCCGGCGGCAAGCCCGAGGAATTCATGACCCGCGTCGCCTACCTGACCCAGGAGAGCCGCTGATGAGCCCGGACGAGGACACCGACTTCTCCTTCGGCATGGGCGGCCCCGGGGTGGAGGACTTCGCCAACGGCGCCGCCGCCCTGGCCGCCGCCATGGTGCGCGAGGCCCAGGCGCTGGCGGTGACCGCCGCGGCGCTCCGCAACGCCGCCGCGGTCACCCCGGGCGACCCCTCGGGCGGGCCGTTGTCCGATGTGCGGCGCCAGCGCGTGGCCCTGGCCGCCGCCGGCGATGCGGCGATGAAGGCGGCGCTGCTGCTGGAAGCCGCCGACCTCACCGGCGCGGGCGGCGAGGTCACCGTCCTGGCCGAGCGCATCGCCGCCGCCGCCCGCCGCGGCGGCACCCTGCCTGCCGTGCTGGTGCCGCCGCTGCGCGCCGCCGCCCTCGCCCTCGGCACCGATGACGGCGCCGCCCGCATCGCTGCCGCCACCATTGCCCAATCCCTGGCCGAGCTGCTCGGCCGAGCCCGTTAGGAGAATATCGTGGGTTTCAACTGCGGTATCGTCGGTCTGCCCAATGTCGGCAAATCCACGCTGTTCAATGCGCTGACCGAAACCGCGGCGGCGCAGGCGGCGAACTACCCATTCTGCACCATCGAGCCGAATGTCGGCCGGGTCGGCGTACCGGACCCGCGGCTGGACGCCCTGGCGCGGATCGGCAAGAGCCAGAAGATCATCCCGACCAGCCTGGAATTCGTGGACATCGCCGGGCTGGTGCGCGGCGCCTCCAAGGGGGAGGGGCTGGGCAACCAGTTCCTGGCGAACATCCGCGAGGTGGATGCCATCGTCCATGTCCTGCGCTGCTTCGAGGACGCCGACATCACCCATGTCGAGGGCAGCATCGACCCGGTGCGGGACGCCGAGACGGTCGAGACCGAGCTGATGCTGGCCGATCTCGAAGCGCTGGAGAAGCGCCAGATCGGGCTGCAGAAGCGGGCCCGCGGCGGCGACAAGGAAAGCGCCCAGCAGCTCACGCTGATCGAGCCGCATCCTGGCCGCGCTGCAGGCCGGCAAGCCCGCCCGCACCGCGGTGCCGAAGGGCGAGGAGGAAGCCGCCAACCGGCTGCAGCTGATGACCACCAAGCCGGTGCTGTATGTCTGCAACGTCGAGGAAGCCTCGGCCGGCTCCGGCAACGCCTTCTCCGAGCGGGTTGCCGCCAAGGCCGCCGCCGAGGGCGCCCGCGCGGTGGTGGTCTCCGCCGCCATCGAGGCCGAGATCAGCCAGATGGCCGCAGGCCGACCGAACGGACTTCCTGGAAAGCCTCGGCCTGCCGGACAGCGGCCTCGACCGGGTCATCCGCGCCGGCTATTCGCTGCTCGGCCTGCTGACCTATTTCACCGTCGGCCCGAAGGAGACCCGGGCCTGGACCATCACCCGGGGGATGAAGGCGCCGCAGGCCGCCGGCGTCATCCATGGCGATTTCGAGCGTGGCTTCATCGCCTGCCGAGACCATCGCCTATGACGACTACGTCGCGCTCGGCGGCGAGCAGGGCGCCAAGGAAGCCGGCAGGATGCGGGTCGAGGGCAAGGAATACGTGGTGAAGGACGGCGACGTCCTGCTGTTCCGCTTCAACGTCTAGCGCGCGGCGGCCGGCGATGGCGCTGCCGCCCTTCTCCGAGGATGTGCTGGCGGTGCTGCTGGCCTTCCTGCTCGGTGCCGCCATCGGTGCGGAGCGGGAATGGCGGCGGCATTCCGGCGGGCTGCGGTCCTCGTCGCTGGTGGCCGCGGCGGCCTGCGTCTTCGCCCGCATCGCGGTGGAGCATGGCGGCGACAACCCGGGGGCGGCGCTGGGCGCCATCGCCATGGGCGTCGGCTTCCTCGGCGCCGGGGTCATCCTGCGGCGGGGCGATACCGTGCGCGGGCTGTCCACCGCCGCGACCTTCTGGGCGGTGGCCGCGGTCGGTGCCTCCGCTGGCCTCGGCGAATACGGCATGGCCTTCGGGCTGACGGTGCTGGTGTTCTTCGCGCATGTGCTGCTGCGGCGGCTTTCCGGCTGGATCGAGAAACGGGCGCCGCCAGCCGATCCCGGGCCGCGATAGGGCCCGGCGCGGAAAGGGGTCGCATGGCATCCATCCAACCGGCCGCCGCCCTCGCCCGCCGCGAGCAGCGGGCCACCCGCATCGCCTTCTTCATCGCCGGCTTCGCCATGGCGGCCTGGGCGCCGCTGGTGCCCTTCGCCAAGGCCCGCACCGGGGCGAGCGAGGGCGTGCTCGGCCTGCTGCTGCTGTGCCTCGGCATCGGCTCGATCCTGGCGATGCCGCTGGCCGGGGTCGCAGCGGCGCGCTTCGGCTGCCGTGGCGTCATCGCCGCCGGGGTGGTTGCCGCATGCCTGGCGCTGCCGCTGCTGGCTTCGGCTTCCGGCGTGGTCCTGCTCATCGCCGCCCTGCTGGTCTTCGGCGCCGGGATCGGCTCGCTCGACGTGGCGATGAACATGCAGGCGATCGGCGTCGAGCGGGCCAGCGGCCGGGCGATGATGTCGGGCTTCCACGGGTTGTTCAGCTTCGGCGGCATCGCCGGGGCGGCCGGGGTGACCGGGCTGCTCGGGGCCGGCGCCTCGCCCCTGGCCGCGACCTTGGGCGTGGCCGCCGGCAGCCTGGCCGCGCTGGCGGTGGCCTGGCCGCATCTGCTGCCCCATGGCAGCCGCAGCGACGGCCCGGCCTTCGCCCTGCCGCGCGGCGTGGTGCTGTTCATCGGCCTGCTGTGCTTCGTCGCCTTCCTGGCCGAGGGCGCCATGCTGGACTGGAGCGCGGTGTTCCTGACCACCGTGCGGGGGGTGGAGCCGTCGCTCGCCGGGCTCGGCTATGTCGCGTTTTCCGTGACCATGACCATCGGCCGGCTGACCGGCGACCGCATCGTGCAGCGGCTCGGCGGCCATGCGGTCATCCTGGCCGGCGGGCTGTGTGCCGCGGCCGGCTTCGCCCTGGCGACCCTGGTGCCGGCCTGGCCGGTGGCGCTGCTGGGCTATGCGCTGGTCGGCGCGGGCTGCTCGAACATCGTCCCGGTGCTGTTCACCGCGGTCGGCCGGCAGCGGGTGATGCCGGAGCGGCTGGCGGTGCCGGCCATCACCACCCTCGGCTATGTCGGCGTGCTGGCCGGGCCGGCGGCGATCGGCCTGCTGGCGCAGGTGGCCAGCCTTTCCCTGGCCTTCCTGGTGGTGGCCGCGCTGCTGCTCGGCGTGGCGGCGAGCGGGCGGGTGGTGCGGGGCTGAACGGGGTGCTGCGCCGTCAGCCCCCCCGCGTCATGCGGATGGCATAGGAACAGCGCCCGTTGCGGTATTCGCCGAGGAACAGGCCATCGGTGAACAGGCCGGTGGTGGCGATGGCGCGGTCGAGCGTGCCGCTCATCCGCACCGCGCCCTCGGCCCCGACCGTGCCGGTCTGGGTGAAGGCCACCGCGGGGTTCACCGTGAAGGTGGCGCGGCCCTGGCGGACGGTGATCTCGCGTTCCTCGGCCGGCGCGGCGGGGCATTCGCGGGTGCGGTCCGGGTTGAGCGTCAGCAGGCCGGTGTAGCGGCCATCGAAGGTGGTCACCGGCGCCGCGGCCGGCCGGGCCTCGGCGGCAGGCGAGGGGCGGGCGGCGCTGCCCTGGCGGACGACGGTGCCGGTATCCCCGGCGCAACCGGCCAGGGCGAGCAGGCCCAGGGCGGCGAGAAAGCGGTGTTGCATGCCCGATTGGCTCCCGTAAGGTTTGCCGCCAGGGTAGCGGGCCGAGGACCGGACAGCGAATTCCCGCGGCGTCCACGCCACGCTGGCCGGCCACCAAAACGAAATCTGGGGGACACCATGAAAATCGGCTTCATCGGTCTCGGCAACATGGGCGGCCCGATGTGCCGCAACCTCATCAAGGGGGTGAACCACGAGGTCGTGGTGCATGACCTCAACCCGGATGCCATCGCCGCCTGCACCGCGCTCGGCGCCACCGCCGCCGCGAGCCTCGCCGAGCTGGCCACCGGTTGCGACGTGATCTTCACCTCCCTGCCGACCCCGAAGCATGTCGAGACGGTCGTCCATGGCCTCGCCGGGCATGTCGCGGCCGGCACGGTGCTGATCGACCTCAGCACCAATGCCCCCGCGGTGGTCCGCCGGCTGCACGACGAGCTGGCGGCCAGGGGCATCGGCTTCCTCGATGCGCCGGTCACCGGCGGCGTCGCCCGCGCCATCGAGGGCAGCATCGTCGTCATGGTCGGTGGCGAGGCGGCCGCGGTCGAGGCGCAGCGCGGCCTGCTCACCGCCTTCAGCGGCCAGGTGGTGCATGTCGGGCCGACCGGCTCGGCCTCGGTCGCCAAGCTCATCAACAACATGCTGGTGCTGTGCAACATGGCGGTGGCGGCGGAGGGGCTGGTGATCGGCGCCAAGGCCGGGATCGACATGGCCCGGCTGGTGGACATCATCGGCAACGGCTCGGGCGACAGCGTCGGCTTCCGCGGCCTGGCGGCGCGTGGCCTGAAGGGCGACTTCAAGGCCAGCTTCGCGCTGGACCTGGCCTACAAGGACCTCGGCCTCGCGGTGGATCTCGCGGCCGAGCACGGGGTGCCGGGGCTGGTCGCCCCGCAGGCGCTGAACCTGCTGCGCATGGCGCGCGGCATGGGGCTGGGCGGGCAGGACTCGACCGCCATGCTCCAGGTCTACGAAAAGCTGCTGGGCTGCGAGGCGCGGGTCTGATTCAGCCGCGCGGCGGGCGGCGGGCGCCATCGAGCAGGGCCTGCCGGCGTGCCTCGGCCCGCTGGTCGTTGGCCTTCTCGGCGGCGGTCCGGCCGTGCTTGGCGCGGTTGGCGGTGGCCTCGGCGGCGGCGGCCTCGCGGGCCTGGCGTTTCTTCGCACGGTTCAGGTTGACGATTTCGCCCATCCCCGCAGCATAGCGCCCGCAACCCGCAACGGGAGGGGCTTTTCATGGCAACCATCGAACTGACGGCCGCAGACGGCCACGTTTTATCCGCCTATTCCGCCGGCCCGGCGGATGCCGAGCGCGCCCTGGTGGTGGTGCAGGAGATCTTCGGGGTGAACCGCCACATGCGCCGGGTCTGCGACGATTTCGCCGCCCAGGGCTATGCTGTGGTCTGCCCGGCGCTGTTCGACCGGACCGAGCGCAGCGTCGAGCTCGGCTACGAGGCGGCCGATGTGGCGCGCGGCCGGGACCTGCGCGGCACCATCGATGCCGGCAAGACCGTGCTCGACATCCTGGCCGCCGCCGCCGCGCTGCCGCCCGGAGCCAGGCGCGGCATCGTCGGCTATTGCTGGGGCGGCACCGTCGCCTGGCATGGCGCGACCCGCACCAGCGCCTTCGCCGCCAGCGTCGGCTGGTACGGCGGCGGCATCGCCGCGGCGAAGGCACGAAGTGCCGAACTGCCCGGTGCAGCTGCATTTCGGCGAGACCGACGCCTCCATCCCGCTGGCCGATGTCGAGGCCATCCGCGTCGCCCGGCCGGAGGTGGAGGTGTTCGTCTATCCCGGCGCCGGCCATGGCTTTGGCTGCGAGGAGCGCGGCAGCTACGTCCCGGCGGATGCCGAAAAGGCGCAGGAGCGGACCCTGGCCTTCTTCGCCCGGCACCTCGGCTAAGCCCGCGGGCCGGGGCGGAACCACCGGTTTCCTCCCGGCCCGATCTGCGGCTAGTCTCGCGGCAGAGCCGGCGGGAAAGCCGGCCGCAACGAGGAAGCCATCCATGTTCCGCAGAGCCCTGCTCGGTGGTGCGCTCGCAGCGCCCGCTCTTCTGTCGATCCCGGTGCGTGCCCAGGGCACCATCACGCTGCACGGCGCTTCCGCAGTTCGGCGACGACCATCGCCTTCACGAAGTCCCTGGCCAAGTTCGGCGAACTGGTGAAGAGTGCTACGGCAAGCAGGTCAACTTCGTGCTGCACAAGAACAGCGAGCTCGGTCTGGAGAAGCAGTATTTCGAGTACATGGCGCAGGGCCAGGCCGTCGATTTCGCCATCGTCTCGCCGGCCCACATGTCGACCTTCTCCAAGGCCGCGCCGTTCATCGACGCTCCCTTCCTGTTCCGCGACCTCGACCACTGGAACGCAGGTGCTCGACCAGGACCTGTTCGCGCCGATCGCGGAAGAGATCGAGCCAGCGCGCCGACAACATGCGTGATCGGCTATGCCGGCGGCGGCGTGCGCAACATCTTCTTCAACAAGCCGCTGACCAACCTCGAAGACCTCAAGGGCCTCAAGGTCCGCGTGCAGGGCGCACCGATCTGGAGCACGACCTTCCAGGCGGTCGGGCATGGCGCCGACCGTCATCGCCTACAACGAGATCTACAACGGCATCCAGAACGGCGTCATCGAGGCGGGCGAGAACGAGGCCGCGGGCGTCGAGCAGATGCGCTTCTTCGAAGTCGCGCCGCAGCTCGCGATGACGCAGCACGCCATCACCATCCGCCCGCTGTGCTTCTCCGGCCAGACCCTCCGAAGCTGCCGGACGCGCTGCAGGCGGCGTCCGCAATGCCGGCAAGGAAGCCGGCGCTACGGCCGCGAGCCGAATTGAGCCAGGACGGGCAGAAGCTGGAGCGCTGGAAGGGCCGGCAGGCTGACGGGTGCCCTTCGACCGAGCGCGACGAGATGAAGCGCCTCGTGGATCCGGTGCTGGTCGCCTACGCCAAGGAAATCGGCGCAGCCGACATCCTCGAGACGCATCAACGCGATGACCGCCTGAGCCACACCGCCTGCAGCGGCTCGCCGGGCGACTCCGGCGGCCGCCTGCGCGGCAGGCCCGTATCCCAGCCAATCACGCACGAGGACGCCGATGACCACGCCGTCCAAGCCGCGGGCGCCGGCATGCTGCGCCGCGTGACGCAGCGCTCGCTACTCATCTCATTCTGTGCTGCTGCTGGTCGATCATCGCTCGCGGTGCTGATGTTGCCGGTCACGCTGCAGATCTTCGCGCGCTTTCTGCCAGCTTCATCCCGCACTGCATCTGGACCGAGGAACTGGCGCGGCTCCTGCTTCGTCTGTGACGATCATGATCGGCGCGATGCTGGGCGTGCGCGAGAGCACGCATTTCATCGTCGATTCTGTTCCGCCGCCTCTCGCCGCGGCCGAGGCGATCCTGCGACTCGTCTCGCGCACGGGACTTCGTGCTGATCATTCGCCTTCGTCTTCCTGTGGATGGGGATCGAGTTCACCGAATTCGCCTGCTACCGCATCAGCGAGCTGGCCGAACTGCCGTTGTGGATCATCCACATCGCCTGGCCGATCGCCGGCGTGAGCTGGATTCTCTTCCTCGGCGGAACGTTGCTGCGACGATCTTCGTCTGCATGCTGCGGGAGCGCGCGTGCATGGGCGGCAACTGTGCTGGCCACCGGGCAGCCGCGGCAGATCCTGTTCGGCATGTTCTTCACCCTGCTGTTCATGCGGGTGCCGGTCGCCGTCGCGCTCGGCGCTCGCCTGCCTGCCGATCCTGCTGATCGAGCCGCGGCTCTGCGCCGATGATGCTGCTGCAGGAAACCTTCAACGCCTACAACTCCTTCATCCTGCTGGCGGTGCCGTTCTTCCTGCTCACCGCCAACCTGATGAACAGCGGCGGCATCACCGAGCGGCTGATGAACCTGTCGCGCTCCATGGTCGGGCATTTTCCCGGCGGGCTGGCGCAGATCAACGTGGTGCTGTCCTTCTTCTTCGCCGGCATCTCGGGCAGCTGCACCGCCGATGCCGCGAGCCAGTCCAAGATCTTCATCGAGGCGCAGCGGCGGGAAGGCTACGACGACAGCTTCTCCGTCGCCATCACCGCGGTCTCGGCGGTGCTCGCGGTGATCATCCCGCCCTCGATCCTGATGATCGTCTGGGGCGGCGTGCTCACCATCTCGATCGGCGCGCTGTTCCTGGCCGGCGTCGTGCCGGGCCTGCTGATCGCCGGGGTGCAGATGGCGACCGTGCACGCCTATGCGAAGGCGCGCGGCTACCCGACCTATCCGCGCGCCGACCTTGGCGCAGTTGTGCTGGGCGCCCTGTTCGTGGCGATACCGGCGCTGATGACGCCGCTCATCATCATCGGCGGCAAGGTGTTCGGCTGGTTCACCGCGACCGAGTCGGCCTGCATCGCGGTGCTCTATGCCGCCGCGCTGTCGCTGCTGGTCTACCGCGAGATGGACTTCAAGGGGCTGGTCTCGGCGCTCGGGGACACCGGGCGGCTGGCCGGGGTCACGCTGTTCTGCGTCGGCACCGCCTCGGCCTTCGGCTGGCTGCTGGCCTTCTACCAGATCCCGCAGGCGCTGCTGGCGAATGTGCAGACCTGGGGCATGGGGCCGGTCGGCGTGGCGTTCTTCATCGCCGGAGTGTTCCTGCTGGTCGGCTGCTTCCTGGATGCGATCCCGGCCATCATCATCGTCGGCACCATCCTGCAGCCGCTGGCCCTGGGCGTCGGGATGGACCCGGTGCATTTCGCCATGGTCGGCATCGTCGCCCTGGCCTTCGGGCTGGTGACGCCGCCCTACGGGCTGTGCCTGATGATAGCCTGCTCGGTCGCCGGCATACGGGTGGGCGATGCGCTGAAGGACACCTGCATCATGCTGCTGCCGATGCTGGCGGTGCTGGCGCTCATCATCCTGTTCCCGTCGATCGTGTTGTTCCTGCCGAGCCTGATCTCGCCGGAGTTCCTGAACTGACCCCGGAGTGATCCATGGCGGGCGGCAACCAGCCCGCCCGTGGCACGTTCTTCCTCCGTACCGGCATGGTGCCGGATGGAGGGCGCGCGATGAATTCCACGGTTCTGCTGATCGTGCTCGTGGTGCTGCTGCTGGCCATACTGCCGACCTGGCCGTACAGCGCCGGCTGGGGCTACTTCCCGTCCGGCATCCTCGGGCTGATCGTCGTCGTTCTGCTCATCATGGCGCTGACCGGCCGGCTTTAGCCGCCAGCAGGCGGGTGAGCGCGGCATCCCGCTCGGCGGCCAGTTCGGAAATCGGCCGGCCGCCGGTCGCCTCGGCAACTCCGGCGATCAGCGCCTGCTGCAATTCGGGCGTCATGACCGGGTTGCCGAGGGTTTCCCACCAGCTCGTCACCGCCGGCATCAGGTGGTGCATGTAGTTGGTGTAGCCGCCCTCGCCCCCGGCCAGATGGAAGGTGGTGTGCGGGCCCATCAGCGCCCAGCGCAGGCCGGGCCCCTCGCTGATCGCGGCATCCACGTCGGCGACGCTGGCCACGCCTTCCGCCACCATGTGCACCGCCTCCCGCCACAGCGCCGCCTGCAGGCGGTTGGCCAGGTGCCCCGGCACTTCCTTGTTCAGGGTGATCGGGTGCTTGCCGATGGCCCGGTAGAAGGCGACGGCCGCCGCCACCGCCTCGGGGCTGGCGGTGGTGCCGCCCACCACCTCGACGAGCGGGATGAGGTGCGGCGGGTTGAAGGGATGGCCGATCACCACCCGCTCCGGATGGGTGCAGCCCTCCGACAACCGGCTGACCAGCAGGCCGGAGGAGGAACACAGGATCAGCACCTCCTCCGGCAGGGCGGCGCTGATGGCGCGCAGCAGGGGCTGCTTCACCTCGTAGCGTTCAGGCGCGCTTTCCTGCACCAGGTCGCAACCGGCCACCGCCTTCACCGGGTCCGGCTCGAAGGACCAGCGGCCGGGGTCGGCGTCCGGGGTGGCGCCGAGGGTCTGCAGGATGGGCCAGGCGCCCTCGATCATCCGGCGGATCAGCGCCGGCGCCCCGGGGGAGGGGTCGCTCGCCACCACCTCCAGCCCGCGGCTGAGGAACCAGGCCGCCCAGCTCGCGCCGATGGTGCCGGCGCCGATGACGGCGACGCGGCGGACAGGGGTCGATCCGGGTGCGGGCATGGTGTCCTCCTTCTGCGGTGTGTCTGGTGCGAACGGGTGGGCCGCGGTTCAGCCCTTCTCGACCGGCCCGCCGCCCTCGACCCAGTCCTTGAAGCCGCCGAGGTTGCGGACATCCTGGTAGCCGAGGTCCTGCATCATCTTGCCGGCCAGCGCCGCCCGCCCGCCGGAGGCGCAATAGGTGACGACCACCGGCTTCGACAGCGCCGGGTCGGGCGCCGGGCTCTGCGGGTCGACGCGGAATTCCAGCAGCCCGCGCGGAATGGCCAGGGCGCCCGGCACCTTGCCGGAGGCGGTGATCTCGCCCGGCTCGCGCAGATCGATGAACACCGCCTTGCCCGAGGCGTGCAGCTCGCGCGCCTCGGCGGCGCTGATCCGCGGCACCGCGGCATTGGCGGCGGCCACCATGTCCTTCACCGTGGTCTTCATCGGCTTTCCTCCGGCCATTGTTGGAAGGCGGAGGCTAGCGCATGCCGGCGCCGGCCGCGAGCACCGGGCCGGGTTCGACAGACGGCCCGCGCGGGACCATATGTCCCGCCAGATGGAACCCCTCGCGCTCTATATCCACTGGCCCTTTTGCGCCGCCAAATGCCCGTATTGCGACTTCAACAGCCATGTCCGGGACAGCATCGACCAGGCCCGCTGGCGGGAGGCGCTGCGGCGCGAGCTGGCGCATGAGGCCGGGCGGGCCAATGTGGCGGGACGGCGCCCGCTGGCCAGCATCTTCTTCGGCGGCGGTACGCCCAGCCTGATGGACCCCGCCACCGCCGCCGCGCTGATCGCCGATGCCCGCGCGCTGTTCGATGCCCCGGCCGACCTCGAGATCACCCTGGAAGCCAACCCGACCAGCGTCGAGGCGGCCCGGCTGGCGGAGATCCGCGCCGCCGGGGTCAACCGCCTCTCGCTCGGCGTGCAGGCGCTGGACGAGGAGGCGCTGCGCTTCCTCGGCCGCAAGCATGATGCGGCGCAGGCGATGGCGGCGCTGGAGACCGGCCGCGCTCTGTTCCCCCGGCTGTCCTTCGACCTGATCTATGCCCGCCCCCGGCAGCCCGAGGCGGCGTGGCGGGCCGAGCTGCGGCAGGCCCTGGCGCTGGCCGCCGACCACCTCTCGCTCTACCAGCTCACCATCGAACCCGGCACCCGCTTCGCCACCGAGCACGCCCGCGGCGCCTTCACCCTGCCCGATGGTGACGAGGCGGCGCGGCTGTACTGGGCGACGGTCGAGGAAGCCGCCCGCTTCGGCCTGGCGCCCTACGAGATCTCGAACTACGCCAAGCCCGGCGCCGAGAGCCGCCACAACCTGGTGTACTGGCGCTACGGCGACTACCTCGGCATCGGCCCCGGCGCGCATCAACGCCTCATGCTGGACGGCGCGTTGCTGGCCGCCCGCCGCCACCGCGCCCCGGAGGAATGGCTGGCCCGGCGTGGAGCGCGACGGCCATGCCACCACCTCGGAGGAATCCCTCACCCCGCAGGACCGCGCGCGGGAGGCCCTGCTGATGGGCCTGCGGCTCACCGAGGGGATCGACCCCGCCCGCATCCAGGCCCGCAGTGGCCGCAGCCTGGCCGAGGCGCTCGACCCCGCCATGCTGGCCGCCTGCCTCGATGAGGACTACCTGGAATGGACCCCGGCCGGCCGCCTGCGGGCGACCGCCGAGGGCCGGATGCGGCTGGACGCCATGCTACCCGTCCTGCTGCGGTAGCTTCCGCCCGCGCTTCGGCTTCGGCTTTTCCGCCGCCGGCCCGGCCGGCACCGCCCGCCCCAGCCAGTCCAGCGCGCCCGGCGTGCCGCGCCAGCCCGCCGCCGCGGTTTCCAGGTAGACCACCGCCTCGGACTGGTCGCCCGGGCTGTAGTATTCCGGCTCCTGCACCGGCGGGGCGACGCGGCCGAGCAGCAGCTCCGGCACATGCGGGTTGTTGGCCAGCGCCGCCTGCAGCGCCTTGGCCGCGGCCGGGCCGTCGCCGGAATCGCGGAAGGCCAGCAGGGTGGCGGCATAGTCCCAGGCGGCGCTGCCATCCTCGCCATAGGCGGCGTGCAGGGCCGCGGCCTCGGCATTCGCCCCGGCCTCCAGCAGCCAGTCGAGCAGGATGTAGCGGATGCCCTGGTTGTCGTTCGGGTTGAGCGCCAGCGAGCCGCGCAGGGTATCGATCGACTCGGCATGCTGGTCCTGCCGGCGCAGCTCCATCGCCAGCCCGAGCCGGGCGCGCATGTAGGGGCGGGTCTCGACCAGCCCCCAGAACGAGCCCTTGTACTCGGCCATGCGCCAGGGCCCGAGCGCCAGTTCCCCGGCCACCACCGCCTGCCGCCACAGCCCGAGCGCGAAGGCGGTGCCCTCCGGCGCCTCGGTCGCCAGGATGCCCCAGGCATCGACGCAGACCGGGCTGGTCTCCAGCGCCTTGCCGGCCAGCTTCAGGCGCTCGGCCCCGGCGGCCTCCAGCGCATCGAAGGCGATCAGCTGGGCGCTGTTCTGCTGGGCATCGATCTCGATGCTGCTGCGCTCGATCACCCGCATCACCCGGCGTTCCGCCGCGGCGGTGGCCGCCTTGCCGTCCTTCGCCTGGGTCGCCTTAGCCTTGGTCGCCGCCATCGCCGCCTCCCATGTCCAGTGCCCGCCGGTAGACCTGCTTGCGCGGCAGCCCGGTCGCCGCCGCCACCGCCGCCGCGGCATCCCGTATGCTCATGCCGGAGGCCAGCGCATCGCGCAGCGCGCGGTCAAGCTCGGCCTCGCCGGTGGCTTCCTCGGGGGCCGGGCCGATCACGATCGCGATCTCGCCGCGCGCCTGGGCGGTGGCGTAATGCGCGGCCAGCTCCGCCAGCGTCGCGCGCCGGACCTCCTCGAACCGCTTGGTCAACTCGCGTGCGACGGCCGCCGGGCGGTCCGGGCCGAAGCCCTCGGCCAGCGCCGCCAGCGTCTCGGCCAGCCGGTGGGGTGCTTCGTAGAAGATCATGCTGGCGCTCAGCCCGGCCCGCTCCACCGCCCGCAGCCGGGCGATCTCCGCCATCCGCGGCCCTGGCTTCACCGGCAGGAAGCCGAGGAACAGGAAGGGATGCGGCGGCAGCCCGGACAGGGTCAGCGCCATCACCGCCGCATTCGGCCCCGGCACCGCCCCGACCGGCAGCCCGGCCGCGATGGCGGCCCGCACCAGCCGGTAGCCCGGGTCCGAAACCAACGGCGTGCCGGCGTCGGACACCAGGGCGATGCGCTCGCCGGCCCGCAGCCGGTCCAGGATGCGGGGGGTCTGGTCATCCTCATTGTGCTCGTGCAGAGGGAACAGCGTCACCGAAACACCATGCCTTGCGAGCATGGCGCCGGTTACCCTGGTATCCTCGCACAGCACCACGGTGGCGCCGCGCAGGGAGGCCAGGGCGCGGGGTGACAGGTCGCCAAGGTTGCCGATCGGCGTCGCCACCAGGGTCAGCCCCGGGGCGATGCCGGAAGATGGAGTGCCCGATGGCACTGCCGGGTCAGGAGGATCGCTTGCCAAATCCGTCATGCTTCGCGCCGCCATCCTGTTCCGCCGCCCGCGCCCCGCAGGCCGCGGCGCGGCGCTGGTCGGGTCTCGCCCGGTTGGGCCTGCTCGCCATGCTCTTGCCCTTCGTGGCCTGTGCCCCGCAAGCCCCGCCGGTGTTCGGTGGCCCGGCCTACCAGCCGCCGCTCGCCACGCTGCCCCAGGTGCCGAGCACCAAGGTCGGGCTGCTGCTGCCGCTGACCGGCGCCAACCGGCCGCTCGGCCAGGCCATGCTGAACGCCGCCCAGCTCGCGCTGTTCGACCAGGCCGATCCGCTCATTGAATTCCTGCCCCGCGATACCGGCGGCACGCCGTCCGGCGCCGCCTCCGCCGCCCGCCAGGCGCTGGCGGATGGCGCCACCGCGCTGGCCGGCCCGCTGACCCTGGCCGAAACCGCCGCCGCCGCCAGCCCGGCGCGCTCCGCCCGCGCCCCGATGATGGCCTTCACCAGCGACGCATCCCAGGGCGGCAGCGGGGTCTGGGTGCTCGGCATCACCCCGGCCGAGCAGGCCGAGCGCGTGGCCAATGCCGCCGTCGCCGCCGGTGCCCGCCGCATCGGCCTGCTGGCGCCGGATGATGAATTCGGCCGCCGCCTCGCCGCCGCGCTCCGCCAGCGCATGCCGGAACTCGGGCTGGCGGCGCCGGTGGTGCTGCTGCACCCGCGCATCGCCGATACCGCCGCCGCCGCCCGCGACCTGGCCACCCAGGCCGGGCCGGAAGGGCTGGATGCGGTGCTGCTCGGCCTGTCCGGGGAGCGCGCCCGCGCCGCTGCCGTCGCCATCGTCACCGCGCTGCCCACGCCGCCGCGGCTGCTCGGCCATTCGCTCTGGGCGCAGGATCCGGTGGTGGCGCGCGAGCCGGCGCTGGAGGGCGCCTGGTTCCCCGGCCCCGACCCCGCCACCCGGGAAGGCTTCGACCGCCGCTACCAGGCAGCCTTCGGCGAGGTGCCGCCCCGCCTCGCCGGGGTCGCCTATGACGCCGCCGCCCTGGCCAGCCGTGCCGCACGGGACCGCGCCCCGGTGGGCGAGCCGATGCTCGGCGCCGATGGCCCGGTGATGCTGGCACCCGATGGGGTGGCGCTGCACGGCCTGGCGCTGTTTGCGGTGGACCCCTATGGCGAGCCGCGGCTGATCGAACCGGCGCCCATCCCCGGCGGCGCCGGCAGCTGAGCCGCCGGGGCATGCCGCCGTCACCCCGCCGGCTGCTCGGCACCGCCGGGCTGGTCGGCGGGGTGCCCTGCCTGATGCTGCTGCTGCTGGTGCTGACCGGCGAGGTGGCGGCCGCCCCCGGCCTGCTGGCGCTGCTGGCCTCGGGCCTCGCCGCGCTGCTGGTCGCCTGGCTCTGGCTGGACAACCTCGGGCGGCTGGCCGGGGCGCTGCGCCGGGCCAGCGCCGAGGATGGCCGGCTGGAGGCGCCCGGCATCTCCGCCCTGCTGCCGGCGGTGGACGAGGTGGCCGATGGCGCCGCCCGGCTGGCCCGCACCGTGGCGGAGCAGGGCGCGCTGGTCGGCCGGCTGCGGCTGGCCGACGAGGCGATCGTCGAGAACCTGCCCGACCCGCTGCTGGTGCTGTCGCCGGACCGAGTGCCGCTGCGCGCCAATGCCGCCGCCCGCTCGCTGTTCGGCGCCGGGGCGGATCGCGGCCCGCCGCGCGAGGGCGACGTCGCCGCCCTGCTGCGCCACCCGACCATGGCCGCGGCAGTGGAACGCGCGCTGGCCGAGCACCGGCCGCAGACCGCCGACCTGGTGCTGCCGGTGCCGGTTGCCCGCGAGATCGCCGCCCAGGTCATCCCGATGGAGCCGCCGCTGGCGGATGGCGGGCGCATCGTCATCGTGCTGTCCGACCGCTCCCGGGAACGGGCGCTGGAGCGGATGCGGGCGGATTTCGTGGCCAATGCCTCGCATGAGCTGCGCACCCCGCTGGCCAGCCTGATCGGCTTCATCGAAACCCTGCGCGGCCCGGCGGAGAACGACGCGACGGCGCGCAAGCGCTTCCTCGGCATCATGGCCGAGCAGTCCGAACGCATGCGGCGGCTGATCGACGACCTGCTCGGGCTGTCCCGCATCGAGCTCACCGAGCACCAGCCGCCGACCGGCGTCGCCCCCCTCTCGGCCATCGCCCGGGCCGAGGCGGATGCGCTGGAGCCGCTGTTCCGCGCCCGCCGGGTGTCGCTGGTCACCGACATCGCCGAATTCGGTGGCGAGCCCGGCGGATGGCGAGCAACTGGCGCAGGTGGTCCGCAACCTGCTGGAGAACGCGGTCCGCCACGGCCGCGAGGGCGGCGAGGTGCGGTTATGGGTGGCACCCTCCGAGGCCGGGCCACGGCTGCCCTCGCGGCCCGGCGTGCTGCTCACCGTGAGCGACGACGGGCCGGGCATCCCGGCCGAGCACATTCCCCGGCTGACCGAGCGGTTCTACCGGGTGGACCGCGGGCGTTCGCGCAGTGCCGGCGGCACCGGGCTTGGGCTTGCCATCGTGAAGCACATCGTGAACCGGCACCGTGGCCTGCTGCTGATCGAGAGCGAGCCGGGCAGCGGTGCCAGCTTCCGGGTCTGGCTGCCGGCCGGTGCCGAGCGTGCCGCCCAGCCGCCACGGCAGCCCCCCGCCGCGGCCTGAACGGCCGGCGGCTTCGGCGGCCGGTTGTCGAAACCGTACCGACGGCCATTTTGCGAGTGTATAGATGACGTATCGCTCGCGGACCATGCCGGCGCGGGCGGCTGGGAGAATTCGCGCTCTCGCCGACAGGTGTCGCCGAGGAGCGTCCGTTGCACAGAAGCCTACCCCCCAGGCCGTTCAACCGGCTGCTGGCCGCATTGCCGCCGGAGGACCTGCTGCGGCTTTGGCCGCGGCTCCGGCTGGTGGACATGCCGCTGCGGCAGATCATGCAGGCGCCCGCCGCGCCCATCCTGCATGGCTATTTCATCGAAACCGGCTTCATCTCGATGATCATCACCCTGGAGGATGGCGACAGCGCCGAGGTCGGGCTGGTCGGCACCGAGGGCATGGTGGGCCTGCCGCTGGTGTTCGGCGTGGACCAGTCGGACATCGAGGGGGTCGTGCAATGCGCCGGCACCGCCCTGCAGATCGAGGCCGAGGCCCTGCGGGACGCCCAGCAATGGAGCCCGGCGCTGCGGCGGCAGCTGTTCCTGTATGCCATGGCGCATCACCAGCAGGTCGCCCATACCGCCGCCTGCAACGGCCGGCACCTGACCGAGCAGCGGCTGGCCCGCTGGCTGCTGATGGCGCATGACCGGGCTGGCGCAGATCGCTTCCCCATCACCCATGAGCTGATGTCGATGATGCTGGGCCTGCGCCGCGCCGGCGTGACGGTCGCCGCCGGCAGCCTGCAACGCGCCGGGCTGATCCGCTACGAGCGCGGCCAGCTCGAGGTCACCGATCGTGCGGGGCTGGAGAACGCATCCTGCGAATGCTACGCGGCGGTCCAGGCCGGATTCGAGAAGTTGTTCGGCTGATCTTCACGCTGAAGTTGTGGTATCGAGATGTCCACAATGGTACGGACAGGCTTCGGATGGTCAGGCTAGCGTCTGCGCAGAACAACGGGCCGGGCCGGGTAGCAGCCGGTGCGGCCCTGGGTTGCGTGGCTGCCTGAACCCCATCCGGGATGATCTGTCATGACCATGATGCCCATTCCTGCCAGCCAACTCGCCCGCCTCGGCCCGGTGCGCGTGCTCGTGGTGGAGGACGAGGCCATGGTGGCCATGCTCGTCGAGGATGAACTGCTCGAAGCCGGCGCCCAGGTGTTGGGCCCCGCCGCATCCGTCGATGAGGCGCTGCGGCTGCTGGACGGGTACGGCGACGGCGGGCTCGATATCGGGGTGCTGGACATGAACCTCGGCGGCAGAAGCGTGCTGCCGGTGGCCGATGAACTGGCCCGCCGCGCGGTGCCCTTCATCTTCATGACCGGCTATGGCGATACCGGCACCCATGGCCCGCATGCCGAGGTGCCGATCCTGCAGAAGCCGTTCAGCCCCTGCGAGCTGGTCGCCATCCTGGACCGGTTGCTGGCGGTCCCCAAGCCGGCCTGACCGCCGGCGGGCGTTCAGGCCCGCCGCCGGCCCCGCTTCTTCTCCGGGTCGTAGCCGCCGCCGCCGGGGCCCATGGGCTTCGGCTTCCAGTCCTGCTTCACCCGCGGCTTGGCGGCCCTGGGCGTGCTGTCCTGCAGGCTGCGGCCGGCGAGGTTCGGCTCCAGCCCGAGGTCGAGCGCTTCCATGCGCTTGATCTCGTCGCGCAGCCGCGCCGCCTCCTCGAATTCCAGGTCGGCGGCGGCGGCGCGCATGCGCTTCTCCAGCTCGGCGATGCTGGCGCGCAGGTCCTTGCCGACGAATTGCGCGGCGCTGTCGCCCTCCACCGCCTCGACCGTCACGTAGTCCTGCTCGTAGACGGACTGCATGACGTCGGCGATCTGCCGCTTGATGGTGGTGCGGCGTGATGCCGTGCTCGGCGTTCCAGGCCTTCTGCTTGGTACGGCGCCGTTCGGTCTCCTCCAGCGCCTTGCGCAGGCTGTCGGTCATCCGGTCGGCGTAGAGCACCACCCGGCCGTCCACGTTGCGCGCGGCGCGGCCGATGGTCTGGATCAGCGCCGTCGCGGAGCGCAGGAAGCCTTCCTTGTCGGCGTCCAGAATGGCGACCAGCGCGCATTCGGGGATGTCGAGCCCCTCGCGCAGCAGGTTGATGCCGACCAGCACGTCGAACACGCCCGCGGCGCAGGTCGCGGATGATCTCGATGCGCTCCAGCGTATCGACGTCCGAGTGCAGGTAGCGCACCTTGATGCCCGCCTCGGTCATGTACTCGGTCAGGTCCTCGGCCATGCGCTTGGTCAGGGTGGTCACCAGCACCCGGCCGCCGCGCCGCCACCGCTCCCGGCATTCGGCCAGCAGGTCGTCCACCTGGCCCTCGACCGGGCGGATTTCCGTCACCGGGTCGATCAGCCCGGTCGGGCGGATGACCTGCTCGGCGAAGGTGCCGCCGGTGCGCTCCATCTCCCAGGGGCCGGGCGTCGCGCTGACGAAGACGGCTGGACGGGCGATAGGCCTCCCATTCCTCGAACTTCAGCGGCCGGTTGTCGGTGCAGGAGGGCAGGCGGAAGCCGAATTCGTCCAGCATCGTCTTGCGCGCGAAGTCGCCGCGGTACATGCCGCCGATCTGCGGACGGTGACGTGGCTCTCGTCCACGACCAGCAGCGCGTTCTCGGGCAGGTACTCGAACAGCGTCGGCGGCGGCTCGCCCGGCTTCCGGCCGGTGAGGTAGCGGCTGTAGTTCTCGATGCCCTTGCAGACGCCGGTGGTCTCCAGCATCTCGATGTCGAAGGTGCGTGCGCTGTTCCAGCCGCTGGGCTTCCAGCAGCCGCCCGGCCGCATGCAGTTCCGCCAGCCGCTGCTTCAGCTCCGCCTTGATGGACATGATGGCCTGCTGCAGCGTCGGCCGCGGCGTCACGTAGTGGCTGTTGGCGTAGATGCGTGACCTTCGCCAGTCTCGCCGGTCATCTCGCCGGTCAGCGGGTCGAATTCCTTCAGCCCGTCGATCTCGTCGCCGAACAGGCTGACCCGCCAGGCCCGGTCCTCCAGCTGGGCCGGCAAGATGTCCACCGTCTCGCCGCGGATGCGGAAGGTGCCGCGGGGGAAGTCGCTGTCGTTGCGGCGGTACTGCATGCTCGACCAGCCCCTTCACCAGCACGTCGCGGTCGATCCGGCCGCCGACCTCCAGCTTCACCACCATCCGGCTGTAGGTCTCGACCGAGCCGATGCCGTAGATGCAGGACACCGAGGCGACGATGATCACGTCGTTCCGCTCCAGCAGCGACTGGGTGGCGGAGTGGCGCATGCGGTCGATCTGCTCGTTGATCTGCGCGTCCTTCTCGATGTAGGTGTCGGTGCGCGGGACGTAGGCTTCCGGCTGGTAGTAGTCGTAGTAGCTGACGAAGTATTCCACGGCGTTGTCGGGGAAGAAGCTCTTCATCTCCCCGTAGAGCTGCGCCGCCAGGGTCTTGTTCGGCGCCAGGATCAGGGTCGGCCGCTGCACCGCCTCGATCACCTTGGCCATGGTGAAGGTCTTGCCCGAGCCGGTGACCCCGAGCAGCACCTGGTCCCGCTCCTCCGCCTGCAACCCGGCGATGATCTGCCGGATGGCGGCCGGCTGGTCGCCATTCGGCTCGAAGGGGGAAACCACCGTCAGGCGCCGCTCCGGCGGCGGCGCCGGACGTTTCGGCGGGAAGAACAGGACAGGCGGGAGGATCTGGTTCATCGCATGCCTATGTTGGGCGGCCGGCGGCCGGCGTCCAGCACCGGCCAGGGCGTGGCCGCCATGCTGTCACGGCACGCGCCACAAGGCGACGAAGCAACCGCTCCTTCGTCTAGAGCGCATTCCGTTCGACATGGCTCACGGAATGCGCTCTAGCCTGTTGTTTAGGCAAGCAAATTACCACTGCCGGGTGATTCCACCCGTTCGGGGTTTGCTCTGTTTGCTCTAGCGCCGGCTGCGGAGCATGGTGGTGATGAGCCAGGTCGCCGCCACCGCCACGCCGATCGCCACCAGCGGCCGGGACCGTGCCGCCTCCCGCAGTTGCGCAGCCATGTCCACCGCCATGTCCCGGCCCTCATGCGCATAGCCGCGGCCGCGATGCACCGTGTCCTGCGCCGCAGGCCTGATGCGGTTTTCCAGCAGGTCCTCGAGCTGGTTCCACAGCCGCTTCAGCTCACCACGGGCGTCCTCGCCGCGGTGCTGCAGCCGGTCGCCGGCATCGTCCAATGAGCGGGAAGCGCGGCGGCGATAGTCGTCGGCGGTGTCGCGAGCGTCCTCGCCCTGCGCCATCAGCCTCGACAGATAGCCTTGTGCCATCGGATCATCTCCATAGTCGGTTACGCGCCATCAACGGCCGGCGGCGCCAAGGGTTCACCGCATCCGTTCCAATCGATAGAACCCCGGCATGTCCCAGACACCTGCGGTGCGGCCCATGGTCGCAGTTATCGGCGGCGGCCCGGCGGGCCTGATGGCAGCGGAGGTGCTGGCCCAGGGCGGCGCCGCCGTCACGCTATACGACCAGATGCCGAGCCCCGGACGCAAGCTGCTGATCGCCGGCCGCGGCGGATTGAACCTGACCCATGGCGAGCCGCTGCCCGCCTTCCTCACCCGCTACGGCGCCGCCCGGCCGCGGCTGGAGCCCGCCGTCGCCGGCTTCCCGCCGGATGCGCTGGTGCGCTGGGCGGAGGAGCTGGGCCAGCCGGTCTTCACCGGCAGCAGCGGCCGCGTCTTCCCCCGCGCGCTGAAGGCCTCGCCGCTGCTGCGGGCCTGGCTGGGGCGGCTGGCCGGGCTGGACGTGATGCTGCGCACCCGCCACCGCTGGGAAGGCTGGGATGCCGATGGCGCGCTGCGCTTCGCCACGCCGGATGGCCCGGCAGGCTGCCGGCCGGCGGCGGTGGTGCTGGCGCTGGGCGGTGCCTCCTGGCCGCGGCTCGGCTCGGACGGGGCCTGGACGGCGCTGCTGCCGGGGGTGGCGATCGCGCCGCTGCGGCCTTCGAACTGCGGCTTCCTGGTGCCCTGGTCCGGCGTCTTCCGCCAGCGCTTCGAGGGGGTGCCGCTGAAGCGCATCGCCGTGAAATTCGCCGGCCAGCGGGTGCGGGGGGAGGCGGTGGTCACCGCCGCCGGCATCGAGGGCGGCGCGATCTACGCCCTGTCCGGCCCGCTGCGGGAAGCGATCGCGGCCGGCGGCCCGGCCACCCTGCATCTCGACCTGCGGCCGGATGCCGGGGCGGCGGAACTGGCGGCGCGGCTGGATGGCCCCCGCGGCGGCCAGTCCCTGGCCAACCACCTGCGCCGGGCCGGGCTGCCGCCGGTGGCGATCGGCCTGGTGCAGGAGGCGCTGCATGCCGGGGCGACGGCGCCACTGTCCGCGCTGGTGAAGGCATTGCCGCTGCGGCTGGTCGCGCCGGCGCCGATCGAGCGGGCGATCTCCTCGGCCGGCGGCGTCACTTGGGCGGAAGTCGACGAAAGCCTGATGCTGCGCGCCCGCCCGGCGTGTTCCTGGCCGGCGAGATGCTGGACTGGGAGGCGCCGACCGGCGGCTACCTGCTGCAGGGCTGCTTCAGCACCGGGGTCGCGGCGGCACGTGGCGCGCTGGGGTGGCTCGGCTAGAGCAAACCCCGAACGGGTGGAATCACCCGGCAGGGGTAATTTGCTCGCCTAAACAACAGGCTAGAGCGCATTCCGTGAGCCATGTCGAACGGAATGCGCTCTAGTCGTCCACCAGGGCGAACAGCAGCAGCAGCGTCCGCTGCAGCATGTTCTCGTTGTCGTCCGAGATCACCGCCACCAGCGTCCGCCCGCCCGCCTCGAAGACCGAGACGCCCTCGAAGTTGTCGCGCGGCAGCGGGGTGTCCAGCCGCAGGATCTCCTCGCCTTCCAACACGGTCTCAGGGGTCGCCTCGCGCAATTGCCGGGCGGTGAGGCGGATCAGCCGGCCGGTGAAGCCGGTGAAGATGGTGAAGCGGCGTTCCAGGACCAGCGCCCCGCCATCCGGCAGCGGCGCGGCATCGGCCGGGTCGAAGCCTTCGGTCGGGCGGTAGGCGAGGGGCATCCAGTTGCCCGGCCCGCCCAGCCAGCCGCGCCGCAACAGCGGCTGGTCGGGCGGCGGCAATTGCTCGGCGATGGCCAGCCAGCGGCCATCCGCCAGCACCGCCAGGGATTCCAGCCCGCCATTGCCCGGCGCCAGTTCCAGCCCCGGCGGCGCCTGCACATAGCGGCCCGGGCCATTGATGTCCCGGTAGGCGCGGATGCGGTGCCAGCGCTCGAACCCCACCAGCCAGGTACCGTCCGGCAGCCGCGCCAGGGCCTCGGCATCGCCGCTGTAGCCGCGCGCCAGTGGCTGACCGGCGCCATCCCGCAGCGGGCCGGTCCGTACCTCCGCCAGCCCGGCCAGGCGGCCATCCCGCAGCACCAGCCGCGCCGTCACCCAATGCGCCAGGTCGCTGATGGCGGTCAGCCGCAGGTCGGCGCCGATATGCAGCGCGGACAGGCCACCGAAGCCCATCGCCGCGCTGTTGACCTCCAGCCCGCCGAGCGCCTCCAGCCGGCTGCCGGGCGGCAGCGGCTCCAGCACCAGCGGCCGGGTCGCGGCGCCCTGGGCAAAGCCGGTCCCGCCGGGCACGCAAGCACCGAGCGCCAGCGCCGCCAGCAGCCCACGGCGATGAAGGACTACCGCCAACCCGTCAGGCAATGAGCGCGGAGCGTTCCGTCGCGGCGCGCTGCCAGGCCTCGGCGGCATCCTCGTCGAACAGCTCGGCGAGCTTCTTCATCATGGTGCCGCCCAGCTCCTCGGCGTCCACGATGGTGACGGCGCGGCGGTAGTAGCGCGTCACGTCATGGCCGATGCCGATGGCGATGAGCTCCACGTCGCCACGGCCCTCGATCTCGGCGATGATCTTGCGCAGGTGGCGTTCCAGGTAGTTGCCCGGGTTCACCGACAGGGTGCTGTCATCCACCGGCGCACCATCCGAGATCACCATCAGGATGCGCCGGTGTTCCGGCCGGACGCGCAGGCGCTTGTAGGCCCACTCCAGCGCCTCGCCGTCGATGTTCTCCTTCAGCAGCCCCTCGCGCAGCATCAGCCCGAGGTTCTTGCGGGCCCGCCGCCAGGGCGCGTCGGCGGCCTTGTAGATCACGTGCCGCAGGTCGTTCAGCCGGCCGGGGTTGCGCGGCTTGCCGTCCTGCACCCAGCGGTCGCGGGACTGGCCACCCTTCCAGGCGCGGGTGGTGAAGCCGAGGATTTCGGTCTTCACCGCGCAACGCTCCAGGGTGCGGGCCAGGATGTCGCTGCACATCGCCGCCACCGTGATCGGCCGGCCGCGCATGGAGCCGGAATTGTCGATCAGCAGGGAGACGACGGTGTCGCGGAAATCCGCCTCCCGCTCCCGCTTGTAGGACAGCGACAGCATGGGGTTGGCGACGATGCGGGCCAGCCGCGCCGCATCCAGGGTGCCTTCCTCCAGGTCGAATTCCCAGGCCCGCTGCTGCTGCGCCAGCAGGCGGCGCTGCAGCCGGTTGGCCAGCTTCGAGACCACGCCCTGCAGGTGGGAAAGCTGCTGGTCGAGCTGCTGGCGCAGCCGGCCGAGTTCCTCCGGGTCGCAGAGGTCGTCGGCCTCGATGACCTCGTCGAAGGCGGTGGTGAAGGGGTGGTAGCGGCTGGCGTCGTCGGTCTGCGGCACCTCGCGGCGCTGCTGCGGGCCGCCGGGCTTGTCGTCGCCCTCGGCGGCGGCGCCCTCGTCCTCGGATTCCTGGGCTTCCTCCTCGGCGGCCTCGCCCTGCATGGTCTCGGGCTGGGCGCCCAGCATGCTTTCCTGGTCCTGGGCCTGGGCCTCGCCCTCGCCGGACTGGTCCTGCTGGCTGGAATTCTCGCCGCTTTCCTCGCCGTCCTCCTGGTCCTCGGCTTCCGATTCCACCTCGGCCTCGGCGAGGTCGAGCGCGGTCAGCAGCTTGCGGGCGGCGCGGGCGAAGGCTTCCTGGTCATCGGTCGCGGTGGCCATCTCGGCCAGCGCCTGGTCGGCCTTGTCACCCAGGCTGTCGCGCCACAGGTCGAGCACGCGCTGGGCGGCGGCGGGGGCGGGCTCGCCGGAGATGCGCTCGCGGGTCAGCAGGGCCAGCGCCGCGGGCAGCGGCAACTGGTCCTTCCGGGTCATCCGGTCGTAGCCCTCGGTCTCGCAGATATCGGTCAGCCGGGCCCGCAGGTTGGCGGCGACGCCGGCCATGTGCTTGCTGCCGACCGTCTCGACCCGTACGTCCTCCAGCGCGTCGTAGACCTCCTTGGCCTCCCGGCGCTGCGGCAGGCGGGCGGCGTGGACGGCCTCCGAGTGGTGGCGGATGCGCAGCGCGGCGGCATCCGCGGCGCCGCGCAGCTTGGCCATCTCGGCGGCCGGCAGGGCGCGGGTCGGCAGCGGCAGCCGCACCCGCTTGCCGGACACCCCGCCGGGGCCGGGCTGGAAGGCCACCTGGACTTCGGAATTGGCATGCGCGACGGCACGCAGCGTGCCGGCGGTGGCACGTTTGAATTCTTCCTGGCGGGTCAGGTCTTGCTTGGAAATGGTACGGCCTCCGCTGCGCTAGCTCCGCCGGGCGCGGTTCAGACTGGCATGCCCGGCCGCGCCACCGGGACGGCAGCGGGCGGGCAGGTGGGCAAGCCTAGCCCGCCTTCTTCAACTGCGTGCCGGTCGGCAGGTCCTCGTTGAAGCAGCGCTGGTAGTATTCCGCCACCGTGCTGCGTTCCGCCTCGTCGCACTTGTTGAGGAAGGTCAGCCGGAAGGCGAAGCCGATATCCCCGAAGATCCGGGTGTTCTCGGCCCAGGTGATGACGGTGCGCGGGGACATGACGGTGCTGATGTCGCCGGCGATGAAGCCGGCGCGGGTCAGGTCGGCCAGCGCCACCATCGCCTCGACCCGCTTCTTCATCTTGGCATCGGCCGGGTCGACCGCCAGCTTCGCCAGCACGATCTCGGTTTCCTGGCCATGCGGCAGGTAGTTGAGCGTGGCGACGATGTTCCAGCGGTCCATCTGGCCCTGGTTGATCTGCTGGGTGCCGTGATAGAGGCCGGTGGTGTCGCCCAGGCCCACGGTGTTCGCGGTGGCGAACAGGCGGAACTGCGGATGCGGCCGGATCACCCGGTTCTGGTCGAGCAGGGTGAGCTTGCCCTCGACCTCCAGCACCCGCTGGATCACGAACATCACGTCCGGGCGGCCGGCGTCGTATTCGTCGAACACCAGCGCGCAAGGGTGCTGCAGCGCCCAGGGCAGGATGCCCTCGCGGAATTCGGTGACCTGCTTGCCATCCTTCAGGACGATGGCGTCCTTGCCGATCAGGTCGATGCGGCTGATGTGGCTGTCGAGGTTCACCCGGATGCAGGGCCAGTTCAGCCGCGCCGCCACCTGCTCGATATGGGTGGACTTGCCGGTGCCGTGGTAGCCCTGGATCATCACCCGCCGATTGTGGGCGAAGCCTGCCACGATCGCCAAGGTCGTCTCGCGATCGAAGCGATACGTGTCATCCACCTCGGGCACGTGTTCCGTGCGGAGGGAGAAGGCCGGCACCTGCATGTCGAGGTCGAGCCCGAAGGCTTCCCGCGCGCTCACGGTGGTGTCGGGGGCATCGATCGCCGAAGTCGGACGGATTTCGGCGAGGTTGGCGACCTTGTTCATCGGCATCCGCTCAGGTTCTTGAATGGGACTCTAGGACAGGGCAACGCCGCAGGATACCCGCCTCGGGTGGTTTTCCCAAACCGGCCCCAGGGACCGCCCCAGGGACCGGCCGGGGTATGCGGCGCAATCTCAGCCCGCGGCGCCGGCTTCCGCCGGTTCCTGCACGGGGCTTGCCGCGCCAACCCTCTGGCGCAGCAGGCTATAGGCGCGGTTCACGTCCTTCATGCGGTCTTCCGCCGCACGGTCGCGGCCGTTGACGTCAGGGTGCAGCCGCTTGGCCAGCTCGCGGTAGCGGGTGCGCAGCGTCAGCGGGTCCAGCGGCCACTCGAGGCCCAGAACGTCCAGGGCGGCGCGCAGTTCAGGCGGCGCCGCAGGGCGTTCCACCGGGCGGGTCCGGCGGGCATGCAACGGGGTCGCGTACAGCAGCCCGAGCGGGTCGCGCATGATCTCGGGGTCGAGCCGGTGCCCGCCGCCGAGCCGCCCGAGCGGCCAGGTCGGCCGCTGCCAGGAGGTATCATGCCGCAGGTTGGCCTCGATCTCGTTCGGGCCCATGCCTTTGTAGTAGTCCCAGGCGGAGTTGTACTCGCGCACATGGGGCAGGCAGAACCAGACGTACTCGTTCAGGCTGGTGCGGGATTTCGGGGCACGGAACTCGCCGTTCGCGGTGCAGCCCGGCGCATCGCAGGGGCGCGCGGGGCTCTGGGGCTGGGGTGTGGCACCGCGGCGGGGGGGCATGGGTGATTTATGGGCGTGCCCCCGCAGCCGCGCAAGCCGCGCCTGCCTACATTTGCCGTAGGCCGGCCGCGGCCTGCCGCCCCGCGTCACCACGCGCCCTTGGCAGCCGCCCGGAAAGCGCCGACATATCCCGCATGCATACCCGAGCCGCCCGCATCCACCAGGCGCTGGACGCCGCCTTCGCCCCGGCCGAGATCAAGGTCGTGGACGACAGCGCCAGCCACGCCGGCCACTCCGGCGCCCGCCCGGGCGGGGAGACCCATTATACCGTGGCCGTGGTCAGCCCGGCCTTCGCCGGCATGGGCCGCCTGGCCCGGTCGCGCGCGGTCCATGCGGTGCTGGCGGCGGAGTTCGAGACCGGCCTGCACGCGCTTTCGGTGCGGCTGGCGACGCCGGAGGAAGTTGTGCCGAAAGGTGGGGCACTACCAAAGGGGTAGCCGTGGCGGCGCGGCGGGTTTATGCCTCCGCTCCCATGCTTCAGGACATCGACCCATGACCCCAGCCGAACTCGCCGCGGTGCAGGCGCATCTCCGCCGGTTGCTGGGCAACGACCGGATCAAGCTCAGCACACCGCAGCGCAAGAATGCCTCGGTCGAGCTGTTCGTCGGCAGCGAATTCGTCGGCACGGTCCACCGTGATTCCGAGGATGGCGAGGTCTCCTTCGCCATCCAGATCGTCGTGCTGGGCGAGGACCTGTCCCAGATCAACTGAGGTTGCGGCGAACCAACGGGCCGCCCACGCTTTCTCAGACGATGATTGACAACGGCAAGCCACCCAACGCCCGCCGGCTCGATGCCGTGCAATGTCCGCACTGCGAGCAGGTGACCATGCCCAACCTGCTCCCGGATGGCAGCTACGTCTGTTCCTGCACGGCCGAACGGGCGCTGCCGCTTGGCGCCGGGCCGGATGTGCCGGACATGCCCGCGCCGGTCGATGACCCGAGCTTCACGCCCTGCCCCCATCGCGGCCCGCTGCCTGAGGACAAGGGCCAGTTCGGCCGCGACGTCTCGACCGAGGCCTTCAAGCCGCTCGCCGATCCGCCGAAATAGCGCCCCGGGCTTCCTCACCCCGTCAGGGTAACCACCTCCCGCACCTTCGCCCGCCATGCCTCCCAGGCCGCATCCGCCGCCGCGCCGGCGTTTTCCGCCGCCAGGCTGGCCTGGTTCAGCCGCTGCCGCGCCGCCTCGCGTGCCGCCCCGGTGCGGTCCTCGGCCGCCGCGCGTGCGCGGTCCAGCGCCGCATCCGCCGCGGCGTATTGCCGGATGGCGGCCTGCGCCGCATCCAGCAGCCGACGTGCCTCGGCCAGCCCGCTGGCCACCGCTTCCAGCGTGGGGCGCCCGGGCGCATCGGCCGGCAGCTTCTCCAGCACGCTGCGCAACCGCTCCAGGCTGCCGGGGCCGCCCGGCAGCCGGGGCAGGGCCTGTTCCAGCTCCATCTCGCGCCAGCGCAGCAGCACCGGGTCGCCGAGGCCGGCATCGAACAGCGGTATCTCGGTCTGCCCCTCGCGCTGCCAGGTGAAGCGCAGGGTGGTGGCGGTGCCATCCAGCATGGTTTCGTGGCGCAGCCCGAAATCGCCCTCGGCGGCGACCGGGAAGCGCGGGTCGGCGCCCGGCCGGCGCGGCAGGTCCACCACCAGCCGGCCGCGTCTCCCGTGCGGGTCGACCGCCAGCGCCGTCTCCTCCAGCCGCCGGGTGCCGACCACCACCACGCCGCGGCGGAACTCCACCTTCACCGGCTCCTCGCCGGCCGATGAGGCGGCGGTCAGCAGCACGTCGCGGTCCCGCGCGAAGGCCAGGATGCGCTGGTCATCCGGCGCCACCGCGCGGATCTCGGCATCGCCGAGATAGGCCTCCGCCTCCGCCCCGGTTGTCCCGAACACCGCCGCCAGCCCGTCCGGCAGGGTCTGGCCGGTGGAGTTGCGCAGCCGCACGGCGTTCAGCGGGTGTCGCGCCTCCGCATCCTGCACCCACCAGAGCCGCTCGGCCGGCACGGTGGCATCGAGGAAGGGCAGGTTGGCCGTCTCGCCGCTCCGGATCGACACCGGCGAGGGCAGGGTGAAGGCCACCCGCCCGGCCGAGCTGGCCGCCGTCGCCGCCGGCACCGCCGCCATCTGCTGCTCGCCCAGCCGCATCATGCGCGGAGCGGGCGCCATGGCGGCGGCCATCGGCGGCGGCGGCGCGGGCCGGGCGCCGGTATCGGCCTCCACCCGGAACTGCGCCGCGGCGCGCACCGGCATCTCCGGCCGCTCCACGCGGATCGGCGTGTAGAGCGGCTGCCGGTAGGCCGCCGGGTTGCCCGAGACCAGCGACAGCCGCACGCCCCGCCAATCCACGCCGGAGTGGTTCTCGACCACCGCCCAGCCCTGCAGCCGCGCCTCGCCCTCCCCCGCCGGGATCAGCAGCCGCCAGGATGGTTTCCACAGCGGCGCCCCGGCGACATAGGCGAAGCCCACCTCGCGCGGCGCCGTGGCCCCGCGCAGGCGGATCTCCACCCGGCGCTCATCGGCGCTGCGGGCGGCGGCCAGGGCCTCGGCGGCGCGGGTGAGGCGGGCGGCGAGGGCGGCATCGGTCGGCCGCACCTCGTCGCCCTCCCGCAGCAGCACCAGCCGCAGGCCTTCGGCGGTGAGCAGCGCGACGCGCAGCCCGGCCGCGGTCTCCTCCGCCCCGGCCAGCCGGCCGGTGGCGCCGCCGGCCTCCACCAGGTGGCCGCGCAGCGCCCGCACCAGGCTGGCGCGGTCCGCGAAATCCTCCGGCCGCAGCGGCAGGCCGCGGAAGGCTTCGGCCTCCAGGTCCTGGGCGGGCAGGCGCAGGCCTTCCACGATGCCGCCCGGGTCGCGCACCACCAGGGTCCGCAGCAGGTCGTCCACATCCCCGACCGGGGCGCGGAAGGTGATGGCGGCATCGGCCGGCAGAACCCCGGCACGCTCGATCTGGATCAGCCCGGCATTCGACAGGGTGACGGTGCGGACCGGCAGTTCATCCGCCGCGGCGGGCAGGCTGAGGCAGCAGGCAAGCAACATGGCGCGGCGCATGGGGCGGTATCTCGGCCAGTGGGTGGCCGATGCTACACCAGTTCAGCGATTCCGGCTGAGCGCCATGGCCGCGACCAGGGCCGCCAGCGAGAAGCCAAGTCCCGCCGCGAAGACCGCCGCATGGCTTTCCCCGGTGGCGGCGAAGACCGCGGCCAGGGCGAAGCCCACCACCGTCTGCACCACCGCGAAGGCCGCGGTGCAGCGCACCCACAGGCCGGTGGCCCGCACCCCGGCGAGTTCCCGGCAGACCGTCAGCGTCACGGTCGTCACCCCCACCGCGGCGAAGCCGGCGGCGGCGGCGGCCGGCAGGATGAAGCCGGGATGCGCCGGCAGCGCCAGCGCCAGGGCCACCGCCTGCACCAGCAGCCACAGCCGCAGGGTCGGCCGGCCGCCCAGCCGGTCCGCCACCCGTCCTGAGAGGATGCCGCCAAGAATTCCCGACCAGCCCGAACACCAGCCAGATCGCCGCCCCCGCCCCGACCCCGAGCCCGCGCCCGCGCGCCGCGAGATCGGCCAGGTAGACCATCGGCGGCACCATGCCGGCGCCGTGCAGCGAGTAGGTCAGGATCAGCAGCGGCACGGCGGGCGGTGCCTCGGATGCGGCGCCGGTCAGCGGCATGTCCGGCCAGCGCGGGCGGGCGAAGACCCAGAGCAGCAGCACCAGCCCGGCCAGCCCCAGCCAGGTGGCCGGCAGCCCGGCCGGCAGCAGCGCCGGCACCGCGACGGCGCCGGTGGCGATGCCGATGCCGACCCCGGCGATGACCACGCCGCCCGCCGCCCCGCGCCGCTCGGGCGCCACCGAGGCCTGGGTCGCCGGCCCGGCCAGCGCCATCAGCAGCCCGCCGGCGACCCCCGCCATGGTCCGCCACAGCAGGAACCACCAGAAGCCACCGTTCCAGGTGCAGGCCGCCATCGAGACCACCACCAGCCCCATGCCGAGGTCGAGCAGCCCCGGCACGCCCAGCCGCCGTGCCGTCGGCCGCCCCGCCAGCGTACCGATGAGGTAGCCGAGCAGCGCCGCGGCGCCGAGCGTGCCGGCCTGCCCGCCATCCACCCAGCCGGCGGTGACCATGGCCGGGAACAGCGGCACATAGGCGAAGCGCGCCAGCCCGTTGCCGGAAGCGGTGGCCGCGGCGCCGGCCAGGGCGGGTCTGAGGTAGCTCGCCAGGCTGGTATCCTCCCGTGCCGGAATCGGCCCGCCCGCAGCCTACAGCCAACCCGCTGCGGGGCCAGCCGCGGGGTAGCCCGGGGTGCGGAACCCAAGGGGGTCATCCCGCGTAGGACGTCCATGGACGAGAACCGCTCGGAGCAGACCCGGCAGCGGCTGCTGGCCCAGCAGACGGCGCTGGCACGCTTCGGTGAACTGGCGCTGCAGTCCCACGACCTTCAGGAAATCCTGCACGATGCCTGCCGGCTGGTGGCCGAAGGGCTCGGCTCCGACCTGGCGAAGGTGCTGGAGCTGCAGCCGGACGGCCGCACCCTGCTGGTCCGGGCCGGCACCGGCTGGCGCTCGGGCATCGTCGGCATCGTCCGCGTCGCCGCCGAGGAAGGCTCGTCCGAGGGCCATGCGCTGCAAACCGGGGAGCCGGTGATCTGCCCGTCGGTGGCCGAGGAGAAGCGCTTCCGGATTCCCCGCTTCGTCATCGAGCACGGCGTGCAGTCCCTGGTGAACGTGGTGGTGGTCGGCACCGACGACCGGCCACCCTATGGCGTGCTGGAGGTGGACAGCCGGGAACGCCGCGCATTTTCCGAGGCCGACATCGACTTCCTCCGCACCTACGCCAACATGCTGGCGGCGGCGGTGGACCGGCTGCGGCGGGAGGCGGAGCTGCGCGAACGCGCCGCCGACAACGAAAGGCTGCTGCGCGAATTGCAGCACCGGGTGAAGAACAACCTCCAGGTCGTCGTCGGGCTGGTGAAGTTGCAGCGCCGCCGCGCCACCCAGCCGGAAACCCAGGCCGCGCTGATGGCGGTGAGCCAGCGGGTGGATGCGCTGCGGCTGCTGCACGACAAGCTGTATGTCAGCGGCGAGGTGGATCGCGTCGACCTCGGGTCCTACCTCGCCGAGGTGGCGGGCACCCTGCTGCGCTTCCATGCGGCGGAGCGCACCGGGATCCGCCTGGTGCTGGAGATGCAGCGGCTGTTCGTCTCGCCCGAGCAGGCGGCGCCACTCGGGCTGGTGGTGAACGAGTTCATCACCAACAGCCTGAAATATGCCTTCGACCGCGACCAGGGCAGCATCGGGCTGCGGCTGGAGGCGGCCAAGGGCGGCGGGGCGCGGCTCACCCTGTGGGATGACGGCAAGGGCCTGCCGGCGGAGCGGGCCGGCGGCACCGGCATGCGGATGATCGACGGGCTGGCCCGCCAACTGGCCAGCCGCACGGAATGGACCAGCATCGGCGGCGGCACCCGGCTGAGCCTGCTGGTCCGCCGGGAACCCCGCAAGGCACACTGACAGCCGGCCTCAGGCGGTCCGCGCCCGCGGCACCGCCGCCGTGGCGGCGGCCAGCAGGCTGGCGGCAAGGCCCGCCACCTCCCCGATCACCACCAGCGCCGGGGTCGGCAGGCTGGCACGGCGGGCATCCAGGGAGCAGGTGCCGAGGGTGGTGTGCAGCACCGCCTGGCCGGGCATCGAGGCCTGCGCCACCGGGGTGCCCGGCGGCCGGCCGGCGGCGATCAGCCGCAGCGCGATCTCGTCCAGCTTCGACAGTGCCATGAAGGCGGCGATGGTGCCGCCGGCCCGCGCCAGGCTGTCCCAGTCCAGCGTGCCGGGCAGCAGCCCGCCCTCGTCATGGCCGGTGACGAAGGTGACGGCGCTGGCGATGCCGCGGTGGGTCAGCGGGATGCCCGCCGCGGCCGGCGCCGCGGTGCCGGCGCTGACGCCGGGCACCACCCGCCAGGGGATGCCGGCGGCGGCGAGCGCCATGGCTTCCTCCCCGCCGCGGCCGAACACGAAGGGGTCGCCGCCCTTCAGCCGCACCACCCGCTGCCCGGCCAGCGCGCCGGCGACCAGCCGGGCGTTGATCTTCGGCTGCGGCAGCGGCGCGTTGCCCTTGCGCTTGCCGACCGGGACGATGGTCGCCCCGGCGCGGACCAGCCGGAGCATCGCCCGGCCCGGCGCCCGGCTGGTCGAGCGGCTGCCGGCGGATGCCGAGGTGGCCGCCGCCCGGCTGCTGTTCATGGCCGGGCTGCCGGTGGAGGACAGCGCGCGGCTGGCCGCCATCGGCCGCGCCCATCGCGTGCTGGTCAATGCCGAGGACGTGCCGCCGCTGTGCGATGCCTATGCGCTGGCCATGGTCCGGCGCGGCAACCTCATTATCGCGGTCTCGACCGAGGGCCGCAGCCCCGCCCTGGCCCGGGTGCTGCGGCAATGGCTGGAGGCCCGCTTCGGCCCGGAATGGGAAGGCCACCTGGCGGAAGCCGTCGAACTCCGCGCCGTGCTCCGCGCGGCCGGCGCCGGCTTCCCCGAGATCACCGCCGCCACCACCGCCCGGGTGGCGGAATGGCTGGCCCCTGGCGCTCCCCCGCAGGGCTGATAGGCTCCCGCCAAGCCCAGTAACGGGAGAACGTCCATGGCCTTTCCGCTGCCCGAGTCCAACCCCGAGGCGCTCGGCCTCGATCCCCGGCCGCTCGACCGGCTCTGCGCCACCGTCGAGCGCCACATCGCCGAGGGCCACCATCCCGGCGCCCAGGTGGCGGTGGCGCGGCACGGCAAGCTGGCGCTGTTCCGCAGCTTCGGCGAGGCCTCGGTCGGCACGCCGACCACCGCGGACCACCTGTTCCTGATGTACTCCAACACCAAGGTCGTCACCGCCGCCGCGGTGTGGATGCTGGTGGAAGACGGGCTGCTGCGCTTCGGCGACACCATCGCCCAGCACGTCCCGGAATTCGCCGCCAACGGCAAGGGTGGCATCACCGTGCTGCAACTGCTGACCCACCAGGGCGGCTTCCCCGGGGCCGTGGTGCCGGAAGCGGCCTGGGCGGACCATGCGCTGCTGCGGCGGACGGTCAGCGACTTCACCCTGGAATGGACCCCCGGCAGCAAGGTGCAGTACCACCCGGCCGCCGCGCACTGGGTGGCGGCGGTGCTGATCGAGGCGATCACCGGCCAGGACTTCCGCGTCTTCATCAAGGACCGGGTCATCGCGCCGCTGGGGCTTGAGCAGGATATCGTCGTCGGCATGCCGGAAGCGCAGCAGGGCCGCGCCGCCGCCATCTACGACCCGCCGGTGGACGGCAGTTTCACCCCGCGCATGCCGGAAAGCACCACGGCGGGCCGCGCCGCCGGCATCCCTGGCGGCGGCGGCTACGGCAGCGCCCGCGGCATGGCGGCCTTCTACCAGATGCTTGCCCAAGGTGGCGTGCTGGACGGGGTGCGGGTGCTGTCGCCGCGCACCATCGAGTTCGTGACCCGCAACTTCACCGGCGACCGCATCGACGAATACATGGGCCTGCCGATGCACCGCGGTATCGGGCCGCATTCGCGCGGCGAGACGCCGGTGGCGCGCGGCCTCGGCACCATCGCGCATCCGCGCACCTTCGGGCATGGCGGCGTCGGCTCGTCCTATTGCTGGGCGGACCCGGCCTCGGGCGTGTCCTTCGCCTTCTTCTCGAATTGCCGGCAGACCGAGCTGTTCCACAATCACCGGATGGATGTGCTGAGCAGCCTGGCCCATGCCGCCATCCTGCCGGGCTAGCGAATCCCGCCCGCTCCCGCTCAAACCTGCACCGCTGCCGGCCGTTTTCCCAGTGCCCCATTGCAAGGCGGAGGAAAAACCATGGCAGTCGTCAAGGTCATCGAATTGCTGGGCGAGAGCGAGGAAAGCTGGGAGGACGCCACCCGCAAGATCGTGGCGGAGGCAACCCGGACGTTGCACAGCGTGAAATCCGTCTACGTCAAGGAATTCCAGGCGATAGTTGAGAACGACAAGGTGAAGGCCTATCGCGTCGATGCGAAGGTCTCCTTCGTGCTGGAACGCACATGATCGCATTTCGCCCCGGCGATGAGCCCGGGGGATGAACTTGCACCTGGTCTGGCGCGCTCTGGACCGAGCCAGACACGGAGCAATGAGAATGCGGAAGATGATGCTGGTGGCCGCCTCGGCCGCCCTGTTCGGGATGCTGCCGCCGGCCGAGGCCCGCGCCCAGGATCTGCAGGATACCCTCGGGCGCATCCTGCAGGGCTTCCAGGGCCAAGGGCAAAACGAGCGTCAGGACGACCGGCAGGACCAGCGCGGCGGCCCGCCGCGGCGCGAGGGCGACCGCCGCGCCGCCTATGACGATCGTTGGGACGCGCGGGATCGCGAGCGGGCACTGGACGAGGCGGACCGGCGGCTGGATGCACAGCAGCGCCAGATCGACGAGGACCGCCGGCGGATCGAGGCCGAGCGGCGTCGCCTGTCGCGTTGATCGGAAAGGGGCCGGGCCACAAGCCCGGCCCGGCCTACCGCCGGGAGATCAGCCCGACGACCATCGCCATCACCGCAGCCCCGATCAGGCCCTTCTTGGCGGACTTGCCCTTCAGCAGCGGCAGCAGCATCAGGCCGCGCGATACGGTATCCCCCACCTGCCGCAGGGCATCGTCGCGCACATGCTCGGCCTCGACCGCCACCGGATCGACCGAGTGCCTCGCCGCCAGCCAGCCCAGCAACGCCACCAGCACCAGATCGACACCGGCGACGATCAGCGCCGCGAACACCGGGTCACGGCCACGCGCCAGCCAGATCAGTGCCGCGACATGCAGCATGATGAGCAGCAGCAGCCCGAAGACCGCCGCGGCCATCCCGAGTGCCGCCTGGATCGCCAGGCCGCGGCCGGTGCGCTTCCAGCGCAGGGCCTCGGCCTGCGCCGCCAGGCGCAGCAGGCTGATCAGCCGCACGGCGGCTTAGTGCCGGTCGCGCGGGTAGACGTAGGTGTTGCCGCCCATCAGGCGACCGATCAGGTAGCCGGCGAGGGCGGCGATGCCCACTGCCATCAGCGGCTTCTCCCGCACCGTCTCGGACAGCGCATCGACCTGGTCCTCGACCGATTTCACGGGCGCGGTGGGCGTAGTCCTGCACCTGGTCGGCGGCGCCGGCCAGCGCGGGGGTCACGCGGTCCTGCATCAGCCGTTCCACCTGGGCGCGCAGCTTTGCCAGCTCCTCGCGCGCGTCGTCGCCGACCCGCTCGGACGAGGCCGCGGCCTGGTCGCGCAGCCGGCGTGCGTCATCGGAAAAATCGTTGCTTGCGCTCATCGTATCTCGCTCCTTGCGGGTTGGAAACTTACCGCTGCAACGCCTCCCGCCCGTCGGAGGTTCCGCGCAACGTTGACACCGGGAACCGGCGGGCCACAAGGGTCCGCCGCGGGAGATGATGATGGACGCGCCGCTGTTGCGTTTCGAGGGCGTCCGCCGGAATGGCGCCGGTCTTTACGATATCGGCTTCGAGGTGCCGCGCGGCGAAACCCTGGCCTTGCTTGGCCCGGCAGGGGCCGGCAAGACCATGCTGCTGCGGCTGCTGGCCGGGCTGGAACGCCCGGATGCCGGGCGGCTGCTGCTGGCCGGGCGGGACCTGGCGCCGCTCTCGGCGCCGCGTCGCGGCATCGTGCTGATGGACCCGCCCGAGGCGCTGCCCGCCCGGCGCAGCGTGCAGGAGGTGGCGGCCCAGTTGCTGCCCGGCTTCGACGTGCCCGCGCGCGACCGCCCGGCGCGCGTCGCCCGGGCGCTGACCCAACTGGGGCTGGATGGGCTGGAGGGCCGCGGCTTCGGCCAGCTCGGCCTGCTGCCGCGGCTGCGGGTGGCGCTGGCCCGGGCGCTGGCGCCGGAACAGCCGGTGCTGCTGCTGGACGACCCGCTGGCCGGGCTCGACCCGCCCGCCCGCCGGGCGCTGGCCTTCGAATGGCGCCGGCTGTTCCGCCGGCTCGGCCTGACGGTGCTGCTGGCGACCCGCGACGGCGAGGAGGCGATGGCGATGGGCGACCGCGTCGCGGTGCTGGAGGAAGGCCGCATCGCCCAGCTCGACACCCCGCGCCGGCTATACGAGGACCCCGCCACCGCCTTCGTCGCCAGCCTCGCCGGGGAGAACAACCGGCTGCCCGGCACCGTCGAATGGCGCGAGGAGACGGAATGCGGTGTCCGACTGGACTGCGGCCCGCTGGTCGAGGCCCGCGTCGCCGATGCCGGCGGGCCGGGCAGCCGCTGCATCGTCGCGGTCCGGCCGGAACGGGTTGCGGTCGCCGCCCTGCCGGCGGAGGAAATGGGGGAGGGGGCGCTGCCGGCGGTGCTGCGGGACACGGTGTTCCTCGGCGACCATGTGCGGCTGCTGCTGGAACTGGGCAGCGGGGCTGGCCAAGGCGGGCTGCTGGTGGCCAGGCGGCCGCCCGGCAGCCGGATGCCGGTGCCGGGCGGCCCGGCCTCGGTCGCCTGGGATCCGTATGCGGCCTTTGCGTATCGTGCGCTACGCTGAGCGATGCGCTGCGTTACCCCGGCTTGCGGGCCGCCGTGGCCGCATAGAACCGGGAGAGATCATCCATGCCCATAGCCTTGAACCGTCGTGGCATGCTGCTTGGCGCCGCCGCGCTGGCGGGTGCCTTCGCCGCGCCGCGCAGTAGCTTCGGCCAGCCGGCCGGCCCCTTCACCCTGCCGCCGCTGCCCTATGCGCCCACCGCGAACGAGCCGCACATCGACGCCCAGACCATGCAGATCCACCACGACCGGCATCACCAGGCCTATGTGAACAACCTGAACAACGCGGTGAAGGACCACGGCCAAGTGGCGCAGATGCCGCTGGAGCGCATCCTGGCCAATCTCGGCGACATGCCGGAGGCGGTGCGCACCACCATCCGCAACAACGGCGGCGGCCATGCCAACCACAGCATGTTCTGGCAGGTGATGGGCGGCCAGGGTGGCGCGCCCACCGGCGAGCTGGCGCAGGCGATCACCCGCGACCTCGGCGGGCTGGACAAGCTGAAGAGCGATTTCAACGCCGCCGGCGGGCGGGTGTTCGGCTCCGGCTGGGTGTTCGTGACGGTGGACCGGGACGGCAAGCTGGCGCTGGCCAGCAAGCCCAACCAGGACACCCCGCTGATGGAAGGCAAGCCGGTGCTGTTCGGCAACGACGTCTGGGAGCACGCCTACTACCTGAAGTACCAGAACCGCCGGCCGGACTATCTCGCCGCCTGGTGGAACGTGGTCAACTGGGAGCGCATCGCCGCCCGCTACGCCGAGGCCAAGGCGGGCACGCTCACCCTCTGAGGGGAACCGGCGGTGGGGCCTGCGTTCACACCGCACCCCCATCGCCGAGGTCCCTCCATGCGACAGCTCCGGCTCAAGCCGCTTTCCCAGCAGGCCATCGTCATCACCGGCGCCAGTTCCGGCATCGGCCTCGCCACCGCCCGCATGGCCTGCGAGGCCGGAGCCAGTGTGTTGCTGGTCTCCCGCAACGAGGATGCGCTGCGAAGCATTACCGATGACCTGCGCGGCTACGGCGGCCGGGCGGACTATGCGGTGGCCGATGTCGGCGACCACACCGCGCTCGACGCCGCCGCCGCCCGCGCGAAGGCACTGTTCGGCGGCATCGATTCCTGGGTGAACGATGCCGGCGCCTCGGTCTATGGCGAGCTGGAGAAGACCCCGATCGAGGACCAGCGCCGGGTGTTCGAGACCAACTACTGGGGCGTGGTGCATGGCAGCCTGATCGCCGCCAAGGCGCTGCGCGAAAGCGGCGGCGGCGCCATCGTCAACATCGGCAGCGTTCTGTCGGACCGCTCGATGATCCTGCAGGGCACCTATTCCGCCAGCAAGCATGCGGTGAAGGGCTTCACCGATGCGCTGCGCATGGAGCTGGAACGTGCCGGTGCCCCGATCAGCGTGACGCTGATCAAGCCCTCCAGCATCGAGACGCCGTTCCAGGAACATGCCCGCAACCTGCTGGATGCGCCCGGCACCCGGGTGCCGCCGCCGGCCTACGACCCTCGGCTGGTGGCGCGCGCCATCCTGCATGCCTGCACCCATCGCAAGCGGGACATCGTGGTGGGGTTCGGCGGCCATGCCATCGCGCTGATGGGGGCATTCTTCCCGCGCGCCACGGACCTGGCGATGGAAGCCTTCGGCTACGGCCTGCAGACCACCTCCAAGACTGCGCGGCGGGAACGCACCGACAACCTCGACAGCGCAAGCGAAGGCGGCACCGAGCACAGCCTCACCCGCCCGGTGCGGCCGCTGCGGCAGACCAGCCTGTTCCTCGAGGCGCAACTGCATCCGCTGGCGACGGCCGCGGCGGTGGCCGGGCTGGGGGCGATGGTGGTGGGGGTGATGGCCGCCCGGCGGCCCGCGCCCGCTTCGCGTCACCGCCGGTACAGGGCGTTCGGGTAGCGCCGCCCGGCCTGGCGGGCGAATTCCAGCCGGAAGCCGCGCGGCAGGTCCAGGGTTTCGACCGCCGGCGGGGCATCTGCACCGGCGTCCCAGCCCTCGGCCAGCACCCGGCCATCCATACCGGCGGGCAGCAGGTCGAGCAGGTGCAGCAGGGTGGGCGCGATGTCGGTCAGGTCGCAGGCCGCCTGCACCGTGGCGGCGCGGCGGAACGGGCCGCCATCGGCGACCAGCACGGTGGCCAGCTCGCGACGGTGCAGACCGCCATGCATGCCGCCGCCTTGCGGCACGCCGGCGGTATCGAAGGGCGCCGTGCCGGGCAGGCCCCATTGGTCCGGCCCCTCGTCTCCGGCGAAGCACAGCACCAGGTCCGCGCTGCGTGGATGCGCCGCGTCGAACAGCGCAAGGGGCAGGGCGCCCGGCAATATCGCCGGGTCGCGCGCCAGCAGCGGCCCGGCCCAGGGCTGTTCGGCCAGGAAGGCGGCCAGCCCGGGGGCCAGCGCCGCATCGCGCAGCCACATGCCCGGCGCGGCGGCGGGTGCCACCACCACCTCCACGCCCGGCGCCAGTCCGGCGGCGGCGGCGAACCCGCCGCGCCGCAGCTCCGCCGCGAGGTCGAGCTTCAGGCTGCCGCTGACATGGCCGTGGTCGGACAGCACCAGCACCGCGATCCCGGCCGCATCCGGCTGCGCCGCCCGCCAGTCCAGCACCATCCCCACCGCCGCATCGGCCGCCGCCAGGGCTTCCCGCGTCTCCGGCGCATCGAGGCCACGGTAGTGGAAGCTGATGTCCGGCTCGGGGCACCACAGCAGCGCGACATCCGGGCGAAGCTCCGGCAGCACCACCTCGACCAGGGCGCGGGCGGCATGGCGCAGCCGGGGAATGTTGGGGATGGCGGCGGCCGGTGTCGGCCCCAGGCGTTCGGCCAGCAGCCGGGCGGCGGGACCTTCGGTATCGGCGGCGTTCCAGCGGAAGGCGCCCAGCGCCTCGGCCAGTGGATGCGCCAGGAAGGTCTGCCCCGGCGTGCCGGCCGAGACCACCGCCAAGCTGCGCCCCGCCGCCGCCAGGATCTCGCCGAGGCCCGGCCGTTGCAGCGGGGAGGTGGCGCCGGCCGCCAGCAGGCGCAGATCCGCCGCGCTGCTGGTGGCGAGCAGCCGGTCCGGGGCGAGTGCCGCATCGAAGATGGTGTTCGCCGTCAGTCCATGCGCCGCCGGCCGGCAGCCGGTCAGCAGGGACGGGGTGGCGACCCGGGTCTCGCTGGGGAAGACGCTGCGGGCATGGGCGAAGCGGGTGCCCGCGGCGGCCAGCGCCGCCAGCCGCGGCATGCGGTCCGGGGTGACGAGGTCGGGCCGCAGCCCGTCGAGCAGGATCAGGATGGCGCGCATGGCGCCACCCTAGCCCAATTCAGAAGAACAGCCCCTTCCTCAGCAGCCCGTGCACGCCCTTCTCGCCGTTCACCGTCTGGGTCACGTGGAAGTCCACCGCCAGGCTGCAGAGCTGGTAGGCATCGGCCGCCGAGACATTGGCGCGGCCCGCGATGAAGGCGATCATCTCGCGCAGCGCCGTCTTCATGGCGACATCCAGGTCCTCGTGCATGCCCATGCTGATGTAGTGCGTGGGCGTCTCGGCGCGGGGGTACTTCAGCACCGGGTCCCTGGCCCCGCCGCCCTTCTCCAGGCCGAGCCGGAAATGCCCGGTCAGGCAGATCTCCAGCGCGTTGATGCAGACCTCGCCATCGCCCTGTACGCCATGCCCGTCGCCGGCCGAGAAATTGGCGCCGGGGACGAAGACCGGCAGGAACAGCGTGGCGCCGGCGCCGATCTCCTTGTTGTCGAGGTTGCCGCCATGGGCGCGGGGTTCCTTGGTCGAGATGGTGCCCCATTCCGCCGGCCCGGCGACGCCCATCACCCCGAAGAAGGGCGCGAGCGGGATGGTCATGCCGGGGCCGACCGGCACCTTGCAGGTCATCGCCTCCCGGTCGACCGGGATGTGCAGCACGCGCTTGTAGGGGAAGTCCTCCGGCAGGGTGCCCATCAGCGGGCGGAAGCCGCAGAAGCCCCAGTCGCAGCCGAGGTCGATGCGCTCGATGTCGACGCGCAGGCAGTCGCCCGGCTCGGCGCCCTTCACCGCCACCGGCCCGGTCAGGATATGCGGCCCGAAGCGCGGCGGGCTGGCGGCATGGATGGCGGCGAGCCGCGGCGGGATGGCGAGGCCGCTGTCCTTCTGCGGCATCATGTCGGGGGCGCCGGAGACGCATTCCAGGATGACGAGGTCGCCCGGATCGACCGTCCTCACGGGTTCAAAGGCGGCGTCGAAGCCGCCCCAGCGGATGTTGTCGAGCGTCGGTTCGATATGATGGGTGGCGGGCAAGGCGGCGTCCTCCGGGCTGGCTGTCGGGGCAGGATGCAGCAAGGCACGTGCCACCCCAAGCCGGAGCCGGCCGCAATCAGGGTGGCGCCGGCCGCAGCACCTCCCGCAACAGCCGCTGGTCGGCCGGGCACACGCGGGACAGCCGGTGGTACTCCGCCTCGGTGTCGATGGCGCGGTGGCCGGATTCCGCGACTGTCCCGCATCGAGGCAAGGGCCGGCTCGATCGCCCGCCGCAGCCCGTCCTGCAACGTCTCCATGGCCTCGTCCAGGGTGGCGCCGCGGCCCTGGCTGCGGGCCGCCCAGGCTTTCGCCGCGGTGCGGGCGCGGGCCGCGGCGCGCCGCAGGGTCCGTCGGTTGACCGCCACATGCCGCCACTCATGCGCCAGCACCTCCCGGTAGAGGCAGCTACCGGGCCGGATCTCGTTGGCGATCCGCACGATGTGCTCGGTTTGCACCAGGGCCAGTTCCACCTCCGACGGCCGGGCACAGACCCCGCCGGGGCCGCTGCGGTAGCGCGTCTCGATCTCGCTCTGCCACTCGACGCGGGAGGTGGTGAGGCCGAGGTGGTGCAGCGTCTCGCTGCGCGGCTCGCCGGTCTCGCCGTGCAGCGCATCGACGCCGAGTTCCCGGCTCACCACCGGCTCGGGATCGTCCACCGTGAGGCGCAGGCGCGGCGTTCCGCCTGGGCAGGCAGGCGGTGCCTGGACCGGTCCCTGGGCTACGACCGGGCCGGTGGACAGCAGCAACAGGGCGGCGAGGAAGACGGCCGGCAATGGCTGCGGCGCGGTCAGAGCCACCCCTTGCGCTTGAAGTAGACGATGGGCAGCACCGCCGAGACCACCATCAGCCCGATCGCCATCGGATAGCCGAAGCGCCAGGTCAGCTCCGGCATGGTGGCGAAGTTCATGCCGTAGACGCTGGCGATCAGGGTCGGCGGCATCAGCGCGACGCTGGCCACGGTGAAGGTCTTGATGATCTCGCTCTGCTCGACGTTGATGATGCCGAGTACCGCATCCAGCAGGAAGTTGGCCTTGCTGTTGAGGAAGCTCGCGTGTTCCACCAGCGAGCGCACGTCGCGCACCAGGGTCTTGATGAGGCCCTGGTTCTCCTTCCGCACCGCGGTCGCCTTCTCGGCGCCGACGAAGGTCAGGATGCGCGAGAGGCCGAGCAGCGTCTCGCTCGCCCGCGTGGTCACTTCCCCGACCTGGCCGAGGGTGATGAGCGCATCCTTCAGGTCGGCGGTCTTGGTGCTGGCCTTCACCTTGGCGCGGGCATTGCGGAAGGCGGCCTGGCTGGCGCGGTCCATGTCCGAGGCGAGGCGTTCCAGTATATCCGCCAGCCGGTCCACCACCTGCTCGAACAGGTGCAGCATCACCCCGTCCGGCGTGGTCAGCAGTTGCACCGGGGTGCGCTGGCAGCGGGCGGAGAATACCTGGAATGCCTTGGGCGTCGCATAGCGCACCGTGGTGAGGGTGGCATTGCCGAGCACGAAGGTGATGGCGGTCGAGCCGAGGTCGCCGCTGTCTACGCCGTACAGGAAGGGCGCGGTGAGGAAGAGCGTATCGTCTTCCTTGTAGAGCCGCGAGGAGCTTTCGATCTCCTGCATCTCCTCCCGGGTCGGGATCTCCAGCCGCAGCGCGGCCTGGACCTGGCGCTCCTCCTCCAGGGTCGGGGACAGCAGGTCGATCCATACCGCCTGCCGGAGGCTGGCGACGGCCTCAGCGCCGTCCCGTACCACGAGGAGGCCGCTCTCGATGGTATAGGTGGTCAGCATGGCGGGTCCCCCGGCCGTTCGGGCCACCGGCTTCTAGCGTCGTGGCCGGTACAAGTCACGTGAATGGACGGATCAACCCCCACCATGCGGTGGAATTTCGCGCCACGACAACAGGCTGAATCCCGGCGTCGGCGCCTTCATCGCGGCAGGCCGAAGCCTTCCGCCACCTCCGGGAATCCGGCCGCCAGCGGGTGCCGCCCGGCGGCCATGGTGCCATCTTCCGGGCGCACCAGCTGGCAGGTCCGCATCCCGGCGGCCGCCGCGGCATCCAGCTCCTCCGCCACGTCGGACAGGAACAGCACCTCCGCGGGCGGCAGCGCCAACGCCCGGGCGATGGCGGCGTAACTTGCTGCTTCCCGCTTGGCGCCCACTGTCGTATCGAAGAAGGCGCTGAACAGCGGGGTCAGGTCGCCCGCCTCGGAATGACCGAACAGCAGCTTCTGCGCCCCGACCGAGCCGGAGGAATAGACCGCCAGCCGCAGCCCCGCCGCGGCCCAGGCCCGCAGGCAGCCCGCCACGTCCGGCCAGAGGTGGCCCTTCAGCCGGCCATCCTCGTAGCCCTGCCGCCAGATCAGCCCCTGCAGGGACTTCAGCGGGGTCGCCTTGGAATCCGCCGCCATCCAGCCGCGCAGCACCTCGGGCGGTGGCTGGCCCGGGGCGGCGGCGCGCACCTCATCCAGGATCGCCGCCACCGCCGGGGCCGTGCCGTGCCGGGCGAGGAAGTCGTCCAGCGCCGCCTCGGCGAAGGGGAACAGCCGGTCCTTGACGAAGGCGATGGCGGTGGTGGTGCCCTCGATATCGGTGAGGATCGCCTTCGGCGGCGTCACCTCGGCCGCGACCGGGAAGCGCCGGGACATGTCCGTGCCGGTGAACTGCGCCACCCAGCCGGAGGGGTCGGTGAACACCCGGAGGGCGCAGAAATCCGGTGCCTCGCCGGCATCGAACCAGTGGCGGGTATTGGCCGGCACGCTGATGAGGTCGCCCTGCTCGCAACGGGCGTCCCATACCTTGCCGTCCACGTGCATCACGAAATGCCCGGCGCCGCGGACGAAGAACCGGATCTCGTCCTCGCTGTGGATGTGCTCGTTGAGGAATTTCTCGCGCATGGCGCCAGCCTGCGGGTGGTCCGGCGTCAGGCTGATGACATCGGCACTGCCCGCGCCGGTCGCGCCCATCAGCGCATCGAGATGCGGGCGGTAGGCCGCCAGGATATCCTCGTTCGAGGCGCCCTCGGGGACGGAGACACCCTCCCACCGCTCGAAGCGCACGCCGATGGCCCCGAGCCGGCCGGCGATATCGGCGGCATCCTCGGTACGGATGATCTCGCGGCCGCTCTCGGCCTCCCAGACGGTCAGACGGCTCATGGCGCCAGCCTCCTTCGTTCCAATTCGCAGGTGAGCATGAATTCCACCGCCTCCAGCCGCAGCAGCGCCTGCGGCATGTCGGCACCCCATACGTAGATGCCGTGGCCGCGGATCAAATAGCCCGGCGGGCACTCATCGGCGGCCCAGCGCGCATCCACCGCCGCGCTGCAGCCGGGGGATGTCCTGGTCGTTCGTCAACACCGGCAGGTCGATGGCGGCGTCATGGGTCGGCAGGCCGGGAAATGCCTTCAACAATTCATAGCCGGCGAGCCGGATGGCATCCCCGGCGAGCCGGGACAGCACCGTCACCGGCACGGAATGGCCATGCAGCACCGCGCCGGCCCCGGCGAAGCGGCGATAGATGCCGCAATGCAGCCCGGTCTCGGCGGAGGGCCGGTCGCCCGGCCGCTGCGGCGCGCCGGCCGGATCGACCCGGATGACGCCCTCGGCTGTCAGGAAGCCCTTGTGGCCGCCCGAGCGGGTGATCGCCACCATGCCATCGGGCAGCCGCACCGAGATGTTCCCGGCGGTCGCCGGCACCCAGCCGAAGCGGTCCATGCGCTGGCCGGCGGCGATGATCGCGGCCGTCGCATCGGCGAAGGCATCCTCGGGCATCACCGCATCCACCCATGCGAAGGGCGCGCTGCCCCGACGGGGTGCGCGCCCAAGCCATCATCGCATGCCCCGCCCCCGGAGGCAGCCCCCCGGGCCGGCGCGTCCTCAGGCCGCGGGGCGGCTGCTGGTCGAGGAGGTATGCGGCTGTGCCGTGGTGCCCGGGCCCTGGATGCTGCCGGGCGGCTGGGTGCCCGGGGCAGGCGGCGCGTTCTCGGCGAGCGAGGCGTCCTGTTCGTCGTCCTTCATGTTCTTCTTGAAGGATTTGATGCCGGTGGCGAGGTCACCCATAAGACCGCTGATCTTGCCGCTGCCGAACAGCAGCAGCACGACCAGCAGCACGATCACCCAGTGCCAGATGCTGAAGGTACCCATGTGACGCCCCAATGAATCTGTCTGTTGCCGCCGCCCGCGGGCAAGCCGCCCGGCGGAGTTCTTCGGGGGCGGACACTACTGCCCTGGCCCCCTTGGCGCAAACCTGCAAATGGTCCGCCCGCCCCGCCGAAACAACGGGTCAGGGTCGGATTCAGCCCTCCAGCCGGATTCCCAGCCGGGTGATCAGCGCACCCCAGCGCGCCGTCTCGGCCGCCAGGGTGGCGGCGAAGGCCTCCGGGGTGCTGCCGATCACCTCGAACCCCGCCGCTTCCAGGTTGGCGCGGGTGGCAGGCTCCGCCAGGGCGCGCCGTGCTTCCGCCGCCAGCCGCGCCACCCGCTCGGGCGGCGTGGCGGCTGGGGCGATCAGCCCGTTCCAGGCATAGCTGGCGGCATCGGGGATGCCCTGCTCGGCCAGGGTCGGCACCTCGGGCGCCTGCGGGATGCGGGCCTCGGCGGTCACCGCCAGCGGCCGGGCCTGGCCGGCGCGGATCTGCGGCAGGATGCCGGCGCCGATGAGGAACATCGCGTCGATCCGCCCGGCCACCAGGTCCAGTACCGCCGGCGGGAAGCCGCGGTAGGGCACGTGCAGCATCTCGCCACCGGTGCGGGACAGCAGGTCCATCATCGCCAGGTGGCTGCCCGAGCCCGAGCCGACCGAGCCGAAGGCGAGTTTGCCGGGGCTGGCCTTCACCAGGGCGGCGAACTCCGCCAGGCTCCGCGCCGGCACCTCCGGGTTGACCACCAGGATCTGCGCCCCGCGCAGCAGCAGGGACACCGGGGCGAGGTCGCGCACCGGGTCGTAGGGCAGGTCGGGATACAGCGCCTTGGCGGTGGACAGCGGCCCGTTGATGGACACCCCGATGGTGTGGCCGTCGGTCGCCTTGGCCACCGCATCCGTGCCGATGTTGCCGCCCGCGCCCGGCCGGTTCTCCACCACGCAGGGCTGCCCGAGCGCCTGGGTGTAGTGCATGGCGACGGCGCGGCCGGCGATATCAGGCGTGGAGCCGGCCGGGAAGGGCACCACCAGCCGCAGCGGCCGGCTCGGCCAGTCGGGCTGGGCGAGCGCGGGGGCGGCGAGCAGGGCGGGGGCGGCCGCCAGCAGGGCGCGGCGCGGGATGGTCATGGGGCGGTTTCCTCGGACGGTGTCGCACCGGTTGCAGCACGACCGGCGGGTGGCCGTAAAGCGCCGCCGCCGCCCAAGGAGGTGGGTCAGGCCATGGCCGGGCGCGGCTCGGCGGCTTGCGGCGCGGCCTTGGCGGGGGGCGGGGCCTGGGCGGCGCGGGCCGCGGCCTCGGCGGCGAATTCCTCCTCCGAGATGCCGTAGATTGCGCGCACCCGCTCGGCGGTCAGCGCCGCGGGGGCGCCGTCGAACACCACCTTGCCCTGCTGCATGGCGACGATGCGGTCGCAGTAGTCCCGCGCGGTGTCCAGGTGGTGCAGGTTGACCAGCACGGTCAGCCCGTCCTGGCGGTTCACGGTGCGCAGCGCATCCATGACCACCTGGGCGTTGCGCGGGTCGAGCGAGGGCAATTGGTTCATCAGCCAGGATCAGCCGCGGTTCCTGCATCAGCGCGCGGCAGATCGCCACCCGCTGCTGCTGGCCGCCGGACAGCGTCTCGGCCCGCTGCAGCGCGGTATCGGCCAGCCCGAAGCGGTCCAGCGCGGCCAGCGCCATCCTCCGCTCGGCGGCGGAGAAGCGGGCGCCGATCAGCACCATGGCGGTGCGCCAGCCGCGCTGATGCGCCAGCCGGCCGATCAGCACGTTGGTCAGCACATCCAGCCGCTGCACCAGGTTGAACTGCTGGAACACCATGGCGCAGTCGCGCCGCCAGTCCCGCAGCGCGCGGCCACTCAGCGCCGTCACCTCCCGGTCCGCCGGCCAGGATGCGGCCCGAGCTCGGCTCGGCCAGCCGGTTGATCATCCGCAGCAGGGTGGACTTGCCGGCGCCCGAGCGGCCGATGACGCCGACCATCTGGCCGTCCGGCACCTCCAGGTTCACATGGTCCACCGCCAGGGTGCCGCCGAACCGCCGGGTCAGGCCCTGCAATTCCAGCCCGGCGTTGCCGCCCGCCCAGGCGGCCGTGCCCGATGCGGTCATGCCCGGGCCGGGCGCGGTTCGGCGGGGCGGCGCGGCGTGCGGCGGGTCGGCATCGGCGTTCTCCCGGGGACAAGGGCCGGGCGTCTAGCAGCGCGGCGTGACGTGGCGATGATGGCGGCGTGACAGTCATGTTGCGGTAGCCGCCCCCGGCAACCCCTGCCATCATCCGGCAAAACGATGGGGGAAGTGCGATGCCGGAAGGTTCGGTCCAGGCCCAAGCCCAGGCCCAGGCGGTCACCGCCGTGCACACCACGGATGTGCTGGTGCTCGGCGCCGGCTCGGCCGGCTGCGTCATCGCCGCCCGGCTGTCCGAGGACGCCGGCACCCAGGTGGCGCTGATCGAGGCCGGCCCGGCCGGCTGGCGCGACCCCTGGATCCGCATCCCCGCCGGCTTCGCCCGGTTGTACGCCTCCGGCAAGTACGACTGGCGCTTCCATACCGAGGCCGAGCCGGGGCTCGACGGCCGCAGCATCCACTGGCCGCGCGGCAAGGTGGTGGGCGGCTCCGGCGCGGTGAACGGGCTGGTCTTCCTGCGCGGCTCGCCGCGCGACTACGACCGCTGGGCGCAGTCCGGCGCCCGCGGCTGGGCCTACGACGACGTGCTGCCCTATTTCCGTCGGATGGAGACCTGGACCGGCGAGCCTTCCGAGGAACGCGGCACCGACGGCCCGATCCACGCCGCCGAGGCCCGCCACACCTCCCCCGGCGCCAAGGCTTTCGTCGAGGCGGCGCTGGCCATGGGCCAGCAGCGGGTGAAGGATTTCAACGGCGCCTGGCACGAGGGCGCCGGGCCGATGCAGATGAACGTCAAGGGCGGCTTCCGCAGCCATTCCGGCGACATGTTCCTCAGGCCCGCCCGCCGCCGCGCCAACCTGCGGATCATGCCGGAACGCACCATCCAGAAGCTGCTCTCGACGGCACCCGCTGCACCGGCGCCCTGGTGCGCGGCCCCGCCGGCCTCGAACGCTGGGAGGCGCGGCGGGAGGTGGTGCTCCGGCCGGCGCCATCGGCACGCCGCATATCCTGATGCTGTCCGGCATCGGCGCCGGCGAGCACCTGCGGGACCACGGCATTGAGACGCGGCTGCACAGCCCGGGCGTTCGGCCGCAACCTGCAGGATCATTTCCTGCAACGCATGCGCTACCGGGTGAAGCCCTGCGACACGGTGAACGAGCTGGTGCGCGGCCCTTCGGCAAGCTGCGCATGGCCGCCCGCTATGCCTTCGACGGCGCGGCCCGATGAGCATCGGCGCGGCGGAGGCCAACCTCTTCGCCCGCGTGCTGCCCGGCGCCGAGGAGCCGGACATGCAGTACCTGTTCGTCAACTTCACCGTCACCACCTACGCCGAAGGCCCGGACCCCTGGCCCGGCTTCATGTTCAGCGCCTGCCAGTGCCGCCCCGACAGCCGCGGCACCATCACCCTCCGCAGCGCCGACCCGGACGACAAGCCGGTCATCCGCGCCAACTACCTGGAAGCCCCGCATGACCAGCGGCTGATGGTGGAGGGGGTGAAATACGCCAGGCGCCTGGCGTCCCAGCGGCCGCTCGCGGCGCTGATCGAGGCAGAGCTGACGCCCGGCCCGCAGGCCGACACGGACGAGGAGATCCTGGCGCATATCCGCCGCGACGGCGGCACCGTGTACCACCCCTGCGGCACCGCGCGGATGGGCGAGGACGACCTGGCGCCGGTGGACAGCCGGCTGCGGCTGAAGGGCGTGGAGGGGCTGCGGGTGGCGGATGCCAGCGTGATGCCGCTGATCCCGTCATCGAACATCCAGCCGGCGGCGTTGATGATCGGGGAACGGGCGGCGGCGCTGTTGCGCACGGGTTAGCAGGCGGCCGGGATGGCCCGGAAATCCGCGCGAGCCTAGTGGCCCGCCAACGCTTCGTTGGCCGGACGGCCGAGCGGCACCTCCATTGTGCAGATAAGCCCGGTGGCCTCCCAGTCCATCGTCACCGTGCCGCCGAGCTGGTCCCGCAGGGTGCCGCTCAGCACCCGGGACCCGAAGCCCCTGCTTGCCGGCGGCGCCAGCAGCGGCGGCCCGCCCGTCTCGGCCCAGCGCAGCCGCAGGCATGGCCCGGCCGGTTGATCCACCTGCCAGTCAATGGCCAGCCGGCCGGATGGGGTCGACAGGGCACCGTATTTCACCGCGTTGGTTGCCAGTTCATGGATCGCCATCGAGAGCGGCTGGGTGGCGCTGGCGGGCAGCGTCACCTGCGGGCCGGACATGCCCACGCGCAGGCCGCAGTCGCTGCCGTCGATGAAAGGCGAAAGCTCGCCGTGCAGCAGGGCCCGCAGGTCGGCGCCGGACCAGTGGTCGGCCGAGAGCAGGGTCTGGGCCCGCGCCAGCGCCGCCAGCCGGCCCTCGATCGCCCGGATGAAGCCCGGCATGTCGGTCGCCCGCGTCAGCCGCAGCGCGGCCTGCACCACCGCCAGCATGTTCTTGGCCCGGTGGTCCACCTCCCGCGTCAGCAGCGCCTGGCGTTCCACCGCGCGCTTCTCGTCGTCCACATCCACGATCACCACCAGGGCCGCCACGGGCTGCTCGCCCTGCCATAGACCGGGATGCCGCTGACCCGGCGCCAGCAATCGGCCTCCGTACCGCCGCGGTGCAGGAAATCCCGGTTGAGCGAGGTTCGCCCCGCAGCGCCCGCGCAGCGGGATAATCGCGCGGCTCGATGCGCCGCCCGTCCGATGAAAGCCGATCCAGATTTCCTCGCTTGGGGTCGGCCGACGGGACGATGGCTCTCGGCAGCAGGCGGTGGAATTCCGGGTTGCCAACGATCATCTTGCCGGATGGGCCGATCAGCGCCGCGCCGATCGGCAGGTGCTCGACCACCGTCTCCATCTTGTGGGCCTCATGCAGCGCCTCCTGGATGCGCGCACGTTCCGTGGCTTCGGTTTCCAGCCGGCGGTTGGCGCTTGCCAGTTCCCGGTTCGAGGCGCTCAGCTCGCGGGTGCGCTCGGCGACCCGCCGCTCGAGTTCCCGGTTGTGGTCCCGCATGATGCCGATGGCCCGCAGCCGCTCCACCGCCGAGGCGAGCAGGTTCGCGTAGGCGCTCAGGAAGGCGACGTCGGTATCGGTGAACCTCCGGGGCGTGCGGCTGTCGACCTGCAGGATGCCGAAGGCCGGCTTGTCCCTGCCGCCGATGATGAGCACGTTGACGATGGCCTTGACGCCGTTGTCCCGCAGAAAGCCGGCGTAGTGGAAGCGCCGCTCCTCATCGATGTTGGCGGACATCACCGGCTCCCCGGTGCTGATCGCATGGCCTTCGGAAGAGCCCTCGTTGAGCCGGAGCCTGACCTTCCCGACCACCCCCGGCTTCCAGCCGACCCCGGCCCGCACCAGCAGGGTTTCGCCATCCGCCTCCAGCTCCACCACCTTCGCTAGGTCGGTGCCGAGCGCGTGCCCGACCAGCCGGCAGGCTTCGGTGAGGATCTCGTCCAGGTCCTCGGAGCGCAGGCTAAACTCGCCGAACCTCGCAAAAACCGCTTGCTGCCGTAGCAGTTCGCCGGATTGTCGCTGGCCATTCGCGTTCGGACTCAAGGCGTCTCTTTCCGCTGTTCCAGGCGCATAACGCAACAAGCGGCAAAGCGCTGCACCGGGGGCTGATTTTTCCGGGCGCCGGCAGGGCAGTGGTTCGTGCCACCGCCCGCCCTCCCGCGCGTTGGCCCCCCCAGGACACGACCGCCCGGGACACCACCGCCCCGCACCCCCCGCCGAGGAGAACGATGCCCGATGGCCCTGCTGACCAGGGATGATCTCCGGCGCCATGCCTGGTTTGCCTGGGCCTGCCTCGCCATGCTGGCCGGGGTCGCCGCCTGGCTGTGGATGATGGACAAGCAGGGCGCCGCGCTGGGCACCTTGGCCGCGCTGGCCGGCTGCCTCGGGCTGATCCTGCCGCCGCGGGAACGCATGGCATCGCTCCCGTCCCGCCTCCGCGCGCTGCCCCGCGGCCTGGATGCCGCCCCGGTGCTGGCGACGCTGCTGAGCACCCCGGGCTATGGCCTGGGCTGGTTCTACGGCGCCAACCCCTATGACGAGATCGTCCACCTGGTGAACGGGGCGCTGGCCGGCGCCGTGATGGTCGCGCTGCTCCAGGCGGATGGGCGGCGACGTTCCGTGCGGCGGCTCACCCTGGTTGGCGCGGCCTGCGGCTTCGGCCTTGGCGCCATCTGGGAGGTCTTCGAATGGATGACCGGCCTGATCGGCGACTGGACCGATACCTGGACGGATGTGGCGCTGACCGCGCTCGGCGCCACCGTCGCCGGCGCCCTGGCCGGGGCATGGCGCGGCCGGGCCGCCGCCGGCGCCACGGCCCCCGGCGCGGGCCACCACGCCACGCCGCCGGCCTGAGCGACGGGGAAGATGCTTGTCGCCACCTACAACATCCATCGCGGCCGGGGCACGGCCGGGTGGTTCCGGCCGGGGCGCATCGCCGGCGTCATCGCCGAGATCCGCCCGGACCTGATCGCCCTGCAGGAAGCCCAGCACTACTTCCGCCGCGGCACCGGCATGCTGGATGCCGCGGCGATCGAGCACGACCTCGGCCTGCGCCTGCTGCGGCTGGCCGGCCACCCCGCCGAGCAGGGCTGGCGCAGCAACCTGGTGCTGGTCCGGCGCGACGCCGAGGTGCTGCACGGGCCGGTCGGCCTGCGCCTCGGCGGCATGGAGCCGCGCGGGGCGATCCTGGCGGAACTCGACTTCGGCCAGGGGCCGTTCCGGCTGATCGCCACCCATCTCAGCCTCGGCGCGGAACGGCGGCGGCTGCAGGCCAGGGCGCTGCTGGCGGCGATGGAGACCGGGGCGGGGCGGCGGCTGCCGACGCTGCTGCTCGGCGACTTCAACGAGTGGCGGCCGCAGGGCTCGGCGCTGGGGGTGCTCGCGCCACTGTTCGGTGAGCCGCCGCGGGCGCCGACCTTCCCGGCCTTCCACCCGGTCGCCTCGCTGGACCGGATCATGGCGCGGCCGGCGGCGCTGGTGCCGGGCGTCGAGGTGCATGACACGCCGCTGGCGCGGCGCGCCTCGGACCACCTGCCGCTCAAGGCCCGGCTCGACACCGGGGTGCTTGGCGGGGGAGGGGCCGATGCGTGATCGCCGCCGCCCTTGCCCCGGCTTGGCCAGACCCCCGATACTCCCCCCAAGCGCACGCCACCGTGCCCGATAACGGGAGACGACCAAGATGCTGGGCCTGATGCAGGACCGCCCCCTGCTGATCTCCTCGATCCTCCAACACGCGGCGCGGCACCATGCCGGCGCGAAGATCGTCTCCGCCCGCCCGGACGGCAGCCTCGCCCGCCATACCTGGCCCGAGATCGCCGCCCGCGCCGCGCAGCTCGCCCATGCCCTCACGGCGCGTGGCGTGCAGCGCGGCGAGCGCATCGCCACGCTGGCCTGGAACGAGCACCGCCACCTGGAAGCTTATTACGGCATCTCCTGCATGGGCGCCGTGCTGCACACGGTGAACCCGCGGCTTTTCCCCGCGCAGATCGCCTTCATCCTGGCCGATGCGCAGGACACCCACCTGCTGGTGGACCCGACGCTGCTGCCCGGGCTGGTCGCCCTGGCCGCGCAGCTTCCCGACAGCCTGCGCGCCATCATCGTCATGGGCGAGGAGGCGGAGATCCCCGCCGATTGCCCGCTGCGCCCGCGCTTCGAGGTGCTGTCCCAGGAAAGCCTCATCGCCGGCCAGCCGACCGACTTCCCCTGGCCGGAGCTTGATGAACGCGAGGCCTCCTCGCTCTGCTACACCTCCGGCACCACGGGTGAACCAAAAGGCGTGCTGTACAGCCACCGCAGCACCGTCATCCACGCCATCAGCACCCTGCAGCGGGACTGCTTCAACATCGGCGCCGCCGATGTGGTGATGCCTGTCGTGCCGATGTTCCATGTCAACGCCTGGGGCATCCCGTATTCCGCCGCCGCCGCCGGCGCCTCCCTCGTGCTGCCCGGCCCGAAGCTCGACCCGGCCAGCCTGCACCGGCTGTTCGAGGAGGAGGGCGTCACCCTCTCGGCCGGGGTGCCGACCATCTGGACCGCGCTGCTGAACTGGCTGCGCGCCGAGCCCGGCCGCCGCTTCGCCCGCCCGCCGCGGCTGGTGGTCGGCGGCACCGCGCTGCCCACCGTCATCAATGCCGGCTTCCTGAAGGAATACGACGTCAACATCCTGCACGCCTGGGGGATGACCGAGATCAGCCCGCTCGGCACCACCAACGCCCGCAAGCCGGAGAACGCGGACTGGGACGAGGACCGCTTCCTCGACTACGCCCGCAAGCAGGGCCGCGTGCTGTTCGGCATGGAGTTCCGCGTCCGCGACGGCGCCGGCCAGGAGATCGCGCATGACGGCGTGGCCTTCGGCGAGCTGGAGGTGCGCGGCCCCTGGGTCGCCAGCGCCTATTTCAACCGCCCCGGCGATGCCGCCTTCACCGAAGATGGCTGGTTCCGCACCGGCGACGTGGTGACGGTGGATGCGCTCGGCTGCATCGAGATCGTCGACCGGGCCAAGGATGTCATCAAGTCGGGTGGCGAGTGGATCAGCTCCATCACCCTCGAGAACGTCATCATGGGCCACCCGGCGGTGCAGGAAGCCGCGGTCATCGCCATCGCCCATCCGAAGTGGGACGAACGCCCGCTGCTGCTGGTGCAACCGAAGCCCGGCACGGCCCCGACCGCCGAGGAGATCCTCGCCTACTACGACGGCAAGGTGGCGAAGTGGTGGGTGCCGGATGCGGTGGAGTTCGTCGAGAGCCTGCCGCACACCGCAACCGGCAAGCTGTGGAAGGCAGACCTGAAGACCCGCTACAAGGACCGCACCGCTGGCTGACCCCCACTTCCGCTTCGACCACATCCACCTCCGCGCCCGCGACCCGGCCGCGATGGCGGAATTCTTCGCCCGGATGTTCGGCGCGGAGGTGACGCCGGAGGGGCGGGAGGGCCGCTACGGCCTCCGCCTCGGCGGCCAGTTGCTGCTCGTCGCCCCGCCCCACCCGGACTTCCCCGCCGCGCCCGGACCGGGTTTCCCGCACCTGGGCCTGGAGCACATCGGCCTCGGGGTGGCGGATGTGGATGCGGCGGTCGCGGCGCTGCGGGCCCGGGGCGCCGACATCGCCATCGGCCCGCTGGCCGCCGGCCCCGGCTTCCGCCTCGCCTTCATCCGTGGGCCGGAGGGGGTGATGGTGGAGCTGCTGGAACGGCGCTGAGCCGCAGCGCGGTACTTGCAGCAGCACGGTACTTGCATGGGCGCCGGCTCCTTCCTGGGAGCCTCGCATGCGTCTTCGAACCAGCCTGGGGCGGCTAGCCCTCGCCATCGGCCTTGCCGCCACCCCGCTCGCCGCCATGGCCCAGCAACCCAAGGTGCTGCGGATCGCCATGACCGCCAGCGACGTGCCGACCACCGCCGGCATGCCCAACAACGGGAACGAGGGCATGCGCTTCCTCGGCTTCCCGGTGTTCGAGAGCCTGGTGCTGTGGGACCTCTCGCGCTCCGACAAGCCGGCGGACATCATGCCCGGCCTCGCGGAATCCTGGGAGCAGGACCCGGCCGACCCGAAGAAGTGGCGCTTCCGGCTGCGCCAGGGCGTGCAATTCCACGACGGCACCGCCTTCGATGCGGACAGCGTCATCTGGAACCTCGACCGCTACTACAAGAACGACAGCCCGCAATTCGATCCCGCCGCCGCCGCCCTGGCGCGTGGCCGCGTCTCCATCATGTCCGCCTACCGCAAGCTGGATGCGGGCACGATCGAGATCGAGACCTCGCGCGCCATCTCCTACCTGCCGCACCTGATCACCTGGATCCTGTTCAGCTCGCCGCAATCCTTCGAGGCGGCGGGCCGCGACTGGGGCAAGGTTGCCGCAGCGGGCGCCGCCGGCACCGGGCCGTTCCGCATCAGCGGCTTCGTGCCGCGCGTCTCGGCCGAGCTGTCGCGCAACGACGGCTACTGGAACCCGGCCCGCCGCGCCAGGCTCGACCGCGTGCTGCTGCTGCCCATGCCGGAAGCCAACACCCGCCTTGCCGCGCTGCGCTCCGGCCAGGTGGACTGGATCGAGGTGCCGCCGCCGGACGGCATCCCCGGCCTGCGCGCCGCCGGCTTCGAGGTGGTGACCAACTCCTACCCGCATGTCTGGCCCTGGATCTTCGCTGCCGGCAAAGCGGGCAGCCCGACCGCCGATGTGCGCGTTCGCCAGGCGCTGAACTACTGCTTCGACCGGGACGGCATGACCACGCTGCTGAACGGCACGGCGGAGCCCTCGGTCGGCTTCTTCAAGCCGAACGACCCGCTGTTCGGCAAGCCGGAGCATCGCTACCGGCTGGATGCGGCGCGCGGCAAGGCGCTGCTGGCCGAGGCCGGCTTCGGCCCGCGGAAGCCGCTGGCGCTGAAGATCGCCATCTCCACCAGCGGCTCCGGCCAGATGCTGCCGTTGCCGATGAACGAGTACCTCCAGCAATCCCTGAAGGAGAATTGCGGGGTGGAGATCAGCTTCGAGGTGGTGGAGTGGAACACCCTGCTCGGCGGCCTGCGGGTGGCGCCGGATGCGCCGCAATGGCTCGGGGCGGATGCGCTGAACATCAGCCTGGTGTCGTCCGATGCGTCGCAGATGGCGCGCTGGTTCCTGTCCTCCAACGCAACGCCGGTCGGCTCCAACGCCGGGCACTGGCGGGACGAGGCCTTCGATGCGGCCTTCGCCGAGGTCGAGACCGGGCGCGACCCGGAACGCATCCAGGCGGCGCTGCGCACGGCGCATGAACGGCTGGTGGACGGTGCGCCCTGGCTGTTCATCGTGCACGACCTCAACCCGCGCGCCATGTCCCGCCGGGTGACCGGCTTCGTCTCGGCGCAATCCTGGTACCAGGACCTGACGCTGATCGACATGAAGTAGCGGCGCGGCAGGGCCGGGGGCTAGAGGCTCCCGGCCCTGCCACCGTTCCGGTGCCGATGGAGGCATCATCTGCACGAAGCCTGGGCATTTCCGGCGGCCAGAGCCGCCAGCCCCATGGCCGGCGCGGCTTGCACGGTCCTTGCATCCGGCCTCGCACCACCGCCAACAGGGGACGGAAGCCACAGATGAACCGAGTTGCACGTATGGGCGGCCTCGCCCTGGCCGCATTGATGGCCGGCAGCCTGCCGGGCCTGGCGCAGACCGCGCCGCAGAAGACCCTCCGCATTGGCATGACCGCCGCCGACGTCCCGACCACCAGCGGCATGCCGAACAACGGCTTCGAGGGCATGCGCTTCCTCGGCTACCCGATATTCGAGGGGCTGGTGCTGTGGGACCTCTCGCGCGCCGACCAGCCCGCCACCCTCCGCCCCGGCCTCGCCGAGCGCTGGGAACAGGACCCGGCCGACCCCAAGCGCTGGGTGTTCCACCTGCGCCGCGGCGTGAAGTTCCAGGACGGCACGGATTTCAACGCCGATGCGGTGATCTGGAACCTCGACCGGTTCTTCAAGTCCGACAGCCCGCAGTTCGAGCCGGCGGCCAGCGGCATCAGCCGCGCCCGCGTGCCGATCATGGACACCTACAGCAAGGTCGATGACTTCACCGTCGCCATCACCACCAAGCGGGTCGCCAGCTACTTCCCCTACATGGCGGTCTACCTGCTGTTCACCAGCCCGAACAGCTTCGAGCAGGGCGGCCGGGACTGGGGCAAGGTGGCGCAGCTGCCGCCCGCCGGCACCGGCCCGTTCCGGCTGGCCAAGTTCACCCCGCGGGTTTCCGCCGAGCTGACCAAGAACACCGAGTACTGGGACCAGGCCCGGGTGCCAAAGCTCGACCGGGTGCTGCTGCTGCCGATCCCGGAGGCAAATTCGCGCCTCGCCGCCCTGCGCTCCGGCCAGGTGGACTGGATCGAGGTGCCGCCGCCGGATGCCATCCCCAGCCTGCGGCAGGCCAACTTCAACATCGTGACCAATTCCTACCCGCATGTCTGGCCCTGGTTCTTCCAGATGGGCGGCGAGGCCACCCCGTTCCGCGACGTGCGGGTGCGCCAGGGGCTGAACTACTGCGTCGACCGCGAGGGGCTTGTGCAATTGCTGAACGGCACGGCGGAGCCTTCGGTCGGCTGGCTGAAGCCCACCGACCCCAACTTCGGCAAGCCGCAGAACCGCTACGCATTCGACCCGGCCAAGGGCAAGGCGCTGCTGGCCGAGGCCGGTTTCACCGCGCAGAAGCCGCTGGCCTTCAAGGTGCTGATCTCGGCCAGCGGGTCCGGCCAGATGCTGCCGCTGCCGATGAACGAGTTCATGCAGCAGAACCTGAAGGAGGCCTGCGGCGTCGACATCACCTTCGAGGTGACGGAGTGGAATACCCTGCTCACCGCCATGCGGAGCAGCCCGGACGCGCCCATCCTGAACGGCGCCGCCTCGGTCAACCCGTCCTCGCCCTCCTCGGACCCGTCGGTGGCGGCGCGGTACTTCCTGCAGGCCTTCGTGCCGCCCAACGGCTTCAACTGGGGCCAGTGGAGCGACCCGCAGTTCGAGGAAGCCTTCAGCGCGCTGGAGAACGCCACCACCCCGGAAGCCTATGCCACCGCCTATGCCAAGGCGCATGAGCGGCTGGTGGACAACCCGCCCTGGCTGTTCATCGTGCACGACCTGAACCCGCGCGCCATGTCCCGCAAGGTGACCGGCTTCGTCTCGGCGCAATCCTGGTTCCAGGACCTGACGACGGTGGACCTGAAGTAGCAACCGGCGGATCATGCGGGCGCCACAACCACCAGGGGCGCCCGCATGATCGTCGATCTCCGCATCTACACCACCCTGCCGAACCGGCTGGCCGATTTCGTCGCGCTCTACGAGGAACAGGCCTGGCCGCTGCAGCTCAGGCACCTCGGCAACTGCGTCGGCTGGTACACCACGGTCGAGGGTGAGCTGAACACCGTGGTCCACATGTGGGGCTATGCCGACCAGGGCGACCGCGAGAAGCGCCGCGCCGCCATGGCCGCCGACCCCGCCTGGGTGGCCTACCTGAAGGTCGCCGCCCAGCAGGGCGCGCTGGTGAAGATGCAGAACCGCATCCTCCGCCCGACCGGCTTCTTCGAGGCCTTCAAGGCCGGCCAGGGGGCGAAGCCCGCGTGATCGGCGCGCTCGCCACGCTGCTCACCTGCCAGTTGGCCGGTGAGGTGCTGGCGCGCGTGCTGCAACTGCCGGTGCCCGGGCCGGTCATCGGCATGGTGCTGCTGTTCGCCGCGCTGCTGGCGCGCGGGCGGCCGGTGCCGCCGGCGCTGGATGCCACGGCGGACGGCCTGCTTGGCAACCTCGGCCTGCTGTTCGTGCCGGCCGGGGTGGGCGTGGTGCTGTACCTGCCGCTGCTGGCGCAGGAATGGGCGCCGCTGTCGCTCGCCGTGCTGGTCGGCACGCTCTCGGCCATCGCCTTCACCGGCCGGCTGGCGCAATGGCTGCTGCGCCGCGCCGGATGAGCCGGTGCCGGCGCCGATGCCAGAGCCGATGAACGACCGCCGATGAACGACCTGGGCGACATCTGGGTCTACCTGGCGCAGGAGCCGCTGGCCGCGCTGACCGCCACGCTGCTCGCCTGGCTCGGGGCGCTCCGGCTGCAGCGGGCGCTGGGGCGGCATGCGCTGGCCAACCCCGTGCTGTTCGCGGTGCTGATCCTGGCGGGCGGGCTGCTGGCCAGCGGCATCGACTACCGCAGCTACTTCGAGGGCGCCCAGTTCGTGCATTTCCTGCTCGGCCCGGCGACGGTCGCGCTGGCGGTGCCGCTGTACCGGCAATGGGGCGCGGTGCGGCGCTCGGCCGGCATCGCGGTGCTGTCGGTGGTGACCGGCGGGCTGTTCGCCGCGACGGTCGGCGTGGCCATCGCGCTGCTGCTGGACGCGGCGCCCGAAGTGGTCGCCTCGCTGGCGCCGCGCTCGGTCACCACGCCGGTCGCCATGGGCATCGCCGAGCGGATCGGCGGGCTGCCGTCGCTGACCGCGGCGCTGGTGATCTGCAGCGGCATCACCGGGGCGGCGCTCGGGCCGCTGGTGCTGGACCTGGTGCGGGTGCGTGACATGCGGGCGAGGGGCCTGGCCATCGGCACCGCCGCGCACGGCATCGGCACCGCGCGGGCGCTTTCGGTCAGTGCCGCGGCGGGTGCCTTCAGCGGGCTGGCGATGGGGCTGAACGCGCTGGCGACCGCCCTGGCATTGCCTCTGCTCTGGCGCATACTGGCCGGCTGGTTGTAAATCTCAGGTTGTCCACAGCTTTTATGGCTTTTGGCGCCGGCCAGAACTTGTGGCCCTGCCATGCGATATCCTACCGTATGTTGTGGGTGACGACATTCGGTTAGGTCACGTTTGAGGAGAGCCACATGGACTGGACGGCAGAAGCAATCGATCAGCTCCGCGCGTTCTGGGCCGAGGGTCATTCAACGGCCGAGATCGGCCGGCGCATGGGCATCTCCAAGAACGCCGTGGTCGGCAAGGCCCACCGGCTGAACCTCGATGCGCGGCCCAGCCCGATCCGGCGCGATGCCGATGCGGCGGGCCGCCCGGCCACCGCCCAGCCGCGCCGCCTGCCGGCCAGCCCGGGTTCGCCGCGCGATGCCGCCCCCGCGCACCGGCTCGGCCAGCCGGTCGGCCAGGCCGCCGGCGCGGTGGTGCGCGCCTTCCCCCGGGCTTCCATGCGCAGCTGCTGCTGGCCGCTCGGCGAGCCGGGCACCCCGGAATTCCGCTTCTGCGTGGCCGAGGCGATCGGCGGCAAGCCCTACTGCCAGGAACACGCCGCCGTCGCCTATGTGAAGGCGCGCGACCGCCGGGAAGACGCCGCCTGACCCTGCCGCCACCCGCCTGACCGCCCCGGCCGCCCGATGCACGGCTGGCTCGCCGGCGTCGCCCTGCAGGTCTCGGCGCTGGCCGTCTTCGTCTGCATGGATACGCTGCTGAAGCTGATGACGGCGCAGTTCGCCGTGCCGCAGCTCATGTGGGCGCGCTTCCTGTTCAGCTTCGTCGCTGTGGCGCTGCTGTTCCGGCTGACCATGGGCCGGCTGCCCTGGCGGTCCCGCGCGCCCTGGTTGCAGGCGGTGCGCAGCCTGATGCTGGCCGGCGCCAACCTGATGTTCTCCTCTGCGTTGAAATACCTGCCGCTGACAGATGCCACCGCGATAGGCTTCGCCTCGCCGCTGTTCACGGTCGCGTTGGCGGCCATCTGGCTGCGGGAGCGGGTGGGATGGCGCCGCTGGCTTGGTGTCGGCATCGGGTTGCTGGGCGTGCTGGTGGCCCTGCGGCCGCCCTTCCTGACGGGTGAGGCGCCGGCCCACTGGGCCACCATCCTGCCGCTCGGCACCGCCGCGATGTTCGCGGTCTACCAGATATTGACCCGCCGGCTGGCGACCATCGACGACCCCCGCACCACCATCCTGCATACCGGCTTCGCCGCCGCGGTGGCCACCAGCCTGGCGCAGCCGCTGGTCTGGATCTGGCCCGGAGCGCTGGATTGGGGGCTGCTGGTGATGCTCGGGGTGCTGGGCGCGCTGGGCCACGGGTTGCTGGTGCTGGCCTATTCCCGCGCGCCGGTCAGCCTGCTGGCGCCGCTGTCCTACACCCAGCTGGTCTGGGCGGCGCTGGCCGGGGTGCTGGTGTTCGGCGACTGGCCGGATGGGTGGATGCTGGCGGGCGCGGCGGTGATCGCCGCCGGCGGCATCCTGGTTGCGCTGCCGGAGCGGCGCCGCGGCTGATTTGGCAGCCGTTCCCGCGTCCCAAGGATATCGCCGCAAATGTCTGGCAATATTGGCGAATGCGCCGGATCGGCGGAAACCGCCGAAGCCGGAACGGCGGCGGCGGCCGGTCACGGCGCGGCTTGCGTCCCCGGCGCCGTTGGTCTAGCGCAGACTTCCACATCCGGGGAGAGTTGCGCCATTTCGCACGCCAGGCTGCAGCAGCCCAACCAGAAGCACGGTGATCGCATCGGCCATCCGCGGGCCGCGCTGGATGCCGCCGCCGTCCGCGACGCCTACCGGCGCTGGGCCGGCGTATACGATGAGGTGTTCGGTGGCGTCTCCGGCGCGGGGCGCAAGCGCGCCGTTGCCATGGTCAACCGGCTGCCCGGCACCAAGGTGCTGGAGGTGGGCGTCGGCACCGGCCTCGCCCTGCCGCTCTACAGCCCGCAGAAGCAGGTCGTCGGCATCGACCTGTCGCGCGACATGCTGCGCCGGGCGCGCGACCGCGTCGCCACGGACCGGCTGCGCAACGTGGCCGGGCTGGTCGAGATGGATGCGGAATCCATGGCCTTCCAGGACGGCAGCTTCGACATCGCTGTCGCGATGTTCACCGCGACCGTGGTGCCGGATGCCCGGCGGCTGTACCGGGAGATGCGCCGTGTGGTCCGGCCGGGCGGCGAGCTGCTGTTCGTCAACCACTTCGCCGCCGCGGGCGGACTGCGCTGGTGGGCCGAGCGGACCCTGGCGCCGCTTTCGCGGGTGCTCGGCTGGCATCCGGATTTCGCCCTGACGGACCTGCTGGACGACCCGCTTGCCGCGGCCGAGACCATCGAATGCCCGCCCTTCGGGCTGTTCACCCTGGTGCGTGTGCCGAATCCGGCGCTGGCCTGAAGCAGGTGCCGGCGGCCATCAGCACCGCCGATTTTCCTCGTGGACGGCGAATTCTCCACCGCACTTGCGCATCCCCGGGACAGGCTCACTTGTGCGGTGCGGTGCCGGGCGACTATGGTCCGGCCGCGCCGCCCGCCTTCCCGAAACCGGGGGCGGTGGTGCGTCGGCCGGCCAGCCCGGGCGGCGGGACAGCTTTCAGGCGGTGCGCGCACCGCGCGCAGGCGGGACACAGTATGCAACGGTGATCGGGCGTTGGTTCGGTAAGGCATCGGGGCTGCCGCTGGCGGTCTTCATTGGCGCGTTCGGCCTGTTCGGGCCGGCGCTGGCGCAGGATACCCGCCCGGCCGGAGGAGGCGGTGCCATTCGTCGGCGCGCCCTCCGCATGGGGCATCGAGCTGCAGCAGGCCGGCGGGCCGGTAAAGGAAGCGATCCACGACTTCAACACCCTGGTCCTGTGGATCATCATCGCCATCACCATCTTCGTGATGGCGCTGCTGGGCTATTGCATGTGGCGGTACCGTGCCGCGGCGCATGCGACGCCCTCGACCACCAGCCACAACACCACCCTGGAGATCGCCTGGACCGTTGTGCCCGTGCTGATCCTGGTGGTTATCGCCATCCCGTCCTTCCGGCTGATCTACTACCAGGACCGGGCGCGGGATGCGGACATGACCATCAATGTGCAGGGCCGGCAGTGGTACTGGAACTACACCTACCCGGACCACGGCAACTTCGCCTTCGACAGCCGGCCGATCCCCACCGAGGACCTGCAGCCCGGCCAGCTGCGCAACCTCACGGTCGATGAGCCGCTGGTCATTCCGGTGGGCGCCACGGTGCGCGTGCTGACCACCGGCCAGGACGTGATCCACAGCTTCTTCGTCCCCTCGCTCGGGGTGCAGAAGTACACCATCCCCGGCCGGACGCTGGAGACCTGGTTCCGCGCCGACTACGCCGGTGTCTACTACGGCCAGTGCAACCAGATCTGCGGGACCAACCACTGGTTCATGCCGATCATGGTGCGGGCAGTGCCGGCCCCTGAATTCGAGGCCTGGGTCGAGCAGGCCCGGGCGCCGATTCGCCGCGGCCGACGGCACGCCGGTGGTGGTCTCCACCGCGCAGCCGGCCGAGGCAACCACCACCCAGCAGCTTGCCGAGGCCCGCCGGTAATACCGGCGGCACGGCTGAACCACCCGAACGAGGCGGACGGACCCGATGGCGACCGCAGACCACAGTGCCCACGGCGCAAGCCACGACGACAGCCACCACCACGACCACAAGCCGGGTTTCGTGTCGCGTTGGCTGTTCAGCACCAACCACAAGGACATCGGCACCCTCTACCTCATCTTCGCGATCTTCGCCGGGGTCGTCGGCGTCGCGCTGTCGGTCCTGATGCGGATGGAACTGCAGAGCCCCGGCATGCAGTTCTTCGCCGATGGCCAGATGTGGAATGCGGTGGTCAGCGCCCACGGCCTGATCATGGTGTTCTTCGTGGTCATGCCGGCAATGATCGGCGGCTTCGGCAACTGGTTCGTCCCGCTGATGATCGGCGCGCCGGACATGGCCTTCCCGCGGATGAACAACATCAGCTTCTGGCTGCTGGTGCCGGCCTTCCTGCTGCTGGGCGCCAGCCTGTTCGTGGGCTCCGGCCCCGGCGCGGGCTGGACCATCTACACCCCGCTGTCGGACAGCACCTACCACCCCGGCCCGGCGATGGACATGGCGCTATTCTCGCTCCACTTGGCGGGCGCTTCCTCCATCATGGGTGCGGCGAACTTCATCACCACCATCTTCAACATGCGCGCGCCGGGCATGACCCTGCACAAGATGCCGCTGTTCGTGTGGTCGATGCTGGTCACCGCCTTCCTGCTGCTGCTGGCCGTGCCGGTGCTGGCGGGCGCCATCACCATGCTGATCACCGACCGTAACTTCGGCACCGCCTTCTTCAACCCGGCGGGTGGCGGCGACCCGGTGCTGTTCCAGCACCTGTTCTGGTTCTTCGGCCACCCCGAAGTCTACATCATGATCCTGCCGGGCTTCGGCATCATCAGCCATATCATCTCGACCTTCAGCCGCAAGCCGATCTTCGGCTACCTCGGCATGGCCTACGCCATGGTCGCCATCGGCGTGGTCGGCTTCATCGTGTGGGCGCACCACATGTTCACCTCGGGCATCGACGTGGACACGCGGGCCTACTTCATGGCCGCCACCATGGTCATTGCAGTGCCGACGGGCATCAAGATCTTCAGCTGGATCGCCACCATGTGGGGCGGCTCCATCAGCCTGAAGGTGCCGATGCTCTGGGCGATCGGCTTCATCTTCCTGTTCACGGTCGGTGGCGTCACCGGCGTGAAGCTGGCCAATGCCGGCGTCGACGTCATCCTGCACAACACCTATTACGTGGTGGCGCACTTCCACTACGTGCTCAGCCTGGGTGCGGTCTTCTCGATCTTCGCCGGTTTCTACTACTGGATCGGCAAGATGAGCGGGCGTCAGTACCCGGAGTTCTGGGGCAAGGTGCACTTCTGGATGCTGTTCGTCGGCGCCAACCTGCTGTTCTTCCCGCAGCACTTCCTCGGCGCGCAGGGCATGCCCCGCCGCTACCCGGACTACCCCGACGCTTTTGCCGGCTGGAACTTCGTCTCCTCGATGGGGTCCTACATCTCGGCGGCCTCCATGCTGGTGTTCTTCTACGTCTGCTGGAGGACCTTCACCTCCAAGGAGCAGGTGGCCGACAACTATTGGGGCGAGGGCGCGACCACCCTCGAATGGCAGGTCAGCAGCCCGCCGCCCTTCCACACCTTCGAGGAATTGCCGCGCATCCGTTGATCCGCCGCAGCTTCCATCGAATATCGGCAGCGCCACACCCTCCGGGGTGTGGCGTTTTCCGCATCCAGGGCCTACATCGCGTTCATGAGTGACATCATCGCCGGGACCGAGCCGCAGGATCTCTCCGAGGTCAGGGACTGGCTCACCCTTCTCAAACCGCGGGTCATCTCGCTGGTGGTACTGACCGGCGTGGCGGGGCTGCTGGTGGCACCCGGCTCGCTGCACCCGTCGCTGGCCATCGCCGCGGTGCTTTGCATCGCGCTCGGCGCCGGCGCCGCGGGCGCCATCAACATGTGGTACGACCGCGACATCGATGCGGTGATGCGCCGCACCGCCAACCGGCCCATCCCGGCCGGCCGCGTCGCCCCGGGCGCGGCGCTGGCCTATGGCGTGGCCCTGGCCGTCGCCTCGGTCGCCATCATGGGGCTGGCGACCAACTGGGTGGCGGCCGGGGTGCTGGCGCTGTCCATTGGCTTCTACGTCTTCGTCTATACCATGTGGCTGAAGCGCCGGACCCCGCAGAACATCGTCATCGGCGGTGCCGCCGGTGCCTTCCCGCCGGTCATCGGCTGGGCCGCGGTCACCGGGGACGTGACCCTGGCGCCGCTGCTGCTGTTCGCCATCATCTTCTTCTGGACCCCGCCGCATTTCTGGGCGCTCAGCCTCTGGGCCCATGCCGACTACGCGAAGGTCGGCGTGCCGATGCTCCCCGTCACCCACGGCGCGCGGGAGACCCGCCGGCAGGTGCTGCTCTATACCATCCTGCTGGTGCCGCTGACCCTGCTGCCCTGGGCGCTGGGCTTCGCCGGCTGGCTCTATGCCGCCAGCGCCCTGCTGCTCGGCGCCGAGTTCCTGCGGCAATCCGTGGCGGTATGGCGCGACCGCCAGGACGAGACCGGCCGCAGCCTGACCAACGACGTGCCGGCCAAGAAGGCCTTCCGCTATTCGCTGCTCTATCTCGCGCTGCTGTTCATCGCGCTGGTGGTGGACAATCAGGTGCTCGGATGACCCCCATGCCGATGACCCCCGAACAGCGTGCCGATCTCGACCGCCGCCGCCGGCAGAAGAACTGGGCGCTGCTCGGGGTGCTGCTCGCCCTGGTCGTGCTGTTCTTCTTCATCAGCACCGCCCGCGTGCTGCGCGGGTGAGGCTTGCGGCGGCGCCCATCGCCGCCATCTGAGACGCATCATGCAACATCCCCAGTCCGAAGCCCTCCGCCGCCGCAACCGCCGCCTTGGCCTCGGGGTCGGCGGATTTGTCGCCGGCATGGTCGGCCTCGCCTTCGCCTCGGTGCCGCTCTACGACATGTTCTGCCGCGCCACCGGCTACAACGGCACCGTGCAGACCGGCGGTGCCGCGGCGCCCGGCGCGGGCGAGAAGGTGCTGACCATCCGCTTCAACGCCAATACCCAGCCCAACCTGCCCTGGCGTTTCGGGCCGGTGACACCCGCCATGTCGCTCCGCGTCGGCGAGGAGGGGCTCGGCTTCTATGAGGCGCAGAGCCTGTCGGCGGTGCCGACCACCGGGGTCGCCACCTACAACGTGACCCCCGAGGTGGTGGGGAAGTATTTCCACAAGACCGCCTGCTTCTGCTTCGACAACCAGACGCTGGAGCCCGGCCAGAAAGCTGACATGCCGCTGAGCTTCTGGGTCGACCCGAAGATCGCCGAGGACCCCAACACCAGCGGCATCCGCACCATCACCATCAGCTATACCTTCTTCCGCACCCTGGAAGACGCGGAACGGGCCGGTGCGCTGGCCAGTGCCGGGGCGCATGTGGGCCAGGCCCGCACCGCCACCCCCTGACAAGACGCACCCAATGCGCCGCATGGGCTTGATTGCTGCGGGGTTTTAGGGATTGATGCGGCCCAACCGGCGGGGCCTTTCCCGGGCCCCGGCCCCGGCGGCATGATACCAGGACGCGCAATGGCCAGCTCCTCCGATATGACGGCGACCGCGGAGCCCCCTCCGCTGCACAAGCATCCCTACCACCTGGTGGATCCGTCCCCCTGGCCGATTGCCGGCGCCTTCGCCGGCGGCGCGCTGGTGCTCGGCATCATCATGCAGGCGCACTACGGCAGCTGGTGGCTGCTGTATCTCGGCGCCGCCAGCGTGCTGGCCACCGCCTTCTTCTGGTGGCGCGACGTCATCAAGGAATCCCGCACCCCGGGCATGCATACCCCGGTCGTGCGGATCGGCCTGCGCTATGGGATGCTGCTGTTCATCGCCTCCGAGGTGATGTTCTTCGTGGCCTTCTTCTGGGCCTATTTCCACTTCGCGCTCTACCCGGAACATGTTTCCGGCGCCGCGACGGCGATCTGGCCGCCAGCGGGCATCCTTACCTTCGACCCCTTCGGCCTGCCCTTCCTGAACACCATGATCCTGCTGCTCTCGGGCACCACGGTCACCTGGGCGCATCACGGGCTGCTGCACAACGACCGCCGGGCGATGATCATCGGCCTCGCCCTGACGGTCGGGCTGGGGATGTCCTTCACCTTCCTGCAGGCGGTGGAATATGCCGAGGCGCCCTTCGCCTTCACCGGTGGCGTCTATCCCTCGGTGTTCTTCCTGGCGACCGGCTTCCACGGCTTCCACGTCATCATCGGCACCATCTTCCTGCTGGTCTGTCTGGTGCGGGCCATCAAGGGGCACTTCACCCCGCAGCGCCACTTCGGCTTCGAGGCGGCGGCCTGGTACTGGCACTTCGTCGACGTGGTGTGGCTGTTCCTGTTCGTGGCCATCTACTTCCTCGGCGCCGGCCAGATCATGGAACACTGACCTCCATGCCGGACCAGGCGGCCCCGCTCGCGCGGGCCGCCCTGCTGGGCCGCTGTCCGCGCTGCGGCAGCGGCCCATTGTTTTCCGGGCTGCTGGCGGTGCGCGAAAGCTGCCCGGAATGCGGCCTCGAGCTCAGCGCGCATGACGCGGGCGACGGCCCGGCGGTGGCCGGCGTGTTCCTGGTCGGCGCCATCACCGTGGTCGCAGCCCTGGTGGTGGACGTGAAGTATCAGCCGCCGCTCTGGGTGCATGCGCTGATCTGGCCGGTGGTGATCCTCGGCCTCACGCTGTTCGTGACGCGCTTCGCCAAGGCGCTGCTGGTCGGCCTGCAGTACCGCCACCATATCGGCCGGCAGCGGGACGACGGAGGCCGCTGATCCATGCGGCGTATCCTGCTCCCCATCCTGGCCAGCCTGCCCGTGCTGGCGGTCCTGCTGGCCCTCGGCACTTGGCAGGTCCAGCGGCTGTACTGGAAGACCGACCTGCTGGAGCGCGTCGCCGAGGCCGAGGCCGGCCCGCCGGTGCCACTGGTGGGCCAGCCGCCGCCCTTCACCAAGGTGGTCGCCACCGGCCGGCTGGACCATGCGCGGGAAGCGCTGCTCGGCATCTCGGTGCGCGGCACCACCCTCGGCGGCAACCTGCTGACCCCCTTGCTGCGCCCGGATGCGCCGCCGCTTCTGGTCAACCGTGGCTGGGTGCCGCTGGAACGGCCGGCCGGCATCGACCGGCCGGAGGGCGAGGTCGCCATCACCGGCTACATCCGCGAGCCCGACGTGCGGGACTGGAACAGCCCGAGCGACGACCCCGCCGGCCGCCGCTTCTTCCTGTTCGACCCGCCGGTGATCGGCGATGCCCTCGGGCTGCCGCCGCCCGAGCCCTTCGGGCTGGTGGCCCTGGCCCCGCCCGGCACCCCGCCCGACAGGCTGCCGGTCGCCGCGACGGCGCTGCCCCGGCCGCAGAACCCGCACCTCGGCTACGCCATCACCTGGTACGGCCTGGCCGTCGCGCTGCTCGGCGTGCTGGTGGCCTTCCTGACCCGCCGCCGAGACGAGAAGGACCCCGCCGCATGAGCGACGCCTACGCCCGCCTCAAGGCCCGCTTCGCCCGCATCGCCACCCTGGGGGAGGCCAGCGGCATGCTCCACTGGGACGCCAGCGCGATGATGCCGCCCGGCGGCGGCGCGGCGCGCGGCGAGCAGCTCGCGGTGCTGGCCGGGCTGCGGCACGAATTGATGACCGCCCCCGAGGTGGCCGAGGACCTCGCCGCCGCCCGGGCGGAGGGCGAGTGGGACGGCGCCAACCTGGCCCTGATGCGCCGCGCCCATCTGCGGGCCACCGCCCTGCCGACCGCGCTGGTCGAGGCCACCGAGCGCGCCAACGCCGCCTGCGAGAAGGTCTGGCGCAGCGCCAAGGCCGGCGCCGACTTCGCCATGGTCCGGCCCTACCTCACCGAGGTGGTGCGGCTGCAGCGGGAGGCGGCGCAGGCGCTGTCCGGCCCGCTCGGCCTCACGCCCTATGATGCGCTGATGGATGGCTACCAGCCCGGCATCACCGCCGCCGATGTCGAGCCGGTCTTCGCCGCCTACGAGGCCTTTTTGGCCGAGGCGCTGCCCCGGGCCGAGTCGCTCCAGGCCGCCCGCGGCACGCCGCTGCCGCTGCCCGGGCCATTCCCCGCCGCCATGCAGCGCCGGCTGTGCCGCGACCTGTCCGAACGGGTCGGGCTGGACTACGCGCATGCCCGGCTGGACGAGAGCCTGCATCCCTTCTGCGGCGGCACCCCCACCGATATCCGCATCACCACCTTCTATTCCGAGGCGGAGGTGGGCAAGGCGCTGCTCGGCGTGCTGCACGAGACCGGCCATGCGTTGTACGAGCGCGGCCTGCCGGAAGCCTGGGCCCGCCAGCCGGTGGGCGAGGCGGCGGGGATGGCGGCGCATGAATCCCAGAGCCTCATCATCGAGATGCAGGCCTGCCGGTCCGATGCCTTCCTGCACTTCCTCGGCGGCGAATTGCACGCGGCCTTCGGCGGCGATGCCGAAACCTATGCCCGCGCCAACCTCGCGCTGCACTGGCGCCGGGTTGGCCGCAGCTTCATCCGGGTCGATGCCGACGAACTGACCTATCCCGCGCATGTGATCCTGCGGTTCCGGCTGGAACGCGCGCTGATCGCCGGCGAGCTGGAGGTGGCGGAGCTGCCCGCCGCCTGGGCCGAGGGTTTTTCCAGGTTGCTCGGCATCACCCCGCCGGATGACGCCCGGGGCTGCCTGCAGGACATCCACTGGCATGACGGCGCCTTCGGCTACTTCCCCAGCTACACCCTCGGCGCCATGGCGGCGGCGCAGCTCATGCAGGCGGCGCGGCGGGCGCTACCCAGGCTGGATGACGCCATGGCCCGCGGCGAGATGGCCCCGCTGGCCGGATGGCTGCGGGAGAATGTCCACAGCCAGGGCTCCCGCCTCGGTTTCCAGGACCTGCTGCGGCACGCGACCGGCAAGCCGCTGGACCCCGGCGACTTCATGGACCACCTGCGCACCCGGTACCTGATGTAGCGCGGGCGATGTTCCGGCTGGCCGGCCGGCGGGTGGCGCGGGCATCATTCCCCTGGCACGCCAGCCACCCCCGGCACCGTCCGGGCAAGCCCCCCCCGGCACCGCCCGGGCAAGCCCCCAGGGAAACGCCATGACCCAGCCCTACGAGGTCCGCGCCTTCAACCTCTCGGCCGCCTCCGAGAACAAGATCCACGACGACACGGTGGCCCGCCGCTTCGGCTTCACCGGGGCCCTGGTCCCCGGTGTCGAGGTCTATGCCTATGCCTGCCACCCCGCCGTCCGCCACTGGGGCCGGGACTGGCTGGAGCGGGGCGCCGCCGAATGCCGCTTCCAGTCGCCGGTCTATGACGGCGACCTCGTCACGGTCGAGGCCGCGGAAGCCGCGGACGGGCTGCACCTCACCCTGCGGCGCGGCGAGGCGGTCTGCGCCACCGGCCGCGCCTGGATGCCCGAAGATGCGCCACCCGCCCCGGGCGAGACCCATTGGCAGCCGCCGCCCGCCACCCGCCCGCCGGCCAGCGAGGCATCGCTGGTCACCGGCACCTGGCTTGGCACCGAGCCCTTCGTGCTCACCGCGGAGCGGCTGGCCGACTACCTGGCCGCGGTGCGGGAGACGGACCCGCTCTATGCCGCCGAGGGCCTCGCCCATCCCGGCCAGGTGCTGCGGCTGTGCAACCAGGCGCTGGTGCAGAATGTGGTGCTGGGGCCGTGGATCCATGTCGGCAGCACGGTGCGCAACCTGCGGGCGCCCCGGCTGGGCGAGGTGCTGACGGTGCGCGCCTGCGTCACCGGCAACTACGAGCGCAAGGGCCACCGGCTGGTCGACCTCGACGCCTGGGTGCTGGACGGCAATGCCGCCCCGTTCGCCCGGGTGCGGCACACCGCCATCTGGCGACCCCGGCAGGCCGGCTGACCGCCGGGCGGCTCAGCGGTCCTTCGGGCCGGAGCCGAGCAGCCGGTCGGAGGCCTGGCGGATCACCCCGTAGCATTCGCAGGCATGGGCTTCGAGGCCCGCCCGGTCGGTGATGGTGATGTGGCCGGGGCAGTAGCGGATCAGTCCGGCCCGCTGCATGGCGCCGGCCGCCACCGTCACCCCGGCCCGGCGCACGCCTAGCATCATCGACAGCACCTCATGGGTGATCGGGGTATCGTCATCGGCCCGGTCATGCGCCATCAGCAGCGACCGGGCGAGCCGCTGGCCCAAGGGGTGCCGGGCGTTGCAGGCTGCCATCCGGGTCGAATGGACATGCCGAACCAGGGCATAGCGCAGCATCAGCTTTTGGAAAGCCGGGCTGGCCTCCATGGCGGCCTGGAAGGCGGCGGCGCCCAGCCGCAGGGCGGTGCCGGGGCATTGCACCAGGGCATCGAGCTCGGCATCCGTGCCACCCATCATCAGCGGCATGCCCACCATGCCCTCGCGGCCCACCACGCCGACCTCGGCGCTTTCGCCGTCCTCCAGCCGCACCAGCAGGGAAACCCAGCCGGATTCGGGGAAATATGCCGACGGCAGCGGCTCGCCCTGGCTGTGCAGGGTCTGGTGCGCGGTCAGCTCGAAGGGTTCCAGCCGGGGCCGCAGCCGGGCCAGCTCCTCGGGCGGCAGGGCCGCCAGCAGCCGGTTGCTGAAGGCGGGAGGTGAGGATTCATCGGCCTGAACCATGGCGAACCTCCGGTTCAACCGTGCGATGAGCCGCTGGCACTCCGGACTGCCGGATGCGTGGCGCAGCGGCGAGCGGTCCACCACGGATGCCCGCGATATGGTGGTGACTCTGTACGCCACCGTACCCAGCCGATGTAACCTTTCGGCGTGGCTCGCCGCTGCCCGGCGTGGCAGCGGCAACGGCAGCAGCAGCTTGTCCCCCCGGGCGGCGCATGCCATCACGCGCGCTGCCAACCGCCAGGGCCTTGGTTCGACAGGAGCATCCGTGAGTACAGGCCTGATCGCATTGCTCGACGACGTGGTGGGCCTGGCCAAGGTCGCCGCGGCCTCCCTCGATGACGTGGCGGCCCAGGCGGGCAAGGCCGGTGCGAAGGCCGCCGGCCTCGTCATCGACGACGCCGCAGTCACGCCGCGCTATGTCGTCGGCTTCGCCGCGCATCGCGAACTGGCGATCGTCGGCCGGATCGCCGTCGGGTCGCTGAAGAACAAGCTGCTGTACCTGCTGCCGGCGGCCATCGCGCTCAGCCTGTTCGCGCCCTGGGTGATCACCCCGCTGCTCATGCTGGGCGGCGCCTACCTCTGCTACGAGGGGGCGGAGAAGGTCTACGAGGCACTCTGGCCCCACAAGGCCCATGGCCATGAGGCAGCGATCAGCGTCGCCCGCCGGGACGCGAAGAGCCTGGAGAACGCCAAGGTCAGCGGCGCGATCAAGACCGACTTCATCCTCTCGGCCGAGATCATGGCGGTCACCCTCTCCACCCTGCCCGATACCTCGGTCTGGACCCAGGTGGCGGTGCTGGCGGCGGTCGGCACCGGCTTCACCGTCCTGGTCTATGGCGGGGTGGCCCTGATCGTGAAGGCGGATGACGTCGGCGTGGCCCTCGCCGCGGAGCCGCGGCCGGCATCCGGGCTGCTCGGGCTGCGGCGGCTGGAGCCAGGCCAGGCGCCCTCGAGCGCCGACCGGCTGCTGCGGCCGCTGATCCAGGGCTTCGGCCGCGGCCTGGTGCGCGGGATGCCGGTGTTCCTGCGGGTGCTCGGCGTGGTCGGCACCGCCGCCATGGTGTGGGTCGGCGGCGGCATCATCATCCATGGGCTTGAGGAATACGGGCTGGGCGCGCTGGGGCACGCGGTGCATGACGCCGCCGTGGCGGTCGGCCAGGCGCTGCCGGCGGGCGGCGCCGCCGCCGAATGGCTGGTCACCGCCACCGCCTCGGGCGTGCTTGGCCTGCTGGTCGGCGCGGCTCTCATCCCGGTGGTGGAGCGGGTGCTGGCGCCCCTCATGCGGCGGTTCGGCGGGGCCGGCGCCAAGCCCGCCTGAACCTGGCCCGCCTGATCAGTTGGTGCCCACCGCGCCGCCCAGCACATCGCCGATGCCGCGGCGGATCACCAGGTCGGCGATCTCGTCCAGCCCGGTCTCCTCGCGGTTGACGATGGCGAGGCGGGCGCCGTTGCGCTTCGCCAGTTCCGGGAAGCCGGCCGCCGGATAGACCACCAGCGACGAGCCGAGCACGATGAAGAGGTCGGCCGCCAGCATCTCCTGCTCGGCCCGCAGCATCGGCGCCTCCGGCATGGACTGGCCGAAGCTGATGGTCGCGGTCTTCACCAGCCCGCCGCAGGCCGCGCAATCCGGCACGTCGCCATCCCGCTCGAAGGCAGCGCGCAGCTCGTCGATCTCGTAGCGCTCGCCGCAATCGAGGCAGGCGCGCATAGGTGGTGTTGCCGTGCAGCTCGATCACCCGCGCCTCGGGGATGCCGGAGGCCTGGTGCAGCCCGTCGATGTTCTGGGTGATGACGGCGCTGGCCTTGCCCTCGCCGCACCAGCCGGGCCGACCGCGCGGTGGCCGCGGTTGGGCTCGCGCCGCGCGCATCATCGGGTCGCATGGCGAAGCGGCGCCGCCAGGTTTCGCGCCGCGCCTGCTTCGGAGGCGCAGAATTCGTGGAACATGATCGGCTCCATCTGCGTCCCAGACCCCGCCGGGGCTGCGGAAGTCGGGGATGCCGGACTCCGTGCTGATGCCGGCGCCGGTGAACACCACGGCGCGGCGGGCGCCCTCGATCAGCCGGCGGAGGCTGGTGATATCGCTGTCCATGGCAATCGCTCGTCTGCTGGTGGGCCGCGGCCCGCCGCTGCGGCAAGGCCGGGCAACCCTAGCCCGTCCCGGCGGCCGGCTTGAAGGCCGCAACGCGCCGTATCCGCCTTTCGCCTGCCCCGCCTTTTGGCGATCGGCGGCGTTCGGTGCATGGCAGCCTACCGCCAATGGCCATCCACCCTAATCAGCCACCCCGCCGGCGGCCGGACCCGCCATCCTGGCCTGTATGACCTGCAGCAAAGGTCGGGCGTCAACCATCGGCGGGGAGTTACGGACATGGCGGCAAGCGCTTTCCTCAACGGCAGCTCCATCGCCCTCGGCGGCGCGTCGCACACCGCCCTGGCGGCAAGGCTCGTCGCGCAGAGCGGCAAGCAGGTGGACACCGCCAGGCTGGATGCCGAGGCAACGGCCGACGGCAGTGTCCTGGCCACGACCACGCTCCTCGGGGCCGCCGAGACCGGTGGCGACGGTTCCGGCGTCCTGGTCGTGACCTATACCTCGGGCATCGGCGCCGGCGAGGATGCCCATTCCGAGAGCGTCACCAGGAGCTTCGTGATCAGCACCACCGGCCCCGGCCCCGACATCGGCTTCGGCATGACCCGGTCGAAGGCCTGGGGCGAGGAAATCCACGATGCCGTCGCTGCGGTCGAGCTCCAGGGCGACATCACCAACATCCATTCCATGGAGGGCGACAACGCCCTGTTCTCCTGGGCGTTCAGCGTCGGCGTCACCATCGACTTCGCCTGACCCGGCCGCGGGCCGGCCTCAGGCGGCGGCGTCCTCGCGGATCATCGCCGCGCCCTTCTCGCCGATCATGATGGTCGGCGCGTTGGTGTTGCCGGTGGTCAGCGTCGGCATCACCGAGGCGTCGATCACCCGCAGCCCGCCGATGCCGCGCACCCGCAGCCGCGCTGTCCACCACGCTGGCCGGGTCCTCGCCCATCCGGCAGGTGCCGACCGGGTGGTAGATGGTGGTGCCGTGTTCGCGCATGTAGCCCGAGCACCTCGTCCTCGGTGCGGACCTCCGGCCCCGGCATCAGTCTCGGCCGCGCTGTACTGCGCGATGGCGGCGGGCGGCGAAGATCCGCCGGGTGAGGCGATGCCGGCCCGCATCACCTGCGGTCGTCGAATACTGCGACGAGGTAGTTCGGGCGGATCGCCGGCCGGTCGAACGGGATCGGCGCGATCTCGCCATGATCGTGCCGCGGCTGTCCGGCCGCACCGGGCAGACCGCGACGGTCATGCCCGGCTCCCGCTCCAGCACGCCGAAGACGCTCCTGTCGTAGGCTGGCGGGGGTGAACAGCAATTGCAGGTCGGGGCTGGCCAGCCCCTCGCGGATGCGGCAGAACACCTGCGCCGTGGTGACGCCGAAGGTCAGCGCGCCACGGCCGCTGCACGGCGCAGCGCGCCACCTCGCCGGCCAGCCGCAGGCCGCGCGCGAGCTGGTTGATGGAGATGGCGTCCTTCACCCGGTGCTGACACCCGCGCGACGTAGTGGTCCTGCAGGTTGGCGCCGACCCGCGGCATGTCGTGCACCACCTCGACGCCGATTCGACGCAGATGCGCCGCCGGGCCGATGCCCGAGACCTGCAGCAGATGCGGCGAGTTGACCGCGCCGCCGGACAGGATCACCTCCCGCGGCGCGCGCACCTCGTGCTCCACGCCATCGCGGCGGAAGCGCGGCGCCGACGCAGCGCTTGCCCTCGAACATCAGCCGGGTCGCCGGGGCATTGGTCTCGATCCGCAGGTTGGCGCGGCCCCTGGCGGCCTCGCAGGAAGGTCCGCGCGGTGGAGCGCGCGGAAGCGGCCGGCGCGGGTCATCTGCGAATAGCCGACGCCTTCCTGCTCGGCGCCGTTGAGGTCGCGGCGGAAGGCGTGGCCGGCCTGCTGCGCCGCCTCGACGAAGCGGTGGGTCAGCGGCAGGATGGTGCGGTAGTCCTCGACCTTGAGCACGCCGCCCTTGCCGCGCACCGCCGGGTCGCCCGGTCGCGTAGTCCTCCGACTGGCGGAAGTGGGGCAGCACGTCGTCGTAGGTCCAGCCGCGGCAGCCCATCTGCGCCCAGCCGTCGAAATCGGCCGGGTTGCCGCGCACATACAGCATGCCGTTGATCGAGCAGGTGCCGCCCAGCACCCTGCCGCGCGGCCAGCGGATGGCGCGGTCGCCGATGCCCGGTCTCGGGCTCGGTCAGGTAGTTCCAGTTGACCCGGGGGTTGTAGATCAGCTTCAGCATCCCGGCGGGGACGTGGATCATGGGGTACCAGTCGCTCGGGCCGGCCTCCAGCAGGACGACGCGGGCGCCGGTCTCGCTCAGCCGGCTGGCGACGACGCAGCCGGCCGAACCGGCGCCGATGACGACGTAATCCGTTTCCATGCCCGCTTCTCCCCCTGGCGGGGCAGCGTGGCGCATCAGGCTGCGCGGCGGAAGACCACCGTCAGGTTGTTGGCCGGCATCGCGCTCACCTCCGGCGGCCCGAAGCCCTGCGCCGCCGCCGCCGCGGCCACCGCCTCCAGGTCGCGGATGCCCCATGCCGGGTCCTGGGCGCGCAGGTCGGCATCGAAGGCCGCGTTGCTCGGCGCGGTATGGGCGCCGTCGCGGCGGTAGGGGCCGTAGAGCACCAGCGGCCCGCCGGGTGGCAGCAGCCGCGCCGCGCCGCGCAGCAGCCCCAGCGCCGCTGCCCAGGGGGCGATATGGATCATGTTGATGCAGACCACGGCATTGGCCGCGGCGACCGGCCAGTCCTCGGCGGCGGCGTCCAGCGCCAGGGCCGGGCGGATGTTGGGCAGCCTGGCCCGGCTGGCCCAGCAGTCGATGCTGGCGCGGGCATCCGGATGCGGGTCGCTGGGCTGGAACACCAGGCCGGGCAGGGCGGCGGCGAAATGCACCGCATGTTCGCCGCTGCCGCTGGCCACTTCCAGCACCAGCCCGGTGGCGGGCAGGTGCCGGCGAAGCTCGGCCAGGATGGCGTCGCGGTTGCGCAGCGTCGCCGGGGCGTAGCGCCGCGCATCTTCCTGACCCATCCGTCTGATCTTATGCCGCATTGACGCCACATTACTGTAAATACCGAGAATTGTCACCAGTATATTCAATCACTGGTGGCGCTCGTCGGCCGGTGAGGGGAAGCGATTTCCCGCCCTTTCGCCAGCCTGCTAGAATATGCCTGCATGCGCTACCTCAGCACCCGCGGCCAGGCCGCGCCCCGCGATTTCGAATCCGTCCTGCTCGCCGGCCTCGCCGAGGATGGCGGGCTGTACGTGCCCGAAAGCTGGCCCAGCCTGTCGGCCAGCGGAATGGCGCGCCTTGCGCGGCCTGCCCTATGCCGAGCTCGCGGCCCGGCTGATCGCACCGCTTCACCGGCGGCGCTGACCTTCGAGGAGACTGCGCGGCATGACCGGCGCCGCCTATGCCGGCTTCGGCCATCCGGCGGTGGCGCCGCTGGTCCAGCTCGATACCCGCTGCTTCGCGCTGGAGCTGTTCCACGGCCCGACGCTGGCCTTCAAGGACATGGCGCTGCAGCTGCTCGGCCGGCTGTTCGACCATGTGCTGGCCAAGCGCGGGCGAGCGCGTCACCATCGTCGGCGCCACCTCGGGCGACACCGGCTCGGCCGCCATCGAGGCCTGCCGCGACCGCGCCGCCATCGACATCTTCATCCTGCACCCGCAGGGCCGCGTCTCGCGAGGTGCAGCGCCGGCAGATGACCACGGTGCTGTCGCCCAACGTCGCACAACATCGCCATCGAGGGCACCTTCGACGACTGCCAGGACCTGGTGAAGGCGATGTTCGACGACGCGCGCCTTCCGCGAGCGAGATGCGGCTGTCGGCGGTCAACTCGATCAACTGGGCGCGGATCATGGCGCAGATCGCCTACTACGTCGCCGGCGGCGCTGCGCTCGGCGCGCCGGACCGGCCGGTCGCCTTCGGCGTGCCGACCGGCAATTTCGGCAACGTCTTTGCCGGCCTAGGCGGCGCGGCGGATGGGCCTGCCGGTCGAGCGGCTGATCATCGGCTCCAACCGCAACGACATCCTGGCCCGCTTCTTCTGCGGCGAACGACATGCGATCCGCGCCGGTCGAGCCGACCACTCAGCCCAGCATGGACATCCAGGTCGCTCGCAATTTCGAGCGCCTGCTGTTCGAGCTGCTCGGCCGCGACGGCGCCGCGACGGCCGAGACCATGCGCGCGCTTCCGCGCCGAGGGCCGCATGCCGGTGCCCGACGCCGCCTGGCGCGACGCGCGCCGCGCTGTTCCGCGGCTTCGGGCTGGACGACGCGGGCACGCTGGCCGAGATCCGCCGACCTGTGCGAGGCCGCCGGCTACCTGGTCGACCCGCATACCGCCATCGGCACCGCCGCCGGCGCGCGCGCCGCACGCGCCGGACGGATGCGGCGATTCCCGTGGTCGCGCTCGCCACCGCCCATCCGGCGAAGTTCCCGGACGCGGTCGAGCAGGCCACCGGCATCCGCCCCCGCTGCCGCCGCGCCTCGCCGACCTATATGAGCGGCCGGAACGCTTCGCCCGTGCTGCCCGCCGACCTCGCCGGCGTCGAAGCCTTCGTGCGTGCCCATGCCCGCCGCAATGCGGCATGGGCCGCCGCCATGCAGGAGATCGACCGATGAACGAAGCCGTCCGCGTCACCCGCCTGCCCAACGGCCTCACCGTGGTCGTCCGAGACCGATGCCGCGGGTCGAGACCGTGTCTCGTTCGGCGCCTGTGGTCGACGCCGGCACGCGGCACGAGACGGCCGCGGAGAACGGCGTCTCCCACTTGCTCGAGCACATGGCCTTCAAGGGCACGCGAGCAGCGCGACGCCGCGGCCATCGCCGAGGAGATCGAGGCTGTCGGCGGCCACCTCAACGCCTACACCGCGCGCGAGAACACCGCCTACTACGCCAAGGTGCTGAAGGAAGACCTGGCGCTCGCCGCCGACATCATCGCCGACATCCTGACCCATTCCACCTTCGATCCCGGAGGAGCTGGAGCGCGAGCGCGGCGGTCATCCTGCAGGAGATCGGCCAGGCCAACGACACGCCGGACGACATCATCTTCGACCACTTCCAGGCCACGCGCCTATCCCGGCCAGCCGATCGGCCGCCCGGTGCTCGGCACCGAGGAGATCATCCGGCGGATGAGCGCGCGAGGCGCTGACCGGCTACATGCGCGCGCCACTACGGCCCGGCACGCATGGTGGTCGCCGCCGCCGGCGCGCTCGAGCACGACGCCCTGCTCGACCTCGTGCAGACCCATTTCGCGCGACCTGCCGCAGGTCTGCCCGCCGCCGCCCGAGGCCGCCGCGCTACGCCGGCGGCGAGTTCCGCGAGGAGCGCGACCTCGAGCAGGTGCATCTCGTGCTCGGCTTCGCCGGCGTCGGCTACGAGGACCGGCTGCACTACCCGTCGCAGCTGCTGTCGCACCCTGCTCGGCGGCGGCATGTCGTCCCGGCTGTTCCAGGAGATCCGCGAGAAGCGCGGGCTGGTCTATTCGATCTATTCCTTCGCGCATCGCCTTCGACGATGGCGGCCTGTTCGGGGTCTATGCCGGCACCGGCGAGGAGGAGGCGGAGGAGCTGATGCCGGTGGCGCTGGAGGAACTCCGCAAGGTGCAGACCACCGTCACCCAGGACGAGCTGGACCGCGCCAAGGCGCAGCTTCGCGCCAGCCTGCTGATGAGCCTGGAATCGACCGGCAGCCGGACCGAGCAGCTTGCCCGGCAGATCCAGGTGCATGGCCGGATCATCCCGGTGGAGGAAACCAAGGCGAAGATCGCCGCGGTCACCATCGAGCAGGTGCAGGAAGCCGCGGTCGCCGCCTTCCGCGGCACCCCCACCCTGGCCGCGCTCGGCCCGGCGGGCAAGGTGCCGAGCCTTTCCGAAATCGCAGCGAGGTTGGCGGCATGAGCCACGCGGATACCCTCCAGGACCTGGTCGCCGCCGCCCGCAAGGCCGGCGCCGATGCGGCGGATGCGCTGCTGGTGTCTTCGGCCTCGCTGTCCGTGCAGCGGCGCCTCGGCAAGATCGAGCAGCTTGAGCGGGCCGAGGGTTTCGACCTCGGCCTCCGGGTGTTCATCGGCCCGCCGGGCAACCAGCGGCAGGCGATCGTCGCCTCCACCGATGCCTCGCCGCGCGGCTTCGCCGGGCTGGCCGAACGCGCCGTGGCGATGGCCCGGGTGGTGCCGGAAGACCGCTACGCCGGGCTGCCCGACGCGCCGGACGGCCTGACCTCCGCCGCGCTGGAACTCGCCGACGAGGCCGAGCCGACCGCCGAGCAGCTCATCGCCCGCACCGCCGAGGCCGAGGAAGCCGCGCTGGCCATCCCCGGCGTCACCAATTCCGAAGGCGCCGAGGCCGGCTTCTCCCGCTACACCGTGGCGCTGGCGGCCAGCAACGGCTTCGCCGGGCAGTACACCCGCACCAGCCATTCCATCTCGGCGACCGCGCTGGCCGGGCAGGGCACCGGGATGGAGCGGGATTACGATTATTCCACAACCGTGTTCCTTGCCGACCTGGAGGATGCCTCCGGCATCGGCCGCCGCGCCGGGGAGAAGGCGGTCGCCCGGCTGAACCCGCGCCGGCCGAAGACCGCCCGCATCCCGGTGGTCTACGACCCGCGCGTCGCCACCTCGCTGCTCGGGCATCTCGCCGGCGCCATCAACGGCGCGGCGGTCGCCCGCGGCACCAGCTTCCTGCGCGGCAAGCTCGGCCAGCGGGTGATGGCGGCCGGGCTCTCGGTGATCGACGACCCGACCCGCCGGCGCGGGCTGCGCAGCCGGCCCTTCGACGGGGAGGGGATGCAAGGCATCCGCCGCGCCATCGTCGAGGACGGCATCCTCACCACCTGGGTGCTGGACTGGCGCAGCGCCCGCCAGCTCGGCATGACGAGCACCGGCCATGCCAGCCGCGGCACCGGCGGCCCGCCCGGCCCGGCGCCCTCCAACCTGTGGCTGGCCCCCGGCAGCATGACCCCGTCGGCGCTGATGGCCGATATCCGGGAAGGGCTCTATGTCACCGAGCTGATCGGCATGGGCGTCAACGGGGTGACCGGCGACTACAGCCGCGGCGCCGCCGGCTTCATGATCCGCGACGGCGCCCTGGCCGAGCCGGTCAGCGAGGTGACCATCGCCGGCAATGTCATGGAGATGCTGCTGCACCTGACCCCGGCCGACGACCTGCAATTCCGCCGCGGCACCGACAGCCCGACCGTCCGGGTCGAGGGGCTGACCATGGCGGGCGGCTGAACTCTTCGTCGCGCTGCGGGTTGCCATGGCAATCCGCCGCTGGATTCCTATATTATTGGTAATCAAACCAATCGGAGACCTCCAGTCCATGCGCCGCCCCGCCCTGCTGCTCGCGGCCTTCGCCGCCACCGCCCTGGTGCTGATGCCGACGATCGCCGATGCCCAGCGTCGTGGCGGGTCCTTCGGCAGCCGTGGCACCCGCACCTACCAGGCGCCCCCGCCGACGCGGACCGCGCCCAATGCCGCCCAGCCGATGCAGCGCTCGGTCGAGCAGCCGGGCCGCGCGGCCACTACCGCGGCGCCCGGCGCGGCGCAGCGTGCCCCGGGCGCGGCGGGCGGCTTCTTTTCCCGCTCGCCGATCATGGCCGGGCTGATGGGTGGCCTGCTCGGCATGGGCATCTTTGGCCTGCTGTCCGGCAGCGGCTTGTTCGGCGGCTTCGGTGGCTTCGCCTCCATCCTCGGCCTGCTGCTCCAGATCGGGCTGATCGTGCTGATCGTCCGGCTCGCCCTTGGCTGGTACCGCCGGCGGCAGGCGCAATCAGCCCCGGCGATGGCCGGCGCGGCGGGTGGCATGGTGCATGGCGCACCGCCGGCCGCCATGCGGCGCGAGTCCGTGGACATCGGTGGCGGCCCGCGGGCCGGTACCGGCGGCGGTGCGCCGACCGGCGACATCCAGGTGGCGCCGGAGGACTTCAAGTCCTTCGAGCACATCCTGCAGACCGTGAACGAGGCCTGGTCGCGCCAGGACGAGGCGGCCATGCGCGCAGTCGCCACCCCGGAGGTGCTGCGCTACCTCGGCGAGGATATCGGCGACCTCGCCAGCCGTGGCCTGCGGAACGAGACCAGCGACACGAAGCTGGAGCAGGGCGACCTCGCCGAAGCCTGGCGCGAGGGCACCCGGGAGTTCGCCACCGTCTCGATGCGCTACTCCTTCATCGACGTGACCCGCCGCATCAGCGACGGCCAGATCATCGAGGGCGACCCGAACAAGCGGGCCGAGGCGACCGAACTCTGGACCTTCGTACGGATCCAGGGCGGCGACTGGAAGCTCTCGGCGATCCAGCAGACCAGCTGAACCCGGCCGCATCGCGGCCCCGCTGCGCCGCCGCTCCCGGAAGGGGGCGGCGGCGTTTTCATAATTGTGGTGCGTCCCGGGCAAATCGTGGCATAAAGATGGCAGATGCCACACCCAACCCGGAGGCCGCCCATGATTCCGCTCTGCTTCCTGGCCGTGTTCGCCGCCGTGGGTGGCCTGCTCGCCGTGGCCCTGGCGCTCGGGCCGCTGGCCGCGGTCGCGTCATCCGCCCTGCTCGCGGCGCCGGCGCTGGGTGCCGTCTCGCTCACCAGCGGGCTCGCCGCGGCGATCATGGCGATGCGGCGCTACGACTGAGGTGACGGCTCCTGCCGGCCGCCCCGTGGATTGACCAGCCAGGGCGGAAGCCAAACCTTGATCTCACCGGCTTCGGTTTCTCGACAGGAAGCCCGGAACCGGCTCCGCCGTGTCCGTGGTCCATCCAGCCTGGTGAATTGCCATGGTGGCGCCGCTCATCCCAAGGCTGACAACCAGGCGCCTCATTCTGCGGGCCCCCGTTGAAGGTGACTTTTCGGCCTATGAGCGCCTCATGGGTTCCGGGCGCTCCAGGGGGATGGGCGGGCCCTATGACACCCGGGCAGCCTGGGGAATGTTCTGCCATGATATCGCCTGCTGGTCGCTGTTCGGGCATGGCGCGCTGATGGTCGATCTCTCCGCCACGGGAGAGTGCGTGGGGCAGGTTGGCATCAACCACGGGCCCATGTTCCCCGAAAAGGAACTCGGCTGGTTGATCTACGAGGGTTTCGAGGGGTTCGGCTACGCGACGGAGGCTGCGGCGGCATTGCGCGACTGGGCGGGCCGGACGCTCGGCTATAACGGGCTCGTCAGCTATATCGACCCGGAGAACCGCGCGTCCATCAAGGTGGCTGAGCGCCTTGGAGCTACCCTCGACCCGCTGGCGCGCAAGCAGGATGCCGGCGACCTCGTCTATCGTCACCTCGTGGTGGCCTGACCCACTCAGCCATGCGGAAGGGGCTGAAGCCGCTTCGAACCGTGCCTGGTCTTGCTCTCAACCCCCGCCCGGCTTCGCATAGCGCCGGGCGGCGGCGATCAGGGCGCGTGCCGCGGCCCCCGGCTCCCGCCCCGCCACCCGTGCCAACATGATCTCGCGGGCGACCGGCGGGTCAAGCAGCGGCCGGCTCACCATCCCGGCCAGGGTCACCGAATATTCCGGCATGAAGGCGAAGCCGATGCCGGCCAGCACCATCCCCTGCACCCAGTCCTCCCGTTCCGAGCGGAACACCGCGTAGATCGGGATCTCGCGCGCCGCGCAGGCGGCCGTCACCATCTCCCGCATCTCGCAGGCCAGCCGGTCCACATAGGGCTCGTTCGCCACATCCTCGATCCGCACCCCGGCCATCGCCTCGAAGCGGTGGCCGGGCGGCACCACCACCACGTAGCGCTCCCGGTAGAGCGGCTCGGCGCTCACCCAGGGCTCCAGCGGCTGCGGGCTGCTGAGCAGCGCCAGGTCCAGCTCCCCGGCGCCGAGCCGGGTCAGCAACTCCGCCAGCATCCCCTCATGCACCGCCAGCTCGATGCCCGGCTGTTCCGCCCGGAAGCGGCCGAGGAATTGGGACAGCCGCAGCGGCCCGATGGTCGCCATCACCCCGAGCCGGAGCGGCGCCTGGCGCAGCCGCTGGAAGCCCTCCGCCGTGTCGCGCGCCGCCGCCACGTCGCCGAGCACCCGCTCCAGCCGCGGCCGCATCGCCTTGCCCAGCTCGGTCGGCAGCAGCCGCTTGCCGTCGCGGTGGAACAGCGCGCCGCCCAGCTCGGCCTCCAGCTTGCGGATGGCGGTGTTCAACGCCGGCTGGGACACATGGCAGCGCTCCGCCGCCCGGGTGAAGTTCAGGGTCTCGCACGCCGCCAGGAAGTAGCGGAGCTGGGCCATCTCCATCGCCGCCTCCGCATCGTAACCGGGGTCTTCCAAACGAAAGCCTATCGATAGTGTCCTCCGCGCCGCAACCGCCGCATCCTGCACCCGCCACACACAAGGGGAGGATCGCATGGCGGTATTCATGGTGGAGCGGGACCTGAAGGGGATCTCGGACGAGGCGCTGGCCGGCGCCCAGCGGGCAGCCATCGGGGAGGCGGCGCGGATGACCGCAGAGGGCACGCCGGTCCGCTACATCCGCTCGATGTTCACGCCCGAGGATGGCCGCTGCTGCTGCATGTTCGATGCGGCGGACGCCGCCGCGGTCCAGGCCACGAACGAACGCGCCGGCCTGCCCTTCAGGCGGATCGTCCCGGCCCTCGACCTGACGCCCTGAACGGGCGGCGGCCCGGCGCGCTGCCGGCCGCCCTATTCCGGCACCGCATGGGGCGTGCTAGGGCCGCTACGCCCCATGTTCCATGCCCCATGCTCCGCCGGCTGATCCGGCACCCCGCCACCCAGGCGGCCTTCGCCCGGATGCTCGGGCTGTACCTGGCCCTGGTGTTCCGCACGGCCCGCTGGACGCTGCTGGGGGAGGCGAACCTGCACGCCGCCCTCGGCCCGGGCGAGCCGCGGCCGATCCTCGCCGCCTTCTGGCACGAACGCCTGCCGATGATGCCCATGCTGTGGCTGCGCGCCACCGCCGCCGAGCCGCGCATGGCCGGGATTCGGGCGCATGTGCTGGTATCCCGGCACCGGGACGGCAGGTTCATCGGCGAGGTGGTGCGGCGGTTCCGGCTGGAAATGGTGCATGCCTCCACTTCGCGCGGCGGCGCCAGCGGCCTGCGGGCCATGCTGCGGATGCTGGGGCAGGGCGACATGGTCGTCATCACCCCCGATGGCCCGCGCGGTCCGCGCCGGCAGGCGGCGCCCGGGGTGGCGCAGCTTGCCGCCCTGGCCGGGGTGCCGGTGCTGCCCTGTGCGGCCCGCACCAGCCGGGTGCGCGTTCTTGGCAGTTGGGACCGGATGGTGCTGCCGCTGCCCTTCGCCCATGGCGTGCTGGTGATGGGGCCGCCGGTCGAGGTCGAGCGCATGGCACCGCTCGAAGCCCTGCCGGCCATCGAGGCCGCGCTGACCGCCGCCTGCGACACCGCCGATGCCTGGGTCGCCGCCCAGGCCTGGCGCGACCGATGAGCCTCGCCGGCCTGATCTGGCGCTGTGCCGCCAGCCTGGCGGCGCCGCTGCTGCCGCTCTACCTCCGCCGCCGCGCCGCCCGCGGCAAGGAGATCGCCGCCCGGCTGCCGGAACGCCGGGGCGCCCATGCCGCCCGGCCGCCCGGCCCGCTGCTGTGGCTGCATGCCGCCAGCGTGGGGGAGACCCTGTCGGTCCTGCCGGTGCTGGAGGCGCTGGCGGCGCGGGCGCCGCGGCTGACCGTATTGCTCACCACCGGCACCGTCACCGGCGCGGCGCTGCTGGACCAGCGGCTGCCGGCCGGGCTGCGCGGCCGGGTGCTGCACCGCTTCGTGCCACTGGACGTGCCGCGCTGGGTGGCGCGTTTCCTGGATGGCTGGCGGCCGGATGCCGGGGCCATCGTCGAATCCGAGTTGTGGCCGAACCTGATCGCCGCCGCCCGCGCCCGGCGGATTCCGCTGGCCCTGGTCAATGGCCGGTTCTCGGCGCGCTCGGCCCGGCGCTGGCGCCACGCCGCCGGGCTGGGGCGGGAGGTGATGGAGGGCTTCGCCCTTGTGCTGGCGCAATCCTCCGCAGATGCCGGGCGCTTCGCCGCGCTCGGCGCCCGCGCGGTGCGTGCCCCTGGCAACCTCAAGGACGCCGCGGCGCCGCTGCCCGCCGCCCCGGAGGCGCTGGCCGCCCTGCGTGCCGCCATCGGTGGGCGGCCGGTGCTGCTGGGCGCCAGCACCCATCCCGGCGAGGAGGCCATCCTGCTCGCCGCCCACCGGCTGCTGGCGGAGGAATTCCCCGGGCTGCTGACCCTGCTGGCGCCGCGCCACCCGGAGCGCGGCCCGGCGCTGGCGGCGCTGGCGGCGGAGCACGCCCTGCCGGCCGCACGCCGCGCCGCGGGCGAGCTGCCGGGGCCGCAGACCGCGGTCTATGTGGCGGATACCCTGGGCGAGCTGGGGCTGTTCTACCGGCTGGCGTCGGTCGGGCTGGTCGGCGGGTCGCTGGTGCCGCATGGCGGGCAAATCCGCTGGAGCCGGCGCGGCTCGGCTGCCCCATCCTGCTCGGCCCCTGGACCGCGAATTTCGCCGAACCGGTCGGCCGGCTGCTGGCCGCCGGTGGCGCGGTGCAACTGGCGGTGGCGACGCCGGGGATGCTGGCGGCGGCGGCCCGGGCCGTGCTATCGAATCCCGGCCAGGGCCGCAGCCTGGCGGAAGCCGCCGCCGCGACCGTCGCGCCGGCGGCCGGCCTGCCGGATGAGGTGGCCGCCGCGCTCCTGCGGCTGATGCCCGGCCATGGCGGCACCCCGCCGCGGGACACGAAGGACGAGGACCGGTCGAGGCCCCATGCAACCGCCAGAAGCGACACCAGCCCGAATACCACCGCACCCCTCTGAACAGATGGATGCCGGATGATGCGCGCGCCCGAATTCTGGGGCGGTGACGGCGCCGGGCTGCTGCCCCTGCTGCTTTCGCCCATCGCCGCCATCTACGGCGCGGCCACCACGCGGCGCATGGCCCAGACCGGCTGGCAGGCGCCGGTGCCGGTGATCTGCTGCGGCAACGCCACCGCGGGCGGCGCCGGCAAGACCACGGTGGCGCTCGATATCGGCCAGCGGCTGGCCAACCGTGGCGTCGGCGTGCAGTTCCTGTCGCGCGGCTACGGCGGCCGGCTCAAGGGTCCGGCGCGGGTGGACCCCGCCTTGCACGACAGCCAGGCGGTGGGGGACGAGGCGCTGCTGCTCGCCGCCCTGCGCCCGACCTGGATCTGCGGCGACCGCGCCGCCGGCGCGCAGGCGGCGGTGGCCTCCGGTGCCCAGACCATCGTCATGGACGACGGGCTGCAGAACCCGACGCTGGAGAAGGACCTGTCGCTGCTCATCATCGACGGCACCTTCGGCTTCGGCAACAACCGCATCATCCCGGCCGGGCCACTGCGCGAGCCGGTGGCCGCCGCCGCCGCCCGCTGCCGCGCCGCGGTGATGATCGGCGAGGACGAAACCGGCGCCGCCGCGCTGCTGCCGCCCCGCCTGCCGCTGCTGCGGGCGCATCTGCGGCCGGGGCCGGAGGCCGCACTGCTGGCCGGCCAGCCGGTCTATGCCTTCTGCGGCATCGCCAACCCGAAGAAGTTCTTCCACACCCTGCAGGAAGCCGGGGTGGTGCTGGCCGGCCGTTCCGCCTTCGCCGACCACTACCCCTTCGACGACGGCGACATGCGCGAGATCCTCGCCGAGGCCGAGACGCTGCGGGCCATCCCGGTCACCACCCGCAAGGATTTCGTCCGCATCCCGCCGGCCTTCCGCAACCGGGTCACCGTGGTGACGGTCCGGCTGGAATGGGAAGACCCGGCGGCGATCGAGGCGATGCTCGACCCCCTGGCACAGCGGGTGCCGGTGCCTGCCTGACGCCCTGATGACATTCTCGATGAAGACCGCCCGGTTCCGGCTGGAACATGCCGCGGCGCGGCTGCTGTTCGGGTTGTCCCGGCTGCTCGGGCCGGTCGCCGCCTCCAATTTCGGCGGCTGGCTGGCGCGGCTGGTCGGGCCGGTGCTGCCGGTCTCCCGCATTGCCCGCTCCAACCTCGCCCGCGCCCTGCCGGAGCTGCCGGCGGCGGCGCGCAACCGGGCGCTGCGCGGCATGTGGGACAACCTCGGCCGCACCGTCGCCGAGCTGCCGCACCTGCCGGCGCTGCACTGGGAGGTGGTGGGGGCGGAGCACCTGGCGCCGCTGGTGGAACGCGGCGGGCCGGCCATCCTGGTCTCCGGCCATCTGGCCAATTGGGAGGTGCTGCCGCCGGCGCTGGCCCGCATGGGCATCCGTATGGGCAGCGTCTACCGCGCCGCCGACAACCCCCTGGTGGATGCGCTGGTCAATGCCTGCCGCGCCGCCGCGGTGCCGGGCGCGCCGCTACCGCTGTTCCCCAAGGGCTCCGCCGGGGCACGGGCGGCGATGCGCCACTTGGCCAAGGGCGGGGTGCTCGGGATGCTGGCAGACCAGAAGCTGAACGACGGCATCGCGGTGCCGCTGCTCGGCCACCCCGCGATGACCGCCCCGGCCCCGGCCCAGATGGCGCTGCGCTACGGCTGCCCGATCATCCCCGGCCGGGTGGAACGGCTTGGCCCCTGCCGCTTCCGGCTGGTGGTGGAGCCGCCCTTGCCGCTGCCCGGGGGGAGCGACCGGCAGGCCGCGGTGCGGGCGCTGACCCTGGCGATCAACGACCAGCTTTCGGCCTGGGTGCGGGACCGGCCGGCCGAATGGCTCTGGCTGCACCGGCGCTGGCCGGGCTGACGCGGCCCGCCACCGTCGATTTGTGTTGCGCTGTACCGGCTGGACGGTTGAGGTACCGTCCAGCCGGTACAGTCGAAGGCGCATCGATGGATTTCACCCCCACCCCTATCCTCACCCCTGGCATGCCCGCGGACGCCCGCACCCGCATCCTGGATGCGGCGGAGACGCTGGTGCGCGCGCGGGGGGTGGCCGGGCTGACGCTGGAGGCGGCGGCGAAGCTGGCGGGGATCTCCAAGGGCGGGCTGCTGTACCATTTCGCCTCCAAGGAGGCGCTGCTGACTGGGCTGCTGGCCCGCATGGCCGAGTTCATCGCGGCTGATTTCGATGCCGGGGTGGCGGCCCAGCCGCCCGGTCCCGGCCAGGTGGCGCGGGCCATGCTGACCTGGGGCTTCGGCCTGACACCCGATGCGATGAACGAGCGCTGCGACCGCGCCGCCGCGGTGTTCCTCGCCGCCTTCCACCACGACCCCGCGCTGCTCGACCCGGTGCGGGCGGTGGTTGCGCGGATGCGTGCGGCGGTATCTGGCGGACGGCCTGCCGCCGGGCCATGGCGGGGCCATCATGGCGGCCGGGGACGGACTGTTCATGGCCCGCATCTTCGGCATGTACGCCCCGGCGCCCGAGGAATTGCGGCAGATGCACGCCGCCCTGTCGCGGCTGCTGCCGGAGGCGGCCCAGCCGCTGCTGCCGGAGGCGGCGCCTGATCCGTGCTGCCGGAGGCCATGCCATGAGATGCGCACTGGCCGGCCTGCTGCTCAGCCTGGCGCTGGCGGGCGCCGCGGTGGCCGCCACCACCCAATTCGACCCGAACTGCCCGGCGTGCTGGAACTGCTCGGCGGGTTGATCCGCTGCGACGGGGTGCCGGATGCCGCCTTCCTCGCCGTCGATGTGCTGGAGGAGACGAAATCCTCGATCTGCTCGATCCCTCCTGGCCGGTTGAACCGCCGTCCTGAACCGCCCGGCCCAGGCCTGGGCAACCTTCCGACCGTGGCGGTGGCAGCATGGCCGGCTGCCTGCCCAGTATATGGGCAGGCCCGGTGCGGCTGGCGCAATTGGCGCCGATGCCGTCGTTGACGCCGCCAGCCGGCGGCGCCCACCATCCCGTCCGCCATTGGACAGGACCATCCCAACATGCTCGGACGAAGCTTCGCGGCCGCTGCGGCTTTCGCCTGCGCCCTGTTCACCACCCCGGCCGGGAGCCAGACGCTGGAAGCCGTCAAGGCGCGGGGCCAGTTGGTCTGCGGGGTCCATACCGGCGTCGCCGGCTTCGCCCTGCCGGACAGCCGCGGCGTCTGGCAGGGGCTCGACGTCGATCTCTGCCGCGGCCTCGCGGTGGCGATCTTCAACGACCCGGAGAAGGTGCGGTTCATGCCGCTGTCCTCCTCGACCCGCTTCACCGCGCTGGGCTCGGGCGAGATCGACGTGCTGTTCCGCACCAGCACCCAGACCATGATGCGCGACGTCACCCTCGGGCTGCGCCACGTCACCACCTATTTCTACGATGGCCACGGCTTCATGGTCCGCGCCGATTCCGGCGTCAGCAAAGTCTCGGAGATGGGCGGCGCCACCATCTGCCTGGTGCAGGGCACCACCAACGAGCAGGTGACGGCGGACTACTTCCGCAGCATCAACGCCACCTTCAGCCCGGTGCTGTTCGAGCGCACCGACCAAGCCGCGGCCGCGCTGATCGCCGGGCGCTGCGACAGCTTCGGCACCGATGCCTCCCAGCTTGCCGCGGTGCGCTCGTCGATGCCGCAGCCGGCCGACTGGACGGTGCTGCCGGAGCGCTTCAGCAAGGAGCCCTACGGCGCCTATGTCCGCCGCGACGACCCGCAGTGGTTCGACGTGGTCCGCTGGTACACCACGGCTGTCATCGAGGCGGAGGAGCAGGGCATCACCAAGGCCAATGCCGAGGAAATGCGCCGCACCAGCACCAACCCGAACACCCGCCGCCTGCTGGGCGTGACGCCGGAATTGGGCGAGGCGCTGAAGCTCGACCGGTCCTGGGCCTACAACGTCATCCGCGCCATCGGCAACTACGGCGAGCTGTACGCCCGCACCATGGGGCCCGATACACCGGTCGGCCTGGCGCGCGGCCCGAACGAGCTGTGGACCAACGGCGGGCTGATGTACGCCCTGCCGATGCGCTGAGGCCGCCCGCGGATGGCGGTGGCCTCAGGTGCTGCCGCCATCCACCACGAAGTTCTGCGCCGTCACCAGGCGGCTGTCATCGGCCGCCAGCCACAGCACCATGCGGGCGACATCCGCGGCATGCAGCCGTTCCTTCAGGCATTGCCGCTCCATGTTGGCCGCATCGGCTTCCGGGGTGACCCATTTCTCGATCTGCCGCCTGGTGAAGATCCAGCCCGGCACCACCTCGTTCACCCGGATGCGGTGCGGCCCGAGGTCGCGCGCCAGCCCGCGCGTCAGCCCGCGCACCGCGGCCTTGGCGGTGGTGTAGGCCGGCATCCCGCCCTGCGACTTCAGCCAGCTGACCGAGCCCATGTTGATGATCGAGCCGAAGCCGGCTTCCTTCATCATCGGCGCGACCGCCTGGGCGCAGAAGAACTGGTGCCGCAGGTTGGTGTGCATCCGCTCGTCCCAGTAGTCCGGCTCGACATCCTCCATCCCGTGCCGATCGTCGCGGGCGGCGTTGTTCACCAGCACGGTGATCGGGCCGAGCGCCGCCCGGATATCCGCGATGGCGGCGCGCAGCGCGGCGATGTCGCGCAGGTCGCAGAACACGAACATCGCCCCGCACCGGCCGGCCAGCGCCTCGCCCGCCTCCCGGTCGAAGTCGAGGAAGGCGGTGCGGGCGCCCTGGGCCACGAAATGCTCGACCATGCCGGCGCCGATGCCGCTGGCGCCGCCGGTGATCAGCACCACGCGGCCATCGAGGCTGGGGTAGCGGGCGAAGGCTTCTGCGGTGGTGCTCATGCGCGGGGCTCCGGTATTGCTGCGGCCTGAACCTCCCGCGCCGGGGCGGGTTTCAGGCGGTGACCGGCGGCAGCACCGGCTGCGGGTCCAGCCAGGTGGAAAACCAGGCCAGACCGAAATGCAGGTGCGGCCCGGTGACGCGACCGGTGGCGCCGACCGCGCCGATGCGCTGCCCGGCCGCCACCTGCTCGCCTTCCGCCACGTCGAGCGCCGACATATGGCCATAGAGGGTATGGACCCCGTGCCCGTGGTCGATCACCACCAGCTTGCCGAAGAAGAAGAAATCACGCCGCCAGCGTCACCATGCCGCCGGCGACGGCGACCAGCGGCGTGCCGGTCGGCGCGGCGATGTCGAAGCCGTAGTGGGGCTGGCGCGGCTCGCCGTTCAGGATGCGCTGGCTGCCGAACACGCCGCTGACCCGGCCGCGCGCCGGCAGGCGAAGGGGGTGGTGAAATCGGTCCGCGTGCTGTCGATGGCGCGGGCGGCGGCCAGTTGGGCCCGCTCGGCGGCGATGCGGCGCAGCGCGGCGGCATCCGGCGTCACCTTGGCGCCGGCGGCAGGCCGGTGATGCGCTGGGTCGGCCAGTCGCGCGGGGCGACGGGCAGGCGCTCGGCCCCCGGCCGGCCGCCGGGCGGGGTGACGGTCAGCACCGCCTCCGCGTCATGGTCGCGGCCGAAGCCGAAGGCGTATTCGCCCCCGGCCCCACCCGCAGGGCGCGGCCGTCCAGCGCCACCCGGCTGCCGGGGGCGACCCAGCCGTGGACGAAGCCGCCCTGCGCCAATCCTCGAAACGGCGGGCGCCGCGGCGGCGGGTGCGGCCCGGGCCAGCAGCAGGGCGGGAAGGGCGAGGGCGGTGCGGCGGCGGATCATAGCAGTGCTCCCTGCGGCGGTTCGTCCTTCGGCCGGCGGCGGGCTGGCCTTGCAGCCTCGACGGGGCCGGGCCCTCGGCGGTGGCGCCGACCGTGCCATCGACGAAGGTCAGTGTCAGCCGCGCCCCGGGCGGGACAGCTTCGGCGGTGGTCAGCGGGGCGCCTTCGGGATCCTGCACCAGGGCGAAGCCGCGCGACAGCACGGCGTGGTAGGAAACCCCCTCCAGCCGCGCGCCCAGTCCTTCCAGCCGCGCCCGCTTCTCCCGCAGCAGCGCCTGCAGCGGCGTCGACGGAGAAGCGGGCCAGCGGCGGCGCGGCGTGGCGCGCGCGCTGCGACGCGCGCGCCAGCCGGCGGCCGTGCGGCCATCCAGCATCGCCAGCGCCGCCCGCTGCGCGGCGATCTGCTGGCGCGCGGATGCGGCAGCCGGGCGGGCGAGGCGGTTCAGCGCTGGCGCGCTTGCGCTCGAGCAAGGTGGGCAGGGCCAGGCCTAGCCGCTCGCCGCGTCCAGCCAGCGCGCATGCCGCAGCGCGCGCCGGCATGTCGGGCAGGCGCGCGTTCCAGCCGCAGCAGCCGGTCTGCCGGCGCGGCCAGCACCGCCGGCCGAGGCGCCGCAGCCGCGCCTGGGTCTGCGCCAGGTCCGGCCAGCAGGTCGGCGCGCGCCGGCACCGCCATCTCGGCGGCGGCGGTCGGGGTCGGCGCGCGGCGGTCGGAGGCGAAGTCGATCAGCGTGGTGTCGGTCTCGTGGCCGACGGCGCGAGATCAGCGGGATCGGGCTGTCGGCGGCGGCGCGCACCACGACCTCCTCGTTGAAGGCCATCAGGTCTTCCAGGCTGCCGCCGCCTCGCGCGACGATGATCACATCCGGCCGCGGCTCGGCGCCGCCCGCCGGCAGCGAAGCCGCGGATGGCGGCGGCGATCTGCTCGGCCGCGCCCTGCGCCCTGCACCGCCACCGGCCACAGCAGGATGCGGCGGGGGAAGCGGCGCAGGATGGTGGTGCGGATGTCCTGGATCACCGCGCCGGCGCTCGCTGCTGACCACGCCGATGATGCGCGGCAGCATCGGCAGCGGGCGCTTGCGTTCCGCGGCGAACAGCCCTTCCGCCAGCAGCCGCTTGCGCAGCATCTCGATCCGCGCCAGCAGCGCGCCCTCGCCGGCGTATTCCAGCCGGTCGATGACGAGCTGGTACTTGGACGGTCCGCATAGGTGCTCGATGCGGCCGGTGGCGATGACCTCGATGCCGTTCTCCGGCTTGATCGACAGCCGGCGGCGACCGCGGTCTTCCAGATCACCGATTCCAGCTTCGCCGCCTCGTCCTTCAGCGACAGGTAGATGTGGCCGGAGGGGTAGCGCTTCAGTTCGGTGATCTCGCCGCGCACGCGCACGCGGCCGAAATTCCCCTCCAGCGTCCGCTTGATGGCGCCGGCGATTTCGGAGACGGCGTATTCGGGAATGTTGGCACGGCGGCGCGGGTGTCGTCCATCGCCGCATCCTATGCTAGACGCGCCGCCGATTACGGAGGCGCGAGCGATGAAGGTTCTGGTGGTCGGCGGCGGCGGGCGCGAACATGCGCTGTGCTGGGCGATCTCGGCCTCGCCCCTGTGGCAGGCTGTGGTGCGCGCCCGGCAATGCCGGCATCGCCGAGGTGGCGGAATGCGTCGCCATCGGCGCCGAGGACATGCCGGCGCTGGTCGCCTTCGCCCGCGACAACGCGGTCGACCTGATGGTGGTCGGGCCGGAGGCGCCGCTGACGCTGGGCCTGGCGGATGCCTGCGCCGCGGCGGGGATCAAGGTGTTCGGCCCGACGCCAGGCCGCCGCCGCGCTGGAGGGCAGCAAGACCTTCACCAAGCAGGTCGCCGATGCCGCCGGCGTGCCGACCGCCGCCTGGGCGCGCTTCACCGATGCCGCCGCCGCCCGCGCCCATGTCCGCGAGCAGGGCGCCCCGATCGTGGTCAAGGCGGATGGGCTGGCCGCCGGCAAGGGCGTGGTGGTCGCCACGACGGTGGAAGAGGCCGAGGCCGCCATCGCCGAGATCATGGAGGACGCGCTCCATGGCGCCGCCGGCGCCGCGGTGGTGATCGAGGAATGCCTGGTCGGCCAGGAGGTCTCGTTCTTCGCCCTGTGCGACGGCGAGACCGCGCTGCCGCTCGGCGCCGCGCAGGACCACAAGCGCGTCGGCGATGGCGACACCGGCCCGAACACCGGCGGCATGGGCGCCTATTCCCCGCCGCCGGTCTTCACCGATGCGCTGCGCGACGAGGTCATGGCCCGCATCATCCGCCCGACCCTGGCCGAGATGGCCGCGCCGCGGCACGCCCTTCCGCGGCGTGCTGTTCGCCGGGCTGATGCTGACCGAAACCGGACCCCGGCTGATCGAGTACAACGTCCGCTTCGGCGACCCGGAATGCCAGGCGCTGATGGTCCGGCTGCGCTCGGACCTGCTGCTGGCGCTGCTGGCCGCGGTGGATGGCGGGCTGCGGGACTTCGACCTGCGCTGGGATGCCCGGCCGAGCCTCACCGTGGTGATGGCCGCCGCCGGCTATCCCGGCGCGTATGCCAAGGGCACCGAGATCCGCGGGCTAGACCGCGCCGCCGCCATTCCCGGCGTGCAGGTGTTCCACGCCGGTACGGCGCGGCGGGCGGATGGCGCGGTGGTGGCGGCCGGCGGCCGGGTGCTCGGCGTCACCGCCATGGCCGATACCCTGGCGGAGGCGCGGGACGCGGCCTACCGCGCGGTGGATGCGATCGATTGGCCGGAGGGCTTCTGCCGGCAGGACATCGCCTACAGGGCCTTGACCGGGTAGGGCACCACCTCCTCGACCGTTCCATCGGCGACGATGCGTCCGGCGTCGAGTCGGATGGCGCGGGTGCACCATTCGCGGACGATGGCCATGTCGTGGGTGGCGAGGACCAGGATCTCGGCCTTGCTGACCAGGCGCTCAAGCTTGGTGCGGGCGCGCTGCATGAAGTCGGCGTCGCCGGCCAGGAACCACTCGTCCATCAGCAGCACCTCCGGGTCCATCACCGTGGCGATGGCGAAGGACAGCCGCACCGACATGCCGGCGGAGTAGGTGCGGACCGGCACGTCGAGGAACTCGGCGAGGCCGGAGAACTCGCCCACCTCCTCGGCCAGGGTGGTGCTCTCGGCCTCGTCCAGGCCGCGGAACAGGCCGCGCAGGATGATGTTCTCCCGCCCCGTCGCGTTGGGGTCCATGCCGGCGCTCGGGTCGATCAGCGCGCCGACCGAGCCGGACACCTCCAGCCGCCCGGCGACCGGCTCGTAGACCCCGGCCAGGGTGCGCAGCAGGGTGGTCTTGCCGGCGCCGTTCTGGCCGATGAGCGCCACCCGCTCGCCCGGGCGGATGCGGAAGCTGAGGTCGCGCAGCGCCGAGACCACGATGCGGCTGGCCTCGTCCTGGCGCAGCCGCAGCGGCGAGTTGGCCAGGATGCGCTTCTTCAGGGAGCGGGCGCCGAGGTGGTACAGCGGGAACTCGATGGCCACCGCCTCGGCCAGGATGTGTGGCATGCGGCTAGACCCAGAACGCGATGCGGCCGCGGAAGCGGATGAAGAAGGCCATCGCCACCGCCGCCAGCAGGATGGTGTAGACCACCGCCGAGAGCCAGACGACAGGCGCCGCACCCCCCTCGACCAGCGGCCCGCGCACCGTCTCCATCAGCGTGTAGAAGGGGTTGAACGGCAGCCAGACCTGCCGCTCGCCGAGCAGCTCCGGCTTCCACAGCACCGGCGACATGAAGAAGGCGAGCTGCATCACGCTGCCGACGATCGGCGGGATGTCGCGGAAGCGGGCGCAGAGCATGCCGAGGAACAGCGCCACGATGCAGGCGTTCAGCCCGATCAGCAGCAGGCCGGGAATGGCCAGCAGCGCCTCCGGCCCCGGCCAGGTGCCGGTGGCGAGGAACACCACCAGGATGATCGGCAGGCTGTGGGCGGCGATGACGGCGTTGCGGAAGACGCAGCGCAGCACATGCACGGAATAGGGCAGGGGCATCTGGCGGATGATGCCCTCGGCGCTGGTCAGGCTGGTGCAGGCGTCGCTGACGATCTGGCTGATGGTGCCCCAGACGATCAGGCTGACCGCGAGGAAGGGCAGGTAGTCCGCCAGCGCCAGCTTGAACAGCGAGGAATAGAGCAGCCCCAGCCCGCCCACCATGACGGCGGTCGACAGGGTCAGCCAGAACGGCCCGAGCACCGAGCCACGGTAGCGGTTGCGGATGTCGAGCCGGGCCAGCGCCACCGGCAGCCGCCAGCGCCGCAGCCCGGTGGCAAGGTCCGCCAGCGCCGTCTCCCGCCGCCGCGGCCGCGCGGCATCGAACACATAGGCGGCCTCGGGGGCGGTTTCAGGCACGGACCCGGTGGCGGCCCCGGCGGGCATCGGCTGGTCGAGCATGGCCGCGCCTATACAAGGAAGGGACGCAGCGCGCCAGTTGAGTGGCCCCCACGTCTCCGATAGCCGCCATGCGCGCGGTTCCTGGCATCTTGCGCTCTGGCCGGAAAACCGCCATACCGCGCCCCGCGCCTGGGTAGCTCAGCTGGTTAGAGCACGGCACTCATAATGCCGGGGTCGCCGGTTCAAGTCCGGCCCCAGGCACCAGATCCATCTGGTGCCTCACTGAGCAGCGTCAGCCGGCCGGCACGGTCCGGCGGATGAACCCACCGCCCAGCACCCGCTCTCCGTCATACAGCACGCAGGCCTGGCCCGGCGCGGCGATGGCAGGTGCCTCGGGCGCCACCCGCAGCACCCTGGCCGCCGCATCCCAAGCTACCGTCGCCGGCTGCGGCACCTCGCGCGCCCGCAGCTTCACCTGGCAGGCCAGCGGCCCGGCCGGCGGCGGGCTGAGCCAGTTCAGCTCGCCAACCTCCACCACCGCCTGCGGCAGCGCCGCCCGCGGGCCGACCACCACCCGCCGACGCCCCGGCTCGACCGCCGCGACGTAGAGCGGCTGCTCGCCATCCCGCGAGGCCTGCCCAGCCCGCGGCCCTGGCCGACGGTGTAGCGCGCGATGCCGGCATGCCGCCCCAGCACCCGGCCATCCATATCGACGATCTCGCCCGGCTCCGCCGCATCGGGGCGCAGCTTCGCCACCACCTCGGCATAGCGGCCCTCGGGCACGAAGCAGATGTCCTGGCTGTCCGGCTTGGCCGCCACCGCCAGGCCGAGCCGCACCGCCTCGGCCCGCACCGCCGCCTTGTCCGGGTAGTCGCCCAGCGGGAAGCGCAGAAATCGAGCTGCTCGGCGGTGGTGGCGAACAGGAAGTAGCTCTGGTCGCGCGGCGGCATCGGCGGCGCGGTGCAGCTCGGCACCGGCCGGGCCGGCGACGCGGCGCGCGTAGTGGCCGGTCGCCAGCGCCTCGCCGCCGAGGTCCCGCGCCAGCCCCACCAGGTCCTGGAACTTCACCGTCTGGTTGCAGCGGACGCAGGGGATCGGGCGTCTCGCCGCGGGCATAGCTGTCGGCGAAATCCTCGATCACGGCGGCGCGGAAGCGGCTCTCGCGGTCCAGCACGTAGTGCGGGATGCCGAGGCGTTCGGCCACGCGGCGGGCGTCGTGGATGTCCTGCCCGGCGCAGCAGGCGCCCTTGCGGCTGGTCGCCGCGCCGTGGTCGTACAGCTGCAGGGTGGCGCCGACCACCTCGTGGCCCGCCGCCTCAGCAGCGCCGCGACCACGCTGCTGTCCACGCCGCCGGACATGGCGACCAGGATGCGCATCAGAGCCCGTCCAGCCCCTGCTGCCAGAACCGCGCCTCCAGCCGCGCCGCCTCGGCGAAGGTGGCGCTCAGCAGGGCGAAGCGGGCCTGGCCGCCATGGCTTTCGCCGAGCGCGTCGATCCGCGCGGCGGCGGCCCGGGCCATCGCCTGGTAGCCGGGGTCGGCATAGGTGTCGATCCAGCTCTGGTAGGCATTGCCCGCCACCTGCCGGCGCGGGTCGGCCAGCATCCGCAGCGCCACCTCGCCATAGCCGACGGTGCAGGGCGCCAGCGCCACCTCCAGGTCCAGGATGTCGCCGGCGAGGCCGCGGTCGATGACGTAGCGGGTGTAGCTGACCGTCTCGGCGCTTTCCGGCGGTGCCGCGCACCTCGGCCTCGGGGATGCCCCAGCCTGCGCAGTACTTCAGGTGCATGCAGCGTCTCGGACAGGATGGCGCCGATCGCCGCGGTCTTGTCGCGCATCGCCTCGATGCTCTCGGCCTTGAAGACGGCCAGCGCCTTGGCGCGGGCGAAGTGGATCAGGAACAGGTAGTCCTGGATCAGGTAGTGCCGGAAGGCGGCAGCGGCAGGGTGCCGTCCGACAGCCGCGGCACGAAGGCATGCCAGGTATAGGCCGGCCATTCCGCGGCGCAGGCGGCGCGCAGCCGGCGGAACAGCCCGCCCTCCGCGCCGAAGTCGGTCTCCCAGGCGGGGCGCTTCATCCACCGGCGTTGCGGGTGCCGGCGGGCAGCTTCACCACCAGCCCGTCCAGCGCCTCCGTCATGATGATCTGGCAGCCGAGCGCGGCGGTCTCCTGCAGGTCGAAGGCGAGGTCGAGCATGTCCTCCTCGTCCTCGGTCGGCGTCGGACAGCTTGCCGATACCAGCCGCCATCGACGATGACATGGCAGGTCGAGCAGGCCAGCGACCCCTCGCAGGCGCCCTCGATATCGACGCCGTGCTTGTGCGCGATCTCCAGCACCGAAAGGCCGAGCGGGGCATCGACTTCCTTGCGGGTCCCGTCGCGCTCGATGAAGATCATCTTCGGCATGCAGTCATTCTCCGTGCTACTGGGCGTCCGGTCCCTGGCTTGCGGCCGCTGGCGCCAGCCGGCGGCAAGCGATGCCGGCCGCCCGGTCCACATCTGCGGGCGAGGTAAAGCGGCCGATGCCGATCCGCAAGGTCGCGCGCGCTTCCGCCGTCGGCGGAAAGCCGAGCGCCCGCAGCACGTAGGACGGCTCGACCGCCGCCGAGGAGCAGGCCGAGCCGGTCGAGACGCAGACATCCGGCGCCGCCGCCATGATGGTCCTGCGCTCCACGGTGCCGGGGAAGGACAGGTTGAGGTTGCCGGACGACCGCGCCGCCCCGGGTCGCCGTTGACCCGCACCCCGGGCACCTCGGCCCGCAGCGCGGCCAGGAAGCGGTCGCGCTGCCCGGCGATGCGCCCGGCATCCAGCGCCCCTCCATGGCCGCGATCCGCGCCGCCTCGCCGAGGCCGACGATCAGCGGCGCCGGCAGGGTGCCGGAGCGCAGGCCGCGTTCCTGCCCGCCGCCGGAGAACAGCGGCTCCAGCCGCACCCGCGGCCGGCGCCGGACATAGAGCGCGCCGATGCCCTTCGGCCCGTAGATCTTGTGGCCGGACAGCGACAGCAGGTCGACCTGCTCATCCGTCGACGTCCAGCGGGATCCGGCCGAGCGCCTGCGCCGCATCGGTGTGGAACAGCGCGCCCGGCTGCCTTGGCCAGCGCGCCGATTTCGGCGAGGTCCTGCACCACGCCGATCTCGTTGTTCACCGCCATGACGGAGACCAGCAGCGGTGCGCGTCTCGACCGCGCCGCCCGAGCAGCGCCGAGGTCGACCAGCCCGTCCGGCCGCGACCGGCAGGACCACCGGCTCGAAGCCCTCGGCGGCCAGGTCGCGGACCGCTTTCCAGCACGCATTTGTGCTCGGTCGCCAGGGTGACGATGCGCCGCCTGTCGCTGCCCTGGCCGGCGGCGAAGCGCGCGGCGCCCTTGATCGCCAGGTTGTTCGATTCGGTGGCGCCGGAGGTGAACACGATCTCCCGCGGCTCGGCGCCGATCAGCCCGGCGACCTCGGCCCGCGCCGCCTCCACCGCCTCCTCGGCCTCGCGGCCCATGGCGTGCTCGGTGCTGTGCGGGTTGGCGAACTTCTCGTCCACCAGGGCAGCATGGCCGCCAGCACGCGCGGGTCGACCGGCGTGGTGGCGTGGTTGTCGAGATAGACCGGGCGGTTCGGTGCGTCATCGCTCTCCCAGGTTGCCCGCTCAGGCCGCGGCTTCGAGAGCCGGGCGCGCATGGCCTGCCCAGGCGGCGAGGAAACGCTCCGCCGCATCCTGCCGGCGCCATTCCAGGGCAGCGAGACGCGGATGCCCTGGCCGGCCAGCGCGCCGAAGCCCATCGCCGCCAGCACCGGGCTGCGCGCCGACCTTGCCGGAGGAACAGGCCGCCCCGGCGCGAGACCCGCACCCCGGCGAGGTCGAGCGCGATCACCTGGGTCTCCGCGCGGCACTCCCGGCAGGATCAGGCAGGTGGTGTTCGGCAGCCGCGCCGCCCCGGCCCCGGCGACAATGGCCGCATCGCCCACCGCGCCGCCTCGATCCGCGTCGCGCAGCGCAGCCAGTCGGGCGCGCCCGCCGGGCACGGCGGCCTGGGCGGCGGCGGCGAGGCCGGCGATGGCCGGCAGCGGCCTCGGTCCCGCCGCGCCGGCCGCGTTCCTGGCCGCCGCCGGCGATCAGCGGCGGCAGCGCCAGCCCCGGCCGCAGCAGCAGCGCGCCCGGCGCCCGGCGGGCCGCCCAGCTTGTGGCCCGACAGGGCCAGGCTGTCGGCGCCATCGAGCCCGACCGGCAGCCGCCCCGCCGCCTGCACCGCATCGACATGCAGCAGCGCGCCGCGCGCCCGGCACAGCGCCGACCGCGGCGGCCAGCGGGTGCAGCACGCCGGTCTCGTTGTTGGCCGCCATCAGGCAGACCAGCGCCGGCGCGGCCTCGGCCAGCATGGCCTCCAGCGCGGCGAGGTCGAGGGTGCCGTCCGCCAGCACCGGGATGATGCCGGCGTCCGGCCCGGCCGCGGCCAGCACCGCCGGATGCTCGGTGGCGCCGCGCCAGCACCCGCCGGCCACGGCCGAGGCCATGCACCGCCAGCGCATTGGCCTCCGTCGCCGCCGCTGGTGAAGACCACCTCGCCCGGCGCTGGCGCCGAAGCGGGTAGCGACCACCTCCCGCGCGTCCTCCAGCCGCCGCCGCGCCGCCCGGCCGGAGCCATGCACCGAGGACGGGTTGCCCCCGGCATCCAGCGCCGCCAGCACCGCCGCCCGCGCCTCCGGCCGCAGCGGCTCGGTCGCATTGGCATCGAGGTAGAGCACGGTCATGGCCCCGTTCGGCGCCTCGGCATGCGGGATGGCGGCGCGGCCGAGCACCTTGCCGGCCACCACATCGGCCAGCGAGTCATGCCCGAGGAACAGCCGGATCTGCTCGCCCAGCTCGGCCCAGAGGTCGTGGGTCAGGCAGCGCTGCGCCGGCCAGGCAGCCGGGCGAGCCTTCCTCGCAGCGGGTGGCCCGCATCGGCTCGTCGACCGCATCGACGATGGCCGAGACCGTGATCTCCTGCGCCGGCCGGGCCAGCCGGTAGCCACCCCCCGGTCCGCGCGCCGATGCAACAAGCCCCGCCCGGCGCAAATGGCCGAACAACTGTTCGAGATAAGCCAGGGACAATGATTGCGCCGTGGCGACATCCGCCAGGGAAACCGGCCTGGACGCTGGCCTTTCGCCGGGTCCGCCCGCCGCGCAACCCTCCTGGCGTGCCGCCAGTTCGACCATCGCCATGACGGCATAGCGACCGCGGGTGGAAAGTCGCATGGGTCGGACCTCTATCTAGGGGCGCGCCGAAAGGGATTTCGGCGGCCGCGATCCAGGAACATGGGGGCCATGCCTTGAATATGTTATGAAACGTGGAGGCGAGTGCCTATATTCCCGTCACCCCCGGACCCGGGAGCCTGTCCGGGGGGCGCCGAACATCAACCGGAGCCGCGTTTGCGCGATATGCCAGAACCCTCGGGGTCGTCCTCGGAGCACGTCGCAAGGACAAGGCTATTTTATCCGACCAAACCAGTCAACCATTCGGCTGGCAGGCATGGTGCCGCCAGGCGCCGGGCAGGGTGGATGAACCGAACCAGAGACGGCGGCCGGCAGTCTGCCGGCGAAGGCTTCCCCATCAAGCGTCGGTGCGCGCTTGGCCTGTCGGTGGGTGAACTGTGCTTCACACCCCCGATAGCCCAGGCGCGCGCGGCTCAACCGGAATTGGACCCACGGGACGATGCCTGAGGTCATGTTCGCCGGCCCCGACGGCCGGCTAGAAGGCCGCTATCACCACTCGAAGCAGCCGAATGCTCCGGTCGCGCTCGTGCTGCATCCACACCCGCTGCATGGCGGCACCATGAACAACAGGGTGATCCACGCCCTGTACCAGCGCTTCCAGGCGATGGGCTTCTCGGTCCTTCGGTTCAATTTCCGTGGTGTCGGCCGCAGCCAGGGGCGCTACGACGGCGGGATCGGGGAAATCTCCGATGCCGCGGCGGCGCTCGACTTCCTCCAGGCGGTGAACCCGAACTCGCACAGCCTCTGGGTCGCCGGGTATTCCTTCGGCTCCTATGTCGGGATGCAGCTGCTGATGCGGCGGCCCGAGATGGGCGGCTTCGTTTCCATCAGCGCGCCCGCCAGCCACTACGACTTCGGCTTCCTCGCGCCCTGCCCGTGCAACGGCCTGATCCTGCACGGCTCTGCCGATGAGCTGGTGCCGGAAAGCTCGGTGAAGAAGCTGGTGGACAAGCTGAACACCCAGCGCGGCATCACCATCGACTACCGGGTGATGCAGGGCGCCGGCCACGTCTTCACCCCCGAGCAGACCGAGCGGGTGGTGGACATGGCGGAAGACCATGTGAACAGCCGCATGAACCGCAGCCGGATGGCCCTCGCCGCCGACTGATCCGGCCTGCCGGACGACGCGACCGAGGCCGGCGGGGCAACCCGCCGGCCTTTTCCATGCCGTGTCGCTACAGCATCTTCAGCAGCAGGAACCCGGCGACCACGGCTGCCGCCGCGGCGGTGGTGACGATGCCCAGCCGCTTCTCGATGAACAGGTGGATGGGCGGGCCGAAGCGGCGCAGCAGGAAGGCCAGCAGGAAGAACCGCGCGCCCCGCGCCACCAGGCTGGCCCCCACGAAGATCAGGAAGTTGAACTGCAATGCACCGGAGGCGATGGTCACCACCTTGTAGGGCAGCGGCGTCAGCCCCTTCACGATGATGACCAGCGCGCCCCACCGCTCGTACCAACCCGCGAAGCGGGCCAGCGCATCGGCATAGCCGTAGGTCCGCAGCACCGGCTCGGCCAGCAGGTCGAACAGGAAGTAGCCGATGAAATACCCCGCCACCCCGCCCACCACCGAGGCGATGGTGCAGATCAGCGCATAGCGGTACGCCCGGTCCGGCCGGGCGATGCACATCGGGATGAGCATTGCGTCCGGCGGGATGGGAAAGAAGCTGCTCTCGACGAAGCTTACCACCGCCAGCCAGGTCGGGGCACGCCGGTGCGCCGCCAGCGCCAGGACGAAGTTGTAGAGCGAACGCAGCATCCTCGGTCCTCTGGGCCAGCCGGTGCCGCCCTTCGCACGATCGTGCCGCGAGCGCAATTCACGCCCCGATGCCCTGCCCCGGAAGCATGCGCCCGCCATGCCGCCATGCATCGTGCGCAGTTGTGCCCGGACGCCCCGCAGTGCTCACATGCCGCACCCCCGTTGCGAGGAAGCCGACATGCCCGGACCGACCGCCCCCGTCGCCGGACATGCCGGCCGCACCGCCCGCCGGGCCGTCTGGCTGCTGCTCGGCTGCGCTGTCATTACCGCGGCGCTGGCGATGGGGCTGCGCCAGAGCCTCGGCCTGTTCCTCGCGCCGATGACCACGGCGCATGCCTGGAGCGCCAGCGGCTTCGCCTTCGCCATCGCCCTGCAGGTGCTGGTCAACGGCATCACCCAGCCGATCTGGGGCCAGGTGGCTGACCGCATCGGCGGCCGCCGGGTCATCATGATCGGCGCCGCGCTGCAGGTGGTGGCGCTGGTCGGCATGGCGTTGTCGGACGGGCTCGGGCTGTTCACCTTCTTCGCCGGCGTGGTCATGGGCTGCGCCGTCTCGGCTGCCGGCATGCCGGTCATCATGGCCAGCCTCACCCGGCTGCTGCCCGAGACCATGCGCGGCCGGGCGGTCGGGCTGGGCACCGCGGGGTCCTCCTTCGGGCAGTTCCTGGTGGTGCCGGTGGTGGCGCTCGGCATCGCGGGCGCCGGCTGGCAATGGGCGATGCTGGCCATCGCCGCCGTCTCCCTGCTGATGATCCCGCTGGCGCTGCCGCTGAACGACCGGCCGGCCCCGGCCGCACCGGCCGGCACCACCGGAGCCGGCGCGGACGAAAAGGCCGGCCCGGCGCTGCGCCGGGCGCTCGGCGAGCCGACCTTCTGGTTCCTGTCCATCGGCTTCTTCGTCTGCGGCCTGCATGTCAGCTTCCTGTCGGTGCACCTGCCGGGGTTCGTGGCCAGTTGCAGCCTGCCGCTGGCGGTCGGCGCCGCCGCCATCAGCCTGATCGGGCTGTTCAACATCCTCGGCTCGCTGGTCGCCGGGGAGCTGTCCACCCGCTGGAAGCGGCGGGAGCTGCTGGTCGGCATCTATGCCGCGCGCGGGGTGCTGATGCTGGGCTTCATGCAGGTGGAGAAGACCACCACCAGCGTGCTGGTATTCTCGGCCTTCATGGGGTTGCTATGGCTGTCCACCGTGCCGCCCACCGTCGCGCTGTGCGCCCGCAACTTCGGCACCCGCTGGCTGGCGACCATCTTCGGGCTGGTGTTCCTCGGCCATCAGGTCGGCGGCTTCACCGGCGCCTGGCTCGGCGGCGTGGTCTTCGACCTGACCGGCAGCTACGACCGGATGTGGCTGATCGCGGTCATCGCGGCCTTCGGCGGGGCCATCGCCTCGGCCTTCTGCCGGGACGGCGAGCCGGGCCGGCGCGCACCCGCCGTTCCCGTGGGCCGCCCGGCCGAGGCGTAGCGGATGGCGCCCGCCGCCTGATCCCCGGCCGGCGCCGCCCGCCGGCCCGGCCCGTGGCCGGGCGGCTTCCTGTCGCGGCGCGGCATCGGCCTGGTTGGGGCGACTTTGGGCGCCCGGTGCGCGTTGCACCGCGACATTTGCCCGATCGGATACATCGTTTTGGTCGACCCCTACATCCTGCTGCTGGTTGGCGCGGGCGCGCTGATCCTGCTCGTTGCCTGGCTGCCCATGCTGCTGAAGGAGTTACCGCTCTCGCTGCCCATGTTCTGCGTGGCCTTCGGCTGGGCGGCCTTCGCCCTCTCGGCCGGCGACCTGCCGGTTCCGCTGGACTACCCGGAAGCGACCGAGCGGCTGACCGAATTGGTGGTGATCATCTCGCTCACCGGCGCCGGGCTGAAGCTGGACCGGCCCTTCGGCTGGCGCAGCTGGTCGCTCACCTGGCGGCTGCTGGCCATCGCCATGCCGCTGTCCATCGCCGGCATCGCCCTGGCCGGGGTCTCGGTGATGGGCCTCGCCCCCGCGGCCGCCGTGCTGCTCGGGGCGGCACTGGCGCCGACCGACCCGGTGCTGGCCGCCGATGTCCAGGTCGGCCCGCCGCGCTCGGGCGAGGAGGACGAGGTCCGCTTCACCCTGACCGCCGAGGCCGGGCTGAACGACGGGCTTGCCTTCCCCTTCGTCAACCTGGCCATCGCGCTCGCGGCGAACGACATGCTGCCCGGACCCTGGCTGGCCGACTGGGTTTTGGAGGATGTGGTCTGGAAGCTGGCCGTCGGCATCGGCATGGGCTGGGCGGTGGGCTTCGCGCTTGGCTGGCTGCTGTTCCATGTGCCGAACCGCGCCGGGCTGTCGCGGACCGGCGAGGGCTTCGTCTCGGTCGGCATCACCTTCCTGGCCTATGGGCTCACGGAGGTGGTGCATGGCTACGGCTTCCTGGCCGTCTTCGTCGCCGCCCTCGCGCTGCGGGCCACCGAGCGCCAGAATTCCTACCATGAACGGCTGCACGATTTCTCCGACCAGACGGAGCGGCTGCTGATGATGGCGCTGCTGTTCCTGTTCGGCGGCGCGATCGCCGGTGGGCTGCTGGATGCGCTCACCTGGTGGGGCGTCGCCGCGGCGCTGGTGTTCCTGTTCGTGGTGCGGCCGGTGGCCGGCATGCTCTCGCTCATCGGCACCGCCAGGCCCCTGGGGGAGCGCGCCGCCCTTGCCTTCTTCGGCATCCGCGGCCTGGGCAGCTTCTACTACCTTGCCTATGCCATGAACGAGAATGGGTTCGAGGGGCAGGGTGCGGAGCTGTGGGCGGTGGCCGGCTTCACCGTCCTCGTGTCCATCCTGCTGCACGGCATGACGGTGACCCCGGCGATGCGGCACCTCGACGCCAGGCGGCGCGCCCGCAAGGCGCGGTCACCCGCAGCCGGCCGCTTGCCCGCATGAATGATGCCGGGCGTAGCGGCAGCGTCTGTTCGGGCGGCACGCGGGCCGCCCGAACCCTCGCGCCGCCGCCGCGTTGCGGGACCATGCGAGAGACACGGATGAGCAGGGCGGATGACCGCCGGGTGATGCGGACGGATGACGCCGGCACCGTGGTGCTGGACGCCAAGGGGCAGGTGGCCGCCGAACACGGCACCGACATGCACGAGACCCTGCTGGCGGCGCATCGGCGCGATGGCTGGGAGGTCACCGCGGACGGCCACCGCCCGCCGCCGGGCACCAGTGGCGAGCCACCCCCGGCGGTCGCCGGCGACAGCGGCGCCCCCGGCCTGAAGGCCACGGAGAACGACGCCGAATCGAGCTGACGACGCACCGGCTCGCGACACCCTCCCCCACCGGCAAGGTCTGGGATGGCCGGTGTCAGGGAGGTGCGGCATGCCAAGCCTGGTCTTCGGCGCGGATGACGGCTTCAGCGGCCGGGAGTTGTGGACCACCGACGGCACCCCGGAAGGCACGCTTCCGCTGGCCGATCTCTGGCCGGGCGGACGACCTCCTGCCGCTCGGCAACGGGGTGGCCCTGTTCAGTGCGGATGATGGCGTCCATGGCCGCGAATTCTGGATCACCGACGGCAGCGCCGCGGGCACCCGGCTGGTCGCGGATATCTGGCCGGGCGGCGGCCCCGCCAATCCCGGCGGCATCCCCGCCTCGCCCTATCCGCCCTCCGCCGCGCCGGGCGGGCAGGGCGGGATGCTGGCCCTCGGGGATGGCCGTGCGCTGTTCTCGGCGACCGACCCGCTGCATGGCACCGAGCTGTGGATCACCGACGGGACCGCCGGCGGCACCTGGCTGGTCAAGGACATCAACGGCGCCACCCAGGGCTTCGCCAGCAGCACGCCGAGCCAGTTCGCCGCGCTCGGCGATGGCCGGGTGGTGTTCACCGCCGACGACGGCATCCTTGGCGCCGAGGCCTGGATCACCGATGGCACCGGCGCCGGCACGCATCTGCTGCGCGACATCCACCCCGGTGCCACCGCCAGCGCCGCCGCCGGCTACCTGCTGCTGTCATCCGATTCCGGGGAGGACCCCACGGCCGGCTGCCGGCAGCCGTGCCAACACACCTGTGATTTCCTGGCTGACCTGAAATTGGGCATTCTGCCGGGTTCCACGGCGGGCGCGGCAGCGCCGTCACCCAACCGTGTCGTTGCAAGTTGCTGGAATTTGCTAAAAAGCAACGAAGAAATCGGGAGGCGGGGTGATGGTGCTGCGCGACTGGATCATGCTGTTTCGCATGTTGCGGGCCGAGGCCCGCGCCCGGCAGGCCGATGTCGCCCCGCCTCGGCCTCCCGCCCGGCCGGTGCAGTGGCGCCACGGCGGCCGCCGGCCGGATGGCGCCGACGGCCAGGGCTGGCACGGCCAGGGCTGGCGGCACCCGGCCGGCGCGGCTAGCCGAACACCTCACGCCAGCTCGCCATAAGGGCCGCGTCCACCTCCTCCATGGTCGCCAGGATGCCGAGCCGGTGCAGGCTGGTGACGCCGTGCTGGCTGATGCCGCAGGGCACGATGCCGCCGAAATGCGACAGGTCCGGGTCCACGTTCAGCGCCACCCCGTGCCAGGAAACCCAGCGCGTCACCCGCACCCCGATGGCGCCGATCTTGTCCTCCGTGCCGCGCGCCTTGTCGGCGACCCAGATGCCCACCCGGCGGTCCCGGCGCTCCCCCTGCACGTTGAAGCGCCAGAGGGTGCGGATGACCCATTCCTCGAGGTTGTGGACATAGGCGCGGATGTCCCGGCCGCGGGTCGCCAGGTCCAGCATCACGTAGCCGGTGCGCTGGCCCGGCCCGTGGTAGGTCCATTGCCCGCCGCGGCCGGCGCGGAACACCGGGAAGCGGGCATCGACCAGCCCCTCGGGCGTGGCGGAGGTGCCGGCGGTATAGGTCGGCGGGTGTTCCACCAGCCAGACCAGCTCCCCGGCGGTGCCGGCGCGGATGGCGGCGACCCGCGCTTCCATGGCCGCCAGGGCCTGTTCGTAGGGAACCGGCGCATCGGCCACATTCCATTGCGGTTGGACCGTTGAAACCGGCGCATTCATCCGCTATACGCCCCCCCTCTGCCCGGTATGCGGTCGTGGTGGAATGGTAGACACGCCAGCTTGAGGTGCTGGTGGGGGAAACCCCTTGGAAGTTCAAATCTTCTCGACCGCACCATTTTCCCCAACATGCTTGAGATGAACCGCGTCCCGCAGGATAGCCCCGCCTCCGGCTTCCCGGAACATGGCGTGCCGGCGTCGTGATTACCGCTGCTGCGCCTTGCACCCGCCTTGCAAATAAATCCGGGCCCGCGCGTGGGCCACCGGGCCTTTTTCCACTAGGGTGGCGGCAGAAGGGGACCAGCATGGACGAGGATTTCCGCAAAGCCGCGCTCGACTACCACCGGCTACCCGCGGCCCGGGAAAGCTGGCGATCGAGCCGACCAAGCGCATGGCAACGCAGCGCGACCTCGGCCTCGCCTATTCGCCCGGCGTCGCCGCCGCCTGCGAGGAAATCGCCGCCAACCCCGACGCCGCCTGGGACTACACCGCCCGCGGCAACCTGGTCGCCGTCATCACCAACGGCACCGCGGTGCTGGGGCTGGGCGCCATCGGCGCGCTGGCCTCCAAGCCGGTGATGGAAGGCAAGGCGGTCCTCTTCAAGAAATTCGCCGGCATCGACTCCATCGACATCGAGGTCGAGGAACGCGACCCGGACCGGCTTCATCGAGGTCGTCGCCGCACTCGAACCAACCTTCGGCGCCATCAACCTCGAGGACATCAAGGCCCCGGAATGCTTCGAGCATCGAGCGCGCAGCTGCGCGCCCGCATGAAGATCCCGGTCTTCCACGACGACCAGCACGGCACCGCGATCATCGTCGCCGCCGCGGTCCGCAACGGCCTGGTGCTGCAGGGCAAGCGGATCGAGGAGGTGAAGCTGGTCAATACCGGCGGCGGCGCGGCGGCGCTCGCCTGCCTCGACCTGCTGGTCGCGATGGGCCTGAAGCGCGAGAACATCACCGTCTGCGACATCGACGGCGTGGTCTAGAAGGCCGCGCGGAGGCGATGCGACCCCTACAAGGCCCGCTACGCCCGCCGACACCGAGGCGCGCACGCTGGAAGACGTGCTGGAGGGCGCCGACATCTTCCTCGGCCTGTCGGCGCCGCGCGTGCTGAAGGCGGAATGGCTGCACGATGCTGGCGCCCAAGCCCCTGGTCCTGGCCCTTGCCAACCCCGAGCCCGAGATCCTGCCCGAGGCGGTCCGTGCCGTCCGGCCGGACGCGATCGTCGCCACCGGCCGCACCGACTACCCGAACCAGGTCAACAATGTCCTGTGCTTCCCCTTCATCTTCCGCGGTGCGCTCGATGTCGGCGCCACCACCATCAACGAGGCGATGAAGGTCGCCGCCGCCGATGCCATCGCCGCCCTGGCGCGGGTCGAGGCCTCGGAGGTGGTGGCCGCCGCCTATGGCGGGCAGCGCCCCGGTGTTCGGCGCCGACTACATCATCCCCAAGCCCTTCGACCCGCGGCTGATCCTGGAGATCGCCCCGGCCGTCGCCCGCGCCGCCATGGCGATCCGGCGTCGCCCGCCGCCCGATCGCCGATTTCGACCGCCTACCGGCGCGAGCTGGAACGCTTCGTCTTCCGCTCCGGCAACCTGATGCGGCCGATGTTCGAGGCGCGCGCAAGACGCCCCCCGCCGCATCGCCTATGCCGAGGGCGAGGATGAACGGGTGCTGCGCGCCGTGCAGACCGTGCTGGACGACGGCATCGCCGAGCCGGTGCTGATCGGCCGCCGCGCCATCATCGAGGCCAAGGCCAAGGCCATGGGCCTGCGCATGAACTTCGCCGAATCCGTCCAGGTGCTCGACCCGCACCGCGGACCGCGCGGTGTTCGACCCGCTGGTCGCGCTGTATCAGCAGAAGGTCGGCCGCCGCGGCGTCCCGCCCGAGGCCGCCATCCGCCGCGTCGCGCACCCGCCCGACCGTCGCCGCCGCGCTGCTGCTGGAATCCGGCCAGGTGGATGCCGTGCTCTGCCGGCGGCGCCGGCGACCTGGATGCGGCAGTGGCACTACGCCTACGACGTCATCGGCAAGCAGGCCGATGTCGCCCGGGTCTATGCCCTCTCGGCCGTCATCGTCTCCGGGGTCACGCTGTTCTTCGTCGACACCCACCTGATCGTCGAGCCGACCGCCGAGCAGATCGCCGAGATGACCCTGCTGGCGGCCGAGCAGGTGGCCGCCTTCGGCATCGCCCCCAAGGTGGCGCTGCTCTCCCATTCCTCCTTCGGCGGCTCCAACGCGCCCTCCGCCCGGGTCATGCGGCAGGCGCTGCCGCTGATCCAGGCCCGCGCCCCCGGCCTCGAAGTGGATGGCGAGATGCACGCCGATGCCGCGCTGGTCCCGGCCATCCGCGCCCGCGCGGTGCCCGATACCCCGCTGACGGACACCGCCAACCTGCTGGTCTTCCCCGGGCTGGATGCCGCCAACATCAGCTTCAACCTGCTGAAGGCGGCGGCCGACGGGCTGCAGCTCGGCCCCATCCTGCTCGGCATGAACAAGCCGCTGCACGTGCTGGTGCCGAGCGTCACCGCCCGCGGCATCGTCAACATGACGGCGCTCGCGGTCCACCAGGCCAACGCGCTGTCCGCCACGGACAGCTAGAGCGCATTCCGTTCGACATGGCTCACGGAATGCGCTCTAGCCTGTTGTTTAGGCGAGCAATTACCCCTGCCGGTGATTCCACCAGTTCGGGGTTTGCTCTAGGGGCAGGTCACCGCGCTGTCGCGCTCACTCCAAGCCGCCGCTGCAACGCCGGCGCGCCGCCGGCGATCGCGGCGGGCAACTCGGTCACCGGCACCGGCACCGGCGGCCGGGCGATGACGTCGAGTTGCGCCGCCTCGCCGCGCAGCAGCCGCTGCACCGCGGCCAGCACCGGGCCGGCGCCCAGCGCCCCGGCTGCCTGGCTGGCCCAGCCGTCGCGCACCTGTCGCTCGCTGCGCCGGCCCGGCCTCGCCTCGGCCGCCGCCAGCCGGTCCAGCAGGGACTGGTCGAGGTAGCGCAGCGCGAACTGCACCAGCCGGGTATCCGCGAAGTCGAATTCCTCCGCCGCCGAGACCGACACCCCTTCGAGGGTGGCGGACAGGCCGAATGCCGCGGCATCCCGCACCCCCAGCAGCAGCCCCACCAGCTCCAGCCGCCCGGCCGCCGCGTCGAACCGCGTCTCGGCCGAGAAATCCCCGACCAGCGCCGCATAGCCCAGCCGCTCCAGCCAGGCCGCGACGGGCGGGGAAGGCTCCACCCGCAGCGCCTCCAGCGTCAGCCGGTCGGTGTCGATGCCGCCCTCGCGGGAGACCCCCGCCACCCGCAGCGCGCCGAGCGAGCCGACCGGCCGCCCGTCCAGCGTCACCTCCACCGCCTCCAGCGCCAGGGCGTAGTCGGCCGGCGGGCGGGGCGGGGTTGCCTCATCCGCCAGCGCCGCCAGGGTGGCCGGCAGGTCGAGCCCGCCAAGCGTGACCCTGCCGATCCGCAGCCGGTCCGCCATCCCGGCCGCCGGCATCAGCACATCCAGCCCGGTCAGGCTGGCGCGGCCCGGCTCGCCCGGCCGGTAGCCCTCGACCAGCACCTCGGCGATCGCCACCGGCTGCTCGCCGGCCGTGGCCAGCCCCTCCAGCCGCAGCAGGCCGAAGGCGATCTCGTCGGGCCGCGGCGGCGCGCCGGGGGCGGTGGCGGCAACCGTCAGCTCGCGCAGCTCGATCCGGCCGATGGTGGTCTCCGCGCCATCCGCATCGGTCAGCATCACGCCGGTGGCGACCGCTTCGCCCAGGCCATCCGGCCGCAGCCGGTCGAGCGCCAGGGTCTCGGCGGCAAGCCTGCTGTCCGGCCCGCGCAGCACGGCGCCCGCCAGCCGCAACTGGCCCTCCACCACCTCGGCGGAGCGGTAGGTGAGGGTCTCGGCCGGGCCGATCAGCGCGCGGAACCGGCGCAGTTCCGGCGGCTCGTCGGCAGTGGCGCCGGCGGTGGCGGATGGGCCTGCGGCCTGGGCCGGCCGGGCGATGCCGAACTTGTCAACCTCCGGCGGCGCCGGCCGCTTGTCCTGCGCCAGCGCCACGCCGGCCAGTGCCACCAATCCAGCAAGCAATCCCAGGCTCCGCAGCCGCCGCATTTTCGCCTCCATGTCCCGCAAGTGGATATGTGCCATCGCGCCACGCCTGTGGCGCGCTAAATTCCGGCACCGCGACGAACATACCCTTGACCCTGGCAGCATGGACATCGGGGGCCCATCTTGCGGACATGAGCAATGTGCCCGCCAAGCCGGGCTCCGCCGCCGTCTCGGATTTCCTCCGGCGGGTCGAGAGCCTGCCCACGATCCGCCCGGCCAGCGGCCGGCGCGGCCGGCTGGTCTTTGCGATCGACGCCACCGCCTCCCGCCAGCCAAGCTGGGACCGCGCCTGCCAGTTGCAGGGCGACATGTTCCTGGCCACCCGCGACCTCGGCGGGCTGGCGGTGCAGCTCGCCTATTTCCGCGGCTACCGGGAATTCGCCGCCACCCCCTTCCTGACCGATGCGGCCGAGCTGACCCGGCGGATGACCGGGGTGCAGTGCCTCGGCGGGCAGACCCAGATCCAGCGGGTGCTGGACCATGTGCTGGCCGAGACCCGGCGCGACCGGGTGCATGCCCTGGTGCTGGTCGGCGATGCGGTGGAGGAACCGGTCGACCCGCTGTGCCATGTCGCCGGCCAGCTCGGGCTGCACGGCACCCCGGTGTTCACCTTCCACGAGGGCGGCCAGCCCCAGGCCGGCGCCGCCTTCCGGCAGATCGCCAAGGTCTCGGGCGGCGCCTATGCGCCCTTCGACTCCGGCAGCGCCGCCGAATTGCGGGAGTTGCTGCGCGCCGTCGCCGCCTATGCCGCCGGTGGGCACCAGGCGCTCACCCGGCTGGCCGGTCCCGCCGCGCAACGCATCGCGGGCCAGTTGCCCGCCCCCAGGAAGGGCTGATCCGGCATGGTCTGGATGGCACTCGGCGGGGGCATGCTGCTGTTTACGATCTGGATGGCGCGGGCCTTCGCCTCCGCGCCGCCGGAGGCGATCCGCAAGGTCCTCTACTGGGTGGCCGGGGTGTTCGGCGCCCTGCTGGTGGGGCTGGTGCTGTTCAGCGGGCGCGGCGCCCAGGTGCTGTGGATGCTGGCGTTCTTCGCGCCGGTGCTGTGGCGCCGCTGGCAGGCCTGGCGGTCCGCCCGCCGGTTCGGCCAGGGGCCTGCCGGCGACGCCAGCACGGTCGAGACCGCCATGCTGGCCATGCGGCTCGACCATGCGAGCGGCCAGATGTCCGGCCGGGTGCGCCAGGGCGGCATGGCGGGCCGGGAACTGGCGGAGCTGAGCCTGCCGGAACTGCTCGCCCTGCTGGCCGAATGCCGCGCCGCCGACCCCGACAGCGTGCCGCTGCTGGAAGCCTGGATGGACCGCGCCGCGCCGGACTGGCGGGCCGCCGGAGCCGCCCATGAGGAAACCGCCGGGGGCGACGGCGCCCGCCCGTCGGGCGGCGGCCCGATGACCCGGGCGGAGGCGCTGTCGGTGCTCGGCCTGGCGGAAGGGGCGGATGCGGCGGCGATTCGCGCCGCACATCGCAGGTTGATGGGCGCGGCCCATCCAGATCGGGGTGGTAGTGACTGGTTGGCGGCCCGGATCAACCAGGCGCGCGACCTGCTGCTCGGATGAACGCCGGCGTCACCATGCGAGGTGGCGCTTGCCCCGGGGCAGGGGCGCATGGCATGGCTGCCTGGGGTGTCATATAATCCCGCATAAAACCGCAGCAGATCCGCAGGAGAGGCCATTGCCCGCACACAAGCCACTCAGGAAGGCCGTCATGCCGGTCGCCGGTCTCGGCACCCGCTTCCTGCCCGCGACCAAGGCCCTGGCCAAGGAGATGCTGCCGGTCGTCGACCGCCCGCTGATCCAGTACGCGGTGGACGAGGCGCGGGCCGCGGGCATCGAGCAGTTCTGCTTCGTCACCGGCCGCGGCAAGACCGCCATCGTCGAGCATTTCGACGTGGCCTACGAGCTTGAGCGCAACCTCGAGGAGCGCGGCAAGACCGAGACCCTGGCCGAGCTGCGCGCCCTGGCGCAGGAGCCGGGCTCCATCATGACGGTCCGCCAGCAGGTGCCGATGGGCCTCGGCCACGCCATCTGGTGTGCCCGCAGCTTCATCGGCGACGAGCCCTTCGCCATCCTGCTGCCGGACGACCTGATGCAGTGCGAGGTCTCCTGCACCGCCCAGCTCGCCGAGGCCTACCGGGAGACCGGCGGCAACGTGGTGGCGATCGAGGAAGTCCCGCGGGACAAGGTGAACCGCTACGGCGTGCTCGATGTCGAGAAGGACATGGGCCGGCTGGTCTCGGTGAAGGGGCTGGTCGAGAAGCCGCCGGTGGACCAGGCGCCGTCCAACCTCACCATCATCGGCCGCTACGTGCTGATGCCGGAAGTGATCGGCCACCTGTCCAAGATGGAGCGCGGCGCCGGCAACGAGGTGCAGCTCACCGACGGCATGGCCAAGCTGATCGGCACCCAGCCCTTCCACGGCCTGCGCTACGAGGGCCGGCGGTTCGATTGCGGCGACAAGATCGGCTACCTGGAGGCACAGATGGCGTTTGCACTGGCACGGCCGGAACTGGCTCCGGCGGTGCGCGAGTTCCTGCAGCGCTACACCTGATACCCAGCCGCTCCGAAGGGGTTTGCATGTCGGTTTTCCACCACCGGTTCCACGACACCGTCCTGCGCGAATACGACATCCGCGGGATAATCGGCCAGACCCTGCAACCGGAGGACGCCTTCGCCCTCGGCCGCTGCTTCGGCTCGGTCGTGGTGCGGACCCGCGGCACCCATGAAGGGGCGAAGGTGGCGGTCGGCTACGACGGCCGGCTGTCCTCGCCCGACCTGGAGCCGCAACTCGTCGCCGGGCTGCGGGCCTGCGGGATCGAGGTGGTGCGGATCGGGCTGGTGGCGACGCCGATGCTCTACTACGCCGGCCACGCGCTGGAAGCCGATGGCGCCATCATGGTCACCGGCAGCCACAACCCGCCGGACTACAACGGCTTCAAGATGATGCTGGGCAAGAAGCCGTTCTTCGGCCCGCAGATCCAGGAGATCGGCCGGATGGCCGCCGAGGGCGACGTGGTGCCGGTGGCGACCGAAGGCAGCGACCGCCAGCATGGACATCGCCGAGGACTACGCCGCCCGCGTCCTGCAGGACTACGACGGCGGCGAGCGCAAGCTGAAGGTGGTGTGGGACCCCGGCAACGGCTCGGCGCTGCGACATCACCAAGACCCTGGCCGGCCGGCTGCCGGGCGAGCACACCGTCATCAACAACGACGTGGACGGCACCTTCCCCAACCACCACCCCGACCCGACGGTGGCCAAGAACCTCGAACAGCTCATCGCCGAGGTGGCCCGCACCGGCGCCGACCTCGGCATCGCCTTCGACGGCGACGCCGACCGGATCGGCGTGGTGGACAACGAGGGCCACATCCTGTTCGGTGACCAGCTGCTGGTGATCCTGGCGCGGGACGTGCTGAAGGCCCACCCCGGCGCCACCGTCATCGCCGACGTCAAGGCATCCCAGGTGCTGTTCGACGAGATCGCCAGGGCCGGCGGCACCCCGCTGATGTGGAAGACCGGCCACAGCCTCATCAAGTCCAAGATGGCCGAGACCGGCAGCCCGCTGGCCGGCGAGATGTCCGGCCACATCTTCTTCGCCGACAAGTGGTACGGCTTCGACGACGCGCCCTATTCCGCCATCCGCCTGCTCGGCATCGTCGCCCGCATGGACGCGACGCTGTCGGAGACCCGCGCCGCCCTGCCGCAGGTGATCAACACCCCCGAACTTCGCTTCGACTGCGACGAGGGGCGCAAATTCGCCGTGGTCGCCGAGGTGAAGGACCGCCTCGCCGCATCCGGCGCCGAGGTCCAGGCGGTGGACGGCGTGCGGGTGCTGACCGAGGATGGCTGGTGGCTGCTGCGCGCCTCCAACACCCAGGCGGTGCTGGTCGCCCGTTGCGAGGCTTCCTCCGAGGCCGGGCTGGAACGGCTGAAGGCGCTGCTGGTCGAGCAGCTCACCGCCAGCGGCCTGCCCGCGCCGGATTTCGCCGCCGGGAACGCCGGCCACTAGCCGAATTCACGCCTGCGCCGCACGGGATTGCCATTACCACCCTTGCAACTGTTCGTTGCATGTTGGAGGTTCAACCCCTGAGAGGGGTTTCGCCCAATGGGTCCGAAGCTGCGTACCCAGGCCATCCCGGCCGGCGCCATGGCTGAGGCGCCGGACCGGCCGATCGACCGGCTCTGCCGCATCGCCGCCCGGCTGCTCGGCACCCCGATGGCGGCCGTCACCCTGGTCGGCGACGACCACGTCCTGATGCTCGCCGCCTGCGGGCTGCCGCCGCTCACCATCGACCGCCCCGGCTTTTTCTGCGGCGAGACGGTCGGCACCGACGCCGCCCTCGTCGTGCCCGATGCCCTGGCCGATCCCCGCTTCCGCACCACCCGACTGGTCACCGGCCCACCCAGGCTGCGCTTCTACGCCGGCATCCCGCTGCACGACGCCACCGGCCGCCCCATCGGCACCCTGTCCTGCATGGACCCGGCACCCCACCCCGCCGGCGTCGCCCCCGCCGACCTCGCCGCCCTGGCCGACCTGGCGCTGCTCGTGGTCGAGGCCATGCAGCGGGACGCCGCCACCGACCACCTCGCCGGCCAGCTCCGCGCCGTGGTCGAGGCCATCCCCCTGCCGCTGCTCACCATCGACTCCGCCGGCACCGTCACCGGCTGGAACCCCGCCGCCGAGCAGGTCTTCGGCTGGACCGCGGCCGAGGCCATCGGCCGCTTCGGCCCGCATGTGCCACCCGACGACATCACCGCCGCCCGCGCCCTCCGCGCCATGCACGGCAAGCGGCTGGTGGGCGTCGAGGCCGAACGCATCCGGCGCGACGGCAGCCGCCTGCCCGTCGCCATCTCCACCGCCCCATTACGCGACGCCAGCGGCCGCCCGGACGGCGCCGTGGTCATCATCGAGGATATCTCCGCCCGCCGCCGGACCGAGGCGGAGACCGCCGCCCGCACCGCCCGCGCCGCCCGCCAGGCCGCGCTGCTCGCCCGCATCGCCACCGCCATGCCGACCGCCGGGGAGGACCTCTCCGCCGCCATGCGCGGCATCGCCGCCGCCGCCGCCCAGGGGCTGGAAGGCTGCGAGGCCGGCGCCTGGCTCACCACCCCCGGCACCGCGGACCTCTGCCTCGCCGCGGCCGTCACCGGCCCCGACGGCGCCCCGCTGCCGCCCGGCACGCCGCAGCACCACGCCCTGCAACGCCTGCCCATCTCCCCTGGCCTCGCCGCCGCCCTGCTGGCCGACCGCCGCATCGCCGCCAACGATGCCGCCACCGACCGCCGCCTCGGCGAACTGCGCGCCGGCTGGATCACCCCCCTGGGCATCGGCGCCCTGCTCGCCGCGCCCATCCGCGCCGGGCAGGAGGTGCTGGGCCTGCTCGCCGCCTGGACTACCACCGGCCCGCGCGGCTGGACGGCGGAGGAAAGCGCCTTCATCGCCTCCCTCGGCGACCTCGCGGCGGTGGCGCTGGAAGCCGGCCGCCGCGCCCGCGCCATGGACCGCCTGGCCGAGGAAAAGAACCGCGCGGAAGCCGCCAGCCGGGCCAAGACCCTGTTCCTCGGCACCCTCAGCCACGAATTGCGCACCCCGCTCAACGCCATCATCGGCTTCTCGGACCTGCTGCAGCAGCCAGGCCTGACGGAGGAGCACCGGTTGGAATTCGCCGGCCACGTGGTGTCCGCCGGGCACCACCTGCTCGGGGTGTTCACCGCCATGCTGGACCAGGCGCGGGTGGAATCCGGCGCGCTGACCCTGGCCGAGGCGCCCATCGCCCTGCCGGCCCTGCTGGACGAGGCCACCGTCCTGGTGCTGGCCGAGGCCACCGGCCGCCGCATCGCCATCCACCGCCGGGTGGAGGGCGAGCCCCCGCCGCTGCGGGCCGATGCCGGGATGCTGCGCCAGGCCATCGGCAACCTGCTGGCCAATGCGGTGAAATTCTCGCCCGAAGGCGGGCTGGTGGAACTCGGCGCCGCCTTCGACCCGATGGCCGGCTACCGCATCTGGGTGGGCGACCAGGGCCCCGGCATCGCCGCCGCCGACCTGCCCCGCGCCTTCGAGCCGTTCCGCCAGATCGACGAAGGCCACGGCCGCCGCTCCGGCGGGGCGGGGCTCGGCCTGCCGCTGGCCAGGGCCTTCACCGAGGCCCATGGCGGCACCCTGACCCTGGACAGCAGCCCGGGGCACGGCACCCGCGTCACCCTCACGCTGCCCGCCGGCCGGGCGCTGCCGGCCGCGGCCTGAAGCGGGGCAGGGCGGTGCTGCTGTTCCTCTACGGCACCCTGCTGGATGCGGCCACGCTGGCCCGCCACTCCGGCGACCCCGGGCTGCCCCGCCGCCTGCGCCCGGCCAGGCTCGAAGGCTTCGCCCGCACCGGCCTGCGCGGCACCCCATACCCCACCCTGGTGCCCCGGCCCGGCGCGACGGTGGCAGGCGCCGTGCTGCGCGCCGGCCCGGCGGCGCGGCAGAAGCTGGCGGCCTACGAGGGCGCGGACTACCGGCTGGTGCCGGTGCGGGTGGTGACGCGGCGGGGGCCGGTGCGGGCGCGGGCCTGGGTGGCGGCGAGGTGGCGGGCTGAGGGGGTGTAAGGCCAAGGGGCTTTGCCCCTTGGGACCCCACCAAAGGCCGGAGGGCCTTTGGAAACCTTGGGTTTGGGGTGGGGGCTAGCCTTCCGGCCAGGATTTGGCGGGCCAGTGGCGGGCGCAGTGGATGAGGTGGAGGATGGCTGACCAGCCCCCATCGAGTGGTCCACGCAGAATTTTAGTGGAGCATGACGGCGGGCGGTGCTGACCCAGTAGGGTTTGGACGGCGGAGGAGCATCGGTGGTGCCGGCATGACCACCTCCGGCGCGGGCGGTCGGTACCCAAGGGCGCTGTGTGGCCGTACGGTATTGAAGTGCTGGCGCCATTGTTCGATCAACACCTGGGCCTCACGGAGTGAGTTGAACACCTCGCAATCCAGCAGCTCATCGCGCAGCTTGCCGTTGAAGCTCTCCACATAGCCATTTTCCCAGGGGCTGCCGGGCTCGATGAAGGCGGTCTTGGCACCAACGCCGCTGATCCATCCCTTCACCGCCGTGGCCGCGAACTCCGGCCCATTGTCCGAACGAATATGCGCGGGCACGCCGCGGGCAATGAACAGGTCGGCCAGGACGTCGATCACCTCGGCCGAGCCGAGCTTGCGCGCCACCCGGATGGCCAGCGCCTCGCGGGTGAACTCGTCGACCACGCAGAGCATGCGGAACTTGCGGCCGTCCCGGGTGCGGTCCTCGACGAAGTCGTAGGCCCACACATGATTGGGGCGCTCCGGCCGCAGCCGGACGCAGGAGCCGTCGTTGAGCCACAGGCGGCCGCGCTTCGGCTGCCGCGGCGGCACCTTCAGTCCCTCTTCCCGCCAGATGCGCTCGACGCGCTTGTGGTTGGTGCACCAGCCCGCCACCCGCAGCAGCGCCGTGACCCTCCGGTAGCCATACCGGCCATACAGCTTGGCCAGGGCGACGATCTCGTCCCGTAGCGCCGCTTCGTCGTCGGGCACAGTCGGCGCCTTGCGCTGCGTCGAGCGGTGCTGGCCCAGCACCTTGCAGGCAAGCCGTTCCGAGATGCCCAGCCTGGTCGTGACGTGCTCGACGCAGGCCCGGCGACGCGCGACGCTCAGAAGTTTCCCGCGGCGGCTTCCTTGAGGATGACCTTCTCCAGCGCCAGGTCCGCCACCGCCTTGCGCAGCCGCCCGTTCTCCGCCTCCAACTGCTTCAGCCGCTTCACCTGGTTGAGCTTCAGTCCGCCATATTCGGAACGCCAGCGGTAATAGGTCGGCTCCGTCACCCCGATCGCCCGGACAGCCTCGGCCACCGATTTGCCTTGTGCCGTCAGCACCTCAACCTGCCGCAGCTTGGCGATGATCTGCTCCGGCGTGCTCCGCTTCCCTGCCATGCACATCCCTTCCATGGTCGCACCGGCTTCTCACAGCCGGCGGACTACTTCTAGGGGGGCAGGTCATGGCGACCTGCTCGCCGCCGCCGGGGCGCGCGGTGATCTCGTAGGTCGGAGCGATTGCCCTACGTGGAGTGGATGAAACGAGATAACGGATTAATCCCCAAACCATCGTGCAAAGAGAAGTAAATATTTAGTTCAAAAACGAAATATGTGGCGGAGCAGCATAATGGGCGGTATGTGGCAGTAACGCACTCAACCTCCCATCCTACTTCGCCGGAGTGGGAAAATCTGAAAAGGCTCAAGGCAAACCATGGCGCTTCTAAATATTTTTTCTAAACGAAAGAAGCGAGAGATGGTAGGCTATACTCCAGAGGTCTACCAATAAGACGTCATTCCTGGTCCCGTTAGAGTGCAAATTGTTCACATTTGGCGCGACGCAATCGGTCTACCTAATGAATATGAAGAGGGCATTCCGCAAGAAATATGGACGGCGATCCACGATGCGATGTCCCGAGAAAAAGGTGTGTTCGCGCTAGGAAGCAGCCGCGGAAAAATGGAAAACTGCGTCGAATATCTGTGCAATACCACCGATACTGACAGCGTTCTTGATATTATAGAATTGTCGTTCCATATGATCCAAATCAGCCACAAACAAAATAAGTCTTACATTCTTCAGGGGGCTGGCATCAAGATGTCGGCTGCGGACGCAGTGAAGGAGTTGGAAACCTCCAGAAACCCTGTGGCTTCGGCGGATGAGGGCGGTTTGAGGCTGCCGGGGCGGCAATGACGCGGTTGCGTTTGCGCATTTCCGGGGGACGGGCCGCTACGGCGGCGGCTGGCCTGCTTGCGTGCCGCTACGCTGGCGCGGCCTTGCCGCTCAGCCAGACGAGGCGCTTCATGTTGTAGGCGAGATTGGCGAGGCCGATCTTCACCCGCGCCCTGGCGATGCCGATGGTGCGCACGACCAACGCCATCGGCCCCTTCTGCCGCGCAAAGACATGCTCGACGGCCGAGCGCACGGCCGATCTACGGGCATTGGCCCGCCGCGTCCGCACCGCCATCGGCCGACCCGGCGGCTTCTTGCGATGGATGCGCGAGACCAGGCCGCGCGCGGCCAGCCACGCCTCGTTCTTCGCCGAGCGATAGGCGGTGTCGGCCCAGACATCGCCGGCGGTGTTGTCGGCGTCGACCACCTCCGCCAACCGGGCGCCGTCATGGGCCGCGGCATGGCTGGCGGTCCAGCCGCGGATCAGCCCGTGCCGGCGATCGATCGCAACATGGTTCTTGTAGCCGAAGGCCGGAACGGCGAGATCGACCTGCGGCGCGCCATCCTCGCGCGGCCTGGCCTTGGAGAACTTCACCGTCCAGCGGGCATCGCGGTCCTTCTGGCGCAGCTTCGCGGGCTTCTCCGCCCAGCCTTTGGGGATCTGCCCAGCCTTGATCGCCGCCCGCTCCGCCTCGGTGTTGCGCTGCTTCGGCGCGGCGACGATGGTCGCGTCCACGATCTGCCCGCCCATCGCCAGGTAGCCCGCAGCACGCAGCGTGGCGTCGAACTGCGCGAACAGCCGCTCCACCGCACCGGCACGCTTCAGCGCCTCGCGGAACGCCCAGATCGTGTTGGCGTCAGGCACCGGGTCGGCCAGCCCAAGGCCGAGGAAGCGCATGAACGACAGGCGGTCCTTGATGAGGTACTCGCAGCGCTCGTCAGACAGTCCGTGCATCGCCTGCAGCAGCAGGATCTTGAACATCAGCACGTGGTCGAAGGCGGGGCGGCCGCCCTTCGTGCCGTCGGCGCGCGGCACGGCCCGCTCCAGCTCGGCACGGAACATCACAAAATCGACCAGCACGGCGATCCGCTCGAGGTCATCGCCCTTGGCCGACAACTCCCGCAGCCGCTCCTCCACATCGAAGAACCCTGACTGCCGACCCATCGCCATCCCCCGCGCCAATCCCCGTCAGTGAATCAGCCGAACGGCATCAGGGCGAGAGGTTTCTGGAGGTGTCCAGTTGAACGGCCGGTTCCGCGAACATGGCGTGGGATATCAATATGAGAATGGCCAGATCATCCGCGTTGACCGCCAGTTCGTGCACGCGGAGATCGTCAAGCCTGCACTCGTGCTGCTGCATGAGCCGGCATTCGCTGCCGCCAACGCGGACTTCATGCTCGCCCACGAACATTATCGGGATGGCAAGCACAAGGACGCCGTCGTCGCAGCGCAGCGAGCATTTGAAGCTACACTGAAGGCGATCTGCAATCAGCGAGGCGTGCCAGTGAAGGCTGGTGACAACGTGTCCGAACTTATCAAGGCGGTCAGATCCGCTAGCGTGTTTCCTGATTACCTTGACGCCGGATTCAGCACCTATGTCGCCATGCTCAAGACGGGTCTGCCTGGGGTGCGTAACAACGCGGGAGGCCATGGGGAGGCGCCGAACGCACCTCCTGTGCCCGGCTACATTGCTGCCTACGCAATCCACATGGCGGCGAGCAACATTGTTCTCTGTGTCGAAGCCCTAAAAGCTGCGCGAAAGCTATAGGGCTGCTGCAAGACGGCGGCTCGCCTGCTGCAAAACGCATTTTTTTAAGCAGATGGACGACGCATCTGGGCGCGGTAGTATGGCAGCCGTAATGCTTGAAAATAGGATAAAAGTCCTTCTACACTCCGCTCCCCCCGGCCGCGGAGCCCCCCATGCCCCACCCCACCCCCTCCGACATCCTCCCGGCCGATTTCCTCACCCGCCACGACCTCCTCCACCGCCTCTACCTCCACCCCCTGCACGGCCTCACCCCCGCCACCCCCTGGGCGCCGCTGTCGGATGCCGAATGGGCCGCCCTCGCGCCCATCCTCGCCGCCCAGGGCTGCGGCCTCGCCGAGGCGCCCCGCGCCGGCCGCCCGATGGCCAATCCGCGCGCCCGGCTGGATGCCATCTTCCGCGCCGTCACCCTGAAGCACCCGCGCGGCGGCCGCGCCCCGTGGCGCATGCTGCCCGAGGCCTTCGGCAAGCCGGACACCATCTCCCGCACCTATCGCCGCTGGGCGCATGCCAACCTCTGGGCGCGGCTGCTGGCGGAGGTCGCCCGCCCCGGCTGCCCGCCCGCCCTGGCCGGCCTCACCCACCGCATCTGCTGCGCCTTCCGCCGGGCCATCCGCATCATGGGCCTGCGCGCCATCGTGCTTGCCCGCCGCCTCCGGCTGTTCAGCGCCCTGCCGGCCCCCTCCGCCTGCCTGCCCGATCCGGATTTGTCCGAACTCGCCATCCCCGCCGTGCGCCGGTTGCTGAATTCGCTCCAGGCCAACCCCGGCTGGCGCCCGCCGGGCCTGCTGTTCCGCGCGCTCGATGGCCTGCTGCGCCTGGCCGGCGGCCGCAGCCGCATCCCCCGCTGGATGGAGCCCGCCTGATGCGCCCGCCCAATGCCCCGCCGGGGCTGGACGCCGCGCCCCCGCGGCCCGACCATCCCCGCCACGCCGCCTGACCGGAGACCCGCCCGATGCCGCAACCCCCGCCCGCCGCCCCCGGCATGCCCGAGGATGAGATCGACACCCCCGCCCTGGTGCTCGACCTCGATGCCTTCGAGGCCAACCTGGACCGCATGGCCGAGTTGCTGGAAGGCACCGGCGTGAAGCTCCGCGCCCATGCCAAGACCCACAAGTCCCCGGTCATCGCCCGGCTGCAGATGGCCCGCGGCGCCATCGGCCAATGCGTGCAGAAGGTCTCGGAGGCCGAGGTCCTGGCCTGGGGCGGCATCCCGGATATCCTGGTCAGCAACCAGGTGGTCGGCGCCCCCAAGCTGGCCCGGCTGGCGGCCCTGCAGCTCATCAGCAAGGTCGCCGTCTGCGTCGATGACGCGGCCCAGGTCGCCGCCCTGGAACAGGCCGCCGCCGAGGCCGCCAATGCCCGCCTGACCGTGCTGATCGAGATCGATTGCGGCGCCGCCCGCTGCGGCGTCGCCCCCGGCCCGGAGGCGGTGGAGCTGGCCAAGCACATCGCCGCCAGCCCGCATCTGCGTCTTCGGCGGCCTGCAATCCTACCAGGGCAGCGCCCAGCACAAGCGCAGCCCGCATGAGCGCGCCGCCGCCATCGGCCACGCCGCCGAGGTCACCCGCCGCACCGTGGAGCAGCTTGCCCAGCAGGGCCTGGCCTGCGCCATCGTCGGCGGCGGCGGCACCGGCACCTTCGCGCATGAGGTGGCGAGCGGCGTCTACAACGAGATCCAGGCCGGCTCCTACGCCTTCATGGACGGCGACTACGCCCGCAACGAGGCCCCGCCGCCCTTCCGCCACGCCGCTCTTCGTGCTGGCGACGGTGATGAGCCGGGCCATCCCCGGCGTCGCCGTGGTGGATGCCGGCCACAAGGCGGTGGCGATCGACAGCGGCCTGCCCACCGTCGATGCCCAGCCCGGCCTGCGCTACGCCGGCGCCTCGGACGAACACGGCAAGCTGCTGATCGAGGACGGCCCGGCGCCGGCCCTGGGGGAGAAGCTGCGCCTCATCCCCGGCCACTGCGACCCGACCATCGCCCGGCATGACTGGTACGTCGGCGTGCGGAAGGGCAGGGTGGAATGCCTCTGGCCCATCGCCGCCCGCGGCGCGATGGCCTAGCCGAAGTGCCCGGCCCGGTGCGGCAACTCAGCGCTGGCGGTTGCGCGCCACCGTCTTCGCCGGCCGCTTGGCCACCGGCTTCGCCGCCGGGCGCCGGGCCGCGCGTGCCACCGGCCCGCTGGTGTCGCCCTGCTCGATCTGCGCGGCGCGTGGCCGCGTGGTGCGCGCGGTGGTCCGCACCAGCGCCGGCTTCCGCACCTGGGGCCGCGCCGCGTTGCGCGCCTGGGTCCGGGTCGGGGTCCGCGCCGTGCTGCGCGTCTGGGCCGTGGGCCTGGTCTGCACCTGCCGCGTGGTGGTCACCCGGCGCAGCACCGGGGCGCCGCGTGCCGTCGCCGCGCTGGCGGTCGCCATCACCGGCGGCAGGCTGCGGCGGGCGACCGGGGCGATGCCCATCTGGCCGAAGCCCTGGTCCAGCAGCGCCATCATGTGCCGGTCCCGCTCCCGCCAGGTACTGCCGCCGAACACCGCGGCGACCAGCCGCACCCCGTTCCGGTTGGCGCTGGCCACGATGTTGAAGCCGCTGTCGCTGATGTAGCCGGTCTTGATGCCGTCCACGCCCTCGTATTCCTGCAGCAGCCGGTTGTGGCTCCAGTGGGTTCGGCCGCGGAACACGAAGTGCGGGGTGGAGAAATAGCTGTACTGCGCGGGGTAATCCTGCATCAGCGCGGCGGCCGAGCAGCGCCATGTCCCGCGCCGTGGTCACCTGCTCGGGGTCCGGCAGGCCGGAGGCGTTGCGGAAGGTGGTGCGGGTCATGCCGAGGCCGCGGGCCGCTCAGCGTCATCATCTGGGCGAAGCGCGCCTCGCTGCCGCCGCTAGCTGCTCGCCGAGCGCCGCCGCCACGTCGTTGGCGGATTTGGTCACCAGCGCCAGGATCGCCTGCTCCACCGTGACGCTGCCGCCGGCGGGGATCCCGAGCTTGGAGGGCGGGCGGGACGGCGCTTCGGCTCGAGATCGTCGACCGGACGCCGAGCGAGATGCGGCCCTCGCGCAGCGCCTCGAACACCATGTACAGGGTCATCATCTTGGTGAGCGAGGCGGGATGCCGCGTCTCATCCGGGACTGGCCGCGACCAGCGCATTGCCGCTGCGGTGATCCATCACGATGGCGGCATAGCGCTCGCTGCCGATCTGCGCCGCGGCGCCGGGCACGGCGCCCAGCCCACAAAGAATGCCAGGGCGCAACCATGGCCAGCCAGGCCCTGAGCCGGTCCGACATGAGCATACCCCCCCGAGCGGCCCACCCCCCGGGCTGCCACCAACGCGACGAACCCTAGGAATATACACGTTACGGTTGTCTACTGGAATGGAACAAGACGTGAACAGCAAGGTTTGGCCGTCTCGGTTCCAGTGTCGGCTTGCCACCGGCTGGTTGCGTTCGCAGCCGCTCTGTTCGCTCCCGTCGCGAGTACCAGAATTATGCTGCACTGCAAAAAAACCTGCTTGCATCCGGGGCCGATCGCCGCTAGAAAGCGCGCATGCTGCACCGCAGCATAACGGCGCCAGGAGCCGGGTAGAAGCTCCCGCCCAGCGCATCGCGGGCGAGCAACCCTGAAGGACCAGCAATGGCATGGCGAATTCAAAACCAGGCGAGCGTGACGACCAAGAAGCTGGTGACCGAGGCGGCTGCCGGCCACCAGGCCAGCCGGCGAAGAAGATGATGCAACGACGGCGCCGACCAGGCGCAGGTGACGATGGAGCAGGGCATGGAGCAGGCGATGAAGACGACCGAAGGCTTCTACAAGGCCGCCGAGCAGGCCGCCGAATTCGGCCGCGGCAATATCGAGGCGATGACCAGCGCGACGCAGACCCTGACTTCACCGGCATGCAGGACCTCGGCAAGCAGTACCATGGCGCATGTCCCAGGGCCTGAGCGAGCATGCCATCGAAAGCGCCAAGGCGCTGTCCGGGTGAAGTGCCTGAAGGAAGCCACCGACATCCAGACCAACTTCACCAAGGCCTCCATGGAGCGGACCATGACCGAGACGGCGAAGCTGCAGGAAGCCTCGCTGAAGCTGTTCGAGGCGTCCTTCGCCCCGCTCTCGGCGCGCATGTCGATCGCGGTCGAGACGATGTCGAAGCCGGTCACCGTCTGACACCGCGCCCAGGTGCCGGCGCCCAGGCGTCGGCACCCAAGGCATAGGGGCCCGGCCCCGGCCATCCCTCCGCGGTTGCGGGGTGGATGGCCGGGCCGGGTCTTTTTGCGTTCGGGGCGCTTTCCGGTAACCCTTTCCGTATATGGGTGGGCTGCCCATATCTGCTGTGGACCCCGGCTTGCCCCTTCACCTCGTGCCATCCGGGGCGATATCGTGTCAGGCAGCCCGGGTCCGTTGCCCGGCATGTCAGGATACCCGCCGGCGGGTGCGGGACTACCCACCAGGAAGCTCATGAGCGATCAGGACAAGCGGCAGATCAAGGGAGCGGCGGCACCAGGAGACTTCCACCCCGGTGGTTTCCCGTCGCTGGGCTCCACCCCGGGCGGCACGCCGCCGCCGGGCGACACCACGCCCAATACCGGCGTGGTGGTGAAGACCCGGCCGCGCACCAAGAAGCCGGCGATGTACAAGGTGTTGATGCTGAACGACGACTACACGCCGATGGAATTCGTCGTGCATGTCCTCGAGCGCTTTTTCCAGAAGAACCGGGACGAAGCGACCCGCATCATGCTGCATGTGCACCGCCGGGGCGTCGGGGTCTGCGGGGTCTATCACCTACGAGGTCGCGGAAACCAAGGTGACGCAGGTGATGGATCTGGCTCGCCAGAACCAGCACCCGCTGCAATGCACGATCGAGAAGGAATGATCGCGCCAGCCCTGCCCTGGTGCATCATCGCCTGGACAGGCCAGGGTACCATGTGCCCCATCGAAGACTGCCACCCCGCCGAACGGGGGGCTCGTCCGGAAGTCCCGGACGCCAATCCTGATTGATAGCTTTAGGGGAACCCCCTCGTGCCGGGATGTCCCTGGCATGCCGGCTACCCAACGGGGAGCGTCACGACCATGCTGTCCCGCAATCTCGAGCAGACGCTCCACCGCGCCCTCGGCCTCGCCAACGAGCGCCGGCACGAATACGCGACGCTCGAGCACCTGCTGCTCGCCCTGACCGACGACACCGACGCCGCCACCGTGCTGCGGGCCTGCGGTGTCGACAGCGACAAGCTGCAAGCGCGACCTCACCGAATTCCTCGACAAGGACCTCGCCGGCCTGGTCACCGACCGCGCCGGGGACCCGAAGCCGACCGCCGGCTTCCAGCGCGTCGTCCAGCGCGCCGCCATCCATGTCCAGTCCTCCGGCCGGGACGAGGTGTCGGGCGCCAATGTGCTGGTGGCGCTGTTCTCCGAGCGCGAAAGCCATGCGGTCTATTTCCTGCAGTTGCAGGACATGACCCGGCTGGACGCGGTGAACTTCATCAGCCACGGCATCGCCAAGGCGCCCGGCCGCAGCACCGACCGCGCCGGTCCAGGGCAACGCCGCCGCCGACCGGAGGCGCCCGAGGAGCCGGAGAAGGAGGAGAAGCCGCGCGGCGGCCGCAGCCAGGACGCGCTGACGAACTACTGCGTCAACCTCAACAAGAAGGCGCAGGCCAGGGCAAGATCGACCCGCTGATCGGCCGCGACCTGGAGATCGAGCGGACCATCCAGATCCTCTGCCGGCGCACCAAGAACAACCCGCTGTACGTGGGCGATCCCGGCGTCGGCAAGACCGCCATCGCCGAGGGTCTGGCCAAGCGCATCATCGAGGGCGACGTGCCCGAGGTGCTGGCGAAGTCCACCATCTATCGCGCTCGACATGGGCAGCCTGCTGGCCGGCACCCGCTACCGCGGCGACTTCGAGGAGCGGCTGAAGGCCGTGGTGAACGAGCTGGAGCAGCAGCCCGGCTCCATCCTGTTCATCGACGAGATCCACACCGTCATCGGCGCCGGCGCCACCAGCGGCGGGGCGATGGATGCCTCCAACCTGCTGAAGCCGGCGCTGGCCCAGGGCACGCTGCGCTGCATCGGCAGCACCACCTACAAGGAATACCGGAACTACTTCGAGAAGGACCGCGCCCTGGTCCGCCGCTTCCAGAAGATCGACGTCAACGAGCCGATCGGTCGAGGACACGGTGAAGATCCTCCAGGGCTCAAGACCAACTACGAGAAGCACCACAAGGTCCGCTACACGCCCGAAGCCATCCGCGCGGCGGTGGAGCTGTCGCCGAAGTACATCCACGACCGCAAGCTGCCGGACAAGGCGATCGACGTGATCGACGAGGTCGGCGCCTCCCGGATGCTGCTGCCGGAGGGCAAGCGGCGGAAGACCGTCACGCTGAAGGATGTCGAGGAGATCGTCGCCAAGATCGCCCGCATCCCCCCGAAGATCGGTCAGCGCCGACGACAAGGAGACGCTGCGGAACCTGGAGCGCGACCTGAAGTCCATGGTGTTCGGCCAGGACAAGGCGATCGAGGCGCTGTCCGCGGCCATCAAGCTGTCCCGCGCCGGGCTGCGCGATGCGGAGAAGCCGATCGGCAACTACCTGTTCTCCGGCCCGACCGGCGTCGGCAAGACCGAGGTGGCCAAGCAGTTGGCCAAGACCCTGGGCATCGAGCTGATCCGCTTCGACATGTCGGAATACATGGAGCGGCACAGCGTCAGTCGCGGCTGATCGGCGCGCCGCCGGGCTATGTCGGCTTCGACCAGGGCGGCCTGCTGACCGACGCGCATCGACCAGCATCCGCACTGCGTGCTGCTGCTCGATGAGATCGAGAAGGCGCATCCAGGATCTCTACAACATCCTGCTGCAGGTGATGGACCACGGCAAGCTGACCGACCACAACGGCAAGACGGTCGACTTCCGCAACGTCATCCTGATCATGACCACCAATGCCGGTGCCTCCGACATGGCGAAGCCCGCCATCGGCTTCGGCCGCGACGACCGCACCGGGCGAGGATGAGGAGGCCATCAAGCGGCTGTTCACGCCGGAATTCCGCAACCGGCTGGATGCGGTCGTCGCGCTTCTCCGGCCTGACGCCGGAGATCGTCGGCCGGGTGGTCGACAAGTTCGTCATGCAGCTGGAGGCCCAGCTCGCCGACCGCAACGTGACCATCGAGCTGTCCTCGGCGGCCAGGAGTGGCTGGCCGAACGCGGCTACGACCCGCTGTATGGCGCGCGGCCGCTGGCCCGGGTGATCCAGGAGTACATCAAGAAGCCGCTGGCCGAGGAGCTGCTGTTCGGCAAGCTGGCCAAGGGCGGCTCGGTCAAGGTCGGGCTGAAGGACGGCGCGCTGGTCTTCGACTACCTCGAAGCCGCGCCGCCCGCCCTGCCGAAGCCCGAGGAAGGCAGCGGCGACGGCGAGGCCGAGAAGGAAGCCGGAGCCGCCGAGTAGTTTTGTAGCCCGCTGCCGCGGTCACTCTCGGGAAGACGTCGCCCGGACGCGGGGGGCACCTCTGCGCCCGGAGGATTTGGGGACGCCGTGACGATGATGCGCGGATCGAGGACTGGGATGCCTACAACGCCGGGCGCGCGAGCGCGGCAAGGAACTGAGCGGCCTGCACCCCGGAGCTGATGAAGGGCTTCGGCGCACTCAGCCGCGGCGCCGCGACGACGCAGCACCTCGATGCCAAGACGCGCGAGTTCATCGCCCTGGCGGTCGCCGTCACCACCCGCTGCCACGGCTGCATCGACGCGCATGCGCGCAAGGCCAAGGCGGCGGGCGCGACCAAGGCGGAGATCGCCGAGGCCCTGGGGGTCGCCATCGCCCTGAACGCCGGTGCCGCCTTCACCTATGCGCTGCATGTGCTGGATGCGGCGGGGCAGGAGTAGCCGCCGCAGGGGAGGACAGCGCGGACGGCAAAAAACGGTCATGGGCCGGCCCACGGCTTCCCCATCGGGGAAAATCCGCAGGCCGGCCAGGGTTACGCTTCCCATATGATCTAAAGAGTTGTATTTTCGCAGCCGTTCCTGCGGAAAAAGCGATAATCTCCCCAATGATTGAGAATTCGACGCTTCGCTGTCTCAAACCGGCTTCCGCGCCGGGCGCTGCTTGCCGGGGCGGGTGCCCTGGCGCTATCCGATCCGCGAGGCGGAATGGCCGTGGCGGCAACCTCCGGCCTCGCCGTCATCGGCCAGGACGGCTGGCTGTTCCCGCTGTGGGACGCGACGTCGCGGTTCGATCAGCAGCAGCTTCGCGCCACCGCCCAGGTGATGAGCGAGGCGATCGCCGCGCTCAAGGCGAAGGGTACCGAGGTCGTGGTGGCGATGGTGCCGTCCAAGGCGCGGACCTACCGGCAGCACCTGCCGGGCGATGTCCGGCTGCCGGCCGATATCGACAAGCGCTACCCCGCCGCCCTGGCCGAGATGCGCCGCCCCGGCACGCTGGTACCGGACCTCGATACGCTGTTCCGCAACCTCGTGCGGACCCAGCCGGCGCGGCAGCTCTATTTCCGCACCGATACCCACTGGCTGCCGATCGGCGCCGAGGTGGCCGCGGTCGAGATCGCGCAGCAGATGAAGGCCAGCCTGCGCCTGCCGCCCGGCGGGCGGCCCGGCACCAGCTTCAGCGGCGTCGCCACGCGGCCCAACCCGGTGGGTGACCTGGTGGGTTTCCTGCCGGAGGCTGACCGGGCGAAGTACCCGGCCGAGCGCTACCAGGTGCGTGAGGTGGCCGCGGCCGGCGGCGCCGCTTCCCTGGTCGAGGATGACAGCGCCGATGTGGTGGTGGTCGGCAACAGCTTCGTGCAGCCGCGCTATGGCTTCCAGGCACTGCTCTCGAACCAGCTCGGCCGGCCGGTGGGCCTGGCCTGGCGGCCGAACAACTACGGCGCCTACTTCACCCTGCTGGAATACGTGAAGAGCCCGGCATTCCGCCAGCAACGGCCCAAGGTGATCGTCTGGACCCATCTGGAGTTCGACATGCAGAACCTGCCCAACAGCAGCAGCTGGGGGCAGAATGCGATGCCGCCGCAAGCCTTCCTGGCCGACCTGCGCCGGGCGCTCGGGGCATGAGGCACCGCGCCATGCCGCTGCAGCGATCCGTCGTGCTGGCCCTGGCCGGTCTGCTGGCGCTGCCGGCCGCGGCGCAGGACCGCGGCGCGGGGCAGGCGGCGGTCTATGACCCGCAGCCGCCGGCCGGCTCGGCCTTCGTGCGCTTCGTCAATGCCCTGGGCACCGAAGTCGGATTGCGGCCGGACTTCCTGCCGGCACAGCGCCTCGGCACGGCGCCGGACCAGCGGGTGACGGCCTATGCCGTGGTGGAGCGGGTCGCCGGGCGGGTGCTGACGCTTGAGGCTGGCGAGCGCCATCAGGCCGGCCGGGTCACGCTGCGGGCGGAGCCGGGCAGCTTCGTCACCATCATCCTGCATGCCGCGGCGGATGGCGCCGTGGCCGGCAGCCCGGTGGTGGACCAGACCGAGTTCAACCGCGCCCGCGCCCGCCTCAGCTTCTACAACGCCGCCCCAGGCTGCGCCGCCGCGTCGCTCGGGCTGGAGCCGGATGGCCCCACGGTGTTCAACCAGGTCGCTCCCGCGACGGCGAAAAGCCGCAGCGTCAACCCCGTCGTCGCCCGGCTGCGGGCGGAATGCGACGGTCAGCCGGCACCCTCCTTCGCGCTGGAGGGGCTGGAGGCCGGCGGCATGTACAGCATCTGGCTGATGCGCCCCACGGGCACTCCGCCGATCGCCTTCGTGAGCCGTGACACCACCGCACGGTGGACGCCGTGAGCAGGCCGCCCGGCGGCGGCAGGGGCACCGGGATGCATCAGCGGAACGCCAAGGCCCCATTGCTGGCCGCCGTCGTGCTGGTGGCCGCGCTGGCGGATGCCGGGAGTGCCGGGGCCCAGGGCCTCGAACCCCTGCTGGTCGTGCCCGACGCCGGTGCCACGGCGCCCGGCCAGGCTCCCCAGGGCCTGCCCGACGTGCTCTCGCCCGATGCGGCGGGGGAAGCCCTGGCGGCGTCACCGCCTGCGGCGGGATCGGTCGCCGCGCTGCTCGACCAGGCAAATTTCTGGCTGGCCCAGAACAACCCCGGACTTGCCCAGCAGACCCTGGCCCGGGCGCTGCGAGTGGAGCCGGACAACCTGGCCGTACTGGCGACCGCCAGCGAGATCGCCTCCCGCATGGGGCGGACGGAGGAGGCGGCGGAGTATCTCGCGCGGCTGCGCCGGCTGGCGCCGGGCGACCCGCGGCTGGGACAGGCGGAGGCCGCGGCGCGCGAAGCCGCTGTCGATCCCGGCGCGCTGGCCGAGGCGCGGGAGCTGGCCGGATCGGGACGTGCGGCGGAGGCGGTGCAGCGTTACCAGCAGGTGTTCCACGGGGCGGAGCCGCCGGCGAGCCATGCGGTGGAATACTACCAGGTGCTCGCCGGGTCGTCGGAGAATGGCCATGCCGAGGCCACCGCCGGGCTTGAGCGCCTGATGCGGCGCATGCCCGGCAACCCTGCGCTGCAGCTCGCCTATGCCCAGTTGCTGACCTATCGCGAACACACCCGCGACGACGGCATCAACCGCCTGCGGCAACTGTCCCGGCAGCCCGCGACCGCCTTCGCCGCGCGGCAAGCCTGGCGCCAGGCCCTGCTGTGGCTGGGGGCAGGACGCGAGGCGGCGGACTACATCGAGGCCTATCTCGCCGCCAATCCGGCCGATGCCGAGATCTCGGCCAAGCTTGCCGAGGCGCGCGCGAACATGATCTCGCCGACCGCCGAAGCCCGCATACTGGGCTGGTCGGTGCTGCGGACGGACCGCGCCGAAGCCGAACGCCAGTTCCAGCTCGCCATCGACGGCGACCCGCGCGATGCCGAGGCGATCGTCGGCATGGCCGTGGTGCGGCAGATGCAGAACCGGCTGCAGGACGGCAGGCAACTGCTGGACCAGGCCCTGGCAATTGCACCCGACCGGCGCGACGAGCTGCTGGGCATGATGGGCACCGGCCCCGGTACGGTGGTCGGCGGGCCGGGTGCCGCCGGCACCCGTGCCGGGCCCGGCAACGCCACCATCGCCTGGCGTGCCCTGGATGCCGGTGACCTCGACCGTGCCGACAGCTTCGCCCGCCGGGCTGCCCGCGCCCGCGGCAATGAGCGGGTCCAGGGCGAGGTGGTGCTGGGCCAGGTGGCGCTGCGGCAGGAGGATTTCCCGACCGCCGAAGCCCGCTTCCGCGCCGCGCTGGCGCTGCGCCCCCGGCTGCCTGCGGCGCTGGCCGGGCTGCATGACAGCCTGCTGCGCCAGGACCGCTTTGCCGAGGCCGACGCGCTCCAGCAGGAAACCGGCATGGCGGCGGCCCCGGCCGCCACCCGCCGCGCCTATGCCATCCGCGACCAGGCCGTGCAGGAGGAAAGCCCCGCCCGCCGGATCGCGCTGCTGCGCGAGGCGCTGGACGCCGACCCGGCCAATCCCTGGATCAGGTTCGACCTCGCCCGCCAGTTGCAGGACAGCGGCGAGCGGACCGAGGCCCGCCTGCTCACCCGGCAACTCGCCGAGGATACCAGCCCGGAAGGCTCCGCCGCCGCCGCGCTGCTGGCCGCCGAGGATGACCGCCCCGGCGAGGTGATCGGGCTGCTGGAACGGGTGCCGGTGCGGCTGCGGACCGCCGACATGAACCGCCTGCTGGCCCGCAGCCGCCAGGAAGCGGCCGTGCTCGCCCTGCAACAGCAGGTCCGGGAGGGCCGGCCCGAGGCACGCCGGCAGCTCACCGCCATGGCCGCAACGCGGGACCCATCGGGCGCTACCGCCGCGGCCGTGGTGCGCAGCTTCGGCCGGCTGGGGGATGCGCCCGCGGCCCTGGCGGCGGCGCGCAGCGCGCTGGCCGCCAACCCCGCGCCCGGGCCGGCGATGCGGCTGTTCGTGGCTGGCGCCCTGGCTTCGGCCGGGCACCAGGATGCGGCGGATGCGCTGGTCGCCCCGCTGGCCGACGATGCCAGCCTCGATGCGGAGCAGCGCCGCCAGGTGGCCAACCTGCAATCCTCCGCCACGGCGGTGCGGGTGGACCGGCTGAACCAGGTTGGGCAGCGGGGCGAAGCCTACCGGCAACTGCTGCCGGCGATGCAGCGCCAGCCCGAGAGCCCGCTGCTGAACGCCGCGCTGGTGCGGCTCTACCTCGCCAACCGGCAGTTCGACGATGCACGGGAGGCCGCCGAGGCGTTGCTCGCGCGCGATGCGCGCAACCGCGAGGCCCGCGCCGTGCTGATCGAGGTCGCCGTCACCCAGGGCTACTTCGCCCGCGCCGAGCAATTGGTGGCCGAGGGCAAGGCGATGCACCCGGATGACATGCCGCTGCTGCTGGCCGAGGCCCGGCTGGCGCGGGCGCGTGGCGACATGCCCCGCACCCAGCGGCTGCTGGAGGCCGCGGCGCGGCGCCGGCTCGCCGAGCTGCGCGCGGCGGGCGCCACCGCGGAGGTCACGCTGACCGCCGACCTGCTCAGCCCACGGCGCGCCGCGTCGCGGGCCGGTCAGGAGCCGGAGGACGCGCTGAGTGCTGAGCTGGTCCGCGACCTGCTCCAGGCCCGGGCGGAATCGGCGATCTGGCTGCAGGCCGGCATGGGCGTGCGTTCGCACAGCGGGACGGCCGGTCTCGGCCGGCTGCGCGAAGTTGCCACGCCGGTCGAGCTCTCGATGCCGGTGCCGGGGCTCGGCGGGCGGCTGTATGCCCAGGCCAGCACCGTGGCGCTCAACTCCGGCGGCTTCGGGGCGGGCTCGGCCGCGGCCGGGCAGTTCGGCCTCGGCCCGCTGGCCACGGGCGATGCGGCGGGCAAGTCCGACCGCTGGGTCTCCGGCGTGGGCCTCGGGCTCGGCTATGCCACGCGCAACATCCGGGTCGATATCGGCACCACGCCGCTCGGCTTCCAGGAAACCAATCTGGTGGGCGGTGCCGAACTCGCGCTGCCGCTGTCGCCGAGCCTCACGCTCCGGGTGCAGGGCGAACGCCGGGCGGTGACCGAAAGCCTGCTGTCCTACGCCGGGCAGCGGGACCCGGAGACCGGCCGCAGCTGGGGTGGCGTGACGCGCACCGGCCTGCGCGGGCAGCTCCAGTACAACGTGAACGACCGGCTCGGGGTCTATGGCGGCGGCGGCATCGCCACGCTGCGCGGCAACAACGTCGCCCGCAACGACATGCTGGAGCTGGGCGGCGGCATGTACTACGGCGTCATCCGCACGCCGGAACAGGACCTGACCATCGGGCCGGACCTGCGCTACGTGCAGTACGACCGGAACCTGGGCGGCTTCACCTATGGCCAGGGCGGCTATTTCAGCCCGCAGTCGCATGTCGCCGCATCCGTCCAGGCGAGCTGGCGGCGGCAGTGGGGCGCCCTGACCGCGCGGGCGCAGGGCTCGGTCGGCGTGCAGCGCTTCACCCAGGATGCCTCGGCGGTCTTCCCGAAGGACGCCGGGCTGCAGGCCCGGCTGGAACAGTCGGCCAATCCCGCGGTGGCGAGCAGCACGCCCGGCCAGACCACGGTCGGCTTCACCGGCGGCATCATGGGCAACCTCGAATACGCGCTGACCCCGGAACTGCGGCTGGGTGCGGCGGCGCAGTACAGCCGGTCCGGCGACTACTCGGAGGCGAACGGGCTGTTCTACCTGCGCTGGCGACTCGACCAGCCGCCGGCCGACCTGGCACCCCTGTTGGCCGGCGCACCGACCAGCTATCCGGCGCCGAGCTGGCCGCTGCCCTCCACCCTGGCCAATGGCGCGCCCGAGCCGGTGCAACTGACCGGCGGCGCCGCGCGGCCGGTCTGGTAGCGCGGCGGGCCGCTCAGGCCCGGGCGAACCGGGCCTTCAGCGGGATCGCCGCCAGCGACAGCGCCGCGAGGCCCAGCAGCGCGCCCAGGATCTGCGGGGTCAGCACCTTGCGCACCTCGAACTCGCCGCCCGCCTCCAGCACCCCGCCAAGGCCGGCGCCCGCCAGGCTGAACACCGCGGTGCCCGGCAGGATGCCGAACAGCGTCGTCACCACATAGACCGGCAGCCGCACCCCGGCGAAGGCCGGCACCAGGTTCACCAGGAAGAACGGGAACAGCGGCACCAGCCGCAGCACCAGCAGGTAGGATGCGGCGTTGCGGCGGATGCCCTCGGCCAGCCGCTGCGCCGCCGGGCCGAGCCGTTCGAGCGCATCGGCCCCGAAGGTGGCGCGCGCCACCAGGAACACGATGGTCGCGCCAAGCGTCGCGCCGGCGACCGTCAGCGCCGTGCCCAGCGCCGCGCCGAACAGGAAGCCGCCGGCCAGCGTCATGAACACCGCGCCGGGGACGGACAGCGCGACGGCCGTCGCATAGAGCACGACATAGCCGAGTGCCGCGGCGATGCCGTGGCTGGCGACCAGCGTGGTCAGCGCTTCCCGGTGGCGTGCCAGGGTCTCGAGCGAGAGTTGGTCGGCCAGCCCGCTCGCACGCAGCGCGAGGATGCCGGCGAGGATGGCCAGCACGATCCATGTGCGGCGGTCTCGCAGGATGCGGGTGATGCTCATGGTGCGGCTCCTCGGCTCCTCCCGCTTCGCCCTGGAGGTGGTGGCGGTTACCCGCCGCCGCCACCCCACCGCGCGCCGGTCACCCCGCGCCGGGCACCAGCAGGGCGGAAAGCGCCGCCACCGAGCCCGCCTCGGGCAGCCGCAGCACCGCATCGCGCAGCCGCGCGGTCTGCGCGGCGCCCAGCACCGGCTCGCAATTGGCGCGGAACTTGTCTTCCAGCTCGGCATCGCTCAGCGGCGCGCCGGGGTCGCCCTTGGGCAGCATCACCGTTTCCTGGAAGCGCCGGCCGTCGTCCATGGTGATGGTGACGCGGGCGGGGAAGCTGGCGGGGTAGAGGCGGTTCAGCTCGGGGTCCGCCACTACCTCCGTGCGCTCCAGTACGCGGCGGATCATGGGGTCGCCGATGCGGGCCGCGGCGAATTGCGCCTGGGTCAGTTGGCCGTCCACCGCCGCCGCGGCGATGCAGTAGGGCACCGAGACCCGCGCCGCCATCACCGAGCCGACGTCCTTGTTCGAGAAGTGGCTCAGCACCGTGGCGTAGGTCTCGTTGGTGATGCTGGCGATCCGGCCGGGGTCCGGGGCGTGGCGGGCGACGATGGCGAGGGTTGCCTGGATTGGCGAGTGGCTGGCCAGGATCGAGGGGAAGAACTTGAAGCCGTTCTGCAGGATTTCCCAGCTGGTCCCCAGTCCCTCGGTCAGCGCCGCCGGCTTCGGCTCCAGCGAGAAGGCGGCGAGGTAGCCCTTCGGATGCTCCAGGATGCCGGGCGGGGAGGTGGCGCCCAGCGCCGCCAACTGGGCCGAGAGCACGCCGTTCAGCGCCGCCTTGCCGGGATGGATGCTCTTCGTCATGTCGCCGGATTCGAAGAAGGTGTTCAGCCCGGCCGCCTGGGTGCCGGCCAGCCCGAGCGCCCGCAGCGTGCCGGCCGCATCCAGCCCCATGGCATGCGCCGCGCTGGCCGCCGCGCCGAAGGTGCCGTTGGTCGCGGTGGAGTGCCAGAAGCGGTAGTGCGTCGGCATCACCGCCATGCCGACGCGCACCGCGACCTCGTAGCCGGCGACCAGCGCCGCCAGCATCGCCCGGCCGGACAGGCCGCGGGTCTCGGCCAGGGCCAGCGCGGTCGGCACCACCACCGAGCCGACATGCAGCAGGGCGCGCTTGTGGGTGTCGTCGTTGTCGGCGGCGTTGATGAGGATGCCGTTGGCCAGTGCCGCGAAGGCCGGCTGCGCCGCAACCCCTGCCGCGCCGATGACCCGGGCGCCGGGTTGCGCGGGATACAGCGCCGCCATCTCGTGGGCGATCCGCGCCTTGTCGGGGTCTTCCGACCAGGCGGCGACGGCGCAGCCGATGGCGTCCAGCAGCACGCGGCTGGCCTGGGTCATCACCTCGGGCGGCAGGTCTGCCGGCCGCAGCGTGGCGACGAACTCCGCAAGGGCGCGGGTGGTCATGGCATTCCTCCGGCATCATTGGTGGGCCGCGGCGAGCATGGCCGGCCGTGGGGAAGCGTGGCCGCGGCCGCCGGGCTCCGCAAGGGGCTGGCGGGTGCCTCGGTTGACGGCGCCGCGATCCCGCTGCCAGCATTGCCCATCACCGGGGACGCCAGGCCAGGCACCGCCCAGGCGCCGGCGCGGCCCGCGCCGGCCTCGATCAACCAAGCCCCGCCGACCAACCGGAGAGAGCATCATGGCAGAACCATCCGTCGTGCTGATCGTGGGTGCCAGCGGCGCCGCCGCCACCCGGGTGACGGAACGCGCCCTTGCCATGCCGGACATGGAGGTGGTGGGCCTGTCCCGCCGGAAGCCGGAGGGGGCGGGGCCGTGGATCACGGCCGACCTGTTCGACGCGGCGGGGCTCCGCCGTGCGCTGGCCACCCGGCCGGACATCACCCACATCGTCTACGCCTCCCGCGCGCCGCACGGCGAGACGGGCGTCGAGGACGTGCCGGCCAACCTGGCGATGCTGCGGAACCTGCTGGATGCGGCGGAGGCCAGCCTGCCGCGCTTCGCCCACATCCACCTGGTGCATGGCGGCAAGTGGTACGGGCTGCATATCGGCCCCTTCCGCACGCCGGCGCGCGAGGACGACCCGCGCCACATGCCGCCCAATTTCTACTACGACCAGCAGGACCTGGTGGTGGCGCGGCAGGCCGGGCGGGCGTGGTCCTGGAGCGCGAGCCGGCCGAATTTCGTGCTGGACGTGGCGCCGGGCAGGGCACGCAACATGGTCTCCACCCTCGGCGCCTATGCGGCGATCTGCCGCGAGCTGGACGTGCCCTTCGACTTCCCCGGCAAGCCCGGTGCCTGGACCGCGCTGCACGAGGTGACGGATGCCACCCTGCTGGCCGATGGCGTGCTGTGGATGCTGGGCGAGCCGCGCTGCGCCAACCGCGCCTTCAACATGACCAACGGCGACTGCTTCCGCTGGTGCGACATGTGGCCCCTGCTGGCGGCGCAGTTCGGCGTGCGGCCCGGCACCGTGCGGACCATGTCCATGCCGCGCTGGATGGCCGACAAGGCGCCGGTGTGGGAGGCGATCCGCGCGCGCCACGGCCTCGCCCTGCCGATCGGCGAGGTGGCGAGCTGGGAGTTCGCGGATTTCTTCCTCGGGATGGACTACGACGTGCTCTATGCAATGACCGCGGCGCGCGCGGCGGGCTTCACCGGCTTCGTCGATACCCCGGCGATGTTCGCGGCGCAGATCGAGGGCTATCGCGCGGCGGCCATCCTGCCGCCGCGCTAGCCCCCGGCGTGCTCAGACGAGCATCGCGTCCGCCTGCGCCGGGCCGGTTTCCGGCAGGCGCGGGTCGTACTGGTCGGTGTAGTTCAGCAGGTTCAGGATGTACCAGGCACCCGTCACCGGCTCGACCATGGTGCTCGGCAGCGGCTCGCGCGTGGACCAGTCGACGCCCTCGCCGGGCGGCATGAATTCCTGGCCGTAGCGGCTGACCGTCCATTCCAGGCTGTTGTAGGCCCAGTCGAGGTCGCCCTGGAATTCCTTCGCCATGCCGATATAGCTCGTCATCTGCGGCCAGGCGGTCTCGGTGACACGGCTTTCATAGGCGCCGCCCGGGCTGTAGGGCGAGGCCGCGTAGAACCGGTCGCCTTCGTAGCGCGAGATGCCGTAGGTGTTCTTCGACAGGTTCTCGGTGATCCAGTCGATCTGGCTCTGCGCCTGCGGCTCGTTCACGTCGAGCAGGCCGGTGACGAACATGAGGTCGATCGCGGCATTCGCCGTGTTCACCACCTCGCCGTCGCCGGTGACGCCCCAGACGAAGCGGCCCGCCTCCTCGTTCCACAGGCCGGGGAAGTCCGCATCCGTGGTCGGGCGCAGGATGGCGTCGCGGATGGTGTCGGAGGCACCGGCCCATTCCTCCGCGAGGTCGGGCCGGCCGATCTCGTCGGCCAGCAGCGACGCGGCCTGCAGGCCGGAGGCGTAGGTGACCTGGGTGAAGCCGTTGTAGAGGAAGATCTCCTCCCAGATCGAGAAGTCCTGCGGGCCGAAGCCGGTCTCGTCGATGCCGGTGCGGATGAACTCGGCGGCGTCCACGAAGGCCTCGCGGATGGTCTCGTCCTGCACGAAGGCTTCCGCCTGTTCCTCGCGTCCCGCCTCGTTCAGCGCGGCCCAGTGCTTGTAGACGCCGGTCAGGAACAGCCCCTGCGAATCCCATTCGGGCTGCACGAAATCGATCGGCACATTGGCGTTCCAGTAGCTGTAGTTGGTGTAGTAGGTGCCGTTCTCGAACAGCCCGGGCTGCGCGCCGTCGCCATCCTCCTCGACCGAGGCCATCCAATTCCAGTAGCGCTCGGCATCATCATGCAGCCCGGCGGCATCGAGGCCCATGGCGGTCACCGCCGAATTGCGCGGCCAGACCTTGAAGTCGTAGGCCGGGTTGGTGGCGGCGACGAAGCTGCCGAATTCCGGCTGCTGGCTTTGCAGGATGGTGACGAGGGAACGCTCGTAGGCTTCCTCCAGCGCCGGGTCGGTGACCGCGCGTGCCTCGCCATCCCCGGCGCCGCCATCCGGGCCGGGGATGTCCTTCGCTTCCTCCAGCCGGTCGGACCAGGCCGCCGCGGTGGCATTGAACCAATAGGCCGGAGAGCCGGGCGAGCCTCCACCCTGCGGGCTCAGGGCCTGGCCGATCTGCGTGTCGAGCGCGTCCAGGCTGTCGGCCATCGTATAGTAGAAATAGAACTCGGTCGGGCGGCCGGCGCGGAGGTTGATATCCTCCCGCGCCATCGCCAGGCCCAGGCCTTCGCCATCCGCGCGGGTCTCGCCGTCGATGGTGCCGTCGGCGCGGAAGTCTTCGATGACCGAGCCGGCGGCCGGTGCCGTCACCGTCGCCGACGGGTCGTAGTCATCGCCGGGTGCGGTGGTGGGTGTCCAGTCCTCGTTGTCGGAACGTGTGGCGACCTCGGCGCCGTCCATTTCCTGGTAGGCGCCGAAGGCGAGATAGAGCGGCTCCGCGCCCTCGCCAGCACCTTCGCCCTGGCCAAGCTCGACGATGAAGGTCTCGCGCCGCTCGTCCCAGACCGCGCGCTGCGCCAAGTCCTCGGGCAGGCCAAGCATGTTCATGAAGGACCAGGTGATGTCGGCCTCGCCGACCGGGCGCTGGTTCTCGAAGGTCCAGCGTTCCACCACCAGCGGCTGGCCCGGGACCATGGCGTATTCGCGCTCGATCGCGACGGGCAACGCCTCGCCGGTCGGCAGGAAGTCGCCGTATTCGACATGCATGATGCCGTCGGTATCGAAGTAGAGCGTCGAGTTGAAATTCGGGTTGTAGTTCTGTGCCGTGCCGTCCGCATCCTCGGCGCGGAACCAGGCGGTGCCGAAGTCGATCTGGTCCTGGTTCCAGTTGGCGGCATGGCGCAGCTGCGACAGCGAGGGACCAAAGTTCTCGATATCCTTCTGGAACAGCGTCGCGGATTCGTGGATGCCGACCATGTCCTCCTGGTTGTTCATCAGCAGGGCGCGTGCGGAGATCTGGTCCGAGGGGCTGGTGCCCGCCACCACTTCGAGGCTGTCGATCAGGATGTCGGCATCCGCGCCAACCCCGAGAATTTCCTCGCCGAGATCGGCGCTGAGGGTGATCTCATGCGTGCCGGCGGTTAGCGGCACGCGATCGTAGGCGGTGCCCCATGAGGTTTCGGAAAAGCGGTTGTCGAAGCCGATGGCGCCGGGAATGTCCTCCCCATCGATCAGCAGGTTGCGGTAGGCATCGACGTTGCTGCCGTTGGAATAGCGGAAGTTCAGCGTGTACCAGCCATCTTCGGGAATCTCGACGGTGAAGGTCGCCGTCGCCGGCTCGGGCTGCTCCGCGGCGAAGGGATCGTCCAGGCTGGCATCGGGCATGCTGACGTAGCCGTCGCCTGCGAAGCCGTTGACCTCGCTTGCGGTCTCGGCGATGCCGCCAAGCGTTGCTGCTTCTGCCTGCAGCGTGGCGATGGTTTCACGCGCGGGGCTACCGGGCGCCGATGGATCGAAGCCGCTTCCGGTGATGGAACCTGACATTGCGGGCGCTCCTGGCCTTGCTGTTTCCGATGCTGGCGCCCGGGCAAGGGGAAGAAGAAGTCCGTGCCGAGGCTTCCATACTGCAACAAGGCCGGTATCGCCGGCGGGTTTTTTTCTGTGGCGAAATCAGGGCAAAGCTTCCTCAGTCAGAAAGATTGCGTATCCTGATTGCGATGAAGAAGAAGCAGCATGTGCATGCCGCTGGAACGGGCTCCAGGCGCGTTGCCCTTCAGCGCGCGCGTTGCACCCGCGGCACCAATGCGGACACGCAATTCGCATGCCTTCGCATCATCCAGTCTGTGCTTCCGCCTGTACGATGCCGCGCCTCTCCGCCATGCCACCATCGGCGATGCCGGATGTTCTGCGGCCGATGGACGCCGACAGGAATTCCAGCAGCGTGTCGTCGGAATGCGCCATCACCCGTTCGTCGCGCAGCATGTGGTAGCCGCGCGGGTCCGTGTTGCCGATCAGCATCGCGGTGCGGCTCGCCGGGCCACGCATGCTCAGCCGCCTGCGCTGGTCCCGTGCGCGGTTGTCGGGCTCGACCATGAAGGCGTAGCGCTTGAGGCTCCAGCGGGTGAAGCGCGGCCTATCGGGGGCGAACAACCTCGCCATCTGGCGACAGGCGGCGAAGACCGGGACCATGGCGCCGCAGGAGAAGCCCATCACCGCGATCCGGTCGCTGTCCACGCAAGGCAGTCCGGCCAGCGAGCGCAGCGCACCATGGGTATCGGCCGGTATCGCGCCCTCGGTGACACGCAGCGCCCGCAGTGGATGGCTCAGCGGCTGTGCGCCGCGCGGTCCGTGCTCCGCTCCGTCCGGCAGGAACAGCTTGCCCGCTCCGGTGATCCTTGGGCAGGGCCGGTCGCGGGCGACGTCCGACAATGTCCAGGGGTTGAGGCTCGGGAACTCCATTCCAGGCAGGCGGCTTGGGCTCCAGGACTGTTCCAGCGATGGATGCGGGCGGGGATGTCAGGGAAGAAGGGGCAGCCGGCGGCCGGACCCTGGCTTGGCCACCGGTACGCGCCGCTTCCCCTGATGGCGGCGTGGTGCGGGATGGTCAGGCCGCGCCGCCACCGATCAGGAAGCCCCGCAGGTCGCGGCGCATGGCGCGCTCCAGGTCCTGGGACAGTGCGGCGGTGGTGAGCCGGACGAGGCGAGCGGCCAATTCCGCGCTTTCCGCCAGGCTGGACGCCGGCGCACGGGCCGAAAGCAGGGCCTCCGCCCGGGTGTAGCCGCGCAGCTCATCGTCGGGCGAGAGGATCTCGACGGCGCATCGCATGGTGCAGGACAGCGCCTCGGTGCGATCGTTGAACAGCCAGCCCGGGCTCGATGGGTGGCGCATGAAGAGCGCGGTCAGGATGATGAAGCGCGCCTTTCCCGTGGCGCCGACCGGAAACAGCTGCCCGCGCGCCATTGCCACCATGGCATCCGCCGGGGCGATCGGCACCGGCGCCACGATGATCATCGCCGGCCCCGCCTGGAGCGGCGCGAATTCGAGCATTGCGGCATCGAGGCGCAGGGCTGGCTCGGCGGGCGTTGCCGATGCAGTCGCCTCCAGCGCGGCCAGGGGTGGGGGCGGCGGTTCCGGCGTGGCGCAGCCGGCAAGGGCCGCCATCGGCAACAGCAGGGCATTTCGCCGGAACAGCATCTCAGACGCCTCCTTCTTCATGGTTCCCGGGCCGGACAATCTCATCCGTTCGGGGGCCGCTCCCAGTCGTCCCACCGCGGCTGGGCTTCGAGCTGGGTTTCGCTCAACCGGGTCATGATGCGGTCACCCTCACGGTAGACCTGGTCGAAGCGCAGCAGGATATTCTTGGCCCCGAGGCCGAGGATACCACCGATTTCGATGCCTGGCCCGGCGATCACACCATGCTCCGATATCAGGGCTCCGATACCAGGACCGCCTCGATGCGGCCGATCCTTTCGCCGATTTCGCTGTGCAGCGGCGCACCCCGAAGCTGTGCCGCCGTCATGTCGAGGGCATCCACCCTGCGATGGCCCTCGGCCTCCACGTAGGAGACTTCCACCGCGGCCGAAGTTCCGGGCGACGCAATGGCGAGCAGCATTGCCATACCGGCAAGGCCCGCCTTCCAGAGTGTGCGCATCGCCAAACTCCTTAATCCTGAGGAGCCAGCGCAACGCCGGCTGTCAGGCGGCGTTCCGCCCGGCCCGCCACGGGTCGCATGATCTGGCTTTCACCGACAGCGGAGGAAAGCTGCCCAAGGGCCGGCTTTCGCGATGCCGTCCGGGACGGGATGCGGACAGGGTGCGGCGCCAGGCGACGCTCACCTGGCGCGGCCGGTCATCCCCGTCGCGCCAGCGCCGCCAGCCCGAGCATCGCGGCATCCGGCCGCATCACCACCCAGGCCGGCACCGGCTCCAGCCAGGCCCGGAACCGGCCCTTCGCCTCGAACCGCGAGCGGAAGGCGGAGGCGGCCAGGTAGTCCGGGAAGCGCGGGCAGATGCCGCCGCCGATGAACACCCCGCCCCGCGCGCCGTACAGCAGCGCCATGTCCCCGGCGACGCCGCCGAGCATGGCGCAGAACATCGCCAGTGCCTCCGCCGCCCGGGCATCCTCGCCGGCCAGCGCCCGGGCGGTGATCTCGGCCGCCTTCAGCGGCGGCACGGCCACGCCATCCACCGCCGCGAGCCCGGCATGCAGGTTCTCGATCCCCTGGCCGGACAGCACCCGTTCGGCCGAGACGTGCTCATGCTGGGTGCGCAGCCATTCCACGACCGCCGCTTCCCGCGCGTCATGGGCCGCCAGGCTGGAATGGCCGCCTTCGGTCACCAGGACCCGGTCGGGCGGCAGGAAGGCGGCGACCCCCAGCCCGGTGCCCGGGCCGAGCACCGCGAGCGGCTCCCCCGCCATGCCAGCGCCACCGCCCAAGGGGTGCAGGTCGGCCGGGCGAAGCTGCGGCAGCGCCCAGGCTTGGGCGGCGAAATCGTTGATGACCCGGACATCGCGGATGCCGAGCGCGACCGAGATCTCCGCGCCGTCCACCATCCAGCCGCGGTTGGTCAGCCGCACGCGGTTGTCCTGCACCGGCCCGGCGACCGCGAGGATGGCCAGGGCCGGCGGCGGCGCATCACCGAGGTAGCCGGCGATGGCGGCGGCGATGCTGGCAACGCCTTCGAGCCGCATCCTGACCGGAGGGGTATGCCCGTCACCGTCGAGCATGGCGAAGCGGGCGTTGGTGCCGCCGATATCGGCGATCAGGGTGGGCCGTTCAGACATGGCCCAGGCCCGAACGCCGCGCGACGGGAAGGTTCCGCCTGGCGATGCCGGGCGGCCGGCTTGACTTGCCCGGCCGCCGGTCCGGAAGCTGCCGGCAAATCAGGGGAAGGAAACGTCGCCGATGAAGATCACCCATGTCTCGCTCACCCTGTTTGCCTGGGACGACATTCCGCCGACCCGCTACCACGCCGCAGCGCGGCTCGACTCCGGCTCCTCGGCGCTGGGCCTGCTGCGGATCGGGACGGATGCCGGGATCGTTGGCCATGCATTCCTCGGTTCCGCAACCCATACCGCGGTGAACGATGGGCCGGGGCTGATCCGTTTCCTCAAGCCGGTGCTGATGGGCCAGGACCCGCTCGACCGCGAAAGGCTCAACGCGGCGCTGTGGCCGTGGTCCCGGCTGATCTCGGTGCGCTCGATCGGCGCGGTGGACGTGGCGCTGTGGGACATCGCCGGGCAGGCGGCGGGCATGCCGATCCACCGGCTGATCGGCACCACGCGGCACAGCATCCCGGCCTATGCCAGCTCCGCCGTGCTGCCCGGCATCGAGGCCTATGCCGAGGAGGCCGTGCAATTCCGCGACGCCGGCTGGGCGGCCTACAAGATCCACCCGCCGCAGCAGTGGAAGGCCGACATCAAGGTGTGCCAGGCGGTGCGCGAGGCGGTCGGCGACGACTACACGCTGATGCTCGACTCCACCTGGAGCTACGACTTCCCCGCCGCCATGCGCGTCGGCCGGGCGATCGAGGAGCTGGGCTTCCTCTGGTACGAGGACCCGCTGCACGACCAGGACATCTACAGCTACGTCAAGCTGCGGCAAAAGCTGGACATCCCGATCCTGGCGACCGAATACCCGGCGACTGGCCTCGAAAGCTACGCGCCCTGGATCATGCCGCAAGCCACGGACTACCTGCGCGGCGACGTGGCGGTGAAGGGCGGCATCACCACCCTGGTGAAGACAGCGCATCTCGCCGAGGCCTTCCGGATGAACTACGAGGTCCACCATGGCGGCAATTCGCTGAACAACGTCGCCAACCTGCATGTCTGCTGCGCCATCCGCAACACCAACTATTCGAGGTGCTGCTGCCCGACGGCGCCCACAAATACGGGCTGGCGCAGGATATCACGGTGGGCCGGGACGGGCTGGTGCACGCGCCGGAAAAGCCCGGCCTGGGTGCCGAGATCGACTTCGGGCTGATCGCCCGCAAGACCATCGCGGTGCTGGAATAGCTCAGTCGGCCTGTTTCGCCAGCGCATCATAGGCGGCGGCGAAGCCGCGGAAGGACACCGGGATGCTGGCCTCCGCGCCGGCCGCGTTGCGCCATTCCAGCCGGCCGGCGGCATCCGCCGCGCGGCCGCGCAACCGGCGCAGCACCGCCTGGTCGCGCAACTCCAGCTCGGCGAAGCAGCCGGCCGAAACGCAGTTGCGGAAGGCCAGGACCAGCGGCGCCTCCTGCCGGCCGGCGGCCTCCAGCACCAGCCGCGCCGCCTGGGCCACCTGCACGTTCACCGGCACCTGCGCCACCAGCCGCACCGGCCCATCACGTGCCACCCGGCCGAGCGCCACGACCGCGACCGGCTTGCGCTGCTGGTCCTGGGTCGTCTGGGCCATTTCGCAGATCCGGCCATCAGGCTGCTGTTCGCAGCGCATCGACCAGTCGCCGAACACCGCCAGGGTGCGTTCCGGGGCGTCGGCGGCGGTCTGGGCGATGGCGGGCTGGGCGGCGGCCAGGGCCAGTGCCAGCGGACCCCACGGTTTCATGACCAAGGCGACCTCCGGTATACGGTCGAACCCGCCCCGGCTGTAGCGTGTTGCCAGCAGAAAATTCAACCCTGGCGCGGGAAAAGTCAGGATTCCTGGACGGGCGCCGGTACCGGGCGGCGGACGGTGCCGCCCCATTCCTGCATCATGTCGGCGCTGGCCTCCGTCTCGGGTGCCCGGTCGGGGTCCTGCACCAGCACATCGGGCCGCAGCAGGCGAATGAGGTCCACCGCCGGTTCGGTGCCGTAGCGGATGACCAGATCCACTTCCGGCGATTCGGCCAGCATCTCGGCCGCCGGGTCGTCATTGGCCACGCCGATCACCAGCCGGTCGCACCACTCATGCGCCCCTTCCAGCAGGTGCGGCTCCCCGGCCGCGGTCCTGGCGGCGGCGAAGCCGACCCGGTGGCCGGCACGGCGCCAGCCCTCCACCCGTTCCGCCGCCTGCCCGCGGGTGGCGAGCTTGCGGGCGGCCAGCCGGCCGGGGGTCAGCGCCTCAAGGAATTCGTCTTCCCGCACCACGCCGATGCCGGACTTGCCCATGGCGATGCCGGCCGCCAGCGCGCCGAGCTGTGCCACCGTCGCCAGCGAAAGCCCGACCGCCAGCCCGGCCGCGGCGACCGAAACCACCGCATCCCCGGCGCCGGCCGGATCAATCATTTCCGCCACGTCGGCCGGCAGGTGGCGGGGGGTGTCCTGGTCGCCCTCGACCAGGGTCACGCCCGCGGTGCCGCGGATGACCAGGACCGCGCCAAAGCCGTGCATGCCACGCAGTGCCCGGGCGGCGGCGGCGATCTCGGCATCGGTGCCGACCGGCAGCCCGGTCGCCTCGGCGAGTTCGGCGCAATCGGGGATGTACAGGTCGGCGCCGGCGAAGCCGGCCGCGTTTCCGCCGCGCGGGTCCACCACCACCTTGCGGCCGGCGCTGCGGGCGGCGGCGATGAGGCGGGCCGGGGTATCCCCCGCCAGCACGCCCTTGCGGTAGTCGGACAGGACCATCACCGCGGTCGCCGCCACCGCATCGGCGGCGATCCGCACAAGGCGGTCGGCCAGCCGGGGGTGGATGGCGGTGGATTGCTCGTTGTCGGCGCGCAGCAATTGCTGGCCGCTGGCGATGAAGCGGGTCTTCGTGGTGGTGGCGCGGCCGCCCTGCACCAGCAGCCAGGGCTCGACACCCGGCTGGCCGCCGATCAGCCCGGTGAGGTCGCTGCCCGCCTGGTCGTCGCCGACGATGGAGACGAAGGCCACCGCCGCGCCGAGCGCGGTGAGGTTGCGCACCACGTTGCCGGCGCCGCCGGGCAGCGCCACCTCGCGGTCCACCGCGAGGACGGGCACCGGGGCTTCCGGGCTGATGCGCTCTACCCGGCCGTAGACGTAGCGATCCAGCATCGCGTCCCCGACGACGAGGACGGTGCCGCGCTTCAGTTGACGAACCGCTTCCAGCAATTTGGCGGGTGTCGGGCCGTTGTTGGCCGGGAGGGGTTCGGGCGCTGGGCCGTGCATCGCACTGCGGTAGCCCAAGCCAGGGTTCAGACGCAAGGCGCGCGACCAGGAATTGGCCGGGCGGCACGAAATGCCTTGGGTCCGCCGCGGGGGATGGCCCGGGTCATGCGGTCAGGAATTGCAGCTGCTGGCCCTCCAGGACGAGGCAGGTCAACGGCCCGCCGTAGCAGGCGCCGGTATCGATGCCGATCCGGTGCGGCCGGACCACCGGCAGGGGCGACGGGGTATGGCCGTGCACCACCACCTGTCGCAGGTCGCCCTCGAAGGACAGGAAGGGCTCGCGCATCCAGATCAGGTCGAAGGGGTCCTGCCGGTCGAGCGGGATGCCGGGCCGTATCCCGGCATGGACGAACAGGTAGTCCCCGGCGTCGAAGCGCAATTCGCAGTGCCGCAGCAGGTCGAGGTGGTCCGCCGGCACCGCTTCCCACCCATCCGGGTCGTCCGGGTCGGCGCCGTAGCTGGCCAGGGTGGCGGCGCCGCCGTTCTCCAGCCAGAAGGCCATGGCGCCGGGATGGGCATGCGGCTCGCAGGCATCCAGCAGCATCACCTCGTGGTTGCCGAGCAGGTTGACCACCTCGGCATCCGGCACCGGGGGCGCGGCCAGCAGGCGTTCCACCACCGCGGCGCTGTCCGGGCCGCGGTCGATGTAGTCGCCGAGATGGACCAGGGTGACGTGCTCGGCGGGCCGGGCGCGGGCGTCCTCCGCGATCAGCGCGTGCATCGCCGCGAGCCGGTCGGCGCAGCCATGGATGTCGCCGATCGCATAGATCCGCCACCCCGCCGGCAGGGCACCTGGCGCGACCTGGGCGGCGGCGGGCAGTGGCGGCCCACCCGGCGCAGGTCCGCGCCAGGTGGGCCGGATCGGGGCGGGTGCCGGCCGACCGGGTGTCAATGTCATGGGGCGCAGTCCCCCAGGGGTTTGCTTAGGGCTTCGTTTACCATCCGGCGCGACTTTAGAGGATGATGTGCCACGCCGCACAGCGCCAGGACAGCGCATGATCGTGACCGGTTCAACCACCACCCTCCTTCCGGCCCTGCCGCTGCTGCCGGCGGTGCAGCGGACCATACCCGGCCCACCCGGGCGGGTGGCGCTGCGGCTGCTGCCCGAGGGCCGGCTGGCCGGGCCGCCGCCGCACCGCCGGCTGGTCCGCGCCCTGCTGCAGGATGCCGCGGAGGCCGGCGGCGGCACGGTGATCGATACCACGACCGGCGAGATGCTGCTGCTCGGCACCATGGCCGGGGCCGCCCAGCGGGTACTCGCGGTGCTGGCGGCGCTGGCACCCGAGGCCCAGCCGCCGCGGCTATGGTCGCTGCCGGGGGATGCCGCGCCGCTGCTGGCCTGGGCCGCCACCGCCGGCATCGCCAGCCCGGCACCGGCGCCGCCACCGGCCTCGGCCGGGCTGGCGGCGCTGGACGCCCGGATGGACGCGCTGCCGGCCGACCGGGTGCTGTGCCATCGCGGCCTTGTGCAGCCAGGTGCGGCGGTGCCGGGCCGTGGCCGGCGGCTGCGGCTGTCCCGCGTGGCGCTGATGGCAGAACTCGGGCCGCTGGCGGCGGATGCGGCCGTGCTGGCCCATGCGGCGGACCGGCTGGCGGGGCGGCTGTTGCCGGCGCTGGCGGTCTGGGCCCGCGACCTCCCTGGATGGCGGCTGTTGCCCATGGCGCATCGCAGCCTGCCGCCGCCCGCCGTGGTGCCCGGGCTGTTCGGCGTGCTGCCGCTGGCCGCCGCCGCCGACCCGGCGCTGGCTGAGCGGCGGCGGGCCATGGCCGGGCGCGGCTGGGGCCTGGCGCTGGAAGGCTTGGATGCCGCGGCGTTGGCGCTGGTCCGGCCCGCCGGCCTGCCGGCCGACCTCGTGCTGCTGCGCTGGTCCCCGGCGCTGGAGGACGGCGCCAGCCTGGCCGCGCTGCACGACATGCCGCCGGAGCGGCTGATGCTGACCGGCTGCGACGGGCCGGCGGCGCTGGCCTGGGCGGCGCGGCGCGGGATCGCCGCGGCGACCGGCCCGGCGGTGGAGGCGGCGGCGGCATGAGTCAGTCCGGCCAGCCCGGCGTGCCCATGCCCTTCTCGGCGGCGCGGCCCGGTGGCGCAGATGCGTTGGCCCTGGCGCACTATGTCCGCGATTCGGTCGCCGCGGGGGTCGAGCGGGATGTGCTGCACCTGCGGCTCGGCGACCTGCCGGCCGGGCCGCGCCACGGCCACCACCAGCGGCTGGTGCGGGAAGTGCTGGAGCCGCTGCTGCGGCCGACCCGGGCGCGGATGTTCGAACTGCCGAACGGCGACATCATCGCCATGGCGCCGCCAGAGGGCCGGCACCTCCGCCTGGCGGAGGAACAACTGGCCATCCTGTTCGCCGCCGAGGCGCAGCCGCCCTTCATTCGCCGCAAGCTGCCGGCGGAAGCGGCGGCGCTGCTGGCCGCGGTCGAGCACAGCCTCGACCCGGCCCCGGCCGCCGCGGCCATTCCGGCGGATGCCGTGCCACTCGGCGGGGCCGGGCTCCTGGCGCTGGAGCGCGGGCTCGGCCAAGCCAACCTGGCGCGGTTCCTGATGCGCCGGCCGGTCTGCCGGCTCGCCCCCGGCCATGCCGCGCCGGAGGTGGCCTGGGAGGAATGGCAGCTCGGCTGGGCGGAGTTGTGCGGCGTGCTGCTGCCGGGGGTGGACCCGGGCCTCTCCCCGGACCTGTTCCGCCGGTTGCGCCGGCTGGTGGACCGTCGCCTGCTGTCCGGGATGGCCCGGCCGGAGGAAGCCCGCAGGCTTGGCCGGACCGGGCTGCGGCTTTCGCTGGAAAGCCTGGCCGAGCCCGAATTCCTGCGGCTGGATGCGGCGCTCGGGGCGGCGGGGCGGGCGCAGATGGTGCTCGGCCTGAGCGCCGGGGATGCGCTGGCGGACCCGGCCGGCTTCGCCTTCGCGCGGGATTTCTGCCGGGCCCGTGGCTGGCGGGTGATGCTCGATGTCGCGGCGCCGGCGCTGCTGCCCGCGCTGCCGCCGGCGGCGCTGCGGGTGGACCTGGTGCGGCTGCACTGGTCGGATGCGCTGCCCGCCCAGGCCGCCGCGCTGCCCGCCGCGCGGGAGACCCTGGTGCTGGGCGGCGCCGACCGCGCCGCCGCCATCGGCTGGGGCTGGGATGCCGGCATCACCCTGTTCGAGGGAAGGCTGCTGAGGGCCGGGCTGTAGCGGCCGCTTGCAAGGGGGGTGACGCGGCCGCCTGCCGGCCGCATATGGGCGGGACATGGAAACGCCAGCAATCCTCGCCGAAGCGCTGACCAAGCGCTACGCCCCCGATGCGCCTGCCGCGGTCGATGGCCTGTCCTTCAGCATGCCGCGCGGCGCCACCTGGGGGTTGCTCGGTGGCAACGGCGCGGGCAAGACCACCACCATCGCCATGCTGCTCGGCCTGCTGGTGCCGACCGCCGGGCAGGATCACCGTGCTTGGCCACGACATGGCGCGGGACCGCTTCGCCGCCCTGGCGCGGATGAATTTCTCCTCGCCCTACGTCTCCCTGCCGGAGCGGCTGAGCGTGGCGGAGAACCTGCGGGTCTACGGCGCATCTCTACGACGTGCCGCAGGCATCGAGCAGCGCATCGCCGAGCTCGCCGGCCAGCTCAACCTGCGGCCGCTGCTGGACCGCCCGGCCGGGGCAGCTTTCCGCCGGCCAGAAGACCCGCGTCGCGCTGGCCAAGGCGCTGATCAACCGGCCCGAATTGCTGCTGCTGGACGAGCCGACCGCCAGCCTGGACCCCGACACCGGCGACTGGTGCGCACCTGGCTGGAGCGCTACCGGGCCGAAACCGGCTGCACCATCCTGCTCGCCAGCCACAACATGGCGGAGGTGGAACGGCTCTGCGACCACGTGCTGATGCTGAAGCAGGGCCGCATCGGTCGATCGCGGCAGCCCCGCCGCGCTGCTGGCGCGCTATGGCCGCGGCGACCTGGAGGAGGTGTTCCTCGACATCGCCCGCGACCGTGCGCCGCTGCGCCGTGCGGTGCGCGGCAGCCGAACCGGCGCTGCCGGCTGCGCCGCCGCGTCTGGGGCCTGATGTACCGCCATCTGGCGCTCTACCGCCGCTCCTGGCCGCGGCTGCTGGAGCTGCTGTACTGGCCGGTGCTGCAGATGGTGATCTGGGGCTTCATCACCAGCTTACCTCGCCAGCCTGCATGGGCAGTCACGCCGCGGCCGCTGGCCGGCGCCACGCTGCTGGGCGGCGTGCTGCTGTGGGAGGTGGCGCTGCGCAGCCAGATGGGCGTCGCCATCGCCTTCCTGGAGGAGATCTGGTCGCGCAACCTCGGCCATGTCTTCGTCAGCCCGCTGCGCCCGTGGGAGCTGGTCGCCGGGCTGATCGGCATGAGCGTGATCCGCGTGGTGGTCGGCGTGTTCCCGGCCATGCTGCTGGCCTGGGCGCTGTATGCCTTCGGGCTGTTCTCGCTGGGGCCGGTGCTGGTGCTGTTCTTCGCCACGCTGATGATGATGGGCTGGGCGGTGGCGCTGGCGTGTCATCGCTGATCCTGCGCCACGGCGCGGGCGCGGAGGCGCTGGCCTGGTCCGTGCTGTTCGGGCTGACGCCGTTCTCCGCCGTGTTCTACCCGGTCACCGTGCTGCCCGCCTGGCTGCAGCCCGTCGCGCTGGCGCTGCCCTCGGCGCATGTCTTCGAGGGCATGCGGGCGGCCCTGCTGGACGGCATCATCGCCTGGGGGCACCTGGCGGCGGCCTTCGCGCTGAACGTGCTTCTGGCTGGCGCCGCCGGGCTGGTGTTCCTGCGGCAGTTCCACGGGGCGCGGGTACGCGGCGCGCTGCTGAACATCGGCGAGTGATTTCCTCGCCGCCGGTTCTGCGCTAGAGGCATCCCGTGCCCGAAACCCGCCTCCACCTGATCCGCCACGCGCTCGTCGAACCCAAGGCCCGGGCCTTGCTCTACGGCGCGATGGACGTGGCGCTGTGTGACCTCGCGCTGAAGCAGGATGCCTCGCTGTTCCGCTGGCTGGCGGCGCGGCTGCCGCGGCCGGCGCATTGGGTGACCTCGAACCTCGCCCGCACCCGGGCGACGGCCGCGGCCATCTTCGCCGCCGGCTACCCCGACCAGCCGCTGGCGACCGAGCCGGACCTCGCCGAGCAGCATCTCGGCGAATGGCAGGGCCTGCCGCATGACGACCTGCCGCCGCTGCTGCGGCACCCTGCGCATCCCTTCTGGCCGCATGCCGCGGAGGAGCAGCCGCCGGGCGGCGAAAGCTTCGCCACGGTGCAGGCGCGGGTGGGCGCGGTGCTGGACCGGCTGGTGGACCGGCATGCCGGTCAAGACATCGTGATCGTCGCCCATGGCGGCTCGATCCGCGCGGCGCTGGCGCATGCGCTGGGGCTCAGCGGGCACCAGGCGCTGGCCTTTTCCATCCGTAACCTGGGGTTGACGCGCCTGGAACGGCACGGCGGCGACTGGCGGGTTTCCGCGGTGAATGAGGAGCCCTGGTCAGCACCCGACTGGGAATGACGGGTAAGGTTTGGACAGATCCGGCACGACCGGGTAACCTTCCGCCAATTCCAGGGTTTTGGCGGGGAAGCTTCATGCGCCGTCTTATGATGTTGGCCGTAACGCTCGCGGCGCTTTCGGGATGTGCCGGCACGCCTGCGGGAGGCGAGGCGCAGACGCTGGTCGATCGGGCCACGCTATCCGTGCAGGATGTGCTGGGCCAGGGCCACGACCGGCTGCAGGCGGCCAGCCTGCTGCCCCGGGCCCGTGCGGTGGTGGTTTGCCCGCGCATCTTCCGCGCCGGCTTCTTCTTCGGCGGCGAGGGTGGCGGCTGCGTGCTGGTTGGCCGCGATGCCGCCGGATCCTGGTCGTCCCCGGCCTTCTACACCCTGGGGACCGGCAGCTTCGGCCTGCAGGCCGGCATCCAGGACCTGCAGATCGTGATGCTGGTGATGAACGACCGGGCGCTGAACGCCCTGCTGGACAGCCAGCTCAAGCTCGGCGCCGATGCCTCGCTGGCCTTCGCCACCTTCGGCGGCTCGGTCGAGGGGTCCACCACCACCGCGGTGGGGGCGGATATCCTGGCCTTCGCCCGAGCGCGCGGGCTGTTCGCCGGGCTGACCCTGGAAGGCTCGATGCTGTCGGCCCGCAGCGAGTGGAACCGCGGCTACTACGGCCAGGACGTCTCCCCGCGGCAGATCGTGGTGGGGATGACCGTGCACAACCCGGGCGCCGATCCGCTGCGGGCGGCGCTGATGCGCTTCGGCGCCGGCACCGCCCAGCCGGCCGCTGCCCAGCCGGCCGGTAACGGCTTCATCGGGGGGGGCAACGGCGGCGTCGAGCGCGGCACCCTGCCGCCGCTCCGATGAGCGCGCGCCGCGGGCTGCCCTGGCTGATGCAGGCCCTGCTGCTGGCCCTGGTAGTGGCCGGGCCCGCCCAGGCCCAGCGACCGGGCGAGCAGCAGCAGGTGCTGGTCGACCGGGCCACCCTCACGGTCCAGGAAATGATGGCCGACGGCGACCCGCAGGCGGCCGAGGATGCCCGCTCGCTGCTGCGCCGGGCGCGGGCGGTGGTGATTTGCCCGCAGGTGTTCCGCGCCGGCTTCATCTTCGGCGGGCAGGGCGGCGATTGCGTGATGGTGGCGCGGGATGCCGCTGGCTCCTGGTCCTCGCCGGCCTTCTACGGGCTTGCCTCCGGCAGCGTCGGGCTGCAGATCGGCATGCAGAACATGCAGATCCTGATGCTGGTCATGAACGACCGGGCGCTGACGGCGCTGATGGACAGCCAGTTCAAGTTCGGCGCCGATGCGTCGATCTCGGTGGCGGCGGTCGGCGCGGGCATTGCCGGGGCGACCACCTCGGCGGCCGGGGCGGATATCGTCGCCATCGCCCGCGCCCGTGGGCTTTTCGCCGGGGTGGCGCTGGAAGGCTCGCTGATGTCGGCCCGCAGCGACTGGAACCGGGCCTATTACGGCCAGGATGTCGGGGCGCGGCAGATCGTCGTGGCGATGGAGGTGCACAACCCGGGCGCCGATCCGCTGCGGGCGGCGCTGATGCGCCATGGCGCGGCGGCGGGCAGCCCGGTGCCGCAAGCGTCCGGGCCGCCGCCGGCCGAGCCGCCCCCGGCCACCATGCAACCCGCCTTCCCGCAGTCCGGCGGCGTGCAGTCCTCGCCCCTGCCGCCGATCGCCGGGCCGCGCTGACGCCGGCCCGGTTGCCGCCGGGCGGCGCCGGGTCTATGCCGCGCGCCTCTGCGGAGTGCGCGCCATGACCGACATCGTCCCCATCCGCCGCGCCCTGATTTCCGTGTCCGACAAGACCGGCCTGGTCGAGTTCGCCGGGCGCTCGCGGCGCAGCGGCGTGGAGATCCTGTCCACCGGCGGCTCCGCCCGCGCCCTGCGGGATGCCGGCGTGCCGGTGAAGGAGGTCTCGGACCACACCGGCTTTCCCGAGATCCTGGACGGCCGGGTGAAGACGCTGGTGCCGCAGATCCATGGCGGCATCCTGGGCCGGCGGGACGTGCGCGGAGCACCTGTCGCAGATGCTGGCGCACGACATCGCGCCGATCGACCTGGTGGCGGTGAACCTCTACCCGTTCGAGGCGACGGTGGCGCGCGGCGCGGCCGGAGGCCGACTGCGTGGAGAACATCGACATCGGCGGCCCGGCGCTGATCCGCGCCGCCGCGAAGAACCACGCATTTCGTGGTGGTGCTGACCGAGCCGGCGCAACTGCGCCGACGGTGCTGGCGGAGCTGAGGCCGCAGGGCGGCACCACCCTGGCGACTGCGCCGCCGCCTGGCCGGCGAGGCCTATGCCCGCACCGCCGCCTATGATGCGGCGATCGCCGGCTGGTTCGCCGGCCAGCGCGGAGAGGCCTTCCCGCCGCGGCATGGCCTTCGCCGGGGATGCGGCGGCAGACGCTGCGCTATGGCGAGAACCCGCACCAGCAGGCGGCCTTCTACGTGGACGGCACCAGCGCGGCGCGGCGTCGCCACCGCGGCGCAGGTGCAGGGCAAGGAGCTGTCCTACAACAACCTGGCCGACACCGACGCCGCCTTCGAGTGCGTGCGCGGAGTTCGACGAACCCGACCGTGGCGATCATCAAGCACGCCAACCCCTGCGGCGTGGCCTCGCGGACGGCGCTGGCGGAGGCCTGGGACCTGGCGTTCCGCTGCGACCCGGTCTCGCCCTTCGGCGGCATCGTCGCGGTCAACCGGCCGCTGGATGCGGCGGCGGCGGAGAAGATCGCGGCGATCTTCACCGAGGTGATCGTGGCGCCGGATGCCGACGAGGATGCCCAGGCGATCGTTCGCCCGCAAGCGAACCTGCGGCTGCTGCTGACCGGCGGCATGCCCGACCCGGCCGCGGCCGGCATGACCTTCCGCAGCCTGGCAGGCGGCTTCCTGGCGCAGACGCGCGATGCCGGCCGGGTGATCGCCGGCCGACGCTGAAGGTGGTGACGCAGCGGGCGCCGACGCGAGGCGGAGCTGGCCGACCTGCTCTTCGCCTTCCGGGTCTGCAAGCACGTGAAGTCCAACGCCATCGTCTATGTGAAGGACCGTGCGACGGTGGGCATCGGCGCGGGGCAGACGAACCGGGTGGATTGCGCCCGCATCGCCGCCTGCCGAAGTCCGAGGCCGCGGCCAGGGCGGCGGGGCTGGCGAGCCGCTGGCCAGGGCAGCGTGGTGGCCTCCGACGCCTTCTTCCCCTTCGCCGACGGGCTGGAGGCGGCGGTGGAGGCCGGCGCCACGGCGGTGATCCAGCCGGGCGGCTCGCATGCGCGATGCCGAGGTGATCGCCGCGGCGGACGCGGCCGGGCTGGCGATGGTGTTCACCGGGATGCGGCACTTCCGGCACTGAGGGCGCGGTGGCGCCCTGGCGATGCGGGCCGGCCGGGTGCGAGACTCCCCGGCGAATTGGGGGGATTTCGCTTGCCGGACTGGTTGCTGCCCGTACTGGTGCCCATCGCCGCCGCCCTTGCCGGTGGGCTGCTGATGCTCGCCTTCCGCCCGCGCGGCGGCGAGGGAGTGGCGCTGCTGGCCGACCGGATGGATGCGCTGTCCTACCGGCTGGACGAGGCCGTGGCGGCGCAGAACGAAAGGCTGGCGCGCAGCCTGGCCGAAAGCGCCGACCGAACCCAGGACAGCGCCCGCCGCATCCATGAACGGCTGGCGGTGATCGACACCGCCCGCGCCAATATCGAGGCGCTCGGCAGCCAGGTGACCACCCTGGCCGGCATCCTCGGCAACAAGCAGGCGCGCGGGGCCTTCGGCGAGGTGCAGTTGCGGGACATGCTGGCGGACCGGCTGCCGGCCGATGGCTGGGCCTGGCAGCACCCGCTCTCCAACGGCACCCGCTGCGACGCGCTGATCCGCCTGCCGTTTCCGCCCGGGCCGATCGCGGTGGACAGCAAATTCCCGCTGGAGGCCTGGCAGGCGCTGCGTGCCGCCACGGACAACGCGGCGCGGGTGCTGGCGCAGCGCCGGCTGGCCATGGACATCCGCAAGCATGTCGATGACGTCGCCACCAAATACATCCGCCCCGGCGAGACCGCCGAGGGCGCGCTGATCTTCCTGCCGTCCGAGGCGCTGTTCGCCGACCTGCACGCGGTGCATGGCGGGCTGGTGCAGGAGGCGGCGCGGCGCGGCGTGTACCTGGTCTCGCCCGGTACGCTATGGGCGGTGCTCGGGGCGATGCGGGCGCTGATGCGCGACGTGCGGCTGCGGGCGGAAGCGCAGAACCTGCGGCTGGAAGTGGCGAAGCTGGCGGAGGAGACCGGGCGGCTCGACCGCCGCGTGGCCAACCTCAAGCGGCACTTCGCCGACATGCAGCAGGATGTGCAGCAGATCGAGATCACCGCCCAGAAGATCACCGCCGCCGGGGCGCGGATCGAGGCGGTGGAACTGGACACCCCGGCCTCCCGCGCCGCCGAGTGAGCTGGCCGGCAGGCCAGGGTGCTGACGCCGCCCCGAACCGCGGCTAGGCTTCCCGCGGAAACGCCGGGAGCCCGCCATGAGCCACCTCGTCCACCGCAGCCTGCGCGCCGACCCGCCGATCGCGGTGCGGGGGCAGGGGATCTATTTGTACGACCAGGCGGGGCGGGAGATCATCGATGGCTCCGGCGGCGCGGCGGTGGCCTGCCTCGGGCACGGGCATCCGAAGGTGATCGGGGCGATCAAGGCGCAGCTCGACAAGCTGGCCTATGCCCATACCGCGCTGTTCAGCTGCGAAAGCGCCGAGGAACTGGCGGAGATGATGGTTGGCCACGCCCCGGGCGGGCTGACCCATGCGTATTTCTGTTCCTCGGGTTCCGAGGGCAACGAGGCGGCGATCAAGCTGGCGCGGCAATACTTCCTCGAGATCGGCCAGCCGCAGCGCAGCCGCTTCATCGCCCGGCGGCAGAGCTACCACGGCAATACCCTCGGCGCGCTCTCGGCGGGCGGCAACGCCATGCGGCGGGCGCCCTACCAGCCGTTGCTGTCGCCGGCCTTCAGCCATGTCTCGCCCTGCTACGCCTATCGCGACCGCGCCGATGCCGAGGACGACGCGCAATACGTGGCGCGGCTGGCCGCCGAGCTGGATGCGGAATTCCAGCGGCTCGGCCCGGATACCGTGATCGGCTTCATGGCGGAGACGGTGGTGGGCGCAACCCTCGGCTGCGTCACCGCGCTGCCCGGCTATTTCCCGGCGATGAGGGCGGTGTGCGACCGCCACGGCGCGCTGCTGATCCTGGACGAGGTGATGAGCGGCATGGGCCGCTGCGGCACCCTGCATGCCTGGGAACAGGAAGGTGTCTCGCCGGATATTGAGATCGTCGCCAAGGGCCTGGGCGGCGGCTACCAGCCGATCGGCGGCATCCTGGTGCATGGCCGGGTGATCGAGGGGCTGAGCGGCGGCAGCGGCGCCTTCATGCACGGGCATACCTATCAGGCGCATCCGGTAGCCTGCGCGGCGGCGGTCGCGGTGCAGCAGGTGATGGCGGAGGAGAAGCTGCTGGACAACGTCCAGGCCATGGGCGCGCTGCTGGAGACCCGGCTGACCGAGCGCTTCGGCAACCACCGCAACATCGGCGACATCCGCGGCCGCGGGCTGTTCTGGGCGGTGGAGTTCGTGCAGGACCGCGCCACCAAGGCCGCCTTCGACCCGGCGCTGAAGCTGAACGAACGGGTCAAGGCGGAAGCCTTCGCGCGCGGGCTGGCCTGCTACCCGATGGGCGGCACCATCGACGGGCGGCAGGGCGACCATGCCATCCTCGCGCCGCCCTATATCGTGGACGCGGCGCAACTGGAGCAGATCGTGGATCGATTCGGGGCGGCGGTGGATGCGGCGCTGGCGAGCGTGGCGGCATAGCCGCCGCTTCTGGCCACGCAACCTTTGCCCGCGCCGACGCGTTCCATTCCCCAGACCGCCGCATCTTGTGGTGGAAGAACGGAGAAGAACGCCATGGACAAGGATCGGATCGAGGGCGCTGCCAAGCAGGCCAAGGGCGCCATCAAGGATGCCGTCGGCAAGGCGACCGGCGACACCAAGACCCAGGCCGAAGGCAAGGCCGACAAGGCTGAGGGCAAGGTGCAGAGCTCGGTCGGCGGCGCGAAGGACAAGGTCCGCGACGCCACCGACTAAACGGCTGCGACCCATTGCGTTGGGTTTGGCGGGTGGGCAGCAGCCCCGCCCGCCGAATGCTATTCAGACCTGTTATTACAATATCGTACCGTTAGACCTCACGGATTTGTTGATTGGGGAATAGATTCCCCATAGGTTCAACCCGTGAACGAGCGGGAATCGCATGACAAGCGGGCTGGCCGACGCGGATAACCAAACATTAACCATCGGGCCCCGCCGTTCCCCGCCTCGCCCCGCCGAGCTGGTCGGCGGTGAGGTTCCGCTTTCCTGGGTCCGGTCCAGCCAGGCCTGCCCGCTGGGCAATTTCGGGGATGCCGCAAGTGCCGTCGTCGTCGCGGCCATTGCCGGGCGGCGGGTGACGCACCGGGCGTTCAATTCGAAGGCGCGCCGCATCGTCGGCATCGGCACCATCGGGCAGGGGCAATCGGCCGGCGCGGTGCATGTCTGGGGCACCGGCTTTGATGCCGGCCGGGCGCCGGTCGGCGACCGCGACGCCGGTTTTTCCGCGGCCCCGGATGTCGAGTACAACATCCACGCGACGCGCGGCCCCTACAGCCGGTCCACCCTGCTGCGGGCCGGCATCGCGGCCCCGGCCATCTATGGCGACCCGGCCTGGTTCCTACCACGCATCCTCCGGCCGGATGTGCCGAAGCGGCATGAGCTTGGGGTCATCCTGCATATCTCAGAGCTTGAGGCGCATGCGGTGGAAGCCCGGCCGCGGCCCGGCCTGCGGCGCTACGAGGGTGGCGAGGCGGAGGGCGTGCGGCTGATCTCCACCTACCACGAGCCGACCTGGCAGGGCTTCCAGGACAAGCTGGCGGAGTTGCTGTCCTGCCGCCGCATCATCTCCCGCAGCCTGCACGGCATGATCCTGGCGGATGCCTATGGCATTCCCTGCGCCTACATGGCGCAGGACCGGGAAGGCCCGCAGCAACTGCTGATCGAGGGCGGATTCGGCTCGGTGGACCACCGCTTCGCCGATGCCTACCGCGGCTTCGGCCGGTCCGTGCTGACGGGCTTCGGCCTGCCGGCCGACCAGGCTTCGCCCTGGGACGCCGTGATGCCGGCCATCGACCGGATGTGGGAGCCGCTGGAGTTCAGCGGCGAGGCGCTGTTCCGGGCCTTTCCCGTGCCGCCGGCGGTGTTCTTCGAGGATGCGCATTGGCGGCTGCCGGAGGAACTCGGCAGGTCGCTGCCTTGGTAAGTATGGGACCAAATAAACTTATGGCACAGGCTCAGTCGTCAACCGAAGATTTGGCGGCGCTTCATCGTAAAGTCGACCGGCTGGTCCAACAGGTTGAGCACCTCACTCGCTTCATCGAGACTTCACCGGCTGTTCGCACCCTGCCTGTAGACCGCAATATCGGTATGGTTCGGCTGGGCGGCGGGCAGCTCATGCTCGTCGATATGCGCGACACAGGCGTCGGAAAATCCGTCATGACCCGGGGAATATGGGAGGCAGATAATACGATCATGATGCGGCGGCTGGTAAAGCCGGGTACGATCTGTTTCGATGTGGGTGCGAACTACGGCTACTTCGCGTTGGTAATGGCGTCTGCGACGGGGGTCGAAGGGCAGGTTTTCGCGTTCGAGCCGAATCCCCATGTCTATGCAATGCTGCAACAGACGTTGAGGCTGAACGGGCTTGCGCAGCGCGGCTTGGTCAAGGCTTACAACGTTGCGGCTGGATCATCGCGTGGCACAGCCGAGCTATTTTTCAAGCCCGGAGACTATGGTGGCGGTTCATTGTACTTTTCAGAGCAAGTAAAGCGCTCGGCCGATTTGGAAAATACCTCGGTTTCTGTCGAGATTCTTGATCAGTTTCTGTCAGAAATTCCAGCGGGGCGACCTGTGTTCATGAAGCTTGATGTCGAGGGGGGCGAGTATCAAGCCCTTCAGGGAGCAAAGGAAATAATCAAAAATAACGGTAAGATCGTTATCATGTCAGAATTCACACCGTCCTTCATCGCTCGTGACATGCCGGTCGCCGATTACATAGACGGGCTGACCAACCTTGGCCTCGTTCTGCAGGAGGCTCAGCGGGAACAACTAATCCCGCTTTCACGAGACGCGCTCATCAACGGCGGCAATCGGACCCTGTATCTTTCCGGTCGAGCTGACGACTGAACCGTTGGGCTTCTTGGTCACGCCTTGCCGCTGAACCTGAGCGCGGATGCCCCGCAGCTCAGCTCAATCGTCCTGATGCACTGCGCCCGACCAGTCAGGGCGTACCAGCCTCGCCCACCAGCCCCGCCTCCTGCGCCTTGATCTGCAGGGCCAGGTAGCGCGAATAGATCCGGCACTGGGCGAGGCTGCCGGCGGTGAACCACAGCCCGTCCTGCGCGGTGCGCCGCCACATGTTGCGCAACTCGCCGCCCGCGTCGAACCCCCAGACCGGGCCGATGCGGTCGGCGATGCCGTCGCCGAGATAGGCGCGCACCACGTCCTGCTGGTTCTTGTAGCCGGTCGCCAGCACCAGCAGGTCGGCCGGGACGGTGCGGCCGTCGCGCAACTGCGCGCCCTCGGGCACGAAGCTCTCGATGTCGGCGTATTGCAGCAGCCCGACCTTTCCGTCGATGATCAGGTCCGAGCAGCCGACGTTGAAGTAGTAGCCGCCGCCGCGCCGCAGGTACTTCATCTGGAAGCCCGTGTCGTCCTCGCCGTAGTCCAGCCGGAAGCCGCGCGCCGCCAGCCCTTCGAGCATCGCCCGGTCGGTCTCGCGGGATGCGGCGGTGGAGATCTGGTAGGCTCGCTTCAGCACGGGGTAGGGGAAGGATGTGGCCAGCAGGTCGCAATCCTCGATCGGGATTCCCTCCGAATAGATCGCATAGACCGATTGCGCTTCCCGGATGCTGACCACATAGGTCGGGCTGCGCTGCACCAGCGAGACCTCGGCGCCGCTCGCGTGCAGGTCCTGCGCCACGTCATGGCCGCTGTTGCCGGTGCCGAGCACCAGCGCCCTGCGCCCGCGCCACGCCGCGCCATCCGTGTAGGCGCCCGAATGCATCACCGTACCGCGGAAGCTGTCCAGCCCGGGCAGCTTCGGCATCTGCGGAATGCTGCTGACGCCGGTCGCAAACACCAGGTGGCGCGGCCGCATGATGCGTTCGCTGCCATCCGGGCGGCGCAGGGTGACGCGCCATTGCCGCGCCGCCTCGTCGTAGGTGCCGGCGACCAGCTCGGTGCCGGTCCAGAAGTTCAGCTCCATGCTTTCGGCATAGGCCTCGAACCAGTTGGCCAGCTTGTCCTTCGGGATGAACACCGGCCAGGTCGGCGGGAAGGGCATGTAGGGAAGGTGGTTCACATGCACTTCGTTGTGCAGCGTCAGCGAATGGTAGCGCTTGCGCCAGTTGTCGCCAACGCGCTGCTGCCGGTCGATGATGAGCGTGTCGATCCCGAGCTGGCCCAGCCGCGCGGCGATGGCAAGCCCCGCCTGGCCACCGCCGACGACGATGACGGCCGGGTCGTGGTCGGCATAGGCGCGGGCCTTGTCGCGCTTGTCCTGCCAGTTGTCGCCGCCGAAGTCGCGCGAGTAGTCGGCCTCGCCGGGGTGGCGCGGACCGGCGCCGTCCTCATGGCCGCGCAGGTCCTGCAGGGAGGTCAGCAGCGTCCAGGCGCGCATCCGCCCGGCCTCGTCGGCCACCAGCCGCACCACGCCGTTCCCCGTGCCGAAATCCGTCTCGAACACGAATATCGCCTCGACAGCATCGACCCCGGCGCGGGTGACGCGGCGTGGCTGGGTGCGTGCGGCATCGAGCCGGAAGCCGCGCGGCCTGGTGGCCGACAGTGCCGTGCGCAGCACCTCCTGGATGGCCGGGGTGCCGGATGCGGTCTTCAATTCCCAGGTGGCGGCCAGCACGTCGCGCCAATGGCCATCGGGCAGGAACAGGTCGCTGGCGGTGGCGACATCGCCACGGCCCAGCGCCGCCTCGAACGCCTCCAGCCAGGCCGTCGCGGCTGCCTGGGGCGACATGCCTTGCCGATCGCTGTCATTCATTGCGCCGCATCCCCCGACGGACAGGGCCGGTCGCGCCGGCCCATCCTTGTTGCAGGTGCGGCCCCGCTGGCGCTTGGCGCGGCGGGGCAGCATCACCTGGAACACTGGCCGGTACGGCCCGGGCCGGCAAGCCGCATTCGCTGCGGGCGCCATGGAGGAAAATCCATACGGTTGCGTGAATGGTGCATGACTTCGGGGAAATTTGTGTATCGTGCCGCCCATAAGCCAAGGGAGGCAAAAACGTCATGCGCAAAACAGGCGCCATGCTGGCTGCAATTGCCGGCACCTCGTTCCTGCTCGCCGGGGTGCCGGATGCTTCGGCGCAACAGGCCGCCGTGGAAGGGCCGCGGGTCAACTGGGACTATTCGGTCTGGGGACCGCCACGGCCCTTCACCGCCGGCATCGAGGCGCTGGCGAAGCACGTCGAGGAACGCACGGGCGGCCGCTTCAAGATCAAGCTGCACTACGGCGGCGCGCTGTCCGCCGGCCCGGACAACCTCGACAACATCAAGCTCGGCGCCTTCCAGATGGCCGCCGTCTGCACCGGCTACCACCCGGGCAAGAACCCCGGCATGACCGTGCTGGACCTGCCCTTCCTGCCGCTGGCGGACAAGGACGTGCACTGGAAGGTGCATATGGCGGTGCAGCAGCACCCCTACATCGTCAAGGAATTCGAGCGCTGGAACGCCGGCCTCGTGCTGTCCGCCCTGCAGCCGCAATCGGAACTGATGGGCAAGGGTGAGCCGATCCTGCAGCCGGACGACTTCCGCGGCCGGCGCATCCGTGCCCTGGGCGGCACCGGCGATGCCCTGCGCCAGCTTGGCGCGGTGCCGACCACCATGCAGGCGACCGAGGTCTACAACGCGCTCGAGCGCGGCATCGTCGAGGCGGTGGCCTTCCCCTTCACCTACGCCTTCGCCTCCTACAAGATCAACGAGATCTCCAACTGGTACACCATCAACCTCGCGCCAGGCGCCAACAACTGCCCGACCGTGGTGAACCTCCCGGCCCTCAACCGGCTGCCGCCCGCCTACCGCACGCTGATCGAGGAATCGAAGGATCTCGCGCTCGTGGCGCTGAAGGCATCGCAGGCCAAGGCGGAGGACCGTGACCTCACCGCCTGGCGCGCCGCGGGCCTGCGCGAGGTCACCTATCCGCCCGAGGTGCTGGCGGAGATCCAGAAGATCGGCGCCGCCCCGGTGTGGGAGGCATGGGTGCAGAGCAACGCGAGCAAGGGTGTTCCCGCGCAGGAACTGCTCGACTTCGTGCTCGCCAAGGCAAAGGAATTCGGCGCGCAGTAGCCGGCCGCGACCCATTTCGCCGGAAGCAAATCCACGGACGCCGCTGGGCGTCCGTGCGAGGGAGCGCCTGCCATGAATTCCACCTCCACCACGCCGGACAGCTCCGGTGCCCGGCTGCTCGACGCCGCAGATCGCGCATTGATGGCGGTCGAGACTGTCGTCGCCGGCATCGCCGGGCTGGTGATCCTGGTGCTGATGTTCGTCGGCGTCGTCGAGATCCTGTCGCGCAGCCTGTTCAACGCACCGATCTACGGCCATCTCGATGTCGTCGAGCTGACCATGATCTCCTACACCGTGCTCTGTGTCTCATACTGCTGGCGCAAGGCGGCGCATGTCCGCATGGACCTGCTGCTGCGGCGGTTCTCGGGCCGTGGCCGCTGGTCCACCGAGCTGGTCACCACCGCCCTCGCGCTGGCCTTCGTCAGCCTCGTGCTGCCGGGCACCTGGCAGTACTTCCACAACGCCTGGGAGATCGGTGATTCCGCGATGAACACCGGGCTGCCGACCTGGCCGTCCAAGCTGGCGGTGCCCGTGGGGCTCGGCATCCTGTGGCTCCGCCTGGCGCTGGAGATGCTGGCCTACCTGCGCCTCATCGCCGATCCGCTGGCGACCCCCATTGCCATACCGGCCCCGCCCGACCCCACCAAGGACGCGGTCGACTGACCCCCTTGCCCAAGGAGCCGAGTTGATGGAACTGGAGCCGGTTCAATACGGCATCATCGGGCTGGTCGCCCTCACGGTGCTGATCATCATGGGGGTGCGGGTGTTCGTGGCGGCGGGGCTGGTGGGGCTGGTGGGGCTCGCCGCCCTCCGCAACTGGGATGTCGCCGCCGGCATCTCCGGCATCGTGCCGCACTCAGCAGACCACCTCCTATGCGCTGAGCGTGCTGCCGATGTTCATCCTGATCGGCTTCCTCGCGCTTTCAGCGGGCATCATCCAGGGCGGCCTATCGCTGCGCACGGGCCTGGCTGGGCTGGCTGCCGGGCGGCCTGGCGGTCGCGACCGTCTTCGCCACCGCCGGCTTCGCCGCCGTTTCGGGCGCCAGCACCGCGACCGCGGCGGTGTTCAGCCGCGTCGCCATCCCGGACATGCTGCGCTACGGCTACCACCGCGCGCCTCGCCGCGGCCGTCGTCGCCGCGGGCGGCACCCTCGCCTCGCTCATCCCGCCGAGCGCGCATCCTGGTGGTCTACGGCATCATCGTCGAGCAGTCGGTCGGCGCGCTGCTGCTCGCGGGCTTCGTGCCCGGCATCATCTCGGCCGTCGTCTATGCCGAGCATGATCGCTGGTCAGCTTCAAGTTCAACCCTATCGCTCGGCCGGCCGATCACCGGCATCACCTGGGACGAGCGGCTGAAGTCGCTGCCGGAGATCTCTCCCGATCGTGCTGGTGGTGATCGATCATCTTCTGGGCGCATGTACTCCGGCTGGGCGACGCCGACCGAGGCCGGCGCGCTGGGCGCCTTCTCGGTGTTCGTGATGGCGCTGCTGCGGCACGGGCATGCGCTGGCCGCAACCTGCGCGAGGCGCTGCTCGAAACGGCCAAGCTCACTGTGATGATCTTCTCGATCATCTGGGGCGTGCTGATCTTCGTGCGCTTCCTGGGCTTCGCCGGGCTGCCCGGCGCCTTCGCCGAATGGATCGTGACGCTGCCGCTGCCGCCGCTGAGATCATGATGTGATCCTGCGGCTCTACATGCGTGCTCGGCATGTTCATGGACGCGATCGGCATGCTGCTGCTGACCCTGCCGGTGGTCTATCCCGGCGGTCATCGCGCTCGGCTACGACCCGATCTGGTTCGGCATCATCGTGGTGAAGATGTGCGAGATCTGCCTCATCACGCCGCCGATCGGGCTGAACTGCTTCGTGGTCGCGGGCGTCAGGCCGGACATACCCCTGCAGGAGATATTCAAGGGCATCTGGCCGTTCTTCGTGGCCGACGTCGCGACGGTCGGCCTGTTCATCGCCTTCCCGGAGATCATCCTGTTCCTGCCGCGGATGATGATGGGCGGCTGAGCGGGGCGCCGCCGCTGCCTCCCCGGCCCTGGATCGCCGCCCAGACCCGCTCGGGGGTCGCGGGCAGGTCGAGGTGCGTCACGCCAAGCGGGCGCAGCGCATCCACCACCGCCCCCAGCACGGCGGGCAGCGCGCCCACCGTACCGGCTTCCCCGGCGCCCTTCACGCCCAGCGGATTGGTCGTGGTCGGCACCGGGTTGCTCAGCACGGTGATGCCGCAGAGGTCGGAGGCGCGCGGCATGGCGTAGTCCATGAAGCTGGCGGTCAGCAGTTGCCCGGTCCCGTCGGCGTAGCGGATGGTCTCGCCGAACACCTGGCCCAGCCCTTGGGCGATGCCGCCGTGGATCTGCCCCTTCACCAGCAGCGGGTTGATGACCGTGCCGACATCATCGACCACCACGTAGTTCAGCAGCGCCGTCTCGCCGGTATCGGGGTCCACCTCCACCTCGCAGATGTGGCAGCCATTGGGGAAGGTCGCGTCGCCGGGCCGGGTGATGAGCAGGGCGGACAGCCCCATGTCGGCACCCGCCGGCAATGCGCCGGGACGGTAGCTGGCGCGGGCAACCTCGCCGATGCCGATGCCGCGGTCGGTGCCCGCCACGCGGAACACCCCGGCGGCAAATTCGATATCCGCCTCGGCTGCCTCCAGCAGGTGTGCCGCGATGTGCCGGCCACGGGCAATGATCCGGTCCGCCGCACCCACCAGGGCACCTCCGGCCGCCATCATCGACCGCGAGCCGATGGTGCCGCGGCCATGCGTCACCAGGTCGGTGTCGCCGTTGATGAAGCGGATGCGTTCGGGCGCGATGCCGAGCCGTGCGGTGGCGATCTGGCGGAACACCGTCTCGTGCCCCTGGCCATGGTTGTGGCTGCCCATCAGCAGGGTCACGCTGCCGCCGGAATCGAAGCGGATCTCCGCCGCCTCCTCCATCGGGCCGCGATGCGGGCCGCCGGCGCTCTCGATGGCATTGGCGATGCCGATGCCGCGCAGCCGGCCACGCCCGGAGGCTTCCCGGCGCCGCGCCTCGAACCCCGCCCAGTCGGCGGCCTCCAGCGCCAGCTCCATGTTCCGCGGGAAGTCGCCGCTGTCGTAGGTGTAGTCGAGGCCGGTGCGGAAGGGCATCGCCTCGGGCGGGATCATGTTGCGCCGGCGCAGCGCGATGCGGTCGATGCCCATCTGGTCCGCCGCCAGGTCGATGACGCGCTCGATGGCGTGGATCGCCTCCGGCCGGCCGGCGCCGCGATAGGGCGCGGTCGGCTGGGTATGGGTGAAGATGCCGCGGACCTCGGTGAAGATGTGCGGCGTGCGGTACACGCCGGCCAGCCCGCCGACATTGTTGGTGGAGGAAACCGGCCCCTGCCAGGCGAGGTAGGCGCCGAGATTGGCCAGGGTCTCCACCCGCAGGGCCAGGAACTTGCCCTCCGCGTCCAGCGCCAGCTCGGCGGTCGAGAGGTTGTCGCGCGCATGGGTGTCGGAGAGGAAGGATTCCGTGCGCGTCGCCGTCCAGCGCACCGGGCGGCCGAGGCGCTTGGCCGCATGCAGCGCCAGGACGTATTCCTGGAACGGGCTCTCCTTCATGCCGAAGCCGCCGCCGACATCGGGCGAGATGATGCGCAGCCGGTTGGAGGCGATGCCCAGCGCATGCTCGGCGATCTCGTTCCGCATCACATGCGGCAACTGCGTGCCGGTGACCAGGGTGTAGCGGTCCTCCACCGGGTCGTGGCTGGCCAGCGCGTTGCGCGGCTCCATCGGATTGGCGGAGACGCGGGTGATGCGGAAATCCAGCCGGGCGACATGCGCGGCGCGGGCGAAGGCCGCCTGCACCGCGGCGGCATCGCCCAGTCGGAACACGAAGAACTCGTTGCCGGGGGCAAGCCCGGGCCAGACCGCCGGGGCGCCGGGCTGCGTGGCCTCCGCCACATCGGTCACGCAGGGCAGCGGGTCGTAGTCCACCTCGATCGCCTCGGCGGCGTCCTGGGCGGCCTCGCGGCTGTGCGCCACCACGGCGGCCACCGCATCGCCGACGTAGCGCACCTGGTCCTCCGCCAGCATCCGCCAGGGCGTCTGCGCCAGGGGCGCGCCGTCGCGGCGGTGGCGCGGGGTGACGCAGCGCAGCACGCCGAGGCCCTCCAGCATCCCGGCGGTCAGCACCAGCAGCACGCCGGGTGCCGCCCGCGCCGCATCGGCCCGGATGGCGCGGATATGGGCCGCGGCATGCGGCGAGCGCAGCACGACCAGATGCGCCGCATCGGGGGCCGCGACATCATCCACGTATCGGCCGGCGCCACGCAGGAACCGGGCATCCTCGACCCGCCGCACCGGCTGGCCGATGCCGGCCGCGGCCAGGGCTGCTTCCGCACCATCGGGGGCAGGCGACATTTGGTTGGTTCCTTCTCAGCCGGGTGCCGGATGTGCCGCCAGATGCTCCAGCAGCAGCGCATTGACCCGCCCGGGCATCTGGTCCGGCGTGTAGTGGCCGCCGCCGGGCAGGACCTCGAAGCGGTAGGGCGCATCGATGAAGTCGCCGGTGCCTTCCGCCGCCATGCGGCCGACCGTGTCATCGGCATCGCCCCAGACGAACAGCGTCGGCACCGTCACCGGCCCGACCGGGCGGCGCACCGGCCCGCGGGCGCGGTACCAGCCGAGCGCCGCCTCCATCGCGGCGGGGTTGCCGATGACCGACAGGTGCCTGGCCACGGCAGCCGGCGGCACGCCATTGGCCGCCAGCCGGGTCCGCAGCCATGCGGCATCCTCCGCCAGCAGGGTGGCGGCCGCGCCGGGGTCGAGGAAGGCCTTGTGGTGGCGGGACCGGTGCGGCTGTTCCGGGTCTTCCTCCATGGCGCGGCGGAAGGCGCCGGGATGGGGCCGCGAGAACATGCTCAGCGAGGCTAGCCGGTCCGGGTGCCGGGCGGCGATCTCCCAGGCCAGGCTGCCGCCCCAGTCATGCCCGACCAGGTGGAACCGCCGCGCGCCGTGCCCGGTGGCCGCGACGATGTCGAGCGCATCGCCGATCAGCCGATCGATGTCGTATTGCGCGAAATCCGCCGGGTCGGGCCTCGCCCCGGCGGAATAGCCGCGCTGGTTCGGCGCCACGGCGAAGAACCCCGCCCCGGCCAGCGCCGGAAGCTGCGCGTCCCACAGGTGCCGGGAGACCCCGAAGCCGTGCAGCAGGAGCACCAGTGGCGCGGCGGCATCGCCCGCGGTGGCGACCTCGAAGGCCAGCCCCGGTCCTGTCCCGATCTCGCGGATATCCATCTTCCGGCGCCCCCCGTTCCCGCCTGCCTGCGCTGACGAGACCACCCCAGGCCCGGCGGATCAAGCGGCGCGGCGGCGGGCGGTTGGCCGCACCGGCCGCCGGCGGCTAGGCTGGCCCAGATCCGCGAGGAAACCCCGATGCCGAACCCGACCCGCCTGCTGCTCTGGACCGACAATGCCGCGCCTTATGTGGAGGCGATCGGCACCGCCGGCCTCGCCGGACGGGTCGCCATCGAGACCCTGGGCCGCACCGAGACCCCCTCGGCCGCCCAGCTTGCCGAAACCGAGGCGATGCTCGGCTGGGGCGCGTCGCCCGGCCTGCTGCCGCGCATGCCGAAGCTGCGCTGGGTGCAGGCGCTGACCGCCGGGGTCGAGGGCTGGCTGGCGCTGCCGGACCTGCCGGAGCGGCTGGTGCTGACCTGCGCACGCGGCACCCACCGGGAATCCATGCCGGAGAACATCCTCGGCGCGCTGTTCCACCTGACCAAGCCTTATGCCGCCATCGCCGAGGAGCAGAAGCACCACCGCTGGACCCGCCGGGTGGCGACGCCGCTGAACGGCAAGACGCTCGGCATCCTCGGCCTCGGCGCCATCGGGCAGGAGGTGGCGCGGCTGGCCACCGCGCTCGGGATGCAGGTGCTCGGCACCCGGCGCGGCGCGGCCCCGCTGCCGGGGCTGGCCGAGGTGCTGCCGCCCGAGCGCACGGATGAGGTGCTGGCGCGGGCCGATTTCGTGCTGCTGCTGCTGCCGGCGACGCCCGAGACGGACAACTTCATCAACGCCGCCCGGCTCGCCCGGATGAAGCCCGGTGCCTGGCTGCTGAACTTCGGCCGCGGCCACCTCATCGCCGATGACGACCTCATCGCGGCGGTGCGCGACAAGCGGATTGCCGGCGCGGTGCTCGACGTGTTCCGCCAGGAGCCGCTGCCGCCCGGGCACCCGTTCTGGGCGACCGAGGGCATCCTGGTGCTGCCGCATATCGGCGGCATGCACCCGCAGCGGGACATGGTGGTCGCCCGGCTGCTGGCCGAGAACCTGGGCCGCTTCCTCGACGACCAGCCGCTGCGGGAGGTGGTGGACCGCGCCGCCGGCTACTGACCGGCGGCACGGCCCGCCCGGGGCTTACTCTAGCGGCGGTAGTCGAAGCCCTTGCGGTCCACCGTGCGGACCAGCCCCTGCCATTCCGCCAGGCCATAGGTATCGGTGGCGCGCAGCTTCTTCATGCGCGCCGCCGCCTTCTCCACCACATCGGCGGCGATCTGCACCGGCGGCTCGTCGAGCGAGCGGGCGACCAGTTCCACCTCGCAGGCGCGCTCCAGCATGTAGAGCCGCATCATGGCGCCGTGGATGGTGTGGCCGAGGGTCAGCAGGCCGTGGTTCAGCAGCACCACGCAACTGCCATGGGCGCAGCTCCGGCCGAGTTCGTCGCATTCCTCCTTGGAGGCGGGCACGCCGTATTCGTGGTAGACCACGTCGTCCAGCACATGCATCGCGTCCTGGCTGATCGGCCGCAGCCCGTGGCGCAGCAGGGACAGCCCCGCGCCGGCCCGGGTATGGGTGTGCAGCACGCAGTTGGCGTCGTGCCGCGCCTTGTAGACGCCGCTGTGGATGGTGAAGCCGGCGGCATTGAACTTGCCCCCCGCCTCGCCGAGGACATTGCCCTCCATGTCCATCTTCACCAGGGAGGACGCGGTGATCTCGTCGAACATCTCGCCGTAGTTGTTGATGAGGAAGGCGCCCGGCTCGCCCGGCACGCGCGCCGACATGTGGGTGTTGATGAGGTCGGTCCAGCCGAGGTGGTGCATCACGTGATAGACGGCCGCGAGCTCGCAGCGGGTCCGCCATTCGGCCTCGCTCATGCCGGACCCGGGCGTTTCCTTCAGGGCTACTGACATCGACCGCGCTCCTTTGCTGTGACAGGGCAGCCTACCCTCCGGTGGCCACCGGAAGGCTGGACCGCTTCAGCCCGGCTGTCGAGCGTTTGGCGCCATGGCCGGCGGCAGGGCAGGGGCCGCGGCCCGGCGCCGCCCCAGCCGCGCGGTGAACCCCCCGAGGTCGTCCATCGCGGTATAGAGCACCGGCACCACCACCAGGCTGAGCAGCGTCGAGGTCACCAGCCCGCCGATCACCACCAGCGCCATCGGCGCGCGGAATTCGGCATCCGCCCCGATCCCGGCGGCGATATGCGCCATGCCCGCGGTCATCGCGATGGTGGTCATCACGATTGGCCGGGCGCGCTTGCGGGCCGCCTCCACCAGCGCCGCACCGCGCTCCATCCCGGCCCGGCGTGCCTCGACCGCGTATTCGACCAGCAGGATCGAGTTCTTCGCCACGATCCCCATCAGCATCAGCACGCCGATCACGGCCGAGACACCGAGCGCCTTCTGCGCCAGCAGCAGCGCGATCAAGGCCCCGCCCAGCGAAAGCGGCAGCGCCGACATGATGGTCAGCGGCTGCAGGAAGCCGCCGAACAGCAGCACCAGCACGACATAGACCAGCAGCACGCCGGCCCCGAGCGCCAGGATGAAGCCGCCGAACAGCTCCCGCATGATCTCCTTGTCGCCCACCTCGCGTTCCCGCACGCCGGCCGGGAGGTCCTGCATGATGGGCAGCGCCGCGATCAGCTTGGTCGCATCGCCGAGCGGCATGCCGCCGGTCTCGGCCTCGACGGTCGCCTTGCGCACCCGGTCCAGCCGGTCGATCTGGGCCGGGCCGGCGCCGTACTGGATCTCGGCCACCGTCTCGAGCGGCACGACGAGATCGCCGCGGCCAGCGACCCGCAAGGAGCGCAGCGCATCGATGTCGCCGCGCGCCTGCTCGGCCAGCATCACCCTGATCGGGATCTGGCGGTCGGGCAGGTTGAATTCGCGCGAGGCTCTGATCCACGTCGCCGATGGTGGCGATGCGGGCGGTGGCGCCGATGGCGGCGGCCGAGACCCCCAGCTCCGCCGCCCGCGCCGCCCGCGGCACGATCTGCAATTCGGGCCGTTCGAGGCTGGCGGTCGAGCGTGCGCCGGCCAGCGCGGGGATGCCGCGCATCTGCCGCTCCAGCTCCCGCGCGGTGGACGCCAGCAGCGCCTGGTCCTCCCCGACGATGGTGACCGAGGCCTTGGCCCCGCTCATGCCGTCCGCCCCGAAGCGGATGCGGGCGCCGGGGATGGCTTCCAGCGCCGGGCGGACCGCCGCCTCGAATTCCTGCTGGCGGAGGGCGCGCTCGCCGGCCGGCACCAGCGTCACCATGATGTTGGCGTTGCGCGGGTCCCCCTGGGAGGTGGTGCTGCCCATGCCGGGGCCGCCGCCGGTATTGCTCGATGTGCCGAGCGAGGCGAAGACCGAGACCACCTCCGGCCGCGCCTTCAGCACGGCGGTGGCACGCTGCACCGCCGCCTCGGTATCCGCCAGGGTGGCGCCGGGCGCCAGTTCCAGCGCCATCGCGGAACGGCCGCGGTCGGCCGCCGGGACGAAGTCGGACGGGATCAGCGGCACCAGCGCCAGCGACAGGGCGAAGAAGGCAAGGGCGCTGCCGAGGGTGATCCAGCGATGCCGCAGGCACCACCCGAGCAGGCTGAGGTAGCGCCGCCCGACTGCCCCATCCCCGACCTCCCCGGAAGCGTGGCGGGTGCTCGGGCGCAGCAGGTAGGCCGCCATCAAGGGGGTCAGCATGCGCGCCACGATCAGCGAGAACACCACCGCGGCGGCGACCGTCAGCCCGAACTGGCGGAAGAACTGCCCGGGGATGCCCGGCATGAAGGCCACCGGAACGAACACCGCCAGGATGGTCGCCGTGGTGGCCACCACCGCCAGCCCGATCTCGGCCGAGGCATCCATCGCCGCCCGCCAGGGGCCGCGTTCCGGGTGGGTGCGCATGTGGCGGACGATGTTCTCGATCTCGACGATCGCATCGTCCACCAGCACCCCGACCACCAGGGTCAGCCCGAGCAGGGTGATGTTGCTGAGCGCATAGCCGAGCCAGTGCAGCACCAGGAAGGTGGGGATGAGCGAGAGCGGCATGGCGATGCAGGCCACCGCCGTCGCCCGCCAGTCCCGCAGGAACAGCCAGACCACCAGCACCGCGAGGCCCGAGCCGAACAGTAGTGCGTCGAGCGCGCCCGTGAAGCCGGCCTGGACGAAGGCGACGGTCGAGGTCACCAGCCGGACCTCGACGCCGGGATGATCCTGCTCCAGCTGCGCGGCGCGCTCTGCCACGCCGCGCGCCACCTTCACCTCGGAGGAATCGCGGGTCCGCAGCACCTCGAAGGCCACCACGGGCTTGCCGTCCAGCCGGGCGGCGGTGCGGATCTCGGCGGTGGAGTCGGTCACTTCCGCCAGGTCGCCGAGCCGCGCGGTGCGGCCCCCGGGCAGGAAGATGGGCCGCGCCGCCAGCGCCTCGACCGTCAGGGCCGAGCCGAGGGTGCGGATGCTCTGCTCGCTGCTGCCAAGCGTGCCGCGGCCGCCGGGCAGGTTGAGGTTGGCGTCGCGGAGCTGCTGGTTGACCTGGGCCGCGGTGATGCCGAGCGCCAGCAGCCGGTCCGGCTTCAGCGCCACGCGGATCTCCCGCTCCACCCCGCCGACCCGGTTCACCTGGGCGACGCCGGGCACCGACAGCAGGGATTTCGCCACGGTGTCGGAGACGAACCAGGACAGCTGCTCGGTGCTCATCGCCGGGGCGGCGACGGTATAGGTGAGGATGGCGCCGCCGGTCGCCTCGACCCGGTTGATGATCGGGTCGCGGATGGTGGCGGGCAGGTCGGCGCGGATCTGCGAAATCTTGTCCCGCACGTCGTTGGTGGCGCGGTCCACGTCCTTGCCGAGGGCGAATTCGATGGCCGTGATCGACAGCCCGTCCCGCACGGTCGAGGTGATGTGCTTCACGTCGCCAAGGCCGGCGACGGCATCCTCCACCCGCCGCGTCACCTGGGTCTCCAGCTCGGATGGCGCCGCGCCGGGCTGCTGGACGGTGACCACCACGGCCGGCAGGTCGAGGTCGGGGGTGTTGTTGATCCGCAACCCCGGGAAGGCGACCAGCCCGGCCAGGGTGAGCAGCACGAACAGCATCACTGTCGGGATCGGGTTGCGGATCGACCAGGCCGAGATGTTGCGGTAGCCGGGGTCCTCGGAGTCCTTCAGCATGGCGGCCTCCGTCAGCGCGGCGCGGCAACGCGGATGCGGTCGCCGTCGGAGAGGAAGCCGGCGCCGGTCACCACCACCCGCTCACCGGCGGCGAGGCCGGCGGTGATCTCGATGGTGCCGTCGCGGCGGGAGCCGGTGGTCACCGCCCGCTGCACCACCTGGTCGCTGCCCTCAGGCAGCACGAAGGCGGCGGGGTTGCCGTCGCGGACCACCACGGCTTCCTGCGGCACGGTCAGGGCGGATTGGACCGGGGGCAGGATCTCGGCCTGGGCGAACATGCCGGGGCGCAGCCCGCTGTCCGGCGGCAGCGCCACATGCACGATGCCGAGCCGGGTATCGGCGCCGACCACCGGGGCGACGGCGCGGACCTCCGCGGCGATGTCCCGCTCGCCATGGCGGACCTGCACCGGCTGGCCGGGGCGGACGGTGGCCAGGTCCAGCTCCGGCACCCGCGCATCCAGCTCCAGCCGGCCGTCGCGGATGATGCGCATGGCTTCCTGGCCGGGCTGCGATACCGCGCCAGGCAGCACGCTGCGGCGTGAGACGATGCCATCGGCCGGCGCCAGGATGCGGGTCTGGGCGAGGCGGGCCTCCGCCTCGTCGCGCTGGGCGCGGGCCAGCGCCAGCCGGGCCTCGGCCTGCATGGCGACAGACTGGCGCTGTTCCAGGGTCTGTCGCGCCACGCTGTTGGTGCGGGCCAGCTCTGCGGAACGGCGCAGGTCGGCCTGGGCGATGGTCAGCGCCGCTTCCGCCTCGGTGACGGCGGCGGCGGCCTGGGCGGCCTGGGCGGCGGGCAGGGCATTATCCAGCCGGGCGAGCAACTGGCCCTGGCGGACCCGGTCGCCCGGCTCGACCGGGACTTCCAGGACGCGGAGGCCGCCGGTCTCGATGCCCACCACCAGTTCCTGCCAAGCGACGACCGAGCCATCGCCCAGCACCGGATGAGCCAGCGACCGCTGCACCACCGGGGCGAGCGATACGGTGAGCGAGGCGGGGGCGGCCTCCGCCACCGGCGGGACAGCGCCGGGGGCGCTGGCGGGGGTTGGCTGCGGCATGAGGCCCGGCGCCAGCACCATGGCCCCTGCGCCCAGCAACAGCCCGGCCAGCAGCCATGCCCACCAGCCGGACCTGGATGGCGCTGCGGGCGGCGCCAGCGTGGTTTTATCGGGAAATCCGTGGTCCGGCATCACGACCTCTGGGCGGCGGGGCTTGTTATTGACCCGAGGGTCAACAACTCCCCATGATGTTAGGTTGCCAGTCGGAATATCAATAGGCTTCGCGGGGAAGGTGGAGGATGGCAAGCAACGCCGCGGTGAAGGTCGGTACTCCCGGCCAGCCGCCGGCCCGGCGCCGGCGGCTGGGGCCGGAGGAACGTGCGCCGCAGATCCTGGAGGCGGCGCTGGCGGAATTCGGCGAACGCGGCTTCGCCGGCGCGCGGATGGCCGCGGTCGCCACCCGCGCCGGGATCGCCAAGGGCCTCGTGTACCACTACTTCCCCTCGAAGACCGAGCTGTTCGCGGCGACCGTTCGGGCCTGCACCCAGCCGGTGTTCGAGGAGGCGGAGCGGCAGGTGACCCGGCAGGCCGGCTCGGCGCGGGCGCTGCTGGGGGTGCTGCTCCGCATTGCCTATGCCCGCATCTCGGGCGCGCGGCGGGAACGCGCGCTGTTCAGGCTCATCGTCTCCGAGGCCGAGCGCTTCCCGGAACTGGCCCGCTTCTACCGGGAGGAAGTGCTGGCACGCTCCATCGGCATCGTGCGGGCGGTGCTGCGGGCCGGGGTGGCCAGGGGCGAATTCCGGCCGGAGGTGGCCGAGATGCCCGGGCTCGCGGAGGTGGTGATCGCCCCGGCCATCATGGCCTCGATCTGGCACATGATGCTCGGCGAAGACGATGCCCCGTCGCCGGCCGACATGGCGACCGCCCATCTGGACCTGCTGCTGGCCGGGCTGGCGGCCGGCGGCGCGGCACCCGGCCCACCCCCTGCGGCAGGAGCGACACCATGAGCGAACCCGGCGCCTTCCCCCGCCCGGCGTCCCGGCCATGACCCAGGCGCGGGACCCGACCGGGCGGCCGAACACCGTGCCCTGGCCGCCGATCATCTTCGCCGCCGCCGCCAGCCTGGCGGTGCTGGCCGGCCGGCTGTACCAGCCTGGCATCCCCTTGCCGGCCGGCCTGGCGACGCTGCTCGGCGCGGGTGTGATGCTGGCCGGGCTCGGCCTCGACATCGCGGCGATGGTGGTGATGCACCGCCACCGGGCCAACATATTGCCGCACCGGGCGGCGACGGCGCTGGTGACGGGCGGCCCCTTCGCCATCTCGCGCAATCCCATCTACCTCGGCAACACCCTGCTGCTCACCGGGGCGGCGCTGGTGTTCGGCAATGCCTGGTTCCTGGCCGCCGCCCTGGGCGCCGCGCTGGTGGTGGGCAAGCTGGCGATCGAGCGCGAGGAGGCGCATCTCGCCGCGCTGTTCGGCGCCGCCTGGCACGACTACGCCCGCCGGACGCCGCGCTGGCTGCGGCTGCGGCCCTGAACCTGGGTTGTTCACCCCAGGCGCTACCCCGCAGGCGGCATCAGGTGAATGGTCTCCCGCAGCAGCGAGACGGTGCATTCCACCCCGGGCGCCAGCCCGTTGCGTTGCGCCGCGTGCAGCGGCATCGAGAAGCCCAGCGTCCCGCCCTGCGGGTCGCCGATGTCGAGCGTGAGCCGCGCCTCGGCCCCCAGCGCCAGCATGTCCCGCAACCGGGCCGGCAGCGGGTTCTCCCGCTCGCCCGCCGAGGGCCGGCCGCGGCGGTGCAGCACGATGCCGGCCTCGGGGACCAGCCAGTCCACCGGGGTGCCGGGGGCGAAGCCGGGGGCGGGCGCGGCTTCCAGGGTATGGCCGGCCCAGCGCAGCAGCGTCGCATCCGGCGTGTGGCGTTCCACCACCCCACGGAACAGGTTGCGGAGGTCGAGCAGCCGGGCGACCTCGGCGCTGGCCGGGCGGCCGAGCAGATCGGCCGGCGTGCCGGTCTGCAACCCCCGGCCGCGATGCATCACGCACAGCCGGTCGGCGAGCAGCACCGCCTCCTCCAGGTCGTGCGTCACCAGCAGGATCGGGATGGCCAGGCTGCGCCGCAGGATGGCGAGCTCGGCCTGCAGCCGGCGCCGCGTCGCCCGGTCCACCGCCGAGAAGGGCTCGTCCAGCAGCAGCACCGCCGGGTCGCGCGCCAGCGCCCGCGCCACCGCCACCCGCTGCTGCTGGCCGCCCGAGAGTTCCGCCGGCCGCCGGTCCGCGAGCCCCGCGAGATGCACCCGGGCAAACAGCTCCTGCGCCCGCGCCGCGCGGGCCGCGGCGGGCATGTGGCCCATCGCCGCCATGACGTTGCCTGCCGCCGTCATGTGCGGGAACAGCGCGTAGTCCTGAAACACCAGCCCGGCCCGGCGGCGGTGCGGCGGCATGTCGCGGCGGGTGGCGGCATCGAACCAGACCTCGCCGCCGCAACCTATGTGGCCCGCCGCCACGCGGTGCAACCCGGCGATGCAGCGCAGCGCGGTGGACTTGCCGGCGCCCGATGGCCCGACCAGCGCCAGCAGCTCGCCCGGCGCGATGGCCAGTTCCAGGTCGAGCGGGATGGGCGCCGTCGCCGCCAGCCGTACCGCGAGGCCGGTGTCGCCGCCGCCGTCACGCATCGCGGGTCGGCCTGCCGACCCGGCGGGAGAAGGTATTGGCCAGCCCCAGCGCCACCACCGAGACACCCAGCAGCACCGCCGACATGACGCCGGCGCCGGCTTCGTCGAAGGCCTGCACCCGGTCGTAGATGGCGATGGCGATGGTCCGGGTCTCGCCCGGGATCGAGCCGCCCACCATCAGCACCACGCCGAATTCCCCGAGCGTATGCGCGAAGGTGAGCACCGCGGCGGTGGCCAGGCCCGGCCAGGCCAGCGGCAGCTCCACGCGCCAGGAACGCCTGCCATGGCGCCATGCCGGCGCTGGCGCCGGCTTCCCGCAGCCGCGGCGGCACGGCCGCGAAGGCGTCGCGCATGGGCTGCACCGCGAACGGCAGGTTCACCAGCACCGAGGCCAGCAGCAAGCCGCCGAAGGAGAAGGCCAGCCCCTGGCCGAACACCGGCCTGCCAGGCCCGGCCCAGGAGCGAGTGGTCGCCGAAGGCGGTCAGCAGGTAGAAGCCGAGCACCGTCGGCGGCAGGACCAGCGGCAGCGCCACCAGCGCCTCGATGAAGCCGCGGCCGGGGAAGCTGCGGTGCGCCAGCAGCCGCCCCAGCCAGACGGCGAAGGGCAGCAGCAGCACCAGCGTCCAGGCGCCGAGTTCGAGGGAAAGCCGGAAGGCCGTCCAGTCCACGCGCTGCGCTCACTCGCCCGGCAGGGTGAAGCCGTGGCGGCGCATGATCGCACGGGCGGCGGGCTCCTGCATGTAGCCATAAAAGGCCTCGGCCACCGGCCCGGCGCGGCGGGTGAGCACCATGCGCTGGCGCAGCGGCTCGTGCAGGCTGTCGGGCAGCAGGATATAAGCGCTGCGGTCCTGCAGCGCCGGGGCCAGCGCCAGGGACAGGGCGACGATGCCGCCCTGGCTGCCGCCGGCAAGGGCGAATTGCGCGGCCTGGGAGACGTTCTCGCCCATTACGAGATGCGGCCGAAGCCCTTCCCACAGGCCGGCGGCGCGCAATGCCTGCTCGGCGGCGCGGCCATAGGGCGCGTGCTCGGGGTTGGCGATGGCAAAGCGGCTGATGCGGCCGGCCTCCAGCGCCGCGCGGATCGCCGCCATGCCGTCCCCGCCGCCGATCGGCGAGCCGGGCGGGGTGAGCAGCACGATCCGGCCGATGGCATAGAGCGTGCCGCGGTCCCGGGTATGGCCGCCCTTGGCCAGCCCGAAGACGAAGTCTTCCTCGGCCGAGAGGAACAGCTCGACCGGGCTGCCCTGCTCGATCTGGCGGGTTATGTTGCCGGAGGAGCCGAACGAGAGCCGCACCTCCTGCCCGGTTTCGGCGCGGAAGCGGGCGGCGACCTCGACCAGCGCGAATTGCAGGTTCGCCGCGGCGGCGATGAGCGGTGGCGGGGCCGCGGCCCGTGCCGGCTGGCCGGTGGCGAGAAGACCGATCGCCAGGGCGGTAAGCAAGGCGGCGGCGCGGCGGCCGATGATGACGTGCGGCATGGCGTGCCTTTCGCTATCTTTCACCATGGATAACGCCAGACGGCTCGGTGTGCAACGCCCTGGCCGGCTCACGCGGGACGGCTTGGCCCGGCTGCCCGGGCGTGATTGCCTGCCGCGCATGCCCCGCACCCGAACCGACGCGTCCAGCCGCCGCGCCATCACCCTGCGCCTGACGCTGAGCGACCGGGTGGCGCTCGGCCCCGGCAAGGCGGATCTGCTGGAGGCCATCCGCGACACCGGCTCCATCGCCGGGGCCGGGCGGCGGATGGGCATGTCCTACCAGCGGGCGCATGACCTGGTTTCGGCGCTGAACACGGACTTTCGCGCCCCGCTGGTGGATACCATGGCCGGCGGCGCGCGCGGCGGCGGGGCGAGGCTGAGCGCGCTCGGGGAAGCGGTCTTGGCGGCCTACCGCGAGGTCGAGCGCCAGGCCGAGCAGGCCACCGCGGAACGCCTGGGCTGGTTGCGCGGCATGCTCAGCAGGTGATGCACGCGGGTCTCAATCCACTCGGCCGGTTCCCAAGCGCGTCATCTCACTGTGGCGTCATTGGCATGAAGCAGGTGCAACGTGGATTCTGTTTCCCAGGCCGAATTACTGGCCATGCGGGGAAGGTTACATGCAGATCGAACACCGCGAACTGGTCGCGCCACAAGGGCTGGACCCGAAGGCGGTCGCGGATTTTGAACGTGACGGATTTGTCAGCGTGCGCGGCCTGGTGCCGCCAGCGGAGTTGACGGCCCTGCGCGACCTCTATGATTCACTGTTCGAGCGCCGCGCCGGCTGGGACCGGGGCGACTTCTTCGACATGATCGATCCAGCCGACAAGCCGGACCAGCCGCGCCTGCCGCAGCTTGCCTGGCCGTCGCGCCACGCGCCCTGGCTGGCGGAGATGGAGACCCGGCGCCACGCCCAGGCCCTGGCTGCCACCATTCTCGGCCCTAAGGCGGAACTGGTGTGGGAATTCGCCATCCTGAAGCCGGCCCTCATCGGCGCGCCCACCCCCTGGCACCAGGACGAGGCGTCCTTCACCGTCGGCACGCCCTACAACCTCGCGGTGTCCTGCTGGATTCCGTTGCAGGACGTGGATGAGAGCCTGGGCTGCATGCTCTACAAGCCCGGCAGCCACCGCGGGCCGCTGCTGCCGCATGCCAGCGTCGGCGGCGACAAGCGCGCCCATGCGCTGGAAGCCGTCGCGCCGGATACCACCGGGATGGTGGCGGTGCCGCTTTCGGCGGGCGACTGCGTGCTGCACCACTCCCGTACCCTGCATGGCGCCGGCGCCAATACCAGCCCGACGCCGCGGCGGGCGCTGACCCTGGAATTCGCGGTGCGCGACCCCGCGACCACCATGCGGCGCGACTTCGAATGGAACCGCGCCAAATGGACCGCGCGCGACGAGCGCCAGGCGACCGCGACGCCGCTGAAGGACCGGCTGCGCAACCAGGTGCGGCGGGCGCTGATCCGGCTGGGCTGGTAGCGCCCGCCCGCCAGGGCTTCGGCCAGGGATGCTTCAGCCGAGGGCGACGATGTCCTCGGGGTCGAAGCGGACCCAGATCCTGTCGCCATTGGCGTGGCGCTGGCGCGGCGGCGCGGTGACCCGCAGCCGCGTCTCGCCACGTTCCGGCGCAACGACATATTCCCACTGTTCGCCGAGATAGGCACTCTCGACCACCCGCACGGGCACCGCCATGGCTTCGTCCGCCGCGGTGGGCGCGGTGCCGAACAGGGTAAGGCTCTGCGGCCGCACCGACAGCAGCACGCGGTCGGCATCGGCCGGGGCATGGCCGTTGACGACGCCAGCCGGCAGGTCGAAGCCATCGAGCATCAGGCGGTTGCCCGACCGGCGGCCTTCCAGGAAATTGGTGCGGCCGATGAAGCCGGCGACGAAGCGCGTCTTCGGGCGGTTGTACAGCGAGTAGGGGTCGTCGACCTGCTCGATCTTGCCCTGGTTCATCACCGCGATGCGGTCCGAGGTGACCATCGCCTCGCCCTGGTCGTGGGTGACATAGACCGTGGTGATGCGGAATTCGTCATGCAGGCGGCGGATCTCGAAGCGCATCTCCTCGCGCAGGTTGGCGTCGAGGTTCGACAGCGGCTCATCCAGCAGCAGCACCGAGGGCTTCACCACGATGGCGCGGGCCAGCGCGACGCGCTGCTGCTGGCCGCCGGAAAGCTCCGACGGGTAGCGCTGCGCCAGGTGGCCCATCTGCACCACTTCGAGGATTTCCCCGGTGCGCCGCTTCACCTCCTCGGACGACAGCTTCCGCAGCTTGAGGCCGAAGCCGACATTCTCCGCCACCGTCATGTTCGGCCAGATGGCATAGGACTGGAAGATCATCGACATCCGCCGGCGATCCGGCGGCAGGACCGAGCTTGGCGAGGACAGGATCTCGCCATCCATCTCGATGACGCCGTCGGTGGGCGGCATGAACCCCGCGATCATCCGCAGCGTCGTGGTCTTGCCGCAACCCGAGGGGCCGAGCAGCGAGACGAACTCGCCTTCCTGCAGCGCCAGGTCCACGCCGTCGACCGCGGCGAAGGAGCCGAAGCGGCGCTTCAGGCCGCGCAGTACGAGTTTGCTCACGCTGCAGGCCGCCGAAGCATGAAGTCACGCCCGATAAGTCGCATGCCGATCCCCACGAAGACGAGCGTGATGACGAGAAGAATGCCGCCCAGCGCCGAGAGCACTTCAAGATTGCCCTCCTCGCTGAGGTCGTAGAGCAGCACCGAGATGGTCCGGGTGTTCGGCCCGACCAGGAAGATCGCCGCGGACAGCTCGCGGGTCGCCAGGATGAACACCAGCAGCCAGCCGCCGAGCAGCGACTTCTTGAGCAGCGGCGCCACCACCGAGCGGATGGCGTGCAGCCGCCCGCCGCCGAGGATGCGCACCGCCTCCTCCATCTCGGGATGGATGGAGCGCATCCCGGCCGCGCCATTGGCGTAGGCGATCGGCAGGAAGCGCGCAGTGAAGGCGAGGATCATCAGCATCGCGGTGCCGTAGAGCCACAGCGGCGCCCCGGAATAGGCGGCGTAGAAGCCGATCGCCATGACGATGCCGGGGATGACGAAGGGCGCCATGCAGAGGAAGCCCAGCGCGCCGGCGAACGGCAGCAGCCGCCGCGCCGCCGACATAGGCGACCGCCAGCCCCAGCAGCACCGCGAAGGTCGCGGCGACGCCGGAGAACAGGAAGGTATTGATCACCGCCGTCCAGGCCGCGTCGTGCTGGAACAGCAGGTAGTAGTAGTTGTCGAAGGTGAGGTTATCCAGGGAGAAGCCGCGGCCCCAGGCCCGGGCGAAGGAAGCCTGCAGCAGCGCGACCACCGGCGCCGCCACCGACAGCACGCAGACCGCCACGCACCAGCCGAGCATCACCCAGCGCCATGGCCCGAGCGGGATGGGCCGCCGCTCGCCCCCCTTGCCGGTCTGCGCGACGATAGCCCTTGCGCGACAGCATCAGCTTCTGCACGCCGATCAGCGCGGCGGTGACCAGCAGCAGCGGCATCGCATAGGCCGCGGCCACCTCGGCGCGCACCGGCGCCTCGAAGAACTGCCAGAGCTGGGTGGTCACCACGTTGATCCGCGCCGGGATGCCGATGATGGCCGGCGTGCCGAACAGCGCGATGGTTTCCAGGAACACCAGGATCACCCCGGCCAGGATGCTCGGCCAGACCAGTGGCAGGGTCACCTTGATGGTGGTGGTCCAGGTGCCGGCGCCGAGGATGTTGGCGGCGTCCTCCATCTCGGAGGAGACGAGGTCCAGCGCCGACTTCACGAAGATGAAGATGAACGGGAAGGCATTCAGCGCGATGACCAGCGCCAGCCCGCTGAAGGTGTAGACATTGACCAGCGAGGCTTCGGCACCGGTCACGAAGCTCCAGATCTGGTTGATCCAGCCGGCGTTCGGCCCGGCCAGCAGGATCCAGCCGACGGCGCCGAGGTAGGGCGGCAGGATGAAGGCCGCCAGCACGGTGAAGGTGGCGAAGCCGCGCCCGGGCATGTCCGTGCGCGCCGCGGCCCAGGCCATCGGCACCGCGAGCACCACGCTGATGATGGCGCTGACCGCGCCGAGCGCCAGGGAGTTGAGCAGCGCATCCACGTAGCGCGCGCGGCCATAGGCATCGAAGTAGTTCTGGATGGTGAAGACACCGGTCCGGGCCTTCTGGAAGCTGGTCACCACCAGCTCCCCGATCGGCCAGAGCACCAGCAGTGCCAGCACAGCCACCAGCAGCACCCAGACCAGCGTCGCCGGCTCCAGCCGGCCGAAGCGGCCAGCCAGGGTGAGAGGCGCCGCGGCGGCCGCCTTCGGCATGTCCGTCGTTGTGCTCATTGCCAGCCTGCTGCGCCTGGGTGTGCCATCCGGTTCAGATCCCGAAGGTGTCGCGCCAAAGCTCCTTGACCTCGGGGATGCCCTCCTGGACTTCCTCGTTGGTCGGGCGGATGACCTTCACCTTGCTCAGGTCCTTGGCGCCGGGATACGGCTCGACATCCGCCCTGGTCACGTCGCTGAAGTTCTCGGCGTGGATCTCGTTGGCGCGCTTGCCGAGCAGGAACTCGATGAACAGCCGCGCGGCGTTCGGATTGCGCGTGCCCTTCACGATGGCGCTCGGCGAGATCATCAGCACGGTGCCGTCGGTGGGATAGATGATGGACAGCGGGTTGCCGCGGCTGGCGCTGCGCAGTGTCGTCGCGCCGGGGCCTGCGCCGACCTGGCGCTCGCCGGAGTTCAGCATGGTCACCGTGTCGTTGATCGAGCGGCCGATCTGCGGCTGGTTCTTCTCCAGCTTCTCGAAGAAGTCCCAGCCATAGAGCTTGCGCATCGCCACCACCCAGGTGCCGACATACCCCGAATAGCCCGGATGGCCGACGGCGACCTGGTTCTTCCATTTCGGGTCGAGCAGGTCGGTCCAGTTCTTCGGCGCGTCCGCTTCCTTAACGTTGGCGGAGTTGTAGTTGATGAGGACGGTGCCGGCGGCGGTGGTGTAGAAGTAGCTGTCGGGGTCGATGTTGCGGAAGCCCTCGATCAGGTGCTTGGCATTCACCGGCTCGTATTGCACAAGCTTGCCCTCCTCCTTCAGCAGGAGGAAATGGCCCACATCGGTCGAGCCGAACACATCGCAGTTATGCGCATTGGCCCGCATGTCCTGCGACAGGCGCTGGTAGGCCACCTGCGCCGTGGTGCGCACCACATTGGCCTTCACACCCGGGTAGATCTCATCGAATGCGCGGCCAAGCGCCTCGGCGGTTTCGCTGTTGTAGTGGCTGATGTACCAGGTGACCTGCTCGTTCTTGGCGCGCGCCGCGTCGTACAGGGCTTTCTCGTGTGGCGCGATTTCGGTTGCCGCCTGGGCGCGAAGCAACGCCGGCGCGAACAATCCGAGTGCCGAAACGGTGGCGATTGTGCGTCGTCCGAAGCGAGGTGTCCTGGTCATCGCTGCCTCCCTGAATATTATTTTCAGGCACGCTATAGCGCGTCTCCGGCAGCGTCAATCACGGCCCGCCTCGGGCGATGCCTGGAAGTTCCACGTTCGCGTCGGGTGTTTGCCGGCGACATGATCATGCCGCACGGCGCATCGGCAGCGTAACCGGCGAGGACCACGGCAGGGTCCTCGCCGGAAGTTGGCTCAGTACCGCCGGTCGCGGCGGTCGCGATAGCCGCGCGGCGGCTGCCTGGAATTCTGCGACTGGTCGTAGAGATATCCGCCGCCGGCGCCGACGCCGGCACCCAGCAGCGCGCCCAGCCCGGCATTGCCGGTGAAGGAGCCGAGGATGCCGCCGACCGCGCCGCCGCCGAGGGCGCCGGTCGCGGTGCGCTGCTGCGTCTGGTTCAGGTCGCCGCAGGCCGCCAGCCCGAGCGAGGATGCGAACAGGATCGCGAGGCGCGTCGAATGCTTGGTCATGTCCGGGTTCTCCTCAGCGGGCCGGCTGGCAGGGAAAGCGTGCCTGCGCCCAGCGCAGGAAGCCGTCCAGCGCCGGCTCGGAAGCACGGGCCGGGTTGGCGCGCATCCAGGCGGCGAAATCGATGCCCGCTTCCGCGATGCTCGGGCCGGGCGTCGGCACGCAGTACAGCGGGCGGGTGCTGCCGCCGGGCCGGTGCGTCAGCGCGTGGTACTGGCCGGCGCTGGTCAGGAAGCCCTGGCGATAGGCGATCGCCTCAAGCCGCGGCACGCCCGACCAGGCCGGGTCGCAGACGGCGGCCAGGTCGGCGGCTGTCTCCACATGTGTCACGACGCGCGGCGCCGACGTCTGGCCTGAAGGTTGTTGCGCGAGTGCAATTGGTGCTGCAATAACCGCTAGTGCCGCAGCGAGTATAATTCCGCATAACGCGATCTCCCCGTGTTGAAATCAATCACTGACACCGGAACCATGCGATGTCCAGGCATGAAATGAAACCCGGTTTGTGGCCCCAGTATGTTGTCTGTTTCCGATACGAATATTCATTCAGGCGCAAAATTGGCAATTGGCAATGTTTTATGGCCGGATTTGGGCTTTGCTCGGTCCATTTCCGCCCGAAAACGCTCTGGTCGCCGGTCGCTCCAAGGCCTCGGCATTCATGCGGATGCCTTTCGCCTTGACGCAGTCCAGCCGCTCCCCACCTTCGGATACATCGCGTGCCGCGGGCTGGTGCGGTGCGCGGCCTGGGCATCCTGGCACATCCCGGCCACCAGGCTGGCTGTCGTCCGGCAGCCCTAGCCGCGCCAGAAGCGCGGCATGAACAGCACCAGCACGGTGAACAACTCCAGCCGCCCGAGCAGCATGGCGAAGCAGAGCAGCCATTTCGCTGACGTCCGGCAGCGGCTGGAAATTGCCTGCCGGCCCGATGATCGTCGCCGATGCCCGGGCCGACATTGGACAGCGCGGTGACGGCCGCGGAGGCGCTGGTCGGGAAATCGAGGTCGAGCGCCATCAGCGCGATGGTCAGCAGCCCGTAGCAGATGAAGTACAGCGAGAAGAACACCACCACCGAGCCGACCACCTCGTCCGGCAGCACGCCGCCCGGCATAGACGCGCGGGAAGACGCCGCGCGGGAAGATCAGCCGCAGGAACTGCACCCGCAGCATCGCCGCCATCACCTGGAAGCGGAAGATCTTCATGCCCCCGCTGGTCGAGCCGGTGCAGCCGCCGATGAAGGTCAGGCCGAAGAACAGCCCGATGGCGGCATTGCCCCACAGCAGGTAGTCGGTGGTGGCGTAGCCGGTGGTCGTGACGACGGAAACGACGTTGAAGGCGGCGTGCCGCAGCGCATCCGCCGAGCCCGTAGCGCCCGCTCAGGACCAGCGCCAGCGCCAGCGCCGCCGACCACCACGGCAAGGAAGGCCAGCAGGGTGACGGACCTGGCTGTCGCGCAGCGTATCGCGCTGGCCCTGCAGCAGCCGCACATAGAGCACGAAGGGCACCGCGCCAGCCAGCATGCCGACGACGGCGATCCAGTGGATTGCCGGGCTGTCCCAGTTTCCCATCGAGGCGTCGGAGGTGGAGAAGCCCGCCGTGCGAGATGGTCGTCAGCGCATGCGCCACCGCATCGAACGGCGCTCATGCCGGCCAGCGCAGTAGGCGAGGCCACAGGCGAGCGTCAGCCCGAGGTAGATCGCCGCGATGGCGGCCGCGATCTCCCGCACGCGCGGCATCACCTTCTCCGATCGGTCGGAGGATTCCGTGCGGAACAGCTGCATCCCGCCGACCCCGAGCGCCGGCAGGATGGCGATCGCGGTGGCGATGATGCCGATGCCGCCGATCCATTGCAGCAGCGCCCGCCACAGCAGCACGCCCGGGCGGCGCATGCGTCGAGCCCGGTCACCACCGTCGCGCCGGTGGTGGTCAGGCCCGAGATCGGTTTCGAAGAACGGCATTGGCGAAGCTGTCGCGCAAGCCCGGCATAGGCGGACAGATACAGTGGCACGCGCGGCGAACAGCGGCGATGGTCGCTCCAGGCTCAGCGGCGTCAGCACGAAGGCCTGGCGCAGCGTCAGGCCGCCCTCCAGCCGGCAGCGCGTGGCGCGGAACAGCGCGCCGCCGCCGCAGCGCAGCGTAGCCGCGCTCGACGGCGCGAAGCCCTGCCAGTCCGGGTTGCCGGCGCGACCAGATCCACCGCCGCCGGCAGCAGCATCAGCGACGCGCGAGCGCCAGCAGCATGCCGCGAAACCAGATACAGGACCGGCCGCAGATGCGGCGGCGACCAGCGTAGACATGCCGCCCGGCGCCGGCCTCTGCGCGCTCATTCCCTGCACCGCGCGCTCTCGCCGGCGATCATCGCCTCGGCCTGGCGGCAGCGACGTTGTAGGCCACCACCGCGATCACGCGGTCGCCGGGCTCGATCCGGGTCGTCGCCCGTCGGGATGATCACCTCGCCGCTGCCGCACGATGGCCCCCACGAGCATGCCCGTCCGGCAGGCCGATGCTGCTGCAGCGCGGCCGAGACGAGCCGCGAGCCCTGCTGCGCCTCGCGCCTCGATCACCTCGCCGAAATCCTCGCGCAGGGTGTAGAGCGCCGAGACGGAGCGGTGGCGCACATGGCGCAGGATCGTGGAGATCGTGATGGCGCTGGGGCTCACCACGGCGTCGATCCCGAGCGCCGGCATGATCGGCTCGTAGGTCGTCTTGTTGACGAGCGTGATCGCCCGCTGGCAGCCGGCGCGCTTGGCCAGCACCGAGGCGAAGATGTTGGTCTCGTCGTCGTTGGTCACCGCGACCACCGTCTCGGCGGCGCCGACATTGGCCTCCTCGCAGCACCTCGGCATCCAGCGCGTCGCCGTGCAGCACCACGGCCTCGCGGCCCGAGTTCGCCGCGAGATGTATCGGCGCGCTCGCGGCCGCTGCTCGATGATCTTCAGCGCGACTTACGGCGCCTCCGTGGCCAGCATGCCGGCGAGGTGCAGCCCGACATTGCCGCCGCCGATGACGCACGCACGCGCCGCGCCACCCGCTCCGCGATGGCCGAAAGCCGCCATGACGCGATCCACGCGCGGCCGGCTCGGTGACGACATAGACATCGTCGCCGCATTCGACGCGGTCCTCGCCGCGCGGCACGAAGGCCCGGCCGTTGCGGATGATGCGCGACGATCACGAGGCCGGACCGGGCAGCACGAGCGGGCATCTCGCTGAGCGCGTGCCCGACCATGCGCAGCTCTGGTCGTGTCGCAGTGGATGCCGAGCAGCTGCACGCGCCCGCTCGGCCAGCGGCACCGTGTCGAAGGCGCCGGGCGTCCGAAGCCGGCGGGCGATGCCGCGCGCGACCTCGACCTCGGGCGAGATCACCACGTCGATCGGCAAGCTGGTCGCTTGGCGTAGAGGTCCGCGCCAGATCGGCGTCGAGGTAGCCGTGATGGCGAACGCGCGCGATGCGGCGCTTCACGCTTGAAACAGCGAATAGGCGACCTGGCAGGCCACCATGTTCACCTCGTCGGAGCGAGTCACCGCGATCAGCATGTCGGCGTCGCGCGCGCCGGCGCGTTCCAGCACCTCCGGATGGGCGGCGTGGCCGACCATGCCGCGCACGTCGTAGCTTTCGTCGGCACGCCGGCGCGCCTGCTCGGGCGACAGGTCGATGACCGTGACGTCCATGCCGCTCGGCGGCGAGATGCCGGGCGATGGTCGAGCCGACCTGGCCCGCCCCGCAGACGATGACTTTCATTGGACGGTCGACCCCTGGACGTGCTGATGGCGCCGCGACCTTACCACGGGACGGTATCGTTGCACCCCCGGGGACGCGCCCGCCGCGGGTTCAGGCGATGGCGTTCGGGTCACGCATGCCGCGCACCACCTCGACCGGCTTGCCGCCTGCCGCGGAAGCCGGGATGATGCTCAGCGTCCCGTCTGTCTCCAGCACCACCGCGGCGGCATCCTCGGGCCGCGCCACGCCCGAGGAGCGCAGGGCCGAGACCACCTCCTCCCGGGTCACCCGCTGGCCACGCATGGCGGCTTCAAGGAATTGCCCTTGGTGCATCAGCAGGGTCGGCTCCGACTTCACCAACGCGTTGAACCATGTCGAGCGAACCGACAGGAAGGCGACGACGTATTGCAACCCGACCAGCAGCCCGAAGGCGACCAGCCCCTCCACCAGCTCCACCGACTTGTTGAGCAGCACGGTCGCCAGGGTGGAGCCGAGCGCCACCGTCACCACCAGGTCGAATGCATTCAGTTTCGCCAGGGTGCGCTTGCCCGAGATGCGCAGCATCAGCACGAGCGAGATGTAGGCCAGCCCGCCGACGATGACTATGCGCAGCAGGGAAAACCAGTTTTCAAAGAACATCAGTGCAACCTGTCCTGGAGGGGAAGATGGGCGATCAGACTGCGACGCCCTGTTCCGGTGGCCGCAGCCCGCCCGCCAGGGCAATCCGCACCGCTTCCGAAAGGCTGCCGGCGCCGAGCCGGGTCATCGCGTTGGCCCGGTGGATTTCCACGGTGCGCGGACTGAGGCCTAGGTCATGCGCGATGACCTTGTTCTGCCGCCCGGCGACCAGGCCGAGCAGCACCTCGGTCTCCCGTCGGGTCAGCATGGCGATGCGTGCGGCGGCATCGGCGGCTTCGCGGGTCCGGGCCTGTTCCTCGTCGCCGCGGCCGAATGCCGCCTCGACCGCCTTCAGGATGGCGGCGCCGGAATAGGGCTTTTCGATGAAGTCGCAGGCACCGGCCTTCATCGCAGCAACCGCCATCTGCACGTCGCCATGGCCGGTGACCACCACCACCGGAAAGCGCAATCCGCGCTGCGCCATCTCCTGCATGACCGCCATGCCATCCATCGCCGGCATGTGGATGTCGAGCAGCAGGCAGCCGAACGGCAATCCGCCGGCCTCGGCGGCGCGCAGGAAGGCCGGGCCGCTGTCATAGGCCCGGGCCTCGAAACCCGCGGCCTGCAGCAACAGCATGAGGGACCGCCGCACCACCGCCTCGTCATCGACCACATGAGCAACGCGCGCCGCACCGTCAGCTTGCATCCGCCGTCTCCTGTTCCCTTGGGTCGTCCGGTGGCTCGGCCGGCAGGGTGGGCAGGATGCAGCGGAACACCGTGCCGCCACCCGGCCGCGCGGCCATCTCCAACTGTCCGCCATGGCCTTCGACGATGGAGCGCGAGATGGACAGGCCGATGCCCATCCCGTCCGGCTTGGTCGTCACGAAGGGCTCGAATAACCGGCCATTCAGGTCCGCCGCCAATCCTGGCCCGGTATCCGCCACGCTCACCACCACCGCATCCGTCGCCCGCACCGCCGTCGTTACCCGCAATTCCCGCCGCGCCGCACCGCGCATCGCCTCGACCGCATTGCGGATCAGGTTGACCATCACCTGCTGGAGCTGGACCGCATCCGCAAGCACCGGCGGCGGAGCGGCAGCAAGAAGCAGGTGCAACGTCACGCCCGGCTCCGGCGTTCCCGCCAGTGCCAGGGACGTGGCCTTCTCCACGATGTCGTTGATGTCGGCGAGGCGCTTCTCCGTATCGCCGCGGCCGATGAACTCGCGCAGCCGCTGGACGATCTGCCCGGCGCGGATCACCTCGCCGGCGGCATCCTCCAGGGCGGTGCGGGTGGCGGCCAGCCCGGCGGCATCCCGCGGGTCGGCATCGGCCAGGAACAACCCGGCGGCGGCGGTGAAATTGGCGGCGGCGGTTAGCGGCTGGTTCAGTTCATGCGCCAGCGCGGCGGCCATGGCGCCCATGCTGTTGAGCCGGGCGACGCGGAACAACTCGGCCTGGGTCTCCCGCAGTTGGGCTTCCGCCGAGCGGCGGGCGGTGATGTCGTTGCAGGCCTCGACCACCGCCAGCGCCTCGCCATTCGGGCCGCGGCGCAGCGCCCAGTGGCTGGCAATCACCAGCGGTGCGCCATCGGCCCGCCGCTGATGCAGCTCCCCGCGCCATTCGCCGTGGGCCAGCAAGGCCGCCTCGATCTCCGCGCGGGGGTGCGGGAAGTCGGTCGCCAGCAGGGCGTGCGAGTGGCGGCCCAGCGCCTCCGTGCGGGACCAGCCGAACAGCCGTTCCATCCCCGAGGTCCACAGCGTGATGGTGCCGTCGGGCGCGCGCACCAGCACCTGCGCGAGATCCAAGGTCTGCAGCAGCGCCTCGCGTTCCGTCGCACGGCGACGTGATTCCTCCTGCGCGGCCGCGAGCGCCCGGCCGACGGCATTCACCTCCCGTACCGGCGTGGCGAGCGGCGCCGCGCCACCCGGGTGGCCGGCGGCGCGGCTCCGGCCACCGTCCCCATCCTGGTCCAGCGTGCCGGCCAAGGCTTCGATTGGCCGGGCGATGCGGCGCGCAAAGCCGTGTGCCAGCAAGGCGGCGAGGGCGGCGATCAGCGCCCCCAGCACCGCCGCGACCAGCAGCGAACGGCGCAGCGGGGCGGTGAACACCGCCTCGGGCAGCGCGATCATGCTGGTCCATCCGGATACCGCGGAACGGGCGAAGGCGGCGACCATCGGGGTTCCGTCACCCATTGTCGTCTGCAGCCAGCCTTCTTCCCGGCTGTCCAGTTGCTCCTGCACGGCCGGCGCCAGTGGCATGCCGATGAAGTGTCCGGGCTCGGCGCTGCGGGCCACCATCCGGCCGCTGCGATCGACCAGGCTTGCGACGGTGCCCTCCGGCATCGCCTCCTGCCGCATCACATCGGCCAACACGGTCGCCGGGACAATGAGGCTCAACAGGTAGGTCGTATCACCATCCAGGCCGCGGACCGGGGTGATGACGGTGAACTCCGGCATCTTGTTCGGTACGTCGCCGCCGCCGAGAGCACGGACGCCGGCAAGATGCGAGATCTGCGTCCGGCCGGTGGCGATGGCTCGCCGGTCCGCCTCGCTCAGCGGCCGATGCACAACAGGGGCGTCCGCCGTCGGCGCCGGTATCGGCCAGCACCCGCCCGGTCACGTCGCGCAACACGATCTCGGCACCGGCCGGGCGTCGGCACCTCGGCAGCGCGGCGGTGGAAGCTAGAGAAATTCCCCCCGTGCAGGAAACCCGAAGTCGCCAGCACCTCGAGCATGGCCTGGTACGTGGTCAGGCCGCGGTCGAGGGTGGTGGCGATCTGCGCGTGCCGCATCGCGCGCGACCTCCTCGTGGCGCGCCCGCTCGGCATCGGCCATGTACAACAGCAACAGCAGGCCAAGCACCAGCATCGGTGCCAACAGTGCCGCACAGAGCGCCCCGAGATGCCAGGCCAAAGGATGGTCCGGCGGCGGCACGGGCTTCGGCATACCCCCTGCACCTCCTTGAGCTGTTGGTCGCCATGCGCTGCCCACCGGTCGTGCGGTGCGGCAGTTCGGCCCAGCCCAACGCCGCCGGCTCCGAATTGGTTTCTTAGGGGATCGTCCGGGGTCGCGCCGGACGCGGTAACGCTCCAGATGACAGTCACTGCGGCGAGACATGGCCGCACGCGGATACGCTCCGGCCACTGCTGGCCGGGCGGCCGCGCCACCCCCGCAGCCTCGCGGCTGTTCGGGGTGGAGCGACCACAAGAACGACAGGAGACAGACACATGACGAACCGCATCGGTCACATGCTTCCTGCCACCGCCTTCGCCGCAGCGCTCGGGCTTGCGCTCGCCGGACCTGCCTTCGCCCAGTCGACCCCGAATGCCGGCGGCGCCGCGTCCGGTGGCACCCAGGCCAGCGGGTCGAAGATGAGCGGTTCCCAGGCTGGCAACTCGCAGCCCGGTGCCGGTCAGCAGACCCAGATGCAGGCGATGAGCCAGGACAAGCTCCGCCAGCAGCTCACCAAGGCTGGCTTCAGCAACGTGAAGATCCTGGACGCCGCCTATCTGGTCCAGGCCCGGACCGAAGACGGCCATGACGTGATGATGATGATCAATCCGCCGGCATCCGGCACCCAGACCTCGGGCGCGATGGGCGGTTCGTCCGCGACCGGCTCGTCGGGCGCCACCAGCCCGAATGCCTCGGGTGGCGGCAGCAGCAGCCAGAAGGGTTCCGGCTCCACCCGCTAAGGGCCTCGACCAAAGCCTCGAAACAACAACGGAGACCATTCATGGCTATGAACAAGCTTCTCACGACGACGGCCCTGGCGACTGTTCTGGCGTTCGGGGGTGCCGGGATGGCGCTGGCCCAGAACCAGCCGCAGTCCCAGGGCCAGGCGGCCCAGGGCCAGCCGCTGCAGCAGGCCATGCAGCAGCTGCAGCAGGCGGAGCAGGCCCTGCGGCAGGCGCAGCAGAAGATCTCCAGCAATGCCCAGGCTGAACAGCAGCAGGGTATGCAGCAGGCACGCCAGGCCGCGACCCAGGCCCAGCAGGCGCTTGGCAAGGTTCCGTCCGAGCGGCAGAACCAGGAAGCCTACCGCAAGGCCAAGCAGCAGCTCACCGAAGCCGAGCGTGCCGTCCAGGAAGGCCAGCAGGATCGGTCGGCGGCCTCGACCCAGGTGCGCGAGGCCGTTGATGCCATCGCCATCCTGTACCGCGACATGGGCAGCACCGCCGCAGCCAACGGCTCGGCATCCGGGGCGCAGGTGACGGTGCAGCGGCCGCGCGTGCAGTTCAGCAGCGTGCCCCGCAGGTGACGGTGCAGCAGCCGCAGCCGCAGGTGCAGGTTGAGCAGCGTGCCCCGCAGGTGACCGTGCAGCAGCCGCGGCCCGAAGTGACCGTGCAGCAGCAGGCCCCGAAGGTGACGGTGCAGCAGCCCCGCCCGGAAGTGACCGTGCAGCAGCCGCGTCCCGAGGTGACCGTGCAGCAGGCTCAGCCGCAGGTAACCGTTGAGCGCCAGGGCCAGCCGCAGGTGACCGTGCAGCGCCAGGGCGAGCCGCAGGTGACCGTGCAGCGCCAGGGCGAGGCCCAGGTGAATGTGCAGCGCCAGGGTGAGCCGAAGGTGAATGTTGAACGCGAGGGCCAGTCGCGGATGTCCGAGCGCGATCGGCAGCAGCAGCAGCAGGCAGCGACCGGCACCACCGCCGCGCCGGCACCGGCGCAGTCCGGTGGCGCGCAGCGGACGGCCACCACGCCTTCCGCCGGCATGCCGCTCGCCAGCGTCTCGGCGCTTGTCGGCACCAACGTGGTCGGCGCCACCGGCGAGGATGCCGGTGAGGTCGAGAACCTCCTGATCGACAGCGCCGGCAACGTGCGCGCCGCGGTAGTCGAGTGGGGTGGCTTCCTGGGCATCGGCCAGCGCCGCGCGCTGGTGCCGATCGAGCAGATCGAGCTCGGCACCGGCCCCACGGACCGGGCGCGACTGGACATGACGCGCGAGGAACTCGAGGCGCTGCCGCGCTACGACCGCAACAACATCAACGAGTATGCCACCACCCAGGGCTGGGGCACGGGTACTCGCCTCTATCGTTGAGGTTGCTGCGACTAGTCTAGCGTAAGGGGCGGGGTGGCCATCATGGCCGCCCCGCCTTTCGCCGTTTCAGCGGAAGACCAGCACCGGGATGCGGCAGGCGCGCAGCAAGGCGGTGGTGGTGCTGCCGATCAGCAGGCTGCGGATGCGGCTGTGGCCGTAGGCGCCCATCACCAGCAGGTCGATCGCCGCCTCGCCGACATAGGCGGCGATGGCCTGTTCCGGCTCGCCGTGCAGGACCTGGGTGGTGACCGCCAGCCCGCCGCGCCGCAGCGTCTCCGCCGGCTGGTCGAGCGGGATGCCGCTGCCCGAGGCCGCCACCGTCACCAGGTGGCACTCCAGCCCCCGCAGCGCGGTGTTGCGCGCGGCATAGTCGATGGCCTTCAGCGCCGCCGGCCCGCCATCATGCGCGATCACGAAGCGCCCGATCGGGCGGAAGGCGCGCGAGGCCACCAGCACCGGCCTGTTGCTCGCCCGCACTACGCGTTCGAGGTTGGTGCCGAGGTGGCCGACGGCGAAATCCGCCGCCTCCCCGCGCTTGCCGATGACGACGAGGTCGGCATCCGCCTCGAATTCCGTGACGGTTTCGACCAGCGAGCCGTGCCGTTGGGTCAGCATCACCTCGGTGACGCCCGCCGCCCGCAGCCGCTGTTCCGCCTCGGTCAGCAGGGCGCGGGCCCGGCGCAGCGCTACCTTGCCGCGCGCCGCATCCAGCTCGGCCAGCTCGCGCAGCAGCTCCTCCGAGGCGTCGAAGCCGATGGCGCCGCTGCGGTCGGCCGGCGCCTCGGCCGCGCCACGGTCGAGCACATGCAGCAGCCGGACGGAGGCGCCGCCCATCTGCCGCGCCGCCCAGGCGGCGTGGTCATAGACGCTGCTGGCGTAGATCGAGCCGTCCGTGCAGGCCAGGATGTGGGACATGGGATTTCCTCAGTGTGACGCCAGGCGTTCGAGCGCGCCCGGTTTGTCGTGGACCGCAAGGCGGTCCACCAGGGTGGCGCTGGCCTCGTTCATGCCGAGGATCTCCACCTCGGTGCCCTCGCGGCGGAACTTCAGCACCACCTTGTCGAGCGCCGCAACGGCGGTCAGGTCCCAGACATGCGCGCCGGACACGTCGATGACGACGCGCTCGAGCGCCTCCCGGAAGTCGAAGGCCGCGACGAAGGCCTCGGCCGAGGCGAAGAAGACCTGGCCGGTCACGGCGTAGGTGCGGGTCATCCCGTCGGCCGACAGGCTGGAGCGGATGCTGAACAGCCCGGCCACCTTGCGGGCGAAGAAGATGCCCGACAGCAGCACGCCGACCAGCACGCCCTGCGCCAGGTCATGCGTCGCAACCGTGACCGCGACGGTCGCCAGCATCACCATGCTGGAGCTTTTCGGGTGCAGCCGCAGGTCCCGCAGCGAGCTCCAGTGGAAGGTGCCGATCGAGACCATGATCATCACCGCGACCAGCGCCGGCATCGGGATCTGCCGCACCAGGTCGCCCAGCACCAGGATCAGGAACAGCAGGAACACCCCGGCCCACAGCGTGGAGAGCCGCCCGCGGCCGCCGGACTTCACGTTGATGACGGACTGGCCGATCATCGCGCAGCCGGCCATGCCGCCGAACAAGCCGGAGACGATGTTGGCCATGCCCTGGCCGCGGCTCTCGCGGTTCTTGTCGCTGGGCGTGTCGGTCAGCTCGTCGACGATCTGCGCGGTCATCAGCGATTCCAGCAGCCCGACCACCGCCAGCGTGGCGGAGACCGGCAGGATGATCCACAGCGTCTCCAGCGTCAACGGCACGTGCGGCAGCAGGAAGACCGGCAGGTCCGCGGGCAGCTCGCCCATGTCGCCAACCGTGCGGACGTCGAGGCCGAACCAGATGGCGACGGCGGTCAGCAGCACGATGGCGACCAGCGGCGAGGGCACCGCGTTGGTCAGGCGCGGCAGCAGGTAGATGATGCCGAGGCCGGCCGCGACCATCACGTAGGTGACCGAGGTGACGCCGATCAGCTCCGGCAGCTGCGCCATGAAGATCAGGATGGCCAGCGCGTTGACGAAGCCGGTCATCACCGAGCGCGAGACGAAGCGCATCAGCACCCCGAGCCGCAGGGCCCCGGCCAGGAATCTGCATCACGCCGGTGAGGATGGTGGCGGCCAGCAGGTACTGCAGCCCGTGGTCCGCACCAGGCCGACCATCACCAGCGCCATGGCGCCGGTGGCGGCCGAAATCATCCCGGGCCGGCCGCCGGCGAAGGCGATGACGACGGCGATGCAGAAGGAGGCATAGAGGCCGACCTTGGGATCGACGCCGGCGATGATCGAGAAGGCGATCGCCTCGGGGATCAGCGCCAGGGCGACGACCGTGCCGGCCAGCACATCGGCGCGGATGTTCGGAAACCATTCGGCGCGGAGCCGGGCGAGTGACATGAGAGGAGGCTCCATGGCCTACGCCGAACGGCAGCGCATTGCGCCAGGCGTGGATTAGGGGAAAACCAGGGACGAACGAGAGGCAGGCCGCCAGGGCCCGGACATGCTTCTTGCAGCGCCGGTGGCCGGCGCGCAGTGTCAACGGGAACGGAAGGTCAGGGCGGCGCGAACGTCATGGCATCCAGTTAGCAGCAACTTGCTGCGCTGCACAACGCCGATCAACCCTGGCCTTCTCAGCCGGCACGATCCAGCGCTATGGGTCGGTGTCCGGGCCGGGCGCTTCCCGGGCACCCGCCATCCCGCAATGCCGAGGGTTACCTTGCCTCCGCACGACACCAGGGCCACGGCCCCCGGCGATCCGCCGCCCGGGCAGGGCACCCGGCCCGATCCGGCGCCGAGGTGGGGTGGCGGCATCCGCAACGGGTTGGTGCTCGGCGTCCTGGCGCTTGGCGTGCTGCTGGTCCTCGGGGCCGATGAGCTTGGCACGATGGGCTCGGTGCTGGTCGGCCTGCCGGTGGCGCTGGGCGTTTCCCTCGGCGCGCATCTGCCGCAGATCGTGCTGACGGCGCTCGCCTGGCAGGTGCTGCTGCCACGGGCGCGGCGGCTGCCGGTGCGGGCGATGCTGGGGCTGCGCTGGTACCGCGAGGCCGCCGATGCGCTGCTGCCCGCCGGCGCGCTGGTCGGCCAGGCCGCGGTGGTCCGGCTGATGGTGCGGCGGGGGGTGGCCGGCGAGCTGGCGATGGCGACCGCGACGGTGAGCCTGTCGCTGGAGGCGGTGTCCCAGTTGCTGTTCACCCTGGCCGGCCTCGGGCTGCTGCTCGCGCTGGGCAACGGGGTGGATGGCGGCGGCTTCGCGGCCGGGCTGGGATTGGCGCTGGTCACCACCCTGGCGCTGGTCGGGCTGCAATACCCGTGGCCGTTGCGCCTGCTGCGGGCCGGGCTGGCGCGGCTTTCCCGGCGCTGGCCCCGGCTCGACCCGGCCTTCATCGACCGGCTGCGGCAGGCCCTGGGACGGTTGCATGCCGACCGGCGGTCGCTGGTGCTGGCCACCGCGCTGCATTTCGGGGCCTGGATGATGGGGGCGGTGGAGCTGATGCTGATCCTCGGCCTGCTCGGCCACCCGATCGGCTTCGCGGAGGCCGTCATCGTCGAGAGCCTGGCGCAGATCCTCCGCAATGCCGGCTTCCTGCTGCCCGGCGCCGCCGGGGTGCAGGAGGGCGCCATCCTCGGCGCCGCGGCCATCTTCGGCGTGCCGCCCGGCACCGCGCTGACCGCGGCGCTGGTACGGCGCACGCGGGAGGTGCTGGTGGGCCTTCCGGGCCTCGCCGCCTGGCGCCGGGCCGAGGTAGCATCCGCGCCCTTCGCCGGGCTAAGGACCTAGGCCATGACCGGATCGCTCTCCCGGCTGGGCGACTACCTGCGGCTCGTGCCGCGCGGTGGCCCGGCCATATGCAACGTCTTCGTCACGAATGTCTGCAACGCCACCTGCGGCTTCTGCAACTTCGCCCATGACAAGGGCTTCGTGCTCGACCGTGGCTGGCTGGACGCGGACCGTATCGGCGATGCGCTGCGGCTGATGCACGAGAAGGCCGACCTGCGGTTCATCGTGCTGACCGGCGGCGAGCCGCTGCTGCACCCGCGGCTGCCCGAGATCGCCGCGGCGGCGACCGCGGCCGGCATCCAGCCGACGCTGGTCACCAACGGCTGGCTGCTGCCGGCCAGGCTGGATGCGCTGGACAAGGCCGGGCTGAAGACGGTGATCGTCTCGGTCGATGCGCCCGATGCCGCCAACCATGAACGCAACCGCGGCCTGAAGGGCGTGTTCGGCCGCATCCGCGAGGCCAATGCCGGGATGGCGGCGCGCGGGATGCTGCCGGTCGCCTCGGTGGCGATGACCAGGCTGGTGGGCGACTACCGCCGGCTGGCCGAAACCCTGCGCGACCTGGGATTTCCCGCAGTCACCTTCTCCTACCCGCGGAAGGAGGCCTTCTCGACCTCATCCCTGGTCTGGTCGGACAGCGAGCTGGTGGACCTGTCCAAAGCCGAGTTGCTGGCGGCGCTGGATGCGGTGGATTCGGTGCGGGACATCATCCATGTGCAGAACCCCCGCGCCTCGATGGATGACCTGCGCCGGCGGCTGCGGGGGGAGCCGGAGCGCTTCGTCTGCCATGCCGGCTACAAGTATTTCTACCTGGACTGGACCTACACGCTCTGGCGCTGCGAGGACTGGCGGGAGCCGATCGGCCCGGTCTGGGACTTCGATCGCACCCGGGTGATCCGGGACGGCTGCCAGGCCTGCACCACGGATTGCTACCGGGATGCCAGCGTGATGCTGCAGGCATCCGTCGCGCTGGGCGACGCCTTCGCCAGCATCGCCAGGGGCCAGTTGGGTGCCGCGGCCGGGGCGCTGGCGGACCGGCGCAACGCGGCATCGGCCGGGGCGGTGATGGGGCAGGGGGCGCATCTCTCGCGGATGGCGGGGCTGCGCTAGGGCAGGCCCCGGCGTGAGCAAACCCCACGGGTCATCACCGGCATGGGTAATCTTGCTCGCCGGCCCGGCCGGTATGGCGCTCGATGTCGGCGATGGCCCGGGCGGCGGCGATGACCGGCGCCAGCACCTCCGCCGGCGGCAGCCCGTGGCGGGCCGGATCCGACACGAACCGTTCGAGGTAGACCCGGAGGGTGGCGCCGACGGTGCCGGTGCCGGACAGCCGGAACACCGCCCGGGCATCCTCGGCGAACAGGATGCGGATGCCCTGCGCCGCGGTGACCGAGCCGTCCACCGGGTCGGTATAGGCGAAATCATCGCAGGCCGAGACCGTCAGCCCGCCGAAGCGCTGGCCGGGCAGGGTGGCGAGCCGGTCGCGGAGCGACTGCATCAAGCCCTGGGCGGCCCCTGCATCGACCTCCTCGTAGTCGTGCCGGGCGTAGAAATCCCGGCCGTACTCGGCCCAATGGTCCCGCACGATCTGCGCGGCGGGCTTGCCGGTGGCGGCGATCACGTCGAGCCAGAGCAGCACCGCCCATAGCCCGTCCTTCTCCCGCACATGGCTGGATCCGGTGCCGGCGCTTTCCTCGCCGCACAGGGTGATCAGCCCGGCATCCAGCAGGTTGGCGAAGAACTTCCAGCCGGTCGGCGTCTCGAAGCAGGGGATGCCGCGTGCCGCGGCGACACGGTCCACCGCCCGGCTGGTCGGCATGGACCGCGCCACGCCGGCGAGGCCCGCCGCATAGCCGGGGGCGTGATGGGCCTGGGCGGCGAGGATGGCCAGGCTGTCGCTCGGCGTGACGAACAGTCCAGGGGCGACGATCATGTTGCGGTCACCGTCGCCATCCGAGGCGGCGCCGAAATCCGGCGCATCGGGGCCGAGCATCAGCGACATCAGCTCGGCGGCGTGCACCGGGTTGGGGTCGGGGTGGTGGCCGCCGAAATCCGGCAGCGGCTCGCCGTTCACCACCGTGCCGGCGGGGGCGCCGAGGCGGGTCTTCCAGGATGGCCCTGGCGTAGGGGCCGGTCACCGCGCTCATGGCGTCGAAGCGCATGCGGAAGCCGCCGCGGAACAGCGCGGCGATGCGGCTGAAATCCACCAGCCCTTCCATCATCGCGGCATAGTCCGCCACCGGGTCCAGCACCGCGACGGTGGCCTCGCCCAGCCGGGTCTCGCCGAGAGTGTCGAGGTCGAGGTCCGGCGCATCGACGAGGCGGTATTCGGTGATCGCCGCGGCGCGGCGGTGGATGGCCTCGGTAACCTCCTCGGGCGCCGGGCCGCCATGGGCGACGTTGAACTTGATGCCGAAATCCCCGTCCGGCCCGCCCGGGTTGTGGCTGGCCGACAGCACCACGCCGCCGATCGCGCCCGATGAGCGGATCAGCCCGGAGGCCGCCGGGGTGGACAGCAGGCCGCCCCGGCCGACCAGGATGCGGCCAAAGCCATTGGCCGCGGCGATCCTGAGCGTGACCTGCACCACCTCGCGGTTCAGGAAGCGGCCGTCGCCGCCAACCACCAGCGTCGCGCCCTGGCGGCGCTCACCGAGGGTGTCGAAGATCGCCTGGACGAAATTCTCGACGTAGTTCGGCTGCTGGAAGACCGTGACCTTCTTGCGCAGGCCGGAGGTGCCGGGCTTCTGGTCTGCGTAGGGCGTGGTCGTGACGCGGCGGAACGGCATGCTTGGTCTCCGGGATGCGGCGGCCCTGTTCCAGCCGCATCGCCGCCTCGCCGCAAGCCCCATTCGGCCAACGCGCAGGCTCCGGGGGTTTTGGCGGGCGGCCTGTATAACGTATAAAATCCTCCGGACCTTGCCGCGACATGAGGAAGATCCAGGCGATAGCTCCATTTTCGTGCCGTGCCCGGCTCGATACGGCAGGCTACTTGTCATAGATTTTATTTAATCTATCGTCCACTTATCTGCTTGGACCCTCGGCACCCGCGAAGGCGCGGGCTTGTTCCGGGAATTAAAAGATAGTGGGGGAGGCCGCGTTGCGGGCCAGGGATTACACGGACCTGATAGGCGGGGGTTTGCTCCTCGCATTTGGCGCTTGGTACGCGGTGTATGCCGGCACCGACTACAATCTGGGGTCGCTGCAACGGATGGGGCCGGGGTTCTTCCCGTCGGTCATCGGCTGGCTGGTGGCATTGTTCGGGCTGCTGCTGATGGTGCCGGCGTTCTTCCGGGCCGGGCTGATGCCGATGCCCCGGCCACGGCCCTTCGTTGCCATCATGATCGGCGGCCTGGCCTTCGGGTTCATGGTGGAGCGCTTCGGCATGGTGCCGGCGGCCATCGTGCTGGTGGTGATCTCCGCCCTTGCTGAGAAAGAATTCCGGCCGGTCCGCACGCTGGTGCTGGCGGCCGTGCTCGCGGTCATCGCCGTGGTGGTCTTTACCATGGGCCTGGGCATTCCCATTCCCGCGTTCCGGTGGATCGACTGATGGAACTTCTCGGCAATATGGCGGCCGGGTTCGATACGGCGTTCTCGCCGATGAACCTGGCATACTGCTTCCTCGGCGTGTTCCTCGGCACCTTCATCGGCGTGCTGCCCGGGATCGGCGCGCTGGCGGCGATCTCGATGCTGCTGCCGCTGACCTTCCACGTGCCGCCGACCACGGCGCTCATCATGCTGGCCGGCATCTACTACGGCGCCCAGTACGGCGGCTCGATCGCCTCGATCCTGCTCAACCTGCCCGGCACGCCCTCCGCGGCGGTCGCCTGCCTCGACGGCTACCCGATGGCGCAGCAGGGCAGGGCGGGCGTCGCGCTGTTCATGACGACGGTCGCCTCCTTCGTCGGCGCGACCCGTCGGCATCGTCGTCCTGACGATCTTCTCGCCCGATGCTCGGCCTCGGTCGCGCTGGCCTTCGGCCCGGCCGAATATTTCGCGATGATGCTGCTCGGGCTGATGGCCGCCTCCACGCTTTCGCCAGGGCTCGCCGCTCAAGGGCATCGCCATGGTGCTGCTCGGCCTGCTGCTCGGCATGCGTCGGCACCGACGTCAACACCGGCGAGCACCGGTTCACCTTCGACATCCCCTAGCTCGCCGACGGCATCAGCCTGGTCGCGCTCGCCATGGGCCTGTTCGGGATCTCCGAGGTCATCGCCAGCATCGGCCGGGCGGACAGCGCCCGGTTGAAGACCCAGAAGATCACCTTGCGCTCGATGCTGCCGCACGCGCGACGACTGGCGCCGCTCCTGGGCGCCGATCCTGCGCGGCACGGGCATCGGCGCCGTTCCTCGGCGCGCTGCCCGGCACGGGGCCCACCATCGCGTCCTTCATGCCTATGCGGTGGAGAAGCGGATCGCGAAGCGACCCCGGCGCGCTTCGGCAAGGGCGCGATCGAGGGCGTCGTCGCGCCCGAGGCCGCCAACAACGCCGCCGCGCAGACCGCCTTCATCCCGACGCTGACGCTCGGCATCCCGGGAGACGCGGTGATGGCGCTGATGCTGGGCGCGCTGATCATCCACGGCATCCAGCCCGGGCCGCGGCTGATGACCGAGCACCCGGAGCTCTTCTGGGGGCTGATCGCCAGCTTCTGGATCGGCAACGTCATGCTGGTCATCCTGAACATCCCGCTGATCGGGATCTGGGTGCGGCTGCTGAAGATCCCGTACCAGCTTCCTCTACCCGGCCATCGATCGTCCTGATCTGCATCGGCGTGTATCAGCGTGAACAACAGCGCCTTCGACGTCGATGCTGGTGATGTTCTTCGGGCTCGTCGGCTACGGCATGCGGCTGCTGCGGTTTCGAACCGGCGCCGCTGCTGATCGGCTTCATCCTCGGCCCGCTGATGGAGGAGAACCTGCGGCGCGCCATGCTGCTCTCGCGCGGCGATGCGATGGTGTTCCTGGAACGGCCGATCAGCGGCACCATGATCGCCTGCACCGCCGCGCTGCTGGCCTGGGCGGTGTTTTCCGCCATGCGCCAGCGCAACGTGCGGGAGGTGGTCGAGGAGGCGCCGAACACCACCAGCCCGGCACCCTGACCGGCCAACGCGGCCGGGGCGCCCTCAGCCCCGGCCGCGGTTCCATGCGTGCAGTATCTCCGCGGTACCCACGGCCTCGATCTGCTGGCCGTAGCGGTCGCGGTACAGCGTCAGCAGCGCGTCATGGGTGCGGTCGGACGAACCGCACAGCGCATCGGTCGGCAGCACCACACGGTAGCCATGGTCCACCGCCCCGAGCACCGTGGCCAGGACGCACAAATCCGTCTCCGCCCCGCTGATGATGAGCGTGTCGATCCCGCGGGCGCGCAGCCGCTGGTGCAGGTCGCTTTCCACCCAGGGCGAATAGACGCGCTTGTCCACCACTTCGGCCAGCGGCACGCATCGCGCCAGGGACGGGATCAGGTCGAGGGCTTCGGCCGGCAGCGCCTCCCGGGTCATGCCGGGCCAGCGCTCCCAGTAGCGCCGCCAGCTTCCCTCGCCTTCGCCGGGCCTGGCCGCGGGGATGAAGCGGGTGAAGACCGTGCGATCCGGGCAGGCGCCGGCCAGGCGCTCCACCATCGGCAATACGCGGTTCATTCAGGGGGTGTGCCATTCAGTATCGCCTGCGAACCGGTTCTGCATATCAACGCAGAGATGCACGCAGCTTTCGGTCAGTGGGCCGTGCTGCAGCCCGGTTTTCGTCATGCCATTTCTCATCCCGGCCATGGAGCCGCATCAACGGCGCAGCGGCGGCCGGGATGCGGTGGGGCGCTATCCATCTCCCTCCGGCACGTTCCGCTCCAGCTCCTCCAGCCAGGCGCGCGGCATTGCCGTCCGACGGCGCCCGCCAGTCGCCGCGCGGCGACAGCGACCCGCCGGCGCTCGACCTTCGGCCCGTTCGGCATGGCGCACCGCTTGAACTGGCTGAACGCGAAGAACCGGCCGCAGGAACACCTCCATCCACTGGCGGATCGTCGGCCAGTCGGATAGGCACCGCGCCGCTCCGCCGGGAAATGCGGCGGCCAGCCGCCACGCGCCGCATCGCTCCCACGCCCGCAGCGCCAGGAACGCGATCTTGCGCGGCGGAAGCCGTACCGCAGCGTGTAGAACAGGTGGAAATCCTGCAGCGCGTAGGGCCCGATCTTGGCCTCGGTGCTCTGCGGCGTCCTCGTCCGCCCCGGCCGGGATCAGCTCGGGCGAAATCTCGGTGCCGAGGATCGCCTCCAGCGTCGCCCCCACCTCGCCATCGAACAGGCCGGACGCTGATCACCCAGCGGATCAGGTGCTGGATCAGCGTCTTCGGCACGCCGGCATTGACGTTGTAATGCGCCATCTGGTCGCCGACGCCATAGGTGCACCAGCCCAGCGCCAGCTCCGACAGGTCGCCGGTGCCGATCACGATGCCGCCGTGCTGGTTCGCCAGCCGGAACAGGTAGTCGGTGCGCAGCCCGGCCTGCACGTTCTCGAAGGTCACGTCGTACACCGGCTCGCCCCGCGCGAAGGGGTGGCCGATGTCGCGCCAGCATCTGCCGCGCCGCCGGGCGGATATCCAGCTCCTGCGCCGTCACGCCCAGCGCCTGCCATCAGCCGCCAGGCGTTGGTCTTCGTGGTGTCGCTGGTGCCGAAGCCCGGCAGGGTGATACGCGAGGATGTCGGTCCGCGGCAGCCCCAGCAGGTCGATCGCCCGGGCGCAGACGATCAGCGCATGGGTCGAATCCAGCCCGCCGGACACGCCGATCACCACGCGCTTGATGCCGCGCCGCGCTGCAGCCGCTGCACCAGGCCGGAGACCTGGATGTTGTAGGCCTCGTAGCAGTCCTGCTCCAGCCGGGCGGGGTCGGCCGGCACGAAGGGGAAGCGCTCCACCCGGCCGCTCGAAGCCCATATCGCCCGTCCGGCGGGTCCAGCCGGAAGCCGATGCGGCGGAAGCCCGGGCGCCGCCCTGCCGCCGGCGGTTGGTCGTCGAAGCTGCCCATCCGCACGCGTTCCTGGCGCAGCAGGTCCAGGTCGATATCGGCCACCGCCACCTGGTCGCCGGCCGGGAAGCGCTCGGTCTCGCGCCAGCATGGCGCCGTTCTCGAAGATCGAGGCCTGGCCGTCCCAGGCCAGGTCGGTGGTCGATTCGCCCGGCCCCGGCCGCGGCGTACAGATAGGCCGCGAGGCAGCGGGCGGACTGCGACCGGCACAGCAGCCGCCGGGTCTCCGCCTTGCCGATGGTGATGTTGCTGGCCGACAGGTTGGCCAGCACCGTCGCCCCGCGCCAGCGCCGCCTCGCGCTCGGCGGCACCGGCACCCAGAGGTCCTCGCAGATCTCCGCATGCACGACGAAGCCGGGCACGTCCTCGGCGGCGAACAGCAGGTCGGGGCCGAAGCGCGCACGTCTGGCCGGCGACGGTGATCTCGCCGCCCGCCGTGCCCGTCGCCGGAGACGAAATGCCGGGGCTCGTAGAACTCCCGGTAGTTCGGCAGGTGGATCTTCGGCACCACGCCCGAGCAGCCGGCCGCGATGGATCGCCATGGCGCAGTTGTACAGTGCGCCCGCCATGGCGCAGCGGCGCGCCGACCAGCAGCAGCGGCATCAGCCCGGCCGAGCCGGCGATGCAGCGTGCCCTGCCGCCTGCTCCACCGCGTCCAGCAGGGTGTCCTGCTGCAGCAGGTCGCCGATCGCATAGCCGGACAGGCCGAGCTCCGGGAACACCGCCAGCGCGGCGCCGCGGCGGTCGCACTGCTCGCGCCACGCGCAGGATGGCCGCGGCATTGGCGGCCGGGTCGGCCAGCGTGCATGCGGGTGGTGCAGGCGGCGACCCGGGCGAAGCCGTGACGGTAGAGGGAGAGAAAGCGCGTCATTGGCTCATCCAGCGGGTTCTGCCCGGTCGCCAGTCTAACGCCTGGCGGCCGCCCCGTTCCACCCGCCCCGGCACATGCTCAGCAGCGCGGCCCCGCCAGCGCCGCTTCCGCCGCGATGCCGAGGCATTCCTCCATCTGCGCCCGCAGCCGCCGCAGGTTGCGGTGGCCGGCGAAGCCCTGCCGCAGGGCATCCCGCGTCACGGATTCCAGCACCGGCAGGTCGGCCGGGCTGCACCCCATGTCCGCGGCGATCCCGGCGAGCAGCCCGGTATAGGTGCCGGGGAAGGCGCTGGCCGGTGGCGGCTCGACATGGTGGACCGACAGGCGGGAGAGCAGCGGCGCGGAGATGCCGCGCGTTTCGTTCGCCGCCATGATCCACAGTGCGTGCCTGAGGTCGGCGGTGGTCCGCAGGCATTCGTCGAACCAGTTCGCCGCTGATTTCAGGCTCGATCATCGCCAGCAGCGTGTCATGGGCGCGGCCGTTGGTGTCGCGCTGGCCGCCGGCCTTCTCGATCTCGTCCAGGAAGAACACCGGGTTGGGCGTCGCCAGCCGGGCCATCTCGGCGATCGGCCAGGCCGGGGTGGTGGCGGACCAGCCGCGGGCGGTGCCCTGCAGGCAGCGGTTGTCAGTCGCGCCGCCGAGGTTGAGGCTGGCGAAGGGCAGTTCCAGCGCCTGGGCCAGCCGGCGGGCGAACCAGGTCTTGCCGACGCCGGGCGGGCCAACCAGCAGGATTGGCCGCAGCCGCGGGGAGGGCCGCCCGGCATGCGCGGCCAGCGCCAGGGTACGGCGGATCTCGGCGATCGGCGCGGCGAAGCCCGGTGCCGCCTCCGCCAGCGCGGCCAGCCGGGCCACCGAATTGCGCGGCACCTGGTGCAGCGGCAGCGGCCTGGTCAGCGGTTGGTAGGACGACCACTCGCTGCGCTCGTTCGGCGGGGTGAAGGGCTGCAGCACCGTGGCATGGTTGCCGGCATGGACCGCCGGCGCGGCGGGCACGGGCGCCGCGGGCGGTGGCGGCGGCGCGGCCCGCAGGTCGAGCAGGTCCGCCAGCCGCTTCGGCAGGGAGGTGGCGAGTTCGGGCCCGGGGATGAAGCGCAGCCAGAGATCCGCCGTCAGCCGCGCGGCCAGCACGAAATGCCGCAGCCGGGCCGGGTGCCCTGCCAGCCCGCGCGCTTCGGCGTGCTGGCGGTAGTGCAGCGCCTCGATGCAGGCCAGGGCGCCCTGCCGCGCCAGCGGCCCGCCGCGTTCGGCGACGATGCGGGTGGCGGCCAGGATCAGCGCGGTGCCTTCGGCGAAGCGGCCGGCGATGCTGTTGAAGCGGGTGGCGAATTCCAGCAGCCCGGCATCGTCACCTGGGCCGGACACATCCTCGCCGATGCGGGAGGGAAACAGCGGCGACCGCAGGTGCCGCAGCAGCGCCTCCTCCAGCGCGACCAGCTCCACCGGCTCGACGCTCAGCCACAGCCAGATCGGCAGGTTGGCCGCGTCGCCGAACAGCAGGCTGGCATCGGTGACACCCCCCCCCGAGGATTGGGCGACGGGTAGGGCAGCGGGCTCAAGGTTGGTGTCGGGCACTGGACGGGCTCGCTCACGCTGTTCACGAAGATGCGAGCAGACAACACCCTTCTTTCATAAATGTGAATGCAATTCGGCAAATGTCATGCCGAATGCCACGAGCGGTGGCGGGAAGGCCCCGTCCTGGCCTTCCCGCCGGCCCGGATCAGGCCTCGGCGGAAACCGGCAGGCCCTTTTCCTTCATCAGGGACTGCAGTTCGCCGGACTGAAACATCTCCGTGATGATGTCGCAGCCGCCGACGAACTCGCCCGGCGACATACAGCTGCGGGATGGTCGGCCAGTTGGCGTAGGCCTTGATGCCTTCGCGGATTTCCATGTCCTCCAGCACGTTCACGCCCTTGAACGGCACGCCGATATGGGTCAGGATCTGCACCACGCGGGCGGAGAAGCCGCATTGCGGGAAGACCGGCGTGCCCTTCATGTAGAGCACCACGGGGTTCGCCTTGATGTCGCTCTCGATCCGCTCGAACGCTGGGTTGGTCATGGGTTGTCTCCGCTTGGGCGGAAGGTTCGTCAGGTCAGGGGCCGAAGTCTGCAGGGCCAGGGCGTGCAGCTCGCCCCCCATGCGGCCGCTGCAGCGCGGCATAGACGAGCTGGTGCTGCTGGACCCGGCTGCGGCCACGGAAGGCCTCGGAGACCACGGTGGCGGCGTAATGGTCGCCGTCGCCCGCCAGGTCCTCGATGGTGACCTGGGCATCGGGCAGCGCCGCCTTGATCAGCGCCTCGATCTCAGCCGGTTGCATCGCCATCCGTCAGGCTCCCATTCAGTCAGTGCGGCAGGGTCGCTTCATGGGCCGCGCCGCAGCGTCAGCGACGGATATGGAGGGGCCCCCCGGCAGAACCAAGTCCTCTCCGCCACTGCGGCCGAGGCTGCGCGGCCGGAACCCCGGCGGCGCGGGCGGCGGCCAGCAGCGCTGCGGCATCCGTCACCGCCAGCACGTAGCGGGCCTGGTCCTCGCCGAACCAGTAGGCATGGGCGGGAGCGGCGGTCGGGCGCGGCAGCAGGCTGGCGCCGGTGCCGCCGGCCATCGCCATCTCCGCCACCGCGACCAGCAGCCCGCCATCCGCGCAGTCGTGGCAGGCCCGGACCGCGCCGTCGAGGATCCGCGCCCGGACGAAATCGCCGTTGCGGCGCTCGGCGGCCAGATCGACCGGCGGCGGCGCGCCCTCCTCCCGCCCGGCGATCTCCCGCAGCCAGAGCGACTGGCCGAGCCAGCCGCGGGTCTCGCCGACCAGCACCAGTTCCAGGCCTCGGCGGCAGGGCGAGGCCGATGGCCTGGGCCACATCCTCCAGCACGCCGACGCCGCCGATGGCCGGGGTCGGCAGGATGCCCGTGCCCTCGGTCTCGTTGTAGAGGCTAGACGTTGCCGCTCACGACCGGGAAGTCGAGCGCGATGCAGGCCGCGGCCATGCCGCGCACGGCTGCGGCGAACTGCCCCATGATCTCGGGCTTCTCGGGATTGCCGAAATTCATGTTGTCGGTGATGGCCAGCGGCAGGGCGCCGACCGCGGTGATGTTGCGCCAGGCTTCCGCCACCGCCTGCGCGCCGCCTTCCTCGGGGTCGGCCAGGCAGTAGCGCGGCGTGCAATCGGTGGTCATGGCCAGGGCGCGCGTGTCGGCCCTCCATGCTTGACCACGGCGGCATCGGCGGCGCCGGGGCGCTTCACGGTCTGGCCGCCGACGATGCTGTCGTACTGGTCCCAGATCCAGCGGCGGGAGCAGAGGTCCGAGGCAGCCGACCAGCTTCCGCAGCGCGGCCTCGATGCCGACCGGGTCGGCGACCGTGGCGGCCTCCAGGACCGGCTGCTTCGGCGTCTCGGCGGTCGGGCGGCGGTACAGCGGCGCCTCGGATTCGAGCGGGGCGAGGGGGATGTCGGCTTCCAGCTCGCCGTTGTGGCGGATGACGATACGGCCGGTGTCGGTCAGGTGGCCGATGACCGCGAAATCCAGCTCCCACTTGCGGAAGATCGCCTCGGCCTGGGCCTCGCGGCCCGGCTTGCAGCACCATCAGCATGCGCTCCTGGGATCTCCGACAGCATCATCTCATAGGCGGTCATGCCCTCTTCGCGCTGGGGCACGTTGTCCATCGCCAGCTCGATGCCGACGCCGCCCTTGCCGGCCATCTCGACGGAGGAGCAGGTCAGGCCGGCCGCGCCCATGTCCTGGATGGCGACGATGGCGTCGGTCGCCATCAGTTCCAGGCAGGCCTCGATCAGCAGCTTCTCGGCGAAGGGGTCGCCGATCTGCACGGTCGGGCGCTTCTCCTCGGAATCGGCGGAGAACTCGGTGCTGGCCATGGTCGCGCCATGGATGCCGTCGCGCCCGGTCTTGGAGCCGACATAGACCACCGGATTGCCGATGCCCGCGGCGGCGGCTGAGGAAGATGCGGTCCTCGCGGCGCGATGCCGACGGTCATCGCATTGACCAGCGGGTTGCCGTTGTAGGCCGGGTGGAAATTCACCTCGCCGCCCACGGTCGGCACGCCGACGCAATTGCCGTAGCCGCCGATGCCGCGCACCACGCCGTCGATCACCCGCTTCATCCGCGGCGCATCCGGGCATGCCGAAGCGCAGCGCGTTGAGGTTGGCGATCGGCCGCGCGCCCATGGTGAAGACGTCCCGCAGGATGCCGCCCACGCCGGTCGCCGCGCCCTGATAGGGCTCGATGAAGCTCGGGTGGTTGTGGCTCTCCATCTTGAAGACCGCGGCCAGGCCGTCGCCGATATCGATGACGCCGGCATTCTCGCCCGGGCCCTGGATCACCCAGGGCGCCTTGGTCGGCAGCTTCCGCAGCCAGACGCGGCGAGGATTTGTAGGAGCAATGCTCCGACCACATCACGCTGAACATGCCAAGTTCGGTCAGCGAGGGCGCGCGGCCCAGGATGGCCAGGACGCGCTGCGTATTCGTCCGGCTTCAGGCCGAACTCGGCGGCAAGCTGCGGGCGCGTCTCGGGAGGGGCAGGATGCTGCTCGGGTCAGGAGGTCTCCGGGTCGGGCGAGGTCCGGCTCAGGCGCAGCGGCGGCGAAGCTCGCCAGGCCCTCGAACAGCGGCAGCCCGTCCGTCCCGCCCATCAGCGGGTCCACCAGGTCCTCCGGGATGCGGCATCAGCCCGAGCACGCGGAGGTTCGGCGAGAGGATGCCGGCGATGTTGCGGGCGCTGCCGTTGCGGTTGGCCGCGGCGGTGACCTCGCCCGCCGGCGTGGCGTAGCGGAACGCCACCAGGCCCTCGCCTTCCAGCCGGTCCAGCGTTGCGTCATCGGCGAAGTAGTTGCCGTCGCCATGCGCCATGGCGGCGCGGAACACCTGCGCCGCGCTGGTAGCGGCGGGTGAAGGCGGTATCGGCCCGCTCCACACGCATGTGGCAATCCATCGACAGGAAGCGCAGCGAGGCGTTGCGCAGCAGCGCGCCCGGCAGCAGCCCGGCCTCGGTCAGGATCTGGAAGCCGTTGCAGACGCCGAGCACATGGCCGCCGCCGCGTCGGCGAAGTCGCGCACCGCCGCGCATGATCGGCGACTGCGCCGCCATGGCGCCGCAGCGCAGGTAGTCGCCATAGGCTGAAGCCGCCGGGCAGCACCACCAGGTCGAGCGCCGGCAAGCCGGTGTCCCGGTGCCAGAGCATGCGCGGCTTGCCGGCCGGTCGCCGCGCTGCAAGGCATCGCCATGTCGCGCTCGCGGTTGGTGCCGGGGAAAAGGACGATCCCGGCACTGCATGCGCGCATCAGTATATGCGCCTGTCCAGGACGGCCCAGCCAGTGGCACCGCCGCCGCAGCACCGAGCAGGGTGGCCAGCGCCGACAACGCCGCCGCGGTGACCCAGCGGTCCAAGCGTGCGCTTGCCGCGGCCGGCCATCCATGCCGCGGCCGCGGCGCGGCCTTGCGGCCTCCGCGCCATGACCGTCTTCGCGCCAGCGCAGGCCGATCGCGATCAGGACCGTCAGCACCGCCATGACGATGAGCGAGGCCCTCATCATGGTGTCAGGCCAGCGTCGACGCGAGAAGCTCTCGATCACCGTGTTGGCCAGCAGCTTGCGGGCCATCTCCTCGGCGGCGGCCCGGGCCCTGGCGGGGTCGGTCTCGGCGAGCTCCAGCTCGATCACCTTGCCGGCCCGCACCTCGCCCACGCCGTCGAAGCCGAGCCCGTGCCAGGGCATGGCCGATCGCCTTGCCCTGCGGGTCGAGCACGCCCGCCTTCGGCATCACCGTCGACGCGCCGCCTTCACTGCATCGATCTCCGGCCCCTTGAGGTCACGCACGCCCGGCCTCCGGCAGGATGCCGAGCCGCTTGGCCACTTCCTGATAGCCCTCCTCGACCTTGCCGAGGTCGCGGCGGAAGCGGTCCTTGTCCATCTTCTCGTTGGTCTTGATGTCCCACAGCCGGCAATTGTCCGGGCTGATCTCGTCGGCCAGGACGATGCGCATCTCCTCGTTCTCCCACAGCCGGCCGAACTCCAGCTTGAAGTCGACCAGCGTGATGCCGACGCCGAGGAACAGGCCCGGTGAGGAAGTCGTTCACCCGCAGCGCCAGCGCGACCATGTCGTCCAGGTCCTGGGTCGCGGCCCAGCCGAAGGCGGTGATGTGCTCCTCGGACACCATCGGGTCGTTCAGCGCATCGTTCTTGTAATAGTACTCGATGATCGAGCGCGGCAGCCGGGTGCCCTCGGCGATGCCGAGCCGCGTGGCCAGGCAGCCGGCCGCGACGTTGCGGACCACGACCTCGAGCGGGATGATCTCCACCTCGCGGATCAGCTGCTCGCGCATGTTCAGCCGGCGGACGAAGTGGGTCGGCATGCCGATCTCCGCCAGCCGCAGTCATCAGGTATTCGCTGATGCGGTTGTTGAGCACCCCCTTGCCGGTGATGATGCCCTTCTTCTGGGCGTTGAAGGCGGTGGCGTCGTCCTTGAAGTACTGGACCAGCGTGCCGGGCTCGGGTCCCTCGAACAGGATCTTGGCCTTGCCCTCGTAGAGCTGACGGCGGCGCGCCATGGTGTGGAGTATCCTTCTTGTCGGCGACTTTCCGCTGGCGCTCCCGCGGGCCGGCGCAAGGCGCCCCGGCCGTCCCGGGCGCTCCTGCCGGGGGGTATAGCAAGGGGTTGGCTCTACCGCCACGGCCCGCGGGGCGGGCGGAGGGCCGGGCAGACCCGCAGCCCGGGCATTTCAGGCCGGATCGACCGTCCGGAAGGGGGCCACCCCGGCCGGTCCCGCGGCGAAGCGCCAGGTCAGCGCGCCATCCCGGCCGATCGCCACCAGGCTGGCCGAGACGGTGCCGAACCCGCCGGTGGGCGGCACCCGCAGCGCCTCCGCGATGCTGCCCTCGTGGTCGGCATCGGCCAGCAGGGCTTCCCAGGCGGCCCAGTCCCCGGCCTCGGGCCGGGGCACCGGGGCGGCCTGGAAGCGCGGCAGGTGGCGGGCGGTGCGCGGGCTGGCGAGGTCGTTCGGGTCATGCGCCGTGACCATGTGCAGCCCGGGCGCCAAGGCCTGCGCATCCGGCCGCCCCTCGCCGAGGCCGCGCAGGAACCAGGCGCCCGCGCGGTCGGCGACCACCATGTTGAACGGCCTCCATTCCGCCGCCGGCAGGGCGCCGATGCTGGCCGCCGCCGCCTCGGCGCTGCCCGCCGCCAGCGCCAGCAGCGGCAGCCCCCCGCGGGAGCGCTTGCCCGCCGCCGGCCCGAGGCTGCCCGGCCGGTTCAGTACAGCGGCCACCATCCCGGCCCGGCTCGCGGCCATCCAGGTGCCACCGCCCAGCCGGTCCCGGCCGCCGACCACGCCGGGATGTTCCGGCCACCAGGCGGCGGGCGGGTCCCAGGCGCGGTCCAGCCGCTCGTCCCGGTTGGCGGCGAGCAGGATGGGGAAGGCATGGCCTGGACGGTGCAGGACGATGACGGTGCACATGGCCCCGTCGGATAGCATGGCGGGCCGCGGCGGTCGCCCCACCCGCCGCGCTTGTCCTGCCGCTGCGCCTGGATTGACAGGCTTGCCCGAAACCGGATAACCCGCGCCTTCTTGCTGGCCTGGCTCCATCGAGTACGGTGCAGGACTGCGGAGGGGTGCCCGAGTGGCTAAAGGGGGCGGACTGTAAATCCGCTGGCTATGCCTACGTTGGTTCGAATCCAACCCCCTCCACTATCCTGCCGCTGGCGGCTGCCCGCGGCGCGGGGTTTCCAACCGGACCCGTCGGGTGCGGAGGTGACAGGTGCCTGGCTTGGCCGGTACGTCGGCGCGGGTGTAGCTCAATGGTAGAGCCCCAGCCTTCCAAGCTGGTTATGCGGGTTCGATTCCCGTCACCCGCTCCAGTAGCGGCGGGGCTCTCGGGCGCCTGGTGTCGGCGTAATCGTGATCTAGCATTCGTGGAAGGCAGGAGCCGGAGCGATGGCGAAGGCGAAGTTTGAGCGGAACGAAGCCGCACTGCAACATTGGGACGATCGGCCATGTGGATCACGGCAAGACGTCGCTGACGGCGGCGATCACCAAGGTTCTGGCGAAGACGGGCGGGGCGACCTTCACGGCGTACGACCAGATCGACAAGGCGCCGGAGGAGAAGGCGCGCGGGATCACGATCTCGACCGCGCATGTCGAGTACGAGACGCAGAACCGTCACTACGCGCATGTGGACTGCCCGGGCCACGCGGACTATGTGAAGAACATGATCACCGGCGCGGCGCAGATGGACGGCGCGATCCTGGTGGTCTCGGCCGCCGACGGCCCGATGCCGCAGACCCGCGAGCACATCCTGCTGGCGCGCCAGGTCGGCGTTCCGGCGCTGGTGGTGTTCCTGAACAAGATGGACATGGTCGACGACCGGATCTGCTCGAGCTGGTCGAGATGGAAGTGCGCGAGCTGCTGTCGGCCTACGAGTTCCCGGGCGACGACATCCCGGTCATCAAGGGCTCGGCGGTGGCGGCGCTCGAGGACAGGACGCCGGAGATCGGCGAGCAGGCGATCCTCGAGCTGATGGCAGGCGGTGGATGACTACATCCCGCAGCCGGCGCGGGCGAAGGACCGTCCGTTCCTGATGCCGGTGGAGGATGTGTTCACATCTCGGGCCGCGGCACGGTTGTGACGGGGCGGGTCGAGCGCGGCATCGTCAAGGTCGGCGAGGAAGTCGAGATCGTCGGGCTGAAGGACACGGTGAAGACGGTGGTGACGGGCGTCGAGATGTTCCGCAAGCTGCTGGACCAGGGCAGGCGGGCGACAACATCGGCGCGCTGCTGCGCGGCACCAAGCGCGAGGATGTCGAGCGTGGCCAGGTCCTGGCGACGCCGGGTCGATCACGCCGCACACCGGCTTCAAGGCCGAGGCCTACATCCTGACCAAGGAGGAGGGCGGCCGCCACACGCCGTTCTTCACCAACTACCGGCCGCAGTTCTACTTCCGGACCACCGACGTGACCGGGATCGTGAAGCTGCCGGAAGGCGTCGAGATGGTGATGCCGGGCGACAACGTGACGATGGACGTCGAGCTGATCGCGCCGATCGCCATGGATGAGGGCCTGCGCTTCGCGATCCGCGAAGGCGGCCGCACCGTCGGCGCCGGCGTCGTCGCCGAGATCGTGAAGTAGGGCAACTCCCCCGGCGCCCGGCGACGGGCGCTTTCCTGGTGGCCGACCCGTCCACCATGGCTGGACAGGGTTGGCCGGCTCGGATGCCCGCCATGGCCGCAGGCGTAGGAGTGTAGCTCAATTGGCTAGAGCACCGGTCTCCAAAACCGGAGGTTGGGGGTTCGAGCCCCTCCACCCCTGCCACTCCGGCGGCGCCGTAACCGGAGCGGGCGCCGCTAATGCGGCCCGTGGGGTGGCGTCTCAGGGCCGGCGCCGCCCGGTTCAGGCGCGGCGCACCCGAGCTTGAAGCGTTCGCCGTTGGCCAGAGCTCAACCCCGCGCAGTACATCCGCGAAGTGCGGCCGGAGGTGGCCAAGGTCACCTGGCCGTCCCGCAAGGAGACCGTTGGTCACGACCGGGATGGTGTTCGCCATGGTCGATCTTGCCGCGGCTCTTTTTCTTGGTCGTCGACCAGCTGATCGCTTTGGCGTGCGCGGCCTGCTCGGGATTGGGTGCCGGGAGATGGGCGATGGCCGACAAGCGCTGGTACGTGGTCCACGTCTACTCCGGCTTCGAGAAGAAGATCGCCGCAGCAGATCCGGGAACAGGCCGAGCAGAAGGGCCTGGGCGACCAGTTCGACGAGATCCTGGTGCCGACCGAGGAGGTGACCGAGGTCCGCCGCGGCCAGAAGGTGAACTCGGAGCGCAAGTTCTTCCCCGGCTACGTGCTGGTTAAGATGGAGATGACCGACGACACCTGGCACCTGGTCAAGAACACCCCGAAGGTCACCGGCTTCCTCGGCGGCCGCGCAAGCCTTCGCCGATCACGCGACGCCGAGGCGAGCCGCATCATCAACCAGGTGCAGGAAGGCGTCGACAAGCCCGAAGCCGTCGATCATCTTCGAGATCGGCGAGCAGGTGCGGGTGGCCGACGGCCCCTTCACCTGCTTCATGGGCACCGTCGAGGAAGTCGACGAGGAGCGTGGCCGGGTCAAGGTCTCGGTCTCGCATCTTCGGCCGCTCCACCCCGGTCGAGCTGGAATACTCCCAGGTCGAGAAGGTCTGAAAACCTGCCGGCCCGGTCCTTCGGGGATCGGGCCGCCCGATAGCCTGCCTAGCGGCCGGGGCCGTCCCGACCCGGGCTGCCGCCGCCCAGCAGGCTCCCCAGCAATCCGCCGATCCCGCCGCCACCCTGCGACGTGGTACCCGGGGTATCTGCCGCCGTGCCCCCCCCCCCGGCTGCGGGAATGCTTCATCAACTGCTGCACCACCAGCGCCACTGCGGCCATCTTCATGCCGCCGGACAACCCCCCGGTGAGGCCGCTGGAGCGCCCGAACAGTCCGCTCATCATCGGTTCTCCCGCGTTCCGCCGTTGTCGGCCCTCCAACCCGCCAGGGGCAGTGGCGTTGGCGCCGCGGCGCGGGGGAATTTGTGACGGCAGCGGAACCCGGGCCGGGACGCGGGCTTAACGCCGGATAACGTTAGGAAACCCGGCAATGGGCATTATTTGGACCATCATCATCGGCTTCTTTGCCGGACTTATCGCCAAGTTCCTCACCCCCGGACGCGACCCCTCCGGCTTCATCATCACCACCCTGCTCGGGATCGTCGGTGCGATGGTGGCAACCTTCCTGGGCCAGGCCATCGGCTGGTACCGGGCCGGCGAGGGGGCAGGCTTCATCGGCGCCGTTGTCGGCGCGATCATCGTGCTGGTGATATACAACATGGTCACCCGCCGCTCGGCCGGCGACCGCGCCCACTGATTCCAGCGGCGGTTTCCCTCAAGACAAGGCGGGGGCTTGACTCCCCGCCCATACCCGCTCATACGCCCCGGCTCACCAGTTTGGGACGCGGGAGGTGCCCGGTCATGGTTCGCGTCCGCAAGGCCGTGGACAGGGCCGGCGCCGCAAGGACCGCGGCTCCCTGACCGCAGGGACGTATCATGGCGAAGAAGATTACCGGCTACATCAAGTTGCAGATCCCGGCAGGCAAGGCGAATCCCTCGCCGCCGGTCGGCCCGGCGCTCGGCCAGCGCGGCCTGAACATCATGCAGTTCGTGAAGGAATTCAACGCGGCGACCCAGGGCCTCGAGCCCGGCACGCCGACGCCGGTGGTCATCACCGCCTTCTCCGACCGCACCTTCTCCTTCGTCACCAAGACGCCGCCGAACACGCACTTCCTGCTGCGCGCCGCGTCGGTGGACAAGGGCAGCCAGACCCCGGGCAAGGGCGGCGCGGTCGGCCGGGTCACCAAGACCCAGCTGCGCGAGATCGCCGCGACCAAGATGAAGGACATGAACGCCAACGACGTGGAGGCGGCGGTCCGCATGCTGGCAGGCTCGGCCCGTTCCATGGGTCTCGTTGTGGTGGAGGCGTAAGTCATGGCCAAGCAGGGCAAGCGCCTCAAGGCGATCTACGCATCCATCGACCGTGACGCCATGCTGCCGCTGGCGGAAGCCATCAGTCTGGTGAAGGCCAACGCCAAGGCGAAGTTCGACGAGACCGTCGAGATTTCGATGAACCTCGGCATCGATCCTCGCCATGCCGACCAGATGGTCCGCGGCGTGGTCGGCCTGCCGAACGGTACCGGCAAGACCGTCCGCGTCGGCGTCTTCGCCCGCGGCGCCAAGGCCGAGGAGGCGCTGGCCGCCGGTGCCGACGTGGTCGGTGCCGATGAGCTCGCCGCCGCCGTGCAGGAAGGCAAGATCGAGTTCGACCGCTGCATCGCCACGCCGGACATGATGGCGCTGGTGGGTCGGCTGGGTAAGATTCTCGGCCCGCGCGGGCTGATGCCGAACCCCCGGCTCGGCACCGTCACCATGGACGTGAAGGGCGCGGTCACCGCCGCCAAGGCCGGCCAGGTGGAGTTCCGCGCCGAGAAAGCCGGCATCGTCCACGCCGGCATCGGCAAGGCCTCCTTCGATGAGGCCCAGCTGCTGGAGAATGCCCGGGCCTTCGTCGATGCGATCCAGCGGGCAAGGCCGGCCGGCGCCAAGGGCACCTATGTGAAGAAGGTCGCGGTTGCGTCCTCCATGGGCCCGGGCGTCAAGGTCGATATCGGGTCGCTCAGCGCCACCGCCTGAGCCTGCCCGAAGACGAATTCGCCCACCCCAGCGGGTGGGCGCGCAGGAATGGCCCTCAAGGCCATTCCGAAACCTGTCCGAGACCGCCGGCGGCCCCGATCGGGGCCTTAAGGGAACTTCGGTTCCGCCAGCGATAGACGGGGTGCGAAGCAGACCACGCCGGCCGGGCAAGTCCCGGCGGCGTCAATGGCTTGGCAGTCCGGCTCAGACAGGCGAACAGGGGCTCGTGGTACGGGGATGGTCCCCTGCCGGGAGCCCCCGTGTGAACCGGCCGGAGCCCCTCCACCAGGCGCCGGCCACCGACGGAGACGGGATTTGGACCGCACGGAAAAGCGCGAGTTCATCGCCTCCCTCGCCACGGTGTTCGCCGATACCTCCTTCGTGCTCGTCGCCCAGAACAAGGGCCTGACGGTTGCGGACGTGAGTGATCTGCGGCGGCGTATGCGAGCGGCGGGGGTGACCTACAAGGTCGCGAAGAACCGGCTGGCCACGCTCGCCCTCGACGGCACCCGCTTCCAGGGCATCTCGCCGCTGCTGAAGGGTCCGACCGCGCTTGCGTGGTCGACGGACCCGGTGGCCGTGGCAAAGACCGCCGTGGAGTTCGCCAAGGGTAACGACAAGTTCGTGATCCTGGGCGGAGCACTTGGGACGCAGGCATTGAACCCCGATGGGATCAAGGCCCTGGCCCAGCTGCCTTCGCTCGAGACGCTGCGGGCGCAGCTGCTGGGTCTGATCCAGACCCCGGCAACGCGTATCGCCGGGGTGCTTCAGGCTCCCGGTTCGCAGCTGGCACGGGTGTTCAGCGCCTTCGCCAAGAAGGATGCCGAGGACGGGGCGGAAGCCGCCTGACCGGACTGACTGGATTGTAACCTGGAACGATCGGTGGGCAGGGCCCGCCGGCGTAGCCGGGGTGTTGCAAACGGCAAGCCAAGCCATTAGATCAAAGGGTACACAGACATGGCCGATCTCGCAAAGCTGGTCGATGAGCTCTCCAGCCTGACCGTCCTGGAAGCCGCCGAGCTCTCCAAGATGCTGGAGGAAAAGTGGGGCGTTTCCGCTGCGGCCCCGGTCGCGGCGGCAGCGGCGCCGGTTGCCGGCGCCGCCGCAGCCCCGGTTGAGGAGCAGACGGAGTTCACTGTCACCCTCACCGCGGCCGGTGACAAGAAGATCAACATCATCAAGGAGATCCGCACCATTACCGGGCTCGGGCTGAAGGAAGCCAAGGATCTGGTCGAGGGCGCGCCGAAGGTGGTGAAGGAGGCTGCGTCGAAGGACGAGGCCGCCAAGATCAAGAAGACGCTGGAAGACAACGGGGCGACCGTCGAAGTCAAGTAAGGTCGTCTCTGCGGCAATCCTGGCCCCGGACGTCCGTCGCCGGGGCCGGGGCAAGACTAGCGAAGGTACGGGCGGGAACCCCTCGGGTTGCCGCCCGTGCTGCCGTTTCATCCCCGCCAGGCCGGCGGGTTGGTGCGGCCGATGGGCAAGTACACGGCAGGCGCCGGGCCGCGGGCCGGGCGAGAGGGATACGGGACAGGCATGAACGCTATCACGAAGTCGTTCACCGGGCGCAAGCGCATCCGTAAGAGCTTCGGTCGACTGCCTGAAGTGGCACCGATGCCGAACCTCATTGATGTGCAGCGGGCCTCCTATGAAGCCTTTCTCCAGATGGAGGTCAATCCAGACGCCCGCACCCACACCGGGTTGCAGGAAGTCTTCAAATCCGTCTTCCCGATCGATGATTTCGCCGGCCGCGGCCGGCTCGAATTCGTCCAGTACGAACTCGAGGAGCCGAAATACGACGTCGAGGAATGCATCCAGCGCGGGCTGACCTTCGCCGCGCCGCTCAAGGTGCGTCTGCGGCTGATCGTCTGGGACGTGGACGAGGATACCGGCAGCCGTTCCGTCCGCGACATCAAGGAGCAGGACGTCTACATGGGCGACATGCCGCTCATGACGGACAACGGCACCTTCATCATCAACGGCACCGAGCGCGTCATCGTCTCCCAGATGCACCGCAGCCCGGGCGTGTTCTTCGACCACGACAAGGGCAAGACCCACAGCAGCGGCAAGTACCTGTTCGCCGCGCGGGTCATCCCGTACCGCGGCTCCTGGCTCGATTTCGAATTCGACGCCAAGGACATCTGCTACGTCCGCATCGACCGCAAGCGGAAGCTGCCGGCCAGCACCCTGCTGCTGGCGCTGGACGGCGAGCGGACCGAGGCGCTGCGCGTCGAGAAGGGCGCCACGGCGCTCGAGCCGAACGATGTCCGCGGCATGGATGCCGAGGAGATCCTGAACTGCTTCTACGGCCAGGTGGCCTTCACCCGCAGCGCCACCGGCTGGTCGCGTCCCTTCGACCCCGATGCGTTCCGCGGCATCAAGCTGTCCGAGCCGCTGATCGATGCGAAGACCGGCCAGGTGGTGGCCGAGAAGGACGCGAAGCTGACGCCGCGCGCGGCCCGCAAGATCGCCGAAGGCGGCACCACCGAGGTGCTGGTCGGCCGCACCGACCTGCTCGGCCGTTTCGTCGCCGAGGACCTGGTCGACATGCAGACCGGCGAGATCTGGGCCGAGGCCGGCGATGAGCTGACCGAGCCGAAGCTGGCCGCCATCGAGACCGCCGGCCTCGACCGCCTGCCCACCCTGGCGATCGACCAGAGCGTCGGCCCGTGGATGCGCAACACGCTGGTGGTCGACAAGAACGGCAGCCGCGACGAAGCGCTGATGGACATCTACCGGGTGATGCGCCCGGGCGAGCCGCCGACGCCGGAGACCGCCGAGACGCTGTTCCGCGGCCTGTTCTTCGACGGCGAGCGCTACGACCTGTCCGCGGTCGGGCGGGTGAAGATGAACATGCGCCTCGGCTTCTCCGCCGAGGAAGTGGCGGATACCGTCCGCACCCTGCGCAAGCAGGACATCATCGCGACCCTGCGCGTGCTGCTGGAGCTGAAGGACGGCCGCGGCCAGATCGACGACATCGACAACCTCGGCAACCGCCGGGTGCGCTCGGTCGGCGAGCTGATGGAGAACCAGTACCGCGTCGGCCTGCTGCGCATGGAGCGCGCGATCAAGGAGCGCATGGGGTCGGTCGATATCGACACCGTCATGCCGCATGACCTGATCAACGCCAAGCCGGCGGCGGCAGCGGTGCGGGAATTCTTCGGCTCGTCGCAGCTGTCGCCAGTTCATGGACCAGACCAACCCGCTGTCCGAGGTGACGCACAAGCGCCGCCTCTCGGCGCTTGGCCCGGGCGGCCTGACCCGCGAGCGCGCCGGCTTCGAGGTGCGCGACGTGCACCCGACGCATTACGGCCGCATCTGCCCGATCGAGACGCCGGAAGGCCCGAACATCGGCCTGATCAACAGCCTCGCCACCTTCGCCAAGGTGAACAAGTACGGCTTCATCGAGACGCCCTACCGCCTCGTGCGGGACGGCAAGATCGTGGGCGAGCCGCGCTACCTCTCCGCCATGGAGGAGGAGCGGCTGGTCGTCGCGCAGGCCGATGCCGAGGTCGATGCCGAGACGGCCAGTTCATGTCCGAGCTGGTCTCGGTCCGCCAGGGCGGCGACTTCCGGCTGGTGAAGCCGGAGGAGGTCGACGGCGATCGACGTCTCGCCGAAGCAGCTCGTCTCGGTCGCCGCGGCGCTGATCCCGTTCCTCGAGAACGATGACGCCAACCGCGCGCTGATGGGCTCCAACATGCAGCGCCAGGCGGTGCCGCTGGTGCGCGCCGATGCGCCGCTGGTCGGCACCGGCATGGAAGCGGCGGTGGCGCGCGACAGCGGCGCCACCATCGTGGCGCGGCGAGACGGCGTGGTGGACAGCATCGACGGCGCGCGCATCGTGGTGCGGGCGACCGGCGACGACGGCACGACGCAGGGCGTCGACATCTACCGGCTGCGGAAGTTCCAGCGCTCCAACCAGTCCACCTGCATCAACCAGCGTCCGCTGGTGAAGGTGGGCGACGGCGTGCGCGGCGGCGACATCATCGCCGACGGGCCGAGCACCGAGCTGGGCGAGCTGGCGCTGGGCCGCAACGTGCTCGTCGCCTTCATGCCCTGGAACGGCTACAACTTCGAGGACAGCATCCTCATCAGCGAGCGCATCGCGAAGGATGACGTCTTCACCTCGATCCATATCGAGGAGTTCGAGGTGATGGCCCGCGACACCAAGCTGGGCCAGGAGGAGATCACCCGCGACATCCCGAATGTCGGCGAGGAGGCGCTGCGGAACCTCGACGAGGCCGGCATCGTCTACATCGGCGCCGAGGTCCAGCCGGGCGACATCCTGATCGGCAAGGTGACGCCGAAGGGCGAGAGCCCGATGACGCCGGAGGAGAAGCTGCTCCGCGCCATCTTCGGCGAGAAGGCCTCCGACGTGCGGGACACCTCGCTGCGGCTGCCGCCGGGCGTGGCCGGCACGATCGTCGACGTGCGGGTGTTCAGCCGCCGCGGCGTGGACAAGGACGAGCGCGCCATGGCGATCGAGCGCGCCGAGATCGAGTGGCTGGCCAAGGACCGCGACGACGAGAAGGCGATCCAGGAGCGCAGCTTCCACTCGCGCATGCGCGAGCGGCTGCTGAACCGCAAGGCATCCGGCGGCTTCCGCGGCGTGAAGGCCGGCACCGTCATCACCGATGAGGTGCTGGACCAGTTCGCCAAGGCAACCTGGCGCCAGATCGGCGTGCAGGACGATGCGGCGATGGCCGAGATCGAGGCGCTGAAGCGTGAGTTCGACGCGGCGATCGAGCGCCTGCAGAAGCGTTTCGAGAGCAAGGTCGACAAGCTGCAGCGCGGCGACGAGCTGCCGCCCGGCGTGATGAAGATGGTCAAGGTCTTCGTCGCGGTGAAGCGGAAGCTGCAGCCGGGCGACAAGATGGCTGGCCGGCACGGCAACAAGGGCGTGGTCTCCCGCGTCGTTCCGGTCGAGGACATGCCGTTCCTCGATGACGGCACGAGCGTCGACATCGTGCTGAACCCGCTGGGCGTGCCCTCCCGCATGAACGTCGGGCAGATCCTGGAGACGCATCTCGGCTGGGCCTGCGCCAACCTCGGCAAGCAGGTCGGCGAACTGGTGGACGAGTACCGCCGGTCCGGCGCCATGCGGGATGAGCTGCTGGCGCATCTGCAGGAGATCTACGGCGAGGAGATCTATCGAGCGCGACATCGCGCCGATGGACGACGACCAGCTCATCGAGCTGGCCGAGAACCTCAAGAAGGGCATTCCCATCGCGACGCCGGTGTTCGACGGCGCGCGCGATGTCCGACATCGAGAGCATGCTCGACCGTGCCGGCCTCGACCGGTCCGGCCAGGTACGGCTGACCGATGGCCGTACCGGTGAGATCTTCGAGCGGAAGGTGACGGTCGGCTACATCTACATGCTGAAGCTGCACCACCTGGTGGACGACAAGATCCACGCCCGGTCGATCGGCCCCTACTCGCTGGTCACCCAGCAGCCGCTGGGCGGCAAGGCGCAGTTCGGCGGCCAGCGGTTCGGCGAGATGGAGGTCTGGGCGCTGGAAGCCTACGGCGCCGCCTACACCTTGCAGGAGATGCTGACGGTGAAGTCCGACGACGTTTCCGGCCGCACCAAGGTCTACGAGGCGATCGTCCGCGACCAGGACAACTTCGAGGCGGGCATCCCGGAGACCTTCAACGTGCTGGTGAAGGAGCTGAAGTCGCTCGGCCTCAACGTCGACCTGGAAACCCGCGGCAACTGACGCCGCATTCCCGGGCGGCTTCGGCCCCCGGGCGCCAACCCTGTTGCGCAGCCGCCCGGCATGGGGCGGCGGGCTGGACCAAAAGGAAGGCCGCATGAACGAGCTGATGAAGATCCTGGGCCAGACCGGCCAGGCTCTGACCTTCGACCAGATCCGCATCTCCATCGCCACCCCGGAGCAGATCCGCTCCTGGAGCTATGGCGAGATCAAGAAGCCGGAAACCATCAACTACCGGACCTTCAAGCCGGAGCGGGACGGGCTGTTCTGCGCCCGCATCTTCGGCCCGATCAAGGACTACGAGTGCCTCTGCGGCAAGTACAAGCGGATGAAGTTCCGCGGCATCATCTGCGAGAAGTGCGGCGTCGAGGTGACGCTGGCCAAGGTGCGCCGTGAGCGCATGGGCCATATCGAGCTGGCCTCGCCGGTTGCGCATATCTGGTTCATGAAGTCGCTGCCGTCGCCGCGTCGGGCTCATGGTCGACATGACCCTGAAGGAGCTGGAGAAGGTCCTCTACTTCGAGATCCTACGTCGTGCTGGAGCCGGGTCTGACCGACCTGAAGCTGCACCAGCTGCTGACCGAAGACCAGTACCAGACCAAGCATGGACGAGTTCGGCGAGGACGCCTTCACCGTCGGCATCGGCGCGGAGGCGGTCAAGCAGATGCTGTCGGGCATCGACAGTCGCCAAGGAGGCGGTGCGCCTGCGTGCCGACCTCAAGGAGACCACCTCCGAGGCGAAGCGCAAGAAGCTGGTCAAGCGGCTGAAGCTGATTGAGGCCTTCGCCGAGAGCGGCGCCAAGCCGGACTGGATGATCCTCGGCGTCGTGCCGGTGATCCCGCCCGAGCTGCGCCCGCTGGTGCCGCTGGACGGCGGCCGCTTCGCGACCTCGGACCTGAACGACCTGTACCGCCGCGTCATCAACCGCAACAACCGCCTGAAGCGGCTGATCGAGCTGCGCGCGCCGGACATCATCGTCCGCAACGAGAAGCGCATGCTGCAGGAAGCGGTGGATGCGCTGTTCGACAACGGCCGCCGTGGCCGCGCCATCACGGGCGCCAACAAGCGCCCGCTGAAGTCGCTGTCCGACATGCTGAAGGGCAAGCAGGGCCGCTTCCGGCAGAACCTGCTCGGCAAGCGCGTCGACTATTCCGGCCGCTCGGTCATCGTGGTCGGGCCGGAGATGAAGCTGCACCAGTGCGGGCTGCCGAAGAAGATGGCGCTCGAGCTGTTCAAGCCCTTCATCTACTCGAAGCTCGAGAAGTACGGCCACGCCACCACCATCAAGGCCGCCAAGCGGATGGTGGAGAAGGAGCGTCCCGAGGTGTGGGACATCCTCGAGGAGGTGATCCGCGAGCACCCGGTCATGCTGAACCGCGCGCCGACGCTCCACCGCCTCGGCATCCAGGCCTTCGAGCCGGTGCTGGTCGAGGGCAAGGCGATCCAGCTGCATCCGCTGGTCTGCACCGCCTTCAACGCCGACTTCGACGGCGACCAGATGGCGGTGCACGTGCCGCTGCAGCCTGGAAGCGCAGCTCGAGGCGCGCGTGCTGATGATGTCGACCAACAACATCCTCAGCCCGGCCAACGGCAAGCCGATCATCGTGCCGAGCCAGGATATCGTGCTCGGCCTGTACTACCTGTCGCTGGAGACGCCGGAGTTCCGGGTCGCCGATGAGCTGAAGGCCCCGGCCTTCGGCACCGTCGGCGAGATCGAGCAGGCGATGGCGGCCGGCGCGCTGCAGCTCCACACCAAGATCCGCATGCGGCGCCAGACCATGGACCGCGACGGCAAGCTGGTGATGGAGCGGGCGGTGACCACGCCGGGCCGCGTCATGATGGGCCAGTTGCTGCCGCTGCACCCGCAGCTGCCCTTCAGCCTCATCAACCGGCAGTTGACGAAGAAGTCCATCTCCGACGTCATCGACGCCGTCTACCGGCATTGCGGCCAGAAGGAGAGCGTGATCTTCGCCGACCGGCTGATGGGCATCGGCTTCCGCCATGCCGCCATGGCCGGCATCTCCTTCGGCAAGGACGACATGGTCATCCCGGCCGAGAAGACCGGGATGATCGCCAAGACCAAGACCGAGGTGAAGGAGTTCGAGCAGCAGTACCTCGACGGCCTGATCACCGCGGGCGAGCGCTACAACAAGGTGGTCGACGCCTGGTCGCGCTGCACCGAGGAAGTGGCGCAGGCCATGATGAAGGAGATCTCCCGCCAGGAGGTCGGCCGGCCGACCAACAGCGTGTGGATGATGTCGCATTCCGGTGCGCGCGGCTCGCCGGCGCAGATGCGCCAGCTTGCCGGCATGCGCGGCCTGATGGCCAAGCCCTCGGGCGAGATCATCGAGCAGCCGATCATCTCCAACTTCAAGGAAGGGCTGACCGTCCTCGAGTACTTCAACTCCACCCACGGCGCCCGCAAGGGCCTGGCGGACACGGCGTTGAAGACGGCGAACTCCGGCTACCTCACCCGCCGGCTGGTGGATGTGGCGCAGGACTGCATCATCGTCATGAATGATTGCGGCACCGAGCGCGGCATCACGGTGCGCCCGGTGATGGACGGCGGCGAGGTCATTTCCTCGCTGTCCGAGCGCATCCTGGGCCGCTTCTCGCAGCGCGACGTCATCGACCCGGCCACCGGCGAAGTGCTGATGGTGCGGAACAAGCTGATCGAGGAGCCCGATGCCGAGCGCATCGAGGAAGCCGGCGTGGAGGAGATGTACATCCGCTCCGTCCTCACCTGCGAGGCCGGCACCGGGGTCTGCGGCCATTGCTACGGCCGAGACCTGGCGCGTGGCACGCCGGTGAACGTCGGCGAGGCGGTGGGCGTCATCGCCGCGCAGTCGATCGGCGAGCCGGGCACGCAGCTGACGATGCGGACCTTCCACATCGGCGGCGCGGCGCAGCGTGGCGCCGAGCAGTCGGCGGTGGAGGCCACCAACGACGGCACGGTGAAGATCGCTCAACCGCAACGTGGTGGCGAACAGCCTCGGCGTGCCGGTGGTGATGAGCCGGAACTGCGAGATCGCTGCTCAGCGACGCGGCTGGCCGTGAGCGGGCGCGCTACCGCGTGCCCTACGGCGCCCGGCTGCTGACGGACGAGGGTGCGACGGTCGACACGCGGCCAGAAGCTGGCGGAGTGGGACCCCTTCACCCTGCCGATCCTCACCGAGCGGTCCGGCGGGCTGGAATTCGCCGACCTGATCGAGGGTGTCACCCTCTATGAGGAGACCGATCCGGTGACGGGCCTCACCTCCAAGGTGGTGCGCGACCCGACCGACAAGGCGCGCAACGCCAATCTGCGGCCGCGGCTGCTGCTGCGGTCCGAGGATGCGCCAGTTGCAGCAGTACTTCCTGCAGCCGTCCTCGGTGCTGAACGTCGAGAACGGCGCGACGGTGAAGGCCGGCGACGTGCTGGCCCGGCTGCCGCGTGAATCCCTCCAAGACGCGCGACATCACCGGCGGTCTGCCGCGGGTGGCCGAGCTGTTCGAGGCACGGCGCCGAAGGACCACGCGATCATCTCCGAGATCGACGGCCGCGTGGAGTTCGGCAAGGACTACAAGGCCAAGCGCCGCATCGTGGTGGTGCCCGAGCAGCAGGGCGACGAGGCTCCGGTCCCGCGCGAATACCTGGTGCCGAAGGGCAAGCACGTCTCGGTGCAGGAGGGCGACTACGTGAAGGCCGGCGACCCGCTCGTCGACGGTCCACGCGTGCCGCACGACATCCTGCGGGTGCTGGGCGTGGAAGCGCTGGCGAACTACCTGGTCAATGAAATCCAGGACGTCTACCGGCTCCAGGGCGTGAAGATCAACGACAAGCACATCGAGGTGATCGTTCGCCAGATGCTGCAGAAGGTCGAGATCCTGGAAGCCGGCGATACGACCTACCTGTTGGCGAACAGGTGGACCGGATCGAGTTCGAGACGGAGAACGACAAGCGCTTGGCGGCGAAGGAGCGGCCGGCGCGCGCCGAGCCGGTGCTGCAGGGCATCACCAAGGCGTCGCTGCAGACCACCAGCTTCATCTCCGCCGCCTCCTTCCAGGAGACGACGCGGGTGCTGACGGAGGCCGCGACGGCGGGCAAGGTGGATGTGCTGGCGGGCCTGAAGGAGAACGTCATCGTCGGGCGGCTCATCCCGGCGGGCACGGGCTCGGTCATGAACCGCCTGAGGGCGCTGGCGGCCCAGCGGGACCGTGGGCGCCTGCCCGCGGCCGCTCCGGCCCTGCCGGACCCCGCAGGGCGCCAGGCGGCCGAGTAGGCGGCCAGGATCGCATCATGAATGGGCCGGGTTCCGCGAGGGATCCGGCCCATTTTTGATTCCATGGATGCTTTTTCACCGTGCCGGGGCCGCTTGGCTTGACTCTACCACCTGCACGGCGTAGTTAGCCCGCCCTTGGCAAGGCCGGGCGCTGTGGCGCAGGACCTACCAAGACTTTGGTCCACAACGCTGCGCGTCCGGCACCGCGACCCGATTTGGGGTTGCTCAGGCCGGGTGCCGGTCAGGGCGCCCGCCGGCGAGCATCTAGCTCAGCCCGTGCGGGCATTCTGGCTTTGCGCGGTCGCGGGGCTGACGGATGGTTCACGAAGGGGCGTCATGCCGACGATCAACCAGCTCATCGCGCACGGGCGCGAGCCGAATGCGAAGCGGAACAAGGTTCCGGCGCTGCAGGGCTGCCCGCAGAAGCGCGGCGTATGCACGCGCGTCTATACGACCACACCGAAGAAGCCGAACTCGGCGCTTCGTAAGGTGGCCAAGGTGCGGCTGACGAACGGCTACGAGGTCGTGAGCTATATTCCGGGCGAAGGCCATAATCTCCAGGAACATTCCGTGGTGCTCATTCGGGGCGGCCGCGTGAAGGATCTTCCTGGCGTTCGTTATCACATCCTGCGCGGCGTCCTCGACACGCAGGGCCTGCCGAAACGCCGCCAGCGTCGTTCGCTGTACGGCGCGAAGCGGCCGAAGTAAGGAGAGGCTGGGATGTCTCGCCGTCATAGCGCCGAGAAGCGCGAAGTCCTGCCGGATCCGAAGTTTGGGGATCTCGTGCTCAGCCGTTTCATGAACGTGCTGATGTACGACGGCAAAAAGAGCACTGCCGAGCGCATCGTTTATGCCGCCATGGATACGCTGAAGCGCCGCGTGGGCCCCAATGGGGATCCGCTGCGCATGTTCCATGAAGCGATGGACAATGTTAAGCCGGCGGTCGAGGTGCGCAGCCGCCGCGTTGGTGGCGCCACCTATCAGGTTCCGGTCGAGGTTCGCCCCGAGCGCCGCCAGGCGCTGGCGATCCGCTGGCTGATCGAATCCGCGCGCAAGCGCGGCGAGAACACCATGGAGGAACGCCTTTCTGGCGAGCTGATGGACGCGGCGAACAACCGCGGCACGGCCGTCAAGAAGCGCGAAGACACGCACCGGATGGCTGAAGCCAACAAGGCCTTCAGCCACTATCGTTGGTAACATCGCGCTTGCGCGCGGGCGCTGGTGAAGCCAGACCCGAACGGGGACGAGGACGATGGCGAAGGCGAAATTTGAGCGGAACAAGCCGCACTGCAACATTGGCACGATTGGCCATGTGGATCACGGCAAGACGTCGCTGACGGCGGCGATCACCAAGATCCTGGCGAAGACGGGTGGTGCGACCTTCACGGCGTATGACCAGATCGACAAGGCGCCGGAGGAGAAGGCGCGCGGGATCACGATCTCGACCGCGCATGTCGAGTACGAGACGAAGAACCGTCACTACGCGCATGTGGATTGCCCGGGCCACGCGGATTATGTGAAGAACATGATCACCGGCGCGGCGCAGATGGACGGCGCGATCCTGGTGGTCTCGGCCGCCGACGGCCCGATGCCGCAGACCCGCGAGCACATCCTGCTGGCGCGCCAGGTCGGCGTTCCGGCGCTGGTGGTGTTCCTGAACAAGATGGACATGGCCGACCCTGATCTGGTCGAGCTGGTCGAGATGGAAGTGCGCGAGCTGCTGTCGGCCTACAAGTTCCCGGGCGACGACATCCCGGTGATCAAGGGCTCGGCGGTGGCGGCGCTCGAGGACAAGACGCCGGAGATCGGCGAGCAGGCGATCCTCGAGCTGATGGCGGCGGTGGATGCCTACATCCCGCAGCCGGCGCGAGCGACGGATCGTCCGTTCCTGATGCCGGTCGAGGATGTGTTCAGCATCTCGGGCCGCGGCACGGTGGTGACCGGTCGGGTCGAGCGCGGGATCATCAAGGTCGGCGAGGAAGTCGAGATCGTCGGTCTGAAGAACACGGTGAAGACCGTGGTGACGGGCGTCGAGATGTTCCGCAAGCTGCTGGACAGCGGGCAGGCGGGCGACAACATCGGCGCGCTGCTGCGCGGCACCAAGCGCGAGGATGTCGAGCGTGGGCAGGTCCTGGCGGCGCCGGGCAGCATCACGCCGCACACCGGCTTCAAGGCCGAGGCCTACATCCTGACCAAGGAGGAAGGCGGCCGCCACACGCCGTTCTTCACCAACTACCGGCCGCAGTTCTACTTCCGGACCACCGACGTGACCGGGATCGTGAAGCTGCCGGAAGGCGTCGAGATGGTGATGCCGGGCGACAACGTGACGATGGACGTCGAGCTGATCGCGCCGATCGCCATGGATGAGGGCCTCCGCTTCGCCATCCGCGAAGGCGGCCGCACCGTCGGCGCCGGCGTCGTCGCCGAGATCGTGAAGTAACGTCAGGTCGTTCAGTAAGGATCGGTCCGCCCATCATGGACAGCCAGAATATCCGTATCCGCCTCAAGGCGTTCGATCACCGCGTGCTCGATGGCAGCACGCGGGAAATCGTGAATACCGCGAAGCGGACGGGCGCACGTGTGCGCGGACCGATTCCGCTACCGACGGAGATCGAACGCTTCACCGTCAACCGTTCGCCGCACATCGACAAGAAAAGCCGCGAGCAGTTCGAGATCCGCACGCATCGCCGCTTGCTCGATATCGTCGATCCCACTCCGCAGACCGTGGACGCGCTGATGAAGCTCGACCTGGCCGCGGGTGTGGACGTCGAGATCAAGCTCTAGGGCCCGGGGAGTTACTGTCATGGCCGCCAAAACCGGCCGCACCGGCCTGATCGCCAGGAAGCTGGGCATGACCCGGCTGTTCAACGACGATGGCAGCACGGTCCCTGTGACCGTCCTGCATCTCGACGAGGTGCGCGTCATTGCCCGCCGCTCCACCGAGGTGGACGGCTACGATGCCGTGCAGCTCGGCATCGGACGGGCCAAGCCAAAGAACGTCACCAAGGCCAATCGCGGTCATTTTGCGAAGGCCGGGGTGGAAGCGCCGAAGAAGGTTGTCGAGTTCCGGGTGGGCGCCGATGCGGCGCTCGAGCCTGGTGCGCGGCTGACCGCGGCGCATTTCGTGAAGGGCCAGATCGTCGATGTCACCGGCGTCTCGCAGGGCAAGGGTTTTGCCGGCGCGATGAAGCGGTGGAACTTCGCTGGCCTGGAGGCCTCGCACGGTGTGTCGATCAGCCATCGTTCGCATGGCTCGACCGGCAACCGGCAGGATCCGGGCAAGACCTTCAAGAACAAGAAGATGGCAGGCCATCTGGGTGTGGAGCGTATCACCACCCAGAACCTTGAGATCGCGGGTTTCGACCTCGACAAGGGCCTGCTGCTGGTAAAGGGCGCGGTGCCCGGCTCCAAGGGTGGCTATGTGCTGGTGCGGGACGCTGTGAAGCGCGCGCGCCATGCCGATGCGCCTTTCCCGACAGCCGCGGCATAAGGATCGAGTACGATGCAGGTTCCGGTCATCACGCTGGATAACGGCACGGCAGGCGAGATCGAGCTGCCGGAGGCGCTGTTCGCAGCGCAGCCGCGCGCCGATATCATGGCGCGCGTCGTTCACTGGCAGCTCGCCAAGCGGCGCGCAGGTACACACAAGGTAAAGGGCCTCGGCGAGGTTTCCGGCACCACCAAGAAGCCGTATCGGCAGAAGGGTACGGGCAACGCCCGGCAGGGCTCGCTGCGGGCGCCGCAGTTCCGCGGCGGTGGCATCGTCCACGGCCCGGTGGTGCGCGACCATGGCTACAGCCTGAACAAGAAGGTTCGCCGGCTCGGGCTGATCAGCGCGCTCAGCCAGAAGGCGGCCGAGGGCAAGCTCGTGGTGCTGGAAGTCGCGGCCTCCGGGTCGGACGCCAAGACCGCGACGCTGGCGAAGCAGCTCAAGGCGCTCGGCTGGACCAGCGCGCTGGTGGTGGACGCGCAGGTGGACGAGGGCTTCGGCCGCGGCATACGCAACCTGCCGCATGTGCATGTGCTGCCGACCATCGGCGCCAATGTGTACGACATCCTCAACCACGACGTCCTCGCGGTGACCCGCGCCGGCGTTGCGGCACTGACGGAGCGGCTGGCATGAGCGCGACGCAGGTGAAGCCGGTCCTGTCCAAGGAGCGGATGTATCAGACCATCCTGTCGCCTGTGGTGACGGAGAAGGCGACGCTGCTGACCGAACGCAGCCAGGTGGTCTTCAAGGTCGCGATCGACGCGACCAAGCCGGAGATCAAGGCATCGGTCGAGGCGCTGTTCGGAGTGAAGGTGCTGGCGGTCAACACCCTCGTCGTGAAGGGCAAGGCCAAGCGCTTCCGCAATCGTCCCGGCCAGCGTTCCGACTGGAAGAAGGCCATCGTGCGCCTGGCCGAAGGCCAGAGCATCGACCTGACGACGGGGCTTGCGTAACGCCATGGCACTTAAGAATTTCAATCCGGTCACGCCGAGCCTTCGCGGCACCATCCTGGTCAAGCGGGATGACCTCTGGAAGGGCAAGCCGGTCAAGCAGCTGACGGAGGGCAAGTCCCATTCCGGCGGCCGCAACAACCATGGCCGCACCACCGTGCGGTTCCGTGGCGGCGGACACAAGCAGAGCTACCGGCACGTCGACTTCAAGCGCAACGCCAAGCTCGGCGTCTCCGCGGTGGTCGAGCGGCTCGAGTATGATCCGAACCGCACAGCGTGGATTGCGCTGGTGAAGTATGAGGACGGCGAGCTCGCCTACATCCTGGCACCGCAGCGGCTGAAGGCCGGCGATGCGGTGGTGGCTGCCGAGCGCGCCGATATCAAGCCGGGCAATGCCATGCCGCTGGGTTCGATCCCAGTCGGCACCATTGTCCACAACGTCGAGCTGAAGCCGGGCGCCGGCGGCAAGATCGCCCGTTCGGCTGGCACCTATGTGCAGCTGGTCGGCAAGGATGCGGGCTACGCCCAGGTGAAGCTGATGTCCGGCGAAGTCCGGACGGTGCGCGCCGAGTGCATGGCAACGGTCGGAGCGGTGTCCAATCCGGACAACTCCAACCAGCATCTGGGCAAGGCCGGCCGCTCGCGCTGGCTGGGCCGTCGTCCGCATAACCGCGGCGTGGTCATGAACCCGGTCGATCACCCGCATGGTGGTGGTGAAGGCCGGACCAGCGGTGGTCGTCATCCGGTCACCCCCTGGGGCAAGCCGACGAAGGGCGCCAAGACGCGCAACAACAAGCGGACGGACCGGCTCATTGTCCGTCGCCGCACCGCGACGAAGGGCTGAGGGCGATGCCGCGCAGCGTATGGAAGGGGCCGTTTGTCGACGGTTTCCTGCTGAACAAGGCCGAGGCCGCACGGGCTTCGACCCGGAACGAGATCATCAAGATCTGGAGCCGTCGCAGCACGATCCTGCCGCAGTTCGTCGGGTTGACCTTCGGCGTCTACAACGGGAAGAAGTTCATTCCCGTTCAGGTTTCGGAGAACATGGTGGGCCACAAGTTCGGCGAGTTCTCGCCGACGCGGACCTTCACCGGGCATTCGTCCGACAAGAAGGCGAAGCGGGGCTAATCCGATGAGCAAGCCGAAACACGAGCGTGGTCTCCCGGAGACCGAAGCGCAGGCGATCACGAAGAACATTCGTGTCAGCCCGCGCAAGCTGAACCTGGTCGCGGCGTTGATCCGCGGCCGACGGGCAGACGATGCCGTCGCCACGCTGACCTTCAGCAAGCGCCGCATCGCCCAGACCGTGAAGAAGACGCTGGAGAGTGCCATCGCCAACGCCGAGAACAACCATCAGCTGGATGTTGACCAGCTCGTGGTGTCGCGCGCCGAGGTTGGCCGTTCCCAGGTGATGAAGCGCTTCTCTGCCCGCGGCCGTGGCCGTGCGGCTCGCGTCGAGAAGTGGTTCAGCCATCTGAAGATCGTGGTCGCCGAGCAGCCGGCTGCGGCACAGCAGGAGGCCGCGTAACATGGGTCACAAGGTCAATCCGATCGGCTTCCGGCTCGGTATCAACCGTACCTGGGACAGCCGCTGGTTCGCGGACGCAGATTATTCGCGCCTGCTCCATGAGGATCTGAAGCTGCGCGACATGCTGCGCACGCGCCTGAAGGGCGCCGGCGTCAGCCGCGTAGTCATCGAGCGCCCGGCGAAGAAGCCGCGCGTCACCATCCATGCTGCGCGTCCGGGTGTCGTCATCGGCAAGAAGGGTGCGGACATCGAGGTTCTGCGGAAGGACCTGGCGAAGCTCGCCGGGGCCGAGGTCTCGCTGAACATCGTCGAGATCCGCAAGCCCGAGATCGACGCGACCCTGGTCGCCGAGAACATCGCGCAGCAGCTGGAGCGCCGTGTGGCCTTCCGGCGCGCGATGAAGCGGGCGGTGCAGTCGGCGATGCGGCTCGGGGCCGGGGGCATCCGGATCAACTGCTCCGGGCGGCTCGGCGGCGCCGAGATCGCACGGATGGAGTGGTACCGCGAAGGCCGGGTTCCGCTGCACACGCTGCGCGCCGACATCGACTTCGGGACCGCGACGGCGAAGACCACCTATGGCACCTGCGGCGTGAAGGTCTGGATCTTCAAAGGCGAGATCCTGGCGCATGATCCGATGGCGCAGGACAAGCGCGCCGCCGAGCAGGCGCCGCAGCGCTAAGGGATGATGTGAGATGCTGCAGCCCAAGCGCACTAAGTTTCGGAAGGCCCACAAGGGCCGGATCAAGGGTCTCGCCAAGGGTGGGTTCTCGCTGGATTTCGGCGGGTTCGGCCTGAAGGCGTTGGAGCCGGAGCGGGTGACCGCCCGGCAGATCGAAGCCGCCCGTCGCGCGATCACTCGTGCGATGAAGCGCCAGGGTCGCGTCTGGATCCGGATTTTCCCGGATGTGCCGGTCTCGACGAAGCCGGCCGAAGTCCGCATGGGCTCCGGCAAGGGCGCGCCGGAATTCTGGGTGGCCCGGGTCAAGCCGGGCCGGATTATGTTCGAGATCGACGGCGTGTCGCTCGATACGGCCAAGGAGGCGCTGACGCTCGGCGCCGCCAAGTTGCCGATCAGGACGAAGATCGTGTCGCGCCTCGGCGCGGCGGAGGCGTGAGGCTATGACGAAGATCGCGGACATCCGTGCCAAGACACCGGATGAACTGCAGACGCAGCTACTCGATCTGCGGAAGGAGCAGTTCAACCTGCGCTTTCAGCGGGCAACCGGGCAGCTTGAGGCTACTGGCCGCGTCAAGGTGGTGCGGCGCGATATCGCGCGCATTAAGTTCGTGATGTCCGAGCGGAAGCGCTCGGCATCTGTGCAACCCAAGGGCTGAGAGGAGACCAGCGGCAATGCCGAAGCGCGTCCTCACGGGCCGGGTGGTCAGCGACAAGATGGACAAGACGGTTACCGTCCTTGTCGAACGTCGCGTGATGCATCCGCTCTATAAGAAGTTCATCCGGCGTTCGAAGAAGTACGCCGCCCACGATGAAGCCAACCTGTGCAAGGAAGGCGATCTCGTGCAGATCGAGGAATGCCCGCCCTTGTCCAAGCGCAAGGCTTGGCAGGTTGTGCAGCGGAACGGTAATCCGCTGGCTGCCTCAACCGAAGCGGTGTCGGCATGATCGGCGTTGAAGCCAACCTCGAAGTCGCCGACAACTCCGGTGCACGCCGCGTCCAGTGCATCAAAGTGCTCGGCGGGTCGAAGCGGAAGACGGCCAGCGTGGGCGACATCATCGTCGTGTCCATCAAGGAAGCGATCCCGCGCGCCAAGGTGAAGAAGGGTGAGGTGCATCGCGCCGTCATCGTCCGCACCTCCTACCCGGTGCGTCGCATCGATGGCACGGCGATCCGCTTCGACAGCAATGCCGCGGTACTGATCAACAAGCAGGGCGAGCCGATCGGCACGCGTATCTTCGGACCCGTGGTGCGTGAGCTCCGGGCACGGAAGTACATGAAGATCATCTCCCTGGCGCCGGAGGTCCTCTGACCATGGCGGCCAAGATCCGCAAGGGTGACCGGGTTCAGGTTCTGACCGGTCGTGACAAGGGCAAGCGCGGCGAGGTCATCGCCGTGAACCCGACGGAAAAGCGTGCCCTGGTGCAGGGCGTGAACGTGGTGAAGCGTCACCAGAAGCCGCGCGGGATGAATGCCCCGGGCGGTATCCAGGAGAAAGAGGCGCCGATCCACCTCTCCAACCTGGCGCTGCTCGACCCGAAATCCGGCAAGCCGACCCGCGTGGGGTTCCAGGTGCTGGAAGACGGGAAGAAGGTGCGCGTGGCGAAGCCTTCGGGCGAGGTGCTTGACGCATGAGCGATTCAAAGAAGGGCGGCGCGTCCAAGAAGGGCGGTGCCGCAAGCCGGGACAACGCGAAGAAGCCGGAGGCTTCGAGCGAGGGCTCCCGCGTCGTGACCACCATTGCGGCAAGGCCCGGCAAGTCGGCGGCGTCGCCGGCGGAGAAGCCGCGGCTCGCGGCATTCTATGCCGAAGTGGTGCGGCAGCGGCTGGTCGAGGAATTCGGCTATGCCAATCCGATGGAAGTGCCGAAGCTCCAGAAGATCGTTATCAACATGGGCGTCGGCGAAGCCGCGGCCGATAGCAAGAAGCTGGATGCGGCGGTGGCCGAACTGACGGCGATCGCTGGGCAGCGTCCGGTGCGGACCAAGGCCAAGAAGGCTATCGCGGGTTTCAAGATCCGCGAAGGCCAGGCCATCGGCTGCAAGGTGACGCTGCGCAAGGCGCGGATGTACGAGTTCCTGGATCGGCTCGTGACCGTGGCGATGCCGCGGGTGCGGGACTTCCGTGGGCTGCCGGCCAACCGGGGCTTCGACGGGCGTGGCAACTTCGCCATGGGCCTGAAGGAGCAGATCGTGTTCCCCGAGATCAACTATGATCGGGTGGATACGGTCCGCGGCATGGACATCCAATTCGTCACCACGGCGAAGACCGACAAGGAAGCGAAGGCGCTGCTGACGGCGTTCCAGCTTCCGTTTGCCAAATAGCTTTGGCACCAACTGATCTTGGGAAAACCGCCCGCTTCGAGTGGGCAGGTTCCGGAGGATAAAGACCGCATGGCCAAGACTTCGGCAGTCCAGAAGAACAAGCGTCGCGAGAAGCTCTCGCAGACGCATGCCGCCAAGCGCGCCCTGCTGAAAAGCGTGGTGATGGACCGCACCTTGCCAGTCGAGGAACGCTTCGAAGCGACCTTGAAGCTGGCCCAGCTGCCGCGCAACGGCGCTGCAAACCGGGTTCGCCTGCGTTGCGAGCTGACCGGTCGCGCGCGTGGCAACTATCGCAAGTTCAAGCTCAGCCGGAACATGCTGCGGGAGCTGGCCAATACGGGCCAACTTCCTGGCGTGACCAAGGCAAGCTGGTAAGGGGGCGGGGATATGTCTTTGTCCGATCCGCTCGGGGATCTGTTGACCCGAATTCGCAACGCCCAGCGGGCCCGGCAGACGCGTTGCGTCGCCCCGGCCAGCCGGCTGCGGACCGATGTGCTCGACGTGCTGAAGCGTGAAGGCTATATCCGCGCCTGGCGGGTGGAGCAGGAGCGTCCCGGCGTCAGCCGCATCGAGGTCGAGCTGAAGTATTCGGAAGGCGAGCCCGCCATCAAGGAGATCATGCGCGTCTCCAAGCCTGGCCGGCGCGTCTATTCCAAGATCAAGGAGCTGCCGAAGTTCTACAACGGCCTTGGCATCTCCATCCTTTCGACGCCGCGTGGCGTCATGAGCGACACCGAGGCTCGCGTTGCCAATGTTGGCGGCGAAGTCCTGTGCCGCGTGTTCTGAGGGAGGGATAGGGCATGTCGCGCGTCGGCAAATATCCCGTTCCCGTGCCGAGCGGCGTCCAGGTGGCGCTGCAGGGCCGGACCGTGGTGGCCAAGGGCCGGAACGGCGAGCTCAAGCTCGCACTGACCGATGATGTGGATGTGGAGATTGCGAACGACCTGGTGGCGGTGAAGCCGCGCCGGGACGATCGCCGCAGCCGCACCATGTGGGGCACCACCCGCAGCCTCATCAACAGCATGGTAACGGGCGTTTCCACCGGCTTCGTGAAGTCGATGGAAATCAACGGCACCGGCTACCGCGCTGTGGTCCAGGGTTCGGATCTGATCCTGAGCCTCGGCTTCAGCCATGAGGTCCGGTATCCCATCCCGGCCGGCATCAAGGTCACCTGCGAACGCCCGACCGCCATCAAGGTGGAAGGTGCGGACAAGCGCCAGGTTGGTCAGGTTGCCGCTGAAATCCGTGCGTGGCGCGGCCCGGAGCCCTACAAGGGCAAGGGCGTGCGTTACACGAACGAGCAGATCCTCCGGAAGGAGGGTAAGAAGAAGTAATGGCCGATAAGCTCGCATTGCAGACGCGCCGCCGGTCTCGGCTGCGCTACCAGCTGAAGATCAAAAGCGGTGGCCGTCCCCGGCTGTCCGTGTTCCGTTCCGGCCGGCACATCTATGCGCAGGTCATCGACGACGCGCAGGGCCGGACCCTCGCCGCTGCTTCTTCCATCGAGAAGGACATGCGCGAGGCGTTGAAGACCGGCGCGGACAAGGATGCCGCGACGAAGGTTGGCAAGATGGTGGCGGAGCGCGCTCTGGCTGCCGGGGTCGAGAAGGTCGTGTTCGACCGCGGGCCTTATCTTTACCATGGCCGGGTCAAGGCCCTGGCCGACGCCGCCCGTGAGGGCGGATTGTCGTTCTGAGGATGGCATAGATGGCACGTACCCCACATAGCGGTGGCGGCGGCGAGCATGGTGGTGGCGATGGTGATCGCCGTCGCCGCGGCCGCGGCCGCGAGAATGAGAACCGCCAGGAGCGTGGCGATGGCGACGAGCTGAAGGATAAGCTCGTCACCATCAACCGCGTCGCCAAGGTGGTGAAGGGCGGCCGCCGGTTCAGCTTTGCCGCGCTGGTCGTCGTCGGTGACCAGAAGGGTCGCGTCGGCTGGGGCGCCGGCAAGGCGCGCGAGGTGCCTGAGGCGATCCGCAAGGCGACCGAGCAGGCGAAGCGCACCATGATCCGCGTGCCGATGCGTGAGGGCCGGACCCTGCACCACGATGTGCTGGGCGAGTTCGGTGCCGGCCGCGTCATCCTGCGGGCGGCGCCGGCGGGTACCGGCATCATCGCCGGCGGCCCGATGCGGGCGATCTTCGAGACCCTGGGCATGGGCGATGTCGTCGCCAAGTGCACCGGCTCGACCAACCCGCACAACATGATCAAGGCCACCTTCGCGGCGCTGAACCGCAGCACGAGCCCCCGGGCCGTCGCCTCACGGCGCGGCAAGAAGGTCTCGGACCTGCTCGGCCCGCGCAAGGACCAGGCCCCGGCGGAAGCGCCGGCCCAGGAGGTTGCCAGTGTCTGACGTGGCGAAGAAGACCGTGAAGGTGACCCAGGTCGGGTCGCCGATCGGTCGCAAGCCGGGCCAGCGGGAAACGCTGGTCGGGCTTGGCCTGAACAAGATGCACCGTTCGCGGGAGCTGGAGGATACCCCTTCGGTCCGCGGCATGATCCGCAAGGTCGCCCACCTGCTCAAGGTCGGGGACTGAAGGACAGACCATGAAACTGAATGAGCTGCGCGACAATCCGGGCGCGCGCTACAAATCCAAGCGGCTTGGCCGCGGCATCGGCTCCGGCAAGGGTAAGACCTCCGGCAAGGGCGTGAAGGGCCAGAAGGCCCGTTCGGGCGTGGCGCTGAACGGCTTCGAAGGCGGTCAGCTGCCGATCTATCGCCGGCTGCCGAAGCGGGGCTTCGTCAACATCTTTCGCAAGGAATATGTGCCGCTCAACATCGGGGCGCTGGACAAGGCGATCGAGGAAGGCCGTCTGCCGGGCGGGGAGCCGATCGACGAGGCTGGTCTCTGGGCGTCGGGCATCGTCCGGTCAGGCACGAAGTTCGCCGGTATCCGGCTGCTCGGCCATGGCACGCTGACCCGGCCGGTGACGATCACCGTCTCTGGCGCCTCTGCCACCGCGGTTGCCGCGGTCGAGGCGGCCGGTGGGTCGATCACGCTGCTGAACCCGCCCAAGGTGGAAGTTCCCGCTGAAGCGTGACGCTTGCCGCCCGGCGGGGCGGTCGCTACCTAGAGAAAGGTTCGTGGCTGCGGCGCCACGGCCGAGGGGTTTCCCTTCGGTTGGGGGCGCCGTTGTCGTGAGAAGGGTTTAGGGTCAATGGCCTCCGCCGCCGAGCAGTTAGCCGCCAATCTCAACCTCGGTGTCCTGGCCAAGGCCACCGAGCTGAAGAAGCGGATTTGGTTTACCCTGGGGGCGCTCATCGTCTACCGGCTCGGCACCTATGTGCCGGTGCCGGGGGTGGATGCCGGGGTCATGGGGGAAATCCTGCGCCAGCATGGCGGCGGGATCCTTGGCATGTTCGACATGTTCAGCGGAGGTGCGCTCGGGCGCATGACCGTGTTCGCGTTGAACATCATGCCCTACATCTCCGCCAGCATCATCATGCAGTTGATGACCGCGGCCGTGCCGACGCTCGAGACCTTGAAGAAGGAAGGCGAGTTGGGCCGCAAGAAGATCAACCAGTATACCCGCTACCTCACGGTATTGATCGCGGTCTTCCAGGCCTGGGGCATTGCCATCGGCCTTGAAAGCATGCGGGGCGCCTTTGGGCCGGCGGTCGCCGATCCCGGGATGTTCTTCAGGCTGTCCTGCGTCATCACGCTGGTCGGCGGGACCATGTTCCTGATGTGGCTGGGCGAGCAGATCACCGCCCGCGGCATCGGCAACGGCATCTCCTTGATCATTTTCGCCGGCATCGTCGCCAACCTGCCCGCGGCCCTGGTGGCGACGCTGGAGCTTGGCCGGACAGGGGCGCTCTCCACCTTCTTCATCATCTTCTTCCTGCTGGTGGCGCTTGGCGTCATTGCGCTGGTGGTGTTCGTCGAGCGGGCGCAGCGTCGTATTCCGGTACAGTATCCAAAGCGCCAGGTTGGCAACCGGATGTTCGGTGGCGAGAACACCCACCTGCCGCTGAAGCTGAACACCGCCGGGGTGATCCCGCCGATCTTCGCCTCCTCGCTGCTGTTGCTGCCTGCGACCGTGGCCGGCTTCGCGGTAGACCCGGCGGCGGAGGGCTGGCTCAGCGCCATCTCCAACGCCCTGGCGCATGGTCAGCCGTTGTACATGGCGCTGTACATGGGGCTGATCATCTTCTTCGCGTTCTTCTACACGGCCGTGGTGTTCAACCCAACCGAGACCGCCGACAACCTCAAGAAGTATGGCGGGTTCGTCCCCGGCATTCGCCCCGGCCAGCACACCGCGGACTACTTCGACCGGGTATTGACGCGGTTGACCGCGGTAGGCGCGCTGTATCTCTGCCTGGTCTGTATCCTGCCGGAACTGCTGATCAGCAACTACGGGGTGCCGTTCTACTTCGGCGGGACGTCCCTGCTGATCATCGTCTCCGTCACCATGGACACGGTGGCGCAGGTGCAGTCTCATTTGTTTGCCCATCAGTACGAGGGGCTGATCCGCAAGGCCCGGCTGGGCGGTCGCGGATCGCCGCGCCCACGCTGATCCGGTCGGCCAGGTGGCACGGGTTGGGGTTCTGGGGCGGTTGATGTCGCGGCTTGCATGGGGGAACGACGAATGAACCTGATCCTGCTGGGCCCGCCGGGGGCCGGGAAAGGTACCCAGGCCAAACGCCTGGAAGAGCGTTACGGGCTGCGGCAGATCTCGACCGGGGACATGCTGCGGGCCGAGGTCCGATCTGGCAGCACCATCGGCCAGCAAGCCAAGGCGATCATGGAGCGTGGGGAGCTGGTGCCCGACGCCATCATCATCGCCATGCTGGCGGCCCGGGTGGCGCAGCCGGATGTCGCCGCTGGCTTCATCCTGGACGGTTTTCCGCGGACCGTGCCGCAGGCCGAGGCGCTCGACATGGTCCTCAAGGAAAAGGCCATGCCGCTGCAGCACGTCATCGAGTTGCAGGTGGACGACGCGGCGCTGGTGGAACGCATCGCCGGACGCTTCACCTGCGCCAAATGCGGCGAGGGCTACCACGACCGCTTCAAGCAGCCGGCCAGGTCGGGCGTCTGCGATGTCTGCGGCAGCACCGAGTTCATCCGGCGAGCCGACGACAAGGCGGAGCTGGTGGCGGCACGGCTGGATGCCTACCACCGCCAGACGGCACCCTTGCTGCCCTACTATGCCTCTCAGGGTGTCCTGCGAGTGGTTGACGGCATGGCCGAGATGGCCGAAGTGGCGGGGCAGATCGAGGCGATCCTCGGTCCTGCCCCGGAGAAGGGTTGACGCAAGGGGGTCCGTGGGTATAGTCCGCGCCTCTCGCGGTCAGATGCGGCCCTGGGTCTTCCCGGCCGCGTTTCACCGCTTATACCATTTGGGTCGATAATTTAGCCGTGGATGGCATCAAGCCATTCCGGCGCGAGCAGGAGCGACAGGCTCCAGGAGCTGAGCAGTGGCGCGCATCGCCGGAGTGAACATCCCCACGAATAAGCGCGTGCAAATCTCGCTGCGCTACATCTACGGCATCGGCCCGAAGAACGCGGTCGAGATCTGCAGCAAGCTCGGCATTCCTGAGGACCGTCGGGTCAACCAGCTCACGGATGAGGAAGTCATCCGCATCCGCGAACTCATCGACCGTGAGTACCGCGTGGAGGGCGACCTCCGGCGTGAAGTCGCGATGAACATCAAGCGGCTGATGGACATGGCCTGCTACCGTGGCCTGCGCCACCGTCGGGGCCTGCCGGTCCGCGGCCAGCGCACCCACACCAACGCCCGCACCCGCAAGGGCAAGGCGGTGGCGATTGCCGGCAAGAAGAAGGTGACGAAGTAATATGGCCCGCGACCCCCGTGGCGGCGCTCGCGCGCCGCGCAAGAAGGAACGGAAGAACATCTCTTCCGGCGTGGCGCATGTGCTCGCCAGCTTCAACAACACGATCGTGACGATCACCGATGCCCAGGGCAACGCCATTGCCTGGTCGTCCTCCGGCAGCCAGGGCTTCAAGGGCAGCCGGAAGTCCACCCCGTATGCGGCGCAGGTCGCCGCTGAGGACGCTGGCCGCAAGGCCCGCGAGCACGGGATGGAGACGCTTGAGATCATGGTGAGCGGTCCCGGGTCGGGCCGCGAATTGGCGCTGCGCGCCCTTCAGGCGGTCGGCTTCTACGTCACCGCCATCCGGGACGTGACGCCCATCCCGCACAATGGTTGCCGCCCGCGCAAGCGCCGTCGCGTCTGAATTCGAGACCGGTGTTGCGTGGTGCTGGCGTAGGAGACTGCTCGTGATCGAGAGGAATTGGCGGTCGCTCATTCGGCCCGAGAAGCTGGACACCCAGCTTGGTGCCGACCCCGACCGCACGGCGACCATCATCGCCGAGCCACTGGAGCGCGGCTTCGGCATGACGCTCGGTAATGCGATTCGCCGCGTGCTGCTGTCCTCCCTTCAGGGGGCGGCCGTGACGGCGCTGCGCATCGATGGCGTGTTGCATGAGTTCAGCAGCATCCAGGGTGTCCGCGAGGATGTCACGGATATCGTGCTGAACGTGAAGCAGTTGGCCATCCGCATGCAGGGTGAGGGGCCGAAGCGCCTCCAGCTGACCGCGACCGGTCCCGGTGAGGTGACTGCGGGCCAGATCCAGACCACCGGCGACATCGAGATCGCCAATCCGGACCTGGTCATCTGCACGCTCGACGATGGCGCCAAGCTTTCGATGGAATTCACCATCGGCAATGGCAAGGGCTACGTTCCGGCTGTCATGAACCGCCCGGAAGATGCCCCGATCGGGTTGATCCCAGTGGATGCTATCTATTCCCCGGTGCGCCGCGTGGCCTATCGCGTGGAACCGACCCGCGTCGGGCAGGTGACCGACTACGACAAGCTCATCCTGAACGTCGAGACCGACGGCACGGTGGCCCCTGAGGATGCGGTGGCGCTCGCTGCCCGGATCCTGCAGGACCAGCTTCAGCTGTTTATCAACTTCGACGAGCCGCGCGAGCGCAAGGTGGAAGAAGAGCGGGACGACCTGCCCTTCAACCGCAACCTGCTCCGCAAGGTCGATGAGCTTGAGCTGTCCGTCCGCTCGGCGAACTGCCTGAAGAACGATAACATCGTCTACATCGGCGACCTCGTTCAAAAGACCGAGCAGGAAATGCTGCGGACCCCGAACTTCGGCCGCAAGTCGCTGAACGAGATCAAGGAGGTCCTCGCCTCCATGGGTCTCGGCCTCGGCCTGACCGTGACTGGTTGGCCGCCGGAAAACATCGAAGATCTGGCGAAGAAGCTGGAAGAGCCGTTCTAGCTTCAGCCAACTAGGGAACAACCACCATGCGTCACGGAATGGCGGGGCGGAAGCTCAACGTCACCTCTACCCACCGGCTCGCCATGTTCCGCAACATGGCGACCAGCCTGCTCAAGCATGAGCAGATCACCACCACCCTGCCGAAGGCGAAGGAACTGCGCCCCTATGTGGAGCGCATCATCACCCTCGGCAAGCGTGGCGGCCTGCATGCGCGGCGCCAGGCCTATGCCCAGATCATGGACGAGAAGGTGGTGGACAAGTTGTTCAGCACCATCGCGGACCGCTACAAGACCCGCGCCGGCGGCTACACCCGCGTGCTCAAGGCGGGCATCCGCTACGGCGATTGCGCGAACATGGCGGTGATCGAGCTGGTGGACCGCGATCCGGCCGCCAAGGGCCTGGACAGCGGCCCGAAGCCCGAGCGCGCCGACGAGGCCGACGAGGCGGAAGCCGCGTAACACCGGCCCATCGTCGAGCGTGAAGAATGGGGCGGCGGGGCAACCTGCCGCCCCTTTCGCGTTCGTCAGGCCGGGGGTGCCGCCAGGCTCAGCATCAGCGTGACCAGCCCACCTTCCTCGACCGCCATGGCCGCCTCCGGCAGGCTGAACCAGCGGCGCTCCCGCTGGGATTTCTCCGGCCAGTCTTCCAGCAGTTGTTCGACCGCTAGGGGGAAGACCGCCACGTCGCAGGTGACGGTAGCGCCGTTCTGCAGCCGCTTCGGGTAGGCGTAGGTGCCGATCGGCTGGGTGCCGATGCGGCCGATGATGCCGGCTTCCTCGAAGGCTTCCCGCTCCGCCTGGCTGCTGTCGCGGCTGTTCTTCTCCGTCCAGCCCTTGGGCAGCACCCAGCGCTTGGTCTCGCGGCTGGTGACGAGCAGAACCTGGGTTTCGCCGTTACGTTCCTGGAAGGGCAGGGCGGCGCACTGGCGGCCGCGCTTGGAAGGCTTGCGTTTGCTGGCCATGGGCTCGTCGGGGCGTACCTTTCAGGGCGTCGGGCGAGGGAACTGCAACCCATGGCAGAAACGTTCGGAAAGGTCCAGACATCCGGCACGGCGGCGCTATTTCGTGCCGAACATCCGGTCCCCGGCATCGCCGAGGCCGGGGACGATGTAGCCGTGGGAATCGAGGTGGCTGTCCACCGCCGCGGTCCAGATGGGCACCTCGGGGTGGGCGCCGTGGAAGCGCTCGATGCCTTCGGGGGCGGCCAGCAGGCAGACCAAACGCAACTCCCGGCAGCCGCGTTCCTTCAGCCGGTCCACCGCGGCGACGGCGCTGTTGGCGGTGGCCAGCATCGGGTCCAGCACGATGACCAGGCGTTCCGCCACGTCCGGCGGGGCCTTGAAGTAGTACTCCACCGCCTGCAGCGTCTTGGGGTCCCGGTAGAGGCCGATATGGGCGATGCGGGCGGAGGGCACCAGTTCCAGCATGCCGTCCACGAAGCCCATGCCGGCCCGCAGGATGGGGGCGAAGACCAGCTTCTTGCCGGACAGGATGGGGGTTTTCATGCGGGCCAGGGGGGTTTCGATCTCCACATCCTCCAGCGGCAGGTCGCGGGTGACCTCATAGGCCAGCAGCATGCCGATTTCGTTCAGCAGCCGGCGGAAGCCCTGGGTGGAGCGTTCGGCATGGCGCATCAGGGACAGCTTGTGCTGCACCAGCGGGTGACGGACGAGGTTGACCTGCCGCATGTTCAGTCGCTCTCCTTCAGCGCCCAGGGGCGTGGCGCCCAGAGGTGTGGCGCCCTGGGGCCGCGCGGGGATGCCGCCGGCCCGGCTTCAACCCATAGCGGAGCGGCGGCGGCGGCGCGAGCGCGGCGCATCAGGCCGGCTCCATCCAGCGGCGCGGCTTGCGGCCGAGGCAGAAGCGCACCAGGCCATCCAGCGCCCGCAGCAGCCCCTTCGGCAGGCGCCAGCCCGGGTGGCCGACCTGATAATTGATGACGGCGGGGAGGATGGGGGCGATGTATTCGGACAAATCCCTGTCCCACAGCAGGCAGGAGGGCGCGGGCAGGGCGGAGTGCAGCCGCAGCCGGCGGGCCAGGGTGACGGCGCGCAGCCCCATGATGCGGATGCCCCGGCGGAAGGCGCAGCAGACCCAGTGGGTGAGGCCGCGCAGCACCGGCGGGCAGCCGGGGGAGGCGACCTGCACCAGCAGCCGGGCCCAGAGGTTGGCGCGGGCCCAGCGGCGATAGCTGCGGGAGACGGTATCCGCCTTGCCATGCGCCTCGGGCAGTTGCGCCCAGGCGCCGCGGCCGCCGCGCGGGTGCTTCAGGGTGACGGCGCGGAAGATGGCATCCAGCCGGGCGCGGGTATCCACCGGGGGGCGGCCGGCGCGGCGGGTGAGGGAGAGGCCGCAGCCCATGGCGGCGAGGATGGGGGCGATGTGCCCCCATTCCGCATCGCTCAGCGGCGCCCAGGGGCGGGGCGCGGTCAGGCCGCGGAGCGGGGCGACGGAGACGCGGTGGATGAGTTCGAGGGGGGGAGGGGAAGCCCGCGGGGAGGAAGTTGGGCATGGGGTGGAGCCTCCGGCGGGTGGGGGAAGGGGGCCGGAGGGTAGCAGGAATTTCTTCCTGTTGTCAAGGGGATGAAAGGCGGGGGCACCCGTTCATTCCGTTTGCCTGAGCCGGTTAGCGACCTAACGGGCCACATTACCAAAACCATAACTAGAGCGGTTTCCTATCAGTCTGCGTCATAGCCGGCGGCGGCGAAGTAGTTGGCACACTCGGTTGGCGTGAAGGTGTCGATGATGCGGCCGATGCTGCGCCAGAGGTCATCGAGGGTGCGCTCAGCCGCCTTGCGCAGCATGGCCTTCAGCTTGGCGAAGGCCTGCTCGATTGGGTTGAAGTCGGGGCTGTAGGGTGGGAGGTAGAGCAGGCTCGCCCCTGCGGCCTCGATCGCGGCCCTGACGCCTGCACCCTTGTGGCTGCCGAGGTTGTCCATCACGACGATGTCGCCAGGGCGGAGTTCGGGCACCAGCACCTGCTCCACGTAGTCCTGGAAGAGGGAGCCGTTGATCGGCCCATCGAGCACCATCGGTGCGACCATGCCGGTGTTGCGCAGGCCGGCGACGAAGGTCGTGGTCAACCAATGACCGTGTGGGACGGCGGCCCGCAGCCGCTCGCCCCGGGGTGCCCGGCCGTGGGTGCGGGCCATGTTGGTCGAAGCCCAGGTTTCATCGATGAACACCAGGCGGTCCGGGTCGAGGTCAGGCTGGGCCTCGAACCAGGCACGTCGCCGCCTCAGGACGTCCGGGCGATCCTGCTCCTCGGCATGGGCAGACTTTTTTTCCATGTCATCCGGCGCCGGTCGAAGAAGCGCCACAGCGTGCCGATGCCGGCGGATACACCAGCCTTCGCCAACTCGGCCTGGATCTCCTTCAGCGTCATGTCGGACTTCTGGTCGATAAGGCGCAGGATCAGCGCCGCATGAGCCTCAGTCTGCGCCGAGCGCCGGTCCCCACCGAGCGGCCCTGGCGCGACCGAACCCACTTTTCGTCTCAGCGCTGCCCACCGGACCGCGCTGGCCGCGCTCACCCCGAAGCGGACCGCCGCCGCCCGGCACGACGATCCCGCCGTCACCGCCGCCACCACGCGTTCCCGCAAATCGACCGACAGCGCCTTCGACATCTCCATCGCCCCCCTTGCCGAGGAGCAACTGAATCATCTCCGCGCCGCTTTGTGGATCACAAGCGATTCAGTCAGGCCGGAAACCGCTCTAGACAGCGTAAGTCTTCATGTCACCGGATACATGTCTTAATCGGCGGCGTAAGACAATGGACGGCATTACCCCTTCAATGAAAGGAGATAGTTTTTATTCCCTAAAAAGAACTGAAAGAGGGCAGTCTCAGGTCGGCCTGCCTGACGAAAGGAGGTAGAAAATAGTTTGATTTGCCAGTGAACATTTCGCAAAAGAAAATTGCCACAGTTGCTGAGGCTGTGGTGGCTAGTCTTCTGGGTGATGTCTAAGATCAGGACCTACACGGTCGAGTTCTCGACGAACTTCGGGTGCGCTACATAGCTCGTTATATAGTGGTTCGCCAATTTGTTCGAGAATGGATAGGTACTAGCTCAGCAAATGCTCGAAAATAGTTCGCGGCTCTTTCAATAGACTCGCTTAGTTGTTTAAAATCAGCGGAGGTATAGACAAATATTTTTTCGGTCGTAAGAGACGGAGACCAACGCTTAATGTCCTCTACAATTTTTTCTGGGGAGTAGCTTTCTAGCTCCTTTTGAGGAGATGCTCTGTAGCTATCTATCCGTTTGGATTCTATGTAAGCATCAGGGCTGCACAACAGTATTGCTTTGGGTATTTGCGGCGATACGCCCCAAATCCAGTGCGCAATGCGGTTCCGTCCCTTAGATGCTTTGCCATGCAGTCTTAGTAACGCCTCAAAGAGCTCCAGGTGTCCGGCTCTACCGAGGCATTTACGTGCTGCTGCTCGCAAAACATCTTTTTGTGCGGCCGTACTAGTAAGGGCTAGGTACATGGCTACAGGTGTGCCGATCATGCCAGGCGAATATTCTGATCCTAGCATTTCCACGAAGGCGGTGCCCACGGCGGCTTCAAGTGTCGCCCAGGCGCTGATGACGCGCATTGCAGGAGCGGGTTATTCGGGCGCTCCTCTAAGGGTACTCACCTGGTTGGGCGAGCCTGATTTCCGCGTTGGGCGCGACCCGGGATAGACGGGTTGGCATACCCACCATTAAAAGTTTGCAGTGAAGTCCTGCAACCACCTAATGCTTCACTGGATGGATTGCAGGAGAAGCCTGTGGATGAGGCCGAAGACTCCGAGAGGCGCGACGCCGTCCCGCGGCAGATGCTGGCGACGCCGAAGGCAGCCAACAAAACGAGCCGGCCGACGGGACGGGCATCCAAAGGCACGACGAGCCCCGGATACGTGAACCCAAACCAGCAGGAGGTCATCCGGTCTACTGGCCTCGATGGTACGGACCACAACCAAAAAATATACGTCCTAAAATGCCAATTGTGCGGCAATGAGTATGGAGCGAATGGGTCGGATATCCACCGGAGGCGGTGCCCGAACCACGACGGAGGGGCTCCGGGATTGAGCCTCTGATAACGCTCGTTCTTAGGTGCCCAACTTCGTTCAAAGGATAAATAAGTGGCGCGATATGGATCATTGCATAGATCGGCAGATTATTTTGAGCGTCTTATACCTAAAAAAGGGCGAGGGGAATATAAAAATCTATTTGTGCATGATGTAATAAAGTATCTTAAAGCGCTTGATGCAGCACAATCCGAGATTTTTGGAATAACTCTCACGGTGCATGCAGGAGATGGAATTTGGGTGTCGTACAAAGGTAGGCGAGTTTACTTAAGCCTGCCTCGTATGAACCATTTAAGTATTATTATAACTCAATGCATTTTAAGGAGACAAAAATGTTGGAAAAACGTATCTTGGAGTTCGAAAAACCGAGTGCACTGTTTGTGCGGCAGAAGCAACAAAATTACAAACTTTGGCACGCCACTTCCGGAGGCTTGGTGGTTTTGAAATTACGTTCAAAACCTCCCAGCCGACAATACACTTCAGGCAATCAAACTTGTCCCGCCACCCACGAAACTTCCCAGGAGAGGTCAGACAGGCAGCTCTTGAAGCCTTCGAGCGTGGTGGCTCATTCTGTCCTGGGGACGGAAAAGATAAGCTTCGGCACAAGGTTGACCGAAACATTGAACGCATCGAGTTCGACCATATATTGCCGCACGCAAGAGGTGGGTCCAGTTCAGCATTGAACATTCAAGTTTTGTGTGAAGTGTGCAATCGCTCAAAACGGGCAACGGCTCTGTAGTAGCTCAAAGCATCAATACGTTGTGCGCTTGCCTTTAATTCAGTTCATAGCAAGAGATGCTGCGGCGGGACTATTATTCCTAATGGTGCCGGTCAAAACGCCCTCGTTCTAAAAAACTTGCACCGTGCCGACCTTACGCTATCTAAACTAAGGGTTGCCGTTGCCCCCTCAAAACACCGTCCCATCACTCACCACCCGCACCGGCGGCCCCCCATCCGCCCGCAACTCCGCCGCCAGCCGCCGCCCCGCCGCCCAGGTCCCGCCCTCCAGCACCCGCGCCAGCGGAAAATCATCCTCCGCCAGCCCCAGCCGCGCCCGCACCAGCGGCGCCACCGCATCCAGCAGCGCGACCGTCAGCGCCCGCCATTCCACCACCAGCAGGTCGCCCGGGGCATGCCCGGCCGCCAGCGCCGCCGGGTCGCGCGGCAGGATCACCCCCATGTCGAGGAACAGCCCGCCGTTGCGGTATTCCGGCAGGCCGGTCAGCGCATCGAGGCCCGTCACCGCGATCCCGGCCGCCTGCAAGGGCTCGATCAGCGAATAGGCCAGCCATTGGGACAGCTTGTGGAAGGGGATCAGCCCGGCCGTCGCATCCCCGCGGCGGATGCCGGGGTGGTGCCAGCAATCGCCGAGGTTCACCCCCTCCAAGGTCACCCGCCCCGGCCAGATCGGGCCGAGGTGGCGCAGCAGGGTGATGAGGATGTCCCGCGCCGGCAGGGTTCCGCCCGCGGCGGAGGCGGCCAGCGCATCATACAGCGCGCCGGGGCGGTCGAGCCCGGCCGCCGCCAGGGTCTCGCCCAGCCGGCGCAGCAGCGCGGCGCGGCCTTCGAGGCCGACCAGCGGGTTGTCCGGCCCGGCCTGGAAGCCGGCCGCGAGGTCGGCGGCGCCGAGGGAAGCGAGCCGGCTGGCATCGGCGCGGGGGGAGTGGCCGTCGTCGGCGAAGGTGCCGGCGGCGAACATCGCCAGGCTGGCGACGCCGAGGCCCTCGGACTTGGACAGCGTGGCGCCGGTCGCGGCATCCCGGTAGCGCCAGGCCATGCCGGCGCCGGCATCCAGCAGGACGGAGACCACCACCGCGTCGAAGGCGGCGCGGGCCTGGCCGGCCGCATCCGCCGGCAGCCGGGGGCGGAGGGCGGCCCAGCGGTCCCGGCCGCCCGTGGCGAAGTGGCGCCAGCGCGCGTGGAAGGGCACGGCGAGGCTCGGGTAGTTGTCCCGCACCACCCGGGCCACGAGGTCGGCGGTGGCGGGGAGGCGTTCGGGCCGCAGGGTCCAGGCGTGCAGGCCGCCGTCGAGGCCGAGGGCGTGGAGTTCGGCGGAGCGGGTGCGCACCGCCTCGGGCGTCAGCAGCAGGCCAGCGGCGCTCACATGTCCCCCATGGGGCGGCCGATGGTGCGGGCGAGTTCGGCCGCGGTCGGCGCATCGGGGGCGAAGTAGCCGGCGGCCTTCTTCGCCTCCATCTCGACCGAGGCATCGGGCGGGATGCGGTTGGCGGGGATGGGCACCCGTTCGCCGATCTCGATGCCCTGCTCGACCATGGCGTCGTATTTCATGTTGGACATCGAGATCAGCCGGTGGATGCGGGTGATGCCGAGCCAGTGCAGCACATCCGGCATCAGTTGCTGGAAGCGGGCGTCCTGCACCCCGGCGACGCATTCGGTGCGTTCGAAATAGGTGGCGGCCTGGTCGCCGCCTTCCTGGCGCTTGCGGGCGTTGTAGACGAGGAATTTGGTCACCTCGCCGAGCGCCCGGCCTTCCTTGCGGTTGTAGACGACCAGGCCCGCGCCGCCGTCCTGGGCGGAGCGGATGCTCTCCTCGATGCCCTGGATGAGGTAGGGGCGGCAGGTGCAGATGTCGGAGCCGAAGACGTCCGAGCCGTTGCATTCGTCGTGCACGCGGCAGGTGAGGGGCACGCGGCGGTCGGCCAGGGCGCGCGGGTCGCCGAAGATATAGACGGTGATGCCGCCGACCGGGGGCAGGAAGACCGAGAGGTCCGGGCGGGTGACCAGTTCCGGGTACATGCCGCCGGTCTGCTCGAACAGGGTGCGGCGGAGGTCGTGCTCGGCCACGCCGAAGCGCTCGGCGATGCCGGGCAGCCACCAGACCGGGTCTATGGCCGCCTTGGTGACCGAGACATCGCCGCCGGGGTGCAGCACCGCGCCGTCGGGGTGCAGCTCGCCATCGGCGATGAGGGCGTTCAGCTCGGCCATGTTCAGCCGCGCCCGGGTGATGGCGATGGTCGGGCGGATGTCGATGCCCTCGCCGATGGCCTGGCCGAAGGCGTCGGCCACCACATGCCCCAGGGGTCGAGCGAGACGATCTTCCCGGGCTCGCTCCATTGCGGGTAGGGGCCGATCTCGGTGACGGGGTGGGTGTTGGCGAGGTCCGGCCGCTGCAAGGGCGAGAGGGTGCCGGAGGAAACCGCCAGCGCCCGGTACAGCGAGTAGGAGCCGCCATGGGTGCCGATGACGTTGCGGTCGGATGGCCGCGTGACGGAGCCGATCACCGGCCCGCGTTCCGCCGCGCTCGCCGCCGCCCAGGTGAGCGGCCAGCGATGCGCCTGGGGCTCCGGGTGGGAGGTGAGGCGGATATGGCGCGGGGCGTTGATGCTCATCATTCCATCCGTTCGCGGCTCGATCTGGCATGTTGGCCGAATGCTGCGGCGCATCAAGCGGAAAGCGGCGATTGCCGCACCCGGCGGCAGCGGCTTTACTCGCGCGGCGGGACAAGGAGACGGGCATGGCGGGCGCGCTGGATGGGCTGGTGGTGCTGGACCTGACCAGCTTTCTCTCTGGCCCCTACTGCACCATGCTGCTGGGCGACATGGGCGCCGATGTCATCAAGGTCGAGCGCCCGGATGGCGGCGACGATGCCCGGCGGATGCCGCCCTTCGTCGAGGGCCGCAGCGCGCCCTTCGACATCTGGAACCGCAACAAGCGCAGCATCGCGCTCGACCTGAAGCAGCCGGCGGACCTCGACGTGGTCCGCCGCATTGCGCTGCGGGCCGATGTGCTGGTCGAGAATTTCCGCCCCGGCGTGCTGGAGCGGCTGGGGCTCGGCTGGGAGGCGATGGCGGCGGCCAACCCAAGGCTGGTCTATGCGAGCATCTCGGGCTTCGGCCAGACCGGCCCCTGGGCGGCGCATGGCGGGCTCGACATGATGGCGCAGGCGATGTCCGGGCTGATGGCCGGCAACGGCCCGCCCGATGGCGAGCCCTACCGCCTGCCCATCGCCATCACGGATGTCACCGCCGGGATGTATGCCGCCATCGCCGTGCTCGGCGCCCTGCAGGCGCGGCAGCGCACGGGGGTGGGGCAGCGGATCGACCAGTCGTTGTTCGAGGCCGGGCTGTCGCTCGGCGTCTATGAGGCGGCGCATGTCTTCTCCCAGGGGACCCGGCCGCCGCGGATGGGGCAGTTGCATCGGGGCTCGGCGCCGTACCGGGTGTTCCGCACGCGGGATGGCTGGATCACCCTCGGCGCCTCGAAGGAGAAGTTCTGGCGGGCGCTGTGCGGGATCATCGGCCTGCCGGAGCTCGCGGCCGACCCGCGCTTCGAGGTGAACGCCAAACGGGTTGCCAACAACGCCGTGCTGATCCCGCTGATCCAGGCCCGGCTGGAAACCCGGGACAGCGCGCATTGGCTGGCCGCGCTGGGGGAGGCGGGCGTCCCCTGCGAGCCGGTGCTGTCCTATGACGAGGCGCTGGCGCACCCCCAGGCCCAGGCGCGCGGGGTGGTCACCGAGGTGGCGGGCAGGCCGGCGCTGGCCCCGCCGGTACGGCTCGGCGGTACCCCGGCCGGGGTCCGTCGCCCGGCGCCCAGGCTGGATGAGAACGGCGCGGAGATCCGGGCCTGGCTGGACGCCGGCTGAAGCCGCTAGCCGGCAACCGCAACCGGTTGCCGAACCACCACGGGGCTGCTCAGCGCGCAGACCGCGGTGGTGAGGTCCATGGGGCAGAAGGGCTTGGTGAACAGCGTCTCGCGGGGCAGGAACTGGTGGTCGTCAAGCCGCTCCGGGCTGCCCGTGGCGTAGATCACGTGCAGCAGCGGCAGCCCGAGCCTGGCCCGGATCGCCAGCATGATGCCGTCGTCGCCGGGGCCGAGGTCGAGGTCGGTCACCATCACCTCGATATGCTGCAGCGGGTTCTGCAGGATGGCCATGGCATCCGCGGCATCGGCCGCCTCCACGACATCGAGCCCCGCCTGCTCAAATATTTCGCTCAAACTTGATCTTATGGTGGTGTCGTCTTCAACTAGAAGTACTGACATCCTCCGAAGCCCTTTCTGGCAGGACGATATCGCCTGCCCGGCTATACAATGCCATCGACCCATGCGCTTTCACGCACGCGGAATCACCCAACACGCCGATGTTACCATTCTGGGGTGTCCTTCTCCCAAAAACGCAACTTGGGGTGGTAGGTTTTTGCTGACCTAACGTCATTGGTTTTTGATAGGTCCTCCGCCGGGGCCCGCGCTACGCCGCCTTCAGGAAGTCCGCCGCTTTTTCCGCGATCATTAGCGTAGTGGCATAGGTATTGGCCGAGGGCATGCTCGGCATGATGGAGGCATCCACCACCCGCAGCCCCTGCATGCCATGCACCAGCAGCCGGTCATCCACCACCGCGCTCGGGTCGGTCGCCGGGCCCATGCGGGCGGTGCCGATCAGGTGGTAGGTGGTGCTGCCGTTGCGCCGGGCGAAATCCAGCAGCTCGTCGTCGGTCTGCACATCCGGCCCGGGCAGGCTCTCGGCGCTGAGGTAGCGCGCCAGCTCGGGCGTGCCGAGCATGCGCCGCAGCAGCCGCATGCCGCCGAGGTGGACGCGGATGTCCATGGGATCCGAGAGGTAGTTCGGGTTGATCTCCGGGTCCTCGAACACGTTTGCGCTGCGGGCGCGCACCCAGCCATGGCTTTCCGGCCGGTGCTGCCAGGCGCCGGCGGTGACGCCGGGATAGTCGTCCAGCACGTAGACCTTGCCCTCGGCATAGCTGCCGGGGGTGAAGACGCATTGCAGGTCGGGCTGCGTCCAGCCCCTCGAAGCTTTTCCAGAACACATGCACATGCGACGGCGCGGTGGCCAGGATGCTCGGCCGGCGCAGCCCCCAGCGGGCGATCTGCAACCCGAGCTTCATCCCGCGCGCCAGCTCGTTCAGCGTATCCACGCCCGGCTTCGCCCGCATCACCATGCGGGAGGCATAGTGGTCGCGGAAATTGGCGCCGACGCCGCGCAGCGCATGCACCACCGGCACGCCGAGCCGGCCGAGCAGGTCTTCCGGCCCGACACCCGAGATCTGCAGCAGCCGCGCGGTGTTCACCGTGCCGGCCGAGACGATCACCTCGCGCCGCGCCCGCACCTCCCGCGCCGGGGCGCCGGGGGCCGCGACATAGCGCACGCCGATGGCCCGCTTGCCCTCGAACAGGATGCCGCTGGCCCGTGCATTGGTGCGGACCTCGAGGTTGCGGCGGGACATCGCCGGCTTGAGGAAGGCCCGCGCCGCGGAGACCCGCCGGCCGTTGCGGATGGCCCGCTGGAAATAGCCGACGCCCGCCTGGTCGCCGCTGTTGTAGTCCGGGTTGCGCGGGATCCCGAGCCCGACGCAGCCGGCGATGAAGGCTTCCGAGAGCGGGTTGATCCAGTCCATGTCGGTGATCGGGATGCCGTCCGCCTCGCGGCCCCGGCCCTCGCCGCCATGCCCGATGCGCTGCTCGCTGCGGCGGTAGTAGGGCAGGCAGTCCGCATAGCCCCAGCCGCGGTTGCCGCGCTGCGCCCAGTGGTCGAGGTCGGCCGGCTGGCCGCGGTTGTAGATCATGCCGTTGACCGAGGAGGACCCGCCGAGCGTGCGGCCCTGCACCGTGCTGATCCGCCGCCCGGCGGTCATCTCCAGCGGCTCGGTCTTGAACTGCCAGGTCACCCCGGGGTCGGCCAGGGTCTTGATGAAGCCGGCGGGGATGTGGATGAACGGATTGCGGTCCGGCGGCCCGGCTTCCAGGACGCAGACGGTGGTGGTGCCATCGGCGGTCAGCCGGTTGGCCAGCACCGAGCCGGCGGCGCCGGAGCCGATGATGACGTAGTCGAAACTATCGGTATCCGGGGGCATGCAATCATCCTGAGCGGCGGGCTGAGCGGCGGGGCATTACGCTATAAACCGAACCGCCATGCTGCCAAGCACCCCGAAGTCCGCGGCCACGGCGTCGCCGCCCTGGATGGCGAGCGGCACCATGCAGGTGCCGGTCGTCACGTACTGGCGGGCCGCCAGGGTCATCCCGTGGGCCGAAAGCTCGTTGGCCAGCCAGCACAGCGCGGCGCGCGGGTCGCCCAGCACGTTGGCGCCGATGCCGTCCCGCGCGTTGCGCTCGCCGACCGTCGCCCGGACCCGGTGGGCGGCGAGGTCGAGGTCGCGCCAGCCGGCCGGCGCCTCGGGGCCGAGGATGAACTGGTGGGCGCAGGCATTGTCGGCGATGAGTTGCGGGCCGCCGACCGTGGCGAAATCCTCGAACCGGCTGTCCGGCACCTCGATGCCGAGATGCAGCGTGCCGACCGCGTCCATCACCTCCGCCTGGGTGTAGGGCGTGGCGCGCGGCGGCAGGTCGCGGGCCATGCGGAAGACGAATTCCGGCTCGGCGACCAGCATGGCATTGGCCCCGAGCGGTATGGTGGCCCCGGCCGGGAACACCTGCCCGGCCAGGAGGCGCCCGGCGAGCGGGCCATCCACGCCGATATGCGCCTGGCCGGCGGCGCTGGTGGCGGCGATCTTCCAGCCGAACAGCGGCCGGCCGTCGCGGGCTTCGAGCCGCGCCTGGATGGCATAGCCCTCCGCCCGGGTCACCGGGCGCAGCACCGGGGGCAGCGCCGGCAGCCGGCGCCCCTCCCGCCAGTGCTGCCACAGCAAGGCGGCGGCGGCCTCGTTCCGTCCCTGATCGAGCATCGGTCGCTTCCCTCCCTGGTGGCCGGCGCCGGCGGCCCGCGCCTGGTGGCGCGTTGTCCCGCCGGCGCCGTCGGCACGTCGGCCCATGCGCGCCGTTGGCAAGTGGCACCGCCCGCGTCAGTTCACCCCGCCGGGGCCTGCTCCTCGAAGCCTTCCAGCACGATCTTGCCGACCATCCGGCCGGCTTCCACCACGGCATGGGCCCGCCGCAGGTTGGCGGCGGTGATGCTGCCATAGTGCTCGGCCGCCGTCGCGTGGATGGTGCCGCGGTCGATCAACGCCGCGGCCTCCGACAGGATCTCGTGCTGCCGGGCCATGTCGGCGGTGCGGAACATCGGCCGGGTGAACATCGCCTCCCAGTGGATCGAGACGCTCTTGAACTTCACCAGCCGCAGGTCGAGCGGCTCGGGGTCGTCGATCAGCCCGAAGCGGCCCTGCGGCGCGATCAGCCGGGCGATCTCGGCCCAGGCGGCGGCGTCCGTATGGGTCGAGAAGACGTAGCGCACCGGCCCCAGCCCGAGGGCGGCCACCTGCTTCGCCAGCGGCCGGGAATGGTCCACCACGTGATGCGCGCCGCGTTCGCGCACCCAGGCCTCGCTCTCGGGACGGGAGGCGGTGGCGATGACGTTCAGCCCGGTCAGCGCGCGGGCAAGCTGGATGGCGATGGAGGGCGACCCCGCCGGCCCCGCCCAGCACCAGCAGCGATTCGCCGGTGCCCTCGCCCTGCGGGATCGCCAGCCGGTCGAACAGCATCTCCCAGGCGGTCAGGGTGGTGAGCGGCAGGGAGGCGGCATCGGCATGGCCGAGCGAGGCGGGCTTGCGCCCGACGATCCGCTCATCGACCAGTTGCAGCTCGGCGTTGGAGCCCTGGCGGTCGAGCACGCCGGCGTAGAACACCGCGTCGCCGGGGCGGAAGAAGCTGCATTCAGGCCCGGCCGCCTCGACGATGCCGGAGGCGTCGTAGCCGAGCACCACGGGCTTCTCCGGCGTCGCCTCGAACACCGCGCGGCTCTTGGTGTCGCGCGGGTTCACCGAGACGGCGTGGACCCGGACCAGCAGCTCGCGGCCGGTGGGCGCCGGGGGATCGGGGAGCACCAGGTCCTGCAGGGCGCGCGGGTCGCCGATCGGCAGGCCGCGCTCGGTGTAGCCGACCGCCTTCATGGCGTGGCGCCCGGGGCGGGGAGGCGGGCGATGGGGGCTTCTGCGTGTGTCATGGCTGCGAGGTGGCCACCCTTTGGCATCGGCGTCCAGCACCGGGTCTCGGCGCCGTTCCGTGCCCCAGGCGACGCCGCCTGCCGCCCGCCGTCAAGCCTCAGCCGAGGATGTGGTGGCCGCCATCGACATGCAGCGTCCCTGGCTCCCCGCCCGGCCAGTTGCGCCCGGGCGCTTCAGCCCGTCGGGGCGGTGGCGGACCCCGACGGGGGTGCCGCCGCGACCCCATCCGCGACGCCGGCCAGCCAGCGGTCGCGGTAGCGGATGCGCAGGCGACGCGCGCTCGGCGGCAACAGCCCCATCCCGCGGGCCGCGACCCGGTAGACGACCCGCCGCAGCACCTGCCGCGCGGAGGGCGCGCCGGCGTAGTGGCGGCCCTCGCCGACGCCGTAGCGATAGGCGCGGTCGAGGATCCAGCGCTCCTCCATCTGTTCCGGCCGGATGATGTGGCCGACCCGGGCGCTGGCCTCGAACCAGCCGCGGTGGCCGGCGGCTTCCAGCCGGCGCAGCAGCTCGGTCTCGCTGCCCATGGCATAGAGCGGCTTGCTGCCGTCCGGCCCGACATGCTCGGCGAAGCGGGTGCCGTCGGCGAAGACCGCCGGCCGCACCGCCATGTTCGGGCCGAAGATGTCGGCGAAGCCGCAGGGCCCGCTCGGGCGGCGCTGCTGCGAGTACAGCACGCTGAACTCGACCGCCTGCTCGGACAGCCAGGGCGGCGGCGGGCGCGGCCAGTCGGGCAGCACGGTGCCGCCGAACAGGCTGGCCTCGGGATGGGCCTCGGCGGCGGCGTGCAGCCGTACCAGCCAATCGGCTTCGGGCAGCACGTCGTCGTCGGTGAACACCGCGAGGCTGCCGCGCAGCAGCGGCAGCGCCATGTTCAGCGCGCGGTTCTTGCCCGGGGTGGGGCAGGACAGGATGGTCAGCGGCAGCCTGTCCGCATGGTCCCGCAGCACCGCCGCCGTGGCATCGGTGCTGCCGTTGTCCACGACGATCATCGCCCAGCCGCCGGGCGGCGGGGTGAGCGCAACGAAGGCGGCGAGGACACGCGGCAGTGCCGCCGCGCGGTTGTGGGTCGCGAGGCAGACGGTAAGCCCGACGGATGCGCTCATTGCTCGTTGCCGTGCTTCTCGCCGGCCCGGGCTTCGCTGTCGAGGGTCGGGATGATGGGCTGGCCGTTGCGCCGGACCAGCGTGCGGAACAGGCGGCCGGGCAGGCTCCGCTTGGGTTGTTCGCCCATCAGCGCCATCCGGGTGAAGCCGCGTGCATAGGCCAGCCGCCAGCGCATGCCGAGCAGCGCGGTGCTGTCGTTCGGCAGCAGCGAGGCGGGCAGGGTGAGCAGCTCGACCAGCAGCCGGCGGGGCAACTCCCGCCAGACCGCCTTCGGCGAACCGAGGATGCGCCGCGTCGCCACGGTGGAGGCGCCCTGCCAGTACAGCCGGTTGATCAGCCATTCCGGCCGCATGCGGGCCGCCTGGATCTGGTGGTGGACCACGACGCGGCTGTCGTACCAGGCGGAATAGCCGCGGTCCTGCAGGCGCCAGCCGACCTGCACGTCCTCGTCGGACAGCAGCAGCTCGCCGACCCGGCCCAGCGTGTCGGCGAAACCACCCATGTCGAGCAGCGGCTGGCGCTGGACGATCATGTTGACGCCGTAGGGCTCGACCCAGTCCGGCACCTCGGCGGTGCGGAACTCGCCGCGGCCTTCCCATTCGATGATGGACAGCACGCCGCGCAGTTCCACCGGCCACCAATCCGGCAGGGGGGATTCCCAGACCGGCAGCACCTGGCCACCGATGACGCCCGGCCAGGGCTGCTGTTCCAGCGCGACCTGCTGGATCCGCTCGACCCAGTCGGGGGCGGCGAGGGCATCGTCGTCGAGGAAGGCGACGAAATCGGCCGTGCTGGCCTCGGCGCCGCAATTGCGCGCCGCGCTCACCCCCGGCCTTTCGACCCGCAGCAGCTGGGTGTTCGGCATCTCCGCGGCCAGCGTGGCGAGCTCGGCGCTCACGTCCGGCCGGCCGCAACTGTCGACCACGATGATGTCGAAGCCGTCCGGCCCGACGGTCTGCTGCCGCAGGCTGGCAAGGCACGACCGGACATAATGCGGGCGGTTGTGGGTGACGAGGCAAACGGTCACGCTGGCAGGACGGCTGAAGCGATGCGGTTCCAGGTTGTCGAGCGGTTCCGGAATCATCGCAGCCTGAGCGACAACGTCATCCTGCATTCACATCCTGCCTTTGCCTTCATGCGGCCCGTTATACGACGGGTTCAAACGGCCAGAAGCCACCGCTGCTTCACGTTGCGCCCTCCCGCCTTCACGTTCGCTTTGGTGCGACAGCGCGCGGCGTCGATCAATGCCAAGCCAGAATTATGTCGGATCTTCGTCGGGAGGATGAGCGACACTCTGTTCCTGGCCTCACCCATCAAATTCCTCAAGCCAGCAAAACCGTCATCGGGCCATCGGCAACCCTGATCGCACTCCGGTATCATCGCCGGCCCGGCAGCGCCATGCGCGAAGTGCGGGAAATTGGCTGCGTTCGTCGGCTGGGAACGTGAATCCGGGCTGTGGGTTCCGTTGCAAATATTATATGACGTTCGCAGAAACATGTCCGCGTCCTGGCCCAAGTCGCCGCAAAATGACTTGCCCGCGAGGCGATTGTTTGGGCCATAGGACCTGCAAATCGCCGGCGGTTTCGCTGGCGGGTTCCATCGGTGCCATACCGGGCGCTAGATGCCCGCGATGCCAGCCGCTCCACCACCGCCTCTCCATCTGGCCGACCCCACGGAATTCGCATTGCGCACGGTACTTTACAGCGTGTCCCTCCCCGCCACCATCCTGCGTGCGCATCCGCCTGAGACGCCTTGGCGGGGAGAGCCATCGCCATGCCCGGGCCGGCCGGGGCCATCCCACAGCGCCAGGTGGCCGCGGCCGCCGCACCACCGCCGGGCAGCGGCGCGGCACGGTTGATGCGCCGGCTCATCCCTGGCCCGGGCTCGGCCGCATGGGTGGCGGCCGAGACCATCGGCGCGGCGGTGTTCGCGCTGGTCGGCCTGCTGTTCATCGCCCGGTTGATCGGCCCGCAGGCGGCCGGGACCGGCGCCATCGCGGCCAGCGCGTTCCTCACCGTCGATTTCCCGATCGCCGCGCTGTTCGGCGATGCGCTGCTGCAGCGGCGCGACCTCGGCGAGCGGCATCGCTCCTCGGCCTTCTGGGCCACCATGCTGGCGGCCCTGCTGGGGATGGCGACGCTGGCACTGGCGGCGCCCTGGATCGCCGCCGCCATCGGCGTCCCGATGCTCACCGACATGATCCGTACCCTGGCGCTGCTGCTGCCGGTTTCGGCCGCGGCCGGGCTGGCCGCCTCGCTGGCCTTGCGCGGGCGCCGCTACCGGCTGCTGGCGGCGCGCGTGCTGGTGTGCCAGCCGGTGGCGGTCGGGGCCGGTGTCGTCGCGGCGCTGTCGGGCTGGGGCGCATGGTCGATGGTCGTGCACCAGGTGACGGCGACGCTGCTGGTCTTCCTGCTGCTCGCGGTGTTCAGCGGCTGGCGGCCGCGGCTGCTGTGGGACCGCCCGGCGCTGTCGGAGCTGTGGCCGATCGCCGGGCCGCAGATCCTGGCGCTGCTGGTCTACAACGGCCGTTACCGCATCTTCATACTCGCGCTCGGCACGCTGGTGGCGGAGACGGTCATCGCCATCACGCATATCGCGTTCCGGCTGCTCGACGTGGCGATGGCCGTGGTGAACGGCGCCTCGGCGCGGCTGGCGATGCCGCGGCTGTCCGCCCTGCAGCATGACCGCGAGGCCCTTGCGGAAGCCTATGGCGACCTCGCGCATCTGCAGGCGCTGATCGGCCTGCCGGTCGCGGCGGGCCTCGCCATCACCGCGCCGCAGCTCGTGCAGATGCTGATGGGCGGGCCCTGGGCGGCGGCGGCGGAGCCGGCCCGGCTGGTGGCGCTGGCCGCCATCCCGGCATTCCTCATCGGGCCGGCACCGGCATTGTGGCTGGCGATCGGGCGGACGCGGGTGAACCTGCTGGTGCAGGTCATCGCCTTCGTCCTGCCGCTGACCGCGCTGGTGGTGGTGCGGCCGGCCGATGCGGGCGAGGCGGCGCTGTGCTGGATCGTCGGCAGCCTGGCGGTACCGCCGGTGCAGCTTGCGCTCAGCCTGCGGGCTCTTGGCCGGCCGCTGCGCTGGTTGCTCGCGCAAGTTGCAGGGCCAGTATTTGCAACAATCGGCATGGCTGTGGCGGCGGTGCTCATGTCAAACCATGCGGCGGCATATGCAGCGGTGCCGGCACTGCTGATGATCGCGGCAACCGGCGCCACGGTTTACATCGCGCTTGCTGCATTGCTGCTGCGGGGACAGTGGCCTCGGGCGCTCAGGGAAACTTGAGCACTTCCGCTGGTTGTGAGTGCTTCCGTCTGATGTGAAGTCGGCGACACCCTTTGCCAGGCCGTTTGCTCTGCTATTGCGGCGATGTAACCTGTTGGACGCCGCGATGAACAAGGAATCACGCTCCGCTGAGTTTGGCGTCCTCTCCTTGCCCGCTGGCCGGCTGGCGATGCCGGTTGCCAGCGTCACCCTCGCCGTCGCCGCCATCACCGCCCTGGCATTGCTGCTGCGCCTGTACCATCTCGATGCCGCCTCCTTCTGGAGCGATGAAGCCTTCTCCGGCCAGTGGATCCACCGCAGCCTCGCCTACATCTCGCTCGACGGGCTGGTGATCGAGACCACGCCGCCGCTGTACTATGTCCTGCTCAAGGGCTGGGCGATGGTGTTCGGGGACAGCGACTTCGCGTTGCGGCTGTTCTCGGTGGCGGCATCGGTGGCCACGGTGCTGATGGTGTTCGTGCTCGGGCGGGAATTCTGCGGCACCCCGGTCGCGCTGGCCGCGGCGCTGGTCTTCGCGGTGGCGCCGATGCAGATCGCCTATGCGCAGGAAGCCCGCACCTATGCGCTGGTGCCGCTGTTCTTCACCATCGCGCTGCTGGGCCTGCTGCGCTTCATCCGGGCCGCGCTGGACGTGCGGCCATCCTGCGACTACGCCGCCCTGGCGCTCTATGCCACCGGCGCGACCCTGCTGATCTATGGCCATGCGACCTCGGTCTTCACCGTCGCCGCGCTCAGCGGCTGCGGCGGCCTGCTGCTGCTGGTGCGGTACGGGCGGCCGGCGCTGCGGCCCTTCGCGCTGGCCAACCTCGCGGTGGCGCTGCTGGCGGTGCCGCAGCTCTATGCCATCATGGAGCAGGCCTTCCGGTATGACCTCGACTGGATCGAGACACCCAATCTCGTCGGGCTGCTCAACCTGGTGAACAACCTGTTCATCGATCCGGTGACGCCGCTGACGCTGTTCCGCATGTCCAGCCTGCTGGCCTGCGTGACCGCGGCGGCGCTGATGCTGGCCCTGCCGTGGACCCGGCTGAACCCGGTCACCGCGGTGCTGGTGATCGGTGTTCCGGCGGTGTTCCTGGTGGCGGTCATCGGGCTCAGTTTCTGGTCGCCCTTCCTCATTCCCCGGATCACCATCTGGATCGGCGTGCCGCTCAGCCTGCTGGCCGGCATGGTGTTGCTCGGGCCGGCGCCGGCCTGGATGCGCACGACGGTCGGCACGCTGCTGGCTGCCTGCGTGGTGATGGGACTGCATGGCGTACACGTGCTCGGCGTGACGAAGAAGGAGGACTGGCGCGGCCTGATGGCCGAGATGCTGCCGCAGCTCGCGCCCGGCGACATGGTCGGGGTTGGTCCCGAGTCCAGCCTGTCGGGCATGCTGCGCTATTCTGCCGATGCCTTCGCCGCCGACAAGCGCCAGCTTTTCATCTGGGAACCCAAGCCACGCGGCCCGGAACTCTATTTCCACCAGGGCATCGCACCCTTGGCCCACGTGACGTCTGCGGCGCTTGCCGAAGCGGCACGCGACGGCCGGCGGATCTGGTTGCTGATGCGCCAATCCGACTGGAACAGGAATGCCGCCTCGGTGCGTGCGCTCAACCCGCCGCCGCGCGAGATCGACCACAGCCACCCGATGCTCGTGGTGCTGCGCTGGTAGCGCATGCACCGCCCGCATCGGCGATGCGGGCGGTGGCCCACCCCTGATGCCGCGTCACCGCCCGGCGTGAGGCGATGGCAGCCGGGCGAGGCAAGGTTGCTTGGCCGTGCGTGGGACAAACGCGGCGCGTGCATCCCCTTCGCCGGAAAACAGCGCGTGAGTATGCGGCAACGGCATTGCGGAGTTGTATCGGTCGACCTTACTTTCAAATGGCAGGTTTTGGCACGCCGTGCCCGGAAATGGTCACAGCAATCGCGGATGGTGCGGAGATGAATGCTGAATCCGGCAGACACCCGATGCCATCGCCGGAAGCCCGCCACTCCGCCGGTCTGACGCGGACGCGCTGGCAGCGCCTGGTCGCGTGGCGCGGGACTCCGTCGGTGACCTTGGGCATCGGCGTGCTGCTCGCGGTGCTGGTCGTCGCTACCGCGGCACTGGCGCCGGTGCTCGGCGTGCCGGTCCATGGCCGCAACTTCGGGCATGACGCGAATTTCGCGCTGACCGCGCTGGCCTTCATGGAGGCCGGGATCCTCGAAGGCCGCTGGTGGCCACGCTGGGTGATGGAGACGAATTTCGGTCTCGGCGGCATCACCTTCTACATCTATCCGCCGCTGGGCTATTGGGCGGCCGCGGCGGTACGGCTGGGAACCGGGCTGCCGGTCGCCAATTCGCTGGCGCTGGCCATGGGGCTGTGGCGGCTGGTGTTCCTCGGTGGCTGCTTCCTGTGGTTGCGCCGGCATGTGCCGGCCGGTGCCGCGCTGGCCGCCGCCGCGCTGGCCGCGCTGCTGCCCTATCCGGCGCTGGTGGACCCGTGGATCCGCTTCTCCTATGCCGAGGTCGCCGCCGCGGCGATGCTGCCCTTCCTGCTGCTGGCGATCGAGCGCGCGGCCGAAAGCCGCGATGGCCGCGGCATCCCGGGGCTCGCGGTGGTGTTCGCCGCGCTGGCGATGACCCATCCGCCGAGCTGCGCCCTGGTCGCGCATCTCGCACCACTTTACGGCTGGGCCTATGGCGGGCGGCGCGGCGCGCTGCGGACGCTGGCGGGCGGCATCGGCGGCGTCGGGCTGGCGGCCTGCTTCATCCTGCCGGCCGCGGCGCTGCTGCAGTCCACCCATCTCGGGCGGTTGCACGACGGCACCTGGGAAACCGGGCTGATGTTCTACAGCGGGCTGGTCGGCACCACGGCCTGGGTGCAGTTCCTGCTGATCGTCTGGGTGTCCGGCTGGGTGGCGATGCTGGTGGCGCTCACCTTCCGCTGGCTGGGCCGCGACATGCCGCCTTCACCCCTGCAGCGGTCGGCGATGGTGCTGCTGTTCGCCGCCTTCGCGCTGATGACGGTGCTGACCCTGCCCTTGTGGATCGTGCTGCCGCAGATCCGCTCCATCGAATTCCCCTGGCGGGCGACCGGGCTGCTGACGCTTTCGGTCGCGGCCCTGGCGGCGCTGGCGCTGGCGGGCGGCGAGCGCCGGACCCAGCCGGCGGTGCTGGTGCTCGGCCTGTGCTTCGCCGCGGTGCCGCCGCTGTTCGTCTGGGCGATGACCAGCTTCGGCCATCCCGACTGGCCGCGCTTCCTGCCGGCCGAACAGCGGCTGGAGCGCGCCATGGTCTCGCCGCGCGGCTTCTCGGCCGAGCACCTGCCGGTCTGGGCGAGGGAGGCCGGCTGGAGCCAGATGTGGCTGGGCGGCGAAACCGAGCAGGGGCCCGAGCCCTTCCCGAGGCCGCCGCTGCCGGCCGGGACCCGGCGCATCCCCGGCGGCTTCGAGGTGCCGGAGGCGACCGCCAGCTTCGCCCTGCCGCAATTCTACTTCTCCGCCTGGCAGGCGACCGACAGCACCGGCCATGCCCTGCGGGTCCGCCCCGGGCCTGGTGGCTTTGTCGAGGTGGTGGTCGACCGGCCGGTGCATGGGCTGCGGGTCTCGGTCGGGCTGACCCGGTGGGAATGGGGTGGCTGGGCGGTGACCGGGCTGACCGCCGCCGGTTTGCTGGGGCTGGCCTTCTGGCGGCGGCGGCCGGTTCCGGCGGTGGCGGCCAAGCCCCAGGGTGGCTCCCCGGCCGGGCGGGCCGAGGAACAGGGCAGGGTCAGATGAATTGCCCGCGCAGAAAGCCGAGGGCGGGCAGGGGGGTCCATTTGCGCGGCAGCTCCGCCCGGGTGATCGGCGCCACGCTGTAGTGCGGCACCGGCTGGCGGGACCGGCGGAGGAAATCCTCATACGCCTTGACCTGCTGCGCCCGCCAGTCGCGGTCGGCCAGCGCGGCGGCGCGGCTGCGATAGACGTCGGCCACCCGGTTGGTGCGGCCGACCGTTGCGTAGACCGCCCAGAGCTGGTCTTCGTCGCCCCGGCCGATGGTGATGAGGTCCCTCACGGCTCCCTGGATCGCAACCGGCGCCGCTGCCGTCAAGCGCCAGCTTGCGGGGTGCGGGTCAGCCGAGTTCGCGCCGGGCGTCCTCCAGCCGGGCGCGTTCCTCGGCGCTGACCTCGGGGTAGTGCAGCTTGAGGTCCTCCAGCGCTTCCGCGATGACCTCGGCCACCACCAGCCGGGTGAACCACTTGTTGTCGGCGGGCACCACGAACCAGGGCGCGGTGGGGGTGGCGGTGGCGGCGATGGCCTTCTCGTAGGCGGATTGGTAGTCGTCCCACAGCCGCCGCTCGGCCACGTCGCCGAGGTTGAACTTCCAGTTCTTCTCCGGCTCGTCGATGCGCTTCTGGAAGCGGTGCCGCTGCTCGTCCTTGCTGAGGTGCAGGAAGAATTTCAGCACCACCACGCCCTGCCGTCCGAGATAGGACTCGAAGGCCGCGATATCCGCCAGCCGCTCATGCCAGATGTGCTTGCCGCGCAGCTTCACCGGCAGCTTCTGGCGTTCGAGGATCTCGGGGTGGACCCGGGCGACCAGCACCTCCTCGTACCAGGACCGGTTGTGGATGCCGATCATGCCGCGGGCCGGCAGGGCGGTGACGTGGCGCCAGAGGAAGTCGTGGTCGAGCTCGATCGGCCCCGGCGCCTTGAAGCTGGTGACGTGGCAGCCCTGCGGGTTCACCCCGCTGAACACATGCTTGATCGCGCCGTCCTTGCCCGCGGCATCCATCGCCTGGAAGATGCAGAGCACCCCCCAGCGGTCCTGGGCGTAGAGCATGTCCTGCAGGGCGGCCAGGCGCTCCACGCCTTCGCTGAGCAAGTCCGCGGCAGCATCCTTGGCCATGTCGAGGCCGGCGGTATCGGCCGGGTCGTGGTGCTTCAGGCGGAACCCCTTGCCGCTGGCCACGCGGTATTTCGCCATTACCTTGCGGCGTTGCTTCACGTCCATCGCCCGGAGGTTCCTTTCATTGGCCCATCGCGGCGCGGCGCCGGCGCCTGGGCGCCAGCCACAGCCAGCCCACGGTCAGGCCCTGCCCGGCCAGGGTCAAGCCCAGCGCCCAGGAATAGCCCGCCGGGTCCCAGCCGCCGGTGGCGGTGCGCGGCCACAGGTCCAGGATCAGCCCGATGACGTTCTGCAGCACGAACACCACGGACAGCATGCTGGCGTTCAGCGCCGTCGCCACCCGCCCGGTCAGCTCCGGCGGGAAGCGCTGCGCCAGCACGGTGTAGGAGATCGGCCCGGTCGAGCCGACGCAGGCGAAGCCGAACCACAGCACGGACAGCGCCACCGGCCCCTGCGGCTGCAACATCAGCGCCGCCTGCATCAGTGCCATCAACCCGAAGCCGGCGAAGGGCACCAGCATCGGGTCGATCCCGCGCTTCTGCACGGCCGAGGCCAGTTGCCCGCCGCCCAGGTGCCCGGTCATCATCCCGAGCGAGAAGAACAGCAGCACCCCGGCCCGCGCCGTGGCATCCATGCCGCCGACATCGCGCAGCCACGGCCCGGCCCACAGCCCCTGGTAGGTGAAGACCAGGGCCGAGCACAGCGCCAGCGCCGGCATGTAGCGGGTGAATTCCGGATGGCGGAAAATGCGCCCGAACTCGCCGATCTCGACCGCCAGCCGACGCCGCGCCGCCGGCCTGGCCCCCGGCGGCGCCAGCGGCACCGACAGCCGGATCCACAGCGCGATCAGGCAGCTCAGCGCCGCCAGCCCGAGGAATATGCCGCGCCAGCCGACCAGTGGCAGCAGCGCCTGCACCGGCACCGTCGCCGCCAGCCCGCCCGCCGCGCCGATGAACACCCCGGCGCCGGTCATCGCCGCCATCCGGTGCTTCGGGTACCACTGCACATTGGCCTTCATCAGCGCGATCAGCGCGCCGCCGATGCCGATGCCGGTGACGAAGCGCCCGACCGCCAGCACGCCGGGGTCCGGCGCCAGGGCGCAGGTGGCGAAGCCGATGCCGGCCACCAGCGCCAGCACGGTCTGCACCCGCGGGGCGCCATGCAGGTCGATGGCCAGGCCGATCGGCAGCTGGCCCAGCGCATAGGCGGCGAAGAACACCGCCGCCAGCGCCCCGAGCCCGCTGGCCGACAGCCCGAATTCCAGCGCCATCGCCGGCCCGAGCACCGCCACCACCGTGCGCGAGGCCTGGTTGATGAAGCCGACCGAGGCGAGCGGCAGGGTGACCCGCAGGAAGATGTTCATCGTGGGCGGGTCACGGCGTCCGCAGCCGGATGCTGACGGGGCAGTGGTCCGAGAGCCGGTCCCGCCACTCGCCGCCGCGCTCCCCATAGACCATCACTCGCAGGCTGTCCGGTACCAGCCAGCGCCGGGCCGGGCCGCCGAGCAGGATATGGTCCACGAAGGCCCGGCCGCCGCGCGGGCCGGACCAGCAGGGGTTGGAGGTGCCCTCGGTGGTGCGGGTCAGCCGTGCCCGGGCGGCCAGCGCCTGCATCATGCCGTCCTGCGGGTGGGCCAGGGTACGGTTGAAATCGCCCATCAGCGCGAAGGGGATGCCCTCGGCCTGCCGCGCGGCGGTCCAGCGGGCCAGGATGCCGGTCTGCTCCGTCAGCGTCTCGCATTCCCGCCCGGGCCGGTCCAGCCGGCCGTCCCGGCAGCCGGCCTTGAGGTGGACCGACAGCAGCCGCAGCCGGTGGCCGCCCGAATGCACCGTGATGTCGGTGCCTCGGCGCAGCGAGTAGCGCGCGCGCGGGTTGAGGTCGAGCGCCGCCAGATCGGGGTTCTGGGTGACCCGCAGGCTGCGGCGGACCGCGAAGCCGGCGCGCTGGAGGTCGTCCTCATCGGGGAAGTAGAAGGCATAGGCGCGCGGGTCGAACACCCGTGCCGCGGCCTCCGGCCCATCGACCTCCTGCAGGGCGATGACATCGGCATCCAGCCGCTTGGCATAGCCGGCCAGCAGTGTCAGGTCGGTGGGGCGGCGCCGGGCCTGGTCGCGCGGCATCTCGGCATGGCGCTCGGTGAGCCAGGCGATGTTCCAGGTGGCGAGCTTCAGCTCGGCCGCCACCGCCGGCTGGGCGGCCAGGATTGGGCGGGGGGGCGAGGATGGGGGCGAGCAACAGGGCGAGGGCGAGAATCAGGGCATGCATCGCCCGACCTTGCCGGGTGGCGCCCGGGCTGCCTAGCCTGCATCCCAAAGGGCCGGGCCTGCGGGGCCGGGCTGGACCAGGAGGGACAGGATGCAGGCGAATACGGCACCGCTGACGGTGCGGCTCGATGGGCTGCGGGTGGCGATCTCGGCCGGGGCGGGGGGCATCGGCCGCGCCCTGGCCGATGGCTTCGCCGGCTGCGGCGCCAGGGTCTTCCTGTGCGACGTGGATGCCGAGGCGCTGGCGGCCTGCCCGCATCCCTCGATGATCGCCGACATGGAAAGCGTCGAGGGCTGCGAAAGCTTCGTCGATGCCGCCATCGCCCATCTCGGCGGCCTCGACGTGCTGGTGAACAACGCCGGCATCGCCGGCCCGACCGCGCGGGTGGAGGACGTGACGCCCGAGGCGCTGACCCGCACCCTGAAGATCGACCTGGAGGCCATGTTCCACTGCGCCCGCCGGGCGGTGCCGGCGCTGCGGGAGGCGGGCGGCGGCTCCATCGTCAACCTCTCCTCGGCGGCTGGGCGCTTCGGCTTCCCGCTGCGCAGCCCCTATGCGGCGGCCAAATGGGGGGTGATCGGCTTCACCAAATCATTGGCCATCGAGCTGGGGACGGACGGCATCCGGGTGAACGCCATCCTGCCCGGGCTGGTCGCCGGCGACCGCATCCGGCGGGTGCTGGAGGCCAAGGCCCAGGCCAACGGCCGGTCCTTCGCCGAGCAGGAGGCGGACGCGCTGCGCAACGTCTCGCTGCGCTGCTACGTCACGCCGCAGGATATCGCCAACATGGCGCTGTACCTGTGCAGCCCCTTCGGCGCGACCATCAGCGGCCAGTCGCTGTCGGTCGATGGCGACATGCAGTCGCTGATGTGAGCGCCATGCAGCCGATCGAATCCTTCGACGACCTCACCGTGGGCCAGGCCTTCGACTTCGGCACGCTGGTGATGACACAGGACGACATCCTGGAGTTCGCCAACCGCTACGACCCGCAGCCCTTCCACGTGGATGCGGCCGCCGCCGCCGAGGGGCCGTTCGGCGGGCTGATTGCCAGCGGGCTGCACACCCTCTCGGCGGTGTTCGGGCACATGATCCGCACCGGGGTGCTGGCGAAGGTCTCGCTCGGCGGGGCGGGGATGGAGGTGGCCTGGCCGGCGCCGGTCCGCCCGGGCGATACGCTGGCGGTGACCGGCGCGATCGAATCCCTGACCCCGAGCCGCAGCAAGCCGGACCGCGGGGTGGCGAAATTCCGCTTCACCGGTACCCGCGTCGCGGATGGCGCCGAGGTGCTGGTGGTGCTGGCGACCGTCTTCCTCAGGCGGTGACGGTGGTCTAGAGCAAACCCTGAACGGGTGGAATCACCCGGCAGGGGTAATTTGCTCGCCTAAACAACAGGCTAGAGCGCATTCCGTGAGCCATGTCGAACGGAATGCGCTCTAGCCCTGGCGCAGCCGGGCGATGACCCCGGTGGTGGAGCGCCCCGGCACCAGCTCCACCAGCGCCACCTCGCCCCCGGCCGCCTCGACCTCGGCGGCGCCCACCACCGTCTCCCGGGTGTAGTCCGCGCCCTTGATGAGCACGTCCGGCAGCAGCAGCCGGATCAGCGCCAGCGGCGTGTCTTCCCCGAAGCCGACCACCGCATCCACCGCCGCCAGGGCGCCGATCACCGCGGCGCGGTCCGCCAGCGGGTTCACCGGCCGGGCCGGCCCCTTCAGCCGGGCGACGCTGGCATCGGTGTTGAGCGCCACCACCAGCCGGTCGCAGCGCCGCCGCGCCGCCCGCAGCAGCGCCACATGGCCGGCGTGCAGGATATCGAAGCAGCCGTTGGTGAAGCCGACGCGCAGCCCATGCGCCTTCCAGTCGGCGACCAGCCGGGCCGCCGCGGCATGGTCCAGCAGCGCCCCCTCGTCCGGGGCGGAGCCGCCTTCGGCGCGCAGCGCATGCGCCAGCTCATCCGCGCCGACGGTCGCCGTGCCGAGCTTGCCGACGACGATGCCGGCGGCGGCATTGGCCACCCGCATCGCCTCCGCCAGCGGCTGCCCGGCGGCATGGGCCAGGGCCAGGGTGGCGATGACGGTATCCCCGGCGCCCGAGACATCGAACACCTCCCGCGCCACGGCCGGCACGCTCTCGGCGCTGCCATCGGCCCGCACCAGGGTCATGCCCTTCTCGGCCCGGGTACACAGCAGGGCAGGGATGCCGGCGGCGGCCAGCACGGCGCGGGCGGCGGCGGCCACCTCGGCCTCCGTGCCGGCGGGCAGCCGGGCCGCGCGGGCCAGCTCGCGGGCATTGGGGGTGAGGCAGTCGGCGCCGCGGTAGCGGCCGAAGTCGTCGGACTTGGGGTCGGCGAAGACCGGGATGCCGCGCGCCCGGGCGGCGGCGATGGCGGCGGCCACCACATCCGCGGCCAGCACGCCCTTGGCGTAGTCCGACAATATCAGCGCGTGGCAGCCAACCAGCGCCGCCTCGGTCGCGGCGACCAGCCCGGCGGTCTCGACGGCATCGGCCGGGCGGGTGGTCTCGTCGTCCAGCCGCGCGACCTGCTGGGTGCCGGCGATCAGCCTGGTCTTGCAGACGGTGGGGCGGGCGGCGCTGGCGACGGTCGCGTCGGTGATGCGCGGGTCGGCGGCCAGCAGGGCGCGGAATTCCGCCGCCGCCGGGTCCTGGCCGAGCAGCCCGACCAGCACCGCCTGGCCGCCGAGCGCCGAGATGTTGCGCGCCACGTTGCCGGCGCCGCCGGGCATGGCGCTGGTCCGCCGCAGCCGCACCACCGGCACCGGCGCCTCTGGCGAGATGCGGTCGACATCGCCGTAGAGGAAGCGGTCGAGCATCACATCGCCGAGCACGAGGATGCGGAAGCCGGTGAAGTCGAGCATGGGGGCGGAATAGCCCCCGCCACGCCGGAATTGCAAACGGCGCGGGGGTTGCCCCCCGCGCCGCCGCCGTTCAGGCCCGGATGGCCAGGATCAGGCGGACTTCGCCATGATCTCGTCCGCGATGTTCCGCGGCACCGGGTCGTAGTGGTGGAACTGCATCGAGAAGGATGCGCGGCCCTTGGTCATGCCCCGCAGGTTGGAGATGTAGCCGAACATCTCCTTCAGCGGCACATGCGCCCGGACGATGACCGAGGTGCCGGCCATGTCCTGCGACTGGATGACGCCGCGGCGGCGGTTGAGGTCGCCCACCACGTCGCCGACATGGTCCTGCGGGGTGGTGACCTCGACGTCCATGATCGGCTCCAGGATGACCGGGCCGGCCTTCTTCATGCCTTCGCGGAAGCAGGCCTTGGCGGCGATCTCGAAGGCCAGGGCCGAGCTGTCCACGTCGTGGTACTTGCCGTCCACCAGGGTGTACTTGAAGTCCACCGTGGGGAAGCCGGCCAGCACGCCGGTATCGGCCTGCACCTTGATGCCCTTTTCCACCGCCGGGATGTATTCGCGCGGCACCGAGCCACCGGTGGTACCGTTGACGAACTCGACGCCGGTGTTGCGCTCCTTCGGCTCGAAGGTGATCTTCACCTCGGCGTACTGGCCCGAACCGCCCGACTGCTTCTTGTGGGTGTAGGTTTCGGTGTGCGACTTGGTGACGGTCTCGCGGTAGGCGACCTGCGGGGCGCCGATATGGGCATCCACGCCGTATTCGCGCCGCAGCCGGTCGATGATGATGTCGAGATGCAGCTCGCCCATGCCGGACAGGATGGTCTGGCCGGTTTCCTGGTCGGTCTTGAGGCGCAGCGAGGGGTCCTCGCCGGCCAGCTTCTGCAGCCCGAGCGTCATCTTCTCGACGCCGTCCTTGGTCTTCGGCTCGACGGAGATGTCGATGACCGGGATCGGGAAGGCCATGCGCTCCAGCACCACCGGGTCCGACTGGTCGGCCAGGGTGTCGCCGGTGCCGGTGTCCTTCAGCCCGACGAAGGCGGCGATGTCACCGGCGGAGACCTCCTTGACCTCCTCGCGCTTGTCGGCGTGCATCTGGAACATGCGGCCGATGCGTTCCTTGTGGCCCTTGGTCGTGTTCATGACCATGTCGCCCTGCTTCAGCACGCCGGCATAGACGCGCACGAAGGTCAGGTTGCCGTATTTGTCGTTGATGATCTTGAAGGCCAGGCCGGCGAAGGGGAGGTTCTCGTCGGCCGGGATGACGCGGCGCGCGACGCTCTCGTCCTCGCCTTCCTCGGCGGCGACCTTGATGCCGGCGATGTCGATCGGGCTCGGCAGGTAGTCGATCACGCCGTCGAGCAGGGGCTGCACGCCCTTGTTCTTGAAGGCGGTGCCGCACATCACCGGGCGGAAGGTGCCGTCGATGGTGCCGCGCTTGATGGCGCGCTTTAGCGTCTCGACCGAGACGTCGCCCTTCTCGAAGTATTCCTCCATGCCGGCATCGTCCACGCTGAGCGCGGTGTCGAGCAGCAGCTGGCGGTACTCCGCGGCCTTCTCCTTCAGGTCCTCGGGGATGTCCTCGTAGTGGTAGGCGGCGCCGAGCTCATCGCCTTCCCAGATGATCGCCTTCATCTCGATCAGGTCGACGACGCCCTTGAAGGTGTCCTCGATGCCGATCGGCAGCTGCAGGGCGATCCAGGTGATGCCGAGCTTCTCGGTCAGCGTCGCCGCGGCGCGGTAGAAGTCGGCGCCGGTGCGGTCGAGCTTGTTGATGAAGATCAACCGGGGGACGTTGTAGCGGTCCGCCAGGCGCCAGTTGGTCTCGGACTGCGGCTGCACGCCGGCCACGCCCTCGATGATGAAGACGGCGCCGTCGAGCACGCGCAGCGAGCGGTTCACCTCGATGTTGAAATCGATGTGGCCGGGCGTGTCGATGACGTTGATCCGGTAGTCCTTCCACACGGCGGTCACGGCGGCGGAGGTGATGGTGATCCCCCGCTCGCGCTCCTGGTCCATGTAGTCGGTGGTGGTGTTGCCGTCATGGACCTCACCGATGCGGTGGGACTTGCCGGTGTAATACAGGATCCGCTCGGTCGTCGTGGTCTTGCCCGCGTCGATATGCGCGGTGATGCCGATATTGCGGATTCGGTCGAGCGGGGTGCGCGCCACGGTGGGCCTCCATAGGCAAAAGCGGGCCCGGCCGCGGATCACATTCCGCACCGCCCGCCAAAGGACTGGTTCGATCAGTCTGGTATCGGGCGGGAGATGCCCCCTCCGGCCGGGATTTGCAAGCGCGTTTCGCACAAGGCGGCCCCGCGCCGGGCCTGGCGGACACATTCAGGGTTAACCGGATCGCCACTTTCGCAACGGTAATCCTTCGCCCGGCCGAATGAACGACCCCGGAGACAACCCCGCCATGCTCAGCGCCTTCCGAAACCTGCGCGTCTCGATCAAGATCATCCTGCCGCTTGCCCTGATGGCGTTGATGGCGCTCGGGGTTGGCGGCTACATGAGCCACACCACGAACAGGGTGGATGCCCGCTACACCTCGCTGCTGGCGGGGGAAGCCACCGCCGCCACCTTCTCCAGCCGGCTCAACCTGCTGACGCTCGACCTCGCCCGATCGGTCTGGGTCGCGGTGGCCTATCCCGAGCCGGCCAACATCGCCGGTTCGATCAACGCCATCGAAGCCATGGAGGCGGATTTCGCCGCGCGGATCGCGCCGGTCCGGGCCGCGGTCGCCGGCACGCCGCTGGCAGCCGACCTCGCCGCCCTGGAGCAGGATTTCCCGATATCCCGGCGCTTGGCGCTGTCCGAGCTTCGCCGGATGCAGTCCAACGAGATTGCCGAAGCCGTGTACAGCCTGCGTGAGGATTTCTATCCGCGGATCGGTCAGTTGCGGGAGGTGAACCGCCGTCTGACGGATGGCCTGCTGGCAGTGGCCGACCGTCGCTCGGACGCCATCTCCGGGGAAGTCGCGTCCGCGGTGCAGCTCTCGCTGATCGTGCTCGGCCTCGGCGTCGCCCTCAGCCTGGCCGGCGGCATGTGGTTGACCATCGCTGCCGTGGTGCGTCCCTTCAGCAGGATCGACCGCAGCATGCAGCAACTGGCCGGCGGCGACCTCAATACCAAGGTCAACGACATCGAGCGCGGCGACGAGATCGGCGGCATGGCCCGCGCCTTGCAGGTCTTCGCCGGCGGTCTGCGGGATGCCGAGGCGCTGCGGCTGGAACAGGAAGCGCTGAAGGTCCGCGCCGAGCAGGACCGCAAGGCTGCCCTCATCTCCATGGCCGGCAACCTGGAGCAGACCGTCGGCGGGGTGGTCGATGGCATCGCCTCCGCCGCCGGGGAGCTGAACGCCGCCGCCACCTCCATGGTCGCCATCGCGGAATCGACCAGCAGCCGCGCCGGCATCGTCAGCAACGCCTCCGGTGAGGCCAGCGGCAACGTCAACACCGTCGCCGCCGCCACCGAGGAACTGGCCGCCTCGGTCGCCGAGATCAGCCGCCAGGTGGCCGACAGCGCCCGGATGGCCGGCGCCGCGGTGGAACAGGCCAACCGCACCAACGCGACGGTCGCCAACCTGACCGAGGCGGCGGCCAAGATCGGCGAGGTGACCCGGCTGATCGGCGACATCGCCGGGCAGACCAACCTGCTGGCGCTGAACGCGACAATCGAGGCGGCCCGTGCGGGTGAGGCCGGCAAGGGCTTCGCGGTGGTCGCCTCGGAGGTTAAGGCGCTGGCCAACCAGACCGCCCAGGCGACCGGCAGCATCGCCACCCAGATCCAGGCGATGCAGGCCGCGACCCGCGAGGCGGCGACCGACATCGGCGTCATCCGCGACAGCATCGGCAGCATCAACGAGGTGACGGCGGCCATCGCCGCGGCGGTCGAGGAGCAGGGCGCCGCCACCCGCGACATCGCCCAGAACGTGCAGCGGGCGGCGATGGGCACTTCCGAGATCGCCACCGCGATCGATGGGGTGACCACCGCGGCCAGCGAAACCGGCGGCGCCGCGGGCCAGGTGCAGGCCACCTCCGCCGCCCTGGCCGAACAGGCCGCCACCCTGCGAAAGGAAGTGGGTGACTTCCTCAGCCGGGTCCGCGCCGCCTGAGGACCGTCGCCGCGGAGCCCTCCGCATCGGCCCGGCCGGGTATCCAACCCGGCCGGGATCGGTGCTAGCCGGCCAGCTTCGCCGCCAGCTCCGCCACGTGGCGGCCCTGGAAGCGCGCCAGTTCCAGCTCGTTGGCGCTGGGCTGGCGCTCGCCCTTGCCGCCGGCGATGGTGGTGGCGCCGTAGGGGCTGCCGCCGGAAATTTCATCCAGCGTCATCTGCCCCGCCGCCGAATAGGGCAGCCCGACCAGCACCATGCCGTGGTGCAGGAACATCGTGTGCATCGCCATCAGCGTGGTTTCCTGGCCGCCGTGCTGGCTGGCGGTGGAGGTGAAGGCGCTGGCCACCTTGCCGAGCAGCGCCCCCCGCGCCCACAACCCGCCGGTCTGGTCCCAGAACTGCGCCATCTGCGCCGCCATCCGGCCATAGCGCGTCGGGCAGCCGAGGATGATGGCGTCGTACTGGTCGAGCTCCTGCGGGCTGGCCTCGGGCGCCGCCTGGTCCAGCTTGGCGCCGGATTGCTCCAGCACCTCATGCGGGACCAGTTCGGGCACCCGCTTCACCGTCACGGTGGCGCCGGCACCGCGGGCGCCTTCGGCCACCGCCCCGGCCATGGTCTCCACATGACCGTACATCGAATAATACAGCACCAGAACGCGCGCCATCGGGAACCCCTGCGATTGTCTCCGCAGCCTTACGCATGGCGGGACCAGGCGTTCAGTGGCGCTTCGTCACCAGATGGTCCGTTCGGTCTCGGCATCGGGGCCCAGCCGCAGCGCCAGGTCGGAATGGCCGGCGGCCCGGGCGTGGTCGGCGGCGGTCCGGCCTTCCGGGTCCCGCAGCGAAGGGTCGGCGCCATGTTCCAGCAGCAGCGCCACCGCATCCGGCTGGCCGGCGCCGGCCGCCTGCATCAGCGCGGTCGGGGCCTCTCGCGGGTCGCCCTCGGCGGCGGTCATGGCGCCATGCTCCAGCAGCAGCCGCAGCACCGCGAGGTGCCCCTGCCGCGCCGCCAGCGCCACCGGGTCCTTCGCCTTGCCGGATTGCGGCCTGGCCAGCCCCGGTTGCTTCGCCAGCATGGCGGCAACCGCCCCGGCATCGCCCCGCTCGACCGCCTCGATGAACCTGCCGGCCTGCTGCATCGGATCCTCCCGCGCCTATTGCGAGGGGAACGCCCGGGACCCCCGGCTGGTTGTGGCGGCCTCGCCGCTATGGCCCGGCCGGCAGCTCCAGCGTGGCACCGAAGGGCAGGGTGGTGAAGGCTTCCGCCGGCACCCCCGCCGCCACCTTCGCCTCCGCCAGCCAGCGTTCGGGGCCGTCGATCGCCTCGTCGGTCAGCCCGGCGAAGGTGCCGAAATGCATGCCGATGCTGCGCCGTGCGCCCAGCGCCAGATGCGCCTGCACCGCCTCCCCGGGGTCCATGTGCTGGGTCCGCATGAAGAAGCGCGGCTCATAGGCGCCGATCGGCAGCAGCGCGAGGTCGATGCGCGGGAAGGCGGCGGCGATCTCGGCGAAATGCGGGCACCAGCCGCTGTCCCCGGCGAAATAGACGGTGGCGCCGCCGGCCTGCAGCACGAAGCCGCCCCACAGGCTGCGGTTGCGGTCGAAGGGCGAGCGGGCGGAGAAATGCTGCGCCGGCACATAGGTCACCCGCAGCCCGGCGAGTTCGGTGGATTGCCACCAGTCCAGCTCGGTGGCGCCGCGGATGCCGGCCTTGGCCAGGTGCCGGGCATTGCCCAGCCCGGTGACGGCGGGCGGCGCCCAGCGCGCCTGCACCTGGCGCAGGGTCGGCAGGTCCATATGGTCGTAGTGGTTGTGGCTGACCAGCAGCAGGTCCACCCCCGGCAGCGCCGCCAGCGGCTGCCCCGGCGCCCGCACCCGGCGCGGCCCGGCGAAGGCCAGCGGGCTGGCGCGCATCGACCAGACCGGGTCCAGCAGCACGCAGCGGCCGCCGATCTGCACCAGGAAGCTGGCATGGCCGATGAAGCTGGCGGCGATCCGCCCGGCCGGCACCCGCGCGGGCGGCGGCTGCGGGGCATCTTCCAGCCAGCGCGGCCAGGGCACCGGATTGGCGGTGCGGCGCCAGCGCCAGACGTCGCGCAGGGTCTTTTCGGTGGGGTCGTGGATGTTGCGGAAGCCGCGGCCGTTCCGGTGGTCGGATGCGCGGGCCACCGGGGGCGTCACTTGCAGGCCAGTACCCGCAGGTCATAGACCGGGTGTTCCAGCATGCTGACGCCGGGGGCGTTGGCGAACATCCAGCCGCGGAACACCAACCGGGCGCCGGCCGCCCGCCGGCTGTCGCTGACCTCGATGAAGGCCGCGGCATCCGGCACCTCGTCCAGCGGCCGGGCATTGCAGGCGGCCACCCGCACGGTCAGCGCGCCGACCTGGATTGGCTCGCCCACCGGGGCGCGCAGGATGGAGATGCGCGCCGTCACCTTGTCCAGCAATTGCAGCTCGGCCTGGCCCTTCGGCTCCCATTCCTGGGCCATGGCCAGACTTGGCAGCAGCAGGGCCGTCGCCAGAAGCCGCCGCATCAGCCGCCGGGCCGCTTCGGGCTGGGCAGCGCCGCGACCAGCTCGGTCAGGATGCGGCGCATGGCGGCCTCGTCCACCCCCATCAGTACCGCGTCCTCGAAGGCGTCGCGCAGCACCTGGGCGGCTTCGGCATGGTTCTCGGCGAGCACCTTCAGCTTCTCCCGGCAGGACACCGGGCTGCCATCCGCGCCGGGCCAGACCGGGGGCGGCGCCAGGCTCATTGCGGTGCCGAGCCGGCCGGCTGGCTGTTCATCTGGGTGACCGAGAAGATGAAGCGGCCCAGCAGCGCCTCCAGGCTCACCGAGCCCTGGGTCTCGGTGATCTGGCCGTTGTCCGCCAGGTTCTGCTCGGCGCCACCGGGCACCAGCGCCACGTACTTGCCGCCCAGCAGCCCTTCCGAGGTGATCTCGGCCGAGGTGTCGGTCGGCAGTTTCAGGCTGCGGTCCACCCGCAGGGTGATCTCCGCGGCGAATGTCTTCGGGTCGATCCGGGTGCCGGCCACCGAGCCGACGCGGACGCCACCGATGCGGACATCGGAGCCGCTCGATATGCCGTCGATGTTGTCGAAGCGGGCGGTGAGCTGCATCCCGTCGCCCGTCGATGGGCCACGGCCGCTGTTCATCACGGCATAGACCAGGAAGACCCCGGCCACCACCAGCACCACGGCGCCGGTCGCGACCTCGGCCAGGCTGCGTCCCTTCATGCGGCCAGATTCCTCGATTTGGTCCGGCTAGGCGCCAGAAGTCCAGGCTTCGTAGTCGCCCCCGGTCACCCGGCGGGTGCCGCCCACGTAGTCGTGGCCGGCGGGGCGATAGGCGTGGGCGGTGCCGGTCAGGTTCGGCAGGTGGTCCTGCTGCCAGGGGTAGCGCTTGGCCTCGGGCAACGGCGCCGCCGTGGTGTGGTGCAGCCAGGCATGCCACTCGGGCGGCACCACGGTCGGGTCGGTGCCCCTGGTGAAGATCGCCCAGCGCCGCGTGCGGCCGTAGATCGGCTGCTTCGACCGGCTCTCGTAGTAGAGATTGCCGAAGCGGTCCGTGCCGATCTTGCGGCCGGTCAGCGCGGAGGTGAGGCGAAGCATGAAAGACATGGGGCCGGGCGTGCTCCTGGGTCGCAGGCTGGCCGTCCACTTGGGGTGGCGGCAGCGGCGGGACAATCGCACATGGGATGCTGCGGTGCAAAGGGCGTGGCGAGGCCGGCGGTTCTACCGGATGTTGCGTCCAAATGAGTCGGTGGCCACCAAATACGGCTTCCCGCCCCGCGCCGGGCGGCTTACCATCCGGCCATGGCACGTATCGATGGCACGCTGTGGAACGGGGTTGCGCTGCGCCGGACGCGCGCGGGGGCGGACCCGGATGCAACCCCCCGCCCGGTGGCCCTGCCGCTGGGCTGGGATGCGGGCGCCGCCGCGGCGCTGGCCGCGCTGGTGCCTGGGGAGGGGCCGGTCGCCCTGCCGCGCGCCGCCGAGGCCTGGATCGGCCGGGCCAGCCGCGGCGGGCTGAAGGCCGGCATCCTGGATGAAGCCGGCGCCGCCCGCATGGCCGAGGGGCTGCGGGCCCTGCTGCTGACCCGCCGCGGCGCCCCCGGCGCCGAGCTCTGGCAGCCCGAGCCGCGCCGTGCCGAGGCCCGCGCCGCCCGCCCGCCCGAGCCGCGCTTCGTGCTGAACCTGCCCGCCTTCCTCGAAGCCGGCGGCGGCTTCGATTTGGAAGCCTATGCCGAGGCCTGTGCCCTGGCGGTCCGCGCGCTGGATGCGCTGGGCGCAGGCAAGGCCAGCCGGCTGCGGCTGGGCTTCACCGACCTCGCCGGGCTGCTCGTCGGCCTCGGCATCCGCTACGACAGCGCCGAGGGCCGCGCCACCGCCGGCGCCATCGCCGCGCTGACCCGTGGCGCGGCGGAGGCCGAATCCGGCCGCATCGCGGCCCGGCTCGGGGCGCGCGAGCCGGTCGCGCTGCTGTGGCCGACACCGCCCGGGGAGACCCCGGTGCCCGGCCTTGCCGCCGCCGCCCGCGCCGCGCTCGATGCCGCCGCCGCCTCGCCCGGCCTGCGCCACCAGGCGCTGGTGGCACTGGCCATGCCGGATGCGGCGGAGGCCCTGCTCGGGGTCGAGACCGGCGGCATCGCCCCGGCCGCCGGCTCCACTCGGGCGGTGCTGACCGCCGCCGGCGAGGTGGCCGAGGTGCCGACCCGCGCGGCGCTGCTGGCGGCGCGGGACTTCCCCGGCCGGGCCGGCGAGCTGCTGGCCCCGGTCTCCGAGGCCGCCCGCGCCGCCATGCGCGAGGCGGTGACGCATTTCCTGCATGCCAGCCCGCCCGCCCCGGTGGCGCTGCCCGCCCCGGCCCAGCCGGCGCCGAAGCCGGCCCCGATGCTGCGCCGCCATGCCGGCACCACCCTGCATGTGGTGGTCGGTGGCCACCGGGTGGTGCTGCGGACCGCCGAGGACCCGCAGGGCAAGCTGCTGGAGATCGCCTTCACCCTCTCGAAGGAGGGCGCCGCCTTCCGCAGCCTGATGGATGGCTTCGCGCAATCCGTCTCGCTCGGGCTGCAGCATGGCGTGCCGCTGGCCGATTACGTCGAGGCCTTCGCCTATACCCGCTTCGGCCCGGCCGGGGTGGTGGAGGGCGACCCGGCCATCCCGCGCGCCACCTCGGTGCTGGACTGGGCCTTCCGCCGGCTGGCGCTGGATTATCTCGGCCGCAGCGACCTGCCGCAGCCTTCCGAGGAGGATTGCCTGTCGGATACGGTGGGCAGCGCCGCACACCAGGCGCCGCTGCTGCCGCTGGACCTGCCGACCCAGGCCGCCCCGGGGCGGGACTCCGCGGGCAGCCCGCGCGGGCGGCGGCGGGCCTTGCGGCTGGTTGGCTGACGGAGAGGGAACGGAGAGACATGGCCGGACGCATCGAGACTCGCCTCGCCGAGCTGGGCATCACCCTGCCGACCCCGGCGGCGCCGATCGCCAACTACCTGCCCTATACCGTCAGCGGCTCGCTGGTGGTGGTGTCGGGCCAGATCCCGCTGCGGGATGGCAAGCTCGCCTATGCCGGCAAGCTCGGCGCCGAGGTGTCGCTGGAGGATGGCGTGGCGGCGGCGCGGCTGTGCTTCATCAACCTGGTGGCGCAGCTCAAGGCGGCGGCCGGCGACCTGGACCGGGTGACGCGCATCATCCGGCTGGGCGGCTTCATCGCCGCCCCGGCCAGCTTCACCCAGCATGCGCTGGTGATGAACGGCGCCTCGGACCTGGCGGTGGAGGTGTTCGGGGAGGCCGGGCGGCATGCCCGGTCCACCATCGGCGTGCCCTCCCTGCCGGCGGATGCCGCGGTCGAGGTCGAGGGCATGTTCGAACTGGGGTGAGTGCCCCATCGGGACTTGCCGTGCCGCGCCTCGGCAGCACATGGTGCCGGTGATGCCCGATACCGCCCCGAGCCTGACGCTTGCCCTCCATCCCGCCATCGCCGAGGTGCCGGCGGCGGATTGGGACGCCTGCGCCGGCGACGACAACCCCTTCGTCAGCCACGCCTTCCTCGCGGCGCTGGAGGAAAGCGGCAGCGCCACCGGCCGCACCGGCTGGCTGCCGCAGCACGCCGCGCTGCGCGATGCCGCGGGGCAGTTGGTCGGCTGCGCGCCCTGCTACGCCAAGACCCACAGCCAGGGCGAATATGTCTTCGACTATGGCTGGGCCGATGCCTTCGAGCGGGCGGGCGGGCAGTACTACCCGAAATTGCAGGTCTGTGCGCCTTTCAGCCCGGTGCCGGGGCCGCGGCTGCTGGTGCGGCCGGGCGCCGGCATCGGCCCGGGCGCGCTGGCGCAGGGGCTGGTGCAGGCCTGCGGCGAGCTTGGCCTGTCCTCGGTGCATGCCACCTTCTGCGAGGCCGCCGAGTGGGAGGCGCTGGGCGAGGCCGGCTGGCTGCAGCGCCTGGGCGTGCAATTCCACTGGCACAACCAGGGCTACGCCAGCTTCGAGGATTTCCTCGGCGCCCTGGCCTCCCGCAAGCGCAAGGCGATCCGCCGGGAGCGGCGGGATGCGGCGGCCTCCGGCTTCGTGCTGAAGACCCTGCGCGGCCATGAGATCACGCCGCGGCACTGGAAGGCCTTCCACCGCTTCTACCGCAGCACCACCGACAAGAAATGGGGCCGCAGCGCCTATCTCAACGCCCGCTTCTGGCCGCTGATGGGCGAGGCGCTGGGGGACCGGGTGGTGCTGATGGTCGCCGAGCAGGATGGCGAGCCGGTCGCCGGCGCGCTGAACCTGCTGGGGCGGGAGGCGCTGTACGGCCGCAACTGGGGCAGCATCGTCGATGCGCCCTTCCTGCATTTCGAGCTGTGCTACTACCGCGCCATCGACTTCGCCATCGAGCACAGGCTGCCGCGGGTCGAGGCCGGGGCGCAGGGCGAGCACAAGATCCAGCGCGGCTACCTGCCCTGCCCGACCTACAGCGCGCACTGGATCGCCCATCCCGGCCTGCGCCGCGCGGTCGGCGACTTCCTCGCGCATGAGCGGCCGGCCATGCTGCGGGAGATCGAGGCGCTCGCCACCCTCTCCCCGTTCCGCCGGGATGGCGAGGCGGAGTAGCTACACCCGCTTCACGCTCCAGAAGGCCAGCACCTCGGAGATCGGCTCGCTGACCGAGGAGCGCCAGGCGGTGGAGGCGAAATACTGCCCGGTCGGCAAGTAGGGCGCTTCCTCGAAGACCGAGCGCTGGATGTCGGCGGCGATCGCCTGCTGCGCGGCGAGGTCCGGCGCGTCGTACCAGGACCGCCGCAGCGCTTCCAGCTTCGGCACGTCGGGCCAGCCGAACCAGGCGTCGGTGCCGTTGGAGCGGATGAACTGCATGACCCCGGGGTTGATGCCGTCCAGCCCGTTCCAGGTGGTGTGGAACATGCTCCAGCCGCCATTCTCCGGCGATTCCCTGCTGCCCCGGCGCTGCACCAGCGTGCCCCAGTCCGAGACACGGTAGTCCACCGTCATGCCGAGCCGGCGCAGCAGGTCGTGCGCGACCTCGCCAAGGGCGGCCAGCGCCGCCTGGTCGGTTGGCGCCAGCAGCACCACCGTCTCGCCGTCGTAGCCCGCCGCCGCCAGTTCGCGGCGGGAGCGGTCGATGTCGCGCGGGCCGGTGATGGCCTCCATCCCGGCGTCGTTGGCGAGCGGCGTGCCGGGGGTGAAGACGCCGGTATCGGCCCGCCACAGGTCGGGGTCGGCGCCCGCCGCCGCGGTCATGAAATCGGCCTGGGACATGGCGCGCAGCACCGCGCGGCGGACCGCCGGCTTGTCGAAGGGCGCGTGCAGGCAGTTGAAGATGCCGGTGCCGATGGTGCCGAGCGGGCTGCCGCGCTTGAGCCGGATGCCGCGGTCCCGGCGCAGCAGGGGCGCCAGGTCGTTCGGCGGGTTCTCCCACCAGTCCACCTCGTCGTTGCGCAGGGCGGCGGCGGAGGTGCCGGGGTCCGGCATGACGGTCCATTCGACGCGGTCGAAATGCACCAGCTTCGGTCCCGCCGCCCAATCCGGCGTGCCGCCCTCGCGCGGGCGGTAGGCGGGGTTGCGCTCGTAGGCCGCGCGGGCGCCGACCACCCGTTCATCGGCGAGGAAGCGGAAGGGGCCGGAGCCAATGGTCTCGCGGATCTGGGTGTTGGGGCCAGTCTCGGCGATGCGCTCGGGCATGATGAACAGGGCGGGCGGGCCGATCTTCGCCAGGCTTTCCAGCATCGGGCCGAATTTCTGCCGCAGCCGGATGGTGAAGGTCCGGTCGTCCGGCGCGGCCATCTCGGCGGTGCGGGAGGCCAGCACCTGGCCCAGTGCGTCCCGCTGCGCCCAGCGCCTGATGGAGGCGACGCAGTCCCGCCCGCGCACCGGCTCGCCATCGTGGAACACCAGGCCCTCGCGCAGCCGGAAGGTCCAGAGCAGGCCATCCGACTCGACCGTATGGCCCTCGACCATCTGCGGCTGCGGCTGGAGCTTGCTGTCCAGGCCGTAGAGCTGGTCGTAGATCATCATCGCGTGGTGCCGGGTGATGTAGGCGGTGGTGAAGACCGGGTCGAGCACGGTGAGGTCGGTCTGCGGCACGAAGCGCAGCACCCGGGCATTGGCGGATTGGGCGAGCGCGGGGCCGGCGAAGGGGGTGGCCAGGGCGGCGGCGGCCCCGGTCAGCAGGTGGCGTCTCAGCATGGGTCGGTCTCCCGGCAAGGGTTCGACCGGCGTTCTCCGGGGCGCAGCGAAGCAGCCCGGGGTGCGGCGCGCAAGCGGCATGCTAGTGGTCAAAGCCTGACGCTTGGTACCCATCACGCCATCGCCGCTCTCGACCCGTAGCGGACGTTCGGCTGGCGCGGCCGCAACCCTTGACTGTGCTATGGGCGGTTGGTCCGTCTAACAGCACGTCCTTCGGAGCAAGAGATCGATGTATACCCTTCATGCCTCCCCCGGATCGAGCGCCTTCGCTCCACACATCGTCCTTGAAGAAATCGGCGTCCCCTACAAGACGGTGATGATGTCCGCTGGGCACCCCGAGACCAAGTCTGCGGAGTTCCAGCAGATCAATCCAAAGGGCCGCATCCCCGTGCTGATCGCCGAGGGGTTCCTCCTGACCGAGGCACCCGCGATCCTTCTGCATCTCGGGCTGACCAACCCTGCTGCCGGTCTCATGGGGTCAGACACCGACAGCATCGTGCGCACGGTCGAGTGGACCAACTGGCTGTCGGGCACCGTCCACGCAGTAGCGGTTCGGATGGTATGGAAGACGGACTACTTCTTACCCGACGCTTCCACGCACAGGCCACTTATCGAACGGGGCATGGAGCACCTGCTATCGGCATTCGCTCTGGTCGAGGACAAGATGCAAGGTCGCCAGTACGCGCTCGGCGACACTTACTCGGTAGTCGATCCCTACCTGCTTGTGTTCTTCCGGTGGGGAAACCGCATGCACATAGATATGCAAGGCCAGTACCCGACCTGGACTGCACATGCACGGCGGCTGGAAGCGCGGGACGCTGTGCAGCGCACAATCGCCCAGGAAGGCATCTCGCTTTGGAAGTAGCTATGGCTGCTTCCCATTCAAAGCGGTCTTCCCGCCTTGGGTACCATCCGTCAGATTTCATCCACTAGCATCACGCCCCGCCCGGAGGATGCCGCGCCCTGCTGCTCGCCTATGCCCAGTTGGCCGCCGCGATGGCGCTGGTCGGCGCCAATGTCGGCGTCGCCAAGCTGCTGGCCGAGGCGCTGCCCATCCCGCTGATCGCCTGCCTGCGCTGCGTCCTGGCCTGCCTGGTGCTGTGGCCGCTGGCGCGGGCGATGGATGGCCGGGTGCGGCCCGGCCCCAGGGCGCTGCGGAACCTGGCGTTGCAGGCGCTGTTCGGCACCGCACTGTACAATGCCGGGCTGCTGGCCGGGCTGCGGCTGACCACCGCGCTGGAGGCCGGGCTGGTGCTGGCGACCCTGCCGGCGGTGGTGGCGCTCGGCAGCGCGCTGTGGCTGGGCGAAAGCCTGGGCGGCCGGCAATGGGCGGCGGCGGGGCTGGCGGCGGGCGGCATGGCGGTGATCACCCTGGCGCGGCTCGGCGGTGGCGGCGGCGGCAGCGCGCTGGGCAATGCGCTGGTGTTCGGCGGGGTGGTGGGGGAGGCGGCCTATGTGCTGCTCGCCAAGCGCATCGCCGGGCAGGTGCCGGTGGTGACCGCCAGCCTGTGGATGCAGGCCTTCAGCGCGGCGATGCTGCTGCCCTTCTCGCTGGCCGGGATCGGCGCCGTGGCGGCGCTGGCGGACCCCGGCCTCGCCGGGCTGCTGGTGTTCCACAGCCTGACCGCCAGCGTGCTGTGCCTGCTGCTGTGGTACGCCGGGCTGCGGCGCGTGCCGGCCGGGGTGGCGGGGGTATTCACCGGGCTGCTGCCGGTGAGCGCGGCGGTGATGGCGGTGGCGGTGCTGGGGGAGGCGTTCTCGGTGGTGCATGGGGTGGGGTTCGTGCTGATGGGCGGCAGCCTGGCGCTGGCGACCTGGCCGGGGCGGCGGGGCGGGTGAGGGCGTGGCTGTCGCTGCCGGTCGGCGAGTTCCTGGCCCTGTCGTCGGCGGAGGTGGCGGGCCGCCTCGCCTATGCCCAGGCCAGTCGCCACGCCACCCTGGAACTCACCCAGCGCAACGCCTGGGAAGCGGCCGCCGGTGTCCTGCGTGGCGCGCTGGCCGGGGCCGATCCGGGCTGGCGCGTGTTGTTCGAGTTCGACTTGCTGCGGCTGGAAAAGCGCGTCGATGCGGTGCTGCTGACGGATCGCGCCATCATCTCGCTGGAGTTCAAGCACGGCGCCAGCCGCTACGAACCCGCGGACCTGCGGCAGGCGGAGGACTACGCGCTCGACCTGCATGATTTCCACGCCGGCAGCCGGCAGCATCCGGTGGTGCCGGTGCTGGTGGCAACCGCCGCACCGGGGCCGCGCAACGCCGCGCCGCTGTTCTGGCACGGCGTGGCACCGGTGCTGCTGGCGAATGCCACGACGCTCGGCGATCTGCTGGCCGAGATCCAGGCCGGGGTGGGGCCGCCCGCCGTGCCGCTTGACCCGGCGGCCTGGGAACACGCGCCCTACCGGCCGGTACCGACGGTGCTGGAAGCCACCACCCTGCTGTACCGCCGCAACTCCGTCGCCGAGCTTGCCGCGGCCCGGGCCGATGCGCCGAACCTGACCCGGACCACCGCCGCCATCGCCCGCGCGATCGAGGCGGCACGGCGTGACGCCCGGCACTGCGTGGTGTTCGTCACCGGCATTCCGGGGGCGGGCAAGACACTCTGCGGCCTCAACGTGGTGTTCGGGGCATTGCGGGAGCACGGCGCCGCCTTCCTCACCGGCAATGTCCCGCTGGTGAGCGTGCTGCGCGAGGCGCTGGCCCGCAACGCCGCGCCTGGTGGCGGCAAGGCGCAGGCGCGGGCCTACGAGCAGGCCAGCAAGGTGCTGCAGAACGTCCACCGCTTCCTCGATGAGCATGTCACGCTGAAGCGGCACGAGGCGCCCGAGCATGTCATCGTCTTCGACGAGGCGCAGCGGGCCTGGGATGCGCGGCAGGCGACGCGCAACACCCAGCGTCGGGTGAGCCAGCTCACCGCCAGCGAACCGGCGCATGCGCTGGAGATCATGGGGCGCCACGCCGACTGGTCGGTGATCGTCGCGCTCATCGGCAATGGCCAGGAGATCAACACCGGCGAGGCCGGGCTGGTGGAATGGGGGCGCGTGATCGCCGCCGACCCGCGCTGGCGTGCCGTCGCCGCCCGCCGCGTGCTGACGGCGACCGAGCCTGCGCAGCGCCTTGCCGACCACCGGCCGGACTGGCTGACCCTCGACGACGACCTCGACCTGACGGTGCCGATGCGCAGCGTGCGCGATGCCGCCGGTGCCCCCTGGGTGGATGCCGTGCTGCGGGGCGATGCGGCCGGTGCGCGCCAGGTTGCCGGCGACGCGGGCGGCGTGCCCTTCCTGGTCACCCGCGACCTCGCCGCGTTGAAGGCCGGGTTGCGCGGCTTCTGCCGGGGGCTGCGGCGGGCCGGGCTGGTGGCCTCCGCCGGGGCGCGCCGGCTGCGGGCCGAAGGGCTCGGCGTGCAGGTGCCGGATGTCGCGGACTGGTTCCTGAACCGCTGGCCGGACATCCGCGGTTCCGAGGCGCTGGAGACCTTCGCCACCGAATACGATTGCCAGGGGCTGGAGCTTGATGTCGTCGGCCTGGCCTGGGGCGGCGATTTCATCCGCGGCGCCGCGGGCTGGCAGCCGCGCCGCTTCGCCGGCGACCGCTGGCTGGGCGTCCAGGCCCCGGAGGAGCGGCTGTTCATCCGCAACACCTACCGCGTGCTGCTCACCCGCGCCCGCTATGAGACCATCATCTGGGTTCCCCGCGGCTCCGCCCCCGGCGAGCCGTTCCACGACGTCACCCGGCCAGCCACCGAAATGGACGCCATCGCCGCCCACCTGCTCGCCTGCGGTGCCCGGCCGCTTGAGGAGGTGCCGCCCACCCCCGCCGCCGCTCCGGACGCCATGCTGCTGTTCCCGCTTCAGTTGCGCTAGTATGGCCGCCTTTCCCCGGAGACGCAGATGACCGGCCTTCAGATCGTCCTGCTCGCGCTGCTGCTGCTCGCCGTCTTCACCGCCTTCCGTGGCATCCGCACGGTGCCGCAGGGCCAGGTCTGGACGGTCGAGCGGTTCGGCGCCTTCACCCGGCTGCTGCAGCCCGGGCTGAACATCATCGTCCCCTTCGTCGATGCGGTCGGCCACCGGCTGAACGTGCAGGAGGTGGTGCTCGACATCCCCGAGCAATCCGTCATCACCCGGGACAACGCCACCGTGGTGGTCGATGGCATCGTCTATTACCGGGTCATGGACCCGGCCAAGGCGGCCTACCAGGTGCAGAACCTGCAGCAGGCGCTGAACGCCCTGGCGATGACCAACATCCGCGCGGTGATAGGTGAGATGGACCTCGACTCCACCCTGTCCTCGCGGGAGCGGATCAACTCCTCCCTGATGGCGATCCTGGATGGGGCGACGGACCCCTGGGGCGTGAAGGTCAGCCGGGTCGAGCTGCGCAAGGTCGAGCCGCCGGAGAACCTGGTGCGCGCCATGAACCTGCAGATGACCGCCGAGCGCGAGCGCCGTGCCACCGTCATGCGGGCCGAGGGCGACCGCGCCGCCGCCATCCAGCGCGCCGAGGGCGAGAAGCAGGCGCTGGTGCTGCAGGCCGAGGGCCGCCAGCAGGCCGCCATGCGTGACGCCGAGGCGCGCGAGCGGCTGGCCGAGGCGGAGGCCAAGGCGACCCAGATGGTCGCCGCCGCCGCGGCCGGGGCAGGCGGCGATGCGCTGCGCTACTTCATCGCCGACAAATACGTGAAGGCCTTCGAGGCGCTGGCCGCCAACCCCAGCAGCAAGCTGGTGGTGGTGCCGATGGAGGCCTCGGCCCTGGCCGGCGGCATCACCCAGGCGATGGAGCTGCTGCGGCACCCCTCCGCCGGCGGCACCCCGCTGCCGCCACCACCCCCCGCGCCCGCACCTGCCGGGCCGGTGCCGAGCCCATGGACCCAGCCGTGACATGGACCCCGGGCTGATCTGGCTGCTCGGCGGCCTGCTGCTGCTGGTCGCGGAACTGGCGCTGCCGGGCATCTTCCTGCTGTGGATCGGCGTGGCGGCGCTCGGCACCGGCCTGCTGCTGCTGCTCACCGAGGCCAGCTTCGAGGCGACCGCGGTGGTGTTCCTGGCGCTGCTGGGGGGTGGCATCTGGTGCTCGATGCACCTGCGCCGGCGGCGGCCGCATCCGCAGGTGAACACCCCGGGCTCGGGGTTGGTGGGGCGCAGCGGCCTGCTGCTGCCGCCGGGGGATCTCGTGGCCGGCCCCGGGCTGCGGGTGCGGGTTGGCGATTCCGAATGGCAGGCGCGGCTGCCGCGCGACGTCCGGGTGCCGGAAGGCCCGGTGCGGGTGCGGGTGGAAGGGGTCGACGGCACCACCCTGGTGGTCCGGCCGGAGTAGCGGACTTGAACCGCGCGCCGGGACGGGCAACATGCACGCCATGGACAGTTATCGGCGCCCCGGTCCGCCTGACCGGGACCCATCCCCGCCCGTGATCGACATGACCGCGGACGGCCAGTTCCGGGACCCCACGCCGCCGCGCCGCACCTGGCTCGACCGGACGCTGGGCAAGATCGGCGGCGTCGCGCTGCTCATCGCCCTGGCGGGTGCCGGGCTGGTGATCGTGGCGGTCGCCATCCTGTTCGTCGGGCTGCTGCTGCCGGTGGTGATCGCGGCCGGGCTGGTCGCCTTCGTCTCGCTGTGGTGGCGGCTGCGGCGGATCCGCCGGGCCGGGGGCATGCCTCCCGGCCAGGGCGGCGGGCCCGGCGCGGTGCGCTTCGTCGTCATCCGGCGCTGACGGCGCCGCGCCACCGGCCGGCAGGAGAACCCGATGCACGATACCGCCATGGCCAACGGCGCGGCCTTCTTCACCGCCTATGGCCGGCCGGGCAGCCGCATCCTGGATGTCGGCTCCTATGACGTGAACGGCACGCTGCGCGATGTCGCGCCGGCCGGGTCGCATTATACCGGCGTGGATCTCGGCCCGGGTCCTGGGGTCGACCTCGTGCTGGAGACGGCGCAGCGCTATCCCTTCCCCGATGCCAGCTTCGACATGGTCGTCTCGACCTCCTGCTTCGAGCACGACAGCATGTTCTGGCTGACCTTCCTCGAAATGGCGCGGGTGACGCGGCCGGGCGGCGTGGTGTTCATCAACGCCCCGTCCAACGGCGCCTACCACGCCTATCCCACCGATATCTGGCGCTTCTACCCGGATGCCGGGCTGGCGCTGGAAGCCTGGGCGCGGCACCAGGGCCGGGCGATCACCCTGCTGGAATCCTTCGTCGCGCCGCGGATCGCGGATTGCTGGAACGACTGCATCATGGTCTTCGGCATCGGCGAGAACCCGCCACCGGCCGCCGGGCTGGCCGACCGGGTGGCGGGTGCCATCAACATCCGGATTCCCTCGCGGTCGGCCGAGTTGCTGAACCCGTCCGGCGAGACCGAGGACATGCGGCTGCTGCGCGAGGCGCGCGAGGCGGTGGCGGCGCGGGATGCCCGAATTGGCCTGCTGGAACGCCAGCTCCGCACCCTGGGCAGCGAACCCGCCGCCGCGGGCTGACCGGCGGTGCCCGCGGCAGCCATGCAGCGCGATCCTCCGCCTTTCGTAATCAACCCGGCGCGGCTGTACGAGGTCGCCCCGGATGGCACGCCCCGCACCGACAGGGCCACGGCGCCGGAATGGCTGGGCCGGCGCCACCGGCAATTGCTGGCCTGGGCGGCGCTCGGGGCCGGGGCGACCGGTGGCCTCGCGGCGTTGACCGTCTTCTGCTTCGTGCTGGGCGCGCGGCTCTGGGCGGCGGGCTTCGCCCTGGCGACGCTGGCCGCGGCGCCGCTGCTGGCGGTCGGGCCGGTGCTCGACTGGTGGTGGCACCGGCGGCCCTACCGGCAACGGCACCGCACCCGCAGCCCCGAATTTCCAGGCGACTGATCCGTTACGATCAGCGTATGATGCGCCCATGGTGGCGACGGCATTCCCCTGGCGCCCGGCAACGGCCGGTGGATTAGGCTTCGGGCTGGCATTCCTCGGCGGGATGCTCGCGACGCTCGTGGTGGGCGGGCTGGGGCTGCCACGGCCGGTTGGCAGCCTGCTGTGGCTCGGCCTGCTGGCACCGCTGATCGAGGAAGTCGGCAAGCTGGCCATGCTGCGGCTGGCCGGCGGGCCGGCCCGGTGGGGGGCGCTCGGCATCGCCTTCGGGCTGTGCGAGGCGGTGCTGCTGCTGCAGCAGCCGGATGCCCCGCTGGCGGCCGCGCTGGGGTTCGTCATGCTGCATGGGGCGATCGGCTCGCTCGCCGCGACGGTGGCGCGGCGGACGGGGCGGCTGCTGCCGGCCTTCGGGCTGGCGGTGCTGCTGCATGCGCTGGCCAGGCTGGTGGCGATGCTGGCGGCGCTGGGCCTGGCGCGGAACCAGGGCCTGCCGCCGGGCCTCGCCGGCGGCTATGCCGGGCTGGGCGTGGCGCTGCTGCTGGCCGCCCTGGCGGGCTACTACTCCGCGGCGGCGGCCAGCGGCGGCGTGGCGGCCAGCCCGAATGCCTCGGCCAACAGCCGGTAGCTGCGGCGCCGCGCCTCGGGGTCGTGGCAGGGGGTGAGGACGGCGATCTCCTGCGCGCCATGGGCGGCGGCCAGGGCTTCCAGCCGGGCCTTCACCTGCTCCGGCGCGCCGACGATGGCCTTGGGCCGGATGCGGTCGAGATGGGCACGCTCGGCATCGGTATAGGGATAGGCCTCTGCCTCCTCGACGCTGGGCAGGGGCGGGAAGCGGCCGGTGTCGCGGAACAGCCGCCACAGCTCGCGGGACTTGTAGAGCCGCCAAGCCTCGGCCTCGGTATCGGCGGTGAGGGCAAAGACGCCGAGCGCGCAATGCGGCGCGGCCAGCCGGCCGGGCACCGGGCTGCGGGCGGAAGCCCTCACGGTACAGCGCCGTCACCTGCTCGCTGCCACGGTCCGCGATGAAATGGGCGAAGCAGTAGGGCAGGCCGAAATAGGCAGCGAGCTGGGCGCCGAAATCGCTGCTGCCGAGGATCCACACCTCCGGCCGGGTCGGCACCGCCGGCATGGCGGCGACCGCCTTGAAGGGGTGGTTGTCCGGCAGCCCGTCGCCGAGCCAGCCCATCAATTCCTGCACCTGCTGCGGGAAGCGGTCGGCGGCCTCATTGGCGTTGGGGTTCAGGGCGAAGGCGGTGCGGCCGTCGCTGCCCGGGGCGCGGCCGAGGCCGAGGTCGATGCGGCCGGGGGCGATGGCCTCGGCCACCTTGAACTGCTCGGCCACCTTCAGCGCGGAGTAGTGCGGCAGCATGACGCCGCGGTGCCGATGCGGATGCGCCGGGTGGTGGCGGCGATGGCGGCGACCAGCATCTCCGGCGCCGAGCCGGCATGGGACTGGCTGTCGGGTGCTCGGCCATCCAGTAGCGGCCATAGCCCCAGTCATCCGCCAGGCTTCGGCAGGGCCAGCGTCTCGCGGATCGCCGCGTCGGCGCCACGGCCGGAGGCGATGGTCCATTGGTCGAGGATGGCGAGCTTGATGGTCATTCGACGAATCTAGCCCTCCTGGCCCCGGGTGGAAGGGGCTGGGCCGGGCGATCGGCGGTTGCCGTCCTAGAACGACACCCGGCCGAACACCGCCGTCAGCAGCGCGAACAGCCCGGCGCCGACCAGGAAGCCGACCAGGGTGCCGTTCATCCGCACGTATTGCAGGTCGCGGCCGACCCGCAGCTCGATCTTCTCGGTGACCTGCGCGGTGTCCCAGCCGCCGACCACCTTGGCGATGAAATCCGCGAGCTGGCTGCGGGCCGCCGGCATAACCGTGGCGAGCAGCCGCTCCACGGCGCGGTTCAGCTTCTCCCGCGCCGCCGGGTCCTGCTCCAGCAGGTTGCCGGCATTGGCGAGCGCGCTTTCCAGCAGTGCCACGGTGCGGCCCTGCGGATTGGCCGCATCCGCCACCAGCGTGGCCTTCAGCCGGCCCCAGACATCCTCGATCCAGGCGGCGACGGTCGGGTGCGACACCGCCTCCCGCAATGCCCGGCCGACCGTGGCGGCGCGTTCCGGGTCGTTCTCCAGCCGGTCGATCTCGGCCCGCAGCCAGACCTCGAAGGCGGCGCGCAGGTCGCTGTCGGACGGCTCCATCTTCGCCAGCTCGGTGTTCACCGTGGACAGGATGCGCCGTGCCACCGCCGCCCCGGCCAGCCAGCCGACCAGCGCGCCGCCCTCGGCCCGCACCCGGGTGGTGATGGCGGTGCGGAGCTGGTCCTCCTTGCTGGCCAGCACGCTGCGGAGCTGGGCGATGGCCAGGCCGAACACCTCGTGGTGGCGGCCGCCCTCCACCAGGGCACGCAGCGCCCGGGCCAGGATGCGGGCGCCGCCCGGCCCGCCGGCCATCCGCGGCAGCAGCCGGCCGAGCAGCCGGCGGGCGCGGCCGTCCTCGATGCTGTCCAGCAGCTTCGGCAGGGTGGCCGCCATCGCCTCGGCGGCCGGGCGGGCGGCGGCCGGGTCGGCCATGAAGCTGCGGAAGATGCCGGCGAGGTCGAGCCGGCCGAGCACCCGCCGCACCTCGGCCTCGGTGAACACATGGTTGGCGACGAAGCGGCCGAGGCCCTGGCCCAGCCGTTCCTTCTGCTGCGGGATGATGGCGGTATGCGGGATCGGCAGGCCGAGCGGGCGGCGGAACAGCGCCGTCACCGCGAACCAGTCGGCGATGCCGCCGACCACCCCGGCCTTGGCGGCGGCCTGCAGCATGTCCGTCCAGTAGCCGGGCGGCAGCGCATAGGCGAGCAGCAGCAGCGCCGCCATGCCGACGAGCAGGCCGGTGGCGACGGCCCGGTGGCGGGCGAGGGCGCGGCGGAGCGGCGCCTCGGGATCGGGGATCGGGGGGAGGGGAGCCATGCGCCTCGGGAGTTAAGGCATCTTGCGCCCGGCGGGGAGGGGGAGCCGCGCTTCAGCCGAGGGTTTCGACCACATGCGGGAAGACCGTCTGGAAACCCTCTCCATGGCGGATGGCCTTGTCGGAGTTGCGGGCGGCCTGGGCGCCGCGTTGCAGGGCCACGCGGGTGTAGTACTCCCAGAAATGCTCCTGCCCGGCCATGCATTCGATGGCGGCGCGCTTCCTGTCCCAGACCGGGGAGATGTCGAGCAGCACATCGGGCTGCCAGCCGCATTGCTCGGGCTGGTGCGGCTCGAACAGGAAGACCGGCGGGGCGCCGAGCACCGTCTCGCCCGGCTTGTGGCCATGCGCCTGGGCGATGATCCGGGCGTGCTGGGCGAAGTCCGTGGTGGCGGGGTGGTCATGGTTGTAGGGGTCCGCCTTGCTGTGGGTCAGCACGAAGCGGGGGTGGATGGCGCGATAGACATCGACCAGCCGGAACAGGCTGGCCTGGTCGAGCGCCAGCGGATAGTCGCCGAGGTCCCAGAACTGGATGTCATGCACCCCGAGCGCCGCGGCGGCGCGCTCCGCCTCGCCCCGGCGCCCGGTCTTGACGCGCTCCAGGGTCATGCCGGGCTGGCGCCACAGCTTGGCGGATTCGCCGCGCTCGCCATAGGACAGGCAGACCACCGTCACCTGCCAGCCGCGCGCCGCATGCAGCGCGATGGCCCCGCCGGCGCGCCAGACGAAATCCGCCGAATGGGCGCTGACGACGAGGGCGGTGTTCATCCGGCCTTCTTGGCCCGCTCGATCGCCGCGACGATCATCCGCTTGGCCTGGTCGGCATCGCCCCAGCCGGCGATCTTCACCCACTTGCCGGGCTCCAGGTCCTTGTAGTGCTCGAAGAAGTGCTGGATCTGGTCGAGGGTGATCTGCGGCAGGTCGCGAGTAGTTGTGCACCTTCTCGTAGCGCCGGGTCAGCTTCGGCACGGGGACGGCGATGATCTTCTCGTCGCCGCCGCCGTCATCCTCCATCAGCAGCACGCCGACCGGGCGGACGTTGATGACGGCGCCGGGGATGATCGGCCGGGTATTGGCGATCAGCACGTCGATAGGGTCGCCGTCGTCGCGAAGCGTATGCGGAACGAAGCCGTAGTTCCCGGGGTAGCGCATCGGCGTGTACAGGAAACGGTCGACCACCAGGGTGCCGGCGTCCTTGTCCATTTCGTACTTGATCGGCTCGCCGCCGATCGCAACCTCCACCACCACATTGACGTCCTCGGGCGGGTTCTTGCCGATGGCGATGGCATCGAGGCGCATACACTCAGTCTCCGGTTAGCGGCCGGACGGATGCGCGGCCGACCGCCTTCCTAGCACCGACCGGGCACCGGCTGCCACACCGGCCCGATACCGGTGCGGTCGCGGCACGGTCGGCGGGGGCGGGGCGGACTGACGCCCGCGCCCGATCTCAGGCCGCCTTGGCCATGGCGATCGCCTTCCACACCGTCTCCGGCGTGGCCGGCATGTCCATGTCGGTGACGCCGACGCCTGAGAGCGCATCCACCAGCGCATTCATCAGCGCCGGCGGCGAGCCCACCGCGCCGGCCTCGCCCGCGCCCTTCACGCCGAGCGGGTTGGTCTCGCAGGGCACCCGATGAGGAATCGACCTCGATGTCCGGCAGGTCCTCGGCGCGCGGCAGGGCGTAGTCCATGAAGCTGGCCGAGAGGAGCTGGCCGCTTGCCGTTGTCGTAGGCGGTGCGCTCGATGCACCGCCTGGCCGATGCCCTGGGCGACGCCGCCATGCACCTGGCCGCGCACGATCATCGGGTTGAGCGCATGGCCCACATCATCCACCACGATGTAGCGCGGCACCTGCGATCAGCCCGGTGTCGGGGTCCACCTCCACCTCGGCGATGTGGCAGCCATTGGGGAAGGTGTGGGACTTGATCTCCGCCACTCTCCATCGGCGTCCAGCAGGATCGCGGCTCGCCCTTCGCCGCGCGCTCCCGCTGGATCGTCGCGCAGCTCCAGGATGCCGATGCCGCGATCGGTGCCGACCACGAGAACCGGCCGCCGACGGCGGCGAATTCGATGTCCGCCACCGAGGCTTCCAGATGCTCGGACGGCCGCCTGCTTGCCCTTCTCGATGACCGTCGCGGCGGTCAGCAGGATGGCCTGGCCCTCGGAGTAGAGCGCAGCGCGCGCCGCCGGTGCCGCCGCCGGTCGCGGATCTCGTCCGAATCGCCCTGGACGATGCGGATCTTTTCCATCGGGATGCCCAGCTCGTGGCTGGTGAGCATGGCATAGGCCGTCTCGTGGCCCTGGCCGGTGGACTGGGTGCCGACCAGCACGTCGACGAAGCCGTCCCTCGGCGAAGCGCACCTTGGCCCGCTCGGTCGGCCCGCCGCCGGTCGCTTCCAGGTAGTAGGCGACGCCGATGCCGCGCTGCTTGCCCTTCGCCTCGGAGGCCGCGCGCCGCGCCGGGAAGCCGGCCCAGTCGGCGTTCTCCAGCGCCGCGTCCAGCACGCGGGCGAAATCGCCGCTGTCGTAGCGCTGGCCGATGGCGGAGACGTAGGGCATGGCGCTCTGCGGCACCATGTTGCGCTGGCGCAGCTCGATCCGGTCGATGCCCAGCTCGCGCGCCGCGGCGTCGATCAGCCGCTCGACCAGGTAGTTGCTTTCCGGCCGGCCGGCGCCGCGATAGGCATCGACCGGCACGGTGTTGGTCAGCACGCCGATGACATTGGCGTGGATCGCCTGGAAACCATAGACGCTGGCCAGCACCTTGGTGCCCGCGCCGGTCGGGATGAAGGGCGCGAAGGTCGAGAGATAGGCGCCCATGCCGGCGTAGTTGCGTGGTGCGCAGCGCCAGGAACTTGCCGTCCTTGTCGAGCGCCAGCTCGGCCTCGCGTGATGTTGTCGCGGCCATGGGTGTCGGACAGGAAGGCCTCGGTGCGCTCGCTGGCCCATTTCACCGGGCGGCCGAGCCGCCGCGCCGCCATGCAGACCAGGGCGTATTCGGCATAGAGGTACAGCTTCATCCCGAAGCCGCCGCCGACATCGGGCGTCACGCACGCGGATCTTCTCGGGCGGCGATGTTGAAGACATTGGCGGCGAGCAGGTTCTTCGACCAGCCAGGATCCCTGGGTGCCGCGTGAGGGTCAACTTCTCCTTCGCCGCATCGTATTCGGCGGTGGCGGCGCGGACTTCCATGCTGGTCACGATGACGCGGTTGTTCACCACCTTCAGCCGGGTGACATGCGCCGCCTGGCCGAAAGCTCCGTCGGTCTTGGCCTTGTCGCCGGTTTCCCAGTCGAAGACGATGTTGTCGGCGATGCTGTCCCAGACCTGCGGCGCGCCGGGCAGCCGCGCGGTGGCCAGGTCGGTCACGGCCGGCAGCACCTCGTAGTCGACCATCACCGCCTCGGCGGCGTCGCTTCGCCGCCTCGCGGCGTCTCGGCCACGATGAAGGCGACGGGGTCGCCGACATGGCGGACCCGGTCGGTGGCCAGGGCGCCGCGCGGGCGTATTGGCGCGGTCCTAGCCGTCGATGTTCTTCAGCGGGACGGCGCAGGGCATCTCGCCCAGGCCCTCGTCCGCCTTCAGTCCTTGCCGGTGAGCACCGCCAGCACGCCGGGCACCGCCAGTGCCGCCGCGGTGTCGATCGACAGGATCTTCGCCGCGGCATGCGGGCTGCGCAGCACCACGCCATGGGCGGCGCCGGGCATGACGATGTCATCCGTGTAGCGGCCGCCACCGATCAGCAGGCGTGGGTCCTCGACCCGTCGCATCGGCTGGCTCAGTCCGAACTTGGCCATGGGGACCTCCGGTCAAATGTCTGCCCCATCATTTGCGGAGGATGGGGCGGACGGGAAGGGGGGGATGCACCGGCCCGGCCGGAAATCGGACATTCCGGCCGGGAACGCCCCGGCGCGGGGCTATTCCGCGGGCTGGTCCGCCGGGGGGTGGCCCGGGGATGATTGGGGGGATGACCGGGCCGGGGCTTGCCGCGGAACCTCCCCTTTACCCATTCGCGCATGCCCTGGAACACCACATACAGCATCGGGATCATGAAGATGCCGAACAGCGAGGCCGCCAGCATGCCGCCGAACACCGGCGTGCCGACGGCGCGGCGCGACAGCATGGCCGCGCCCGTGGCGATGACCAGCGGCACCAGCCCCAGGATGAAGGCGATCGAGGTCATCATCACCGGCGCGGAACCGCAGCCGCGCGCCCTCGATGGCGGCATCCCGGATGGGCAGCCCGCGTTCCCGCGCATCCTTGGCGAATTCGATGATCAGGATGCCGTTCTTCGCGGCCAGCGCGATCAGCACCACCAGGCCGATCTGGCGCATAGACGTCGAGGCGTGAGGCCGGCGAGCCAGATCGCCACGAAGGACCCGAGGCCACGCCGACCACCACCGACAGCAGCACCGGGATCGGGATGACCCAGCTTTCGTACAGCGCCACCAGGAACAGGTAGGCGAACAGCACCGCCATGGCGATGACGTAGACGGTCTGCCCCGCCGCCAGCCGTTCCTGGTAGGCGGTGCCGGTCCATTCGTAGCTGTAGCCGGCCGGCAGCACGCTGGCGGGACAACTCCTCCATCGCCAGCAGCGCGTCGCCCGAGGAGACGCCGGGCGCCGGGCGAGCCGTTGATCGCGACCGCGCGGACGTTGTTGTAGCGGCTGATGGTCTGCGGCCCGACCACGATGCGGACATCGGCGAAGGCCGCGCAGCGGCACCATCTCGCCCCGGTTGTTGCGGACCTGGATGCGCCAGATGTCGCGAGATGTCGTCGCGGTCCGCCGCCTCGGCCTGGATGTTGACCTGCCAGGTGCGGCCGAACAGGTTGAAGTCGTTGACGTAGAAGCCGCCCAGCGTGGCCTGCAGCGCCGAGAAGATGCTCGAGATCGGCACGCCCAGCGCCTGCGCCTTGTCGCGGTCCACGTCGAGGAACAGGCTCGGCGTGGTGGCGGAGAAGGTCGAGAACACCTGCGGTCAGCCGCGGGTCCTGGTTGGCCGCCACGATCAGCCCGAGCATGGCGCTGCCAAGCTCCGCCGGGTCGCGGCCCTGCAGGTCCTGCAACTGGTACTCGAAGCCGCCGCCGGTGCCGAGGCCGATGATCGGCGGCAGGTTGAAGGCGACCACCGTCGCGGTCCGCACCGACTGCCCGGCGCCGAACACCCGGCCGATCGAGGCGTTGACGCGAATCCTGCGCCGCGGTGCGGTCCTCGAAGGGCTTGCAGCCGGGCGACGATGAAGGCGGAGTTGGACTGCGAGCCGCCGTCGATCAGGCTGAAGCCGACGATCGAGAGCACGTTCTCGACCGCCGGGATGTCCTTCAGGATCGCCTCGACCTGCTCCACCGCCGCCTGGGTGCGCGAGAGCGAGGCGGCCTGCGGCAGCTGCACCTGCACGAAGAAGGCGCCCTGGTCCTCCTGCGGCAGGAAGCCCTGCGGGGTGCTGCGAGCCGAGGGTGAAGATCGCGCAGGCCAGCCCGGCGGTGATGGCCAGCGACAGGATGGCGAAGCGCACCAGCCGCTTCGACCACCGCGACATAGCCGTTCCGCACCTTGTCGATGGCGCGCAGGACGTACTCGATGGGCCCGCGCTTCGGCCCGGTATGCCGCAGGAACAGCAGCGCAGAGCGCCGGCGAGAGGGTCAGCGCGTTGATCGCCGAGATCACCATGGCGGCCGAAATGGTCACCGCGAACTGCCGGAACAGCACGCCGGAGAGGCCGGGGATGAAGGCGACCGGCACGAACACCGACAGCAGCACCAGGGTGATGGCGATGATCGGCGCGGTGATCTCGGACATCGCCTGCTTGGTCGCCTCGGCAGGGGTGAGGTCCGGCTGTTCCTCCATCACCCGCTCGACGTTCTCGACCACCACGATGGCGTCGTCGACCACGATGCCGATGGCCAGCACCAGGCCGAGCAGCGAGATGGTGTTGGCGCTGTAGCCCACCATCAGCAGCACCGCGAAGGTGCCGATCAGGCTCGACCGGCACCGCGATGGTCGGGATCAGCGTGGCGCGGAAGGAGCCGAGGAACAGGAAGACCACCAGCACCACCAGCACGAAGGCCTCGAGCAGGGTGATGATGACCTCGTTGATGGTATCCACCACGAAGGTCGAGCTGTCGTACAGCACCTGCACCCGCATCCCCTCGGGGAAGCGGGTGGACAGGTCGTCCAGCGCGGCCTGCATGGCGCCCGAGACCTGCACCGCATTGGCGCCGGGCGCGAGGTAGATGCCGATGGTGATGGCGGGCTGGCCGTTCAGGCGGCTCTGGGTGTCCATCGACTGGGCGCCGAGTTCCACCCGCGCCACGTCCCGCACCCGCAGCGTCGAGCCGTCCGGCTCGGCGCGGATGATGATGTTGCCGAATTCCTCCGGCGTCACCAGCCGCCCCATGGTCTGGATGTTCATCTGGATCTGCTGGGTGTCGGGGATCGGCTGGGCGCCGATCCGGCCGACGGCGGCCTGGATGTTCTGGCTCCGCACGGCGCTGACGATGTCGGCAGGGGTCAGGTTCAGGCTGGTCAGCCGGTCCACCTCGAACCAGATCCGCATCGAGTAGTTCATTGCGCCGAACAGGTTCACCTGGCCGACGCCGGGCACCCGGGCCATGCGATCGATCATGTTGATCGTCGCGTAGTTGCTCAGGAACAGGCGGGAGTGGTTTGGGTTGGTCGAGGTCAGCGCGACGAATTGCAGCACCGAGGAGGATTGCTTGCGCACCACCAGCCCCGACCGCTGCACCTCCTCCGGCAACCGCGCCAGGTTGGCCTGGATGCGGTTGTTGACGTTGACTGTGTTGATGTCGGGGTTGGAGCCGAGGGCGAAGCTGACGGTCAGCGAATAGGTGCCGTCGTTGGCGCTGTTCGAGCGCATGTAGATCATGTTCTCGACGCCGTTGACGGCACTTTCCACGATCTGCCCGACGGTCGCCTCCACCACCGCCGCCGAGGCGCCGGGGTAGTTGGCCTGCACCGAGACCTGCGGCGGCACGATGTCCGGGAATTGCGCCACCGGGATCCGCAGCAGCGCCAGCCCACCGGCCAGCGAGATCAGGATCGAGAGGACGATCGCCAGCCGCGGCCGGTCGACGAAGACGCCGGAGATCATCGGCTCAGCCCCGCCGGCCGGCGGGTTGCGCGCCGGCGGGCGGGGCGGCGGCGGGGGCCGGGTTCACCGGCTGGCCCGGGCGCACCCGCTGCACCCCTTCGGTGATGACCGTCTCGCCATCCGTCAGCCCCTCCTCGATCACCACGTCGGCGCCGATGCTGCGGCCGAGCTGCACCGGGCGGCGCTCGGCCTGCTGGCCCTCGCCGACCACCAGCACGAAGGTGCCGCCCTGGTCCTGCAGCACCGCGGCGCGCGGGATGACCACGGCCTGCACCTGCTCGGCGCCTTCCACCATGACCGTGACGAACTGCCCGGCGATCAGCTCGCGGTCGCCGGGCGAGCCGGGCCGCACCCCGTCGCGGTGCGGGTTCGGGATCAGCGCGCGGATCAGCAGCGAATCGGTGTTGCGGTCCACCTGGGTGTCGATGAACTCGATCCGGCCGACCTGGTCGTAGACCCGGCCATCGGGCAGCCGCACCCGCACCACCACCGCATCGACGCCGCCGCGGTCCTCGTAGCGGTTGCGCAGCTCGATCACCGAGCGCGAGGAGACGGTGAAGGCGACGCGCATCGGGTCCTGGCTGACGATGGTCGCCAGCGGCTCGGCGAGGGTCGGCGACACCACGTTGCCGGGGCTGAGCAGGGCGCTGCCGATCTTGCCGTCGATCGGCGCCCTGATGTCGGTATAGGCGAGGTCGATCTCGGCCACCCGCACCGAGGCCTGGGCGCCGAGCAGGGCGGCATTGGCCGTGCGTTCCTGCGCCTGGGCATTGTCGAGGGCGACGCGGGTGCCGGCGCCGGTGGCCTGCAGCTCCCGCGCCCGGTTCAGCGCCACCCTGGCATTCTCCAGCGTTGCCCGGGCGGAGGCGACATCGGCCTGGGCCTTTTCGAGCTGGGCCTCGAAGGGCGCCCGCTCGATGCGGAACAGCACCTGCCCGGCGGTGACCTCCTGGCCTTCCTGGAACAGCCGTTCCTGCAGGAAGCCGGTGACGCGGGCGCGGATATCGACCCGCCCGACCGCCTCGATCCGGCCGGTGAAGCCGGTGCTCTCGGTCACCGGCCGGCGCTCGGTGGTCATCACGCCGACGGCCGGTGGCCCCTGCGGCCCGAACTGCGCCTCGGCCGGCAGGGCGGCGAGTTGCGCAAGCAGGATCAGCAGGAGGATGGCGGACAGACGGCGCATGGGGGATTCCGGATGGGGCCAGACGCATTGGCGGGATGGTATCGGCAGGAAAGTCCTGGCAAGGGATGTGCCAGTGTCGTGCGATACCAGGGGCGGCAGCAGCCTGCCACCTGCATCCGATGGCTGGTAATCATTCGCAACGTGGCGCCCGCGCACGAATCCGTGACCGGGGGGCCGGCGCCCAGCATGGGGCGGCTTGCCGCGGGCGGCGCCCCGGCGCAGGCTGCCGGCATGTGGACCGACCCGCCCCGCGCGCTGCCCGCGCGCCTGTTCTCCGCCCTGCCCGCCGCCCTGCGGCATGCCCGCCGCACCGCCTGGTCCGACGCCAACCGGGCCGGCGCCGCGATCGACAGCTTCCTCGAAGGCCCGTGCTTCGATCCGGCCGGCGACCTCCATGTCACCGACATCCCGAACGGCCGCATCTTCCGGGTCGGCACGGATTGGGAGCTGGTGGCGGAATACGACGGCTGGCCCAACGGCATGGCCGCCGGCCCGCGGGAAGGCGCGCATGCCGGCGCGCTGCTGATCTCGGACTACCGCCACGGGGTGCTCAGCCTCGACCCCGCGACCGGGTCCATCGCCCCGGTGATGGAGACCGTGCTGTCCGAGGGCTTCAAGGGGCTGAACGACCTGGTGCTGGATGCCTCCGGCGCCATCCTGATGACCGACCAGGGCCAGACCGGCCTGCAGGACCCCTCCGGCCGGGTCTGGCGGCTGGGCCCGGATGGCCGGATCGACCGGCTCATCGGCAATGGCCCGAGCCCCAACGGCATCGCGCTGAACCACGCCGGCACGCATTGCTACGTGGCGATGACCCGGTCCTGCGAGGTCTGGCGCTTCGCGCTGCGCGGCGATGCGGTGGTGGGCAAGGCGAACTGCTTCTTCCGGGTGCCGGCCGGCACCTCCGGCCCGGATGGCATGGCGGTGGACGCGCATGACCGGCTGTTCGTCGCCAACCCCGGCCACGGCCAGGTCTGGGGCGTGGATGCCCATGGCATGCCGCTGTTCCGCATCGACTGCACCGGGTTTGGGCGGATGCCGACCAACTGCTGCTTCGCACCCGACGGCCGGACGCTGCTGATCACCGAAAGCCAGTCCGGCTCGGTGCTGGCGGCGGATATCCCGGCGCCGTAGCAACCCCCCCTCAGGGCCGGATCAGCCGCAGCCGGATCGCCCGGCTCGCCGCGTCGATGGCCATCACCGTGCCGAGGATCAGCAGCAGGATGAAGGCCGCCTCGTCCCAGTTGTTGATGCGGATGCGGTCGGCCAGTTGCAGCCCGATGCCGCCCGCGCCGACCACGCCGAGGATGGTGGCCGAGCGGGTGTTGCTCTCGAACACGTACAGCACCTGGGCCAGCATCACCGGCGCCGCCTGGGGCAGCAGGCCGAAGCGCACGGTGGCCAGCCGGCTGCCGCCGACCGCGCGGATGGCATCCTGCTGGCGCTTGTCCGCCGCCTCCAGCGCCTCGGAGAAGATCTTCCCCAGCAGGCCGATATCCGGCAGGGCCAGCGCCAGGATGCCGGCGAAGGGCCCCATGCCCACCGCCGAGACGAAGATCAGCGCCCAGATCAACTGGTCCACCCCGCGCAGCCCGTCGTAGAGGCGGCGGAAGCCGAAGCGCAGCAGCAGCCCGGCCGGCCCGGCCGGCATCAGGTTGCGCGCCCCGCCGAGGGCCAGGGGCAGCGCCAGGGCGGCGGCCAGCAGGGTGCCGAGGAAGGCCATCGCCAGGGTCTCGGCCAGGGCGCCGAGCAGCTCCCCCAATACCCCGCCGGGGGAGGGCGGCCACATCAGCGCCACCAGCCAGCCGAGCTTGCCGAGGCCGGTCCACACCTGCCCGGCCGAAAGGTCCATCCGCCACAGCGCCACCACCAGAAGCAGCCCGCCGCCGAGCCAGGCCAGCGGCGCCATCCGCCGGGTCATGCCGCCACCCCGATCACCCGGAGGCGCAGCTTGCTGCAGAGCACGTCGATCGCCACCACGGTCAGCAGGATGAGCAGCACGATGGCCGAGATGTCCTGGTACTCGAACTGCCGCACCGCCAGGTACAGCTCCTCGCCGATGCCGCCGGCGCCGACGATGCCGAGCACGCTGGCCTCCCTGACGTTGATCTCGAAGCGCAGCAGCCCGAAGGACAGCAGGCCGGGCAGGGATTGCGGCAGCACGCCGAAGCGCATGGCCGGCGCCCAGCCGCCGCCGGTCGCGTAGATGGCTTCCACGGTGCGGCCCTCGGCGTTCTCATGCACCTCGGCGAACAGCTTGCCGAGCGCGCCGAAGGTATGCACCGCGATCGCCAGCATCCCGGCGAAGGGGCCAAGGCCGAAGGCATAGACGAAGATCAGCGCGAAGACCAAGGTCGGCACCGTCCGCGCCAGCTCCAGCACCCGGCGGCACAGCGCCGAGACCCAGGGCGGCGCCAGCCCGGATGCCGCGGGGAAGCTGGCGAGCAGCGCCGCGCCGCCGCCCAGCACGGTGCCGGCATAGGCGATCAGCAGCGTGTCGCCGAGCAGCCACAGCCAGTGCTCGAGCCCCCACATCCAATAGGCCAGGTCGGCGCCGAGGCTGCCCAGGTGCAGCTCCGGCAGGGTCCGCCCGATGTAGTCGAGCCCGAGCGGCACGCCGGCCAGCAGGCGGCCCGCATCGACCTCGCCGACCCATCCGGCCACCGCCACGGCGCCGGCGAAGGCGAGCAGGCCGAACGCCGTGCCACGCCGGCGGCTGGACCGCCGGACGTACCACCGCGCCTCGACCGCCGCGGCATGCGGCGACAGCGAAGCCGGCACTAGCTGCGGCGCTGCCGGCGGCCGGCCGCGTTTTCCTCAATGATGGCGACGATATCGAGGTAGTCCTCGTGCTTCGCCGGCACCAGGCCGCGGGCGCCGGAGGACATGGCGCGGAAGGCTTCCGGGGCGGCGGTCGGGAAATCGGTGAAGGCCTGGCGGATGTCCTGGCGCAGCGCCTCGGGCAGGTCGGTCCGCAGCACCAGCGGGGAGTTCGGGATCAGCGGCGAAAGCCAGATCTGGCGGATCTGCCCGGCCGGGATCATCCCCTTCTCCTCCATCCGCTGGAAGGTGTTGCGCGCCTCGTTGGAATAGGCGGTGGCGCCGCAATCGAAGGTGCCGTTCAGCACCGCCATGACGTTCTGCTCATGGCTGCCGGCGAAGCCGGTGCGGGAGAAGTAGGTGGCCGGGTCCATGCCGGCCTTGCGCAGGAAATGTGTCGGCACCTGGAAGCCCGAGGTGCTGTTGGGATCAGCCCAGCCGATCGACTTGCCGCGGAGATCTTCCAGGCTCCGGTAGGGGCTGTCGGCCTTCACGATGATCGCGCTGTGGTAGCCCTCCATTCCCTGGTTATCCAGGTAGCGGAAGATCGGCGCGATCTTCTCGCCCATCACCCGCCGCGCCAGCGCATAGGATGCCGGGCCGAGGTAGGCGATCTCGGCGTGGCCGGACCGCAGCGCCTCGACCACCCCGGCATAGTCGGTGCCGCGGAACACCTTCACCGGCGCGCCAAGCCGCTGGGCGAACCAGGTCTGCATGCCGTCCAGGCGGTTGATCGCATCCCGTTCGTTCTCGACCGAGATCATGCCGAAGCGGATTTCCGGCACCTCCGAGCGCCAGGCGGGCGCCTGGGCGCGGGCCAGCATGGGCAGGGCGAGCAGCGGCAGGGCGAGGGCGGTACGGCGATGCAGCATGGGGGTCCTCCGGGGTTGCCGGAGCCTTGCCACCCGATCGGGGACGCCGCGATGACGGTGGGATGAAGCTTCCGTGGCGGATCGCCGGCGCGGTGCCCCCGCCTACCGGCCCCCGGGCTACCGGCGAAGCCAGAGGAAGGCGCCGGTGCAGACCAGCAGCGCCACCGCGAAGACCGCCAGCGCCGCCGCCACCCCGCCCCAGGCCGCCGCCAGCCCGGACACCCCCTGCAGCACCGCCGCACCGCCGAAGAACGAGATGTTCTGCGCCGAGAGCGCCCGGCCGGTCTGCTCCGGCGGCACCGCCGCCCGCACCAGGCCGAAGGTGACCATCTGGAAGGAGATGACGGCGCCGATCAGGAAGAACACCGCGGCATCCCAGGCCGGCGGCAGGCCCTCGCCGGCCAGCAGCGCCAGGATCAGCCCGGCCACGATGATGTGGCTGCCCGCCAGCAGCAGCACCGGCCGGCCCAGCAAGCGGTCGATCCAGCCGCAGAACACCGGGGCGATGCTCAGCGCCAGGGCGCATCCGAACAGGATGTTGCCGGCCTCGATGCGGGACAGCCCCTTCACCTCCATCAGCCACGGCCCGCCCCACAGCCCGCGCACCCCGAGCACCACGGCGAAGCTGGCGAAGGCGAAGACCATCAGCGGCCGCAGCGCGGGAGAGGCGGCGATGGCCAGCAACTGCCGGACATCCTGCCACAACGAGATCGCCCGCCGGCGCGGCGGCGGCGGCTGCCGCACGGTCAGCGCCACGGCGAGGAAGGCAAAGCCCGCCAGCCCCGCCATCGCCCAGTAGCCCGCGCGCCAGCCCTGCCATTCCACCAGCACCGCCAGGGGGCTCGCCGAAAGCAGCATGCCGGTATTGCCGAAGGTGAGGATGATGCCGGACCACAGCCCGAACCGTGCCTGCGGCACCGCCCGCGCCGCATAGGTGATGGGGCACATCAGCATGCCCGCGCAGCCGGTGCCGAGCACCACCTGCGCCACCAGCATGGCCGCCGGCCCCGGCGCCAGCGCCGCCAGCACCGCGCCCAGCCCGGCCACCGCCAGCACGGCGAGCGAGGTGCGCCGCACCCCGAACCGGTCCAGCCCGACACCGACCGGCACCATCGCCAGGGCGAAGGCGAGGGGGAAGGCGCCGGTCAGCGCCGCCAGCCCCTCCGCGCTCAGCCCGAGGTCGCGGGCCAGCACGTCGGCCGCGATCGCCGGCAGGGTGCGGACCGCGTTGGACAGCACATGCCCCAGCGCCAGCGCCAGGATCGGCACCGCGTAGCCGCCGCCCGGCGGCGTGGTCTCCTCCCCGGGGATCAGCCTGGCCTCAGTTGCGGAACATCTTGCCGGGGTTGAGGATGCCCTTGGGGTCGAGGCTGGCCTTGATGCCGCGCATCACCGCCAGCGCCTCCGCACCGTGTTCCTGTTCCAGGAATTCACGCTTGCCGAGGCCGACGCCATGCTCGCCCGAGCAGGTGCCGCCCAGCGCCAGGCCGCGCGCCACGATCTTGCGGTCGATCTCCCAGGCGCGTTCCAGCCCGGCGGGGTCGTCCGGGTCGAACAGGATCACCTGGTGGAAATTGCCGTCGCCGACATGGCCGACGATGCAGGAGGTGGCGCCGGCCGCCAGCGCATCCGCCTTGGCGCCGAGGATGGCCTCCGCCAGCCGCGAGATCGGCACGCAGACATCGGTGGTGATGCCGCGATGCCCGGGCAGCAGCGCCAGCGCCGCCCAGTAGGCATCGTGCCGGGCCTTCCACAGCCGGTTGCGGGCCTCGGCATCGGTGGCCCAGGCGAAGCCTTCCCCGCCGTAGTCGGCGGCAATTTCCTCCACCGCCTGCGCCTGTTCCGCGACGGCCGCCGGGCTGCCGTGGAATTCGAGGAACAGCGTCGGTGTCGGCCGGTAGCCCTCCAGCTTCGAGTACTTGATGCAGGCTTCCATCTGGTCGCCGTCCAGCAGCTCGATCCGGGCGACGGGGATGCCGGCCTGCATGGTGGCGATGGTGGTCTCGACGGCCGATTGCAGGTCGGCGAACTGGCAGACCGCCGCCGACATGGCCTCGGGGATGCCGTGCAGCCGGAGCCGCACCCGGGTGATGACGCCGAGCGTGCCCTCCGAGCCGATGAACAGCCGGGTCAGGTCGTAGCCATTGGCCGCCTTGCGGGCGCGGCCGCCTGTCTGGATGACCCGGCCATCGGCCAGCACCACCTCCAGCCCCAGCACGTTTTCCCGGATGGTGCCGTAGCGCACCGCGGCGGTGCCGCTGGCCCGGGTCGCGCACATGCCGCCGATGGTGCAGACGCTGCCGGGGTCCACGGGGAAGAACATGCCCTGGTCGCGCAGGTGGTCGTTCAACTGCTGGCGGGTGACGCCGGGTTCGATCAGGCAGTCCATGTCCTCGGGGTTGACCTCCAGGATGGCGGTCATGCGCGAGAGATCCAGCGAGATGCCGCGCCGCACCGGGTTCACATGGCCTTCCAGGCTGGTGCCCGCGCCGAAGGCGACCAGCGGCACGCCGTGCTGGTTGCACAGCGCCAGGATGCGGCTGACCTCCTCGGTGGTCTCCACGAAGGCGACGGCGTCCGGCAGGGTCGGCGGGCTCTGGTCCTCGCCGCGGCTGTGCTGCTCGCGGATCGCCTGGGCGGTCGAGAGCCGGTCGCCGATGAGGTCGCGGACCGCCGCGATGACCGCATCCACGGGCCGGGGGGCAATGGTGTTCATGGCGCTTCCTCCTCCCGCGCGAGCGGGCAGGTGAGACAATGTGGGCCGCCGCCGCCGGCGGTGAACAGCGAAAGGGCAGGGTCCAGCACCACCAGCCCCTCGGCCCGCAGCGCGGCGTTCAGCGCGGTGCTTTCGCGGGCGGATACCACCTGCCCGGCCCCGAGGGAAAGGATGTTGCAGCCCAGCCGCATGGCATCCCGGTAGGGCACGGGCAGGCAGCGGATGCCGTGCCCGGCCAGCCACCGCAGGATGCCGTCATCCAGCACGTCGAGGCAGGCGACGGCGAGGCCGGGCGCGGCCAGGCAGAACAGCACGTCGAGATGCAGGAAATGTTCGTCGAAGGGCTCGATGCGCACCTCCCAGCCCTCGGCCCGCAGCCAGCCGGCGAGCTGTTCGGCCCCCGCCATGTCGGTGCGGCCGCCGCTGGCGCCGATTAGCGCGAGGCCGGGGCGGAGGATGTGGACATCGCCCCCCTCCAGCGTCCCGGCCGAGGATTTCCGCCAGAACCGCCCGCCGTGCCAGTCCAGCAGGGGGGCGTATTCGCCGCGCCGCTGCGGCCGTTCGAGCTGGCACAGCACCGGGCCGCGATGCGTCACCACCACGCTGTCCCGGGTATAGGCCATGTAGGGCAGGTGGGGCTCGGGCGGCAGGTGGTGGACCCGGGCGCCGCCCTGTTCCAGCGCGGCCACCAGTTCCCGGTGCTGGGACTGCAGCGCCTGGAGGTCCGGCTGCCGCCCGGCGGCGAGGGTGCGACGGACGATCGCGTTGCTGGGAATCCAGCGGTAGTGGTCCGGGGCGCAGACCAGCACGTCGGTCAGGCGGCCGGTCTCCGAGGCGACGATCCAGTCCGGCGGGGGCGTGGGCATGCCGGCAGGGTGCCGCCGTGCGGCGACGGCGTCCAGGGTGCGGCCCGCCGTTGACCCCTTTGGCGCCCGCGCCTAGCGTCACGGTTCCGTACAATGCACGTCCCCGGGGGGAAATCGATGGCGAACAAGGTCAAGGCAGCGTGGCAGGCCGGCAAGGCCGTGGTGAATGGCTGGCTCGCCATCCCGAATGCCTTCAGCGCGGAAATGTACAGCCAGGCCGGCTGGGACAGCGTGACGGTGGACATGCAGCACGGCGTGCAGGACTACCTCTCCTGCGTCGCCTGCTTCCAGGGCATCCAGCCCTCCGGCGCGCTGCCGATGGTGCGGGTGCCGTGGAACGAGCCGGGCATCATCGGCAAGGTGCTGGACGCCGGCGCCTATGGCGTGATCTGCCCGATGGTGAACACGGTCGAGGAAGCCCGCGCCCTGGTGCAGTACTGCAAGTACCCGCCGCACGGCACCCGCAGCAACGGCCCGATCCGCGCCGGCGTCTACGGCGAGGCCGGCACCTACCAGAAGACCGCGAACGACAGCATCCTCGTCATCCCGATGATCGAGACCAAGACCGCGATCGAGAACATCGAGGCGATCCTGGACGTGCCGGGGATCGACGGCATCTATGTCGGCCCCTCGGACCTGTCGCTGTCCTACGGGATGGAGCCGAAGCTGGACGTGGAGGACCCGTTCATCCTCGGCATCTACGAGAAGCTGCTGAAGGAAACCGGCAAGCGCGGCATCGCCGCCGGCCTGCACAACGGCTCGCCGAAGTATGCCCACCGCATGATCGGCATGGGCTTCAAGCTGGTGACCATCAGCAACGAGGTCGGGCTGATGGTGAATGCGGCCAAGACGGCGGTGAAGGAAGCCCGCGGCGGCTGAACCGCGCCGGCCCCGGGGGCTGAGGGGGCCAGTGCGATGACCGGCGCATGCTGAGGCTCATTACCACCAGGGCGGTGCAGATCGCGGTGACGCTGGTCATCGTCTCGGCGCTGGTCTGGCTGGCGATGGGCCTCATGCCCGGCGACCCGCTCGACCTCGCCATGCTGTCCGACCCCGGGCTGACCACGGCGGACGTGGAACGGATGCGGGCGCTGCACGGCCTCGACCAGCCCTTGCACCAGCGCTACCTGGCCTGGGCGGCGGCGGTGCTGCGGGGCGAATTCGGCTATTCCCGGCTGTACGCGGTGCCGGCGGCGCAGGTGCTGTGGCCGGCGCTGGGCTCGACCCTGGTGCTGCTCGGCTGCGCGCTGGCGCTGTCGGCGGGCTTCGGCATCGCCTTCGGGGTCTGGGGCGCGGTGCGGCGGGGGGCGGCGCCGGTGGCCGACGGGCTGGCGATACTGGCGCAGTCGACGCCCACCTTCTGGCTGGGCATCCTGCTCATCATCCTCTTTGCGGTGACGCTGGGCTGGCTGCCGGCCGGCGGCACCCCGGACCAGCCGGGCTGGGCGGCGTCGGCGCGCTTCCTGGTGCTGCCGGTGGCGACCCTGGCGGTGGTCAACATCGCCGCCTACACGAGGCACAGCATGGCGGCGATGCAGTCCGAGCTGGCGCAGCCCTATGTCCGCACCGCCCGCATGAAGGGCCTGCCGCCGCGCGCGGTGATCTGGGGCCATGCCTTCCCCAATGCCGCCATCCCGGTGGTGACGGTCGCCGCGCTGGATGCCGGCACCCTGGTCTCCGGCGCGCTGGTCACCGAGACCATCTTCGCCCGGCCCGGGATGGGCAAGCTGATCTATGACAGCATCATGGGCAACGACTACAACCTGGCCCTGCTGGCGCTGCTGCTGGCGGCGCTGGTCACCATGCTGGCGACCCTGGCGGCCGATATCGCGCAGCGGCTGATCGACCCCCGCCTTGCCGACCAAAGATTTGCCGGCTGATGCGGCTGGCGGCGGGGCTGCTGCTGCTGGGCGCGCTGGCGCTGGGGGCCGTGGCGGCGCCCTGGGTGCAGGGCTGGCTGGGCCACGACCCCTTCACCCCGGACCTGTTCCAGCGCTTCGGCGCGGCTTCCGCCGAACACCCGCTCGGCACCGACGAGCTGGGGCGGGACGTGCTGCTGCGGCTGCTGTTCGGCGCCCGGGTGTCGCTTGCGGTCGGCGTCGCGGTGGCGCTGGGGGCGACCGGGCTCGGCACCCTTATCGGGCTGGCGGCGGCCTGGCGGGGCGGCTGGCTGGACGCGGTGCTGATGCGGCTGGCCGATGGCATGCTCTCGCTGCCCGCCCTGCCGCTGCTGGTGGTGCTGGCGGCGGTGGATACCGGGCGCTTCGGCCTGCCGCGCGGCGAGGCGGGCTCCGACATCGCCCGCATCGTGGTGATCCTGGTGCTGTTCGGCTGGGTCGGCGTCGCCCGGCTGACCCGTGCGGCGGCGCTCGGGCAGCTTTCGCTGGACTATGTGGCGGCGGCGCGGGTCTCGGGGGCGGGCGAGGCGCGGGTGCTCACCCGCCACGTGCTGCCGAACATCGCCGGGCCGATCAGCGTGGCCGGCGCCCTGGCCGTCGCCGGCGCCATCCTGGCCGAGAGCACCCTGAGCTTCCTTGGCCTCGGCATCCAGCCGCCGGCGCCGAGCTGGGGCAACATGCTCTCCAATGCGCAGGAGATGGTGTTCTCCGCGCCGATGGGTGCAGTGTGGCCGGGGCTGTTCATCCTGGCGGCGGTGGCGGGGTGCACCCTGGTGGCGGACGGGCTGCGGCAGCGGATGCCCTGATGCCGACCTGTGGCATATCGGTGGCGGTGGGGGAATGATGCGCGGCAAGATCCCGTAGCGCTATGATCCATTAACCCTATCTGCGTATACACTTGTTGGATGGCGCGCTGACCTCCCGTCACCGGGCCATGACGAAGCGCCGACTGCGATGGGGAAGGCCTCCCGGAAACCCCGATCGACCTGCCATCAGGGATGCCGACCGACCATCATGCCGTCCGCTGTCCGACTTCAACAGGCCGTTCTCGTTGCCGCCCTGGTAGTGCCTGCCATGGTATTCGGCGCCGCCACCTGGTGGAACCGCGGCGAGGTCCTGCGCGAGGGCGCGGATGCAGTGCAACGCACCGCCGAGGTGATGCATGAGCACGTGGCCAAGGTGCTGGACACCGCGGACCTGGTGCTGGCCCGGGTCGAGGACCGCATCGACGGCATGGACCCGGAAGCCGTCGCCGCCCCCGAGACCAGCGCCCTGCTGCACCGGATGAAGCTGCCCTTCGAGCAGTTCGTCTCGATCTGGGTTGCCAGTGCGGATGGCCATGTCATCGCCGGCAGCCAGCCATGGAACCCGGCGGTCAATATCTCCGACCGCGACTTCTTCCAGGCGCAGCGGGAGAACGAGGATCTCGGCCGCTTCGTCAGCGCGGCCTTCCGCGGCCGGGCCACGGCGACCGATTCCTTTGCCATCAGCCGGCGCCGGCTCGGCCCCGATGGCGAGTTCGCCGGCACCATCCATGTCGCGCTGAACCCGGCGTATTTCGCCCAGTTCTTCGCCGGGGCCGCGCCACCCTTCCCGCATTCGGCGGCGCTGTTCCGCGCGGATGGCGCGATCCTGGTGCGGGAGCCACCGCCGCCGACAGCGCTGCCTGGCATGTACCACCCCGACAGCCCGGTCATGCGGCGCCTTGCGCAGGACCAGCATGGCGCGCTGTTCTCCGACGTGTCGTCGCTGGATGGCAAGGAGCGCATCTACGCCTACCGCAAGGTCGCCGGCTGGCCGGTGTATGTCGGCTTCGGCACCGATACCGATGCGCTGCTCGCGCGGTGGCGCAGGAATGTCACCGCCTATGGGCTGGTCGCCGCCGGCGCCGCCCTTACCCTGTTGCTGGTTGCCTGGCTGGCGCTGCGGCAGGCCCGTGCGGCCGAGGCGGCGGAGGCTGCGCTGGGCCGGGAATCGGCGGCCCGCGCCGTGGCGGAGGCACGGCATGCCGCGGAGGCGCGGTTCCGCGGGGTGTTCGAGAGCCGTGCCGTCGGCATCGCGGTGTTCGACATCGGCTCCGGCAGGGCCTTGCTCGCCAACGACCGGCTGATCTGGATGACCGGCCGGAGCCGGGCCGACTTCGATGCCGGCAACTGGGACTGGCACAACGTGACGGCGCCGGAGCACCTGCCGCTCGATGAACAGGCGATGCGGGAGGTGCGGCAGCGCGGCTGGTGCGAAGCCTATGAGAAGGACTTCCTGCGGCCGGATGGCACGCGCCTGCCGGTGCGGGTCTCCTCGGCGCCCCTGGCGGGCGAGCAGGGAAGCGTGGTGGTGCTGGTGCAGGGCATATCGGAGCAGCGCGAGGCCGAGATGCGGCGGGACCTGCTGATGCGGGAGGTGGACCACCGCGCCAAGAACGCCCTCGCCACCGCCCGCGCCGCCCTGCGGCTGACCCGCGCGCCGACGCTGGAAGCCTTCGTGACCGAGGTGGACGGCCGCATCGGCGCCCTGGCGCAGGCGCTGACCCTGCTCTCGACCACGCAGTGGCACGGCGCCGACCTCGCCACCCTGCTGGGCGGCGAGCTGGCGGCCTTCCTGGGCAGCGTCGAGCGGGGCAACGAGCCGCGTACCGTGCTGTCCGGGCCGCCGGTGTTCATCAGCGCCGCGGCGGTGCAGGCGCTGGCCATGGCGGTCCATGAACTGGCCACCAACGCGACCAAATACGGGGCGCTCTCGGCGCCCGGCGGCGTGCTGACCCTGACCTGGGAACTGGTCCCCACGCCGCCGCAGCGCCTCCGCCTGGTCTGGCAGGAACGCGGCGGGCCGCCGGTGCAGGCGCCGCCCACGGGTTCCGGCTTCGGTACCCGGGTGCTGCATGCGACGCTGACGCGCCAGCTCGGCGGGACCATCACCCAGCGCTGGGAACCGGGCGGGCTGGTCTGCGAGATCGACCTGCCCGCGGCCCGCGTGCTGGCGACGCCGCCCTCGGCGGAAGCCGCATAACCCGCGGCGGAGGCCGCATAAGGAGACGCCCGGGGTGGCCACCACCTGGCCGCGGTGGCGTTGTGCGGCAGGCGGCGGATCGCTGGCCACAAACGGGGGATGCCACGGAATGCCCGACAACCACGCCCAGATGACCTCGCCGAGCTACCTGCTGGCGGTGGAGGACGAAACCTTCCTGCTGCGCGACGAGATGCGGGCGCTGCGCTTCGCCATGGAATACGGCAAGGCGGAGCTGGCCCTGCGGGACTGGGGGGTGCGCTCCACGGTGGTGGTGTTCGGCAGCGCCCGCATCCCGGCGCCCGAGGATGTGGTGCCGGGCAGCCGGCAGGCGCGGCTCGCTCCCTGGTATGGGGTAGCGCGGGAATTCGCCCGGCTGGTGTCGCTGCGGGGTGGCGCGCTGGTCTCCCAGGGGCACCGCAACCTGCGGGACAACGTGATCGCCACCGGCGGCGGCCCGGGGATCATGGCGGCGGCCAACCGTGGCGCGGCGGATGCCGGGGCGCCCTCGATCGGCTTCAACATCACCCTGCCGGGGGAGCAGGAGCCCAATGCCTGGTCCACCCCGGAGCTGACCTTCCGCTTCCACTACTTCGCCATGCGGAAGATGCACCTGGCGATGCGAGCCAATGCGCTGGCGGTGTTCCCCGGCGGCTTCGGCACCCTCGACGAGATGTTCGAGCTGCTGACCCTGCTGCAGACCGGCAAGGCGCCGCCCGTCGCGGTGGTGCTGTTCGGCCGCGACTACTGGCGGGAGGTGATAAACTTCGACGCGATGGTCGAGCACGGCATGGTCGAGCAGCGCGACCTGGAGTTGTTCCGCATCGTCGATACCCCGGAGGAGGCCTGGGAATGGCTGACCTCCCGTGGCCTCAAGGCCCATGCCGGGGACACCGCCGGCTAGTCGGCCAGGCAGGCCGCCGAGAGCAGCGCGAAGGCCCGCGCCCGGTGGCTGATGGCGTGCTTCGCCGCCGGGTCCATCTCGCCGAAGGTCTCGATTCCGCCTTCAGGCCCGCCTTCAGGGATGAACATCGGGTCGTAGCCGAAGCCGCGGTCGCCGCGGGGCGGGTGGACCCAGGTGCCGTGGACCTTGCCCTCGAAGCCCTCGGTATGGCCGTCCGGCCAGGCCAGTACCAGGGCGCAGGTGAACCAGGCGGCGCGGTCCGGGAAGGGTGCCGCCAGCTTGGCGACCCGGGCCATCGCCATGGCGTAGTCCCGGCTGCCGTCCGGCAACTCGGCCCAATCCGCGGTCCGCACCCCCGGGTCGCCGCCGAGGGAGGCGACCGAGAAGCCGCTGTCATCGGCCAGGGCCGGCAGCCCGGCGGCGCGGGCGGCGGCCAGCGCCTTGATGCCGGCGTTGCCGAGGAAGCTGTTCTCGGTTTCCGCCGGCTCGGGCAGGCCGAGCTCCTTCACCGAGACCACCGCCATGCCATAGGGCGCCAGCAGCGCGGCCACCTCCCGCAGCTTGCCGGCATTGTGGGTGGCCAGCACCAGCCGCCCGGCCGCCAGCTTCCGGGCCATGCTCAGCCAATCCCGACGGCAGCGCGCTGGCGGCGGAACAGCTCGTCCGTGCCCTGCCGGGCCAGCCGCAGCAGGTCCAGCAACTGCGCCTCGCTGAACGGCTCGCCTTCCGCGGTGCCCTGCACCTCGACCATGCCGCCGCCGCCGGTCAGGACGAAATTGGCATCGGTCTGGGCCTTGCTGTCCTCCTCGTAGTCGAGGTCGAGCACCGGGGTGCCCTGCCAGATGCCGCAGGACACGGCCGCCACCTGGTCGCGCAGCGGCACGGTGGACAGCACGTTCATCTTCATGCAGTGGCGGAAGGCCAGGTGCAGCGCCACCCAGGCGCCGGTGATGCTGGCGCAGCGGGTGCCGCCATCGGCGGTCAGCACGTCGCAATCGACGGTGATGGACATCTCGCCCATCGCCTTCAGGTCGGTGACGGCGCGCAGGGACCGGCCGATCAGCCGCTGGATCTCCTGGGTCCGGCCGGACTGCTTGCCGCGCGCCGCCTCGCGGTCCGAGCGGGTGTGGGTCGCCCGCGGCAGCATGCCGTATTCGGCGGTCACCCAGCCCTGGCCGGTGCCGCGCAGGAAGGGCGGCACCCGGCTCTCGACGCTGGCGGTGCACAGCACCTCGGTCAGCCCCATGCGGATGCGGCAGGACCCTTCGGCATGGCGGGCGACGCCGGGTTCGAGGACCACGGCGCGGAGGGCATCGGCGGTACGGCCGGACGGGCGGGACATGGCGGGAACCTCATGGCTGGCGGGGGCGGGTGGCGATCTGCGCCAGCCTCTAGCACCCGGCTCCGTCGCGGACGAGGGCGGCCGCCTCCCGGGCATCAGGCATTCAGGTGCTGGTACAGGATGGAGCTTCCCAGGATGATGAGGGCGGTGCCGCCCAATGCTTCGGCCACGCGCCCGAAGCGGCGGCCCAGCAGGCGCCCGGCCAGCATCCCGCCGGTCGCCATGCAGAAGGTGGCGAAGCCGATGGCGGCGGCGATGATCCAGATGTCGACCTGCAGGAACGCCAGCGAGACGCCGACCGCCATGGCATCGACGCTGGTGCCGACCGCGGTTGCGATGAGCATCGAGAGCGAGCGCCCGGAGGGCACCTCGTCCTCCTTCCGGCGCGCGGCCTCCAGCAGCATGCGCCCGCCGACCAGGGCCAGCAGGACGAAGGCCACCCAGTGGTCGATGGCGGCGATGGAGCCGGCCGCCAGGATGCCGGCGGCCCAGCCGATCAGCGGGGTGATGGCCTCGACGGCACCGAAGACGAAGCCGGTCCGCATGGCATCGCCGAAGCGGATTCGCTCGGCCGTCGCGCCCCGGCCGATGGCGGCCGCGAAGGCATCCACGGACATGCTGATGGCGAGGACCGTGATGGCAATGGGGGTCAAGCTTCGGCACTCCACCGGGCGAATCTGAGGCGGAGTACGGCGCCGGGAATGCCCTATCCCCCATTGCGCCCCGGTCTTGCCATGCCCCGGCCCGGACCCGCCCGGAGGCAGGCACTGCTCCCCGATGCCCGCGCAATAGGGGCCGGCCCCGGAGGCGTCAAGTTTTCCTTTTCAATTCAATAGGTTGTAGCTTGTGGTTGGGTTTGTCGCCACGGCTACAAGCAATGGCATGGACTGACTTCGCCCGGTCCTTCCCATGCCCCGCGCCGGCATCCGCCGCCATGGCGGGGGCGGCCCGGCGCCGCGCCGGCCTGCCGCCGCTCCCGATTGCACTTGCGGTCGCCTCGCCCCGGCCTCAAATTGGTAGTTTCCAGGGGTTTGTGTCCAGGCAGCACCCCGAGGGGGTCGAACCATTGATGTATCCTCCGCCGAAGTCCCTGCCGAACATCACCGGGGCTTCCATTGCCGGCCTCGACAGCCGCAGCGCCACCATCCTGCGCGAACTGGTCGAGATCTACGTCACCACCGGGGAGCCGGTGGGCTCCCGCACACTCTCGCGCCGGTTGCCGCTCGGCCTGTCCCCCGCTTCGATCCGCAACCTGATGGCGGACATGGAGGAGGCCGGGCTGCTGTATGCGCCGCATACCTCCGCCGGCCGGCTGCCGACCGAGCGCGGGTTGCGGCTGTTCGTCGACGGGTTGCTGGAATTCGGCGACCTCGGCGAGGAGGAGCGGGTCGAGATCGCCGCCCGCTGCGCCGCCAGCGGCCGGTCCATGCAGGAAACCCTGGGCGAGGCGGGGCAGATGCTGTCCGGCCTGGCCGGTGCCGCCGGGCTGGTGGTCGCGCCGAAAAGCGAGGGGCTGGTCCGCCACATCGAATTCGTGGCGCTCGGCCCGGGCCGCGCCCTGGTGGTGCTGGTCACCGCCGACGGGCAGGTCGAGAACCGGGTGATCGAGGTGCCGCCGGGCCTGCCGCCCTCGGCGCTCACCCAGGCGAGCAACTACCTCAATGCCCGCCTTGCCGGCCGGTCGCTGGACGATGCCAAGCTGCGGGTCGCCGACGAGATCACCGCCAACCGCACCGCCCTCGATGCCCTGACCAACCAGGTGGTGGAGGCCGGCCTTGCCACCTGGACCGGCGGTGGCGGCGGCAGCCTGATCATCCGCGGCCAGGCCAAGCTGCTGCAGCACCTCGACCATGCCGCCCGGGTGGCCGAGATCCAGGCGCTGTTCGAGCGGCTGGAGGCACAGGAGACCGTGCTGCGGCTGCTGGAGCTGGCGCAGCGCGGGCAGGGGGTGCAGATCTTCATCGGCGCCGAGAGCGGGCTGTTCGACAGCGCCGGCCTGTCCATGGTGGTGGCGCCCTTCCGCAACGGCCAGGAAAAGATCGTCGGCGCCATCGGGGTGATCGGGCCGACCCGCATCAACTATGGCCGGGTGATACCGGTGGTGGACTACACCGCCCGGGTGATTGGCCGGCTGCTGGGCTAGGCCGCACGCCGCCGGCGAGGGAACGCCGGCGGCCGCCGGGCTTTGAGGCTGCGGATTCCGGCATCTGCCCGGAACCTGCCGTGCCCGTGCCACATCCCCGCCGTGCCCCGGCCCCAGCAAGGAACGCGCAACTGGTCCGTGCCAGAAGAATTGTGCCCATATCGCCGCATCAGGCGCGCATCCCACCGGCCCCGCCCAGCCCTATCCACCACAGATGGACATGAGCGTGATCTTCCGACCCAGCCTGTTCCGCAGCTTCTTCCTCGGGGGCTTCGAATGCTCCACCCATGTCCGCAAGGACGGCCGCCGGCTGGACCTGATCCGCGCCACCCGGCACGACCTGCTGGCGGAGGAGGACTACCGCCAGCTCGCCGAGCACGGCATCCGCGCCGTCCGTGACGGGGTGCGCTGGAACCTGGTGCAGGCCGCCGGTCCCGGCCGCTACGACTGGTCCCCGGTGCAGCCGCTGCTGCAGGCCGCCAGCCGCACCGGCACCCAGGTGGTCTGGGACCTCTGCCACTACGGCTGGCCGGACTGGCTGGACATATTCTCGGCCGATTTCGTCCCGCGTTTCGCCGAATACGCCGCCCGCTTCGCCGAGCTGGCCCATGCCGAGACCGGCGAGGCGCCGACGCTCTGCCCGCTGAACGAGATCTCCTTCCTGGCCTGGGCCGGCGGCGAGACCGGGCACTTCAACCCCTGCACCAACGGCCGCGGGCCGGAGGTGAAGCGCCAGGCGGTCTCGGCGACGCTGGCGGCGACGCGGGCGATGCGCCAGGTGGTGCCGGGCACCCGGGTCTTCGCGGTGGAGCCGCTGATCAACACCATCCCCCGCCCCGGCGTCGATGCCGACATCGAGCCGGCGGCGCGGCGCAACGGCGGGATGTGGGAAGCCTGGGACATGCTGCTGGGCCGGCAGGCGCCGGAGCTGGGCGGCAGCGAAGACGCGCTGGACGCGATCGGAGTGAATTTCTACTGGAACAACCAGTGGTGGCTGCATGAGGGCCACGACGCCGCGCCGCTTTCCATATTCGACGAGCGCTGGGTGCCGCTGCGCAAGCTGCTGGCCACCGTCCACGCCCGCTTCGACCGGCCCATCTTCGTCGCCGAGACCAGCATCGAGGGCGACCGCCGCGCCCCCTGGCTGCGCTACGTGGCCGAGGAGGTGCGCGAGGCCATCCGCGAGGGCGTGCCGGTGGAGGGCCTCTGCCTCTACCCCGTGCTGAGCCATCCCGGCTGGGACGACGACCGCTACTGCCCGAACGGCATGCTGGAGCTGGAGCCCAAGCACGGCCGCCGGCCGGTCCACCTGCCGCTGGCCCGCGAGCTGCGCCGCCAGCAGCAGGAATTCGCCGAGTTCTTCCAGGACCGCGCCCGCGAGGAAGCCGCCGCCTGAGGGGCGGCTATTCCGCCGCCAGCTTCGCCTGCCAGTCGCCCAGGGTGGCGCGCGGCAGGCCGAGGTGGTCCCGCAGGGTGCGGCCCGGTGTAGTCCTTGCGGTAGATGCCGCGGCGCTGCAGCTCCGGCACGACGTGCTGGACGAACTCCTCGTAGGCGCCGGGCACGTGGGTGGCCGCGACGACGAAGCCGTCGCAGGCGCCCTCGGTGAACCATTCCTCCATCTTGTCCGCCACTTCCTTCGGGCCGCCGACCATGTCGCTGCGCAGCCGGCCGCGGCCGGTGCCGGTGATGAAGTCGCGCACCGTCGGGTTCTTCTTGCCGGTGGCCTTGAGCACGCGGTCGCGCATCGCCTGCAGGCCCTGGATGCCCTCCATCTCGGCATCGGTGAAGGGCTCGTCCATGCCCTTGGAGGCGAAGTCGAAGTTCAGCGCCTCCGACAGCAGCGAGAGCGCGTCGATTTCCAGCGGCAGCGTCTCGATCAGCGCGGCACTTGTCCTCCGCCTCGGCGCGGGTGGCGGCGCAGATCGGGTTGCAGAGGGTGGCCACCTTCACCTCCGCCGGGTCGCGGCCGGTGGCGGCGACCATCGCCTTGAACGCATCGTAGTCCTGCTTGCCGGAAGCGACGTCGTGGTAGGCGACGAAGACCAGCTCGCCCCAGCGGGCCGCGAAGCGCTTGCCCCGGCCGCTGCTGCCGGCCTGGATCATCACCGGCTGGCCCTGCGGGGAGCGCGGCACGGTGAAGGGGCCGCGCGAGTGCAGGAAACGGCCGCTTGTAGTCCAGCCGGTGGACCTTGTCGCCGTCGCCGAAGCGGCCGGTGCGACTTGTCCACGATCAGCGCATCGTCCTCCCAGCTGTCCCAGTGGCCGTGCACCACCTCCACGAATTCGTCGGCGCGGTCGTAGCGGCGGTCGTGCTCCATCATCTCGGCATGGCCCATGTTCGCCGCCTCGCCGTCATTGAGCGAGGTGACGATGTTCCAGGCCGCCCTGCCGTCGCTCATCAGGTCCAGCGTCTGGAAGGCCCGGGCGACGTGGAAGGGCTCGAAATAGGTGGTCGAGGCGGTGGAGCCGAGGCCGAGGCGCTTCGTCGCCGCCGCCATCATGGTCAGCACCACCACCGGGTCGATCTTCACGCAGCGGATGCCGTGCTCGACGGTATGGTGGTGGTCGCTGCCGTAGCGTGTCCGGCATGGACAGCCGGTCGTCGAAGAAGCCGAGGTCGAACTTGCCCGCTTCCAGGATGCGGCCGATCTGCTGGTAGTAGTCGGCCGAGAGGAAATCCGTCCGGCTTTCCGGATGCCGCCAGCTGCTGGCGAGGTTGGTGCAGTTCTGCGCCTGCAGGAAGCCAACGAGGTGCATCTGGCGCATGGCCGTACCCTTCCCGAATTTGATCGGAGGTTCGCGCCCGCCCGTCGCGGCGTCAACGCCGGCCCGGCTGCCAGGAATGTTTCAAGATCATCATTGTTGCGGAGAGGTGATTTAACCGGGCCGGGGTTTCCTCTAGACGGTCCCGGCGGCCGGCCGTAGGGCTCCACCGGACGGATCCCCGCCGCACGACCTATGCACGATGTCCTGGGAGGCAAACTCAAATGGCGGAAACCACTCCCGAGGGTCTGGGAGATGTCATGGCGCCCGCAATGCGGATGCGCCCGCCAGAGCGGGCGGTCGTCGCCGCGCTCGGCGTCTGCGGCATGGTGCTGGCGGTCAACCAGCTTTTCAACCTGCAATTCTTCGTGGGCGCCGTCTTCCTCGACAACCGCTACCTGCTGATGCTGGCGGCCTGCTTCCTGCCGGCGGCCTTCCTGGCCTTCCCCGGCTGGAAGCGGGCGCGCCCGGGCGTGCCGCCGGTTGATTGGCTGCTGGCGGCGCTGGCCATCGGCACCACCGGCTGGCTGGCCTGGAACGCCGACCGCATCGTGCTGGAGGGCTGGGAGTATTCCGCCCCGCCCATGGCAATTGCCCTCGCCGGGGTGCTGTGGCTGCTGGTGCTGGAGGCGCTGCGGCGGGCCGGCGGCACGGCGATCTTCATCATCGTGCTGGTGGTCTCGCTCTATCCGCTGGTGGCCGAGCACATGCCCTCGCCGCTGACCGCGCTGGGCACCCCGCCCGAGCAGGCCGCGGCCTTCCACATGCTGTCCATGGAAAGCGCCTTCGGCATCCCGATGCGGGCCTTCGGCGAGCTGGTGTTCGGCTTCATCATCTTCGGCATCGCGATGATCCACACCGGCGCCGGCAATTTCTTCAACAACCTGGCCTTCGCCCTGGTCGGCAAGTGGCGCGGCGGGGCGGCGCAGGTGGCGGTGGTGTCCTCCGGGCTGCAGGGCTCGATCACCGGCAGCGTCATCTCGAACGTGGTGACCTCGGGCGTGGTGACCATCCCGCTGATGAAGCGCACCGGCTTTGCGGCGCCGGTCGCGGCCGGCATCGAAGCCGTCGCCTCGACCGGTGGCGTGCTGATGCCGCCGGTGATGGGCTCGACCGCCTTCGTCATGGCCAGCTTCCTCGGCATTCCCTATGCCGAGATCGCCATCGCCGCGGCGATCCCGGCCATGCTGTTCTACTTCTGCCTGGTGGTGCAGATCGACGGCTACGCGGCCAAGCGCGGCATCGGCACGGTGGACCCGAAGGAGATCCCGCCCATCCGCGAAACGCTGATCGGCGGCTGGCCCTTCGTGCTGGTCTTCGCGGTGCTGGTCTATTTCCTGCTGTCGCAGAACCAGGAGCCGCTGGCGCCCTGGTACGCCACCGCGATGCTGCTGGTCATCAACCAGTTCATGCCCGGCCGGCGGATGAGCTTCGGCGCCTTCGGCACCTTCCTGGTGGATGCGGCGCGCGGCCTTGCGGAACTGGTCGCCATCCTGATGGGCGTCGGGCTGATCGTCGGCGCCTTCGCGATGACCGGCCTCGCCGGCACCCTGGCGAACGACCTGGTGTTCATGGCCGGCGACAACCTGCTGGTGCTGCTGCTGATGGGCGCGCTGACCAGCTTCATCTTCGGCATGGGGATGACGGTGACGGCCTGCTACATCTTCCTGGCCATCACCCTGGCCCCGGCGCTGGTGAACGCCGGGCTCGACCCGCTCGCGGTTCATCTGTTCATCATGTACTGGGGCATGGTCAGCTTCATCACCCCGCCGGTCGCGCTCGCCGCCTTCACCGCGGCCAGCATCGGCAACACCAGCCCGATGCGGACCGGCGTGGAGGCCAGCCGGCTCGGCAGCGCCATCTACGTGGTGCCGTTCTTCTTCGTGCTGAACCCGGCGCTGATCCTGCGCGGCGAGGTCATCGACATCGTGTTCGTGGTGGCGACGGCGCTGATCGGCATCGTGCTGATCGCCTCCGCCTTGCAGGGCTACCTGGTGGGCATCGGCATCATGCGCGACAACCCGCAGGGCATCCTCGGGCGCATCCTGCTCGGGCTCGCCGGCCTCGTCTTCGCCTTTCCGGGCGGTGACACCACGGGCTTCACCCATGTCCAACTGCTGGCGGCGGCGGTCACGCTCGCCGTGGTGAGCCTGTTGCTGCTGCGCCTGATGGGGGGCGCCGTCGCGGCGAATGCCATGCCGCGGCCAACCCCCATCAACCAGACCCTGAGGGAGATACGATAGTGCGTCTGCGTCTTGCAGCACTTGCTGCCTGCCTTGCCTTCCCGGCTTTCGCGCAGGAGGCCCCGATCAAGCTGCCGTCCACCATCGGCGTCACCGCCTATGACGTTGGCTCGGGCGGCTACAACCAGGCTGTCGCCATCGGCAACATGCTGAAGCAGCAGCTCAACGTGAACCTCCGCATCCTGCCGGGCCGCAACGACGTGGCCCGCCAGTCGCCGGTGCGGGACGGCCGGGTGCCGCTCAGCTTCCATGGCGTCGGGGTGTATTTCAGCCAGGAAGGCGTGTTCGAATTCGCCGGCAAGGACTGGGGGCCGCAGCCGGTCCGGGTGCTGCTGCTGAACAACTCCGACCAGATTTTGACCATCGCCACGGCGCGCGACGCCGGCATCGAGACCATGGCCGACCTCAAGGGCAAGCGCGTCGCCTGGGTGGCCGGCGCGCCGGCGCTGAACGCCAATGTGGAAGCGGTGATGGCCGCCGTCGGGCTCACCTGGAACGACGTGCAGCGCGTGCAGTTCGGCGGCTATGGCCAGTCCATGCAGGGCATCATCAACGGGCAGGTGGATGCCGGCTGGGCCAGCTCCATCGCCGGCCCGCTGTTCCAGTTGGAAGCCAGCCCGCGCGGGCTGCGCTACCCGGCCCTGCCGCATTCCAACACGGAAGCCTGGAACCACCTGCGGGAGAACGCGCCGTGGTTCGTCCAGGGCACCGGCACTGCCGGCGCGGGGCTTTCGCCGGCCAATCCGGTCGAGAACACCGCCTATCCCTATCCGATCCTGACGGCCTACGAGAACATCGACGAAACCCTGGCCTACAACTTCACCCGCGCCATGCTGACGCACTTCAAGGACTACGCCGATGCGGCGCCGGGCAACAAGGGCTGGGCGCTGGAGCGCCAGCGCTTCGACTGGGCGGTGCCCTACCACCCCGCCGCGGTGAAGGCGCTGCGCGAGGCCGGCGTCTGGAAGCCGGAGCATGACGCGCACAACGAAAGCCTGATCCGCCGCCAGCAGGTGCTGGCCGAGGCCTGGAAGGGCTTCAACACCGCCTCCGCCCCGAAGGACGCCGAGGCCTTCACCGAAGGCTGGATGAAGGCCCGCGCCAGCGCGCTGAGCGCGGCCAATCTTCCGGTCGTGTTCCAGAACTGAAGCCAGAGGCCGGCCGGGTTTCATCACCCGGCCGGCAGGCCTTCGGGCCAGCGGGCAGCCCGGTGCGGAACGGCACCGGGCTGATTCCCCCGCGTCGCCTCCCTGCGAAACCGCTTGTTGCCACGACCCACGGGGGTTTGGGTTGCGGCGGGCGAGACGTTGCTGCAAGCTGCGGCCATTCAAAAAAATACAGGGAGGTCTAAAAATGCTTCTGCGCCTTACAGCGCTTGCGGCCTGCGTGGCCATTCCGGCCTACGCCCAACAGGCCCCGGTCAAGCTGCCGTCCACCGTCGGCGTCACCGCCTACGACGTCGGCTCGGGCGGCTACAACCAGGCTGTCGCCATCGGCAACATGCTGAAGCAGCAGTACAACGTGAACCTCCGCATCCTGCCGGGGCGCAACGACATCGCGCGCCAGTCGCCGGTGCGGGACGGCCGGGTGCCGCTCAGCTTCCATGGCGTCGGCACCTATTTCAGCCAGGAGGGCGTGTTCGAATTCGCCTCGAAGGACTGGGGGCCGCAGGCCGTCCGGGTGCTGCTGCTGAACAACTCCGACCAGATCCTGACCATCGCCACGGCCCGCGATGCCAATGTGGTCAAGATGGAGGACCTCAAGGGCAAGCGCGTCACCTGGGTGGCCGGTGCGCCGGCGCTGAACGCCAATGTCGAAGCGGTGATGGCCGCCGTCGGGCTCACCTGGAACGACGTGCAGCGCGTGCAGTTCGGCGGCTACGGCCAAGCGATGCAGGGCATTATCAACGGCCAGGCGGATGCCGGCTGGGCCAGCTCCATCTCCGGCCCGCTGTTCCAGCTCGAATCCAGCCCGCGCGGCCTGCGCTATCCGGCCCTGCCGCATTCCAACACCGAGGCCTGGAACAAGCTGCGCGAGATCGCGCCGTGGTTCGTCCAGGGCACCGGCACTGCCGGCGCGGGGCTTTCGCCGGCCAATCCGGTCGAGAACACCGCCTATCCCTACCCGATCCTGATGGCCTACGAAAACGTCGACGAAACCCTGGCCTACGACTTCACCCGCGCCATGCTGGCCCATTTCAAGGACTACGCCGAGGCGGCGCCGGGCAACAAGGGCTGGGCGCTGGAGCGCCAGCGCTTCGACTGGGCGGTGCCTTTCCATCCGGCCGCCATCAAGGCGCTGCGCGAGGCCGGCGTCTGGAAGCCGGAGCATGACGCGCACAATGAAGGCCTGATCCGCCGCCAGCAGGTGCTGGCCGAGGCCTGGAGCGGCTACAACACCGCCTCCGCCCCGCAGGACAACGCCGCCTTCACCGAAGGCTGGATGAAGGCCCGCGCCAGCGCGCTGAGCGCGGCCAATCTTCCGGTCGTGTTCCAGAACTGAAGCCGGAGGCCGGCCGGGTTTCATCACCCGGCCGGCCGCATGCCCTCAGGCCGCGCGCCTGATGAGGTCCGCCGCCTTCTCCGCGGTCATCAGCACCGCCGGGTGGATGTTGGAAGACGGCACCAGCGGAAACACCGAGGCGTCCACCACCCGCAACCCCTCGACGCCGCGCACCCGCAGCTCCGGGTCCACGACCGAGCGTTCGTCCGTGCCCATCCGGTTGGTGCCGCAGGGGTGGTAGACGGTGGTGCCGGCGCGGCGGATGTAGTCCAGCATCGCCTCGTCGCCATCGGTCGCCGGGCCGGGTGATTCCTCGTCCCGGATCAGCCCGGCGAAGGGCTGGGTGGCGGCGATCCGGCGCCCGAGCTTCGCCGCTTCCAGCATGATCCGCACGTCGCTGGCCGCCGTCAGGTAGTTCGCCTGGATGCGCGGCTTGTCCGCCACATCCGGCGACCGCAGGGTGAGCTCGCCCCGGCTGTCCGGCCGGCACTGGCAGAAGTTGAAGGTGAAGCCCGGGTGCTTCGCCAGCGCCGCCGCCGAGGCCGCCTGGTTGCCCAGGCTGAAATTGACGAACTGGTACTGCACCTCGGCTTCCTCCGAGCCTGGCAGCACCCGGGCGAACAGGCTGGCCTCGGAGGCGCCGATCGCCATCTGGCCCCGCCGCCGCAGCGCCCAGTCGAGGCCGAGCGCCGCGGTCTTCAGCGGGTTCGCCATGTATTCGTTCAGCGTGCCGCAGGGCTTCGTCTTGAAGGCGAAGCGGATCATGAAGTGGTCCTGCAGGTTCTTGCCCACCTCCGGCGCATGCACCCGGGTCTCGATCCCCATCGCCTGCAGCGCGGCGCCATCGCCGATGCCCGACAGCATCAGCATCTTCGGGCTCTCGATGGCGCCGGCCGAGAGGATGACCTCGCGCTTCGCCCGGTGGATGCGCTCCACGCCGTCCGGCCCGCGCACCGCCACGGCGACCGCGCGGTTGCCTTCCAGGATGATGCGCTGGCCAAGCTGCTCGGTCTCCACCTTCAGGTTCGGCCGGCCCAGCGCCGGGCGCAGGTAGGCCACCGCCGGGCTCCAGCGCCGGCCCTTGAAGACGTTGAGCTGGTTCGGCGCCACCCCCTCGAACCACGCGCCGTTGTTGTCCTTGTTGCGGGTGAAGCCGAGTTGCTCGCAGGCGGCGACGAAGGCGCGGCAGCCGGGGGAGGGGTCCGGCACCTCGCCCACCCGCACCGGGCCGTCCTTGCCGCGGTACTCGCTGTCCGGGCCGGCGAAGGTCTCCAGCTTGCGGAAATAGGGCAGGCATTCCTCATGCGACCAGCCGCGCGCGCCGGATTGCGCCCAGCGGTCGTAGTCGCGTGGCGAGCCGCGCAGGAACACCAGCCCGTTGACGCTGCCCGAGCCGCCGATGACCCGCCCGCGCGGCCAGTAGACGCTGCGGCCGCCGAGCTCGGGTTCCTCCTCGGTCTGGTAGTTCCAGTCGTATTTGCGCGTGACGTACAGCCGGGCGAAGCCCATGGGGATGTGGATCCAGGGGTTGCGGTCCCACGGCCCGGCCTCCAGCAGGGTAACCCGCACGCCAGGGTCTTCCGACAGCCTTGCCGCCAGCACGCAGCCGGCCGAGCCGCCGCCGAGGATCACGTAATCCGCGTCTTCCATCCTGCTGCTCCTCAATGCCGGGCGATGATCGCGTCGGCCATCTTCTCGGCGGTCATCAGTGTCGGGAAATTGGTGTTGGCGCAGGGCACCACGGGGAAGATCGAGGCATCGACCACCCGCAGCCCATCGACGCCGCGCACCCGGCCTGCGGCATCGACCACCGCCATCGGGTCGTCCTCCGCACCCATGCGGCAACTGCAGGAGGCATGCCAGACCCCGATGACGGCCTCGCGGATGAAGGCTTCCGCCGCATCGTCGTCCTGCATCACCTGCTCGAAGCTGTGGCCCTCGGTGATCACCTTCTCGATCAGCGCCTTGCGCAGCGCCGCCGGGCCGTCCAGCAGCTTGGCCACCGCGCCGGTGATGAAGCGGTTCCTCGCGTTGACCACGCCGATCTTGCGCACCCGGTCGCTGTAGGTGGCGGGGAAGGGGTTGCTGGTCACCTCGGCCAGCGGGCCCTCGCGGTGCATGGCGCCGAGCCGGCGGAAGCCGTCCATCAGCCGTTCCATGTCGCGCCGGTCGGACAGCAGGTTGAACTCCACCACCGGCTCGGCGCCCGGATCGGCCGAGGCCAGCCGCACCTGGCCGGTTTCGGAGAAGGTCTTGTTGACGAACAGCACCATGGAGGACACCTGCTCCCCCACCGCATGCCAGGCGGACTTGGATGCGCAGGCGACGAACATGTCGCAGGGCGGCGCCTCGCCGATGCCGGAGGAATAGCGCATCCCCACCAGGATGTGCCGGCGGGTGAGGCCGGCCACCCGCGCCGCCGGATGGATGAAGGACGACAGCGAGATCGACGGGTGGTCCATCAGCCGCTGGCCGACGCCCGGCACCGCCGCGCGCACCGCGATCCCCATGTCCTTCAGGTGCCCGACCGGGCCGATGCCGGCGCGCAGCAGATGCGCCGGGGAATGGATGGCGCCGCAGGACAGGATCACCTCATTCGCGCGGAATTCCTGCGGCTTGCCCCGCACCCGGGCGCGGACGCCGACGCAGCGGTTATCCTCGAACAGCAGCGCCTCGACCTGGGTATCGGTCGAGATGGTCAGGTTCTCGCGCTGGCGCGTGGCGGGGTCGAGGTAGCCGATGGCGGCCGAGACGCGCCGGTCGTAGGCGTTGGAGATGGTGATGGGGAAATGCCCCTCGCGGAACTCGCCGTTCTGGTCGGCGAGGTAGGGGAAGCCGGCCGCCTCGAAGGCCCGGGCGGCGGCCAGGGCATGCGGGTTCCACAGGTCCTTGAAGATGCGGCGGACCGGGATGCGGCCCTCGTTGCCGTGGTAGGGGCCGGTGAAGTCCATGTCCCGCTCGACCTTGCGGAAATAGGGCAGCACGCTGTCCCAGTTCCAGCCGGCGGCGCCGCGCTTCTCCCATTCGTCGTAGTCCCAGGGGGCGCCGCGGTTGGCGAGCTGGCCGTTGATGGATGAGCCGCCGCCCAGCACCCGCGCCTGCTCGTACTTCCGCAGCGGCGGCCGGCTGGCCTCGGGCGCGTTGTGCTGGACCACCTGGGTGTGGACGCGCAGCGCCGACCAGTGGAAGCGCGGGTCGAAGTAGACGGTGCCCGGATAGCTGTCGAGGATCTCGGGCGGCACCTTGCCATGCGGCGTGTCCTGCCCAGCTTCGCACAGCAGCACCTGGTGGCTGCTGCGGGCCGAAAGCCGGTTGGCCAGCACCGAACCGGCGGAGCCGCCGCCAATGATGATGGTGTCGTAGACCATGCGGTCGTTTCCCCTCCTCCCGCTTGGCGCGTGGATTCCGGTGCAGTCTCGGGACAGAGCAGCGCCGGCGCAAGCGGCAGTGGCCGGTCCTAATTCCGCCATCTGGCGCGGCTAGCTTCCGGGCGTGAAAATCCGCCGCCTCACCTTCGCCCTGCTCGGGCTCGCCCTCACGCTGCTGCTTCTCTGGCTCGCCCTGCGGGTGCTCGCGCCCGGCGGCTGGACGGTGTGGGAGGCGCTGCTGCTCGCCTGCTTCGCCGGTACCGCGTCCTGGACCGCGCTCTGCGCCGCCAATGCGCTGGTCGGGCTGGCGATTTTGCTGCGGGCGCCGCATGCGCCGGCGGCGGTGCTGCCGGCGCTGCGCCGCACCCGGCCGGGCGCCGGCACCCAGCACACCGCCATCGCCGTGTGCATCCGCAACGAATCCATGACGGATGTGCTGCCGCCGCTGGCCCGGCTGCTGGACGGGTTGCGGCAATCCGGCGCCGCCAGCCGGTTCACCCTGTGGTTGCTGTCCGACACCCAGGACCCGGTGCTGGCCGCCGCGGAGGAAGCCGCCATCGCCGCCTTCCGCGCCGACTACCCCGGCACCCGCTATCGCCGCCGCACCGCCAACACCGGCTTCAAGGCCGGCAACGTGATGGACTTCCTCGACCACCACGCCGGCGACGCGGGGCTTATGCTCTGCCTCGATGCCGACAGCGAGATGACGGCGCCGGCGGTGCTGCGGCTGGTCGCCTGCATGGAGGCCGACCCGCAGCTGGCCATCCTGCAGCAGCTCATCGTCGGGCGGCCGGCGACCGCGGCCTTCCCGCGGCTGTTCCAGTTCGGCATGCGCGCCGGGATGCGCGCCTGGGCGACCGGGCAGGCCTGGTGGCAGGGGGCACAGGGCCCGTACTGGGGCCACAACGCGATCATCCGTATCGAGCCCTTCCGCCGCCATTGCCGGCTGGAATGCCTGCCGGACGGCCGCCCCATCCTGTCGCACGACCAGGTGGAGGCGGTGCGGCTGCATGCCGCGGGCTGGAAGGTCTGCTGCCTGCCCGCCGAGGATGGCAGCATGGAGGGCAACCCGCCCGCCCTGCCGGAATTCATGGCCCGCGACCTGCGCTGGGGCGCCGGCAACATGCAGTACTTCGCCCTGCTGTGGCTGCCGGGGATGACCTGGATGGGCCGGCTGCAACTGGTCCAGGCGATACTGCTGTTCCTCGGCGCGCCGCTCTGGGTGGGGGTGCTGCTGTTCGGCGCGCTGAATGCCGCGACCGGCGGCGGCGCGGCCACGCCCGCGGGCTGGCTGCTGGCGCTGATGCTCGCCACCTGGGCGATGCTGCACGCGCCCAAGCTGGCCGGCTATGCCGAGGTGCTGCTGAAGCCCACGCTTGCCGCCGGCTATGGCGGGCGCCTTGCCTTCCTGCGCGGGGTGCTGGCGGAGCTGGCCTTCACCACCCTGCTCGACCCGATCAGCGTGCTCAACAAGGCGATGTTCCTGGCGGCGCTGCCCTTCGGGGTGCGGCCGGGCTGGGCGCCGCAGAATCGCGCCGACCGCGGCGTGGCCTGGGGCGATGCGGCGCGGCTGCTGTGGCCGCATACCCTGTTCGGCGTGGCCGTCGCCGGCCTGCTGCTGGCCACCGCGCCGGACGCAGTGTGGTGGGCGCTGCCCTGGATCGCCGGGCTGCTGCTGTCCGTCCCGCTCTGCGTGCTGACCGCGGCGCCGGGCTTTTCCGCCGCGCTGCGGCTGGCCGGGGTGGCGGCGACGCCGGAGGAACTGCTCGGCAGCGCCCGCCCTGCGCCGCCCGTCGGCGGGGTTCCCGGCGGGATCGCGGATGCCGCCTGAGCCACCGGTTCAGCCGGGCGGCCAGGTCGCCTTCGGCATCGCCGCCATCGCCGCGTAGTCCGGCTCCGCCGTCGCGCCCAGCCCGGGCACCTCCAGGCTGCCGAGGTCCAGCACCCCGCCGCGGATCGCCAGCCGGGGGCCGCGCGGGGTATCGGCGTAGAGCCCGGGATGGGCTTCGAGGAAGCGCACCGCCTCGGCCTTCGGCCGGCCGGCGAAGCCATCGACGAAGTGGTGCGCATTGCGCTCGACATGCGTCAGCCCGAGCAGCGCCACCAGCGCCAGGTCCTGCTGCACGCAGACGCCGGGCAGGGTGGTGAGGTCCTCGCCGGACATGAAGTAGTCCACCTCCTCGCTCTCGGCATTCCAGGCCTCGCAGCGCGCCCGGTTCAGCAGCGACCGCCACACGCCCTTGCAGGATTTGCTGGAGACGCCGGTGTAGCCCAGCGCCTTCGCCTGCACGAAGGCATCCAGCGGCCCGTCGCTTTCGTCGATGATGACCGGCGGCGCGCGGCCGAGCGCGGCCATGCCGGTCTCCAGCGCCCGGGCCCGGCGCACCGGCTGCTCGATGTAGCGCACCGCGTCGCACAGCCGGTGCAGCCGGGGTTCGGCCCGCATCGCCCGCCACAGCGCGGCGGCGCCCTCGGCATCGGCGTATTGTTCGTTGCCGTCGAGGGTGACGTGGAATTTCTCCATGCCGTCGATCACCGCGGCGATGCGGCACAGCCGGTCCAGGTCCTGCTCCACATCGCCCATCACCTTCAGCTTCCAGAAGCGGTGGCCGTAGGTGGCCGCCACCTCCTCCAGCGTCTCCGGCAGGCCGTCTGCCACGCGCGGCACCTGGTCGGCGACGGTGATCGGGTCCAGCAGGCCGACGGTGTGGCGGGCGTGGATGCGCTTCGCCGGCTTCAGCCTGGCCAGCAGCGCGGGAAAGTCGAAGCCCGCCAGGTCCGGCACCACCGCATGCGGCGCCATGCCACCGATATTCGCCCGCATGCCCGCGAAGAAGCTCATGCCCCGCAGCTTCAGCAGTGCGTCCAATGCGGCGCGGTCCACCAGCGCCCGGCCGAAGCTGGCCACCAGCGGCCCCAGCGCCTCCCGCCCGCAGGCGGCGGCATGGGCGGCGTAGGTGTCGGCGAAATGGCCGAAGGCGGTGTTCGGCCCGGCCGCCAGCGACACCTCGCCGGCCAGCTCCAGCGAGCGGCGCAACTGGTGCTCGTTGTCGGCGTCCGACAGGGCCGGATCCTTGTCGAACCACTTGGCCGCCAGGGTTTCCGCCGCCACGCCCCAGCCCTCGCGCCCGGCCTCGTCACGGATGCGGACCCGCACCACAGCCTGCCGCCCCTCGGTCACGGTGATGACGCCGAAGCGGAAGGGCAGCCGCAGGGTGAAGGGCCATTCCCGCCGCTCGATGGCGGTGATGGCGAAGCGTGGCGCGGTCATGCCAAGCCCTCCCGCATGCCATGCGGGCAGCCGGTGGCGCCGCCCGGCCCGGGCCCGTTGCTGCGTCCTGACCGCATCGGCACATCTCCATCGATCATCCAGGCTGCGCGGAACGGCGCGCCGCGTCCAGCCGCTGGCGCGGTGGCCGGGAGGGGCTATGGTGCCGCATGGCCAAACCGCCGGACCCCGGGTTCATCGCCCCCTGGTTCATCGCCCCCTGGTTCATCGCCATCGGCGCCTCGGGCAGCGAGGGGCTCGCCGACATCAGGGCATTGCTCGCCGCCCTCGCCCAGCCGGTGCCGGCCGTGGTGATGGTGGTGCTGCACCGGCCGAGCGACCGGATCAGCCACCTGCGCGCCATCCTGGCCCGCAGTTGCGCCATGCCGGTGATGGTCGCCGAGGAGGCCGAGGAGTTCCGCCCCGGCACCTGCTACATCGGGGAGCCGGACGGCCACCTGACACTGTTCGCCCGCAACCGGGCGCAACTGGTCGAGGGCGCCGGCGATTGCCTGCGGAACCGCACCATCGACGCGCTTTTCGAATTACTTGCCCGGCACGCCGGGGCGCGGGCGATCGGCGTGGTGCTCTCGGGGTCGCTCGACGACGGCTCGCGCGGGCTGGCCGCCATCCATGCGGTCCGCGGGGTGACCATGGTGCTCGATCCCGGGCATAAGCCGCGCGGCATGCAGCAGAACGCCATCGACCATGACGGCCCGGTCAGCTTCATCGGTACGGCGCCGCAGATCGCCGCGGCCATCGGCAAGGTGCTGGGCCGGGCAGCGCCGGGCTGAGCGCCGCTACCGCGTCGCCAGCACCACCACCTGGACCACCAGGGCGATGGCCAGCAGGGCAAGCACGATGCGCTGCAGCACATGCATCGGAGGCATGGCAAATCCCTGTTCCCGGTGGCCGGACCCAGGTGATGGGGCCCCGCCGCCCGCCGATCAAGGCTTCGGGGTCGTGTGCCGTGGCTGGCCGTGGCGTTCGAGGATGGCCCGCAGCAGGGATTTGATCGCCTCCGCCTCGGCCTGCGGATGCCGCGCCAGCACCTCGGCCTCATGCCGCTTGGCCAGCACCGCCAGGTCCTGGGCGAGCGCCTCCCCGCGTTCGGTCAGCATGACCCGCACCACCCGGCGGTCATGCTGGTCCTGGGTGCGCTTGACCAGCCCGTCCCGCACCATGCGGTCCAGCAGCTTGGTCATGGTCGGCTGCTGGAGCAGGCAGGTCTCGGCCAGGCCGGTCACCGTGTCGCCGGTGCTGCCGAGCAGGCTGCCGAGCACCCGCCACACCGGCGGACTGATGCCGCGGCGGCGCAGCTGCTCGTGCAACTCGATCGAGATCAGGTGGGAGGTCCGGGCAAGCAGGTACAGCAGGTAGTCATCGATGAAGCGGGCCGGAGGGGGGGATGGCGTTTTCATATCGTTAATGTAACATCACGTTGTTTCATCGACCAGTCTAGCGATCCGTTTGCTGCCAGAATGACAAAACAATACGATCTGCGGATAAGTTCGTGTGTTCTCAGATGCCGGCTGGCACCGATGATCGAAGGAAATTCCCTGCCATGACCGGAGCGATGCCGCCCCGCTGGCGGGAAACGGGCGAAGGCACGCGCGGCGTGGTGCTGCTGCACGGCATCGGCGGCGGGTCCGGGCTGTGGCGGCCGACCCTGCCGGCGCTCGCGGCCCATCGGGTGCTGGCCTGGGACATGCCCGGCCATGGCGGCACGCCGGCCCTGGCGGAAGCCGGCATGGCTGCGCTGGCCACCGCGCTGGCCCGCCTGCTGGATGCGGCGGGGCTCGACCGCGCCGACCTCGTCGGGCACGGCATCGGCGGCATGGTCGCGCAGGAATTCGCCGCCACCTGGCCCGGCCGGGTCCGCAGCCTGGTGCTCTACGCCAGCCCGCCGGCCTTCGGCGGCACCCGCTTCCTCGCCGGCCTGCTGGCGCCGCTGGAAGCCGGGCAGGGCATGGCCGGTGCCGCCCCGGCCATTACCGAGAGCCTGCTCGGCGATGCGCCGGACCCGGCCGCCGCGCCGTCCGCCGTCGCCAGCCTCGCGGCGGTGCCCGAGGCCGGCTTCCGCGCCGCCCTGGCCACGCTGGCCGGCTTCGACCGCCGCGCCGATCTCGGCCGCATCGCCGCCCCTACCCTGGTGCTGGTCGGCGAGGCCGACCCGATGGCGCCCTTCCCGGTGATGGCTGCGATGGGCGAGGCCATCCCCGGTGCCCGCATGGCGGTCATCGCCTATGCCGGGCATTTCGCGCATCTCGAACGGCCGGATGAGTTCAACGCCATGCTCGCCGGCTTCCTAGACAGCCTGGGGGAGGGGTGAGGCGCGCCGCCCCGGGCCGCGTTCAATCGGCCTCGCCGCGGAAGGCCGGCATGGTGGCGTGGCCGGGTGCCGAGGCGCCGCGGCCGCGCAGCGCCAGCAGCCCGCAGCGCACCAGCAGCCGCAGGTCGCCGGCCAGGGTCTGGCGTTTCGCATAAGCGGCATCGAGCGCCAGCCGCGGCCCCCAGGGCAGGGTGTTGCGGCCGGCCGCCTGGGCCAGCCCGGCCAGCCCCGGCCGCACCCGCAGCCGGGCGGCCTGGGCCGGGCTGAACAGCGGCAGGTAGTCCGGCGGCAGCGGCCGTGGGCCGACCAGGCTCATCTCGCCGCGCAACACGTTGAGGAGCTGCGGCAACTCGTCCACCGCGCTGGCCCGCAGCAGCTGCCCGAAGCGGCCGAGCCGAGCGGCATCCGCGCCGGGGCCAGCCGCCATGCTGCGCAATTTCAGCAGGGTGAAGGGCCGGCCATGCCGGCCGCTGCGGCATTGGCGGAACAGCACCGGGCGGCCGAGCACCAGCAGCACGGCAAGCCCGGCCAGCGCCAGCAGCGGCGCCAGCAGCACTAGCAGCGCGGCGGCGCCCAGCAGGTCGAACAGCCGCTTGCCGCCGCCTTCATACCGCACGTGGCCGTGCCTCCACCGCCAGGGACAGCAGCAGTCCCAGCCCGAACCACACCATGCGGTTGCCGAGGTCGGTCGAGACCATGGCCGTCAGCGCCAGCGGCAGGGTCAGCGCGGCGATCCGCGCTGCCCGCCCCGGCGCCACCTGCCCAACCCGCGCCAGCGCCAGCACCACCCCGCCGCCGAAGGCCAGCAGCCACAGCCCGAGGCCGGGCAGCCCGGCTTCCGCCAGCACCTCCAGCGCATGGTTGTGCGGGTGCAGGCTGCGGTCGTCGCCCAGGCCTGCGGCCAGGGTGAAGCCGCCGGTGCCCAGGCCGAAGGGGGCCGCCAGCCCGGCCCAGCGCAGCGCCTCCGCCCAGAGGATCAGCCGGGCCGGGACGGCGGCCACCGGGTCGCCGAACAGCCGCTCCAGCGTCCGCAGCGCCGCCATCTCGGCCGGCATCGCCAACAGCCCGAGCAGCCCGACCGCGCCCGCCACCACCACCACGGCCAGCCAGCCGAGCGCCGTCCCCGGCCGGCCGACCAGTTGAAACCACAGCGCCGGCACCACCGCCACCGCCAGGCCGAAGCCCAGCGCCGCCGCCCGCCCGCCCGGCACCAGCGCCGCCGCCGCCAGCGCCAGCAGCACCAGCCCCCAGCCGAGCCGCGCCCGGCCGGTGGCCTCCACCAGCCGCAGCGCCGCCAGCCCGCCGGCACAGGCGATCGCCAGCCCGGCCAATTGGTACTGCACCCGGACCCGCGCCGGATCGGCGCCGATCTGGCCGCCCAGCACCACCTGGTCGGTCGCCACGCCCCAGGCGACGCCGGCGCCGACCAGCAGCCCGATCGCCAGCACCGCCGCCGCGAACCGCCGCAGGGTGGCGCCGTCACCGCCGACCAGCAGCCCGGCCGCCAGCATCGGCGGCCCGAGCACCACGGCCTGCGGCAGCTTTTCGGCCAGGACGATGCGGGAGCCGCTCCAGCAGCCGGCCAGCACCAGCCACAGCAGCAGCCCGCCGACCCCGAGCAGCGGCAGCGCCAGCCCGCGGCCGACGTCCCATTCGCGCACCAGCAGCAGCACCAGCAGCGAGGGCAGCAGCAGCAGCGTCGCGACCAGGGTGAGGTCGGCCGGCAGCGCCGCCAGCCCCGGCAGGGATTTCAGCGCCCCGGCGAATTGCAGCACGGCGGCGAACAGCCCGGTGCCCCCCGCCAGCATTGCCGCCCGCGCCTGCATCAACCTGTCCGCATCAATCGGCGCCGGCCGGCAGCGCGAACCGCCCCAGGCCCGGCCGCGCCGCGCCGCGCAGCAGCACCAGGCAGGCGGCGCCGAACAGCGTGGCGAGCGGCGCCGCGAGTGCCAGCAGCAGCAGCAGCAGCGGCCGGTTCGGCAGCGCCGGCCGCACCCCGACCATCGGCGCCGAGACCAGCCGCGCGGCGACCGCCGCATCCGCCCCGACCACCAGCGCGACCCGCTGCTGCGCGCCCAGCAGGTCATAGAGGGCGGTGCGCTGGAACAGGTCCGGCTCCTGCGCCAGCCGTGCCTCGATGGCGGCGATCCGCAGCCGGGCCTGCTCGGTGAGGTCGGCCCGCACCTTGGCCTCGCCCATCGCATGCAGGCGTTGCAGCGCATCGAGCGCGGCGTCGCGGTCGGGGTGGGCCAGGCTCAGCGTCACGGTGGCGGTGGCGATGCCCTGGGTGGCGGTGAAGCGGCGGCCGAGCCAGGTCTCGGCATCGTCCAGATCCGCCTCGATCCGCCAGCCGAGGGCGCGGCGCAGCGCGCCCATCGCCCCGGCGGCGCGCTGCGCAGTCAGCGTCCCGAGCAGCCCGGTCTCCCGCGCCAGCATGGCCGCCGCCTCTGGGGTGCGCAGGGCATCGAGGTAGATGGCGAAATTGCCGCCCGGCCGGCTGTCCAGCAGCCCGCCCTGGAAGGCCGGCATCGGCGAGATCAGGGTGGAGGTGGCAACCCCGGTGGTCTCGGCCGGCGCCACCATCGCCTGGGCGACGTAATGCTGCGGCCATTGCAGGATCAGCGCCGCACCCAACGCCAGCAGCAGCGCCGCCACCAGCGCCACCGGCCCGCGCAGCCTCCAGATCCCGCGCAGCAACTGGTCGAGCGGCATCAGCCCGGCATTCCCCATCGCCCAGGCGTGAGGATACGCCGCCGTACCATGTCGGTACAACAACGCATCATTCCGGCAGCTCGATGCGGGTCTCCAGCCGGTGCCCCGGCGCGTGCAGCCGGGCGACCAGCACCGGGGCCGGCCGCACCACGCCATAGGCCGGGCTTTCCACCCCCTGTTCCAGGGCCAGCTCCAGCGGGCCATCGGCGCTGATCCGCAACCGGGCGAGCGGCCCCGCCACGCCATCCACGGTCAGCCGCCATGGCCCCGGCGCCAGCCGCCAGCGCAGCGCGGCGAGGCGGTAGGGGCCGTCGAGCCGGTCCGCCACCCGCCAGCAGCGGCCCCCGGCGGTGACCCGGCGTTCCTGGCGGTTGCCGCGATGGTCGCGCAGCCAGCCGCCGTCCGGCAGTGGCCCGGTGCGCGGCCAGCGGGCGAACAGGAAGCGGGAGACCGCAGGCATCTGGTCCAGCCCGTCGAATTCCACCGTGTTGTGGCCGGCGGTGGCCCATAGGCCGGGGTGCCAGGGGTTGTAGCCCCCGCTTCCGCCATCCCGCAGCAGGTTGAGCGGGCCGTCCCACAGGTCGAAATGCAGCAGGTCGGCATGGCCGGGGCGGAACCGCAGCGGCCCGGTCCGCAGCACCCCGCGCGCCGCGCCTTCCCGCCAGCCGCGCAGCCCCGCCGTCGCCCAGGCCGTCGCCGGTGCCTCAAGCGGCGCGGCGGGCGGCAGGCCGAGCCAGCCGCAGCCGGGGTCATCGGCCCAGCCGGCCGAGCCGCCGGCCAGCAGCCGCGCCGCCCGTTCCAGGCTCGGCCGCGCATCCTCCGGCCCGGCCAGCGACAGGTCGGCGAAGGCCGAGCCGTCCTGGTGGCCGAGCCGCGGCGTGGCGCCGGTGGCGGGGTCGGTGAGCCGGTGCAGCCAGCCGACGACCGCCGCATCCCCCGATCGTGGCGGCAGGCGGTGGCGGCGGCGCAGCCATTCGGTCACCGCCAGCACATCCAGCAGCAGCCGGTGGTAGCCGGTGGAAAGCTGGGCGAAGCCGCCATCCGGCGCCACCAGCCGCCGCCGCGCCGCCGCCAGCCTGGCCTCGCCGGTCACCACCCAGCCGGGCACATCCAGCATCAGCCCGCAGACCAGCAGCCCGGCGGCCTCCGAGACGATGTGGTTGTTGTCCTGCGCCATTGCGTAGGCTGGCGAGGCGGCGATCCGCCGGCCATGCAGCAGCAGCAGGCCGCGCGCGCCGGCCGGCGGCGGCTGGCCCAGCAGCCCGAGCGCCAGCCCCAGATGCAGCACCCTGAGCGCGGCTTCCTGGCCGCAGGCCCAGTTCGGCCCGCGGAATGCCGGGTTGCGCGCCGCCCAGTCCGCCAGCAGCGCCGCCGCCCGCACGCCATGCCCGCCGCCCGGCTCCAGCCGCGCCGCCTGGGCCAGCAGCGGCAGTTCCGCCCAGCGGTTGCGCTCCCAGACCGGCCGGATGTCGCCCGGGCCGAACAGGTCGAGGCCGGGCGCCGGGACAGTGGCGGGGAAGGGGCCGTGCCAGTCGGGCGGCGAGGCCGTCTGTGCCAGCGCCGCCGCCCGTGCCAGCACCGCCGCGCGGTGGCAACCGGCCAGCGGAGGGGCGGGCGGCGCGGTATCCGGCCAGAACGGCCCGGCCGGCACCGGCGCATCGGCCAGCGCGCGGCGGGCCAGCGCCCGCGCCACCGGGCCGCGATGCCAGGCCGCCAGCGCAACCGGCCGCGGCCCCAGCCGCAGGGCCGCATCCAGGATCCTCAACCGCCGCGCGATGTATTCCATTGCAGTACAAGCTGTATTCATTTACTCAACGAATTAAGCCGTGTTCTGGCGGGGGCATCATTCGTACGCTTCGTTTCTGGTCCTCGGTGTGGCGCGTTGCCCTGGCGGTTCTGCTTGCCCTGCCGCCACCCGGCCCGGCACGCGGCCAGACCCAGCCAGCGGGCCGTGCCGCACCCTACCTCTCGCCGCCACAACTGCCCGGCACGCTGCCGAGCGGCATGGCGTTGCCGGGCCTGCCGCAGGGCGCCCAGCAGGACATCCTCCAGCGCATCATCGATGCCTCCGGCCAGCGCGCCCCGGCCGCGCCCACCCCGTCCTGGGCGCCGTCCTCGCCGCCCGCCGCGCCACCCATTCCGCCACCCCTGGCGGCGCCGCCGGACGATCCGCTCTCCCCCGCCGAGGCCTTCTTCGCCGCCCGCAGCCCGGAGGGCACCGCGCCGCTGCGGCAGTTCGGCGTCGACAGCCTGCGCAGCCAGTTTGGCGCATCCGCCCCCGCGCCCGGCTTCGGCACCCTGCCGGACGACTACCTGCTCGGCCGCGACGACGAGGTGGTGCTGGCCTTCCGCGGCCGCGCCCGGCAGACGCTGAGCCTGCGGATCGGCCGCGACGGCATGCTGCTGCTGCCCGACCTCGCGCCCGTGCCCGCCGCCGGCCGCACCCTGCGGGAGCTGCGCGCCGATCTGGAGTTGCGGGCGGCGCGCGAGCTGGGTGGGTCCGAGGTGTTCGTCTCGATCGGCCAGCTCCGGCAGATCGGCATCTTCGTCGGCGGCGAGGTGGTGCGGCCCGGCCACCAGGCGCTGCACGCCATGGCCAGCGTGCTGGATGCGCTGGTCGCGGCCGGCGGGGTGCGCCGCACCGGCAGCCTGCGCGCCATCCGTGTCGAGGGACCGGCGGGGCGGCGGACCATCGACCTCTATCCGGTCATCGCCGGCGAGGGCGAGACGCCGGACCTCAGGCTGCGGGAGGGCGAGCGCATCCTGGTGCCGCCGCTCGGCAGCGTGGTCTCGGTCGGCGGCGAGGTCACCCGCCCGGCGCTGTACGAACTGCCCGCCGGCAGCAGCCAGGCGCCGCTCGCCGCCGTGCTGCGGCTGGCCGGCGAGCCGCTGCGGCCGAGCGGCAACCGCTTCCTGCTGGAGACCACCGACGGCGAGGGCCGCCGGAGCTGGCGCGAGCTGGGCCCACGCGATGCGCTGCGGCGCGGCGATGCGCTGCTGGTGCAGCCCGGCTCGGACGTGCTGGCGCAGCAGATCCGCCTCGCCGGGCATGTCGGCACGCCGCTGGTGCGGGCGGCCGGCGGGCGTGGCCGGACCCTGCGCGGCCTGCTGGCGGACCCGCGTCTGGTGCGGCCGGACCCCTATGCCCGGCTCGGCGTGGTCTGGCGGACCGAGGCACGCACCCGGGCGCGGCGCTTCATCCCCTTCGATCTCGGCCGGGTGCTGCAGGGCCAGGCCGACCTGCCGCTGGCCGAGGGCGACGAGGTGATCCTGCTCGGCCAGGCGGATGTGCTGTTCCTCGCCAGCCCCGGGGTGCAGCAGGCGCTGCGCGGGGAGGCGCCGGGGCCGCCCGCCGCCGTGCCGGTATCCGCCCAGGCAGCCGGCCCGGCGCCGGCCGCCGCCCCGGTGGAGGCCGCCGGCGCGGCCGCGGCGATGGATTGCCCGGCGCTGGTGCTGCTGACCCTGGCCGCGCAATCCTCCCGCCAGCGCTATGCCCATGCCCGCAGCGCCGGCTTCCCCGGCTTCGGCCGCCAGCCCTGCCCGCAACTGTTCGTCGACTATCCGACCCTGCTGCCCTACCTGCTCGACCAGTCGGTGCTGCTGGCCGGCGAGGTGCGGCTGCCCGGCCTCTATCCGGTGCTGAACGATACCGGGCTCGACGCGGTGCTGGCGGCGGCCGGCGGGGCGACCGACACGGCGGATCTCTCGACCGTCGAGTTCTCCCGCGAGCCGGCCGAGCAGAGCCGCACCCTGCCGCTGACCCGCACCCTGCTGGACCTGCGCTCCCGCAATTTCGCCGCCGTGCGGCTTTCCCCGCGCGATGCGGTGCGGCTGCCGCGCGGCTTCGGCGACCGCGACAGCGGCCCGGTGACCCTGGTCGGCGAGTTTGTCCGCCCCGGCATCTTCGACATCCGGCGTGGCGAGCGGTTGTCCGAGGTCATCGCCCGGGCCGGCGGGCTGACGCCCCAGGCCTATCCCTATGGCGCGGTGTTCAGCCGCGACAGCGTGCGGGAACGCCAGCAGGACGGCTTCCAGCGCACCGCGCGGGAGCTGGAGCAGGGGCTGATGCAGGTGGCCGCCGGCCAGGCGGTGGCCGGCATGCGCGGCTCCGCCGACCTCGGCGGCGCCATCACCGCCGGGCGGGAGATGGCCAATTCGCTGCGCCAGGCCCGCGCCGCCGGGCGGATGGTGGTGGAGGCCAACCCGGTGATTCTGGCCGGCCGGCCGGACCTCGACGTGCTGCTGGAGCCGGGCGACCTCATCGCCATGCCGAAGCGGCCGAACGAGGTGACGGTGGTCGGCGCCGTGCTGAACCCCGGCAGCCTGCAATTCGCCACCGGCTGGCGGTCGAAGGATTACGTCCAGGCGGCGGGCGGCGAGCAGCGCTTCGCCGATGGCGGGCGGGCCTTCGTGGTGCTGCCGAACGGCCAGAGCAGCCCGGCCGGGCTGGGCTCCTGGCAGGCCGGCGGCCCGCCGATCCCGCCCGGCAGCACCGTGGTGGTGCCGCAGGACCCCTCGCCCTACGAGACCTGGGGCCTGCTGCGCGACGTGACCCAGGTGCTGTCCCAGATCGCCCTGTCCAGCGCGGCGCTGGCCGTCATCGTGCGGACGGGTGGGCATTAGGCGGACCGCCCGGCTCGGCCTGTGTCTCGCGGGGCTGGTCGCCGGCCCGGCGCAGGCCACGGACCTGCCGGCCACCGGGTCGGATTTCGGCGGGGTCGGGCTGATCGAGATGCGGAACGCCCGGTTCCGCCCGGACGGCACGCTTGAGGCCGGCGCGGCGCTGCGGCACCAGCGGCGGTTCTGGTTCGCCAATTTCCAGGCGCTGCCCTTCCTCGAGACCACCTTCCGGCTGACCGACCGGCTGGATGCGACGGCCGGCGAAGGCACCACCTCGGACCGTGCCCTCGACCTCAAGATGCGGCTCTGGGAGGAGAGCAAGTGGCGGCCGGCCCTGGCGCTGGGCCTGCAGGACGTGATCGGCACCGGGCTGTACGGCGGGGAATACCTGGTGGCGTCCAAGCGCTTCTGGGACCTGGACGTGACCCTCGGCATGGGCTGGGGGCGGCTCGGCACCGGCGGCGACCTGCGGAACCCGCGCGGGCTGATCTCCTCGCGCGAGTACACCCGGCCGCGGCGGGTGGGGCAGGGCGGCACCCCCGCCCTCGACAGCCTGTTCCGCGGGCCGGAGGTGGCGCTGTTCGGCGGCCTCGAATACTCCGTGCCGCCCTGGATGCTGGGGGTGGAGGGGCTGCGGGCCAAGCTCGAATGGTCCGGCGATGCGCTGCGCGACGAACGCGGCGGCTATCCCGCCCAAACCGAGGGGCTGCGCGGTCAGGCCCGCTCGCGCCTCAACCTCGGGCTGCAGTGGCAGCCCAACCCCTGGCTGGATGCCGGGGTGCATTTCGTCCATGGCACCGACCTGCTGCTGCGGCTGTCGTTGCGGCTGGACCCGGCCCGGCCGCCCGAGATGCCGCGCCCCGCGCCGCCGCCGCTGCCGCCGCGCCCGGAAGCCGCCGCGGACCCCGAGGCCCTGGATGCCGCCCTGCGCGCGGCCGGCTTCCGGCCCGTCGGCGCCACGCTGGATGGGCCGGAGGTGCGGATCGCGGTGGCCGGCGGCCGCTTCACCACCCTGGCCCAGACCGCCGGCCGGGTCGCCCGCGCCGCCCAGCCGGTGCTGCCGCCCGAGGTGGAGCGGGTGGCGGTGGAATGGCACCGCGCCGGCCTGCCCGTCGCCCGGCTGGTGCTGCTGCGGGAGGCGCTGGAGGGCGCCGCCGTCGGCCATGGCAGCGCCGAGGAGATGCTGGCCAGCGCCACCCTGCTGCCGGCCGAGCCAGCTCCCTTCGCCGGGCCGGACCTGACCTGGGCGCTGGAGCCGCGCCTCGCGCTGCAGCTCGGCGACCCCAAGGTGGGCGTCCGCTGGCAGGCCGCCGCCGCCGCCGGGGTGAGGCTGGGCTTCGGCGCGGGCTATGCGCTGGCCGGCAGCCTGGCCCGGGCGGTGGCCGGCAACCTCGATGACGCCGCCGCCTCGGACAGCGTGCTGCCGCATGTCCGCAGCGACCTCGGCCGCTATGCCCGGGAGGGCCGCACCGCCATCCCGACCTTGTACGGGGAACGGCTCTGGACCTTGGCGCCGGACTGGTTCGCCCGGATCTCGGCCGGACTGCTGGAGCCGATGTTCGGCGGCCTGTCCGGCGAGGTGCTGTGGCGGCCGCAGCAGCGCGGCTTCGCGCTCGGCCTCGACCTCGCCTGGGTGGCGCAGCGGGACTACGGGCAGGGGTTCGGGGCGCTGGGCTATTCGGTCGCCACTGGCCATGCCTCGGTCTATGCGGACCTGCCGGTGTGGAACCTCGGCGCGGTGCTGCGGGCCGGGCGCTACCTGGCGGGCGACTGGGGCGGCACGCTGGAGGTCAGCCGGCGGTTCGCCAGCGGCATCGAGGTCGGCGGCTTCGCCACCCTGACCGATGTCCCCGCCAGCCGCTTCGGCGAGGGCAGCTTCGACAAGGGCATCTTCATCCGCTTCCCGCTGCAGCTGTTCGGGCCGGAGACGGCGGCCCGGGCCACCGCGGTCATCCGCCCGGTGGTGCGGGACGGCGGCCAGCGGCTGGTGGTGGACAACCCGCTGTGGGACGTGACGCGGGAGGGCCGGGCGGCGGCGCTCGGCAGCAGCTACATGGAGCTGCTGCGGTAGCGGCGGGACGGCGTATCTTGCGGCCCGGCCGCGCTTCCGCCAAACCCCGGCCCGCATGACCCTCGGCGCCTTCTCGCAACATCTGCTGTTCGCCACCGGGCTGGCGCTGCTGTCGGCGGCGGTGGTGCGGGCGATGATCCGCTGGCCGATCCTCGATGTGCCGAACGCCCGCAGCGCCCATGCGGTGGCGACCCCGCGCGGCGGCGGCCTGGGCGTGGTGGTCGCCTTCATGGCCGGCATGCTGGTGCTGTATCGGGTGGCGGATGTCGCCCGGCTGGAGGAACGGCAGTTCCTCGGTGTCATCCTCGCCGCGATCGCCATCGCCGGCGTCGCGCTGGCCGATGACATCCGCAACCTCTCGGCCCGGCTGCGGCTGCTGGCGCAGGTTGCCGCGGCGCTGGTGGCGGTGGCGACCGGGCATCACCCTGACGCGGCTGGCGATGCCCTGGATCGGGGTGGTGGAACTGGGCTTCGCCGGCACCCTGCTGACGGTGTTCTGGATCGTCGGCTGCACCAATGCGGTGAATTTCATGGATGGGCTGGACGGGCTGGTCGGCGGCACCCTGCTCATCGCCTGCGTCGCCCTGGCGGCGATCTCCATCGGCGAGGGCGGGCGGTTCGTCTATGCCGCGGCGCTCTCATGGCGGCGGGCTTCGCCGGCTTCCTGCCGTTCAACCTGCATCCGGCGCGGATCTTCATGGGCGATGTCGGCAGCCAGTTCGCCGGCTTCATGCTGGCGGTGCTGGCGGTGGCGGCGGCGCGGTTCGACTTCAACAGATCAGCTTCCTGATCGTGCCGCTGCTGCTGTTCGGGCTGCTGTTCGATGCCGCCTTCACCCTGCTGCGGCGTGCCGCCATGGGCGACATCGTCGGCGCGCCGCACCGCACGCATCTGTACCAGATGGCCCAGCGCAGCGGCATGGCCGTGCCGGCGGTGGCGGCGGTGCACTGGGGCTTCGCCATCTTCCACGCCGGGCTGGTGGTGCTGTTCCTGGAACTGGCTTCCTGGGCCAAGCCGCTGGTGGTGGTGCCGGCGCTGGCGGTGCAGCTCGGCTGGCTGGCGCTGGTCGCGCGGCGGGTGCGGCGCGCCGGGCTCAGCTGGCGGGGCTGAGGATTTCCAGGGTCAGCAGCGGCACCCGCGGGCCGACCCATTGCTCGGCCCGCAGCACCGCGCCGCCTGCGGCCTCGACCCAGAAGCGGTTGGTGAAGCCGGGGTTGCCGGCGGCGCGGCAGGTCTCCTGCACCAGCAGCACGGCGGCATCGGCGGTCGGCGCGGCGCGCAGCCGGCAGCGCAGGGCGACGCCAAAGCGCATGCCCTCCGGTGCGCGGTCGGCGCCCATCAGGTCGACCAGCCGGCGTGCCTCGGCGGGTTCATCGAGCAGGGCGGCGGGGTTGGCCAGCGGGTCCGGCCCCTCGAAGCGGGTGGCGGCCAGCATCTGCCGCAGCCCGGCGGTGGCGGTGATGCGGCCGCCTTCGGTCGCCACCACCAGCCCCGCCGCGGTGCGCCAGATGCGCCTCTCCCCCACTTCCTGGATCAGCGACGCGCGCGTCCGCCGCTTGCCGACCCAGAGCCGCAGGCCGGGCTGCTCCTCGGCCGTGGCGTCCGCCAGGGCCTCGGGCGGGTCTTCCGGCTGGGTGGTGATGGGCTCGAAGCGTTCGGCCAGCCGGGGCCAGAGGGTGTTGCCGCAGCCGCCCAGCAGCAGCAGCGGCAACAGCAGGGACCAGCGGGACAGGCAAGGGTGCATGCCCGCAGTTTAGCGCCGATGTCGAAACGAAGCGAGGCGTTATCGCCGCCCCGCCCCACTCCGCCCCGCTCTGGCCGGTCAGGCCGTGGCCACGCGCCCGCCGCGCCATTGCAGCGCGACCAGCACGGCGCCCAGCAGCACGCCGATCAGGTGCGGCACCGGGATGGCGGTGCCGAAGATGGTCTCGATCAGCGCGGGGAAGATCATCATCAGCCCGGCGACGACCAGGCCGACGCGCTCCCAGACAGCCAGTGCCCGGCGGAGATAGCCCTGGCAGGCCGCCGCCAGCGCCGCCAGCCCGCCGGTCGCCAGCATGATCTGGATGGCCACGTCCAGCCAGTCCATTCCAGGCCGGAACGCCAGCAGCAGGCCGACGCCATTCGGGTCGGTCACGAAGACGAAGGGCAGGACGAAGGCCGGCAGGGTGTATTTCCAGGCTTGCAGCGTGGTGCGGTAGGGCCCCGCGCCGGTGATGGCGGCGGCGGCGAAGGGGCTGAGCGCGGTGGGCGGCGAGACCTCGGACAGCACGGCGTAGTAGAAGACGAACATATGCGCCGCGTAGTCCGGCACGCCGAGCTTCATCAGCGCCGGCGCGGCGACCACCGCGCAGATGATGTAGCTGGCCGTCACCGGCACCGCGAGCCCGACGATCCAGACGATCAGCGCGGTGTAGAGCGCGGTGACGACCAGCGAGCCACCCGCTGCCTGGATGGCGATCTCGCTGAACTTCAGCCCAAGGCCGGTCAGGGTGATGACGCCGACGATGATGCCGGCCGCCGCGCAGGTGGCGGCGATGCCGACCGACTGGATGGCGCCGCTGGCCAGGCTGCTCACCAGCTTCGACGGCCACAGCGCGCTGTCCGCCCGGATGAAGGACAGCAGCACCGCGACACCCATGGCGTAGAGCACGGACATGGTGGGCGAGTAGCCCAGCACCATGAACACCACGATCGCCAGCAGCGAGCTGAAGTGGAAGCCGTATTTCTTGGTCAGCGCCCAGGGGCTCTCGACCGTGATCACCTCGCGCTCGATGCCGCTGGCGCCGATGCGCCGCTGGTCCAGCTCCACCATGAACAGCAGCGAGGCGTAGTAGAGGATGGTCGGCACCACCGCCATCCGCAGCACGTCGAGATAGCCGAGCTGGAGGTATTCGGCGATCAGGAAGGCCGCCGCGCCGAGCACCGGCGGGGAGATGATGGCCCCGAGGCCGCCCGCCGCCAGCAGCCCGCCGGCATCGTCCGGCCGGTAGCCGACGCGCTTCATCATCGGCCAGGCGACGGTGCCGAGGGTCACCGTGGTGGCCACGCCCGAACCCGAGGGCCCGCCGAGCAGGAAGGACGAGAGCACCACCGTCCGCCCCGCCGAGGTCGCCTTGCCGCCGGTGGCGGCGAAGCTGAAGTCGACGAAGAACTTGCCTGCCCCGCTGGTCTGCAGGATGGCGCCGTAGATGGTGAACAGGATGATGAGCGTGGCGGAGACATCGACCGCGGTGCCGAAGATGCCGTCCAGGGTGATGGTCAGGTGCGGGATCAGCCGGACGGTGTCGTAGCCCTGGTGCTGCCAGGGCGGCGGCAGGTGGTTGCCGAAGAAGGCGTACAGCATGAACATCCCGGCGACCGCCGGCATCACCCAGCCGGTCGCGCGGCGGGTGACTTCCAGCACCAGGAACACCAGCACCCAGCCGACCACCAGGTCCTGGGTCTCGGGGAAGACGTAGCGGTCGATCAGCAGCTCAGTGCCGATCATGTCGCCGCCGAACAGCAGGTACCAGGTGACATAGACCGCCGCGGCGATGAGCAGCACGTCCCACGGCATCAGCCGGTGGCGGAACCGCTTCGAGACCGGGAACAGCAGGAAGCCGAGCGCCATGGCGAAGCCGACATGGATGAAGCGCAGCGAGTTGGTCGGCACGATGTCGTAGGCAGCCCACAGGTGGAACAGCGCCATCGCCAGCGCGAGGCCGGTCGTGGCCCAGCCGAGCCAGCCGGTGAAGCGGTGCTGGGCGCCTTCCTCCTCCTCGATCAGTGATTCGAGCCGGGCGGCGGTGGCCTCGTCGAGGGCGCCCGGGGCGATCTCGGGCGGCAGGGTGGAGTGGGTGTTGCTGCTCATGTCAAGGCGCGCTCCGGACACACGTAGGGGGTGTGCCGGCCGGGCCGGAATGCTTCCCCCGCGCGCCCTCTACAGCTTGAGCAGCAGCCTGAACAGCCGGTCCCCGGCCCCCCCCACGTGGAATTGCCCCTGGGCCGGCGCCACCGCTGATTGGCCGCCGCCGCGGCTGGACCGGGTAGCGTTTTCCGGCAAGCATGGCCCGACCTGCCGGAGCGCCCCGCCTTGCCCGACGCCACGCCGCCACCCCCGCCCACCATCACCCCCGACCGGGCGGCGCTGTTCCTCGGCTACTTCAAGATCGGCATGTTCGGCTTCGGCGGGGTCGCCGCCTGGGCCCGCCGCGTCATCGTCGAGGAACGGCGCTGGATGACCGAGCGCGAATACGCCGAGGTGCTCGGCCTCGGCCAGGTGCTGCCCGGGCCGAACGTGGGCAATGCCGCGGTGATGATCGGCCGGCGCTTCCACGGCCTGCCGGGCGCGCTGCTGGCGACGGCGGGGCTGTATTTCGCGCCCTTCGTCATCCTGGTCGGGCTCTGCCTGTTCTACGACCGCTACGGCCAGTTGCCGGCGGTCGCGCCCATCATGGCCGGCATCGCGGCGGGCGCCGCGGGCATGGTCATCGGCACCGCGCTGAAGATGATCGGCAAGCTGAAGATGCACTGGGACGCGCTGCTGGTGCTGATGCTGGCGGCGCTGGCGGCGGCGCTGCTGCGGGTGCCGCTGCCGGTCATCGTGCTGGTGCTGGCGCCGGTCTCCATCGCGCTGTCGCTGCGCCGCGCCGGGCTGCTGGGCGGGGCCGCCGTCCGATGACCATCATTCTGCAGATCCTGCTGACCTTCGGCATCCTGTCGCTGGTTGCGGTCGGCGGGGCCAATGCGGTGCTGCCCGAGATGCACCGCCAGCTGGTCGAGCTGCGCGGCTGGCTGGACGATGCGACCTTCGCCCAGTTGTACGCCCTGGCCCAGGCGGCGCCGGGGCCGAACATCCTGGTCGCCAGCGTCATGGGCTGGCGGATCGCCGGGGCCGGCGGCATGGCGGCGGCGACCTTCGGGATGCTGGTGCCGGCGGCGGTACTCGCCTGGTGCATGGCCGGGCTGACCCACCGGCTGCGCCATGCGCCCTGGCTGAAGCCGGCCCAGGGTGGGCTGGTGCCGGTGGCGGTCGGGCTGATCCTGGCGGCCGGCATCACCATGGCCCAGGCCTCCCACACCCATGGGGTGATGCCGCTGGTGGTGGTGGCCATCTCCTCGGTCTTCGTCTGGCGGACCGAATTCAGCCCGCTCTGGGTGCTGGTTGGCGGCGGGGCGATGGGGGCGGCCTTCCTGGGCTGATGTCGCCATGCCGGGAACCCGCCTCATCCAGCCATGCCATGCCGCGCTGCCCGGCTATGCCGCGGCCCTGGCCCGGGGCTGGTCGCCGGACAACCTCGCCACCGCGGCGACGGCCGGGGCGCATCTGCGGCGCATCGCCGAGGATGCCGATGGCTTCCTCGCCAGCCTCGATGATCCGACCGGCCGCGGGCCGCCGGCCCGGCTGCCGGATGGCAGGCTGGTGCCGCGGCTGCCGGGAATTCGCCCGCTGGATCCTGGAGGATGCGCCGCAGGGTGGTGCGTTCTGCGGTGCCATCGGCTGCCGCTGGCAGCCCGGCACCGCCGCGCTGCCGGCCCATGTGCTGGGCCATATCGGCTATGCCATCGTGCCGTGGAAGCGCGGTGCCGGCCATGCCGGGCGGGCGCTGGCGCTGCTGCTGCCCGAACTCGCCGGCCTGTGCCTCGGCCATGTCACCCTGACCACCGACCCCGGCAACATCGCCTCGCAGCGGGTCATCCTGCGGTGCGGCGGCCGGCTGGTGGAGCGCTTCCGCAAGCCCCCCGCCTATGGCGGGACGGAGGCGCTGCGGTTCCGCATCGACCTTGCCGTCCCGCCGGCCTTGCCGCCGGATTAGCGGATCAGAAGCTCACCCGCGTCCCGAGGTAGAGGCTGCGCCCCTCGCCCGGGTAGAACACCGCGGTGTTCGCCCCGGCCGCGCGGGCGTCCTGGATGGTGCCGAGGTCGCTGACATAGCGCTTGTTGGTCAGGTTCCGCGCATCGAGGAACACCGAGACCCCCGGTGCCAGGGTGATCCCGGCTTCCAGCCCCAGCTTCACGTACTGGTTGGCCCGCAGCGTGTTGGCGTAGTCCGCCCAGGCACCCTGCGGCACCCAGTCCAGCACCGGCGAGACGAAGCCGCGCCCTTCCGGTGCCGCATAGGTCAGCACCGTCCGCAGCACATGCGGCGGCAGGCCGGCCACCCGGTTGCCGTTGTACTGGCGGTCGTCGCGGAAGCGGAAGTCGTTCCAGGTCCAGACCTGCCGCAGGGTCAGCCGGTCCCCATCCGCGGCGAGGCCCCGCGCCAGGTCCAGGTGGCCGGCGAATTCCACGCCCTGGTTCACCGTGTTGCCGGCGTTGAAGGTGCTGGCGGGTATGCTTGGGTCCACCGAGAATTGCAGCAACTGGCCGCGCAGGTTGGAGCGGAACAGCGTCAGGTCCCAGCCATGGCCCTCGAACCGGCCGCGGGTGCCGGCCTCCACCGTCCAGGCCCGCTGCGCCTGCAGCGGTACCCAGAAGGGCCGCCCGGCCACCGTCTGCAACTGGTCGGAAAAATCCGGCACGTCCTGGCTGCGGGTGATGTTGGCGAAGGCCTGCACCTCCGGCCGCGGCTGCCACAGCACGCCGAGCCGCGGGTTCAGCCCGTCGTAGCCGCGGCTGTAGCGGGCGCCGCTCAGGCGGTTCTCGTACTCCCGTTCGGCGCGCAGCACCTTGGCGCCGGCGACCAGGGCGAGGCTTGGCAGCACCCACAGCCGGTTCTCGGCGAAGGCCTCGTAGTTCCGCGCCTGCTGCACGCCGCTGGCGGTCTGCGCGCCGCTCGAGCCGCTCCGGTTCACGTATTGCCGCACGTCGTTGGTGCCGGCGAAATAGCGGCCGCCGACGACCAGGTCGCTGGCCATCCCGGCCAGGGTGAAGCGGCCGGTCCAGCGCGGCGCCACGCCCCAGGTCAGCCCGTCCTGGTCGATCACCTGGAAGATCGGGTGGACCAGCCGCTTGTGGGTCACCCAGCTGTCGATGTCGAGTTGCCCGGTATCCAGCCGCACCGAGGTGCGGTTGGCGAATCGCTCGGCCCAGACATTGCGGGCCTGGTTGCCGGACAGCGCGGCGGCGGAGGCCATGCGCGGCCGGTTCAGCGTATCCTCCAGGCTCAGCGCCCCGGGAAGCTGCTGCCGGGTGATGTAGGCGCCGGCATAGAACCGCGTCTCCACCCGGTCCGAGATGCGGTAGCCGAGGTTGGCGTTGAACTGCTGGTACTGGCCGCGGCTGTGCTGCCGCCAGCCATCCGCGTGCGACAGGCTGCCGGCGGCCAGCGCATCCCAGTCGCCAACCACCGCCGAGGTATGCCCGGCCAGCCGCCAGGTGCCATAGGTGCCGCCCTCCGCCCGGATGCCATGGGCCGAGGTCGCGGTGCGCGCCGTGGGGGTGACGAAGTTGACCGCCCCGCCCAGGGTGGAACTGCCGAAGGCCAGCGCATTGCCGCCCGGATAGACCGCCGCGCTGCGCACCGCCGTCGGGTCGATCTGGTAGAAGTCGCCGCTGCCATCGGCGAGGTTCACCGGCACGCCATCCTGCAGCACCTCGACGCCGCGCAGATGGAAGCCGCGGGCAATGCCCGAGCCACGGATCGACAGCCGCATCTCCTGTCCGTAGCGGCTCTGCACGAAGACGCCGGGCGTATCCGCGAGCACGTCGCGTAGGGTGAAGGCGTGGCGGTTGGCGAAATCCTCGCCGTCCACGTAGCGGACCGCCACGGGTGTGCGTTGCAGCGCCTCCCGCTGGGCGGCGACCGGCGGCGCGGTGAGCGAGCCGGGCGACTGGCCGGTGACGATGAGGTCCGGCAGGGTGAACTGGGCGGCCTCGGGTTGGTTTGGGACGCCTTGGGCGAGGGCGGGACCGGCGATGCCGGCAAGCAGCAGGGCACGCCAGGTGGCGCGCGGAAGCGGGTTCATGATGGGCAACTCCTGACGATGGGCGATCGCGCCGGTGGTCCGGCGCGGCGGGCGCATGCGTCAGGCGGCGGGCGGGGCTCTCGGCTGTTGCGGCGGGGCGCGGGCCGGGGCGGGCGGCAGGCCGGCGACCGGGGGCACCTCCGCCACCGCATAGGCGAAGCGGATGCCCGGCAGGCTCGGCGGCGGCGTCGGCAGCGCCGCGTTGCCCGGGCAGAGCGGGCAGCTGTCGTGCAGCGGCGGGGCGCCATCCAGCGGCTGGCCCTCGGCATCGAGGTGGAGGGTGCGGATGCCGTCCGCGGTGCAGATCTCGACCGCCTGGCCGGAGCCGAGCGCCGCCAGGCAATGCGCGAAGGCACTGCCCCACTGCAGCATGAGCAGCAGGACGAGCAGCACCGTCGTGAGGGGCGAGCGCCGGATCATTGCGCCGCTATGCCGCACCCGGCCATTCCTGTCACCACCGGCTGGCTAGGCAATTGACCCCGGCGCGCATCCGCAGGACTGTCCGCCCATGCCCGACCATCAGCCCCTGCCTGCCGCCCTGCTCGACCGCCTCGCCGCCCTGCTCGGCCCGCGCGGCATCCTGACCGACCCGGCCGACCTGGTGCCGCACCTCACCGACTGGCGGGCGCTGTACACCGGCCGCACGCCCTGCGTGCTGCGCCCGGGCAGCACCGCCGAGCTGGCCGAGGCGGTGAAGCTCTGCGCCGCCGCCGGCACCCCGCTGGTGCCGCAGGGCGGCAATACCTCGATGGTCGGCGGCGCCACGCCGGACGAGGGCGGCGGGCAGGTCATCGTCTCGCTCGCCCGGCTGAACCGGGTGCGCGACATCGACCCGCTCGACATGACCATGACCGCCGAGGCCGGCGTCATCGTGAAGGCGGCGCAGGATGCCGCAGCCGGCGCCGGCTGCCTGTTCCCGCTGTCCTTCGGCGGGGAGGGGACGGCGACCATCGGCGGCGTGCTGTCCACCAATGCCGGCGGCAACACCACCGTGCGCTACGGCAACGCCCGTGAACTGATGCTGGGGCTGGAGGTGGTGCTGCCGGATGGCCAGGTCTGGAACGGCCTGCGCCGGCTGCGCAAGGACAACACCGGCTACGCGCTGCGCCACCTGTTCGTCGGCGCCGAGGGCACGCTCGGCTTCATCACCGCAGCGGTGCTGCGGCTGTTCCCCCAGGCGCGGGAATCGGAGGTGGCGCTGTGCACCGTGCGCGACGAGGATGCCGCGCTGGCGCTGTTCCGCCGCTTCCGCGACCGGGATGAGACCGCGGTGCGCGCCTTCGAGTACATGTCCGGCACCGGGGTCGGCTTCTACGCCCGGCTTATCGAGGGCGGCACCGTGCCGCTGGCCGGGCCGGCCGGGCACTACGTGCTGGTGGACCTCGCCTCCTCCCGCCCCCCAACGGGAGAAAAATCCGGGCTGCGCGCCCTGCTGGAGGCGGTGCTGGAGGAAGCCCTGGACGCCGGTGAGGTGCTGGATGCCGCGGTGGGCGAGAGCGAGGCCCAGCGCGCCGCCATCTGGCGCATCCGCGAGGAACACCCGGAGGCGCAGAAGCGCGAGGGCGCCAGCGTGAAGAACGATGTCTCGGTGCCGGTCAGCCGGACGCCGGAGCTGATCCGCCGCGCCTCCGAGGCCTGCCGGGCCCTGATGCCCGGCATCCGCCCGGTGCCCTTCGGCCATATGGGCGATGGCAACATCCACATGAACCTGCAGCAGCCGGAAGGCATGGACCCCGCCGCCTTCCTCGCCCGCAGCCACGACATCATGGACACGGTGAACGCCGTGGTCCGCGACCTCGGCGGCAGCTTCAGCGCCGAGCACGGCATCGGCCGGCTGAAGACCGACATGATGGAGGACTGGCGCGGCGGGGCGGAGCTGGAGGTGATGCAGCGCATCAAATCCGCCATCGACCCGCGGCGGATCATGAACCCGGGCAAAGTGTTGCCCTGAGGCGCGGCGCCTAGCCTCCCGGGCGCCTCGCCACCACCGCTTTGCCGCGGCTGCGCCAGCGGCTAGGGTGCCCGACCAATGGCATGCCCTTCGCAATAAGTCGGCTCGACACCTACATCTTCCGCCAGCTGGCCGTCTCCCTGGTCGCCGTCACCCTCGGGCTGGCGGCGCTGGTCTGGTTGACCCAATCGCTGCGGTTCATCGAGCTGGTGCTCGACCGCGGGCTGTCCTTCCTGGTGTTCATCGAGCTGACCGGGCTGCTGCTGCCGAGCTTCTTCGCCATCATCCTGCCGATCACCACCTTCGTGGTGACGCTGTTCGTCTATGTCCGGCTGTCCGCCGACCGCGAGCTGGTGGTGATGCGCTCGGCCGGCCTGTCGCAATGGGCGCTGGCCCGGCCGGCCCTGGCGCTGGCCGCGATCTCGGTCGGGACCTGCTACATGCTGAACCTCTGGCTCGTCCCAGCGAGCCAGATGGCCTTCCGGGAATGGCAGTTCGAGATCCGCAACGAAATTGCCGCGGTGCTGCTTCAGGAAGGGGTGTTCAGCTCCGATCGGCGATGACCTGACGGTCTATGCCCGCTACCGCGACCGGGACGGCACGTTGCGCGGCATCCTGGTGCATGACGCGCGGGAGGCCGGCGCCCCGGTCACCATCCTGGCCGAGGCGGGCCGCATCACACCCGGCCCCACCGGGCCGCGCGTCACGCTCATGAACGGCCAGCGCCAGCAGGTCGAGCGGGTGCCGCCGCCGCCCGGCTCGCCGCCCGGCACGCCGCCTGGCAGCCGGCTGACGGTGCTGTCCTTCAGCGAGAACAGCGTCGACCTGGCCCGCACCTCCCGCGGCGAGGAGAACCGCTACCGCAACGCCCAGGAACGCACCCTGTCCGAGCTGTTCAACCCCGATCCGCAGGACAACATCTCGGACCGCGACCGCCGCCGGTTCCGGGCGGAGGCGCACCAGCGGCTGGCCTCGCCGCTCAATGCCATGGGCTTCGCGCTGGTCGGGCTGGCGACCGCACTCACCGGGCAGTTCCGCCGGCATGGCGGCGGGTTGCGGCTGTTCGGCGGCATCATGGCTGGTGGTGGCGCTGCTGGCGGCCGGGCTGGTGGGCGGCAACCTGGCAGCGCGGCAGCCCGCCACGATTCCGCTGATCTGGGTGAATGCGCTGCTGCCGGGGCTGGTGGCCGCCTGGGTCATCGCCGGGCTGCCGGGTTGGCCGCACGGGGTCTTCGGCCGCCGCCGCGCGGTCCCGCGCGCATGATCGCCGCCAATACCCTGGCACGCTACGTCGCCCGGCGTTTCCTCGGCGCCACCTTCGCGATGCTGGCGGGGCTGACCATGCTGGTGTCGCTGTTCGACTTCGTCGAGCTGCTGCGCCGCGCCGCCACCCGGCCGGATGCCGGCTTCGCGCTGGTGGCGCAGATCGCCGCGCTGCGGCTGCCCTTCGTCGCGCTGCAGATCCTGCCCTTCGCCATCCTGCTCGGCGGGCTGCTGGCCTTCTGGCGGCTGACCCGGTCGTCCGAGCTGATGGTGGCGCGGGCGGCGGGGATCTCCGCCTGGGGCTTCCTCTCGGGGCCGGTCGTGGTGGCGCTGCTGTTCGGGGTGATCGGCACCGCGGGCATCTCGCCGCTGTCCTCGGCCATGCTGGCACGGGCGGAGCGGCTGGATTATTCCTACCTCGGGCCAGCGCCGGGCTGACCGCGCTGGCCGGCGGCCGGCTCTGGTTGCGGCAGGCGGACCGGGGGCTGGAGCCGCAGGGCGTCGCCATCCTGTCGGGCCGGCCGGTGGCCGACCGCGCCGCCGCCGGCAGCGCCGAGTTCACCATGACCGATGTGAGCCTGTGGCGGCTGTCCGCGGCCGACCGGCCGCTGGCCCGGATCGAGGCGCCGCGCGCCCGGCTGCTGCCCGGCCGCTGGGTGCTGGAGGATGCCGTCACCTTCGGCGCCGACCGCAGCGCCGGGCCGCACGAGACCCTGCAATTCCCAACCGAGCTGACCCCCGACCGGATCGAGAACAGCTTCGCCTCGCCGGACACGCTTTCGGTCTGGGCGCTGCCGGGCTTCATCGCGGTGCTGGAAGCCGCCGGATTTTCCGCCGTGCGGCACCGGCTGCATTTCCAGAGCCTGCTGACCCTGCCGGTGCTGGCCACCGCCATGGCGCTGCTGGCGGCCGGGTTTTCCATGCGCTCCTCCCGCCGCGGCGGGGTGGCGCAGATGATAGGCGCCGGCGTCGCCGCCGGTTTCCTGCTGTTCGTGCTCGACAAGATCGTGAATGAACTGGGCGAAGCCGGTACCCTGCCGGTGTATCTCGCCGCCTGGGCGCCGACGGTCGCCGGCCTCATGCTGGCGCTCGCCCTGCTGCTGCACCTGGAGGATGGATGAGCGACCGCACCAAGCGCCAGTCCCACGGCGGCCCCGGCCAGCGAACCCGGGGCGGCTCGCCGGGCCGCCGCCGGCGTCTGCCCGGGCTTGCCGCCGGCGGCGGCCTGGCACTTGCGCTGGCCTTGGGCCTCGCCCTGCCGGACAGTGCCCAGGCGCAGATGGACGACCCGAGCCTCACCCCGCGGGACGGGGTCATCGGGCGGTCCCTCATGCCGTCCGGCCCGGCCGCGACGGGCGGCGGAGCGGCCCAGCCCGCTGCCGCACCCGCCACCGACAGTCCCATCACCTTCACCGCCGAGGAGGTCGAGTACAACCGCGAGACCGGCGTGGTCACCGCCCGTGGCCAGGTCGAGGCCTGGCAGGGCGAGCGGCTGCTGCGGGCCGATGCCTTCACCTATGACCGCAACACCGGCATCGCCACCGCCCGCGGCAACGTGCAGTTGCTGGAGGCGGATGGCACCGTGCTGTTCGCCGATGAGGCGGTGCTGCAGAACAGCTTCCGCGACGGCGTGCTGGAAGGCGTCCGCGCGCTGCTCGCGGCCAATGGCCGGATGGCGGCCAATGGCGCCCGCCGTACCGATGGCACCGTCAACGAATTGGCCCGGGTGGTCTATTCCACCTGCGACCTGTGCCCCGAGGACCCGACCCGGCCGCCGCTGTGGCAGGTGGAGGCGCGCCGCGCGACGCAGGACAAGGAAGCGGAGCGCATCACCTACCGCGATGCGACGGTGCGCCTCGGCGGCGTGCCGGTGCTGTACACGCCCTACCTGTCGCACCCGGACCCGAGTGCGCCGCGCGCCTCGGGCTTCCTGTTCCCGACGCTGGGCTATACCCGCTTCCTCGGCGCCTTCGCCGAGACGCCGTATTTCTGGGCGATCGACGAAAGCTCGGACCTCACCATCGCCCCGGTCATCTCCAGCCGGCAGTATCCGAACCTCGGGTTGGAATACCGCAAGCTGTTCAACTTCGGCGAGATCACCGGCAGCGGCTCGGTCGGCGGCTTCAACGGCACCGACAGCAGCGGCAAGGAGGAACTGGCCGGCCACATCTTCCTGAAGGGCCGCTTCACTGTCAACGAGAACTGGCGCGTCGGCTTCGACCTGAACCGCGCCACCGACGAGCTGTACCTGCGGACCTTCCGCTACGAATACCGCCGGGTGCTGACCAGCCAGGCCTTCGCCGAGGGTTTCTGGGGCACCACCACCTATGCCCGCATCGATGCCCGCGCCTACCAGGGCCTGCGGAGCGTCGACGACACCCGGCAGATCCCCTATGTCCTGCCGAACGCCTTCGTCGAGCACGCCCCGCATGAGAAGTACCTTGGCGGCTTCCTGACCGTCGATGCCGGGGCCTTCTCCATCAGCCGCGACATCGGCAGCTCCACCCGGCGGCTCGCCACCCGGGCCGCCTGGGAACGGCCCGAGGTGGATCGCTTCGGCGGCGTCTGGGCCTTCAAGGTCCAGGCCGAGCTGATCGGCTACCGCGCCCAGGGGCTGCAGGAACCGCCGACCAATCTGCCGGAGGCCAATGGCAACCAGGTGGTCGGCAACCTGCGCGCCGCGATCGACTGGCGGATGCCCTTCGTCCGCCCGGCCGGCCGATGGGGCAGCCAGACCATCGAGCCACGGGTGCAGATCGTCACCGGCCCGCGGATGGACCGCCAGGAGACCATCCCGAACGAGGAAAGCATCGACTTCGAATTCACCGATGCCAACCTGTTCGCGCTCAACCGCTATGTCGGGCGGGACCGCCAGGAAGGCGGCACCCGGGTCGATACCGCGATGCGGGCTGCCTGGGACTTCCCGAACGGCGGCCAGGTGGAGGGGCTGGTCGGCCGGTCCTTCCGGCTGGACGACCAGATCGCCAGCCCCTACGCCGGCTCGGGCCTTGACCGCCGCGGTTCGGACTACGTGGCGCGGCTGCGGGTGGCGCCGACCACCTGGTTCGACACCATCGGCCGGCTCCGGCTGGATGGCGAGCAGCCGGGCGAACTGCGGCTGGCGGATACCGTCGCCAACCTCAACCTCGGCCCGGTCACCCTGTCCGCCGGCTATCTCTATTCGCCGCCGCTGCCCTACCTCACCCCGTCCCGCAAGCGCGAGGAAGTCGGCGCCGGGGTCAGCGCGCGGATCGGCGAGTACTGGCGCGTCTCGGCCAGCGGCAAATATGACCTGGCGCTGGGTCGCACCGTGCTGGTGCAGGGCGCCGCCGGCTACGAGGACGAGTGCTTCATCCTGGAGGGCCGCGTCATCAAGCGCTTCGCCGAGGATCCGACGACCACCAGCCTCTATCCGGCGGATACGGTCGTGCTGTTCCGGCTCGGCCTCAAGACCCTGGGTGAATACGTTTTCCGCGCAATTTAGGGTGGGGTGGTTGCACTCGGGTCGGTCTGCCGCGAAAAAGACCCGGTAGTCCGGCCCAGGGAGAGGCCGGCGAAGGGAGCCATCCAAGCATGACCATCCGCCTCGGCCGTCGGGCCGCACTGGGCCTGCCATTCGTTGCCGCGCCATTGCTTGCCGCGCCGGCCATCGCCCAGCAGGGTTTCCCGAACCGCCCGATCCGGCTGATCGTGCCCTGGCCTCCGGGTGGCTCGACCGACAACACCATGCGGGTGCTGGCCGAGATCGCGGGCGAGAAGATGGGCCAGCCGGTGATCATCGAGAACCGCGCCGGCGCCACCGGCACACTCGGCGCCCTGGCGATGTCGCGCGAGGAGAAGGGCGACGGCTATCTCATCGGCCAGATGCCGATCAGCGTGTTCCGCCTGCCGGCGATGTCCCGCCGCCCTAACTTCGACCCGATGCAGGACTTCTCCTGGATCATCCACCTGACCGGCTACACCTTCGGCTTGGTGGTGCGGTCCGACCAGCCCTGGAAGACCTGGCAGGAATTCGTCGCCTACGCCAAGGCCAACCCGGGCAAGGTCACCTACGGCACCCCGGGCGTGGGCAGCACGCTGCACCTGACCATGGAGCGCATCGCCCTGGAGCAGGGCATCGACTGGCTGCACATCCCGTTCCGGGGCGGCGCCGACAACACCCAGGCGGTGCTCGGCGGCCAGACCACGGCCAATACCGACAGCACCGGCTGGGCGCCGCTGGTCGAGGACGGTCGGCTCCGGCTGCTGGTGGTCTGGACCGCCGAGCGGGCCAAGCGCTTCCCCGATGTGCCGACGCTGCGCGAGGTCGGCATCGACATCGTGGCCGACAGCCCGTTCGGCCTCGCCGGCCCGAAGAACATGGACCCCGGCGTGGTGAAGGTGCTGCATGATGCCTTCAAGGAAGCGCTGCTGCACCCGCGCAACATCGAGACGCTGGAGCGCTTCGACATGCAGCCGCGCTACATGAACACCGAGGACTACGCGAAGTTCGCGAAGCAGCAGAACGATGAGGAAACCGCCATGGTGAAGCGGCTGAACCTCACCATCGACTAGTATCCGGCGACTAAGCTCCGATCCCGGCCGCCGGCGGTATCCCGCTGGCGGCCGGTGCCCGAAACGGAGGCGCAGCATGGCCCGCCCCGGCTCCTCCCGCCCCCTTGCCGCCCGGCGCCGCGGGTGACGCCGCGGCTGCACCTGCGATGCGGCGACGACCTGCGCGGCCCGCTGCAGGCAGCCGGGATCGCCGGCGAATATTTGTGTTTCTCCGACCCCGTCTGCCACGGCCCGGCGCAGGACGACGGCGACCTGATGGCCTGGCTCGGGCTGCGGGCGCGCCATGTGGCACTGCACAGCGGCCAGGACACGGCGGCGGTGCGGCTGCGGCTCGGCCGCGAATACGCCGCGCTCAACCGGCTGCATCGGCGGGAAGCGGTCTGGCTGTGGTTCGAGCACGACCTGTGGGACCAGATCGCGCTGATCCGCATCCTGTCGCTGCTGGCGGAGAAGCGCCTGCTGCGCGGCCGGCTGCTGCTGGTGCCGGCCGATGGCAGGCGGTGCTTCGCCGAACTCTCCGCCACCGAGCTTGCGGCCTTGCGGCCGGTGCCGCTGTCCGACCTGCAGATCGAGCAGGCGGCCGAGGCCTGGGCCTGCTTCTCCGCGCCCGACCCGCGCGGGCTGGATGCCTTCAGCCGGCGGGACCTGGCGCTGGCCTACCTGGCGGCGGCGCTGCGCCGGCACCTGCGGGACCTGCCCTGGACCACCGATCGGCTGGGCGAGACCGAGCGGCGGGTGCTGCAGGCCATCGCCGCGGGCGCGGCCGATGAGGCGGCGGTGCTCCGGGTGCTGGCGCCGGCCGACCCGGTGCTGCACCTCACCGACCTGATGCTGCGGGAGGTGATCGGCCGGCTGCGGCACGGCCCGCGCCGGCTGCTGATGGGCGAGGACCCGCTGCGGCCGACCCCACGCGGCACCGCGGTGCTGGCCGGCACCGACCGCTGGCGCCCGGCGCCGCGCTTCCATGCCGGCGCCACCATCCTGCCCGAGCCGCCCTGGCTGTGGGACCCGGCGCAGGCGGCGGTGGTCGCGGGCTAGCCTGTTGTTCTGGCGCATGAGTTCACGCTTTTTGGCGCTTCCGCCTCAAGCGATCATGCTCTGGGCGACCTCAGGCGGCTTCCAGCCTCTCCTGCAATTCCAGCCATTCGGTCTCAAGTCCGGGCAGGATCTTGCCGATGATCGCCCGGCGGGTGGTGGCGCGGTTGATGAGGTCGGACTTGTTGCCGGCATACAGCCGCGGGTCGGCCAGCGCCTTGTCGATGGTGGCGGCCTCGTCCTGCAGCTTGGCGATCTGCGCCTCCAGTTGCTTGGCGCGTTCCTTCAGCGGGGCGAGGGCGACGCGGTTTTCCGCCTTGCCCTTGCGGTCGGCGTTGCGCGGGGCGCCGGCGGCCGCGTTGCGCGCGGCGCTGCCGGGCTCGCTGCGAGCCCGGCGCCCGCCGCCGCCGAGCATGGCGCGGTAGTCGTCGAGGTCGCCGTCGAAGTTGCTCACCACGCCGTTGCCGACCAGCCAGAGCCGGTCCGCCACCAGCTCCACCAGATGCGGGTCGTGGCTGATCAGGATGACGGCGCCGTTGAAGCCGGCCAGCGCCTTCACCAGCGCCTCGCGCGCGTCGATGTCGAGGTGGTTGGTCGGCTCGTCGAGGATCAGCAGCTGCGGCGCCTCGCGGGTGCACAGCGCCAGCAGCAGCCGCGCCTTCTCGCCGCCCGAACAGGCCGAGATGGTGGTCGTCGGCGCGTGTCCACGTCGAGGCCGAAGCGGGCGAGCTGGGACCGGCACTGCTGCACCGTGGCGCTGCGGCAGCGGCCGCCTGCATGTGGGTCAGCGGCGTGCCGGCCATGTCCAGCTCCTCGGCCTGGTGCTGGGCGAAGTAGCCGACCCTCAGCTTGCGGCGCGCGCGTACTGGGTGCCGGCCATCGGCGGCAGCCGGCCGGCGAGCAGCTTGGCCAGGGTGGACTTGCCGTTGCCGTTGGCGCCGAGCAGCGCGATGCGGTCGTCCTGGTCGAGCCGCAGGTCCAGGCCCGCGCAGCACCGGCTTGCCGTCGTAGCCGATGGTGCCGCCGCTGATCGACGAGCACCGGCGGCGGCAAGCTCGGCCGGCTCGGGGAAGGCGAAGCGGGTGACGGTATCCTCGACGATGGATTCGATCGCCGGCATCCGCTCCAGCGCCTTGATGCGGGACTGCGCCTGGCGGGCCTTGCTGGCCTTGGCCCGGAAGCGGTCGACGAAGGACTGGATATGGGCGCGCTCGGCCGCCAGCTTCTCGTTCTGGGCGATCTGCTGGGCCTGGCGCTCGGTCCGCACCCGCACGAAATTGTCGTAGTTGCCGGGGTAGAGCGTCAGCTTGCCGCGGTCGAGGTGGGCGATCGCGTCGACGCAGCGTTCCAGCAGCCCGCGGTCGTGGCTGACCACGATCGGCCGCGCCGGAGAAGCGCTGCAGCCAGCCCTCCAGCCACATGCGTGGCTTCGAGGTCGAGGTGGTTGGTCGGCTCGTCCAGCAGCAGCAGGTCGGGCTCGAGGAACAGCGCGCCGGGCCAGCGCCACGCGCATCCGCCAGCCGCCGGAGAACTCGCGTGCAGCGGCCGCGCCTGCGCCGCCGCGTCGAAGCCGAGGCCGGCGAGGATGGTCGGCGGCGCGGGCCGGCGCGGCTGTCGGCGCTGATGGCGATCAGCCGGTCATGGATCTCGGCCATGCGCGTGGCCGTCCGGGTGGCCCTCGGCCTCGGCCAGCAGGGCGGCGCGCTCGGTATCGGCGGCCAGCACCGTCTCCAGCAGGCTGTCCGGGCCGCCCGGCGCCTCCTGCGCCACATGGCCCATGCGGGCCCGGGCCGGCCAGGCGGATATCGCCGCCATCGGGCTGGATCTCCCCGGTGATGGCCTTCAGCAGGGTGGACTTGCCCGCGCCGTTGCGGCCGACCAGCCCGACCTTGCGGCCCGGGTCCACGCACGAGATCGGCGTTCTGCAGCAGGGCACGGCCGCCGAAGCGGAGGGTGAGGTCGCGAATGGTCAGGACGGTCATGGCCGGGTTCTAACGCCCCCGGCCAGCCCCGTCACGCCTCGGAATCAGCCGGGCTTGCGCGGCGGCTTCGCCCGGCCGGGGATTTGCCCTCCGGCTGCGGCGCCGGCCCGTCGCCGGTCCATTCATCGGACACCATCGCCCTGCTGGCTGCTGACCAGATCGATGTCGGCCTGGCTCGGCGGAGCGGGCGGATGTAGCCGGGGCGGGGGGCTGCGTCCGGCTTCGGGCGCTTGTCGTCGGCCATGCTGGCGGGTCTCCGTGGTTGCCGGCAGTGCCAACGCGCAGGTGCCGGGCTGGTCGGGCCTGCGCGCCGCCACTTCGCATCCGGCCCGCGGCCCGCCTATCCCGCCGCCACCGATCAATCAGAGGAATGCCCCCATGGCCATCGAGCGCACCCTCTCCATCCTCAAGCCGGACGCCACCCGCCGCAACCTGACCGGCCAGATCAACGCCGAGTTCGAGGAAGCCGGCCTGCGCATCGTCGCCCAGAAGCGCATCCACCTGACCCGCAGGCCCAGGCCGAGGCCTTCTACGCCGTGCACGCCGCGCGGCCGTTCTACAACGACCTGGTCGAGCTTCATGATCTCGCGGCCCGGTCGTCGTGCAGGTGCTGGAAGGCGAGAATGCCGTCGCCCGCAACCGCGACGTCATGGGCGCCACCAACCCGGCCAATGCCGAGGCGGGCACCATCCGCAAGGAATTCGCCGAGAGCATCGAGGCGAACAGCGTGCATGGCTCGGACAGCGCCGGAGAACGCGCGCGACCGAGATCGCCTATTTCTTCGCCGGCACCGAAATCGTCGGCTGAGCCGCGAATGGGCCGGCGGCGGGGTTCGCCCCGCCGCCGGCCCGTTGCGCGTCGCGGCGCGCGGCCCGCGCTAGACCACGAACACCAGCAGCGCCAGCAGGATCACCACCGTGATGCCGACGGCCCAGGTGCTGAAGCGCACGAAGGCCGCCCAGCCATGCCGCCGGTCGGCCAGGAGTCTTGGCCACATCTCATCATTGTTGCTCGGCGAATACTGGTGCTGCTGGTGTTCAGCCACGGGCATGGTCCTCATCGGGTCGCGGGGTGTCGTTTAGGAAGCGCGGGCGGGCTCGGCAAGGGGTTCACCAGCGCGGCGGCGGCCGGCGCGAAGCAGGCCGCGACCGCCCGCCGCCCGGCGAGCGCCGCCGGGTACAGCACGTGTTCCTGCGCCAGCACCCGCGCGGCAAGGCTCGCCTCGGTATCGTCGGGCAGCACCGGCACGGCGGCCTGGGCCAGGATCGGCCCGGCATCCATCGCCTCGGTCACCAGATGCACGGTGCAGCCATGCAGCTTCGCCCCGGCCGCCAGGGCGCGGGCATGGGTATCGAGGCCGGGGAAGGCCGGCAGCAGGCTCGGGTGGATGTTCAGCATCCGCCCGCCCAGCGGCCCACCAGCCACGGTGTCAGCAGCCGCATGTAGCCGGCGAGGCAGACCAGCC
>CAWHIH010000013.1:0-109354 GCA_963829365.1 uncultured Alphaproteobacteria bacterium | reverse complement strand
GAAAAGGCGGGGCTCGATCTCCTCGATGGTGAACCCGCTTTCGGGGCAGGCGAATTTGGCGCTGAAGACGGTGCGCTCGCCAGTCTCGGCGTTCTCCGCATAGGCGATACCATCCGCCAAGCCGAGCGCCGTCTCGAAGCTGTCCGCCAGCCGCGGCGCGATGCCGTCCCGCACCACGATGCGGTCCACCACCACCTCGATGTCATGCTTCAGCTTCTTGCTGAGCGCAGGCACCTCGGCGATCAGGTGCAGGGTGCCGTTGACCTTCACCCGCTCGAATCCGCGGCGCTGGAACTCGGCCAGTTCCTTGCGGTATTCGCCCTTCTTGCCGCGCACCGCAGGGGCCAGCAGCAGAAGTCGGGTGCCTTCCGGCAGCGCCATCACGCGGTCGACCATCTGGGAGACGGTCTGCGCCTCGATCGGCAGGCCGGTGGCCGGCGAATAGGGCACGCCGACCCGCGCCCACAGCAGCCGCATGTAGTCGTGGATTTCGGTGACGGTGCCGACCGTGCTGCGCGGGTTGTGGCTGGTGGTCTTCTGCTCGATCGAGATTGCTGGGCTCAGCCCTTCGATGCTGTCCACGTCGGGCTTCTGCATGAGTTGCAGGAACTGCCGGGCATAGGCCGAAAGGCTTTCGACGTACCGCCGCTGGCCTTCGGCATAGATGGTGTCGAAGGCCAGGGAGGATTTGCCGGAACCCGAGAGGCCGGTGATGACCGTCAGCGTGCCGCGCGGGATGTCGAGGTCGAGGTTCTTGAGGTTGTGCGTCCGGGCGCCGCGGATGCGGAGCAGGCCGGCGCCCGAGGCAGGGACCATGGAGGCGGGGGCAATGGAGGCGGGGGGGCTGGCCATGTGGGATCGTGCTCCACGGGGCGCGGCGCCCACGTTCGCATTGTGTTCCTGGGGTGATGCCATTATATTGGCCCGGCGGGAAGGCCTTGGTTATGCGCTTGCGACGCGCTAGGTCATCCCATCGGTTCCAGAGGATTGGACGGCATGGCCGGCAGCGTTAACAAAGTCATCCTTGTGGGCAATCTGGGGCGTGACCCCGAGTCCCGCAACATGCAGTCGGGCGATAAGGTCGTCAGCTTTTCCATTGCAACCAGCGAAAGCTGGAACGACCGGGCTTCCGGCGAGCGCAAGGAAAAGACCCAGTGGCACCGCATTGCCATCTTCAACCAGAAGCTCGGGGAAATTGCCGAGAAGTACCTGAAGAAAGGCAGTAAAGTGTACCTCGAAGGGTCGCTAGAAAGCCGCAAATTCACCGACAAGGACGGCAACGAGCGGGAGACCACCGAGGTTGTTCTCGGCAAATTCCGTGGCGAACTGACCCTGCTGGATGGCCGTGGCGGTGGCGGCGGTGACGCGGGCGAGGGCGGCGGTGGCTACGGCGGCGGCAGCCGGGCCGGCGGCTACGGCGGGGGCGAACGGTCCGGCGGTGACCGGGCACCAGCGAGCCGTGGCAGCGGTGGCTGGGACAAGCCGAAGGGCGGCAGTGACCTCGACGACGACATCCCGTTCTGAGGCATGGGCAGGTCGCCCGGGCACCTGAATGGCCCAGGGATGTAACGCTGCGGCGGTGATTTGTCGGACCGGCCCTGAAGCCCTATATCCGATGCTTGAACCCGCGGTCGCCAGCGCGCCGGGGGCACGCTGCATTGCCGCTTCGGCGGACGTGCGGCGGCCTTGCGCGTATCCTGCAACGATGCGGGCTGCAAACATAATGCGGGCCGCCCTTCGGGGCGGCCGGGTCGAAGGAAGCCGAGACGCGTGAGCGAAACCGAGAACGGCGCCGGCGGGCCAGGGGATACCGCCCCGGTGGCGCTCGAAGAGGAGATGCGCCGCTCCTACCTCGATTACGCCATGAGCGTGATCGTCTCGCGCGCCCTGCCGGATGCGCGGGACGGGCTGAAGCCGGTGCACCGTCGCATTCTCTACGCCATGCAGGAAAGCGGCTATTCGGCCGACAAGCCGCACCGCAAGTCGGCCCGCGTGGTCGGCGACGTTATGGGCAAATACCACCCGCATGGCGACGCCAGCATCTACGACGCCATGGTGCGCATGGCGCAGTCCTTCTCCATGCGGGTGCCGTTGATCGACGGCCAGGGCAATTTCGGCAGCGTCGACGGCGACCCGCCGGCGCAGATGCGCTACACGGAAGTCCGGCTAGCGCGTGCCGCGACGGCGCTGCTGGAAGGCATCGAGGAAGACACCGTCGAGTTCCAGCCGAACTACGACGAATCGGAGAGCGAGCCGAAGGCGCTGCCCGCCGCCTTCCCCAACCTGCTGGTGAACGGCGCCAACGGCATCGCCGTCGGCATGGCGACCAATATCCCGCCGCATAACCCGACCGAGATCATCGATGCCGCGCTGGCGCTGATCGCCGATCCTGAGACGCCGCTTGCGCGTATCATGGAGATCGTGCCCGGGCCCGATTTCCCGACCGGCGGCCTCATCCTGGGCCGCGCCGGCATCCGCGCCGCCTTCGAGACCGGCCGTGGCTCGATCCCGCTGCGTGCGAAATGTGAGATCGAGGAGATGCGCGGCGGCCGGCAGGCCATCGTTGCCACAGAGATCCCGTATCAGGTCAACAAGTCGACTCTGATGGAGCGCATCGCCGAACTCGTTCGTGGCAAGCAGATCGAGGGCATCTCGGACCTGCGGGATGAGAGCGACCGCGACGGTATGCGGGTGGTCATCGAACTGAAGCGCGATGCCACGGCGGAGGTGGTGCTGAACCAGCTCTACCGGATGACCCAGTTGCAGACCTCCTTCCCGGTCAACTTCCTCGCATTGAATAACGGCCGGCCGCAGCAGATGGGGCTGCTGGACGCGCTGCGCGCGTTCATCACCTTCCGTGAGGAAGTGATCCTGCGGCGTTCCCGCTACCGCCTGGCGAAGGCGCGGGAGCGTGGCCATCTGCTGATCGGCCTCGCCATCGCGGTCGCCAACATCGACGAGGTCATCCGCCTCATCCGCGCCAGCCGTGACCCGGCGGAGGCGCGTGCCGCGCTGATGGCGCGGGAATGGCCGGCGGGTGATGTCGGCGCCCTGCTCGCGCTGATCGAGGATGCGGGCAACATCGTCACGCCGGAGAACACCGTCCGGCTGACCGAGGCCCAGGCCCGCGGCATCCTGGCGCTGACCCTGAACCGGCTGACCGGCCTCGAACGCGACAAGGTCACTTCGGAGCTGGAGGAAGTCGGCGGCCGCATTCGTGAGTTGCTGGAAATCCTTGGCAGCTATCCGCGCCGGATGGAGGTGATGGCCGAGGAACTGCGCCTGGTCCGCACCCAGATCGCCTCGCCGCGGATGACCCAGATCGTCGATTACGTCGCCGACCTCGATGATGAAAGCCTGATCGAGCCTGGTGTCATGGTCGTCACCCTGACGCGGGACGGCTATGTGAAGCGCACCTCTCTGGAGACCTTCCGCGCCCAGCACCGCGGCGGCCGCGGCCGCAGCGCCGCCGGCACCCGGCAGGACGACGTGGTGGTCCGCAGCTTCATCGCGCACACCCACCAATGGGTGATGTTCTTCACCAGTCGGGGCATCGCGTTTCGGGAAAAGATCTGGCAACTGCCGGAAGGTGGCGCGACCGGCAAGGGCCGCAGCCTGCGGCAGGTGCTGCAACTCCAGGAGCAGGAGCAGGTCACTGCCGTGCTGCCGCTGCCGCAGGATGAAACCCTTTGGGAGGGGCTGCACCTGGTCTTCGCCACGGCCCAGGGCAATGTCCGGCGCAACCGCCTGTCCGACTTCCGCAACGTGCGGGCATCCGGGCTCATTGCGATGAAGCTCGACGATGGCGATGGGCTGATCGGCGTGCAGACCTGTCGGGAGGGCGACGACGTGCTGCTGGCCACCCGCGCCGGCCGCGCCATCCGGTTCCAGGTGAACGAGGATACGCTGCGGGTCTTCGCCGGCCGCGACAGCTCGGGCGTGCGCGGGATCAGGCTGGCCAAGGGCGATGCGGTCATCGGCCTCGCGGTGCTGCGCCATGTGGATGCCACGCCGGCCGAACGGCAGGCCTACCTGAAGGCCGCGGCGCAGAAGCGCCGGGCCACTGGCGAGGATGTCGATGCGCCGATGCCTGAGGCGGTTGCCGAGGAAGGCGAGGAGGTCGCCGAGATCGCCCTGCCGCCCGAGCGCTTCGACCTGATGGAGCAGACCGAGGAATTCCTGCTGGTCGCCACCGATGGCGGCTTCGGCAAGCGGACTTCCGCCTATGAGTACCGCGTGACCGGCCGGGGCGGGCAGGGGATCGCCGGCATTACCCTGACCAAGCGGACGGGGCGGTCTGTCGTTGCCACCTTCCCCGTGCGCCCCGGGGATGGTGTGATGCTCATCACCGACGGCGGGCGCCTGATCCGTCTGCCCGCCGATCAGGTCCGGCGGACCGGGCGGCAGGCGATGGGCGTGACCCTGCTGCGGCTGGATGAGGGGGAAACCGTGACCAGTTGCTTCCCTGTCGTGGACGATCAGCAGGATGACGTCATCGCCGTTGCGGACAGCCTTCCCGAGGATGGGGCAGGGCAATGAAGGAACGCATCGGCCTCTATCCCGGCACCTTCGATCCGGTGACCAATGGCCATCTGGACGTGATCGGCCGGGCCGCCCGCATCCTGGACCGGCTGGTCATCGGCGTGGCCATGAACATCGGCAAGGGGCCGCTGTTTCCGCTGGAGGAACGGGTCGAACTGGTCCGGGCCGAATGCGGGCCGATTGCCGAGCGGACCGGCGCGGTCATCGAGGTGGTGCCCTTCGAGGGGCTGCTGGTCGGTTTCGCCCAGAAGGTTGGCGCCGCCATGATCGTGCGCGGCCTGCGGGCGGTTTCGGATTTCGACTATGAATTCCAGATGGCCGGCATGAACCGCCGGCTTGACCATGACATTGAGACGGTTTTCCTGATGGCGAGCGAGACGAACCAGTTCATCTCCTCGCGTTTCGTGAAGGAAATCGCCCGGCTGGGGGGTGACGTGAGCACCTTCGTGCCGAAATTGACCCTGGAGCGGACCCTGGTCCGGGTACAGAACCCAGCGCCGGGCTGATTGACCCGCCGTTTCAATCAAAGCGATCTCGGGAGAGACATGATGCGCCGACGCGACCTCGCCGGGCTTGCCGCCCTGGCCGCGACCACCAGCCTTGCCGCCCCGGCCAAGGCCCAGGCATCGGAAGAACGGCTGCTGCTTGAGCTGAAGGACGGCAACGTCACCATCCAGTTCCTGCCTGATGTGGCGCCGAAGCATGTCGAGCGGATCAAGCTGCTCGTCCGCCGAGGTTTCTACGACGGCACGCCGTTCCACCGGGTGATCGAGGGCTTCATGGCCCAGGGCGGCGACCCGACCGGCACCGGCATGGGTGGCGCGCGTGACCTGCCGGACCTGCCGGCCGAGTTCACCAACAAGTACCGCTTCCTGCGCGGCACCTGCGGCATGGCGCGCAGCCAGAACCCGAACAGCGCGAGCAGCCAGTTCTTCATCATGTTCGCGCCGGCGCCGAATCTTGACAACCAGTACACCATCTGGGGCCGCGTCATCTCCGGCATGGAAGCCGTGGACAAGATCAAGCGCGGCTCCGGTCCCGGTGGCACGGTCCAGAACCCCGACAAGCTGGTCCGCGCCCGCCTTATCACCGCCTGAGACAGTTGAAGGAGATCGCCATGAGCGACGAAGCCGGTACCCCCGCCACCCCGATCGAGCCCGCCGCGGATACCTCTGCCGCGGCCGATACCGCGCTGGAGAACACGCTGATCCTGGAGTTGAAGGACGGCAAGGTAACCATCGAGCTGCGCCCCGAATTGGCGCCGAAGCATGTCGAACGGATCAAGACGCTGGTCCGCGCCGGCTTCTACGACGGCACGCCCTTTCACCGGGTCATCGAAGGCTTCATGGCCCAGGGTGGTGACCCGACCGGCACCGGCACCGGCGGTGCCCGTGATGCCGGCCATGCCGACCTGCCGGCCGAGTTCTCGCCGCCGTCCAAGGCCCGCTTCGTGCGCGGCACCTGTGGCATGGCGCGGTCTTCCAATCCGGACAGCGGCAACAGCCAGTTCTTCATCATGTTCGCACCGGCCAGCAGCCTCGATGGCCAGTACACCATCTGGGGCCGCGTCGTTTCCGGCATGGAAGTCGTGGACAAGATCAAGCGCGGCTCCGGCGGCAACGGCATGGTCCAGGGTCCAGACAAGCTGATCAAGGCCAGCATCGCGGCGGACGCCGCGGCGTCCTGAGGCTTGACAATGCGGGCGTCCCGGGCTTTTGGGGCGCCCGCATTACAGCGGATGTGAGCCGGTAGCTCAGCTGGTAGAGCACGGGACTTTTAATCTCGCGGCCGTGGGTTCGAATCCCACCCGGCTCACCATCGCCGCATGTGGCAGACTGGCGTGGATGGATACCACCCGCCGCCTGCCATCCCTCGCCGAGCAATGCTTCCTCGAAGCCCAGCGGGTTGCACGCCTCGCCACCGCCGATCGTGCCGGCGAACCGCATGTCGTCCCGGTCTGCTTCGTCCTGGTGGGGCCGACGGCCTACATCACCATCGACGACAAGCCGAAGCGCGGCCCGGACACAAGGCTCAAGCGGCTGCGGAACATCCTGGAAAATCCACGCGTCGCGCTGGTCGCGGACCGATACGACGACGACTGGTCGCGACTCGGCTGGGTCATGCTGCGCGGCACTGCCGAAATCCTGGCCTGCGGGGCCGAGCATGCCGAAGCGCAGGCTAGGCTGGTGGCGCGGTACCCGCAGCTTGCGGCCATGGCGATTGCCCGGCACCCGGTGATTGCCATCCGGATCGCCCGCACCACAAGCTGGGGCAACATCGCCTGCTGACCAGCACCAAGGAAGGAAACGGCCATGCGCGTCGGCGTATTTTATTTCCCCACCGACTATGGAATCGAGCCTGCCGAACTGGCTCGGGCGCTGGAGGAACGCGGCTTCGATTCGCTGTTCCTGTGCGAACACACCCATATCCCGACCAGCCGCCGGTCGCCTTTCCCGGGCGGTGGCGAGTTGCCGAAGCGGTATGTGCACACCCACGATCCGTTCGTCGCCCTGTCCTTCGCCGCTGCCGCGACGAAGACGCTGCTGCTCGGCACCGGCGTCTGCCTGGTGCCGCAGCGGGACCCGATCATCACCGCGAAGACCATCGCCAGCCTTGATAGGCTCTCGGGCGGCCGCTTCGTCTTCGGCATCGGTGGCGGCTGGAACGTGGAGGAAATGGAGAACCATGGCGCTCGCTATGACACCCGCTTCAAGCTGATGCGTGAGCGGGTGCTGGCCATGAAGGCGCTGTGGACGGAGAAGGAAGCCAGCTTCCACGGCGAATTCGTCAATTTCGATCCCGTGTGGTGCTATCCCAAGCCGTTGCAGCAGCCGCACCCGCCTATCCTGCTCGGGGGCGAAACCGACTACACGCTGAAGCGGGTGGTGGAGTTCTGCGATGGCTGGTTCCCCCGCGCCGGTGCCGGCTTCGATCCGGCGGTGGCGCGGGACCGGCTGCGGCGAGCGGCCGAGTCAGCCGGGCGTGACTTCGCCGGGCTCGGGATCACGGTGTTCCGGGCGCCATCCGATGCGGCGAAGCTGGCGACCTACCGGGAAGCGGGCATCCAGCGGGCCTTGCTGGAGGTGCCGGACCTCGACCGGGACGGCATCCTGCGGACGCTCGACCAACTGGCGCCGCTTACCGCCTGACCGGGTGGCCGGCCGGGTGGATTGACCGGGCGGCGTGGACATGCGGCACTCGGCCATCGGGCCGAGTGGCCAGCATGGTGGAGGAAACCCAATGTACGTCGAACAACGCATGTACACGACGCATCCCGGCAAGCTGCCGGCCTGGCTGAAGGCCTATGAGGAGATCGGCGGCCCCTGTTCGGCCCGGCATGTCGGGCCGCTCATCGGGATGTTCACGGTTGAGGTCGGCCAGATCAACCGCGTGCTGTTCCTGCGGGGGTTCGACGATATCGACGACCGCGAGCGCGGGCTGGCGGCGCGGGAGGCGGACCCGGAATGGGCCCGGTTCCGCGGCGAGAGCGCCAAGACGGGCGCGCTGATGATGCAGGAGAACAAGCTTCTCAAGACCGTGCCCTTTTCGCCGCTTCAGAAGGCCGGCCAGCCCTTCGAGCGGAAGATCGAGGGGCAGGGGATGTTCGTCGATCACCGCACCTATGACTTCCACCCCGGCAAGGCGAATGCCTGGATCGACGCCTACCGGGACATCGGCAAGCCGGTGCAGGACCGGTTGCTCGGCCAGTTGCTGATGTTCACGGTCACGGAATGCGGGCCGATCAACCAGGCAGTGTTCATGTGGGCCTACAGCTCGTTGGGCGACCGGGACCGGCGGCGGACGCAGATGATGTCCGATCCGGGCTGGGCCGAGTTCCAGAAGGCGACCGCGCCGATTGGTGCGCTGAAGCAGCAGACCACCATGGTGCTGAAGCCGGTCAGCTTTTCACCCATCCGTTGACCGCTTTCGTGCCGCCGGATGCCCGGCGGCGCGCTTAGGCTGTTGCCCCCGTGCGGTCCAGCGCCTAGTTTGCGGCCCGGTCGGGGCGTGGCGCAGTCTGGTAGCGCATCTGCTTTGGGAGCAGAGGGTCGGAGGTTCGAATCCTCTCGCCCCGATACCGATACCAAGGATCGACCACATGTCCGGCCGCCCGCAGCTCGCCCGCATTTTCGTCCCGCCCCGTTCCGCCATGCAGTCGGGCAGGGGCCGCTCCCAGGGCTGGGTGCTGGCCTTCGAGCCGGCGAGCGCCAGCGGCTCGATCCGCTGATGGGCTGGGCCGGCTCGGGTGACACCAATGGCCAGGTGACCCTGCACTTCGACAGCCGCGAGGATGCGGTGGCCTATGCCGAGGCGCACGGCCTGCCGTATGAGGTCGAGGAGCCCAAGCCGATCCGTATCAAGCCCAAGGTCTATGCCGATAATTTCCGCTTCGGCCGGACCGACAACTGGACGCACTAACCCGAACTGCGCCCGTAGCTCAGATGGATAGAGCACGCGCCTTCTAAGCGTGTGGTCGTGGGTTCGAATCCTGCCGGGCGCGCCACTTCTCAGCCGCCGCGGATGACCGTGCGGATCGCGAAGCTGGACTGGATGCGGGCCACGCCCGGCATGCGCGACAGCGCATCCTTGTGGATGCGCTCATAGTCTGCCGCATCGCGCGCCTCCACCCGCAGCAGGTAGTCGGCGATGCCGGTCATCAGGTAGCACTCGCGCACTTCCGGGCAACGGCGCACGGCCTCCTCGAACCGCCGCAGATGCTCGTCCGTCTGGCGATCCAGGGTGATCTGCACGATCACCGTCACCAGGTCGCGCGCCGGGGCGGCCTCCCCACCAGCACGGTGTAGCCGCGGATGGTGCCGTCGCGTCTCCAGCAGCCGCAGCCGGCGCAGGCAGGCGGAGGGCGACAGGCCGATCGCCGCCGCCAGCGCCGCATTCGGCATGCGGCCATCGGCGCGAGCAGCCGGATGATCGCGCGGTCGATCTCGTCCAAGGCCCGGCCCCGTTCCTGCGCAATCTTATGCCGAAATCGCCGCAGGATAGTGCGTGCATGGTGCGATCCTGCGACCGGATCGGCGACCGGATGCGGCGGGAAATTCGCCGCTCTCACCGTCTATTCTGGCGGCAGCGTCAGGACGGAGACGGTCGATGCGCGTGGTCGATCCTCGGCAGCGGCGTGGTCGGCGTGACCAGCGCCTGGTACCTGGCGCAGGCCGGGCATGAGGTGACGGTGCTGGACCGCCAGCCCGCAGCCCGGCATGGAGACCAGCTTCGCCAATGCCGGGCAGGTCTCGCCCGGCTATTCGTCGCCCTGGGCCGGCCCCGGCATTCCGGTCAAGGCGCTGAAGTGGCTGATGATGCGCCACCGGCCGCTGGTCGTCTGGCCGCAGCTCGACGCCGCGCCTGTATGCGCTGGCTGGCCCGCATGCTGGCCAACTGCACGGAAGCCGCCTATGCGCATCAACAAGGCCCGCATGGTGCGGCTTGCCGAATATTCAGCCGCGACTGCCTGCGCGACCTGCGCGCCGACACCGGCATCGCCTACGACGAGCGCACGCAGGGCACGCTGCAGCTGTTCCGCACCCAGAAGCAGCTCGACGCCGTCGGCGACGATATCGCGGTGCTGGAGCATTCAAGCGTGCCCTACGAGGTGCTGGACGCGGCCGGCTGCGTCGCCGCCGAGCCGGCCCTCGGCGCTGGTCGCCGGGCAAGTTCGTCGGCGGCCTGCGACTGCCGGGCGACGAGACCGGCGATGCCTTCATGTTCACCCACGCGGCTGGCCGCGCTGGCCGCCGCGCGCGGGCGTGACGCTTCCGCCACGGCATCACCATCGCAGCGGCTCGAGGCGGAGGGCGGCCGGTCACCGGCGTCGACACGGACCAGGGCCGCTTCACCGCCGACGCCTATGTGGTGGCGCTCGGCAGCTACTCGCCGCGCTGCTGCGGCCGCTGGGCATGCAGGTGCCGGTCTATCCGGTGAAGGGCTATTCGATCACCCTGCCGATCACCGACGCCGCGGGCGCCGCCCGGTATCCACGGTGATGGACGAGACCTACAAGGTCGCCATCACCCGGCTCGGCGACCGCATCCGGGTCGGCGGCACGGCGGAGCTCGCCGGCTTTTCGACTACACGCTGCGCGAGGCCGCGGCGGGAAACCCTGGACCATTCGGTGAGCGACCTGTTCCCGCGCGGCGGCGACCTGGCGAGGGCCAGCTTCTGGACCGGCCTGCGGCCGATGACGCCCGACGGCACGCCGGTGCGTCGGCCCGACGCCGCTGCCGAACCTGTACCTCAACACCGGCCACGGCACGCTGGGCTGGACCATGGCCTGCGGCTCCGGCCGGCTGTCTGGCGGACCTGGTCGCCGGGCGCAGGCCGGAGATCGACGCCGCCGACCTGGCGCTGACCCGCTACGCCGTCGCTTGACGCCCACCCGGCCGGCGGCCACCACTGGCCGCCAGTTTCGGGAGGCATCCATGGAATATCCGCACCCTCGGCCGCAGCGGCCTCAGCGTCGCCGGCTCTGCCTGGGCACGATGATGTTCGGCGGCCCGACCGACGAGCGCCACCGCCCGGCGCATCGTCGACCGCGCCGCGCGAGGCGGGGATCAACTTCATCGACACCGCCGATGGCTATAATGGCGGCCGGTCCGAGGAGGTGGTCGGCGCGGCCATCGCCGCCAACCGCCATGCCTGGGTCCTGGCGACCAAGATCGCCAACCGGATGGGCGAGGGCCCGAATGAGGGCGGCCTGTCGCGCAAATGGGTGATGCAGGCGGCCGAGGCCAGCCTGCAGGCGGCTCGGCACCGACTTCATCGACATCCTGTACCTGCACAAGGAAGACCACGGGACGCCGCTGGAGAGACGGTGCGCGCGCTGGCCGACCTGGTGCGGGCGGGCAAGATCCGCTATTTCGGCGTATCCAACTACCGTCCTGGCGCATCGCCGAGATCTGCCGGCTCTGCGACGAGGCCGGCATCGACCGGCCGGTGGTAGCCAGCCCTACTACAACGCGATGAACCGCCAGCCCGAGGTCGAGCAGCTCCCGGCCGCGGCTCATTTCGGGCTTGGCGTGGTGCCTTACAGCCCGCTCGCGCGCGGTGTGCTGACGGCAAGTACGCGCCCCGCGAGGCGCCGGAGGCGGGCAGCCGTGCCGGCCGGCGGACCGGCGCATGCTGGAGACGGAACTGCGGCCGGAAAGCCTGGAGATCGCGCAGACGATCGGCACGCACGCCGAAAGGGCATGCACCACCGCGGCGCATTTTGCCATCGGCTGGGTGCTGAACAACCGGCTGGTCACCGGCACCGTCGTCGGCCCGCGCACGGAGGCGCATCTGGAGGACTACCTGGCGGCGCTCGCCTACCGCTTCACGCTGAGGACGAGGCGCTGGTGGATCGGCTGGTGGCGCCGGGTCATCCCTCGACGCCCGGCTACAACGATCCGCAATATCCGATCGAGGGGCGGGTCGCCGCGACCGGCTGACCCTCAACCCTCGACCAGAGCAACATCCAGCAGCCGTTCCAGCACCTCCGGCTCCTGCGCCCCGGCGATGGCGCTGCGCCCCGCGATGACGAAGCAGGGCACGCCGTTGATACCGAGCCGGTGCGCCCGGAGGTTGTCGGCGTGCACCGCCTCCACCTCGGCTACCGTGGCGAGGAAGCGGCGGGCGAGGGCGCCATCAAGGCCCTGCCGGGTGGCGATGGCAGCCAGCACGTGGGGCTCGCCGATGTCGGCGCCCTCGGTGAAGTAGGCATCGAACACCGCCTCAACCATCTGGTCGGCGGCGCCGAACCGGCTGGCCCAGCGCACCAGCCGGTGGGCGTCGAGCGAATGCGGCACCCGGCGGATGCGGTCGAAGCGGAAATCGATGCCTTCCGCCCGGCCGAGCTCCGTGATGGTTCCGTGCAATCGCCGGGCACGGTCCTCGCCGCCGAATTTCCGAACCAGGTATTCCTGCCGCGGTACACCCTGGGGCGCGAGTTCGGGATTCAGCAGGAATGGCCGCCACGGCAACTCGGCCGCCACGTCGGGGCGCGTGCGCAGGGTCCGGCGCAGGCGGCGGATACCAAGGAAGCACCAGGGGCAGACCAGGTCGAAAACGACCTCGATCGGCAGGCGGGCGCGGGGTGGGGCAAGCAGGTTCACCGCGCCATCATAGGCCGAAGCAGGGTGAGTGTGCGATGGGGCTACGCGACGGTGACCAGGCTGCCGCCACCGGCCCGGCGGGCCGCGTCGCGCGCCTCCCGGGCACGGGTCATCATGGCCGCGCCCTGTTCACCACCACCCTGGCTCAGCACCAGCCCGATGCTGCAGGTCAGGGACATGGCGCCGACCGGGGTCGGCACCGGCCGTACCGCCAGTACCCGGCGCAATCGCTCGGCGGCGGCGATGGCCTGCGCCGGGAAGACATCGGCAAGGCAGACGCCGAAGCCATCATCGACCCGGCCGACCATGTCCTGGGTGCGGACCTGCTCATGCATCAGGTCGGCCAGACCCAGCAGCATGGCATCGCGCACCGCCTCGCCGTGGGTCTCGGCGAGGGCGGGCAAGCTGTCGATGGCAAGGCAGACCAGCCCGACCTGCGGCCCATCCGGATCGGTCATGTTGAGCACCGCATCGAGGAAGTGCAGCAGGGCCGGCTCCATCACGGTGCCGGTCACCGGATCGCGATGGCGCCCGTTCGGATCATCGCTTGTGGCGCACGTCATAAGCTATAGGTCCTGCCGGCAAAGTACTGGCCATGCGTTTCGGACAAGCCGATTGCCGTATCCTTAACCTTTGCTGTCTTGCCTTGCGGGGCCGGAAGGGTCTTGTTTCCCATCAAGCCACGCTGTCTTCTGGCCGCAGCGATCCGGCCGCGAGGCAGCGGCCCCGCCCACCGGGTTTCGCCCAAGGAGAACGCATGTCCGCCTTCGATGCCATCGCCCGCGCCCAGGCCGAATTGGCCGCCATCCGCCAGGATATCCATGCCCACCCGAACTGGGCATGGAGGAGCACCGCACCGCCGAGCTGGTCGCGCGCAAGCTGGAGGAATGGGGCATCGAGGTGCATCGCGGGCGTCGGCGGCACCGGCGTGGTCGGCGTGCTGCGGTCGGCAACGGCGAGCAGGCGATCGGCCTGCGCGCCGACATGGACGCGCTGCCGATGGAGGAAGCCAACGACCTGCCCTACCGCAGCCGCCGCCCGGCCGGATGCATGCCTGCGGCCATGACGGCCATACCACCATGCTGCTCGGCGCCGCCCGCTACCTGGCGGAGACCCGGGCCATTCAACGGCACGGTGCACTTCATCTTCCAGCCCGGCGAGGAAGGCTGCGGCGGTGCGCTGGCCATGCTGGACGACGGGCTGTTCGAGCGCTTCCCCTGCGACGCAGATCTTCGCCATGCACAACCGGCCCGGGCTGCCGGTCGGGCAATTCGCCATCGCGCAGCGGCCCACGGCGGCGGGCGGCGCCTTCTTCGACATCGTGGTGGACGGCAAGGGCTCGCATGGCGCGCGCCCCGAAGCGGGAATCGACCCGGTACTGACCGCCTGCCACATCACCGCCGCGCTGCAATCCATCGTCTCGCGCAACCTGCCGCCGATGGATACCGCGGTCATCAGCGTGACCAAGGTGTTCGGCGGCGATGCCTACAACGTCATCCCGCAGACCGCCAGGATCTCAGGCACCGCGCGGTTCTTCAGCGACCGCGACGTCGGCAGTTGATCGAGACCGGCCTGCGGCGGGTGGCCGAGGGCGTTGCCGCCGGCTTCGGGGCAACCGCCGAGCCTGGACTTCCGGCTGATCTTCGCCCCGACCGTGAACGCCCCCGAACAGACCGAACGCTTCGCCGCCGCCGCGGCGGAATCTGGTCGGGGAGGGGAAGGTGGACCGCACCAAGCCGCCCGGCATGGGGTCGGAGGATTTCAGCTTCATGATGGAGCGGGTGCCCGGCGCCTATCTGCATGTCGGCAATGGCGAGCAGCGCCTCGGTCGCACCAACCGGCACTACAATTTCAACGATGCCGCCATTCCCTACGGCGCCGCCCTGCTTGCCCGGGTGGTGGAGCGGGAGCTGCCGCGCGGCGTCGAATAACCGGGCAAGGTTGTCCGGCGCCGCGGGTGCCGCCATTCACACCACCGGGCGGGTGCCCTTGATCTGGGTGCGGTGCATCAGCCGCCGCAGGCTGGGATCGAAGGGCTCGCGGCGGTGCATGACGCAGCGGTTGTCCCACAACACGGCATCGCCGGCCTTCCAGGTCTGGACCCAGGTGAATTCGGGCCGGGTCGCGAAGGCCCAGAGCTCGTTGAGCAACCGGTCGCTTTCCTCGCCCGGCATGCCCATGACGAAGGCGTTGCGACGACGCCCGAGGAACAGTGCCTTGCGGCCCGTCTCGGGGTGGGTCCGCACCAGCGGGTGGACGGCGCCGGGCTGCTCCTCGGGGGTGTAGCTTTCCCGGTAGCCGGTGCGCAGGCCGCCGGCGCTGTTGCGTGTCGAGTTATGCTTGCAGCGCAGCGGCGTGATCCGCTGCCGCATGGCCTCGGGCAGCGCCTCGAAGACGGCGTACATGTCGCAGAACCAGGTGTCGCCATGGCCCTCGGGCACCTCGATGCCGTAGAGCAGGCTCGCATCCGGCGGCACCTCGTTGTAGGACATGTCGGTGTGCCACTCGGCCTCGCCGGCGCCGAGGCCGCCGATCGCCTCGCCATTCACGACGATGTTGGAGATGACGGTCACCTCCGGCCGGTTCGGCTGGTAGGGCCTGCCGCCACGGCCGACCGGCGCCATGTCGAGCGGTCCGAAGCGGCTGCTGAATTCGGCGAGCACATCATCGTCCAGGTCCTGGCCGCGGAACCGGAGCACCAGATGCTCAAGCCATGCCCGGTGGATCAGTTGGAAGGTCCGGTCGTCCATGCGCCGCAGGTCGACGCCGAGAATATCGGCGCCGAGCTTCGCCCCGCTCGGCACCACTTCCACAACCTGTTCGCTGGTCGCTGCCATGGCGGCTGCCTCCCTGTTTCGACGGCGGTTGATCCCGCTGCCTGACCTTCCGGGATTGGCCCCGGCACCTTACGCATACCTGGGGCAAGGCTACGCCGGCAGTGCCGGACCTGTCACCGGTCACCAGGAAGGCAAGTTGCCGATGAGTTCTTGACACGGGCGGCGATCTGCCGAACCGTCTGACCCATAAGAATAATGGCGCGTTCCAGCGCGTGCATAAGGCGCCCCGTCCTCGGAATGAGGGGCGCAGGGGGAGGTTGGCTACCGTGGCACTCGACCGCCGTCGCAGCGGAGGGGGCAATGCATGTCGGCATTGCTGGCCCTCGATGTCCGCCATTGCGAAATGGCCAGTGGACGGGTGCGGCCTTGCGCCCCTCACCGGCGGTCGCGGCCCAAGCACGACGGGCGGGCGCTGATGCTTCCCTATCTCGTCCGGCGTTTCGGCCTGATGTTGCTTACGCTGTTCGGCATCTCGGTCATCATTTTCCTCCTGCTGCGGCATGATGCCGGGCAATATCGCCGACATCCTGTTCGATGCCGGCGGGTTCGTCGACCCGGCCGACAAGGCGCGCATCGAGGCGCAGCTCGGGCTCGACAAGCCGCTCCCGGTGCAATATGTCAGCTGGATCGGCGGTCTGTTGCAGGGCGATCTCGGCATCTCCTACCAGACCGAACGGCCGGCAATCGACGAGATCGCCCCGCGCATTCCGATTACCGCGAAGCTCGCCGTCCTCGCGCTGACCTTTTCCGTGCTGCTCGGTCTGCCGCTCGGGGTCATCAGCGCGGTGAAGCAGAATACCAAGCTCGACTATGTCCTCCGGATCATCAGCCTGTCCGGCCTGTCGATGCCTTCCTTCTGGCTCGGCCTGCTGATCTTAATGGGGTTCGTCGCCTATTTCGGCACGATCCCGATCTATCACCGACCGAGCCGACAGCTTCTGGAACGCTCTACTGCATGTACAGCGTACCGGCCGCCGCCGTCGGCTTCCGCAGCTCGGCCCTGCTGATGCGGATGACGCGGTCGTCGATGCTGGAGGTGCATGCGCCAGGACTACATCCGCACCGCCCGCTCGAAGGGCGCCTCGCGAGACCATCATCAACTACTACCATGCGCTGAAGAACGCGATGCTGCCGGTCGTCACGGTCATCGGCATCGAGGCGGCGTTCCTGATCGGCGGGCTGATCGTCACCGAGACGGTCTTCAACATTCCCGGCGTCGCGCGTTTCCTGGTGGAGGCGATCCGCTGGCGCGATTATCCGATCGTGCAGAACCTGGTCATGTTCATCGCCATCGTCGTCGTCGGTGGTGAATTTTATCGTCGACATGCTGTACGCCGCGCTCGACCCGCGCATCAAGTACTCGGGACTGAGGTCCAGCATGGTCCACCCACGGGAGGCCGAACAGTCAGCCGACAGATTCACATGCCGAACTGACCGGCGCGGGCGCCAATGTCAGCGCTGCTGGGACGCAGTCCGTTCTTCTTTATCGCGCCGGTATCCGCTTGGCGCGGCTCGGCGCGCTGATCATGGCGTCGTCCCTTTTTGCTGGCGGCATCTTCGCGCCGTACATAACCGTTCACGATCCGCTCTCGACCAACGCGGCCGTCTCGCTGGCCACGCCGGGACGGCAGCACTGGCTCGGCGCCGACTTCATGGGCCGCGACGTGTAGAGCCGCATCGTCTACGGCGCGCGCATCTCGCTCGCTCGTGGGCATCGGCGTCCACCTTCGCTGGGCTGCATGATCGGCGTTTCCATCGGGCTGGTCTCCGGCTATCTGCGCGGCTGGTTCGACCTGGTGGTGCAGCGCGTGATCGACATGCATGCAGGCGCTGCCGCTGCTGGTCCTGGCGATCGTGATGGCCGCGGCGCTCGGTCCGTCGCTGCAGAACACCATCATCGCCATCGCGATCCCGCTTGTGCCCGATGTGGCGCGCGTCATCCGCTCCAACACGCTGTCGCTGCGCGAGCATGCCTTTCGTCGAGGCCGCCCGCGCCCGGGCATGAGCGAATGGCGCATCGCCATCCGCCACGTCCTGCCGAACACCCTGGCGCCGCTGATCGTGCTGGCCACGGCGCAACTCGGCTCGCCATCCTGGTCGAGGCGTCGCTGTCCTTCCTCGGCCTCGGCGTGCCCGAGCCGCATCCGTCCTGGGGCCGGATGCTGTCGGAATCGGCGGCGGAATACGTGCGGACGGCGCCGTGGCTGGTGATCTTCCCGGGGCTGGCGATCAGCCTGGTCGATGTTCGGGACCAACCTGCTGGGCGATGCCGCTGCGCGACATCCTGGATCCGCGCGAGCGAAGCTGAGCCCCCGACGCAACCCAAGGACCAATGCACTGGAGACGACGGAGTGACGCAGCTAGCCCCGATGCAGGCAAGCGACCACGCCGGCGCCTTCCCCGGCCACGGCCGTGAGACGGTGCTCGCCGTGGAGGGCCTGCAGACCTACTTCTTCACCCGCCGCGGGCTGATGAAGGCCGTGGACGGGGTTTCCTTCTCGGTGCGGGCCGGCGAGACGCTGGCGATCGTCGGCGAATCCGGTTGCGGCAAGAGCATCACTGCGCTCTCGGTGATGCGGCTGGTGCCGAGCCCGCCCGGGCGGATCATCGGCGGGTCGGTCATGCTGCACGGCCGCGACCTGCTTGGCCTCCCCGAGGAGGCGATGCGGCAGATCCGCGGCAACGAGATCTCGATGATCTTCCAGGAACCGATGACCTCGCTGAACCCGGTCCTGACCATCGGCAACCAGATCAGCGAGGCGCTCATCCTGCACCAGCAGGTCTCAAGCGCGGCGGCGATGGACCGGGCGGTCGAGATGCTGAGGCTGGTGAAGATACCCGAGCCGGAGCAGCGGGCGCGTGAATATCCCCACCAGCTTTCGGGCGGCATGCGGCAGCGGGCGATGATCGCCATGGCGCTGTCCTGCAACCCGAAGGTGCTGCTCGCCGATGAGCCGACGACGGCGCTCGACGTCACCATCCAGGCGCAGATCCTGGACCTGATCCTGGAGTTGCAGCAGCGGCTCGGGACTGCCGTGGTGTTGATCACACACGACCTCGGTGTGGTCGCCGAGACCGCCCAGCGGGTCATCGTCATGTATGCCGGCCGGAAGATCGAGGAGGCGGATGTCATCTCGCTGTTCGATGAGCCGCTGCACCCCTACACCCAGGGGCTGATGGGCTCGATCCCGCGGCTTGACGCACCGGAGCCGGGTACCGCAGCCAGTGAACGGCTGCAGGAAATCAGTGGCATGGTGCCGGCGCTGAACGCCCTGCCGCCAGGCTGCGCCTTCGCGCCGCGCTGCCACATGGCAACCGACAAGTGCCAAGTGGAATATCCGCCATACCGCGAGCTTCGGCCCGGCCACTGGTCGGCGTGCTGGCATGCCGAACAACTCATGACGGGAAGCGCCTGATGACCGGCAGCCTGGTGCAGGATCGGCCCCTGACCACCGCCACCGGCCCCGGCAATGCCGCGGAACCGGTCCTTGAGGTTGCGGACCTCAAGAAGCATTTCCCGGTCCGCAAGGGCCTGCTGCGGCGCACGGTCGGGCAGGTGCATGCGGTCGACGGCGTCAGCTTCACCATTGCCGAGGGCGAGACTCTGGGTCTGGTCGGTGAAAGCGGCTGCGGCAAGTCCACCGTCGGGCGCACCATCATGCGACTGGTGGAGCCGACCTCGGGTACGGTCCGACTGAACGGCCACGACATCACGCGCCTCTCCAAGAGCGAGATGCGGCCGCACCGGCGCGAGATGCAGATCATCTTCCAGGATCCGTATTCCTCGCTCAATCCGCGTATCCGGGCAGGCGAGATCGTCGGCGAACCGCTGTTCATCCATGGCATCGGGACCGCCAAGGAACGCCAGGAGCGCGTCGCCGCCATTTTCGAGCGCGTCGGGCTGCGGCCGGCGCAGATGAAGAACTACCCGCACGAATTCTCCGGCGGCCAGCGGCAACGCATCGGCATCGCCCGTGCGCTGACGCTCAACCCGAAGCTCATCATCGGCGACGAACCGGTGTCCGCCTTGGATGTTTCGATCCAGGCGCAGGTCATCAACCTGCTGATGGACCTTCAGCAGGAGAAGCGGCTCTCCTACCTGTTCGTCGCCCATGATCTCGCCGTGGTGAAGCACATCAGCCACCGAATCGCGGTGATGTACCTCGGCCGCATCGTGGAATGCGCGGATACCCGCACGCTCTTCAACAACCCGCAGCATCCCTATACCGAAGCCCTGCTATCGGCCGTCCCGGTGCCGAACCCTCGGCTGAAGCGGAAGAAAATGATCGTGCAGGGCGATGTGCCAAGCCCGATCCGCCCGCCGCCGGGATGCCATTTCCACACCCGCTGCCCTTATGCTGAGGAGCGGTGTCGCATTGAGGTGCCGGTCGTGAAATCTGTCGCGCCTGGCCACACTGTTGCCTGCCACCTGCGCTGATCGGAGCCGGCGGCGCCAGGGCAACGACTGACTTGCCACCCACAGGGAGGAAAACAAGAAATGGGGTTCCACATCGGCAAACTGGCCATGACGGCCATGCTCGGGGCGACGCTCGGGGTGGGCTCCGCTGCGGCGCAGACCAGCGGCGGCACGCTGCGCCTCTATCACCGGGACAGTCCGCCCAGCGCCTCCATCCATGAGGAATCGACCATCTCCACGGTCTCGCCATTCATGGGGGTGTTCAACAATCTCTTCGTGTTCAACCAGGAGTCCGAGCGGGCTTCCGTGGACGATCTGGTTCCCGAACTCGCAACCGAATGGCATTGGAACGAGGATAACACGCAACTCACCCTCAAGCTGCGCGAGGGCGTGAAGTGGCATGACGGGAAGCCCTTCACCAGCGCAGACGTGAAATGCACCTGGGATACGCTGGCCGGGCGGCGCGACGCAGGATGGCGCAAGAACCCGCGGGAGGGCCTCTACTTCAACCTGGAAGAAGTGACGACCAAGGGCGACCACGAGGTCACCTTCCGGCTGGGCCGGCCACAGCCCTCCTTCATGAGCTTCATCGCCACCGGTCTGTCGCCAGTCTACCCCTGCCATGTAAACGGCCGCGTCATGCGGCAAAAGCCGATCGGCACGGGTCCATTCCGTGTCGTTGAATTCCGGGCGAATTCCCACATTCAGCTGGAGCGCAACCCGGACTACTGGAAGGAAGGCCGTCCTTACCTGGACGCCATCAACTGGCGCATCATCCGAAACCGATCCACCCGCATCCTGGCATTCGCGGCGGGCGAGTTCGACATGACCTTCTCGCAGGACGTGACCATCCCGCTGCTGAGGGATCTGCGGAGCCAAGCGCCATCGGCAATCTGCAAGGTGCAACCCTCCAACGTGGCCGGGCAGCTGCTGGTGAACCGTACGGCACCACCCTTCGACAATGCCGATCTGCGCCGCGCTTTGGCACTGTCGCTCGACCGCGAGGCCTTCAACACTATCCTTGGCGAAGGGCAGTACATTCTGGGCGGCGTAATGCTGCCACCGCCGCAAGGAGCCTGGGGGTTGACGGTTGCCGACCTGGCATCGGCACCGGGCTTTGGCGGCACGGTCGAGGCAAACCGCGAGGAGGCCCGGCAGATCATGCGCGGTATGGGCTACAGCGAAACCAACCCGATGAAGCTACAGGTCTCGACCCGCGGCATCGCCATCTATCGTGACCCGGCGGTCATCCTGATCGACCACCTGAAGCAGATATTCATCGATGCGGAGCTGGTGATCCATGACACGGCCGTCTGGTACTCGATCATGGCGCGCCGCAACTACGCGGTGGCTTTCAACCTGACTGGCCGTGGCGTCGATGATCCGGACCTGACCTTCTACGAGAGCTATGCCTGCGACAGCGAGCGCAACTACGAAGGCTATTGCGATCCCGAGATGGAGAAGCGCTTCGAGGCCCAGTCCTCGGAGGTGAACCCGGGGCGGCGCCTGGAGATGGTGCGGGAGATCGACCTTGCGCTGCAGCAGGCAGTGGCGCGGCCGATGCTGTACCACATCACTGGTGCGACCTGCTTCTACCCGAACGTGCAGGACGTCACCCTCGGGGTGAACAGCATCTACAACCACTGGCGCATGGAGAACATCTGGCTGAAGCAGTAGCGCAAGGCTGGCTGGGCACGTTCGCTTGGCCAAGGTGACGGATGTATTCAGGCGGGGCGTCCCTTCGGGGGCGCCCCTGTTTGTTTTGGGACGCGGCTTGCTGGTTCATCCCCTTCTTATGTAAGAGGTACGCGGCCGCATCCGGGCAAACCCTATTCGTAATGACCTGCCGTCGCCGGGCCAGGAGCAGATGATGGAAGCGCCGGCAATCCAGGATGCGGCCGAGGCAATGCAGGCCAGCGCCGCCGAGGCGGCAGCGATGCTTCGCCTGCTGGCGAACGAACGCCGGTTGTTGCTGCTCTGCATCCTGATCGTCGAAGGTGAGGCTCATGTCGGGCAGCTTGCCGAAAGGGTTGGCCTATCGCAGCCGGCGCTTTCGCAGCACCTGGCGAAACTGCGGGAAGACAGGCTGGTCGCCACCCGCCGCACCGGCACGACCATCCACTACCGGATCGCCGACCCCCGGGTGGCACGGATCATCGCAACCCTGCAGGACATATTCTGCCCGCCACCGCACTGAGCCTGGCAGGCCTCCCGCGAGGCGTCGCAGCGGGCCAAGCGCGGCATAGGCCGCGACCAGCGTGCCAATGGCGTGGCTGCGAAGATGGCGATGCCGAGCACCCGGTCGATCAATCCACCGATGTCGCGGAAGCCTGCATGGTTCACCGCCTGCATCACCGGCACCGCCGGGTATCGCGGCAAATTCGGCCCACAGCAGCCTCCGTGGCCGCATGCTTCTTGATCCAGTTTGCGCCAACACGGTCGGGGACGGCCGAAGGCGCGAGTCAGCGGCCAGACAAGCGGCGCCGTCTCCGAGGATCAGGATGCGCACCCGGGGGGCGACGACCGCATGCGGCCGTGCCAGGGCTCTCGGCCGAATGCGCGGCGCAGGCGGCATTGCGACTGGTTCATGGATTGTTTCCTCCTCCGCGTAGGGCCGTCCGGCTTCGGCCGTGGGTCAGGAACCATGGACCTTTCATCCGTGCCCTCATTATTCACATAAGAACTTTTCAATAGGAATTGACGCGGGGGATTTCGCCGCGCCGGTTCGGCTTCCCGCAATATTTGCAATGACGAAGTCGCGCGCAGGGAATTCGATGACCGGGTGCCAATGGCAGTGATCGCGGGTCTTTTGGTTGACCGACGCCTGACCATGGACCAAGCATGGTCTGCACTACTTTCCGTTACGAAAGTCTGCAGGGCCATGACCGCGCTTTTTGCTGCCCGGCCGTTGCTTGAAGCAGCCTGCGCACAACCGGAAGCCTGTGCCGGCTGCAGTGCGCACAAGATCGGCCTCTGCGCGTCGCTCGATGCGGAGGCGCTGCGCGATGTCGCCGCTTCCGGTGAACGCATATGTTTCGGGCCACGCGAGGTGCTTTTCCGCCAGGGCGATCCGGCCGCGCATATCTTCATCCTGAACGACGGCACGGCGCGCCTGACCCATCTTCTGCCGGATGGCAGGCAGGCAGCGGTTGGGTTGCGCTTCGGTGGCGATGTCCTTGGCTTCACGACCGAGCAGGCTCACCAACTGGGCGCAGAAGCCCTCACCGCGGCTACCGCCTGCCGGATTTCCCGGCGTGAACTGGACCGGCTGCTGCGGCAGCATCCCGTGCTCGAGCGCCAGTTCATCGACCTCTGCGCGCGAGAACTGGCCGCCACGCAGAGCCATCTGGTGGCGCTTGGCCGGTTCACCGCCGAGGAGCGCGTCGCCGCATTCCTCATCTCGCTCGCCGAAGCGCAGGAGCGGCGTGGCCACCAGGGGCCGGTGTTCGATGTGCCGACCACGCGTGCCGATGTCGGTGAGCTGCTCGGCCTCACGCTGGAAACCGTAAGCCGGGCCGTCAGCACCTTCCGCCGCCGCGGCTGGTTGCGCGCGCGGGGTCTGCACGAGGTCGAGTTGCTGGATCGCGCGGCCTTGGCCTCCCTGGCATCCGGCGAGGGGCCAGGGCACGAATAGGACCCAAGCGGGGTCTCGCGGATGCGGGTCAACGGCGGCGCGACAGGCTGAACAACGCCACCACCGCGACGTCGAGGACCAGGGCGAGCATCCCCTGCACCACGCCGAAATTCGGTGCGTCCCCGGCCACGAACACGGCGGCCACGGTTCCGGACAGCGCCAGCAGCAATCGAACCAGCAGGCCCATCCGTCCATCCCTTGCTCGGGCCAGACTACCCACCCCCCCAAATGCGGGAGGTTGACCTGCGTCAAGGCATCCGGTGCAGCATCCGGCATGCTTCGGCTGCTGATCCGGCACGGGACATGGCCATGGCCTATGCGGCGCTCATCGTGAATGTCGAGGCGGGGAAGCCGTCCGATGCAGGCGTTCAACTCGCCGCCGGGCTGGCCAGGCGTTTCGGCGCGGCGCTGATCGGCGTGGCAGCGGAACCGCTCGTGCTGATCCCGGCCGCGGACGGCACCCTGGCCTATTCCGCAACCCTGTTCCCCCATGAGCAGAAGCGGGTGCAGGCCGTTCTGGAAGCGGCCGAGCAGCGGTTCCGTGACATCCTTCCGCCCGAGCAGGCTGCCCAGGCCGAATGGCGCGCATTCATCGAAGATCCGGGGAATGTGCTGGCGGAGGAGGCACGGATGGCCGATCTCCTCATCGTCGGGGCCGAAGCCAGGGCGGATGCTGGTCGTGTGCTGATGCGGGCGGGCAGGCCGATTTTGGTGGTGCCGGCTGCCGTTACCGCGCTGGAGGCCAGCACCGTAGTCATCGGCTGGCGGGACACGACGCAGGCCCGCCGCGCGATCAACGACGCGCTGCCCCTGTTGGAACGGGCCAGGAAGGTCCTGGTCCTGGCAGTGACCGGGCGGGACCGGCCGGTCGCCGAGATGGCGCCCGCGGGGCTGGAGGCGATTGCCCGGCTGCTGGTACGCCACGGCGTCAAGGCCGAGGCCGAAGCGCGGCCGCTGCGGCAGGCGAGCGTCGCCGAAGAACTCATCCACGCCGCCCAGGATGCCGGGGCGGACCTCATCGTCTCGGGCGGCTATGGGTATGCCCGCCTGCGCGAATGGGCGTTCGGCGGCGTCACCCGCGACCTGCTGGCGCGGTGTCCGATCTGCTGCCTGCTGAGCCATTGAAATCAGGCATCGAAGCCGGGCAGCGCCGGATGGCTTTACCCACGCATGCCGCCGCCGGTAAGACTGCCTCCCGGGAACATCAGGCGCGGGAACGGAACAGCATGCACGGCCTTACGGATCTCGAGTGCTTCTCGGTCGCGGTAGCGGACCACATTGCCACGGTCACCATGCGCCGGCCGCCGGTGAATGCGCAGAACCGCCAATTCCGCGACGAGATCATCCGCATCTTCGATACCCTGCATGACACGCCGGAGGTGCGGGCGATCATCCTGACCGGAGAGGGCCGTGCCTTCTCCGCCGGCGCCGACCTGAAGGAACGGCCAGGACTGTCCGGCGAGGCCGGTGCCTATCCGCGCCACAACCGCCTGGTGCGTGCCGCCTTCGACTGCGTCATGGAATGCGAGAAGCCGGTCATCGCCGCGATCAACGGCCCGGCGATCGGCGCCGGCTGCGTCCTTGCGCTATCGGCCGACATACTCGTGGCGGGGGAGGGCGCCTTCCTCTCGATGACCGAGGTGGATGTAGGTCTCGCCGGCGGCGTCCGGCACGTGCTGCGGCACTTCGGCCAATCCGATGCGCGGCTGATGATCATGACGGCGCGGCGCATCACCGGGCCAGAGCTGCTGCGGATGAACGTGGTATCCGCCTGCGTGCCGGATGCCGAACTGCTGGCGACGGCGATGGGCATCGCCCGCGAGATTGCCGCCAAGGTGCCGCTGGCGGTGCGCGCCGCCAAGCGGTCCTTCATCCTGACAGAGGACCTCCCGCTGCACGAAGGCTACCGCTACGAGCAGTCGCAGACCGTGGCGCTGTCCACCACCGAGGACACGCGGGAGGCACAGCGCGCCTTTGCAGAAAAGCGCAAGCCGGTGTTCCAGGGGCGTTGAACCGCATGGGAGGCTTCGGGCAGCCGTGCCCCGCCGTGGATCGCGGCTGGGTGGCCGAGACCATCCGCGCCATCGAGGCCGACTTCAACCGCTCCGCCGATACCCACCTGTTGCGCCTGCCGCTGCCGGCAACGCCGGGGGTGGCGCTGTACCTGAAGGATGAATCCACCCACCCGACCGGCAGCCTCAAGCACCGGCTTGCGCGGTCGTTGTTCCTCTATGGGCTGTGCAACGGCTGGATCGGGCCCGGCGCGGTCATCGTCGAGGCATCCAGCGGCTCGACCGCGGTTTCGGAAGCCTATTTCGCGCAGATGCTGGGGTTGCGCTTCATCGCGGTGATGCCCCGCTCGACCTCGGCCGAGAAGGTCGCGCAGATCGCCTTCTATGGCGGCGAGAGCCACTTCGTCGAACAGCCCTCGGAGATGTATGCGGAAAGCGCCCGGCTCGCCGCCGCACTCGGCGGGCACTACATGGACCAGTTCACCTATGCCGAGCGGGCAACCGACTGGCGGTCCAACAACAACATCGCGGAGTCCATCTTCAGCCAGATGGCGCACGAACCCCATCCGGTGCCGCGCTGGATCGTGGTGGGTGCCGGCACCGGCGGCACCTCGGCCACGCTGGGCCGCTTCATCCGCTACCGGAACCTCGATACCCGGCTCTGCCTCGCCGACCCGGAAGCCTCGGTGTTCCATCGCCACCTGCTGGACCGCGCCTGCTGCACCGCCCCCGGCCCCGCCTCGGTGATCGAGGGCATCGGCCGGCCGCGCTGCGAGCCGTCCTTCATCCCCGAGCTGATCGACCAGGCCATCGCAGTGCCGGACGGCGCGAGCATTGCCGCGGCACGAGTGCTGTCGCGCCGCATCGGCCGGTCCTGCGGCGGCTCCACCGGGACCAATCTGCAGGCGGCCGCGCGCATCGTGGCCGGGATGGCGGCGCGTGGGGAAGGGGGTTCCGTCGTGACCCTGTTGTGCGACAGCGGCGAGCGCTACCGCAGCACCCTTGGCGACGATGCCTGGCTTGCCTGCCACGGCCTCGACATCAGGGCGGAGGAAGCGGCGATGGAAGCCTTCTTCGAACACGGCTCCATTCGACCGGCCGGATGACCGTGCCGCCTCAGCCGCGCAGCATCGCCTCTACGGTGGCGCGGTCCGGGGTTTCGCCGTCCTGCGCCCGCAGCGCACCGGCCGCCGAGGCGAAGCGCATGGCCTCCGGCAAGGGCATCCGCTCGGCCAACGCCAGGGCATAGGCGCCATGGAACACGTCGCCGGCGCCGGCGGTGTTGGTGGCCTCGACCTGGAAGGCCGGGGTTTCGGCCGGCCGCTCCATGCCGGGTGTCAGCCAGAGCGTGCCGTGCTCCCCCCGGGTCACCGCCGCCAGGCCGGCACCGGCGGCCAGGGCGCGCCGCAGCCCTTCCGCCGGGGCGACACCCGGGGCGAAGATCTGCAACCCTGGCTGGGAGAATATCGCGTGGTCGGCCAGCGGGACGAGGGCAGCCAGCAGGCGTGCCTCGCTTTTCTCGGCGTCGAGCACGCTGGGCACGCCGCGGGCACGGGCGGCCAGCAGCGCCATCTCGGCAGCGCGCGGCCAGCGCGGGTCGCAGAGGAATGCCTGTGCCTCGCCCATGGTGGACATCGGCAGGACGCCGGGGTCGAGGTCCAGTCCCTCCCCGCGAAAGGCCAGGACCACCCGCTCCCCCACCGGATCGACCAGCACCGAGGAAACCGGGGTACGCCCGCCGACGGCGATCCGCATTGCCGCTACATCGACCCCGAAGGCGGCCAGTTCGGCCGCCAGCGGCGCCCCGTTGCGGTCGTCCCCGACCCGCCCCCAGAACCGCACCCGCCCATCGAGCCGGGCGACCGCGATCGCGGCGTTCGCCGCCAGCCCGCCGACCCCAAGGCTGTAGCGCCGGGCCACCGCCTTGGCCGGTGGCTGCGGAATATCCTCCACCCAGAAGGTATGGTCGGCCACCAGATGGCCAAGGCAGATCACGAGGGGGGCTTCGGCGGAATTCTGCATGCAACCGGCAGCTTAGCGCATACCGGCCACCCTTCGCTGCAATAGTGTGATCATGCCCTACAGCGAAGCGCCGCCGTCGATCGCAACCTCGGACCCGGTCATGTAGGCGCTGTCATCGGACAGCAGGTACAGCACCAGCTTGGCCACTTCCTCGGCGGTGCCCTTTCGCTGCATGGGCACCAGCATCACCCGCTGCCGCATCTCCTCCTCCGTCCGCACATTCAGCATGTCCGTGTCGATCGGGCCGGGATGCACCGAGTTCACCCGGATCCCGCGCGGCGCGAGGTCGATGGCGGCGGCCTTGGTCATCCCGCGCAGCGCCCATTTCGTCGCGCTGTAGGCGATGGCGCCGGGCGAACCGCGCAGGCCGGCGGTCGACGATATGTTGACGATCGACCCGCCACCCGCCCGTTCCATCGCCGGCACGACCGCCCGCATGCCCAGGAAGCATCCCAGCTGGTTGATCCGCATGTGCCGCTCGAACAATACGGCATCGGTCTCCATCAGCGTCTTGGGGATGTAGATGCCGGCGTTGTTCACCAGCCCATGCAGCCCGCCCCCGGCTTCGGCCCCCATCGCCTCCGCCGCGGCAACGGCCTCGGCCCAGCCGGCCTCCTCGGCCACGTCATGGCGCATGAAGCGGGCGGCGGCGCCGAGTTCGGCGGCCAGCGACATGCCTTCCGCCTCAAGGACGTCGGTGATGAGAACCTTGCCACCTTCGGCGACGATCATCCGCGCCTCGACGGCTCCCTGGCCGCGTGCGCCGCCAGAGATCAGTACGGTCTTCCCCTCGAAGCGCGGCATGTGAACCTCCCTTGTTCCTGCGGTTGCCGGTGATGGTGGACCAGCCATGCCGGCACGACCAGCCGTGGCGGGCGCGTTCGCATTGACAGCCCTGGCTACCACTGCGAGCGTTCCTGCAAGAACGAAGTTGGGGGAAGGAAATGGCCACGCCCGTCGCCTGGCAGGAATCCCACGTCAAGGTTGCCGGCCTGCCGGTCAGGCTGCGGCGCGCCGGCAAGGGTGCGCCCCTGCTGCTGCTCCACCGCGATACCGGCACGCTCGACCAGTTGCCGGCCTATGCCGCATTGGCCGAGCGCTACGACCTGCTGCTGCCGGAGCACCCGGGCTATGGCCAATCCGAACGGCCGGCCTGGATGCGCAACGTGCGAGACATGGTCGCGGTGTACCAGGGCGTTCTCGCCGCGCTCGACATCGCGCGGCCCAACCTCCTCGGCCTTGGCTACGGTGGCTGGATCGCCGCCGAGATGGCGAGCCTCGCGCCGCGCGACTTCGCCAGCCTCACGCTGGTCGGGCCGATGGGCATCAAGCCGCCGCAGGGCGACATTCTCGACCAGGCGCTGGTCAGCCACATCGACTACGCACGGGCCGGCTTCCACGACCAGCGCACCTTCGACGCAATCTACGGCGCCGTGCCCAGCACCGACCAACTGGTGGAGTGGGACATCTGCCGGGAGATGAATTTCCGGCTGGCCTGGAAGCCCTACATGCACAGCCAGACCCTGCCGCATCTGCTGGGTGCAATACAGGCGCCGGCGCTGGTGGTCTGGGGCGCGGACGATCGCGTGGTGCCGATCAGTGCGGCCGATCGCTTCATCAACGGGCTGCCCGATGCCCGGCTGGCGGTGGTGCCGGCCTGCGGTGCCTGTGTCGAGATGGAACGGCCGGCGGAGTTCGTCCGGCTCGTCACCGGATTTATCGGCTGAGGGGAGAACACCATGCACATCATGTATTTCACCGAACAGCCGATGGCGACCTATCCGGCCGACAAGGGGCTGGAGTTCGGTGCGACGGCGCTGATGTTCTCCAACAGCCATTTCGACCCGGTCGAGGGCAGCCGGCTCTACAACGAGTACATCGAGCAGTACGTGCTGGCCGAGGATGTCGGCTTCGACGGCATCATGCTGAACGAGCACCACAACGCGCCCTTCTGCATGCAGGCCAAGGCCAACATCTTCGCCGCGCTGCTCGCCGGGCTGACGAAGCGGGTGAAGATCGTCATGCTCGGCAATCCGCTGCCGCTGGCGGAAAACCCGATCAGGCTGGCCGAAGAACTGGCGATGATCGACATGATCTCGAAGGGCCGCCTCGTCTCCGGCTTCGTCCGTGGCGGCGGGCAGGAGCAACTGGCGACCGGCGTTAACCCCGCCTACAACCGCGAACGCTTCGAGGAAGCGCACGACCTCATCGTGAAGGCATGGACCCAGCCCGGCCCGTTCCGCTGGGAAGGCACGCATTACCATCACCGGGTCGTGAACCCCTGGGCGGTGCCGCTGCAGAAGCCCTACCCACGGGTATGGGTGCCCGGCGTCATCAGCAAGGAGACGGTGATCTGGGCGGCGCAGCACCGCTACCCCTACATCGCGCTCAACACCACGGTGGAGCAGACCCAGCGCATCTGGAAACTCTACGACGACACCGCCGCGGAGGTCGGCTTCCAGGGCGGCCCCGAATACCACGGCTACCTGAAGCAGGTGCATGTGGCGGAAACCGAGGAGAAGGCCCTGGAGAACGCCCGCCAGTTCACCTGGATGCAGGGTGAGTTCACCGGCCTTGCCCATCCGGTCTGGAGCACCCCGGCCGGCTATTCCTCGCCGGAGAATCGCCGGGGCTTCGTCGAGTTCTCGACCGGCCGGGGCACCAGCCCTCGCCGCCGCCCGAGCTTCGACGAACAGATCCGCGAGAACATGATCATCGCCGGCACCCCCAAAACGGTGGTTGCCAAGTTGCGGCATGTGATGGAGCAGACCCGCCCCGGCATCATGGCGCTATGGGCGAATGACGGCGCGGTCAGCCATGCCGACAGCATGACCTGCATCCGGCTGTTCGGCGAGGAGGTGCTGCCGGCGTTGCGGGAAACCGCCAAGGCGCTCGACCTGAAAAGCCCGTTCGAGGCCGAGAGCCCGGTCAGCATCGACTACAGCACCGATCTGCGGCCACGACCGGTGGCGGCAGAATAGGCATGCGCCCGGTGGGATCGGCGCAGCCGCATTACCGGGTGGCGCTCCAGGGCCATCGGCATGATATGCTCGCCCGATGGAACTGACACCCGACCAGATCGCCGCGGCACAGGCCAGCGGTTGTACCTTCATTCCGGCTTCCGATGAGCAGGTCGCGCGCCTGACGATGCAGCGCCGCATCTTCACCATCGACGGCCGTCCCCATGTCGCCACCCGCAACGACGGTGCGGTGAAGGAAACCCACGGCGCCGTGGCGCTGCTGATCGCGGGTGAGGCGGCTCCGGTCCAGGAGACCACACAGGAAGCGCTGGCGGCCGATGCCGAAGCGGCGCTCGCCATGGCCGGCGAAACCGCGGCCGCGCGCGGCGGTGCGCAGGTGGTGCGCCGCGGTGCCGCCGCCCGCCCCCGCGCGCCCTGGCGCAACACCAAGCGCGGCGCCTGACGGCCCTCCGCCACTCGGCAGCAGGTAGCTGAATTGGAATGGGTTGCGCCGGATGACGTGCAACCCGGGGCTGTAGCCATCACCATTGCGGCCTGTTTGGTACGGAGGCTATCCGGCGTCTCTTTGCAAGCGGGCGTCAACCCGGCACGATATGCGCAGCAATCCGGGGACCTGCCATGCGCCTGCTGCTCGCCGCCCTGTCGCACGAGACCAACACCTTTTCCCCGGTGCCCACGCCGCGCGCCCGCTTCTGCCGGGATGGCAGCACCTTGCTGGAAGGAGAGGCCGCCATCGGGTTCTTCCGCAACACCGGCACCTGCCTCGGCGGGTTCCTGAAGGTGGCGGAGGAAGCCGGCGCCGAGGTGGTCATGTCCATCGCCGCCCATGCCCCGCCGAGCGGCGAGGTCCAGCGCGCGGCGTTCGACGGGTTCTGCGACAGCATCTGCTCGGCGGTGGCCGCCGGCGGGTATGACGGCATCCTGCTCGACCTGCACGGCGCCATGGTGGCGGAAGGCTTCGAGGACGGCGAAGGGGAGTTGCTGCGCCGCATCCGGGCCATCGACGGCCGCACCCCGATCGGCGTCGCCTACGACATGCACGCCAACATCCATGCCGACATGGTGGAAGGCCCGGTGGTGGTCTCCGGCTACCATACCTATCCGCATGTCGATCAGGCCGAGACCGCCGAACGGGTTGCCCGGATATTGCTGCGGGTGCTGCGCGGCGAGGTGAAGCCCACCACCGCCTGGGGCCGCGCCCCGATGCTGCCGCATGTCATGGCGCAGGGCACCCATGCCTTCCCGAACCGCGAACTGCAGACCATGTGCCGGGAGTGGGAGGATAGCGGCCGGGCGCTGGCCGCCAGCCTGTTCGTCGGCTTCCCGCATGCGGATATCGAGAACGCCGGGCTCTCCGCCGTCGTGGTCACCGATGGCGATGCGGCCGACGCCCAGGCCATGGCCCAGACATTGCTGGATTTCGCCTGGAAAGCCCGGCAGGACTTCACCTTCAAGCCAGAGACGCTGGTCGACAGCGTCGCCCGCGCCAAGTCGGCCGGGGCCACCAAGGCGGAATTACCCGTGGTGCTGCTCGACCACTACGACAATTGCGCGTCCGGCGGTACCATGGACACCACGGAGGTGCTGGCTGAAATCCTTCGCCAGGGGCTGACCGACGTGGCCTTCTTCGGCATCTGCGACCCGGAGGCGGTGGCGGCGTGTCAGCAGGCCGGCATCGGCGCCACCATCACCCTGGCGCTCGGCGGCAAGCTGCCGATGCCGGCGTTGCCGAAATCCTCCGCGCCTATCACCGTCACCGGCACGGTGAAGACCATCTCGGCCGGGTATTTCGTGACCAAGGCCGGGCTGTCGCCCGGGCTGAAGGTGTTCATGGGGCCGACCGTGGTGTTCGATACCGGCGCGGTCGAGATCGTGCTGGTGACCCGGCAGGTCGAGCCGGTTTCGCCGGACATGTTCCGCATCCTGGGCATCGAGCCGCGCGACAAGCGCTACCTGGCCATCAAGAGCCGGGTGCACTGGCGGGCCGCACTCGGCCCGCTGGCGCGGGAGATCGTGGAATGCGCCGGGGTGGGCGTCTGCACCTCGGACTACAGCCAGCTCACCTTCCGCAACGTGCGGCGGCCGATCTACCCGCTGGATCCGGGTGCGAACGGGTAGTCAGTGTGCCAGCGTCATCTCGGGGATGAACTCGCTGGCGGTCCAGAACCGGCCGATGCTGTCCGCGTGCGCGGCATTCGCCGCCGCATCCGCCTCGGCCACCGGCCGCGGTTCCAGGTCGAAATGGCCGAAATGGTCCTCGCCTCGTACCAGCGTCGCGGAAAGTCGGGTCGGCCCGATGTGCCGCACCCGGGTCGGGATATAGCTGATCCCGAGGCCGATCCGGTCATGCGCCGACCAATTCGGCGCCGAGGCATGCAGCGCCAGGGTATCGTGCAGGGAGAACTCGCCGGGGCGTAGCGGGACCGGCACTGCCGCCCGTTCCTCGACCGGCGTCGCCACGCTCTGGCCGCGCGAGAGCATCACCCGGGGGTCCTTGCGGTCGGCGTGCGGCAACTGGCCGTGGCGGTGGGAACCGGGCAGGATGGTGACGCAGCCGCTTTCCTCGGTGCTCGGGGTCACCGCCAGCCAGGCGGTGACATGCTCATGCGGCGCCAGGCCGAAGTAGGTCGCGTCCTGGTGCCAGGGGACGAAACCCTCGGTGCCGGCCGGCTTCCACCACAGGGTCGTGTGGAACACCAGGATGTCCGGGCCGATCAGGTCCTCGACAGCATCGAGGATGGCCGGGTGCCGCACCACCTCCGCCGCCCAGGGAAACAGCAGGTAGGGTTTCACCCGCGTGGACGGCTGGCGGATACCGGCGTCGGACAGCGGCCGTTCCGCTTCGCCACAGCAGCGGACCACCTGTTGCCGCCAGATTTCGGCCTGTGCCGCCGAACAGGCGGTCAGCGGCGTGAGGTAGCCGTCCTGGCGATAGCGGGCGACGGCCGCATCATCAAGGATCCTGCCCATGTCCATGGACTCCATGCTGCGGTGCACAGCATAGGCCGAGGCCGCCTCATCCCGCCACTGGTGGTGGCGTCACCCAAAGCGCCCGGGCGAGGCCCCGCAGCCCACCATCGGCGCCGAAGATGGCGGTGCCAGCGTGCAGCTTGCGGCCCTCTCGGGCCAATTGCCAGCCGAGCACGATGCAGGGCTCGCCCGGCTCCACCGCGCCGTCCAGCCGGCCCGTCATGCGCCCGAGCAGCATTCGCGCCGGCGCATCGCCCACGGTGAAGGCGAAGGACCCGGCACAGTCCAATGCCGACCAGAGGAATTCGGGCGCGACCCGACCATCGGCTCCGGCGAAGCTCGCCGCCGGATGCCACAGTGCTGCGGCAATGCCGGGCCGGCCGGGCACCTGCCCGGTGAACACCCGCAGCCCGGCGCCCTCGGCCCAGGCGGAACCGCAGACGAAGCATTGGCCGGCGCTATGGCTGAACGGGCTGTCGAGGAACCAGCGCGTCGCGGCGGCGGCCTCCGCCCGGCTTGGCGCTGGCGGCGGCATGAGGTCGAGCGTCGCCGGCCGCGCCTCGGCGATCAGCGTGCCGGCCAAGTCCTTCGCCTCAACTAGCGAATTCCCCGGCGATGATGTCGAGCGGCACATCGAGCGGCCAGCCACGCCGCAGCGTCACCTCGGCCGGCTGGTGGCCGAGCGCCGCAGCCATGCGGCCGGCGACATAGCCGCCGTTGCCTATGCCAGCCGGTCCGCGGAAGCGTGGTTCGATCAGGATCGTCGCCATTGGCTCAGCGTGCCTCCGCCGGCCAGCCGTACAGGCGGGCCGCATTGTCCGCCAGGATGCGGCGGCGGGTCGCGTCATCCGGTGTCCATTGGCTTAGCAAATCGAGCAGCGCGGCTTCCTCCAGGGGGTAGGGCGGACGGTTCGGATGCGGCCAGTTGCTGGCCCAGACCACGCGGTCCGGCGCCGTCCCGATCGCCGCGCGGGCGATGGCGGTGACATCGGCATATTCAGGCGGACCGGTGACGGAGGAATTGTATGGTGCGCTGGCCTTCAGCCAGACCCGGCCGGTTTCCAGCAAGCGCAGCAGGGCGCGCACCGGCTGGCGCTCGGGCGGCACCGGCGGGTGGAAGCGGCCGAGATGGTCGATGACCACTTGGCAGGGCAGGGCGCGGATCGCTGCCTCCCGGGCGGGCAGTTCGGTGCCGTCGAATTGCAACTGCACGTGCCAGCCGAGCGGCGCGATGCGGGCGGCGACCGGCGCCAGCGCCTCCCAGCCCTGCGGCGCCCCGGCCATCATGTAGAAGCGCGCACCGCGGGCGCCGGCGGCATGCAGCCGGGCCAGCTCGGCGTCCGGCGTGGCTGGCGTGACCACCACCACGGCACGGGCGCATTCGCCCAACTGGGTAACCGCATCCATGGTGCAGGCGTTGTCGGTGCCATAGGCCGAGGGCTGCACCACCACCACCCGCTGCAGGCCGAGCCGTGCCATCAGTCCGCGATAGGCTTCCACATCGGCCCCGGCGGGCGGTGCCTTGCCGCCGGCGGTGGCGGCGAGCGGATACAGCGACATCGGACCGTAGATGTGCATATGCGTATCGCAGGCACCGGACGGGACCGGCAGGCGCGGTGTCATGGGCATTTAACGTTGTCCTCCGAGCCGGGAGTGAAGGCGCAAGCGGCGCCCCTGTCCAGCCGCCAGGGTTTCGTTACAGTGACTGCAACGAACGGGAGGCAGGGCAGGCAATGCTGCAAAGACGGCACATGCTGGCAGGGATGTCCGCACTGGGCGTGGCGCCCGCGCGGGCGCAGACGGCCTGGCAGCCGACAAGGCCGATCCAGTGTGTCATCGGCTTTGCGCCGGGCGGCGGCGCCGACCTTATCGCCCGCGCCATCACCGAAGCGGCACAGCCGCTGATCCCACAGCCCCTGGTGGTGGTGAACCGTCCGGGCGCGGGCGGGACCATAGCCGCGCAGCAGGTGGCGGGGCTGCCGGGGGACGGCCATACCTTGCTGATGGGCGGAGGCAGCGAGAGCACCAGCATTCCCGCCTACCGGCAACTGCCCTATGACCCGAAAACCAGCTTCCGCGCCGTCATGCGGCTGATGCGGCAGCGGATGTTCATCCTGGTGAAGGCCGACAGCCCGTGGCGCAGCATGACCGAGGTCATGGCTGCGGCGAAGGTGAAGCCGGAGGCGGTGAGCCATGGCTCCTCAGGCATCGGTTCGATCTATCACTCGGTGTTCGTGGTGCTGCAGAACCGGGCAGGGGTGGAATTCCTGCATGCGCCCTTCACCGGTGGTGCGCCGGGCCTGCAGGCCCTGGCCGCCGGGCACATCGATCTGATAGTCGCCAGCCCGGAGGAGTTCCGCGGCATGACGGACGGCGGGATGCTGCGGGTACTGGCCTGCTGCTCGGCCGATCGGGCGGAGAGCTATCCGCAGGTCCCGACCCTGAAGGAACTCGGCTGGGACGTGGACCTCGAGAACATGAAGGGCTGGGTGGTGCCAGCCGGCACGCCCGACGCGGCCGTCGCCTATCTGCACGACCGCTTCCGCCAGGCGATGGGCACGCCGAGCTGGAAGGCCTTCCTTGAACGTGCCGGCGATACCGACGGCTACCTCGACGGCCCCGGCTTCCAGCGGGCCATGGACGCGGTGCTGGACTCCATCACCGCGGCATCGCGCAAGGCATAGGCTAGAGCAGGCCCTTCGACGCCTTCTCGAAGGTCCCCTTGCTCAGCTTCGGCACCTCCAGGATGCGCTGTAACTCCTGGCGCATCAGCGCCGCCCGGGCCGGCATCTGCCGCCGCCACTGCCCAAGCGGCGAAATCAGCCGCGCCGCCATGGATGCGTTGATCGGGTCGAGCGCGATAACCGCATCCGCCAGGAACCGGTAGCCCTCGCCCGAGGCGGCATGGAACCGTACCGGGTTGCCGCTGGCGAAGGCGCCGATCAGGGACCTCGCCCGGTTCGGGTTGCGCAGGTCGAAATCCGGATGGGTGTACAGCGCCCGCACCGCTTCCATGGCATCGGCGCGGGACGACATCGCCTGGATCGAGAACCATTTGTCCAGCACAAGGTCATCGCCCCGCCAGCGGGCGTGGAAGGCGGCCAACGCCCCGTCGCGCGCCGGCGATTCGGTATCCGCTAGCAGGGACAGCGCCATGAGCTGGTCAGTCATGTTGCCCGCCGCATCGAACTGCGCCGCGGCGAGGGCCACGCCGGGCTCGCCGGCCGCGGCGAGGTAGGCAAGGCAACTGTTGCGCAGTGCCCGCTGGCCGATGCTGCGGCCGTCGATGCGGTAGGTGCCCGGCTCGGTCAGCATGTCATAGGTGGCGCGCAGCACATCACCGCAGCGGGTGCCGATTTCGCGCCGCAGGTATTCGCGCACGCCGTGGATGGCCTGCGGGTCGGCGACCTCCATCTGGTCGGCGACGAAGGCCTCGCCCGGCAGTGCCAGCGCCTCGGCAGCGAAGGCTGGGTCGGCATCGGCGCCGCGCAGGGTGTTCCGCACCGCCTCTGCCAGCGCCTCGTCGAAATGCAGCGCCTCGCCCCGCTGCCGGGCCGCGATCAGGTCCAGCATCAGCGCGGTGGCGTATTGCAGACCGGACTCCCAGCGGACGAAAGGGTCCGTGTCGTGCACCGCGAGGAAACGCAACCGGTCCCGCGGCACGCCCTTCAGCCGCACCGGCGCCGAGAAGCCGCGCAGCAGGGAAGGGACGGGTGGCGCCGCGACATCCTCGAAGGTGAAGGATTGCTCGGTGCCTTCCAACAGCAGCACCCGGGTGCCGGGCTGGGCGGCGTTCTCGCCAGCCAGTCGGGTCGGCAACTCGGTACCCGCGGCATCCAGCAGCCCCATCGCCACGGGGATCGGCAGCGGGCGCTTTTCCGGCTGGCCGGGCGTGGGCGGCGTCTGTTGCCGCAGCGTCAGGGTCCAGCGCTTCGCCTCGGCATCGTAGTGGTCCTCGGCGGTCAGTTCCGGCGTGCCGGCTTGGTCGTACCAGCGCCATGAAGGGCTGCAGGTCGATGCCGGAAGCGTCCTGCATCGCGGCGACGAAATCCTCGATGGTGACGGCCTGGTTGTCGTTGCGGGCGATGTAGAGGTCCATGCCGCGCCGGAACGCCGCGTCGCCGATCAGGGTATGCAGCATGCCGCACGACCTCGGCACCCTTCTGGTAGACCGTGGGGGTGTAGAAATTGTCGATCTCGATATAGCTGTCCGGCCGCACCGGATGGGCCATCGGCCCGGCATCCTCGGGGAATTGCGCCGCCCGCAGGCCGCGCACGTCGCGGATGCGCTTGACCGCGCGGCTGCCCTGGTCGGCGCGGAATTCCTGGTCGCGGAAGACCGTCAGCCCTTCCTTCAGGCTGAGCTGGAACCAGTCCCGGCAAGTGACGCGGTTGCCGGTCCAGTTGTGGAAATACTCATGCGCGATAACGGTCTCGATGCCCTGGTAGTCGCCATCCGTCGCGGTCTCAGGTTTGGCCAACACGTACTTGGTGTTGAAGACGTTGAGGCCCTTGTTCTCCATCGCCCCCATGTTGAAGTCGGACACCGCGGCGATGTTGAAAACGTCGAGGTCGTATTCCAGCCCGTACACTTCCTCATCCCAGCGCATCGATCGGATTCAGGCTGTCCATCGCATGGGCGCAGCGGTCCTCATCGCCACGCCGCACCCAGATGTCCAGGGCGACGCTGCGCCCGGACCGGGTGACGAATGTCTCATGCACGTCGACCAGGTCACCGGCCACCAGGGCGAACAGGTAGCTCGGCTTCGGGTGCGGATCGACCCAGCGGACCCAGTGGCGGCCACCTTCGGCATGGCCGCTGCCGTCCGGGTTGCCGTTCGAGAGCAGCACCGGGCAGCGGGCACGGTCCGCGGTGAGGGTGACGGTGAAGCGCGCCATCACGTCCGGCCGGTCGGGGAAGAAGGTGATGCGGCGGAAGCCCTCTGCCTCGCACTGGGTGTAGAAATTGCCGCCCGAGGTATAGAGGCCCGAAAGCTCGGTGTTCTTCTCCGGCGCGATGCGCACCAGGGTCTCAAGCGAGCCCGCGGCCGGCGGGTCTAGTATGGTGAGCGAGCCGTCGGAGCCGAATGCCAGCCGTTCCGGTGGCAGTACCGTGCCGTCCAGCTTCGCTTCGAGCAGGGTCAACCCATCGCCATCCAGCCGCAGCGGCGCGTCCGCCGGCGCGGCCGAATTGCGCCGGAGCGCCAGCGTCGCACGCACAGTGGTGGCGGCGGGATCGAGGTCGAAGTCGAGCGCGACCGTATCCACAAGGAAGGCGGGCGGGCGGTAGTCGCCGCGGTGAATGCTGCGCGGGGCGAGGTCGTGCTGGCTGTCCGGCATGGGGCGTTCCAATGGATCGGGTGCTGTGGCGGCGTCCGGCGGAGGATACCGCGCCGCCGGCCGGCGTGTCGAAGGCCGCGGCGGGGCCTGTGGTTGACCATCCCGACGGTCGGGGGCAAGCCTTCACCCCAGGAGGAACAACCCATGGATTTCGCGCTGACCCCGGAACAGGAGGCGATCCGCGAGGCGGTCGGCGCCGTCTGCACCCGCTTCGACGACGACTACTGGCTGAAGAAGGACAAGGAAGGCGGCTTCCCGCACGACTTCCACCGGCGCGCATGGCGGAGGCCGGCTGGCTCGGCATCTGCATGCCCGAGGAGTACGGCGGCGCGGGGCTCGGCATCACCGAGGCGGCGCTGATGATGCAGGCGATCGCGGACTCCGGCGCCGGCATGTCCGGCGCGCCTCGGCGGTGCACATCAACATCTTCGGCCTGAATCCCGGTCGTCGTGCTTCGGCACGACGGAGCAGAAGGCACGCATGCTGCCGCCCGATCGCCGGGGCGCGACGAAGGCCTGCTTCGGCGTGACCGAACCCAACACCGGCCTCAACACCACGCGGCTGAAGACTGCCGGGCGGAACGGCGCGGCGACCGCTATGTCGTGAACGGCCAGAAGGTCTGGATCTCCACCGCGCAGGTCGCCGACAACATCCTGCTGCTGGCCCGCACCACGCCGCTCGAGGAGGTGCCGCAAGCCCGGCCGCATGGGCATCTCGCTGTTCTACACGACGCTCGACCGCGACCGTGTCGAGGTGCGCGAGATCGACGAAAATGGGCCGCAAGGCGGTCGATTCCAACGAGGTCTTCTTCGAGGGCTGGAAGTCCCGCTCGACGACCGCATCGGCGAGGAGGGCAGGGGCTTCCAGCTACATCCTGCACGGCATGAACCCCGAGCGCATCCTGATCGCCGCCGAGGCGGTGGGCATCGGCCGCGCCGCGCTGGCGCGCGCCAGCGCCTATGCCCAGGAGCGCGTGGTGTTCGGCCGGCCCATCGGCCAGAACCAGGCGATCCAGCACCCGCTGGCGCAGGACTGGATGGAGCTGGAAGCCGCCTGGCTGATGACGATGCAGGCCGCCTGGCGCTACGACCAGCGGCCTCGCCCTGCGGCGCTCAGGCCAATGCCGCCAAGTACCTGGCCGGCGAGGCGGGCTATCGACGCCTGCCAGACACGCCGTGATGACCCATGGCGGCTTCGGCTATGCCAAGGAATACCACGTCGAGCGTTTCCTGCGCGAAGCGATGATCCCGCGCATCGCGCCGGTCAGCCCGCAGCTGATCCTGCTGCTACATCGCCGAGCGGGTGCTCGGCCTGCCGAAGAGCTACTGATATGACTGCCGTCCTGTACGAAACCCGCAACGCCGTCGCCATCGTCACCATCAACCGGCCGGAGGCCCGCAACGCCATCGACCGCGCCGTGCGGGAAGGGATGTTCGCTGCCTTCGCCCGCGCCGAGGCGGATGATGCCGTGCAGGTCGTGGTGCTGACCGGCGCCGGCGACCGCGCCTTCTGCGCCGGCATGGACCTCAAGGAGGCCGCCGCCGAGGGGCGGGGCGTGATGCCGCGCGGTTTCTTACCGATGATCGGCGACACCATCGAGATGACCAAGCCCAGCATCGCGGCGGTGAACGGCGCGGCGATGGCCGGCGGCTGGATGTTCGCCCAGATGTGCGATCTGTGCGTCGCCGCGGACCATGCCGTATTCGCCATCACCGAGGCCAAGGTCGGCCGTGGCACGCCCTGGGCGGCTCCGTTGATCGGGATGCTGCCGCAGCGTGTGGCGATGGAGGTGCTGCTGACCGGCGACCCGATCCCGGCGCAGCGGCTGCATGCCCTCGGCTACGTCAACCAGGTGGTGCCGGGTCCGCAGCTCATGGAGGCGGCGCTGGCGCTGGCCGAGCGCATCGCCGGCAACGCGCCGCTGACGGTGCGCGCCTGCCGGGAGCTGGTGCATCTCAGCCAGGAGATGGGCACCAGCGCGGCCCGCCGCGCCGCCCGCCACCTGTTCCGCCCGGTCTATGAAAGCGAGGATGCGCAGGAAGGCCCCCGCGCATTCGCCGAGAAACGCAAGCCGGTGTGGCGGGGGCGGTAGCCCCCCTCAGTAGATCACGACGGAGCGGATGCTCTCACCCTTTTCCATCAGCTCGAAGCCATGATTGATGTCTTCGAGCGGCATGGTGTGGGTGATGAGGCTGTCGATGTCGATCTTGCCGTCCATGTACCAGTCGACGATCTTCGGCACGTCAGTCCGGCCGCGTGCACCGCCGAAGGCCGTGCCGCGCCAGTTGCGGCCGGTGACGAGCTGGAACGGCCGGGTGCTGATCTCCTCACCCGCGCCGGCGACGCCGATGATGATGCTCTCGCCCCAGCCCCGGTGCGTGCATTCCAACGCCTGGCGCATGACCTTGGTGTTGCCGATGCATTCGAAGCTGAAGTCGGCTCCGCCGCCGGTCAGGTCCTGGATGGACTGCACCACCTTGTCCGCGCCGACATCGTTCGGGTTGATGAAATGCGTCATGCCGAACTTCCGCGCCATCGCCTCGCGCGCCGGGTTCAGGTCGATGCCGATGATCTTGTCGGCGCCGACCATGCGGGCGCCCTGCAGCACGTTCAGCCCGATGCCGCCCAGCCCGAACACCGCGACATTGGCGCCCGGCCAGACCTTCGCCGTGTTGATGACCGCGCCGACGCCGGTGGTCACACCGCAGCCGATGTAGCAGATCTTGTCGAAGGGCGCGTCCTCGCGGATCTTCGCCAGCGCGATCTCGGGCAGCACGGTGAAGTTGGCGAAGGTGCTGCAGCCCATGTAGTGCATCACCTGCGTGCCTTCGCAGGAGAAGCGGCTGGTGCCGTCCGGCATCACGCCCTGGCCCTGCGTGGCGCGGATGGCGGTGCAGAGGTTGGACCGCTGCGACAGGCAGGTTTTGCACTGCCGGCACTCCGGCGTGTACAGCGGAATGACGTGGTCGCCCGGCTTCAGGCTGGTGACGCCGGCGCCGACCTCCCGCACGATGCCGGCGCCCTCATGCCCGAGAATGGCAGGAAACATGCCTTCGGGGTCGCGGCCGGAGAGGGTGTATTGGTCGGTATGGCAGAGGCCGGTCGCCTTCACCTCCACCAGCACCTCGCCCGCCTTGGGGCCACCGATTTCGATGGTTTCGATGGACAGCGGCTTCCCCGCTGCCCAGGCCACTGCGGCGCGCGTCTTCATGGCGATCATCCCCTGCAGGTCAGGGTGCCAGATAAACGGGATGCGGGGCGCCGGTCCAGGGCGCCGAAGTTCAGTCCCGCAACTCGGCCGGAACCTGCCCGCCGTTCTCCGCCAGCTTCTGCATGACCTGGCGGTGCAGCCACATGTTCATGGCGGCGCTGTCGCCCATGTCGCCGCTGTAGTTCAGTTCCTTCGCCAGTTCCTTCCGTGCGGCCAGCCCGCTGTCGAGGTCGAGCAGCTTCATCAGGTCGACGATGGAATGCCGCCAGTCCAGCTTCTGCGGCGACTTGCTGGCAAGGTCGTTCAGGATGGCTTCGACATCGACCCGGGCCATGGGAGGCACGGCCGCAGGCTGGCCGCCGGATGGCATGCCGGGCGTCACCTCGGCGGCCTGGGCCGATGCGGGCTCGGCCTTTGCATGGCCCCTGAGCTTGTCGAGGATACGGCTGAAAATACTCACGGGCATACTCCGTTGCGATTGCATCTCAACGGTCAGGGTGCCAACAAGTTCGTCAGATCACCGGCGCATCCTCCGGGTCCAGCGCCCGTCGCAGGAAGCCATCCGCGAGCGGCGCATATTCCGCCCATAGCGCCCGCAGCGCCATCAACGGCGCCGGGTCCTTGTCCACCCGCAGATCGACATGCGGGAAGACCTCGCGCCACACCACCAGCAGGCTGGCCGAGGTGACCGCGCCATGCTCGCCGCCCGCGGCCTCGCCGGCCTCGAGCCCCTGCAGCAGGCGCTCGGCCAGGGGCGCATCCGGGGCGGCGAGGAAGCCCGCCACCATCGCCGCCGGCACCTGATCCGAGGAAAGGATGTTGCCCACCGCCACCACATCCGGCCCATGCGCGGCGTTGCGCTCGGGCTTCACGCTGACGCCGTGGAAATGCGCGGTGCGGCCCTCGGCGTCGATCACCGCCAACTGGCGCCAGGCATGGTACGATGTCGAGGGCACCAGCGCCGCCACGGTTTCCGCGGCCGAACAGCCGGACCGCAAAAGCTCCAACCCGCGCGGCCCGAGCCGTGGGTCGGTCCGGTGCTGGGTCAGTACCGCGCCCACGCCGGCGGCGCAGAACGGCACCCGGCTACCGACCGCGATGGAGGAGGTGGTGACGGCCGCGCCGAACTGCCCAGTGCGGGCGCAGCGGGCGATCAGCGAGAAGGTCACCGCGCCATCCCCAGCGAGAGGGGCGCGATGGCATCGCCGTCCCGCCCGACGTAGTCCAGCAGCCCGGCGTCCCGCAGCATCTTCGCCTGGCTCTCGGCGAGGATACCGGCCGCATTCCCCACATCCAGCCGGGTCGGCCGGCCACTCGCCAGCACGGTTTCGCCCGCCACCATCACCCGCTGCACCGCACGGTCCGCGGCATGGAACACCAGCGACCGCAGCGGGTCCCGTGGCGGATTCATCAGCGGGTGGCCCAGGTCGATCAGCGCGAGGTCGGCAGCGCCGCCGGGCATGATCCGGCCGAGGTCCGGCCGCCCCAGCGCATCCGCGCCACCCGCCGTTGCCGCGTGGAACACCATGGCGGTGTCGGCCGCGGCGACGTCGCGTACCGCGTTGCGCGCCAGCAGGATGGCCAGCCGCATCTCCTCGATGAGGTTGTGCGGGGCGCAATCCGTGCCCATCGCCATGCGCACGCCGCGCGCGGCGTAGCGGCCGAAATGCTGCAGATGCTCGCCATAGCGGGCGAAGGGAGAGGGGCAATGTGCCACCGCCACGCCGCGCTCCACCATGACCGCCAAGTCGCGTGCGCCATGCCAGCCGATGCTCGGATGCTCGTCCAGGAAGATGGCATGACCGAGGATACTGCGCGGCGTCAGCAGGCCGATGTCGGCGGCCCATTGGATCGGTGTCTTGCCGTGGCGGGCGATCATCTCCCGCACCTCGACCACCGCCTGGGCGATGTGGGTGGTGAAGGGTCGGCCGGTCGCCTCGGCGAGGGCAATGGATTCGCGGAACAGATCCTCCTCCACCGTATCGATCTGGGCGGGGAAGACGATGCCGGACAGCCGCCCGGACGGATCCGACTCCGCCTCGTCCATGATCGCCTGGGCACGCTGGAAGCCGGCCCGGCCGGCGCCCTCGGTCCATTGCCAGGTGACGGTCTGCGGTGCCGTCATGCCCCAACTGGCGCTGGCATAGCCCGGTCCTGCCCATACACGGAGGCCGGACTGCCGCATCACGCCCAGCCAGCCGCGGTGCGGCGCCGACAGATCGACCACGCTGGTGACGCCGGCCGAGAGCAACTCGGCATAGGCCAGCCGCTGCGCCGCCTCGCGCCCCGCTTCGTCGAGGCGCAGCGACTGGGCGCGCTCGAACAGCCCGGTCATCTGCTGTTCGGGCACGCCGTGGTCCTCGCGCACCCCGCGCAGACCAGGTTCGGTGGTCGGGTGGGTGTGGACATTGACCAGCCCGGGCAGCACCAGAAGTGCCTCGCCGGCAATCACCTCGCCGGGTGGCGGCGGGGCGGCCGGATCATGCGGCGCGATACCCACGACCTTGCCATCGCCCAGCGTGATGTCGACGCCGCGGGCGTAGACATGGCGGCTTGCCGCCGGGTCCCAGACCACGGCCCAGGCGGCGTTGCGGATGAAGGTGGCGGTCATCGGGGGCCCTCCGCATCGGCCACATGGCCGGCCGCCGGATCATGGCACAGCATTGCGACCGATGGATGCGGCAGAGATCGGCTTTTGTATCCGCCGCGCCGCAGCATCGGCAGCGGCGCGGCGGTGCGGTCAGGGTCGGATGCCGCGGCCAAGCATGCCCGGCTCGCGCAGCTTTTCCGCATGGCCAGCGAATTCGCACAGCAGGCGCCGGGTATGCCGCGGGTCGATGATCTCCTCCGCCCAGAAGGCTTCGGCGGTGCGCAGCGGGCTGCGGAGCAGTTGCAGCCGCTGTTCGATCTCGGCCAGCTTCGCCCCACGGTCCTCGGCGGCGTCGATATCGGCCCGATAGGCCGCCTCTATCCCGCCCTCCAGCGGCAGGGATCCCCAGCGCGCCGACGGCCAAGCATAGCGTATCGTGAACCGGTTGGCGGGCTGGTGGATGGCACCCGCCACGCCGAAGGCGTTGCGGATGATGACGGTGCACCATGGCACGCTGCACTGGTTGATGGCCGCCATGGCGCGGACGCCCCAGCGGATGGTCGCCCGCTGTTCCGCTTCCAGCCCGATCATGAAGCCGGGGCAGTCCATCATGTGGACGACCGGCATGTGGAAGGTATCCGCCAGGTCCACGAAGCGGATGATCTTGGCGCAGGCATCGGCGGTCCAGGACCCGGCGTAGAACATCGGGTCGCCGGCGATGACCGCGACCGGCAGGCCGTTGAGCCGGGCAAAGGCGGTGATGACGGAACGGCCGAACATGCGGCCCATCTCGAAGACGCTGCCGCGGTCGAAGATGCTCTCCAGCAGCGGCCGGGCCCGGTAGGGCTTCCGCAGGTCTCGGGGGATGGCGGACAGCCAGCTTTCCTCCGCCCGGCCGGGGTGGTCCTCGGACGGCGCGCGCTCCGCTACCTCGAAGACCGATGCGGGCAGGTAGGACAGGAAGCGCCGGGCGGCGGCGAAGGCTTCCTCCTCGGTGTCCACCGCGTGGTCCACGGCGCCGGCCTTGGTCTGGGTTTCCCAGCCGCCCAGTTCCTGCTTGGTGTATTTCACGCTGCCGAGGGCATTCACCACCGGCGGCCCGGCGACGAACATCGCCGAGGTGTCCTTCGTCATCACCGAGAAATGCGTCGCCGCCAGCCGCGCCGCGCCCAGCCCCGCGACGGAGCCCAGCCCGAGCCCGACCACCGGCACGCGCGAGAGGTTGTCGCCGACATGGTGGTAGAGCCAGCTTCCGCCGATCCCGCCGGGCAGGTTGGCGCGGCCCGTCGTCTCGATGGTCTTCACCGACCCGCCGCCGCCCGAGCCCTCGATGATGCGGATCAGCGGCAGCCGGAGGTCGGCCGCCATGCGTTCCGCCATGATGGGCTTCTCGCGGATGGTCGCGTCGGCGCTGCCGCCACGCACGGTGAAATCATCACCGACCACCACCACCGGCCTGCCATCCACCCGGCCACGTCCCATGACGCAGTTGGAGGGGGTGAATTCGGCCAGCTTGCCATCCGGGCCGTAGATTGCCTTCCCGGCGATGGTGCCGACCTCGTGGAAGCTGCCGGGATCTAGCATGCCGTCCACCCGCTCGCGCACCGTCAGCCGGCCGCCGTCGTGCTGGCGCTTCACCTTGTCCGGCCCCCCCATGGCCTTGGCCATGGCTTCCCGCTCCCGCAGATCATCCAGCTCCGGCTGCCAATTCATTGTGGTTCCTCCTGTGCTTGGCGGGGATGGTAGCGGGGCGGGGCACGGACGCCTATCTTGCGGGCAAGACGAATGGAGGACCCCATGGCCGAAATGCTGGACGCCTGCATCGTGGGCTGGGCCCATACCCCCTTCGGCAAGCTGGAGGAGCCGGACATCGAGGCGCTGCTGGCCCGGGTCGGCCGCGCCGCCATCGAGGATGCCGGGATAGCGCCCGACGAGATCGATGCCGGCTTCCTCGGGGTGTTCGGCGAGGGCTTCACCAACCAGGGCTTCCCGAGCTCGCTGGTGCTGCAATCGCTGCCCGAGATGCGGTTCAAGCCGATCACCCGCTTCGAGAACGCCTGCGCCACCGGTAGCGCCGCCATCCATGGTGCGCTCGACTTCCTCGCCGCCGGGCGCGGTCGCTTCGCGCTGGTCCTGGGCGCCGAGAAGATGACCGCGACGCCCGGGCCGCAGGTCGGGGAGCTGCTGCTGAACGCCAGCTACCGCAAGACCGAGCAGGGCATCCAGGGCGGCTTCGCCGGCGTGTTCGGCCGCATCGCCGAGAGCTATTTCCAGCGACATGGCGACCAATCGGACGCGCTGGCCGCCATTGCCGCCAAGAATCATCGTAACGGCGTGGACAACCCCTGGGCGCAGATGCGCAAGGACCTCGGCTACGCCTTCTGCCGGGCCGAGAGCGACCGGAACCCCTTCGTCGCGCCGCCGCTGAAGCGTACCGATTGCAGCCTGGTGAGCGACGGCGCCGCGGCCATGGTCATCACCGATGCCGAAACGGCCAAGGCGATGCAGAAGGCCGTGCGGTTCCGCGCCGCGGTGCAGGTGAACGACTTCCTGCCCATCGCCTCCCGCGACATCATCCGGTTCGAGGGCCCACGCGAAGCCTGGAGCCGGGCGCTGGCCCAGGCCGGGCTCGGCGCCGTCACCGACCTCAGCTTCGTCGAGACGCATGACTGCTTCACCATCGCCGAACTGATCGAATACGAGGCGATGGGGCTGACCGCAGAGGGGCAGGGGGCGCGGGCCGTGCTGGAAGGCTGGACCGCGGCCGATGGCAAGCTGCCGGTCAACCGTTCCGGCGGGCTGAAGGCCAAGGGCCATCCGATCGGCGCGACGGGCATTTCCATGCATGTGCTGACGGCGATGCAACTGACCGGCACGGCCGGGGCGATGCAACTGCCGAAGGCGGAACTGGGCGGGGTGTTCAACATGGGCGGCGCGGCGGTGGCCAACTACGTCTCCGTCCTGGAACGCGTAGGCTGAGAGGACCGCCGCGGTGAGCGACAGCTACATGAAGGACCAGGGCGACGAATTGGCGCAGCACCTCAGGCTGACGGACGGCAAGTCCGGCTATGTCGAGGTCACCGCCGAGGGCTTCCACGTCCACATCCGCCGGAAATGGGCGGGTAAGCAGATCACCACCTGGGATGGCATGCCGGTGGAGTGGCACGAGAACGTCGGCTCGAACAAGGCGGCTAATCGCTGAAGGAGCCACCGGGCCGGGCTTCAGCCGGGTAGCAGCACCATCGCAACGGCCTGGGCTGCTATGCCCTCGCCGCGGCCGGTGAAGCCGAGCCGTTCGGTGGTGGTCGCCTTCACCCCCACCCGCCCCAAGTCGACGCCGAGCAGTTCCGCCAGTCGTGCCTGCATCGCCTCCCGGTGCGGGCCGATCTTCGGCCGTTCGCACAGCAGCGTTACATCCACATTGGCCAGCACGCCGCCGCGCGCCGCGACCCGGCCTGCGGCATGGCGCAGGAACCTGGCGCTGTCGGCGTCCTTCCATTGCATCTCGGTCGGCGGGAACCAGCGCCCGATGTCGCCTTCCGCCAGAGCGCCGTAAATGGCATCGCAGAGCGCGTGGATGCCGACATCGGCATCCGAATGGCCCTCCAGCCCGAATTCGCAGGGCACCACAACGCCGCAGAGCACCATCTTCCGCCCCGGCTCGATCCGATGCACGTCGAATCCGGTACCGACGCGCGGCAGCAACAACCGGCCGAGCTGTGCCGCCACCCGGTCCAGGTCCTCGGGGAAGGTGATCTTCACATTGGTCTCCGATCCGGGCACCAGCCGCACCGCCGCGCCGGCAAGCTCCATCAATTGGGCATCGTCCGTCGCTTCCCCGGTCGCTGCCCGATGCGCGGCCAGCAGCGCCGCGAAATGGAAGGCCTGCGGTGTCTGCGCACGAAACAGGCCGGCGCGGGGAATCGTCTCCGTGATCAGCCCGTTCCCGGCGCGCTTCAGCGTATCCGCCACCGGCTGGGCCGGGATGGCGCCGGCCGCCGACTGCAGCGCGGCCAGCAAGGCCGGAATGGTGCCACGGGGCACCATTGGCCGGGCCGCATCATGCACCAGTACCGCGACTGGCGGCGGATTGCGCAGCGCCAATGCCTCCAGACCGGCTCGGACGCTGGCCTGCCGGGTGGCACCGCCCGCGATGGGTGGCAACGCCGGCAGCCCGGCAAGCATGCCGGCGACCCGCGCCTCCTCGCCGGCGGCGCAGACCGGCTGGAGCACCGCGATGCCGCCTTCCGCCAGCAACGCCTCCGCCGCATGCCGCAACACCGGGCGGCCCAGCAGGGGCAGGTATTGCTTCGGCTCGGCGGCGCCGAAGCGCGTGCCGCTGCCGGCCGCCATCAGGAGTGCTGCTGTGCTCATCACCCCGAGCCTAGTGCAGAACGGCAGCCCGTGAAATCGCCGCCCAGCCTCGGGCAAAGCTGCACCGCAATCGGCCTTTCTGTCGCATTCGTGCCGCATGCGCGTTGCCGAACAGCACCACTTCCCCTATTTTGCCCAAATCATGAGCATCGACATGCCTGAACCCCAGCTTCCCCTGGCGAACACCGCTGCCGATCGGGGCACTGCGCCTCCATCGCCTTGGCCCATGCTGCGCCCGATCTTCGTCGGTCCGGTGCGAATCGACGTGCCGGTCTATCTGGCGCCCATGTCGGGGGTCACGGACCTGCCGTTCCGCCGCTTGGCCCGCGCCCAGGGCACCGGCATGGTGGTCAGTGAAATGATCGCCAGCCAAGCCATGGTACGGGAGAACCGGCAGACGCTGAAGATGGCCGAGGTGGACGGCTTCGGTGCGCCCTCGGCGGTGCAGCTTGCCGGCTGCGACCCAGCGGTGATGGCCGAGGCGGCCCGGCTTGCGGCGGATCGCGGCGCCGCCGTGGTCGACATCAACTTCGGCTGCCCGGTGAAGAAGGTGGCGGTCGGCCAGCAGGCCGGCAGCGCCCTGATGCGGGACGAGGTCCGCGCCGCCGCCATCCTGGAGGCGGTGGTGCGGGCGGTCCCGATCCCGGTGACGCTGAAGATGCGGATGGGCTGGGACCATAATTCGCTGAACGCGCCGAGGCTGGCCCGCATCGCCGAAGACTGCGGCATCCGGCTGGTCACCATTCATGGCCGCACCCGCCAGCAGCTTTATACCGGTGCTGCGGACTGGGGCTTCGTGCGACAGGTGAAGGATGCTGTCGCCATACCGGTGCTGGTGAATGGCGACATCCTGACCCCCGAGCATGCCGCGGAGGCGCTTCGGCAATCCGGTGCGGACGGGGTGATGATCGGCCGTGGCTGCTACGGGCGCCCCTGGTTTCCCCGCCAGGTCGCCGAGTATCTGGCGACAGGAATCAGTCCGGCGGAGCCGAGCCTTGCCGAGCAGCTGGCCACCCTGCTGGAGCATTACGCCGATATGCTGGCGCATCACGGAACGCAGACCGGAGTCCGCCTCGCCCGAAAGCATATTGCTTGGTATTCCAAGGGGTTGCCTGGCTCTGCTGAGTTCCGCTCCCAGATCAACCGGGTTGATTCGGCCGCTGAGGTCGCGGGGTTGATCGACGGCTTCTATCAACCGCTGCTTGATCTTGGGCTGGAAGCCGCTCGGGCTCGTTTCCATGCACTCGGCGCTGAGCGGATGGCCGCATGAGCGAGGCGGCCGCCTCGCGTTCCCGCAAGCCGCGCATGCCTGGCACCCCGGCCCGGCCGGTACCCCTGCCGGAAGCGGCAGCGATCCTGGCGGCGCTGCCGATGCCAGCAGTGGTGCTCGATACCGAGAACCGGTTTCGCTACGCCAACCCGGCGGCGGAACTGTTCTTCCAGCTTTCCTTCGGTACCCTCGCAGTCATGCGGCTCAGCGACCTGTTGCCGGAGGACAGCCGGTTGTTCGCCCTGCTTGCCCAGGTTCGTCAGCACGAATCGCCGGTTTCCGACCACGACCTCATCCTCGACAGCCCGCGGCTGCACCGGCGCGGGGTCGCCGCCCATGGTGCGCCGCTGCCCGAGATGCCCGGGGCGGTGGTGCTGACGCTGCAGGACGGCTCGACTGCGCAGATGATGAACCGCCAGCTCAACTTCCTTGGTGCGGCACGCGGCGCCTCGGCCATGGCGGAGATGCTGGCGCATGAGGTGAAGAATCCGCTGTCAGGCATCCGGGGCGCGGCGCAGCTGCTCGAACAGGGTGCCGCCGATGGCGATCGTGAGCTTTGCCAACTCATCCAGGATGAGGCCGACCGCATCCGCAACCTGGTGGACCGGATGGACATGTTCTCCGACCGGCCGGTCGAGCTGGCGCCGGTGAACATCCACCAAGTTCTGGACCATGTCCGCCGGGTGGCCCAGACCGGCTTCGCCGCGCATCTCCGCATCACCGAGGAGTATGATCCCTCCCTGCCGACGGTCTGGGGCAACCGGGACCAGCTGGTGCAGATCCTGCTGAACCTGGTGAAGAACGCCGCCGAAGCCGTTGGCCCGATGCGACGGCGAGATCTCGCTGGCAACAGCCTATCATCACGGCGTGCGGATCGCCGTTCCCGGCAGCCAGGAGCGGGTGCATCTACCGCTGCAGGTGAGCGTCCGGGACAACGGCCCAGGCATCAAGGAAGCGGTGCGCGCCACGCTGTTCGAGCCCTTCGTCACCACCAAGCGGGGCGGGCAGGGGCTCGGCCTGGCGCTGGTGGCGAAGCTGGTGGCCGACCAGGGCGGCGCTGATCGAATGCGACAGCCGCCCGGGCCGCACGATCTTCCGCATGTCGCTCGCCATGCCGCCGGCCGGAATTCGCTCGGCCGAACCCAAGCCTGACGGAAAGCCGATGGACCGTACATGAACGCCACCGCCCGCACCATCCTGATCGCCGATGACGACAGGGCGATCCGCACCGTGCTCAGCCAGGCCCTCGGGCGCTCGGGCTATCATGTGCGCGCCACCTCCTCCGCCGCCACGCTGTGGCGCTGGGTGGAGGATGGCGAGGGCGATCTGGTCATCACCGACGTCGTCATGCCGGATGAGAACGGGCTTGACCTGGTGCCGCGGATCAAGCGCATCCGCCCGGACCTGCGGGTGGTGGTCATGTGCGCGCAGTCCACCTTCATGACAGCGTTGAAGGCAACCCAGCGCGGCGCCTTCGAATACCTGCCGAAACCCTTCGACCTGAAGGAGTTGCTGGCTGTCGTTGAGCGGGCACTCGCGGCACCGCAGGCCCCCGCGCCGGCCGAGGAGGATGAGCCGGAGGAACGGCTGCCGCTGGTCGGCCGCAGCCAGGCGATGCAGGAAATCTACCGCACCGTCGCCCGGCTCACGACCACCGACCTGACGGTGATGATCACCGGCGAATCCGGCACCGGCAAGGAGCTGGTCGCGCGCGCCCTGCACGACTATGGCCGCCGTCGAGGCGGGCCGTTCGTCGCCATCAACATGGCTGCCATCCCGCGGGAATTGATCGAGAGCGAGTTGTTCGGGCATGAGCGCGGCGCCTTCACCGGTGCGCTCAACCGCGGCATCGGCCGGTTCGAGCAGGCCGCCGGCGGCACGCTGTTCCTGGACGAGATCGGCGACATGCCGCCCGAGGCGCAAACCCGCCTGCTGCGGGTGCTGCAGGAAGGCGAGTTCACCACCGTCGGCGGCCGCAACCCGATCAAGGCCAATGTCCGCATCGTCGCCGCCACCCACCGCGACCTAAGGCAATCTATCCGGCAGGGGATGTTCCGCGAGGACCTGTTCTACCGGCTCAACGTGGTGCCGATCCGCCTGCCGCCGCTGCGTGAACGGCTGGAGGACATCCCGCTCCTGGCCCGCCACTTCCTCGACCGTGCCAAGGCCTCGGGCCTGCCCTCGAAGCAGCTCAGCCCCGAGTCGTTGGACCGGCTGAAGCAGCATGCCTGGCCGGGCAATGCGCGCGAACTGGAGAACCTGATGCGCCGGCTCGCCGCGCTCTATCCGCAGGAGACGATCGACGCCGAGGCGGTCGGCGCCGAGCTTTCCGAGGCGGAACCGCCGGCGGAGGCGGGCGCGCGCGGGCCGGAAACGCTGGAGCAGGCGGTGGAACGGCACCTGAAGGCCTTCTGTCGCGGCCCATAAGGACGGCATGCCGGTGCGCGACCTGTATGACCGGGTGCTGGCCGAGGTGGAGCGGCCATTGCTGCGGCTGGTGCTCGGCGCGACCCGCGGGCAACCAGATCAAGGCGGCGGCCATGCTCGGCCTGAACCGCAACACGCTACGGAAGAAGATCCGTGAACTCGATCTGCCCGTGGTGCGCGGTCTAGGCTGATGGACCGCCACCGCGCCGGCGGTAGCGTGCCGCCTTCCGGGGGCCAAGCGTCGCAGGCCGAGGCGCCTGGGCTGTCGCGCCGGGTGGCGGATGTCTTGCTCGGCAGGGGCATGACGCTCGGGCTGGCGGTCGGCGCGCTGCTGCTGGGCATCACGACCTTCTCCGTCCTGTCCGGCGGCAGCCCGTTCGGGCCGACCAAGCCCGGGGTGTTTGTCGGCATCGTGCTGGTCAACCTGGCTGTGCTGCTGCTGCTTGTCGCCTCGCTGGCCGGCCGGCTGGTGCGGGTCTGGGCGGAACGGCGGCGGGGTTCGGCCGGCTCGCGGCTGCATGTGCGGCTGGTGCTGCTGTTCGGCGTGGTTGCGGTGGTGCCGTCGATGCTGGTGGCGGCCTTCTCGGCGCTGTTCTTCAACCTCGGCATCCAGGCCTGGTTCAGCGACCGGGTGCGTGGCACGCTGGAGGCCTGCCTGCAGGCCAGCCGGGGCCTATCTGGAGGAGCACCGCGACGACCATTCGCGGCGATGCGTTGGCCATGGCTGCCGATCTCAATCGCGTGCCCGCGTGCTGCTGCCCGACAACGGCCTCGCCTTCGCCCGGCGTGCTGGCCACCCATACGGCGCTGCGCGACCTGACCGAAGCGGTGGTATTCGACCCGGCGACCCAGCAGGTCATCGCCCATGCCGGCTATACCACCAGCTCACCCTCGACCCGCCGCCCGAGGACGCCATCTCTTCCGCCCGGCTTGGCGAGGTTGCGGTGCTGCCTGCCGATGACCGGGTGCGGGCGGTGGTCGCATTGGATTTCGGCCAGGGGTGGATGCTGCTCATCGGCCGGCCGCTCGACACCACGGTGTTGATGCACCAGCAATCCGTGGAGAAGGCGGTCGCGGAATATGTCGAGCTGGACCGGAACCGGTCTGTCTTCAGATCACCTTCGTCATGATCTTCGCCATTGCCGCATTGCTGGTGCTGCTGGCGGCGGTGTTGATCGGGCTGGTCCTGGCGAACCAGCTTGCCCGGCCGATCGGCCGGCTGATCGTCGCCGCCGAGCGGGTGCGCGGCGGCGACCTCTCGACCCGGGTTGAGGAAGGCGCGGCGGATGACGAGGTTGCCAGCCTCTCCCGCGCCTTCAACCGCATGACCAACCAGCTTGCGGCCCAACGCTCGCGAGCTGATGCAGGCCTATCGGCAGATCGACGACCGGCGCCGGTTCACGGAGACCGTGCTCGCCGGCGTCTCGGCAGGGGTGGTCGGGCTGGAGGCGGATGGGCGGATCAACCTGCCGAACCGGCGGGCCAGTGAGCTGCTCGGGATCGACCTCGATGCCGCCATCGGCCGACCTCTGGCCGAGGTCGGTCCCGGAATTCGCCGCGCTGCTGGCGCCGGGAGCACTCCCGGCGACGGAAGGCGCGGGCGACCGCACGCGCACGGCGGAGATCCGCATCGGATCACCCAGCAACCGGCGGACCCTGTTGGCGCAGATCGGGGAGGAGCGGCATGCGGAAGCCGGTGAGATCGCCGGTTTTGTCCTGACCTTCGACGACATCACCGAATTGCTCTCCGCCCAGCGCAAGGCGGCCTGGGCCGATGTGGCACGCCGCATCGCCCATGAGATCAAGAACCCGCTGACGCCCATCCAGCTATCGGCCGAGCGGCTGAAGCGGCAAGTTACCTGAAGCAGATCGACGAATGATCCGGAAACATTCGTGGCCTGACGGATACCATTGTGCGGCAGGTTGGCGACATCGGCCGGATGGTGGATGAATTCTCCGCTTTCGCCCGCATGCCGCAGCCGGTAATCCGGCCGGACGACCTGTCTCAGGTGCTGCGGGATGCGCTGGTGCTGCAACGCGATGCCCATCCCGAAATCGCCTATACGGTCGAACTCCCGGATTGTCCTCCCGCTGGTCGCTTGTGATCGACGGCTTATCAGTCAGGCGTTGACCAATCTGTTGCATGAACTCGGCCGACGCCATTGCCGCCCGGGCGCAGGCCGAAGCGGAGCGGTAATCGCCGCGTCGCCGGCCAACGGCGCACCGACCATCGCCGGACCATCATCGTGCGGGTCGAGCCAAACGAGGAGGCGATCGCCATCGCCGTCGAGGATGACGGCATCGGCCTGCCACGAGGCGAGGAGCGGGACCGGCTCGCCGAGCCCTATGTGACACACAAAGTGAAAGGAACCGGTCTCGGCCTTGCCATAGTGAAGAAGATCATGGAGGACCACGGTGGCAGGCTCGACGCTGGAGGACCGTCCCGAAGCGGCGGGATCGCGGAAGCGGAGGTGCCCGGGCGATGCCTGACCCTGCCGTGGCGGCCGGGGGCGGAACGCCCCGCGCGTGCGGAGATCCGAGGCGAATGACCATTGGCCGGATGACAGCATGAGGCGGCGCGCATGGCGCATGAAATCCTGATCGTGGACGACGAGCCGGACATCCGCGCCCTGATCGAGGGCATCCTGTCGGATGAAGGCTATGAGACCCGGCAGGCAGCCAATTCGGACCAGGCGCTGGCGGCCTTCAAGCACGCGCCGGCCATCCCTGGTGGTGCTCGACATCTGGCTGCAGAGCATCGAGGCTGGACGGGCTCGGCATCCTGGCCGCGCTGCATCGCGAAGAGCCGCAGATGCCGGTGCGTGATGATCTCCGGCCACGGCACCATCGAGACGGCGGTGCAGGCGATCCAGCACGGCGCCTACGACTTCATCGAGAAGCCGTTCAAGTCGGACCGGCTGCTGCTGGTCGTCGCGCGGGCGCTGGAAGCGGCACGGCTGCGGCGGGAGAACAGCGAGCTGCGGCTGCGGGCCGGGCGCGGAGACCGAGCTGGTGGGCGACCTCGCCCGGGCGTGCACAGCTGCGCCAGGCGATCGACCGGGTGGCGCCGACCGGCAGCCGGGTGCTGATCACCGGCCCGGCCGGGGCGGGCAAGGAAGTCGACGGCGCGGATGCTGCATGCCCGCTCGCGCCGCGCCGACGGTCCCTTCGTCGCGCTGAACTGCGCGACCCTCGCGCCCGGCGCGCTTCGAGGAGGAGTTGTTCGGCGTGGAGGCCAGCACCGACGCCCTGCCGCCCACCGCGCCGTGCCGGCGTGCTGGAGCGCGCCCATGGCGGCACGCTGCTGCTGGACGAGGTGGCCGACATGCCGCTGGAGACCCAGGGCAAGATCGTCCGCGCCCTGCAGGAACAGGGCTTCGAGCGGCATCGGCGGCGCGCAGCGCGTGAAGGTCGATGTCCGCGTCATCGCCACCACCAACCGCGACCTGCAGGCGGAGATCGCCGCCGGGCGGTTCCGCGAAGATCTCTACTACCGGCTTGCCGTGGTGCCGCTGAAGATCCCGCCGCTGCGCGAACGGCGGGAGGACATGCCGGCGCTGGCGCGCCACTTCATGGCCCGCTCCGGCGAGACCTCCGGCATGGCGTCGCGCGAACTGGCCGAGGATGCGATGGCGGCGCTGCAGGCCTATGAATGGCCGGGCAATGTCCGCCAGTTGCGGAACCTGATCGACTGGCTGCTCATCATGGCACCGGGCGAGGCGCGCGAGCCGATCCGGGCCGACATGCTGCCGCCCGAGGTCGGCGCCTCGGCGCCAGCCATGCTGAAGCTGGACCGTCAGTTCCGAGATCATGACCCTGCCGCTGCGGGAAGCACGGGAGCTTTTCGAGCAGCAGTATCTGGAAGCCCAGTTGCTGCGGTTCGGCGGAAATATCAGCCGCACCGCCAACTTTCGTCGGGATGGAGCGTAGCGCGCTGCACCGGAAGCTGAAGTTCCTGGGTGTCCATGCCGATGATCGTGTGGCGGCCAGCGCCAACGGCGGCTGATCCACATCAAGGCGGCGAGGCGGCCCGGTTCCTAGTGTTCAGGCGGTTTTTCGGGAACACGGCCATGCCGCGCAGGATCCTCGTCATCCAGGCTCACCCGGACCCGGATGAGCATCACCTCTGCCACGCCCTGGCCGACGCCTATGCGGATGCAGCGACGGCGGCCGGGCACCGGGTGGCCCGCCTCGGCCTAGCCTCACTCGACATCCCGCTGTTGCGGCGGGAGCGCGAATTCGAGCACGAGCCGCCGCCGCCGTCGCTAGTGCCGGCGCAGCAGGCGATAGCCGAAGCCGAGCATATCCTGCTGGTGTTTCCGCTGTGGCTCGGCACCATGCCGGCCCTGGTGAACTTTCCTGGAGCAGGTGATGCGGCCGGGCTTTGCCTTCGGCCGGCAGGACGGCGGCGGCTTTCCGCGCAAGCTGCTGGCCGGGCGGACGGCCCGGCTCGTGGTCACCATGGGCATGCCCGCGGCCTTGTACCGGCTGTGGTATGGCGCGCACGGTCTGCGGTCGCTGGAGCGCAACATCCTGCATTTTATCGGCATCCGGCCGGTGCAGCGGAGCCTGTTCGGCTCGGTGGGCGCGGCCAGCCCGGCGCGGCGCGAGAAGTGGTTGCGGGCGATGCGGCGGCTCGGGGCAAAGGGCGCCTGACACCGGGCGATGATTTCACTGCCGGGCGGTTTGTTCTAGGCTTGCCGAACCCCGGCGTCGGATGGGGAAAGGGACCGGGGAAAGCATGTCGCGCATTGCCTATGTCAACGGCCGCTACGTAGCCAGCGTCTGGCGGCAGTGAACATCGAGGATCGTGGCTACCAGTTCGGTGACGGAATCTATGAGGTGGTGCATCTGTCTACGACGGCAGGTTCGTTGACGAGGATCTGCACCTCAGCCGGCTGGAACGCTCGCTGGGCGAAATCCGGCTCGCCGATGCCGATGCCGCGCGCCGCGCTGCGGCATGTGCTGGCGGAGGTCGGCGCGGCGTAACCGGGTGAGGGAGGGGCTGCTGTACATGCAGGTGACCCGCGGCGTCGTCCCGGCGCGACCATGCCTTTCCGGTCCAGCCGGTGCCGCCGGCGCTGGTGGTGACAGTCAAGCGCATCCCGCCCTATCCGACGGACGTGGATCGCTGGGGCGCCAGGCCATCACCCTTCCCGACCTCCGCTGGGCTCGGCGCGACATCAAGTCGGTCAACCTGCTGCCGAACTGCCTGGCCCGGCAGGCGGCGCGGGAGCAGGGCGCGATCGAGGCCATCCTGTATGACGAAGCGACCGGCATGGTGACCGAAGGGGCCGCGACCACCTTCTGGATCGTCGATGAGAAGGGCGCGGTCCGCACCCGCCACCTCGACCATGTCATCCTGCCTGGCTGCACCCGCGGCGCGCTGATGGCCGAGATGCGGACCGCCGGCATCGCCTATGAGGAGCGGGGCTTCACGCTTGAGGAAGCGGCGCCGCCCGGGAGGCCTTCCTCACCTCCGCCACCTCCTTCGTGAAGCCTATCACGCCCTCGATGCCGCCCGGTCGGCGACGGCAAGGTCGGGCCGGTCGTGCGACAGCTGTTCGAGATATTCGCCCGCCACGTGAAGGGCGACCTGCAGGAACGCTGCATGACCCGCCCCTCGGGCGATCATCTGGGACTGGGACAACACCCTGGTCGATGGCTGGCTGGCGATCGCAGCAGGGCTGAATGCCGCCTTCGCCGCCCATTCGCCTGCCGGAGTGGGACCTTGGCGGAAGTGCTGGCGCGCTGTCCGCCGGTCGCTGCGCGACACCTTCCCCGGCACTGTTCGGCGCTGACTGGGAAGCCGCGCGGGACATCTTCTACGCCGAGGTCCGGTCCCGCCACCTGGCGGTGCTGAACCCGATGCCGGGCGCCGCCGAAGTCGTCGTGGCGGTTACCGAGGCCGGGCTGCCGCAGGGCGTCGTCTCAGCAACAAGCAGGGGCCGCTGTTGCGGGCAGAAGCGGCGCATCTGGGCTGGGCGTCGCACTTCCGCATTCTGGTCGGGGCAGGGGACGCGGAGGCGGACAAGCCGCATCCGGCGCCCTTCGGCTTGGCGCTGCCCGCAATCGGCCTGCAGGCTGGGCCGGGGGTCTGGTACGTGGGGGATACGGCGCTCGATATGCAGGCGGCACGCAACGCCGGCTGCACTGCGGTGTTGCTGGGCGATGCAATGCATGATGGAGGTGTCGAGGCCGCTGCGCCGGACCTTGCCTTTCCCGACGCCATGGCGCTCACTGCCTATCTGCGAAGCGGAATGCCGGGCTGATGCTCCAGTCGGTGGCAGGGGCGTTTGCCATGCGCCAAGACGGGAGCTGCCATCCCTTGCAAACGGCCGTATCAACATTGGATGTTGCAGCCTTCATCGGGGTAAACCCGTTTCGGTGTGCCGCCTTGCGCAGCCGCCAACAAAAAGAAGGACCGTGCCGTGGCAGCCGAGAAGTCCCAGAACGTGCAGGATGTGTTCCTGAACCACGTTCGAAAAAGCAAGACTCCAGTCACGATTTTTCTCGTGAACGGCGTCAAACTTCAGGGAATCATTACCTGGTTCGATAATTTCTCTGTTCTGCTTCGCCGGGATGGTCATACCCAGTTGGTGTACAAGCATGCGATCAGCACCGTGATGCCGGGTGCTCCGATCCAGCTGTTTGACGCCACTGCCGCCGCGCGCGAGGGTGCGACCGTGAGCCGGGAAGGGACCACCCTGACCATGAATCGTGAGGTAAATCCTGTCGGCGGGGACTAAATCCGGATTGCCTTCGCCAGCGAATGATCGCGGCGACGGCTCCGATACCGGCCCGACCCGGGCCGCCGTGATACTACCCTACGAACGGCACGGGCGCGGCGCTGGCCAGCAAGGCGAGGCTGCACCGCGGGCTGCCGACGCACGCTTGGCGGAAGCCGTTGGCCTTGCGGCCAGCATTGGCGTAACGATCGTCCATCAGGCGATCGTGCCGCTGCGGGAACGCCGGCCCAGCACCTATCTCGGCGAGGGCCAAGTGGCACTTGCGAAGCAGGCAATCGATGACCAGCGCGTTGCGGTGGTCGTGGTGGATGCCGCGCTCTCGCCGGTACAGCAACGTAACCTGGAGCGTGAATGGCGCTGCAAGGTGATCGACCGGACCGGCCTGATCCTCGAAATATTCGGCGAGCGCGCGCGGACGAAGGAAGGCTCGCTGCAGGTCGAACTGGCGCATCTGGACTACCAGCGCACCCGCCTCGTGCGGTCCTGGACCCACCTTGAGCGGCAGCGTGGCGGCTTCGGCTTCCTGGGCGGCCCCGGTGAATCGCAGATCGAGATCGATCGCCGCCTGATCACCGACCGGATGGTGAAGCTCAAGAAGGAGCTGGAGCAGGTACGCCGCACCCGGGGCTTGCACCGCAGGCAGCGGGAACGCGTGCCCTACCCGGTCATTGCGCTTGTCGGTTATACCAATGCCGGTAAGTCGACGCTGTTCAATGCCCTTACCGGCGCGGGCGTCTATGCCCAGGATCAGCTTTTCGCAACGCTGGACCCGACGATGCGGGGTATCCGACTGCCGTCCGGGCGACGCGCCATCCTGTCCGATACCGTCGGCTTCATCTCCGAACTGCCGACCCAGCTTGTTGAAGCCTTCCGCGCCACGCTGGAGGAAGTCGCGTCGGCCGACATCATCCTGCATGTCCGCGACGTGGCTCATCCGGATACCGCAGCCCAGCGCAGCGACGTGCTTCGGGTGCTGGAGGAGATGTCCATCGGCGCCGATGCCCCGCTCGACGAAGGCTGGCAACGGCGCGTGGTGGAGGTGCTGAATAAGGCGGACCTGCTGGGCGGCGTCGGCGCCGTGCCCGGCGGAGCATCCGAAACCGATAGTGCCGTCGTCGTTTCGGCGCATCACCGGAGAGGGCCTGCCGGAGTTGCTGGCAGCACTCGATGCCCGGCTCTCGGCCAACCTCGAGATCGTCAGCTATGCGATCCCGTCTCAGGACGGCGCCCGGCTCGCCTGGCTATACCGGCATGGTGAGGTGATCGAACGGGCAGATGAGGACGGAGACGTGCGGGTGACCGTGAGAATTTCCGCTTCCGACCGGGCGCGGTTCGAGCAGCCGCAGGCATGACCCCACGCATCACCGCCACGGCGATGGGGCAGGTCGCATCCCTGCTGCGCGACGCGACAAGGGCCGAGATCCTGCCGCGGTTCCGCCGTTTGGCGGCCGGCGCCGTGCGGACCAAGAGCGGGCCACTCGACCTCGTGACGGATGCCGATGAGGCAGCCGAACGGGTCATTGACCGCCGGCCTGCTGGCGCGTTTCCCAGGCTGCGTGGTGGTGGGTGAGGAAGCCTGCGCCGCCGACCCTGAGGTGCTAGGGCGGTTGTCCGGCGCGGATCTGGCATTCGTGGTCGATCCGGTCGATGGCACCGCCAATTTCGCAGCCGGTATGCCGCTGTTCGGCTGCATGGCCGCTGCCGTCGTGAGGGGCGAGATCGTCGCTGCCTGGATCCACGACCCCCTTGGCGACGATACCGCGATGGCGCTGCGCGGGGAGGGGGCCTGGATCGAGGCGCCCGACGGCCACCGGCGGGACCTGCGGGTCGCCGCGCCTGTCCCGGTCGGGCGCATGGTCGCCGCGGTGTCCTGGAATTGGCTGCCGGAGCCGCTAGCGGAGCCGGGTGACATCCCGCTTGCCGCTGCTGGCCGCCAGCATGAGCTTCCGCTGCGCGGCCCATGAATACCGCCTGGTGGCTGGTGGCCACGCCCATGCGCTGGTCTACAACAAGCTGATGCCATGGGATCATGCGCCGGGCTGGCTGTTACATCGCGAGGCCGGCGGATATTCTGCCCGTTTTGACGGCAGCGCCTATGGTCCTCATGTCAGCTCTGGCGGGCTGATCGTGGCACCCGACAAGGACAGTTGGGAAGCCTTGCGGGATGCGCTGCTGGTGGAATAGGTCGTTCCGCCAAGCACCGCGAACAGCCGGCCTATCATTGCGGGCAGGCGCTTGGACCTGTTCCCGGGACAGCGATAGTGGTCAACCTGCCCTGGCAGGTCGGGCAGAAGCAATACCTGCTTCTGTAACTTTTTGACTAGAGCAAGCCCCGAACGGGTGGCATCATCCGGCAGGATACTTTGCTCTGACAACAGGCTAGAGCGCATTCCGTGAGCCATGCCGAACGGAATGCGCTCTAGCCAATGTGTCAATATTTTACCTTACTGTTTGACATGTAGCGGTCGCGCTTAACCGTCCATGTTACATGTGAAGCTCTTTACAAGCCCTGCTTTTCAGCGGTTTTCACCGAGTTCCACTCCTTTTCCATAGTCTCAAGCGACACATCAGCCGGCGTTTGGCCACGCACCGCCAGGCGTTGTTCCACACCTTGGAAACGACGCTCGAACTTTGCATTGGCGCCGCGCAAGCATTCCTCCGGGTCGAGGTCCAGCTTGCGCGCCAGGTTTGCCAACACGAAAAGCAGATCTCCTACCTCATCTGCCATGCGGGCCACGTCGGCTCGCGGTAATTCCGCGCGGAGTTCGGCGGCTTCCTCCTCCAGCTTGTCCAGTACGCCGCTAGTGTCCGGCCAATCGAACCCGACTCGGGCGGCACGACGGGTCAGTTTGGCGGCGCGGGTCAGGGCAGGGAGGCCAGCAGGCACGCCGGCCAAGGCGCCGGTTTCAGCCCGCGCTGCACGTTCGGCGGCCTTCTGGGCCTCCCATGCGGTGGTCTGCGTGCCGGCGTCGCGTGCCGCTTCCGTGCCGAATACATGCGGGTGGCGACGGACCATCTTGGCGCTGATGGCCTCAGCAATCGCTGAAAAGTCGAAATATCCGGCTTCTTGCGCCATTTGTGCATGATAGACCACCTGGAACAGCAGATCGCCCAACTCATCCAGTAAGTCCGGGAAGTCGGGACCGCCGCGGATGGCGTCGGCGACCTCATACGCTTCCTCAACCGTATAGGGCGCGATTGTTGAAAAATCCTGGATCTGATCCCAGGGGCACCCGGCCACTGGCGCGCGCAACTGCGCCATGATGACGAGTAGGCGACTCAGCGCAGCCTCGGCTGCAGTGGGAGCGGGCATTGGGGAACCTCCGAATTGGTCGGACCTCCCGTCGCAGAACCGCATCGGCAGATCAATATCCCCAAACACGAATGCCGCATAATATATATTATGGAAATAAAATATTTGGGGATAAAATCGTGGGTAACCTGTGGACGACGTGTTCCGCTCCTTGACCGTGGCTTTCAGCCACAGCCCCCTCAAACCAGCGGAACCTCCAGGACCATGCCATCATGCGCCGGCTCGACACCCGCCGGCAGGTCGCGCAACAGGCTGCGGTAATCCATGCTGGTGCCCATATGCGTCAGCACCGTCCGGCGCGGCCTCAATCTGGCGACCCAGTCCAGTACCTGTGCCAAGTTGGCGTGCACCTTGTGCGGGCTGTGCTGGAAGCACCCAACCACCCAGGTATCCAAACCCTCCAGCGCCGGCATGCTCTCCTCCGGCAACATCACCACATCGGTCGAATATGCGAAGCGGCCGATCCGCAGGCCGAGGGTATCCATCACCCCGTGGTCCTGGCGGAATACCTCGATCGGAAGCCCGGCCACGTCAAAGCGGTCGCCATAGGCAACGCGCTTCGGCTCCAGCGCGGGTCTATAGAAGAACGGCGGAGTCGGGCCTATAAAGGCGTAATCAAATCGGTCATCCAACTTCTGCAAGGTCATCCGCGTGCCATAGGCGTCCAAGGCCTGACCAGTGATTCGATTGACCTGCCGCAGATCGTCAATACCCAGGCAATGATCGGCATGGGCATGGGTGAACAGAATTGCGTCCAGCCTGGCCGCCCCAACCGCCAGAAGCTGATTCCGGAGATCCGGCCCAGCATCAATGAGCAACCTGCCTCCATCCGGCCCTTCAATCAGGGCGGAGGTGCGGCTGCGGCGGTTGCGCGGTTCGGCGGGGTCGCAGTCGCCCCATTCGCCGACCTCGCCTATCCCGCCAATCATCGGGACGCCGCCCGATCCACCGCAGCCGAGGATAGTCACCCGCAACACCGGATCAGGCTGCCTTCGGGTACAAACGGAGAAAGTTCGCTGTGGTCAGCGCCTCGATCTCCGCCTGGGTGACGCCACGCACTTCCGCCAGCACCCGTGCGGTATGCGTCACATAGGCCGGCTCGCAACGTTTGCCGCGTAATGGTACCGGCGCGAGATACGGGCTGTCGGTTTCCACCAGCAGGCGGTCGGCGGGCAACTCGGCCGCCACGGCACGAATTTCAGGTGATTTCGGGAATGTCAGAATTCCAGAGAAGGAGACATAGCCACCCATCGCCACTGCCTGCCGCGCCAGTTCCGCCCCCGATGAGAAGCAGTGGAGCAGGAAGTCGAAGTCGCCACCGGCTTCACGCTCCTCCCGCAGGATGGTGATTATATCGTCGTCCGCCTGCCTGGCGTGGATCGCCAGCGGCAGCTTGGCGGCACGGGCCGCGCGTATGTGGCGGCGGAAGCCCTCCGCCTGCACGTCGCGCGGCGATTTATCGTAGAAATAATCGAGGCCGCTTTCGCCGATGCCAATGATGCGTGGGTGGTCGGCCAGACCCATTAGCTCCTCGACCGAGGGCATCTCCCCTTCCCCGGCATTGTGCGGATGCACCCCCACGCTGCCCCAGACATCCGGGAAACGCTCGCACAGCGCCTTCACCGCTGCGGCCTGGGAGACCCGGACACCGATGGTGACGATGCGGCCAATGCCCGCGGACCTGGCCCGCCCGACAACCGCATCGATCTCGTCATCGCTGAAATAATCGAGGTGGCAATGGCTATCTATCAACATCGGTCAGGCTTCGGCCTCGATCTTGCGGAACAGCGGGCTTGGTGGTGGCAGTTGGGTGCCATCCGGCAGCGGTATGGCCAGGGCGGCTAGCTGGCGCGCATCGGCCGGCACACCAAGCTGGTCGAGCATTGCCGACATGGTGCCGGGCATGAAGGGTTGCAGCACCGTGGCGAAGGTCCGCAATGCGGTGTGCAGGTGGCGCAACACAACCTGCATGCGGGCAAGGTCGGTCTTCTTCAGCGCCCAGGGCTGCTGGATGGTGATGTAGCCGTTGGCAGCCCGGACCGAAGTGAAGATGGTGGAAAGTGCGGCATCGAACTTCTGTTCGTTCAGTAGCGCATCGACATCCCTTGGAAGTCCCTCGACGAAGTCGTGCAGAAAATTGCGGTCGGCATTCGGCTCGGATGCGGCGATCGGCGCAACCGGCGGCAGCACACCGCCGCAGTTCCGCTGGATCAGCGACAGCGTACGGTTGGCCAGGTTGCCCAGGACATCCGCCAGCTCGCCATTCAGCCGGCTAACCAGCGACTTCCGCTGGAAGTCGCCATCCTGCCCGAATGGCACTTCCCGCATCAGGAAGTACCGTACTGGGTCCAGCCCATATTCCTCGACCAGCCCGATCGGGTCGATGACGTTGCCCAGGCTCTTCGAGATCTTCTGCCCTTCGTTCGTCCACCAGCCATGCGCGAAGACTTTCTTCGGCGGCGGCAGGTCGGCCGCCATCAGGAAGGCCGGCCAATAGATCGCATGGAAGCGGACGATGTCCTTGCCGACGAAATGCACATTGGCCGGCCAGAAGCGCCACAGCGGATTGGCCGTATCCGGATAGCCGACCGCGGTGATGTAATTCGCCAGTGCATCGAGCCAGACATACATGACATGTGCCGGATCACCCGGCACCGGCATGCCCCAGGTGAAACTGGTTCGGCTGATCGACAGGTCCTGAAGGCCGGATTTCACGAAGGCCCGCACCTCGTTCAGCCGGCTCTCCGGCCGGACGGCGAGATGCTCCGGATGATCCGGTGGCAAGTCATAGCGCCGCAGCAGCTCATCCTGCCACTTGGACAGCCGGAAGAAGTAGCTGGGCTCCCTCACCCACTCCACCGGCGCGCCGCTCGGCGCGTATTTGCTGCCGTCCCGCTCGACCAGCTCATCCGGGCCGTAGAAGGCTTCGTCGCGCACCGCGTACCAACCCTCGTAATGGCCGAGATAGATCTCGTCGCGCCGCACCAGTTCTTCCCACAGCGCCTGGCAGGCCGCGCTTGTGGCGAGGCTCGGTGGTGCGAATGAAGTCGTCATGGGAGAAACCCATGCGATCGGCCAAGTCGCGGAAGTGCTGGCTCACCCGGTCGGTGAAGGCCTGCGGGTCCATCCCGGCATCCTGCGCCGCCTTCTCCACCTTCTGCCCGTGCTCGTCCGTGCCGGTCAGGAAGTACACGTCATGCCCATCAAGCCGTTTCCAACGCGCCAGCACATCGGTGGCGAGCGAGGTATAGGCATGGCCGATGTGCGGCCGGTCGTTCACGTAGTAGATCGGGGTGGTCAGGTAGGTCGTCGGCATCGCTGGCTTCTTTCAGCGTACGGAGAGCAGTCCGAGCCCGCTCAGCACGGCCTGTTTCCGGTCGAGGTTCAACCGCTCCGTCTCATCCGCGAGGCGGCCGAGCTTGTCCCACAGGGTGGACCACTCGGCAAGCGAGCGTCCGCCAGTCCAGGCGGCAGGCGCCCCTCCGCGCGCCGCCTGCCGCAACCCCGCCGCCAGGGCCCGGCGCAGCAGAGCCATGAATGTGCCCAGGGCCGCGTTATCCCGCCGTGCGGTCACTCGGTCGGCGATCGTATGCATCTGGCGCGGATCCAGGCGTGGAAGGCCGGCGAAGATCTCATCGACCATGGCCTGCAACGCCAGTCCCTCGGCTTCAGCCAGCACCAGGGCGCGGCCGGGGCAGCCATCGGCGATGCGGATCAGCCCTGTGCGGTCGCCTGCGCCCATCTCAGGCAGCCAACGCGCCAGCAATTCCTGCATCCGCCGACTCGGGCAGCGGTAGCAGGTCGAGCCGCCTGCATCGGCTGCGGATGGTGGGCAGCAGCCGGTCCGGCGCACTGGTCACCAGCAGTTGCACGGTACGCGGCGGCGGCTCCTCCAGGGTCTTCAGCAGGATGTTTGGCACCACCTCACGCTCGGCGCGGTCCAGTTCTTCGACCACCACGGCGCGCCAACCTCCCTCCGCCGCGGTCATGGCCAGGAAACGGACGGCGGCACGGGCATCCTCTGCCCGCAGCACCTCCTTTTTGCCCTTCTCGCCGGTGTTTGGCGCCATTGTGAACAGGTCGGCATGGGCACCGGCAGAGACCCGGCGGAACACCGGATCGCCTTCAGGGAGGAACAGCGGCACTCGCCCCGGCGGGCTGGCTGGCATGCCTGCCAGCAGCCAGCGGGCAAAGCGGTAAGCAAGGGTTGCCTTACCGACTCCGGGCGGTCCGGCAATCAGCCAAGCATGGTGCAAGCGGCCGGAACAAGCCGCCTCCTCCAAGGTACGGGCCGCATCGTCATGACCAATGAGTTCAGGGTTGGCGCGCGGCTCAGGGGGAATCATGGCGTAAGTCGGGTGCGGATGTTGCGCAGGATCGCAGCCGCCACACCTTCCGGTGCATCGGTTGCGTCTATGATAATGCAGCGGTCCGGCTCGGCCGCAGCAATGGCGCGGAAGCCGGCGCGAACCCGGTCGTGGAAGGCATCGTCCATAAATTCGTAACGGTTGGCGTCTCCCCGGGCCATGGCGCGCGCGAGGCCCTCGGCAGGATCAATTTCCAGCACCAGGGTCAGGTGAGGCCGCAGTCCGTCCAGCGTGATAGCGGCCAGCGCATCGAAAGCGGCGCGCGGCACGCCCTGGCCGAAGCACTGGTAGGCGAGGGTAAAGTCCGCAAAGCGGTCGGAAACCACCCAAATTCCCGCATCCAGTGCCGGGCGGATGGTACGCGCCACATGTTCCCGCCGCGCGGCGAAATGCAGCATGCACTCCGCCACACCGTCCCAGGGACCGGCACCGAGCAGCAAGCGGCGGACCGCCTCCGCCCCCGGTGCGCCGCCTGGTTCGCGGGTCCGCAGTACCGGCAGCCCCTCGGCCGCCAGCGCATCAGCCAGCCGGCGGGCCTGGGTTGACTTGCCCGCCCCCTCCCCGCCCTCAAGCGTGATGAAACGCCCGGGCAGCATCGTCAGCTTCCGGTGAGCCAGTGGCTGATCACTGCCGGAATACGCGGGAGCAGGCCGAGCCGCTCGACGTCGGCTCCGGCGAAAAGCTCATGCTCGGCGTCCGGCACGCCCTGGCCGGACACTATGAGGGTGCCGAGCTTCTGTCCCTTCGTCACCGGCGCGGTCACCGGTGCATCGTAGCGCAGGCGGACCTGCAATCGCTGGCGCCACTGGCGCGGAAGGGTAACCACTCGGTCCTGACCGCCGACCAGCGGCACGGTGTTCCGCTCGCCCAGATGGACCGGCACTTCCTCGATCACGTCGGCGGCGCGGAACAGCACGACATTCTCGAACTCACGGAACGCCCATTCGAGCAGCCGTTCGCTTTCCTCGGCGCGGGCCCGCATGCTCGGCAGACCGTTGAATACCAGGATGATGCGGCGGTCGCCCCGTTTTGCGCTGGCGGTCAGGCCGTAACCCGCTTCCTCGGTATGGCCGGTCTTGAGGCCGTCAGCGCCAGCCACCCGTGAAAGCGCCGGGTTGCGATTCTCCTGCGTGATGTTGTGCCAAGTGAAGCTACGCTCGTTGTAGTACCCGTAGTACTCGGGGAAGTCGTTGATGATCCGGCGCGCAAGGTGCGCCAGGTCGCGGCAGGTCATCCGGTGTTCCGGATCGGGCCAGCCAGTGGCGTTGCGGAAGTTGCTGTTCGTCAGGCCTATTTCCCGCGCCTTCTGGTTCATGGCATCGGCGAATTGCTGCTCTGAACCAGAAATGCCCTCGGCCAGGACGACGCATGCGTCGTTGCCCGACTGCACGATGACACCGCGGATCAGAGCCTCCACCGGAATGGTGGAGTTAAGCTCGACGAACATCTTGCTGCCGCCCATCCGCCAGGCGCGTTCGCTGACCGGCAGTTCCTGGTTCAACTGCAACCGGCCGGCCTTGAGCATGTCGAAGACCATGTACATGGTCATCAGCTTCGACATCGAGGAGGGCGGCATCTGCTCGTCCGCGTTCTTCTCGAGCAGTACTGCGCCGGTATCGGCATCCACCACCAGCGCCAGCCGGGCGATCGTATCGAACGGGCCCAGCGGGGTTTCGGCCGGGCTCGGCGCGGGCCCGGCAGGGGCGCGGGAGGATGGCCGGGGCTGGGCAAATGCCGGCAGACTACCCAGGGTCAGCGCCGCCGCAGCCGGCAGCAGCAAGGTGCGACGCTGCACGCCGGGCGGAGCTGGCACCGGGGCATCTGGACGGATCGGCATGGCAGGCAAGTCTCCTGGGTGCAACATCGTACCGCATACGCGGTCAGGCCCTTCCGGCTCAAGCGCCGCCGACGCCGGTGGGCGAAGCGGCACCTGCACCGGCATCAATCGATCAACAGCCGGACCTCCGGCAACCCCGCCGCGAGTACGGCGGCCACCGCCCGGTCCGCCGCGGCGATATCCGCGAATGGCCCCATCCGCACGCGGTACTGGGGCTGGCGACCAGTGCCGAAGGGCTCCACCCGCGCCGCCAACCGCGCGAGCCCGGCCGCCTGGCGCTGCGCCAGGTCGCGGCGGAAGAAGGTGCCGGCTTCCACCACCAGCCGACCCGGCTCCGCATGGCCCTGCGTCACCACCTCAGGCAGCGGATCGGGGGGCAGTTCAATGGAAGGGGCAAGGGTTTCGCCGCCTCGCTGCATTGGCCGGGTCGCCAATGCGCGTATCCGGAGCAAATCGCGGGCTCCGGGTAGCGGGGCCAGCGCCTCGGTCATGACTGCCACGCGCGGCGCGGCAGTCATGGCAAGACCGCCATCCTCAGGGGCGCGCATATCGGCGGCTAACGCGCGGCTTGGCCCGGCATCCACCCGCAGGCGGACCCGCGCCGCCCCATCGGGCGGAATGCCAAGCAGTTGTGCCGCCCGCGGCGAAAGTCCCAGGATGCGGCCAACCTCGTCCGGTCCGCGATCATTCACGCGGATACGGATTTCCCGGCCATTCTCCAAATTCGTCACCGTGACAATGGCGGGCAGTTGCAAGGTGCGGTGGGCGCCGGTGAGACGCCGCGGGTCCCTGACCTCCCCATTGGCGGTATATTGCCCGCTGCCTACCCAGGATGACACGACTGCCACGCCGGTCTCATCGAGGCCAAAATCCTCCCGCGGGTAGGACCAGACAGCCCCGAGGACGTAGGGTTCTCCCACCAGATAGCGTCCCGCTGGTGGAGGTGACGGGGCCGGCCTGGCGCATCCTGCCGCCAGCAGAGCCAGTGCGAGCGCTGCGCCCCGCCTCAAGCGACCTGGTCCGCAAGCAACCCGACCGCCAGCGCGTAGTTCACCGGCGGGTTGTAACGACGGATGGCGCGGAAATTCTGGTGCACCAGGAAGACCTGGGTGGTGCCGTTGCGTGGCAGGATGACGCTCGCATCGATCTCGGATGCCGGAAGTGGCCCACCATCCACCCGGCGGAATCCGGCCCGCGCCCATTCCCGCAGCGGCCGCTTGAGGTCGGTATCGACCCGCTGCAGATCCAGGCCAGTGGGAGGCTGCACCGCCTGGCCCCATGGCTCGCCGGCACGCCAGCCGTTGCGCGCGAGGTAGTGGCCGATCGAGGCCAGCGCATCGGCCCGGCTGTCCCAGATGTCGCGCCGGCCATCGCCATCGAAATCCACCGCCAGGCGCTCGAAGTTGGACGGCATGAACTGTGGCTGGCCCATTGCGCCGGCCCAGCTGCCGCGCATCCGTGCGGGATCGACATGCCCGCCATCCAGCACCCGCAGTGCGGCAATGAGTTCGGAGCGGAAATACTTGGCGCGACGGCCCTCCCAAGCGAGGGTCGCCAAAGCCTCGATCACGCCGAAGCCGCCAGTGTTGCCGCCGAAATTGGTCTCCATCCCCCAGATCGCCACAATGACCCTTGGGTCCACCCCATACCGGGTGCCGATCGCGGCCAGTAGCGTCCGGTTCTCCTGGAAGTGCCGCCGGCCGTTGAGGATGCGGGTCTGGGAGACGATGCGGTCGCGATACTGCTCCCAGCTCAGGGCGCCTTCCGGCTGCCGCCGGTCCAGCTCCAGCACCCTGTCGTTCGGGCGGAGGCCGGCGAAAGCCCGCTGCAACGTGGCGGCTGAGACGCCGGCGCGGCGCGCCTCGCCGCGAACGCTATCGAGGAAGCTCTCGAAACCGGTGGCGGCCAGGACCGGCCGGCCGGAAGCCAGGGCAAGTGAAACAAGGAGGGCAGCGCGACGATGGAGCATGGGCGACAGGTGGCATGACGCCCGGCCAATCGCAACCACTGACTGCACTTGGAAGCGGGTGGCGGAGTGCTAAGATCGAGCCAGCATCCAAGGGGAAACGCCATGGCCGCCGAAACCGAAACCCTCGCCACCTATTGTGCCTCGCTCGATTTCGCCACGCTGCCGCCCGAGGTTCAGGAACGCACGCGATACCTGATGCTCGACCTAGTGGGCAATATCATCCGCGGCCGGCATGACGCCGAGAGCACCCCTGCCCTGCTCGGCATGGCACGCGCCCTTGGGCTTGCGGCCGGCGGCTCGGCGGTGCTCGGCGACAGCGCGCGCTATACCCCGGCGGGTGCGGCGATGCTGAACGGCGCGCTGGCCCATTCGCTCGATTTCGACGACACTCACGCTGCCGGCACGCTACATCCCGGCGCGCCGGTGATCCCCGCGGCGCTGGCGGCGGCGGAGATGGTCGGCGCGGATGGTCGTACCGTGCTTTCCGCCATCGTAGCCGGCTACGAAGTGACCTGCAGGCTGGCGCTGTCGCTGCCGGGCGGCGACCATTACGATCGCGGCTATCACCCGACCGCCACCTGCGGTGCCTTCGGGGCCGCCGCCGCCGCGGGGCGGGTCTTTGGGCTGGACAGCAAGGCGATGCAGGATGCCTTCGGTATCGCCCTGTCCCAGGCTGCCGGTAGCCTGCAATTCCTGGCCAATGGCGCCTGGACGAAGCGTTTCCAGGTCGGTTGGAGCGCCATGAACGGCCTCGCCGCCGCCACCCTGGCGCGCGAGGGCTTCCGCGGCGCATCCGAGGCCTTCGAGGGCAAGGCCGGTTTCCTCCGTGCTTATGCCCCGAACCCGAAGCCCGAGCGCGCCCTGCAGGGTCTCGGCACCGAGTTCGAGCTGATGAACACGGCAGTGAAGCCCTACCCGTCCTGCCGCTACGGCCATGCCTGCATCGACGCCGCCATCGCGCTGCGGGCCGAGCTCGGGCTGAAGGCGGAGGAAATCGAGGCGGTGGTCCTCGGCCTGCCGCAGAAGGGCATGCTGCTGATCGGCGCCCCGCTGGCCTACAAGCAGAACCCGCAGAATGTGGTCGATGGCCAGTTCAGCGGCCCCTTCGTCGTCGCCTGCGGCCTGGCGAGCGGTCACATGGGCTGGGACAGCTATGCGTTGCTGAATGATCCAGCGGTGCGCAGCCTGCTGCCGAAGACCACCTGCGTGGAGGACCCGGAGATCCAGGCCCTGTTTCCCGACTACATGGCCGGCAAGCTCACCGTGCGGGCACGTGGCCAGGAATTCGTCCGGCTGGTGAAGGTCGCCAAGGGCGAGCCCGACAATTTCCTGACCGAAGCGGAACTGCGAGCGAAATTCCACGGCCTGGTGGATACCGTGCTGGGCCGGGACCGGGCGATCCAGCTTGCGGATGCGGTCATCGGTCTTGATAGGGCAGCGGATGTGAATGGCATGCTGCGGCTCGGCGCACCGATGATGGCGGCACGGCTCGCCGGCGAATAAAGTTGGGCGGGGGGCCTCGGCCCCCCGTTCTTCAGAATGCAAAGGACAGGGAAAGGACGCCGAAGGTGAAGCTCTTTTCCTGGGCAACGAATTCCTTGCTGCGGAACACCTGGGTGTAGCCCAGGCGGATGTCATGCCAGAACACAGCCGCGCCAATTTCCACATCGGCCATGAACGGCCGGTGGTCGACCGAGCGGCTGTCCCTGAACGTGTTGCCGTCAAGGAAGATGTCGCGCGCCACCAGCCTGCCCGCAGCACCGGCGAACAGGTACCAGCCAAAGCCCTCACCGACCGGGGCGGGAGTATCGGCAATTGCGGGACGGATCCTTGGCGTGCCGAAATCACGCTCCAGCCCCTGCCCGATGCGCAGCCTGCCGCCAACGGCCGCATAGGTTTGCACGGTACCAGCCGCCAGGGTCAGGGACGGCAACAAATCCACCGCAATGCTGCCCGGCAGCGCCGCCAGCGGCACCCGCCATACGCGGTCCCAGGCCAGATTGAACACGGGTTCGTTGTGAAGCTGATAGTTCCAACCGCGCGCAGGCCGCTCTCCAAGAAGCTGGTGTACGACGTCCTGGGCAGGCCGTGCCAGCGCGACTGGACCGATCATGCCAAGCTGCAAGCTGAAGCGGTCCAGGGTGTGGTGGGTCCGGCGGTCGAGTGACAGTTCCGCATAGAGATAACCTACATAGGGCCGGTCTCGCGGGTCCGGGTCGTATCGGGATTTATCGACCGGTGTGTACATGTTCTGGCCGATCCCGATGCCCCAGCGGCTGCGGGCCGGCCCGAACAACTGCGCCAGGCTGCGGTCCAGGGCGGCAAGGGGTTGGGGCAGCGATTCCTCTGCCGAGCTCCAACCGAATCGGGCGCCGTTGGTGTAGAACCTGTCGGTCGTCGTGCCGTAGGCGTCGTTTTCTGTCAGGAAGTGAACTACCATGCGGTCGTCGGGCGGTGGGAGATCCTGAGCAAGGGCGGTGTCGCCGAATATCAGTAAAGCGGAAATTGCGGCGACGACCGATCGTGTCATTGGTCAGATCCCATGGGCCGCCAGACATCTAACCTGCCCGGGCGATGACGCATAGGATGGGTGGCCGAGCGGTTTAAGGCACCGGTCTTGAAAACCGGCGTGGGTGCAAGCTCACCGTGGGTTCGAATCCCACCCCATCCGCCAACTCCTCCCGGCATGAAATTCGTCATGCAGGCTGAAATCCCCGGCTTTGGCGGAAGTTCGCCGGAGATGGATTGGTCAGCGCCCCATGTTCTGACCATGGAGCCCCGGGCAGCCCGATGCGTTGCTCCGTTCGCCAGACCGAATGGTCTGCTGGAAAGGGCACCATGAGCAACCGGGCACCATTGATCGCAGCAGGCTTGGACCTTACCAGTCGGGAAGACCGGGCACGCCTGCGCCTGGATGGCATTGCACGCGCGCTCGACAGCAAGTGGCGCCTTCCCGGCACCGGTATTCGTTTCGGATTGGATCCCGTGCTGAATCTGCTGCCGGGGCTGGGCCTGGTCGCATCGAAAGGCGTCTCCGCCTATTTGATCTGGGAAGCGCATCGCCTTGGTGTGCCGACCAGGACACTGCTGCGGATGATCGGCCACATCGGCGTGGACACTGTAATCAGTGCCGTTCCATTGGCCGGCTGGGTTGGTGACGTCTTCTACCGCGCCAACTTGCGAAACATGGCGCTCCTGCGCGAACACCTCGATCAACAGCACCCTTCGTGGCACTGATGGTAACAGCTTCACGATGACGAGGTCGGTCAGGCAGGTCGTTCATGACTGTGCCCACCGGTTGAGGTGATTGCGCGGACTGTGCCGGCTGGAGCCGCTGCCATGGGCAAAAATCACTGCGGCCACCGCCCGTTCGGGCACTTGTAGCCTACCCGCAAGCCCCGCCGGTGTAATGAAAATCGCTTCGGCCGGCTTCGGAAGCGGGATGATTAGGTCATCGCGTCCCCCTCCTTCCTCTAGCGCCCCTGCCAGGCATTCGCAGCGGAAATAGCCGGCTGGTGCCATGACCCAGGCCCCTCGGACGGTCGGGAACTGCGGGCGGCGGGACCAGACGCCTACCCCCCCTGTCGGGTTGGCTTTGACTCGGTCCGCGGAAGCTGGTTCCGTGGCGGCACCGATCTTGCAGGGAGCGCGTGATGCTGACAAGCCGCCGGGCCATTCTTACCGCAATGGCATCACTCCCGCTCGCCGCGCCTGCGGTTCATGCGCAGGCTCGATATCCCGACCGCCCGATACGCATCGTGGTGCCTTTTGCAGCCGGCGGCATCATCGATGTCGTGGCGCGGCTGATAGCCGATCCGCTGGGGCGGGAGCTTGGACAAACCATCATCGTCGAGAACCAGCCGGGCGCCGGCTCCACCATCGGCGCCCGCACCGTGGCCCGTGCCGTGCCCGACGGACACACGCTGCTGCTGAATGGCGCAGCCCATCCGGTGATTCCCGCGCTCTACCAAGATACGGGCTTCGACAGCATCGCCGATTTCTCGCCGGTCGCGCTGGTCGGAGACCAGAGCTTCCTGGTCTGCGTGCATCCCACCGTACCCGCCACCGATGTGCCCTCCCTGCTCACCTGGTTGCGCGAGCGGCGTGGCGAGGCGACCTTCGCCACCACGGGTATCGGTGCCGCATCCCATCTTGCGGGCGAGTTGCTCAAGACCCTTGCGGATGTGGATTTCACCGTCGTCACCTACCGCGGCACGCCGGCGGCGGTGACCGATTTCATCGCCGGACGCATCGACATGATGATCGACAGCCAGACCCTGCTGGCTCCCTTCGTGCGCGACGGAAAGGCGCGGGCGCTGGCCGTGACCACCACCCGCCGATCACAGATGCTGCCCGAGTTGCCAACCCTCGCCGAAGCCGGAATCACCGGCTACCGCGCATCCTCCTTCCAGGCGCTGTACGCGCCGGCGGGCACGCCGGAGCCGGTTGTCGCCACGCTTTCAGCCGCAGTGCTCAAGATACTCGCAGACCCAGCGGTACGGCGCGGCTTCGTCGACCGGGGGGTGGATCCCATGCCAGGTGACAGCGCCGCAGCCCGCACCTTCCTGCATGCGGAGTCGGAGAAATGGCTGCCTATCCTGCAGCGCACCGGCGCACGGGCGGGCTGAGCCGCCATGGACCGGTTACTCCTGATCGAGCCCTTCCGCGCAGTGTTCTACGCGCCCTACTATATCGCGCTGGACCGCGGCTGCTTTGCCGCACGCGGCGTCGAGATAGCGCTGGAGACTGCGGGAAACCCGGACGCGGCCGCCGGCCGTCTGTTCGACGGCAGCGCCGACCTTGCCTGGAGCGGCCCCATGCGGCCCATGCTGGAACGCAGCCGCGATCCAGCCTGCACGCTGCGCAGCTTCGGCGCGGCGGTCATGCGGGATCCATTCCTGCTGCTCGGCATGGGCGCATGGCCGGACTTCATGCTGACCGACCTCGCCACGCTGCGGGTTGCCGTCCCGTCCGAGGTACCGACGCCTTGGTGGTGCCTGCAACACGACCTGCGCCTGGTGGGGCTCGACCCCGCGACCATGGCCGGCATGGTACGGATGCCCATGGCGGAGGGCGCGGCGGCGCTGCGCACCGGTGCGGTGGATGCCGTGATGCTGTTCGAGCCCCATGCCGCGGCGCTCGAGGAGGCAGGCGCTTCGGTGTGGTATGCCGCCGCCACGCGCGGCCCGACCGCCTACAGCGCGCTTTATGCCGTGACACCTCGCATCAGCGCCAAACGCGAATTCATCGAGGCGGTGGTGCGCGGCCTCGGTGATGCCCTGGCCTGGATGCGCGGCGCCGAGACGGACGCCATTGTCGCCACACTGGCACCGCGCTTCACGGATGTGGCGCCACACCACCTGGCGCGGGCCGTTGCACGCTACCGGGCGCTGGGGATTTGGTCGGACGATACGCACCTGCCGCGCGAGGCGGTGGATTGGCTTGCCGCCGCGATGATCTCGGCGGGAGCAATGACCCACCATCCTGGCTACGAAGCGTGCATCGAGGCTTCGCTCGATCTCACCGACTGATCAGCAGCGCGCTTTTCCGTCTCGCCATGGCTGGTGGGACGGCGCCATACTTTGCAGGGAACACCGGGAAAGGCTCTCACCATGCTCCGCAGCTCCCTGCTCAGGACGGCAGCGCGCGTTGGCGCCGCCGCGGCACTGGCCCTCGGCTCCGTCTCCGGGGCGGCCCATGCGCAAGGCAAGCCGCCGCAGCAACTCACCATCTTCACCGGGCCGCAGGGCGGATCCTGGTATGCGATGGGCGGTGGGCTTGCACGGATATTCCAGGAGGCAGGCATCCGCGCTTCAAGCGAAGTTGGCGGTGGCGTCTCCAACATCGCGGTGGTCGCCGCGGGCCGTGGCGAAATGGGCTTCACCATGAGCGCGGTACCGCCAGCGGCAGCGCGCGGCGACGCTCCGTTCCGTCAGCCGATCACCAACATCCGCAGTGTCGGGACGATCGGGCCGAACCATGTGCACATCGTCGTCTCGACCGACAGCGGCGTGACCAGCCTGGCCGACCTGCGAGGCAAGGCCTTCGCCTCGCAGCCGGTCGGCAACGTGACAACCGAAGCGTTCCGCCTTGCGCTGCAGGCCGCCGGCATGAGCGAGGAGAACCTCGAACTTACCCGCGGCGGCCAGGGCTATGGCGCGTCGCAGATGAAAGACCGCCGCATCGTCGGGTTCACCGCGACGACGCTGGCGCCGAGCCCCGCTTTCCTCGACGTGTCCCAGAGCCTGGACGTACGTTTCCTGCCGATCGACGGCGATCTGCGCACGCGAATGATACAACTCAACCCGGGTTTCCGAACCGGCGCACTTCCTGCCGGCACCTATCGTGGCCAGACCTCCGAGGTGCAGACCGTGCTGACCGACCAATTGATCTTCGTGCGAGCCGAGATGAGCGAGGATGAGGCCTACTGGATAGCCCGCACCATGGCCGAGAACCTGCCGCGGGTACGGGCCCTGCACGTCTCGCTCGGCAAGCTTGAACTGGCCGATTTCGCCAATGACGGCGGCATGGAATTCCACCCTGGCGTGGCGCGCTATTGGCGCGAGGCCGGCGTACTGCGTTGATGCGGCGGGCCTGGATGCCGGCAGCATGAGTATCACGGCCCAGGCCATCGCCTGCCTACCGGGTGGCATTCTGGATCAGCCACGCACGCACCGGCATAGCGGTGGCGATGTCGGCCTACCATCTTTGGACCGGCTTCTTCGGCACCCCGGTTGCCGAGGTGCATTTCCCGCTTCACCTGCTGCTTGCGCTGACCGTGCTGTTCCTGGCGCGGGGCTCCGAAGGGCCGCAGCACCCGCTTGCGCTGGCCTGGGACGGGTTGCTGCTGGGCACCGCCGCCGCCGCGACCGGCTACCTGTTCGTCAACGCACGCTATGTCACTGAGCGGATGCTCTTCGTCGAGCCCCTGACAACGACGGAAATGGTGTTGGCGATCGGGCTGATCGTGGTGGTGATGGAGGCGGCACGACGCACCGTGGGTTGGGTGCTGGTCGTGGTGCTGCTCGTGTTCCTGGGCTACGCGCTGTTCGGCAACCTGCTGCCCGGGGCATTGTGGCACCGCGGCTACAGCCTGGAAGCGGTGCTGGAGTATAGCTACCTCACCACCGAAGGAATCTTCGGTGCGCCATTGGGCGTGATGGCCAATTACGTCTTCCACTTCGTGCTGTTCGGCTCGCTGCTGGTAGCCAGCGGCGCCGGCGACTTCTTCACCAATTTCGCCCGCGCGCTTACCGCCCGCACTGTCGGCGGCGCTGCAAAAAGCGCGGTGGTGGCAAGCACCTTCATGGGCATGCTCTCGGGCAGTTCCGCCGCCAACGTCGTCACCACCGGGGCCTTCACCATCCCGGCCATGAAGCGCAGCGGCTACACCAAGGAATTCGCCGCCGGGGTCGAGGCGGTGGCTTCCTCCGGCGGCCAGATTACGCCGCCCATCATGGGGGCCGCCGCCTTCATCATGATGGAATTCACCGGCGCCACCTATGCCACCATCATGGGCATCAGCGTGATCCCCGCGGGGCTCTATGCGCTGGCGGTCTATATCATGGTGGATCTGGAAGCACGGCGGCTGCGGCTTGCCGCCTTCGCCGACCCGACCGCACCAACCGCATTCGCCGTGTTGAAACGCCAGGGCTACCTGCTGATCGCCATCCTCGTGATGATCGGAGCTCTGGTGGACGGACGCACGCCCACCACTGCGGCGGTCTGGGCGACTGCCGCGCTGGTACTGCTGCTGATCGCGCTGGACCCGGTGAATTGCCGACGGATTCTCCGGGTCTGCTGGGACGCGATGGCGGAGGCGCCGCGCCTGGTCGCCGCGGTCACCGTAGCATGCGCGGTCGGCGGCATCCTGGTCGGCATCATCGGCCAGACCGGCCTCGGGTTGCGGCTTTCGGGGCTGATCCTGGATGCCGCGGGCGGTCATACGCTGGTGCTGCTTCTGCTGACGACGGTCATGGGCATCGTGCTCGGCATGGGGATGCCGACCTCGGGCGCCTACATCATCATGGCGGCGCTGCTGGCGCCGGGGTTGGTCGAGGGCGGCGTGCCGCTGCTTGCCGCGCATATGTTCATCATGTGGGTAGCATCGAAGTCATCGATCACCCCGCCTGTCGCCATCGCCTCCTATGCCGCGGCCGCGGTTGCGGGCAGCGACCCGTGGCGCACCAGCTGGGTCGCCTTCCGCCTTGGCCTCTCGATCTTCCTGATTCCCTACATGTTCGTCTTTGGGCCAGCGCTGCTCGGCATGGGTGAACCGTTGGCCGTGGCGCTGGCGGTGGTGACCGCCTCGCTTGGCATCTTCGCCCTGTCGGTGGCGATCGTCGGCTGGTTCCTGGTGCCGACCAGCATGCCCGAACGCGTGCTGTTCGGCGCCGCCTCCCTGCTGCTCATCAAGCCTGGGGCAGTGACCGATCTGTCAGGCATCGTCCTGCTCGCGCTGCTCGGCGCTGCCGCCTGGCGGCGGCGCACCCTTGCCACCTGAACTGCCGCAAGGCACCGGAGACCTTTCCAAGGATGGCGACCACCTATTCGCTCGGCATAGACATCGGCGGCACCTTCACGGACCTCGTGGCCTTCGACCCTGCCAGCGGCCGCACCCATGTCTGGAAGGAGAGTACCACGCCGGACGATCCGGCGCGCGGCGTGATGGCGGGCATCCGCCTGTTGCTCGAAGCGCATCGCATCCCGCCCGCCTCGATCGGGCGCGTGGTGCATGCGACGACGCTGTTCACCAACGCGCTCATCGAACGCAAGGGCGCCCGCACCGGCTTGCTCACCACCGCCGGCTTCCGCGACGTGCTGGAAATCGCCCGGGAACGCAAGTACGAACTCTACGACATCTTCATCGACATGCCGAAGCCGCTGGTGCCACGGCCGTGGCGGCGCGAGGTGGTGGAGCGCATCGGTGCCGATGGCAGTGTCGTCATGCCACTCGACACCGCTGCCTGCGTAGCGGAGGCCGAGGCGCTGATCGCGGCCGGGGTCGAGAGCCTCGCCATCGTGTTCCTGCACGCCTATGCCAACCCGGCGCATGAACAGGCGGCGGCGGCGGCCATCGCAGCGCGTTTCCCACAGCTTTCCATTTCGATCTCCAGCGAGATCGCGCCGGAAATCCGCGAGTACCCGCGCGCCAGCACCACCGTTGCAAATGCCTATGTACGCCCGATCGCCGAAACCTACCTCGACCGGCTGGAAAGCGAGATCGCCGCCGCCGGCATTCCCGGCACCCTGCATCTGATGCTGTCCAACGGCGGCCTCACCCATGTCAGCGAGGCCAAGCGGACACCGGTACAATTGCTGGAAAGCGGCCCCGCGGCCGGCGCACTGGCCGGCGCCTGGTTCGGCCGGCAGGCGGGTCTCGACCGCGTGCTGGCATTCGACATGGGCGGCACCACGGCGAAGCTGGCGCTGGTGGATGGCGGGACGCCGCTGGTCGCCTGGGGATTCGAGGCGGCGCGTGAGCGGCGCTTCCTGCGCGGCTCGGGCCTGCCCATCCAGATCGCCACGGTAGAGTTGATCGAGATAGGCGCCGGTGGCGGCTCCATCGCACGGCGCAGCGACCTCGGCACGCTGAACGTCGGCCCGGACAGCGCCGGGGCGCAGCCCGGCCCCGCCTGTTACGCGCGCGGCGGGTCGGCGGCGACGGTGACGGACGCCGATCTCGCCCTCGGCTGCCTCAACGCCGACTTCTTCCTGGGCGGCGCCATGGCGATCGATGCCGAAGCCGCGGCGGCCGCGCTCGGGCGGCTGGCCGGAGCACTCGGTGTCGCGCCCGCCCGGGCAGCCGTCGGCATCCAGGATGTGGTCAACGAGACCATGGCCGGCGCAGCGCGGGTCGCCATCGCGGAGCGCGGCCGGGTGCCACATGAATACGCACTGATGGCCACCGGCGGCGCCGCCCCGGTGCATGCCTGGGGCGTGGCTCGCAAGCTCGGCATCCGCCGACTGGTCTGCCCGCCGGGTGCGGGGGTGGGCAGCACCATCGGCATGCTGATGGCGGCGGCGCGGGTGGACCGCGTCGCCTCGCTCAACGTGCCGCTGGATCAGGCCGACCTCGGCGCGATCGCCGGCAACTTCGCCCGGCTGGAAGTGGAGGCGGCGCCGGTGGTGGCGGCGACCGGCGCCGACCTGTCGCGCAGCAGTACCGGGCGGCTGGCCGATATGCGTTACGTCGGCCAGGGCAGCGAGATCACGGTTGCCCTTCCGGACCCACTCGATGCCGCCGGCATCCGCAAGGCCTTCGAGACAGAGTATCGCCGGCTGTTCGGCCGCATCCCGCCCGGCGCCGCGATCCAGTTCGTCGCGCTGCGGCTTGCCCTCAGCGCGCCGGTGCCTGGGGCGGAAGGGCGGCTCGATCTTGCCGCCGCAGCCGGTGGCACGGCGCGCAAGGGCAGCCGCCCCGTTCATTTCCCCGAGCAAGACGGCCCGGTCGAGACGCCCGTCTACGACCGCTACGCCCTGCCCGCCGGCTTCACCGCCGAAGGACCCGCGATATTCGAGGAAAACGAAAGCACCTTCGTCGTCGGTCCGGGCGCGCGCATTTCCCTGCTGCCGGACGGATCGCTCCTCGCCGAATTGCCGGAGACCGCGCCATGACCGCCCCCCGCACCTTCGATGCCGTCGAGCTGGAATTGCTGTGGCGCCGCCTGATCTCGCTGGTGGATGAGGCGGCGGCGGCGCTGGTCCGTACCTCATTTTCCACGCTGGTCCGCGAATCCTACGACTTTTCCTGCATCGTCACCGATGCGCGGGGGCAGTCTCTGGTCCAGGCGACGGAGAGCATCCCGTCCTTCATCGGCACCCTGCCCGAGACGGTGAAGCACTTCCTGCGCTTCTTCCCGCCCGAGGCACTGGAGCCGGGCGACGTGCTGATCACCAACGATCTCTGGCTCGGCACCGGCCACCTGCCCGACATCACGGTCGCCAAGCCGATTTTCCGCAATGGGCAACTCGTGGCCTTCAGCGCCTCTACCGCCCATGCGCCTGACATCGGTGGTAAGATCCGCAGCCCCGAACCGCGCGAGGTATTCGAGGAAGGGTTGCAGATCCCGCCGCTGAAGCTGATGCGCGGCGGTGTCACCGACGAGACGCTCGTGGCGATGATCCGCCAGAACGTCCGCACGCCCGACCAGACAATGGGTGACCTATGGGCGCAGGTGGTGGCGCTCGACGTGATGGAGGACCGGCTGCTGGCGCTGATGGCGGCCTATGAACTGGCCGATCTCGGCGATCTCGCGGCCGAGATCCAGGGGCGCTGCGAGACTGCGATGCGCGCCGCCATCACCGCCCTGCCGGATGGCACCTACCATAGCTCGCTCCAGACCGACGGGCTGCTCGACACCCCCATCACCATCCGCCTTGCCCTGACCGTGCGCGGCGACACCATCGAGATGGATTTCGCCGGCACCGATGCGCAGGTGGACCGGGCGATCAATTGCGCGCTCTGCTATACCTATGCGATGTGCATGTATGGGGTGAAGCTGTGTACCTCGCCCAACCTGCCGAACAACGAGGGTGCCTGGCGGCCGATTGCGGTGAAGGCGCCACCGGGCTGCATCGTGAACCCGCAGTTTCCCGCCTCGGGCGGCAGCCGGATGCTGATCGGGCATTACCTGCCGGTGCTGGTCTTCGGCTGCCTCGGCCAGGTGGTGCCGGAGCGGGTAATGGCCGCCGCCGGATCGCCGATGTGGGGCATGAACCAGTCCGGGGTCCGGCCGACGCCGGGTGGCGGGCCAGGCAAGCCCTACGCCAACATGTTCTTCTACAACGGTGGCATGGGCGGCAATGCCCGCGGCGACGGCGTTACCTGCCTGTCCTGGCCATCGAATGTCTCATCCACCGCGGTCGAGATCAGCGAGCACATCGCGCCGCTGCGCTTCCACCATAAGCGGTTGCGGCCGGACTTCGGCGGCCCGGGACGGCACCGGGGCGGGCTCGGGCAGGAAATCCTGATCGAAAGCCTTTCCGAGAGGCCCATCGCCGTGTCCTTCCTGGCGGAGCGGACCATCTTCCCGGCCTTCGGCATTGAAGGAGGGCAGCCCGGCGCACCGGGTGCACTGCGCATCAATGGAGCGCCAAGCGACCCCAAGCGGCAGTATGTGCTGAAGCGCGGCGATACCGTCTCGCTCGCCACGCCGGGCGGCGGCGGCCATGGCGATCCGGCGAAACGCGACCCGGCGGCGACGCGGGCCGACATCCTGGCCGGCTACGTCACCACGACCGGCAGCGATGGCTGAACGGCATCACCTGGGCGCCCCGTAGCCACCGCCGCCCGGGGTGCGCAGCGTCAGCACATCGCCGCGCTTCAGGCGTTGCTGGCGGCGCGTATCGAAGGCCAGTCCGTTTAGCAGCACGGCGCCCGCGGCGCCCGAGGCGCCACCAAACAGGCCGGGTGCGGGTTCACGCAGCCGCTCTGTCACGAAGACCGCCTGGACGCCCTCCGCCTCGCACTCCAACACCACCTCCTGACCGCGCCCGCCACGCTGGCTGCCGGCGCCGCCGGAGCCTTCGCGCAGTGCCTTGCTATGGATGAAGACCGGTGCGGTGCGTTCCGCTACCTCAACCGGCGTGGCCGAGATGTTGGACGGGAAGGACACGCAATCCGCGCCATCCTGGGCCGCGCCGGCGCCGGTGCCGCCGTTGAAGAACAGCACGTTCGCAAAGCCCCGCCCTGCCCCGTCCACACCCGCGAGATTGACGATCCAGAGCGGCGAGCCAGGCGCTGCGCGCACCTTTTCAGGCAACACGGATGCCAGGGCGCCGAAGACCAGCGGCGGCACGTAATGCCCGGTCGCCGCACGCCCGCCGACCGCCGCGGGGAAGCGCGGGTTCAGCAGGCTGCCCTCCTCCGCCAGCACCCGGATCGGCCGGAAGATGCCCTCGTTGTTCGGCAGTTCCGGCAGCAGCAGCGCCTTCAGCGCGAAGACCGTCATGGCGAAGGTGTAGGCATAGACGCAGTTCACCGCGCGCGGCTGCTCGGGCGAGGTACCGGCGAAATCCACCACCGCCTCGCCGCCTGCCAGGGTCACGCGGCAGCGGAAGGTGAAGGGGCCGTCCAGCCCGTCCGTGGTGAAGCCATATTCCCAGGATCCTTCCGGCAAGGCGGCGATACGCCGGCGCATCTCCGCCTCGGACCGCGTAAAGATGTCCCCCGCCACCGCCTCAAGGTCCGGCAGGCCGTGGTCGTCCAGGGCGCGGCCGATACGGTCCTCGATCAGCGCGAGCGCGGCAGCCTGTGCCCAGACATCGCCCTCGGTCTGGTCCGGCGTGCGGACATTGGTGCGCAGCAGCAGCAGCAGCGTGGCATCCGGTTCGCCGGCGCGAAGAAGGCGCATCGGCGGGATGTGGAAGCCTTCCTCGAACAGCGACATCGCCTCGGTGCTGCGGATCCGCCCGCCGATATCCGGGACATGCGAGGTGGTGGCGGCATAGCCGACGATGCGCCCTCCATGGAACACCGGCCGCACCAGGCTGATGTCGTTGAGGTGCCCGGTGCCGATCCAGGGGTTGTTGGTGATGAAGACGTCGCCCGGCGCCATGCCCTCCGGCGGATGCGCCGCCATCACGGCACGGACCGTCGCCGGCAAGGTGCCGATGAAGGACGGGATCGAGCCGGTGTTCTGCGCCAGGCTGCGCCCGGCCGCATCGGTCAGCACGCAAGCGAAGTCATTCGCCTCATTCGACAGGGTGGAGAAGGAGGTGCGGATGATCGCCTTCGCCGCCTCATCCACCGCCGAGATCAGCCTCGTCCAGACCAGTTCCAGCGTGACCGCGTCCATGCTCAACCGATTTCCACCAGGATGTTGCCGGAGGCGAGCACGGTGAAGCGCCCGCGCGGGCCGATGACCAGGGTCGACCCCGCCTCCTCGATAAGGGCCGGCCCGGCGGCGGCGAAGCCGGGCGGCAGCGCGGCGCGGTCAAGCACCACCGCTTCAGCCACCCCTTCCGGAAAGACGGCGCGCCGGGACCGCCCCGCGGCCGGCATGGCGGCGGGCGGCGGCAGGGCGGCCATCGCGGAACCGGCCTGGCCGCGCCGGACCACCCGTGCGTGCACCAGCTCGATCGGCACCGCAGGCGGTGGGCGGCCGTAGCGCAGCGCGTATGCCTGGCCGAAGGCTTCGGCGATCAAGCCGCGCACCGCCGTATCCTCCGTCGGCCAGGGCGTAGGCGGCAGGGGCACCGGCATATGGGCGCCCTGGCCGACGCAGCGGGCATCCACCATGCGCTCGGCCGAGGCGATGCCGGCCACCCAGCCGCCACCGGCCAACACCGAACGTGCCTCATCCTCCAGCGCCGCGAAGGCAGCTTCCAGCCAGGCGGCCGTTGCGGCATCCAGCCGCCGCCCCAGGGTCGCCACCCGGTCCACCCGGGGCGGTGCCGCCAGCATCCCGAGCGCGGAAGCGACGCCTGCCTCCGCCGGCACGAGGAGCCGCCGGATGCCCAGGCGCCGCGCCAGCGCATAGCCGTGCACCGGCCCGCCTCCGCCGGTGCAGACCAGGGTGAAGCCGGCAGGGTCGCGCCCACGCTCGGCCAGATGGGTGCGGGCGGCGCTGGCCATCGCCTCCGTCACCACCTCATGGATGCCAAGCGCCGTAGCTTCGACCGCAAGCCCCAGGGTCTCCGCGAGCGTGCCGACCGCCGCCCGCGCCCTCGCGGCATCGAGCGGCAGCGTGCCGCCGGCGAAGCGCATGGGGTCCAGGTAGCCAAGCAGCAGGTTCGCATCCGTGACGGTCGGCGCAGCGCCGCCACGGCCATAGCAGGCTGGCCCCGGTTCACTGCCGGCGCTGTCCGGGCCGACCTTGAGCAGCCCGATCGCGTCGCGCCTTGCGATCGAGCCGCCGCCAGCGCCGATCTCGATCAGGTCCACGGTCGAGATGCGGATCGGCAGGCCGCTGCCTTCAATGAAGCGCGCCTGCCGCGCCGCCTCGAAACCGAAGACGATCTGGGGCTCGCCAGCTTCGACGACGCAGAGCTTGGCGGTGGTGCCGCCCATGTCGAAGGCCAGCAGCCGCGCCTCCGCCGGACCGGCCAGGAAGGCAGCGGCCAGCGCACCCGCGGCCGGGCCGGATTCCAGCAGTTGCACCGGTGCGCGCCGTGCCTCCGCAAGATGGGTCAGCCCACCTGAGGACAGCATCATGGACAACGGCGCCGCAAGCCCCAGCGCCGCCAGCGCCTCCCCCAGCCGTGCCAGGTAGTGCTCGGCCAACGGGGCGATGAAGGCATTGGCGGTGGCGGTGGAGCCGCGATCGTATTCCCGCACCTCCCGCACGATGGCGGAGGAGGCGGTAACGGAAAGGCCTGGAAAGCGCGCGGCAAGGTTGCGAGCGGCGGCGGCCTCATGCGCGGGGTGCAGGTCGGCGTGCAGGAACAGGATGGCAATGGAGGTGGCGCCGGCCGCCATTGCTTCCGCCGTGCGCTCCTCAAGTACGGCGAGGTCGAGCGGCACAAGCACGGTGCCATCCGCCTTCACACGTTCCGGCACCTCATAACAACGCTCGCGTGGCACCAGCGGGGCGGGCGGGGTCAGCGCCAGATCATACAGGTCGTAGCGACGTTCCCGCCCGATCCCGAGCACGTCACGGAAGCCCGCGGTCGTCAGCAACGCAACGGGCGCGCCCTTGCGCTCGATCAGCGCATTGGTGAAGAGCGTCGTCGCATGCACGACGCGGCCAATGGCAGCGGGAGCGGTGGCGGTTTCAGCCAACAGGAGGCCGGTGCCGTCCAGGATGCCGCGTACCGGGTCTTCATGCGTGGTGAGAACCTTCAGCCCGCCACGGAATCCGCCTGCCGCATCCAGCAGCACGAGATCGGTGAAGGTACCACCGATGTCGATACCGAGGGACAGGGTCATCGCGCCGCACCGCATCGATGGGGCGTGGCATGGCAAGTGGCAACCGACCAGGCATGCAGCATGGGCGCTAGCCTGCGTCCGGCGCCGAAGCGCCGTCAAGCCACCCCGGCGGGGCAGGCTTCAGGTCAGGAAGGCGCCGCCGTTCACATGGATGGTCTGGCCGGTGACATAGCCGCCGTCCGGGCCGGCCAGCAGGCGGACCATGGCGGCAATCTCGTCGGCGGTGCCCTTGCGCCGCAGCGGCACGCTGCTGTCGCCATGGGTCGGCGGCAAGGCGCCTGCCGCCGCGCCCCGCAGGGTGTCGATGGTGCCCGGCGAGACACTGTTGCAGCGGATGTTGTGCGGCGCGAGTTCGACCGACAGAGCCCGCATGAGGCCCTCGAGCCCCGCCTTGGACGCCGCGACATGGGCGCGGTTCGGCGTCCCGATATGGGTCGAGATGCCCGACAGCGCGATGATGGCTCCCCCGCCACGGCGGATCATGTGCGGCACCACGGCCTGCGCCAGGATGAAGGCGCCATCCAACGCGACCGACAGGATCTCCCGCCATTCATCCAGTGAGATGTCGAGGAATGGGGTCTGCCGGCGCAGGCCCGCATTGGCGATGGCGATGTCGATGCCGCCGAACTCGGCGGCCACGGCATCGGTCATCCGCGCCACCGCCTCCGCGTCCGCGACATCGGCGAGATGGGCCAGCGCCCTGCCGCCCATGGCGGTGATCTCGCCCGCCACGGCCTCGACCGCCGCCCGGTCGGAGCGTCCGTTGACCACCACCGCTGCGCCATCGCGTGCCAGATGCAGCGCGATGGCGCGGCCGATGTTCCTGCCGGCGCCCGTTACCAGCGCCACCTTGCCGTCCAGAACGCCCGCCATTGCCGTCTCACTTCCCGTTTCTATCGCCCTGCCGCCATCAGGTGGCCGGCTGGACGGCGCCAGTCCGCTCATTCTCCAGCCGGCGCGCGGCCATGACGTTGTAGGTAAAGCACAGGATGAACAGCGCCAGCCCGCCGAGGTGAAACAGCCGCTCGTTCGGCCACATCATGGCGATGCCGATGCCGAACATCACGATGCGCAGCGGCCAGCCAATCGGCGCTTCGAGATGCCCGTCGATTGCCCCGGCTAGGGCATAGATCGCGAAGACGGCAAAGAAGCTGACTTCCAGGTCGTACCAGAGGTTGCCGCCGAGCAACGGCGTATAGGCAAACAGGAAGGGCACGATGTAGAGCCCCTTCGCCACCTTCCAGGCCACGAAGCCGGTGGCCATGGGTGGCGTACGGGCAATCGCGGCTGCGGCGAAGGCGGTAAGGCAGACGGGCGGCGTCACCCCGGAGTCCTGGCTCAGCCAGAAGATGATCATATGCGCCGACAGCAACGCGATCATCAGCGTTTCGGTCGAAAGCGCGTTCTCCTTGAATGTCAGTGCGAAATCGAGCGGCACCAAGGCGATTAGCTCGCGGGCGGCCTCGGTGCTCATCGGCAAGCCGATGTCGGCCATGCGCTCCGGCGCCACCAGCATCAGGACCGCCTTTGCCTGGTCGCCGATCTGCCCGGAGGCGACGGCATCGATCAGGCTGGACTGGGCGATGAGGTCGGCAAGTGCCGGCGCGGAAAGGGTGGCCAGCACAACGTAGGACGCGGTCACCGGCAGCCCCATGCCCAGCACCAGCGAGGCCAGCGCGATCAGGATCAGCGCCACGAACAGGCTGCCGCCGGCCCATTGGTTGATCATCAGCGAGAAGGTATTGCCGATGCCGGTGGTGGCTATGGCATTGACCACGACGCCGACGCCGACCAGCAGCACCGCCGTCAGGATCATGTCGGACGATCCTTTACCGAGCGCCTCGTAGACCGCCCTCGGGCCCATGCCGTATCCCCTGCGCAGCCAGGAGGAGGCGATCAGCGCCAGGATGCCGGCACCCGCGCAATAGGTCGGGGTGAAGCCGGCCATCAGCAGCCCCATCAGGACCCCGATCGGCAGGAAGAACTGCAGCCCGCCGCGCCGCATCACCAGACCGATGGACGGGGCCTCCATATCGGTGACGACCATGCGCTGCCGCTTGGCCTCGATGCGGATGTAGCAGGCCACCGACCAGAAATAGAGCATCGCCGGCAGGACCGAGACGGCGATGATCGTCGTGTAGGGAATGTTGGTATAGGACGCCATGACGAAGGCGCCGGCCCCCATGATGGGGGGCATGATCTGCCCGCCGGTCGAGGCCGCCGCCTCGGTCGCCGCGGCGAATTTCGGCGGGAAGCCCGCCCGCTTCATCATCGGGATGGTGATGACCCCGGTGGCCGCGACATTGGCCACGGTGGAGCCGGAGATGGTGCCCATCAGGGCCGAGCCGATCACCGCCACATAGCCGGGACCGCCGATCATCCGCTTGGCCAGCGCACGCGACAGGTCGATGATGAATTCGCCGGCGCCCGAGCGGTTCAGGAACGCCCCGAACAGCACGAACATGAACACATATGTCGCGGAAATCGACGCGATGTTCCCGAGCATGCCGTCGTCGGTATAGAAGGTACGGTACAGCATCGTCTCGAGCGTGAGGCCCGGGAAGGTCAGCATGCCCGTCACGTACTTCCCCCACACCACGACGTAGGTGAAGGCCGTGAGCATGATCGCCGGGATCAGCAGGCCCGTGGTGCGGCGCACGAATTCCATCACCAGCAGGGGCGCGAGCGCGGTGAACAGCCAGTCGTACCAGAGGAAACGGGCGTTCCGGGCGAAGAAGCTTTCTTCGCCGAGGAACATGTAGGCAATGCAGGACAGGGCCAGCACCGCCAGCACGATGTCGATGCCAAGCGCCAGCCGTGCCCCGGCCCGGGTGCGAGCCTGGAATGCCGGATAGACCAGCGCGCATAACGCGCCGAAGCCACCGAAATGAACGATGTTCACCCAGGTTTCCGGCCAGGTGCCAAGGGTGTTGAAGTAGATGTGGATAACGGCGAGCACCGCGCCGCCGGCCAGCGCAACCTGGCCGGTCCGGGTTTCAGGGCCGCGCAAAATACGACCGGAATCGGGGTCAGGCTGGGCCGGTGCGTTGTCAGGTGAAGGATGCATATTTGTGCTCGCCGCCTGGAGCGGATCCTCCGCAGCGGTGCATGCACCTTGCGGCCGCGAATGCGCTCAGGCCTGATGATCCGCCGCGTTTGAAAGGCACCGTGTCAGTAGGACGCCGGCCTTAACGTGAGGCGGCCGGGGCATCCACCCCGGCCGCCCTCATTGCTGCCGGATGCTCTGGCTCAGGCCGGGATCAGCGCCGACGGCACCGTCATCCCCGCTTCCTTATAGTAGCGGATGGCGCCTGGATGCAGCGGAAAAGGATAGCCGCCCAATGAATCCTTCAGATTGATCTCCCTTGTCGCGGCATGGATGTTGTTCAGGAAGGGCAGGTTCTCGAAAATCGCCTTGGTGACCTTGTAGACATCCTCTTCCGGCACGCTGGCATTGGTGGCCAGATAGTTCGGCAGCCGCGCGGTGCTGACCACCTTCGGCTGGTTCGGATAGGTATTGGCCGGGATGTCGGCGCGCGAGAGCAGGCTCGTCTTGCCATTGGCCTTGGCGACGTCCTCCTCGGTGAACTCCAGCAACTGCAGCCGGTCGCCGGCGCTGGCCATCGCCTGGGTCAGGCTCCCGGTCGGCAGGCCGGCCTCGAAGTTGCCGCCCTGGATGTTTCCGTTCTGCAGGGCTTCGGCGGTCGGGCCATAGCCCTGGAACACCAGGTCGAACTTCTCAATGTCGAGGCCGAGGTTCGGGAATATCCAGCGATGCATGGTCTCAAGGCCCGACCCGCGCGCGCCAACCGAGAATTTCTTACCGCGCAGGTTGGCCAGATCGCCGATGCGGCCGGTGGTCACCAGGCTCTTGTCGATGACGAATTGTTCATAGTTGAACCATAGCGGCATGATGCCGCGCAGGTTGCTTTGGACGCCCTCACTCGCAAACGGTCCGGTCCCGGTCCCGGCGAATTGAGCCACGAGGCCCTGCAGGATGCCGAACTGCGCCTGGTTCTCGCGCATCAATTTGACGTTTTCAGTCGAGCCAGCCGAGCTGATGGCGCTCATGTCGACGCCCTCCTTGGACTGCAGCTTGACCTTGATGAGGGTCGCAAGCGCCACCCCAACGGGGTAGTAGGTGCCGCCTGTGGTTGCGGTCGTCAAAACATATGACCGGCTAGGTTGCGCCACCGCTGGCCCCGCCGCGAGGGCTGCGGCCGCACCGATACCAAGAGTCCTGCGGCTGATTTGAAACACGTTTGCTTCTCCCATGCGTATTTGTTGTCGTGCACCGGACTGAACGGCCGGTTCTACCATTCCATCGCCGACCTATAGTGAGGGCGTGGTCATGATTACGCAACCCGATCCTGACGATCGGCTGCCCCTGCCCCTGCCTTCGACGTCCACGGCGCCGGCCAGTGCTGCCATACTCGCCGCCACCGCAGAAAGGCCAGAATTGCATGACCACATCATCCGAGCCGGACACCGCCGCCATGCAGGCGGTCGGCGACTGGTATCACGCGTGGTTCACCGGCATCGTGCTGACCGCCGTCTCACGCCGCGGCCCGCGCGACGCGGCGGAATTGGTGTTTCGCGTGTTCCGCCGCCAGCAGCAGGAGCGCTTCCTGCCTGGGCTTGCCAAGCTCGGCCTCACCAACCTGCCGCCGGCCGTTGCCGCCGCCCGCTATCATTACCTCTCGAACGCCATCGGCGGGGTCGGCGTCGAGTACCATGAGGAATCCAGCCGCAAGGCCTGGATCCGCTACCCGCCGCCACGCTGGATATGGCAGGGCGCCGCCATCTGCGGGATTCCGGGCGAGGTGAATGCGGCAATGCTGCGTGGCTGGCACTCACATAACGGTGTCTCGCTCGGATGCCCGGGGCTGGGCTTCGTCTGCACTGGCCAGACCGTCGATGGCCAGCCGGGCCTCGAAGGCTACTACATCGAGCACGACCGCGACCTGGCACCGGAGGACCGCCTCCGCTTCAGTCGCGGCGAAGCAATGCCCCGGCCCATTGCCGGTGCGGCCCCTGCCCTGCCGGCCGCGGTCTGGCCGCCGGCCCGCCTCGCCAAGGCCAGGCGCGGCTACGCAGTGGAGTATGTCCGCAGCGTCCTGCAGGAAGCAATTGCGCTGTTCGGACCAGTGGAAGGCGGGCACCTGCTCGGCCTGGCCGGCAGATTGATCGCCATGCAGCATTACGCCGGCACTGCCACGGCACTGGGCGCTCCAGGTGCTCCAGGCCTCGATGCCTTCGGCGCCTTCATGTCCGCCATCGCGGCGGCGCAGGGTGACCTAGCGAAGGTAGCGCCGGCAGCGGGCGGCGGGCTGGTGGTGACGCAGGACGGCCTGGCGCTACTGCGCGGCATCGATCATCCCCATCCAGCTATGCTGGAGGCGTGGAACCAGATGCTCGTGGGCGCCCTGGCCGCGCATGATCGCTTCGCGCGGCTCGAATTCCGCCCGGAGCCGGGCCTGAAGCTCAACTGGCGTGTGCTGGCCGCGGCCGGCTGAGTACCGGCGGACGGTAGACTGCGGGTAAATGGATGCACTCGCCCCGCCAGCCAAAGGCCGGGCAGGTGCAGGCCAGGGTGGCGCCCCTGCCATGCCCGAAGCGGCGGGGCTTAGTGGATTTCGGAGACGGAGTGAACGCATACACGTTCGGCCCGCGGGAGGCCCTGCCGCGGGTGGCGATCGCGGCGCCTATGGCGGCGATGCGCCAGGCGGCGCCGCAGGCTGCCATGACAGGACGAGGTTCGGCCAGCAGCGTGGCCGCTAAAGGGCGGAGCCGTGCTTCCAGTTCCCGCAGGAGAGGGACCTCCGGTGCCTGGATGAGGGCCGGCCTCGCGGCCAGGATGTCAGCCATGTGCTCGTCGAGGGTGCCGGCGCCAAACAGGTATTCGACCGTGACAGGCCGCGCCTCATCCCGGAGATCAGCGCGGTCTCCCGCCCAGGCGAGATTGGCCGGACGGAAGTCCAGGTCGTGGAGGATCATATGAGCCGTGGCGGTGAGCGGACCTGGTGGCCCGTCACCATCCGGGATGCAGATCGCGACCCGGATGGTGGCATCCGTTCGGAAGGCATGCATGGCGGCCAGCCGCGCCGCCACGCTCCCCTCGCCACCAATGATCACGGCGGCGGACCCGAGGCTGGCGGCATGTCGTTTAGCCCCTTCGGGGAAGGTCGTGCAGACGACAACCTTCTCGCCGCAGTCGAGGATGTTGCGGATGCGCTGGCTGACTGCGTGATGCTTCGCCTTGTGCAGCGCCAACCGGACCCGCTGCCACTCGCCCAGCAAGGCCCGGTCGTCCGGCCTCGCCGCGGCGGTATCTTCCAGCCATCCGAGGAAACGCTGCTGGGCGCGGACCAGGCTGGGCGAATCCACCTCCACCGGCACCCAGGTATGGATGCGCGGCGGGAAGCCCGACGCTCCGCCCCGGGTGCGGCAGGGCATCACCTTCCGCCATGGCAGGGCCACCTCATCGGGCCTGGAAGAACGTTGTAATCTGCTTTAAGACCGACCTTATTTATTAGTCCTACAATACCACACATATATTTTGTTTCTGGCTTTCTTTTTTATTAAGAATTAAAGTTGCCCCAAAAATAAACGCATATAGAAGCTTTTTATTTTTTTTATTTAAAAGAAAGATTCTGCAAATAATACCTTGATTATCATTCTTTGATGGTTTTTATTTTCCGGTTAGTTTCGATTTTTGGATGGATCGGATTTTCTATAAACATCCTATAAAGCAATTGCGTTGAAAGGACACCTGCAATAGCCATTTGGTCAACTTCTGAAATGTTTTTTTGCAAACGTATTTTATTGATTAGTGTATTTACTTTTTGCGATTGAAACAAACCATAAGCATCTAGACATTTTGAGGATAGAATATCGCAAATATAAGAAGGCGGACTGGAATTGAAAAAAGAGGATGCGATGGGAGCGCGATAAGGTTGCTTTGATCTTTTAGTAATTGAAGAAGGAATTTTACCGCTACTTATTTTCTTCAGTAAAAATTTCTCATTCAAACAGTTTAGTTTGAAATGATCAGGAAGGTTATTGCAAAACTCAATTACCCTGTAATCGAGAAACGGATATCTTCCTTCTACAGAATTAGCCATAGCCATTCTATCTCCCTGGGAGGATAAAAGATACCCAGACATAAAAATGGTCGCTTCCAGATATTGCGATTTGGCCAGGTCGCTCCATTGTGCAAAATTTTCGGGAAGTTTTCGGTCCATTCTATCAATTGGATTGTATCCTTCTAACTTTTCATGAACATGATCTGAAAAGAAGTTTTTAATGCGGGAAGTATTATTCCACCGTATTAAATGTGAATAGAAAGGATTATCAGTTTCTGTAAGTTTATAACCAAAAAACATTTTAGAGGCAATCGTATTGGCATCTTTCATCATTGGCAAATACGGATACAATCGCGACAATAATTTAGGTCTTATCTTAGAGTTTGGTTCTCTGGCCCAAAATCGCCTAATCTTAGCTTCCTTAAAAATATTATAACCTCCAAAAAATTCATCAGCTCCTTCGCCAGTTATTACTACTTTGATATTTCTTTCCCTAACCTTTTTTGATAACATCATCATCGGCGTAGGAGCGGTTGTTAAAATAGGAAATTCTGTATGCCAAACTGTATTTTGAAATTGTTCGGCTATTTCTTCAGAAGTACATTCAAAAGCAGTGTGATTGGTCTTTAAATATTTGGATGCTTCCTGCTGATAAATTGTCTCGTCAAATACTTTGTCTTTAAATCCGATTGAAAAGGTATTTAAAATTCCGGGGTTAATTTCTTTGATTAAAGAAGTCGTAAAGGTGGAATCCAAACCGCCGCTGAGATAGGCCGCCACGGGAACATCCGCTCTCAACCTGATTTTTACTGAATCTTTTAATAAAGACGCTAATTCCTCCTCCGCATCCTTTAAACTTCCTGAATAATATTCTCCTTTAACAGCAAAATCAAGGCTCCAGTATTTTTTAATTTGGATATTCGAACCCTTTACAATCATTTGATGACCTGGAGGTAATTCATAAATTTTTTCAAAAGGAGTATTGGGAGATATGGTTGTCCAAAAAGTAAAGATTTGTGCAAGACTTTCAGCAGAAATCGATCTTTCAATATTATCGAGGGTAAATAAGCCTTTAATCTCTGAACAAAATGCAAACGATTCATCTTTGTACCAATAATACAACGGACGAATTCCTACCCTGTCGCGGGCAAGAAACAATTCTTTTTCTTTTTTATTCCAAATGCAAAATGCAAACTCGCCGTTGAATTGACTCAGGCAACGGGAACCATAAGTTGCATACATCTGTACTACTACTTCTGTGTCAGAATGTGTTTTGAATCTGATTCCTTTTTCTTCCAGGTCTTTTCGTAATTCTTTGTAATTAAATATTTCGCCATTATAAACAATCCAATAATTCCCGGATTCATCACTCAAAGGTTGCTGCCCGGAATCAATATCGATAATACTCAAACGTGCACTTCCCAAACCTACATTTTCTGCCAGGTAAATTCCGTTTTCATCAGGACCACGATGCTGGATAACTGAAAGCATTTTGGTAATATTCAGTTCCGTTGAAGGCTTCTGTGGTGAGTGATAATTATATAATCCGGCTATTCCACACATCTAAGGAATTAATTTAATTTACTTTCTACAAATCTTGCCATAGCATCAATCGATTCAAAATTATCTTCAAGAAGTTCGGAATCTTTCGCTTTCAAGTGAAAGGTTTCTTCAATAAAATTGATAAGCATTACAAATCCCATTGAATCAAATATACCTTCAACAAAAATGAGTGAATCATCTTTTACCTGGTCTGGCGAAGCATAAGTTGTTTCGATAACATATTGGCGGATTGTATTTTTGATATCAGCTATTGTTTCCATTATTCTTTTAATTTTAATTTTTTAAGCGAACTGGTAAATGAGAGTATTTGAAATAGAGTATTTGAAATATTGTAAGTGTCTAATTATTTTCTGCTATTTTTAAAATCTTTTTTAGGCTGATCTATTTGCGATAAAATATATTTCTTTGCATGACAAGTAATCCCTAAAAGTGAAACATTTCTAAAAATAAATTCCTTTATGACTTTTTTTTGGTGCCTGGTTATTTTAATAACTGTTTTATTAATTTATTATAGTGTTTCAAGTAGTGTGAAAATTTCGGTTTTATTTATTTCAAGTATAATTTTTATTTCCGTTTTGTCATTGAACGTGGCAATTTTCTCTTTATTATTTACTCTCTTAAATTTTTACTTTGGTATTTTATTGGAAAGAAATCACAAAAAAAGAATAAAAGATCGGTTATTTTGGCTTTGCATTATAACGGATATCGGCATTTTGGCATTTTTTAAATATATAAATCCGTTTTTAGAAGGATTTAATTCTTCATTTTTTTCTACCGGAATTTATGCCGATGTTCCTTACAACTCCATTATGATTCCAATCGGAATTTCTTATTACACATTTCAATCGCTTGGTTATCTTATCCGGATTGATCGTGGTAGTGAAAAAGCAGAACATAGCTTTTCGTCATTTGCTACTTACCTTTTGTTTTTTCCAAAGTTTTTATCCGGGCCAGTGGAACGGTCAAATCTTTTTTTACCACAATTAAAAAAACCTATCAATTTTCACCGATCTAACATTGAGCTTGGTTCAAGATTATTTTTATGGGGATTATTTAAAAAAATGGTGATTGCTGATAATTTATATAGTGCGGTTTCCAATGTTTACGGAAATATTCACAACTTCAATGGAACAAGTCTTTTCATTGTTTTAATTGTGCAAACCATTTATATCTATTGCGATTTTTCAGGTTATACAGATATGGCCTTAGGTATAGCAAAGTGTTTTGGCCTTAACCTAATGGACAATTTTAACCGCCCTTTCCTGGCCAAAAACGTATCAGAGTTTTGGCGTAGATGGCATATTTCTCTTTCTTCCTGGTGTAATGATTTTATATATAACCCTTTTATTGTTAAGTATAGACGGTTTGGAAACAATGCTGTAATTTTTGCAATTTTTCTGACTTTTTTCATCGTTGGAATATGGCATGGAGCAAATCTTACTTTTGTAATCCTCGGCTTATTGCAGGGCGTAGCCATTGTCTATGAATTTCGCACAAAACGTTACAGAATGAAAATTGCGTCGAGGTTTTCGAAAAGCACATCAAATACCGTGAGCAGGATTATCGTATTTTTCTTTATGGCTTTTTCCATGGTTTTCTTCTTTGCCAATTCTGTTTCTGATGCTTTTTATCTGATTACTCATTTGTTTCAGGGAATTCATTTTGATACGTCAGACTTTAGTTTCATTGAGAATAAGCTGAAATTTTTATTAGCCATCTTTTTCTTTATCATTATTTTCATCATTCAAATCTTTAACGAAAAAGGGAAAAATTTGCAATCAAAATTTTTGAACATGCCCATCTTCATTCGATGGGCATGTTATATTACTTGTATTGTTCTTATTTTCCTCATGTATTCCGGAGTAGTGAACGTATTTTATTATATGAGGTTCTAAGACTTTTTTAAAAAAGTTTAAGATTTTTTCTGAGCCATAATCACCCGGATATGATTGTTTGCATCATTTATTGCCTCAATCTGCTGATAATTTCCTGTTCTTTCACATAAATCCTTTATAAAAGGACCCTGGCCTAATCCAACCTCAAAAAGCAGCCACCCATTTGGTAACAAAAATTTTGGAGCTTCTGCCAGTAGTTTTTGAATTATTTTAGTTCCAAACATTCCACCATCAAAAGCCATAACCGGTTCATGGCCGGAAATTTCCGAATTCATTTTCGCCACTTTTCCGGTGGATATGTAAGGTGGATTGCAAACAATAATATCTGCTTTTGCATAATGCTCTTCCTTTTCAAAAGCCGAAAATAAATCTCCCTGTTCCGCCTGCACACGGTCATGAAGATTTAAAAATGAAATATTATCTTTTGAATGTTCAGCTGCTTCGTGTGAAAGATCGGTAGCGAAAACTATGGTTTTCGGATTGTGATAAGCAATAGCCAATCCCAGGTTTCCTGATCCTGCGCAGATATCCATCACACGAACCCATTTTTTTTCTTTTGCTAAATCGATAGAGATCTCAAGCGCCTTTCTTCCCAAAATCTCTGTTTCCTTGCGCGGAATGAGTGCTCTTTTATCACACAAAAACTGTATTCCCATAAAACTTTGACGACCCGTGATATGAGCAAGAGGAATATTGTTTAGCCTCTGTTCTATCAAATTATATAAAATATTGATTTGCTTTTTAGTTAATTCCCTCAGTGGAATTTTGTGAGCTTCTTCAGCAGATATTGGTGATCCTGAGGCCGTATGCCAACACGCTCTCAAAGTTGAATCGATGGTTTCCTCCGGTTTATCTTCGAGAAAATGCAGTTTTGTATCTAATTCTTTTTTTATCTGGTTAAAAAGTGCTTCGGTATTCATTTTCTTATCACCTCTCCATTAATGAAATTAATTTTCACTAATAAAAGTTTATTTACTGCTAAATGGCATTGAGTGAAATCTTTTTTCCTTCAATTTCAATAATTGTTTTAGAATAAGTATTTTTTTTATAAATTTTACCATCTTTTAAATAAAGAATGTCAACCCCTTTTCTTTTTTCTGGCTTGCCTGCAAATTTTTTTTCAAAAGATGGCCACTCTAACTCCCAGGTGAAAGTCATTTTTTGCTCCGCCTCGTCAATAAAGACATCTTCCTTAATAAATTTAAAATTGCCATGATGTGCAAACCATGTGCTCCATGATTTTTCCAGATTTATTTTCCCGGAAATAATTCGCCCATTCCAGTTATCAAAAATAATTTCATCATGAATAAACTTCATTACACCATCCAAATTATGATCGTTCCATGCTGTAAGCCATTCTTCAAAACGATTTGTCATTTCAGTTCTTGACAAATTCATCAATGATCATTTGTTTAAGTTCTTTTTTGTCAATTTTGCCGTTCGTGCTTTTGGGCATTAAAGATAAAAATATAACTTTTTGTGGAATCATAAATGGTTCCAGATGCATCATACATTCTCTCTGGACTTGCTTTTCGGTTATTTCTGCGTTATCATGCACCGTCACATAAACGAGGATTGATTCACCCATGATCACATCCGGAACGCCCAACACAGCCACTTCCTTTATTCCATTAATTTTATAGATGATATTTTCAATTTCAACCGGACTTACTTTTTCACCTCTTGTTTTAATTATATCATCGTTTCTTCCCTGGAAATATAAAAAGCCGTTTTCATCCATCTTAAACCAATCATTGGAACACAGTATTTTTTCTCCCGGCAATTTTCCGTCCTTTAGCATTTCCTCACTTAATTCTTTCTTGTTGAGATAGCCTAACATAACGTGAGGACCACGAACATGCAAAATTCCTGGTTCTCCCGCAACGACTGGGTTTCCATCAGCAGATAAAAGAAAAACTTCCGTCCCCGGAATTGCTTTGCCCACAGACGTCGGTTTCTCATCTATTAATTCTGGTTCGAGATAACATACTCTTTTGCATTCTGTTAAACCATACATTTTAAAAATAAGGGCATTGGGAAATATTTTTTTCAGATCAGGGATAAATTCTGCAGGCAATAATGCGGCAGTATTTGTGATCTTTTTAATGCAATCAAAAGACAATCCATTTTCTTTGTTAGCAGTGATCATCATTGCATAAACTGTCGGCACACCCGGGAAAACAGTAGGTCTATATTTTCGTATATTTTTGTAAATGGATGCAGTGAAAACAAATGATTGTTCAACAATTAAAGTTCCTCCAATTGTGACAGACATTAATAATTGATACAAACCATAATCGAATGCGAGCGGAAGTATCAGCATAATACGGTCTTCTTCTGATAATCTAAGATATTCTACCAGGCTCCACAAAGTGAATACCATTGATTGGTGGGTCATCATCACTCCTTTCGGAAACCCTGTACTACCGGAGGTATATATTAATGCTGCAAGATCATTTGGGATAATATTTGGAAAAATAACATTTTGGCTTGCATCTTCAATACTGTTTTCAAAATCGGTTATTTTATAATGCGCACATTTTTTAATAATGCTTTTATCCCCATTTATAATAAGTTGCTCCAGACATTTAGTTTCTTCTAATGACCGGTTGAGTTCGTTTTTTAAGATACTTGTTGAAATAAGAATTTTAGCTTCACAATCATTTAAGATATATTTTAGTTTGTCAGCCTTCGTCTGTGGATTGATGACTAAAAATACACCTCCTGAAAGAGTGATCCCATAAATTGAAACCATACTTTGCCATGAATTGTCCATATAAACGGCAATTCGATCACCTTTTTTTATTCCTGCCTTTATTAAATGGCGCGCAAAGTTTTCTGCCTGATTTATTAATTGTTCATAAGAATATTCCTGTTCTTTCACAATTACTGCAATCTTTGAGGGATTATTCCTGGCCGATTTAAGTAGTGCTTCGCCCAGTAGGCGTTGGGGTATTGGTATCATAAGAATGAAGATTTAATTGGGGATGAATTAAATCCTGCCATTTATATTTGGGAATGTATTAAAATAATTTCTGCTTCAGAATCAGTAAAGGAACAAATAAGGCTGATTTTTATTTTCAAATTATTTAATGAATCAATGTCCGATCTTTTAAAATCTGTTTTTTTTTAATCGACTAAAAATCCATTATAGGAGCCATTCTCAGGTATTCAGTCGTTCTTTGTTTTCGGGAAAAATTATTATAGATCGATTTTATTTCCGTTTCAGATTTGCCAAGAGCATTGGCAACTTCTTTAGCCGGATATTCATTTTCATATCCATACCATATCAAATCCATTTCTTTAAAAGGCAACTGGAAAAAGAACTCTTGCTGAGTTTGTTCTGCAGAATAGGTATCAGACGTTGGTGTACGATCAATAATTTCTTTTGGGATATTTAAAAATTGAGCCATTTGATACACTTGTGTTTTGTATAAATTACCAATGGGCATAATGTCCGCACCACCATCTCCATGTTTTACGAAAAAACCTTGCTCTACCTCATGTTTATTGGGAGTACCTATTACCGCATAATACATTCTTTCTGCATGATAATAAAGCATGGACATACGACAACGTTGCTTGAAGTTAGAAGCCGCAACTATTTGGAGATATTCTTTTGCAGGAAGCAATTTACTTTTTGATTCCCCATTATTGTCAACAATCGTGAGCGAGAATATAGGGGGTAAGTTTTGATTAATTCCTTTAGGATTTATGCCGATTTTCATTCTATAATCATTAGGATTGTATTCAGGAAATATTGCCGCGACAGCTTCATCTCTTCTCCTATAGCATCCAAACCCTTCTAATGACTGAGTTATATTTTCTTCAATTGTTTTTACGTTCAATTGATCCGCAAGCTTCAAAGCAAATTCTTTACTTTCATTGCTTGAATCTTTTTCCGGTAACAATATTCCAATTACATTTTCTGCGCCCAGTGCTTTTACAGTCAATGCAAGAGTAACTGAGGAGTCTATTCCTCCACTTATACCTATGATAGCTCCTTTTCTTTTTAAGTTTTGTAGAATTTCTTTATTTAATTTTTGAGTAATTGTATGAACCTTCTCCTCAATATTTTGAGTGAAAAGAATATCTTTTGAAAAGATTTTTTTTTTGTCAATAGCCAATTAGTGCAATTTTAATTTGAGGATAATCAATTTTAAAAATTATTTCAATTTTTTTCAACTGAATGATTTTCTTTGATGGTATTCAGTAGTTGTTTTTGACTTTGCTTGATTTTATCTATTACTTTATTTGAAAATAAGCTCGCTCCTGTTAAATTCAGATGCATTTCATCTGCAAAAAATTCAGGGTGGTTCCAAAACAAGCTATCTTTTGAATAATCGTAGAATGAAATATTACTTTCTTTTGCAATGTCTTTAACAACCTCAACTGAAGGATCTTTACCAGTATAACTTTTAAAGCGGGGAGAGATGCAAATATAAAGTTGGATATTATTCTTTTTGCATTCACGGACAAAAGATTCCAAGACTTTGATTTTGGTACCATCCAACTTATAGTTTTCGGGCGAGTTATCGGCAGTTATTTTTCTGTTCCAAATATGATTTAATGGAATGAATCCCTTTTCATCACTAATGTAATCCCTGCTTTTATTATATTCTGTATTTCCCACTAAAATAGTGAAAAGCAAAGAATTATAAGGATATATTTTGGATATCAACTTCAATTTTTCAAAAGGACCTTTTAGCTTAATAATTGAATGCAATTCCTTATGGCTTTTGTAATAAGGTAAGAGCGAAGATAACCGGTCATAGTCACGCGGAAATTCTCTTGCTTCACCAACATTAAAGTCCAAAATTGCTATTTTAGGAGTGTATCTTTTTAATATGCTTTGAAATACTGCAAAATTGTAAAATATAGTATTTGCATCTCTACCTGTATTATACACGGACATTTTCATTCGCTTTTCAAACACGTAAGGATCATAATGATGGTTTGCAGTTGAAGATCCAAAAATCAGAAAATCCGCAGACGTACTATCCAAAGAATAAGTTGTACGGTAAAGTAACCCTGAATCCTGTTTAAAATAAAAATATCTTAGAATACTTCCAATTGAAAAATCAAGGATAAAAAGAATAACTAAAAATACGAAGGCTTTTACCAGGAAATCCGGCAACTCTTTTTCTTTGATTTTTTTTATTAAATTCATTTTGGGGGGATACAAAATTTCAGAATGAAAAATAAATGAATTGGCCACCATCAAAAACACCAGCCAAAATAATATAAATTAATAATAGTCCGTAGGAGATTTGTTGAATAAGCCAACTTTTGTTTGAAAATAATGAAAATTTAAAAATTCCAAATTCGTGATCCATTTCAAATAATAACAATATCCCACACCCTATTAACATAAATAAGAGAGTGGAAGGTGTGTCATAAAACAATTGTCCATGGTTTGCAAATATTCTCTTTATAATATTTATAGCATCAATAAATGTAGCGGATTGAAATATTATAAGCGAAAAAGTAACAAATGAAAATGTGAGGATAATACTAACATTATTATAAATTATTGGATTTATTTTTTTGGCGATTTTTTTTCTTGCCTTTCGTGTTATTACTTCAAACATTAATGCCAATGCCTGTAATAAACCGAATAGAACATAGTTCCACGCTGGGCCATGCCAAATACCTATCACGACAAAACTGATTAATAGTCCGTAAAAAACTCCCCAAATCCCCCAGTCCCGTTTTCTTAATATAATTGGATTGAAAATATAGTCATTTACCCATGAGGAAAGGGATATGTGCCACCGTCTCCAAAAATCACTTACGCTTTTAGCCAGCAAAGGACGTTTGAAATTCTCCATTAAATCAAACCCAAACATGCGGGCAGTTCCTAATGCTATATCAGTGTACCCTGAAAAATCAGCATAAACCTGAAAAGTATATAATACGCATGCAAGTAAAATTGTTTCTCCACTTTGGTATTTGGATGAGCTAATAACAGTTGTATGATAAATAGAGATTCTATCTGCAACTACCAGTTTTTTGAATAATCCCCATGCAATTCGCTTTGATCCTTCAATAATATTTACCTTGTCGAAATAAATCTGTTTATTTAATTGTGGCAGGAAATGTCTTGCCCTTTCAATGGGTCCCACTAGTAATTTCGGAAAGAAAAGGATGAATAAACTAAAATTGGAGATTCTAGTTTCTGCTTGGATGGATCCTCGGTAAATGTCTAATATATAGCCAATTGTTTGAAAAATATAATAAGATAAACCAAGTGGTAAAAGTATTTCTATTAAAGGAATATCTAAACTGTTTTTAAAATGAATTAAACCTAAAAAATCAAAAAAATTCAGTATCAAAAAATTCCAATATTTAAAAAAAATTAGAACTCCGAGATTTATTAAAAGACTTAGGTTAAGAAAGAATTTCTTTTTATTATAGGAGTTTTGGATTTGAATGCCGATTAGGTAATTTACAATAATAATAAATGAAATTAGGAATATATATGAAACTTTTACGTACATATAAAATATAGCACTAATAGCAATAAGGAAAAACTTGCGGAATTTAACCGGTATTGCATAGTATACGAATAGCGAACTTCCCAGGAATAGAAAATATATTATAGAATTAAATAACACTTAAAGGAGTTTATATAATAATTTTATCTTTAGGTTTTAAAAATCAAGACTTTACTGACCACTAAAAACGGTTACCCTAGAGTAATTTATCTTGAATTCCATTGCACAAGTCTCCCACATTTGCAAAGTTTAATAATTCATTGAGTTCAAAGCGTATTTTAAAGTGCTTCTCAACAGCGGTTATCATTTGAATATGATTAAGTGAATCCCACGCTTCCACATCATTTGACGCCCACATGATTTTAATCAAGTTGTGCATTGCTTGTTTGCCGTCGTCGGGCAAGGCTTGTAGGATCTCGTTTGGGACCTTGTCAGGCCCGGGCGCCTTTCCTTTTGCTAAAGTTTTGAGGCATGTCTCAAAGACAACCTCGTCATCAATTGCATCGTGTAGCCACTCCCTTTGGGTAGGAGCAGCCCCGTCTAGCAGTCTGCTGTATTTGGCAAATTCACGTTGGCTTGTCCATGGATAGTTTCTAGGGGTTTCATTCGGGAGGTACATACCAGTTTTTACCCTACCTTGCGGTGCTGAGAGCTTTTCCTTGTAGTAGTCGTAAATGATGTTTTTGATGTGGTCTGGGTCAGTGGTGCTACCTTGGTCGGTCTGAAGGATGCGCAGGGCTGATTTTGGAGTGGCCTGATGCTTGCCCGTGGCTAGTTTATTTCCTAGCGACTGCTTGGCGTCGATCAGAGCCCTCTGCTTCCGCACCTCTGCTTGTTCAGTCAGCTTTGTGTCGGCCTTATTTATAGCAGCCAACTCCTTGTTGTGCGTGTCATATATTGCCATCAGAGCGCCTCGTGTTGTGGCTTCTGGGTGTTCCCGCATATAGTCTTGCATTTGTGCAGTTAGACGCTCTTCCGCGCCTTTGCCCTCGGGTGTCAGCGCCCGTTCCCCCTCTTGTTCGGCGGCGGAGGTGTCCCCCGCTGAATTATGATTGAGGCCATGTGCTAGGTCTCTGAGTTTGCGGGCAATCGCACGTTTTGCCATGATGATTCCCCTCCTTTTCCTAGACACCTTCCGCGAGTAATAGTGGTCCGTCCCCTGAGGGGCGGTTGGCACAGTGGTGCATGTTTGCGTTGCAATGTCTAGTGATTCCATCAGCAGCCCGATGAGCTCAGCTCCCAACTCATTTACTACCTGCCGCGCTGGCTGCCTTCCTAATGTTGATAGCTGATGGGGCGCATCAGCGTTGAGTAGTTCCAGGTTGTCCCAGTGAGGTCGGACATCGAGGTCAATGAATGTTTCCAGTCTGGCGTTGAGACTGGCCCATCTGTGCGGCTGCTGAGACCGCAGCGCTTGTTGTAGTGCTAGCATATCTGACTTGCTAATGGGTGTTTTCAGCTTCCGGTCCTTCGATGCGTTTGCGGTCGGCGCCTCGACTGGTGGGAGCATCCTCAACCCGTGATATGACATGGCGATTGTCATGATGTCGTGGTCGGTGCCCACGCCTGTCATGTCTACAAACGTCGTCTCTTGGTGTAGGTCGGCTATACCGGTTGCCCCCATGTGCATAAAGATATCGTCTATCCGACTGCATGGTGAGGCTGCCCTGTTCTTCCTATACGTGTGTCGCCGTGGCACCGGCGCCCCGGTCTCGTCAAAGCTCAGAGGGTCTACCGTCTGCAGACCTGTGTCTGTTATGAATTTGCGGTGCACTGTGTCTGCTTGTGAGCTCCTTGTGCTCCGCCGGTCTGTGGGATAGAGCGCGGCATTGAAGTCACCCGCCATGATGACCGTGTGGTGGGTGTTTGGCGCGCCATCCAGTATGGCAGCGCACGCGTCGTAGATTCGTTGGCGTTGATCTGGCTGTCCGGGTTGCGGCGGGCAATACACACCAACCACGTGGAGGGGGTTGGAGTCAGGGTTTTCTATGGTGACGTGCAGCAAGAATCCTTGAGTGTGGGGTGGCAATATGTTCATTCGGATTGTTCCCAGTTCACAGATCTTTTTTGACACAAGTATCATCACCCCGGCACGCGCTGGTTCGTTTGGCGGGACTAGGCTGTTATACACGTGATAGTGTTTCTTGAGAATTTTCAGCCAGACTTGTTGTGCGTGCGTGGGCTTGGATTTTGTTTCCGTTAGTATCAAGATATCAGGCACCGGGCCATATTTGCCTAGTGTTATGTCTCGCACATTCATCTTACTGGTTAGCAGCCCTTGCACGTTCAGGGTGGTCACCGTGAGTCGGGCAAGCAACTCAGTTCCCGTTTGACTTTGCTCGGCGGAGGGTGCTGGCGGCGGTTTGTATTTGGGCGGTATATTTAGCGGATTGCTGGTGTCCTTGTTTGTCGTAGGTTTTGTTTGTGGCTGGAAGAAGTTCCTTATTGGTTGTGACAATTTTGCCGCCTTTTTTGTAGCTGTTTTGTGCGTGCGAGGCTTGGTTGGGGCAGCCGCGACGGGTGTCTTTACAGCCTCGCTCCTCTGTCTCTTGCCTGCTGCGGGTTTCGACAGCTTAGTTGGCATCTGCATTGTCTCATCTAGTGCTTCGAGCATCTCCGATTCCTCATCACTGGATATCTCCATTACCTCTGGATGTGCTAGGGGGTTGCACCAGTACACGCTTGGCTGCTGTTGTAATTGCGGTGGCTGAGCAGTATGGGTCGTCTGAGTGGGCCGGCTTTGGGTTGTGGCTGATTTAACTTCATCTGTTTTGGGTTTGGGAGGAATTGGAGGCCTTGCGGCGGCTAGGAGTGGTTCTTTGCGTGCTTGTCCTGTTTTGTGGGGCACTAGCCTGGTCACGTATTCGTAGACTTCCAGCTCGGTCCCATCTAGCCAAGGGAGTGTGTTTGTGTCGCCCATGTACAAGCGGTTGGGGCTTTCATTGGGGGTAATGGTGTTATTATGGGCATATGCGTCCAAGCTTACTAGGCAGTTGTACGTGCCTGTGAAGTTCCACCAGTCTTCATCGTTGAGTTTGCGTACCCCCGTCCGTGTACGGCTACAGTTCAGACTTTCGCATTCGTACCATTCGCCGTCTGTGGCCTTTATCCAAGCCTTGTAGTGGCCGTCGTGATTGTTGATATGCAGCAGAAGAGCTTTGCATCCTTGTGGGGCTCGCTCAATCACTTCTGCCTTGGTGCGTCTTGGCGCTCGATCCTGTTCATCCGGACTTGTGGACGTGGAGACACTGACGACGTCAACGAGCATAGCTGGTGTCTTGGTGTGTTCGTACAACCAGTGGTTTATTGCTCTTAGGGAGTAGTTGCCTGCTCGGACGAAGTGTGTGAATGTGTCCGTTCCCCGACGAGCGGGCGCCCTTGTATGGCACAGGTGGTCGTAGAAGTATCCGGTGAGTTGGTTTGCTGCTGCTCTTCCCAGGATGGCATTCAATGCATGAGCCCCACATTGCAATTGCTCTTGGGGCTCAACGTATATGCATCGCCTTTGCACATCGTCATCCCTCATGAATATCTGACTTGGTTGCACCCATTGCACAGCGTGCGCGGCTCTGTTTTCGACCTGATTCGTAGTCTGGGCTTGCGGTGCACGTGCTGGTTGTGGGCCAGCTTTCGGCTTGGTTGCTATCGGTACCCTCGTGTCTGCGCGCGGCACGCGCCGCACTGCCGTTGCGTGCACGGTCAGCGTGGTGCCGTCCAGCCATTGCGTTGCCGAGGCCGGTCCTATTGCCCGGCCTTGACGATTCTGGATGAGAGTGCTGTTGTGTGTATGTGCATCCAGGTTGGCAAGGCAGAAGACCGTGCCAGTGAATGCCCACCAGTCTTCTTCTGTGAGCCGTCTGATTCCCGTTGTGTCGGCTGTGCAATAAACGCTATCGCACTCGTACCATTCTCCGTTTGTTGCTTGAATCCACGCCTTATAGTGGCCGCCGTGATCCTCAACATGCACGAAGAAGGCTTTGCATCCATGGGGTGCTTTTGCTAGGATCTCAGTCCTAGTATGTGGCACTGCCCTCCCCGCCAAGTTGCACGTGACCACATGTACCAGCATTGCCGGCGCTACCGTGTGTTCATAGAGCCAGTGGTTGATGGCTCTTATAGAGTAGTATCCGTTCGGCTGGTAGTGAGCCAAGTCGTTACCAGGCCATCTCGTGGGCGCATGCGTTGCTTTCAGATGATTGTACATGTAACGTGTGCGCCCGCTGGCTATTGCCCTGCCCAGCAAGGCGTGCAATGCGTGCGCTCCGCATTGTAGGCCTTCCTGCCTCTCTACATATGCTGTGTGGCTCTCTCCTTGTCCCTCTCGTATGATAACATCTCCTGCGCGCACCCAGATGGGGTTGGTACGGTGCAGTGGTCGAGGTGCCTTGGTCCCGCCCTTGGTGTTGTGGGGGTTGGTGGGTGCTGCTGGTGAGCGTCCCCTTTGTTTTGTATGTTGTGTGGCCGTGTCGCCCTCGGGGCCCTTTAGGCTGCCGCCTGGCTGGCCCCCCCCTTGGCGTGAGCAATTGTGCTGTGCTTTGTGATGTTCATGTGGAGCTCCATGACTGTTGGTCATGTCTCCGTCAGCCTGTTCGTGTTTGTGGCCCCGCTTTGGAGGGTGTGTAAGTGAAAGTGCTTTCCTTCCTTTCGCAAGCTTTTGTTTGTCTCGTGCTGCTGCCTTCAATCTAGCGTGCTTATCCGTTGGGGCTTTGGCGTTGTTTCCTGCCAAGCACTTGCGGGCGATGAGCCGACACGGGCATTGTGTACTTGGTGAGTTGGCATGCTTCAGTTTGGAATTGGGAGCGTGTTTGTTGCCAAGAGCGGCTAGGAACAGTTTTGCATAAAGCGTACCCTTTTTCATCCTGCGTTGTGGCTTCCCGTGCACTGCATCATCCATAGCTCTGGCCCTAGTGTATTGTAGTGTTTGTTTGGAGTGGCGGGCCGAGGTTCTACCTGCCGTAAGTTGTTTCGTGCGGGCATGAGCTATCGCATGACTGAGCTTGTAGGCGGAGCATTTTCTGCTGATGCGGCGTTGAGCGGGCGTTGGGCTGCGACCGACCCAGTCCGGAACATGTCTCCCCTCTTGGTGCCAACGTGGCGGAGGCGGTTTGTCGTGTCTCAGTTGCTGGGTACAGTGCCTGCACTCGCATATTGGATCCCTATCTTTCTTTTCTTTGTATTTCGAGCCATATTGTTTCCTTTGTCGTTTGTGCTCCTGCTGACAGTGCTGGCACCCGCATGGTTCGCGCGGCTTGTATGTGGTCGGGAACCGTTTCTTGTAGCGTTGTAAGTTACATTGGAGGCAATCGCAGTCCACAAGGCACGCTGTGCTTGCTGCATGCGCTTTTAATGTCATGAGTGCTGTAGCTGCGGCAACTAACAGTGTGCGCCAGCTGTGTTTGTCTATTTCTATTGGCTGTGTGTGATTGTGGGTGTTGGCTTCTGCAAAACATGCGCAGAGCAGGATAGCAGCAGCCCG
>CAWHIH010000012.1:0-66939 GCA_963829365.1 uncultured Alphaproteobacteria bacterium | reverse complement strand
GCCGCCGCGTACAGTTCAGGTATTTGTTGGCGAAGCGGACCGGACCGGCCAGCACCGGCGCCTTCGGCCCGGCGAGGCCGGCGGCGTAGTGCCGCTCCGCCAGCTCGGCGCCCAGCACCTTGATGCCCCAGCGGGTCAGCGCCGCCTCCCGCTCGGACCGCAGGCGGGTGTCGCCGATCAGCGGCAGGGTCGGGTTGTTACGCCGCCAGCGGGCCAGGCGGCGCAGCAGGCTCAGAGGCATGGCGGCGCGGTCAACCGTCCAGCCTGATGCCCAGCTCGCGGATCAGCGGGCGCCACTCGGCATTCTCCCGCTGCACGAAGGCCTGGAATCCGGCCGGGCTCCAGGGCGCGCTCTCGATGCCGAGGTCGTTGAAGCGGGCCTGGACATCGGCCGCGCCAACGCCGGTCCGAAACCCCTCCGCCAGCCGCGCGACGATCGGGTCCGGGACGGCGGCGGGCACGCTCATGCCCTGCCAGCCATAGGCGATGGCGTTGCCGAAGCCCAGCTCGCGCAGGGTCGGCACATCAGGCGCACGCGGGCTGCGGGCCTCGGAGAAGGCGCAGAGGGCACGCACCCGGTTGTCGGCGATGGAGGGAATGCCGGTGGCGCAGTCGATCACCACCGCATCCAGGTTGCCGCCCAGCAGGTCCTGCATCGCCGCCGGGCCGCCGCGATACGGCACATGCGTTCCCTCCAGCCCGGTGCGGCGCTTGACCATCTCCATCGCCAGGTGATGCGGCGAGGCGACCGCGGGCGAGCCGTAGTTCGGTGCCTGGATCTTGGATTGCGCGACCACCCCGGCGAAGTCCCGCGCCGGGCTGTCGGGCCGCACCACGATGAACAGCGGGAAGCGGCCGATGAAGCCGACCCCCCGGAAGTCGCGGTCCGGGTCATAGGGCAGCCGGGCATAGAGCGCCGGGTTGTACACCAGGATGCCGTTGTCCACGTGCAGCATGGTGTGGCCGTCCGGCTGCGCTGGGGCGACCGCGTCGCTGGCGACCACGGCGCCGCCGCCGACACGGTTCTCCACCACCAGGGGCTGGCCGAGATGCCTGCCGATATGCGCGCCGATCAGCCGGGCGAAGACATCGCTCGGGCCGCCCGGCGGGTAGCCGACCACCCAGCGCAGCGGGCGTTCCGGGAAACCCTGCGCCATGGCCGGCCGCATCACCGCCGCCGCGCCAAGCCCTGCCATGCCGCCCAGAAGGTCGCGCCGTCCCAGCATCACCCGAATCACCCCGTCCTGCCGGGTGCATCTCGAGCGGCAATTCCTGGGTTTCCGTCACGGACCCAGCACCCGGCTTTGCAGCAGCAGGATCCAGAACGGCAGGGTCACCACCGAAAGCAGGTGTTCCAGGCTGGTCAGCGCCGCCATCAGCGGGGCGTCGCCACCCATGGCGCGCGCCATGACATAGCTGGTGGTGGCGGTCGGCAGCGCCATGAACACCACCGCGGCGGCCAGCGGCAGCGGCTCCAGCCCCAGCCAGCCGCCGAGCCACAGCACCAGCAGCGGCATCAGCAGCAGCTTCACCGCGGCCGTCACCGCCTGCAGCCCCAGCCGGCCGCGCAAGGTGCCGAGCGACAGCGCCGCGCCGACGCACAGCAGCCCGAGCGCCACCGAAGCCTGGCCGAGCGACTGCATCAACGGCTTCACCCCAGGCGGCAGGCCGCCGAGCAGCGCCACCGCGAAGCCGGCCATGCAGGCCAGCAGCAAGGGATTCATCACCAATTGCCGCAATACCCGCCAGGCCAGGAAGCGGCCCCGGGTTCCCGGCCCTAGGGCGAAGACCAGGGTGGTAAGCGTCTGCACGAAGGGCACGATCAACCCGGTGGCGACCGCGCCCAGCGCCGTGCCGCTGGCCCCGAACACCCCGCCGATGACCGCGAAACCCATCAGGTTGTTGAACCGGATGCCGCCCTGGAACACCGAGGTGGTGCCCGGGTGGTCCACCCGGAACGCCCGGGCCACGCCCAGGCTGACCACCGCCCCGGCCAGCAGGCTGAGCCAGATCGCCAGCCCCATCCGCCCGAGCGGCAGCGCCGCCAGATCCACCAGGGCGATGGCCGAGACCAGCAGCGCCGGCATCAGCGCCCAGAACACCAGCCGCTCGATCCCCGCCCAGATCGCGTCCTGCGGCAGCAGGTAGCGCTTCAGCAGGGCGCCGAGCAGCAGCAGCCCGAAGGGCGGGACGAACACGTCGAGGTAAAGGCTCACGGGCGGCGGGTCACCGGCATCTGGACATGGCGTTGGCTAGGCGCCGCGGTCCGCGGCAGGGGCCGGGGCGGCGGGTCCGGCGGCCAGTTCCTGCAGGCAATGCGCCTCGGTCCGCGGCTCCGCGCCGCTGGCGCGGGCGCTGGCATGCGCCACCCGCAGCCGGCCCGCCGCCGGATACAGCACGAGGTCGAGCGCACAGGCGGGACCGGCGTAGAGCCAGACCTCCGCAGTTCCTTCGGACCGGCGGAGCGATGGCTCGCCGAGCCTGCGCCGCAGGGATTCCGGCTCAAGGCCAAGCAATTGATGGGCGAGCGTGGGGGCATTGCCTGTCGGCGGATGGGTCTCGGGCCCGACCGGCGAGGCGGTGGTGAAGCTGGCCGCCATCGGCTGAACCGGCGCGGCGGCGGCCAGGCTGGCCCGGCCGCTTTCAAGCGCCATGCGCAACGCCAGGGCTTCCTGCTCCGCGGCATTGGCGCAGGCGCCAAGCGGGCAGGCGGTCAGCAGCAGCAGGAGGCGGATGCGGGGCACCATGGGCCGCGCGGGCTCCGGGACCGGGGTGGGCGACCCGCCGCCGGCAGTCCGGCGGCGGCAACAAGGCAAGCTCGCCCGCGACCGCGTGGTCCGCCGGGGCAGGCCGCCCTGCGGCGGCTTCCCCCTGCGGTCCGGCGGGTTCAGGCCTCGGTCGGGGCCGAGAGCCGCGGCGCCTGGACGGTGCTGCTCTCGTTCAGCATCTCCATCCGGCCGGAGATCTGGCCGCCTTCCTCCACCGTCATCTTGCGGTAGCGGGTGGTGCCGTTGACCTTGCCCGAACCGCGGATGATGAGCGAGCCGCGGGCGGTGATGGTGCCGTCGAACAGGCCGGCGATCTCGGCGTCCTCGACCTGGACCTCGCCGCGGAACACCCCGGTCGGCGCGACATACAGCTCGGCCGCCTGGATCATCTCGGACTCGACGGTGCCCTCGACCACCAGCCGCTCGGCATCGGTCACGGTGCCCTGCAGGCTGATGCCGCGGCCGACCACCAGGGTCCGCCGCTCGGCGCTGTCCGCGCTGCCCTGCGGGCGGGCAGGAACGCCCAGGGCCGGGCCGGGGCGCGGCGCCATGGACGGGTTGCCAGGGGTGGCGGTCGGCTTCGGGGCCATCGACATCATGGGCGTGTCCTTGAGACTTGGGCGAAAGGGCGGCACGCCGATATCGGCGTCGCGTGCAGCGGGAGCATCGCCCGGACCCGGGTCGGTGGCCGGCGATGCCGGCCCGTCATCTCGTTTACGGCCAAAAATGGCCATGCTGCTCCCCCTTCACAGCGGTGCATCCCCGGGGTCCCGTGAAATCCCCACACGAGCCGCCCCGACATCCCCCGGCTAACACGTTGCGTCGCAGCGGCACAACGGGGCGTCTGGCCTCAGGCACGGAATTCCTTCGCGGTTCCATCGGCGAGACGGTTTTGCGGCCCGTGTAGCAAATGGGTCATCGCGGCGGTGCCGACCACCGGCACCAGCAGGTTGAGCCCCGGCACCAGCGCCATGGCCGCCAGCACCGCGCCGATGCCGAGCACCGGGACCTGCCGCTGCCGCCGCAGCACCCGCGCGGCGGGCACCTCCATGCGGCGCTGCGCCACGCCCTCGAACAGCCCGTAGCCAAGTGCCACGGTCGAGATGACCCACAGCGCCACCGCGCCGAAGGGTGGCGCGAACAGCAGCAGCGGCAGCGCGGCCAGCGCGATGGCGCCGGTCTTCAGGGCAAAGATGATGTTGAACCGCGCCTGGGCGAGCAGGCTGGCGCCGCGCGCCGGCGGCAGCGCCGGATAGAAGCGCCGCTCGACCGCTGCCGCGACCGGGTCGAGGAACAGCCCCGCCAGCCCCAGCATCACCGGCACGAACAGCCACACCGCCAGCGCCAGCACGAACAGCCCGCCGAGCGCCGCGGCGACGCCGGCGAGCCAGCCCTCGCCACCGGCCAGGCTGCCGACCGCCCAGGCGGACAGCCCCGCCAGCCCGAGGAAGGCGACCAGCGCCGCGAGGAACGCCCTGGCGAGCGGGCCGAGGAACGCCGGGTCGGTCAGTTGTCGCAGGGCAAGCAGGAGGGCGGTCAACATGCGGCGGGAACCTTTGTGTTGCGGCGGTGGTTGCGGCCGGCCGGGCCGAAGGCTAAGCGGGCACCGGTCGTGCCTGGCCCCAAGCCCCGTCGGGCATGGCTGCCGGGCGGCCGGCCCGATGGAACGCGCGAAAGGTCCACCAGTCCATGAGCGAGCCTACCCTCGACATCATCGGCATCGGCAACGCCATCGTCGATGTGCTCGCCCGCGCCGATGAGGAATTCCTCGATGCGCGCGGCCTGGCGAAGGGCGGCATGCGGCTGATCGGCGCGGATGAAGCGGATTCGCTCTACGGCCAGATGGGGCCGGGTGTCGAAAGCTCGGGCGGTTCGGCCGGCAACACCTGCGCGGTGGCGGCGGCGCTCGGCGCCCGGGTCGGGTTCTTCGGCAAGGTGGCGGATGACCAGCTCGGCAAGGTCTTCGCGCATGACATCCGCGCCGCGGGCGTGCATTTCCCCACCCGCGCCGCTGGCCGGCGGGGCGCCGACCGCACGTTGCCTGATCCTGGTCACGCCGGATGCGCAGCGGACCATGAACACCTACCTCGGCGCCTGCGTGGAATTCCCGCCGCCGACGTGGACGCGGATGAGGTGGCACGGGCCCAGGTGGTCTACCTGGAAGGCTACCTGTTCGACCCGCCGGCCGCCCAGGCGGCCTTCTTCGCCGCCTCCCGATGCGGCACACGAGGCGGGGCGGCAGGTGGCGCTGAGCCTTTCCGACCCGTTCTGCGTGGAGCGCCACCGCCAGGCCTTCCGCCGCTTCCTGCGGGAGGAAACCGACATCCTGTTCGCCAACGAAAGCGAGATCCTGTCGCTCTACCAGACCGACGACTTCGAGACCGCGGCGGCGCTGGTGCGCCAGGATGTCGGGCTGGCGGCGCTGACCCGCAGCGAGCAGGGCAGCATCATCATCGCCGGCGAGGAGCGCCACGAGGTCCAGGCGGTGCCGACCGAGGTGGTGGACACCACCGGCGCCGGGGATGCCTATGCCGCCGGCTTCCTTGCGGCGCTGACCCGCGGGCTGCCGCTGCCGGAATGCGGCCGCTGGGGCGCCGATCGCCGCGGCGGAGGTGATCTCCATTTCGGCGCCAGGCCGCAGGCGGACCTGAAGGCCCTGGTCGCGGCCAGGCCGGGCGGCGTCTCCGGCCCGTGCTCGGCTGAGCGCCGGCCGAGGGCGGTGCTTCGGCGTCCGTAGAGAAACCGCCCCGCGAAGCCGGTGTTGAACTCCCCGTTGTCGTGACTGGCGATGCACAGCTTCGCATCGTCGTCCGGCACGCGAGTTGGAAAACAACAGCGGAGGCATGCAACGCGCAGACAGACGTGATTTTCCCGGCCGTCCTCGGTGCCGCGATGCTCATGGGCGGAGGCGCCCACGCGGAAAGCCGCCAGAACAATGGTGGCAGCGCCGGGGTGATGTCGCCGGAACGGGCCGCCCAGCGGGTGGAAGCGGGCAAGTGTCGATCGCGAAGTGCAGCAGTCTGCTTGACCAGGCCAGGCAGGCGGTTTCCGCCGGCAATATGCGAGCGCGCGCCTTCGAGTTCACTGCGCGCGCCGAAACCAGTTGGCTCAACCGCCAGGCAATGCAGGGCGGTCGGCCCGGGAGCGTGCCCGGCAACGCCTTCAATCAGGCCAGGCAGGCGATCGAGAGCCGCGACCGCAACCAGGCCCGGCAGGCCCTGCAGTCGGCGATGGCCGAACTCGGCGGCGGCGACACCGCCACCGGTGCCGATGCCTCCGGGATGCAACAGCGGCAGGGCGGCGGCACGGCGGGACAGTCCATGCCCCACGGGATGCCCAAGGGTGGCTCCTCCGGCACCCGCTGAACCGGCGGCCGGCCGCCCCGACGGGCGGCCGGCATGCAAGCCGAGCGTCGCACGCATGGCGCGGCTGCACGCAACCCTCGCTTTTTCCAGCGCGAGCCCCTATGTGTGCGCCATCAACCAGCCGCCTGCCTGATCTGCCCGACCCCTGACCGCGCCCCGGCGCCTGGTTGGGGTCGGGTTTTGGTTTGCTTTGCGGCCGCATGGGAAGCAAGGCCCCCTAATGGAGCTCCGTAACGTCGCCATCATCGCCCACGTCGACCACGGCAAGACCACGCTGGTGGACAACCTGCTGAAGCAGGCCGGCGCCTTCCGCGACCAACCAAGTGGTGGCGGAACGCGCGCATGGACCGCAACGACCTGGAGCGGGAGCGGGGCATCACCATCCTCGCCAAATGCACCGCGGTCGAGTGGAAGGGCGTCAAGATCAACATCGTGGACACCCCCGGCCACGCCGATTTCGGCGGCGAGGTCGAGCGCATCCTGTCCATGGTCGATGGCGCCATCGTGCTGTGCGACGCGGCCGAAGGGCCGCTGCCGCAGACCAAGTTCGTGCTGACCAAGGCGCTGGCCCGCGGCATCCGGCCGATCGTGGTGATCAACAAGGTCGACCGCCAGGACGCTCGCCGCATGAGGTGCATGACCGAGGTGTTCGACCTGTTCGCGGCGCTCGGCGCCGACGACGAGCAGCTCGACTTCCCGACGCTGTTCGCCTCCGGCCGCCAGGGCTGGGCCGACGACAGCATGGAAGGCCCGCGCCAGGACCTGTCGGCGATGTTCGACCTGATCCTCAAGCACGTGCCGGCGCCGGGCAAGGACGTGGAAGCGCCCTTCGCCATGACGGCCAGCATCCTGGAGGCCGACAACTTCCTCGGCCGCATCCTGACCGGCCGCATCGAGCAGGGCGTGGCGCGCGTCAACATGCCGCTGAAGGTGCTGCGCGCCGACGGCAGCCAGGTCGAGACCGGCCGGCTGACCAAGCTGCTGAGCTTCCGTGGCCTGGAGCGCGTGCCGGTCGAGACCGCCGAGGCGGGCGACATCATCGCCATCGCCGGGCTCGAGAACGGCACCATCCCGGACACGGTGTGCTCGCCCGAGGTGACCGAGCCGCTGCATGCCATCCCGGTCGATCCGCCGACGCTGGCCATGACCTTCCGCATCAACGACGGCCCGCTCGGCGGCCGTGAGGGCAAGAAGGTCACCTCGCGGCAGATCCGCGACCGGCTGTTCAAGGAAACCGAGAGCAACGTCGCCATCAAGGTGAAGGAGTCGGAGGAAGTCCGATGCCTTCGAGGTGGCCGGCCGTGGCGAACTCCAGCTCGGCGTGCTGATCGAGCAGATGCGGCGCGAAGGCTTCGAGCTGACCATCGGCCGGCCGCGCGTGCTGACCCGGGAGAACCCCGAGACCGGCGCCCGCGAGGAGCCCTTCGAGGAGGTGCTGGTCGACGTGGACGAGGAATACTCGGGCGTCGTCGTGCAGAAGATGAGCCTCCGCAAGGGCCAGATGCAGGACATGCGGCCCTCGGGCGGCAACAAGCAGCGGCTGACCTTCATCATCCCGTCGCGCGGCCTGATCGGCTACCACGGCGAGTTCATGACGGACACCCGCGGCACCGGCATCATGAACCGGCTGTTCGCCGGCTATCAGCCCTGGGCCGGGCCGATCGAGGGCCGCCGCAACGGCTCGCTGATCAGCAACTCCGATGGCGAGTCGGTCCAGTACGCGCTGTTCTTCCTGCAGGACCGCGGCACGCTGTTCGTGGATCCGGGCTCGAAGGTCTATGTCGGGCTGATCCTTGGCGAGCATTCGCGCGACAACGACCTCGACGTGAACCCGATCAAGGAAAAGAAGCTCACCAACATCCGTGCCGCCGGCAAGGACGAGGCGCTGCTGCTGATCCCGCCGCGGCGCATGAGCCTGGAGCAGGCGATCGCCTACATCGAGGACGACGAGCTGGTGGAGGTGACGCCGGGCGCGATCCGCCTCCGCAAGCGCTACCTCGACCCGCATGAGCGCAAGAAGCACGCGCGCCGCTCGGACAGCGAGGCGGCGTAACCGGATCGGGCGAGGACCTTGGGGTCCTCGCCCTTTTCAATTCAGACCCGGATGAACGAGACCGCGATCAGGCCGACCACGAGGTTGACCAGGATGCCGCACAGGACGACCGACAGGGTGAAGACCATCACCTTGTCCTGCGGCACCCGGGCGATGACCGGCACGCCCTTGTACAGGATGTACAGGCTCCAGAGCCCGAGGATGGTGAACATCGCCAGCGGCGGCACGATGGCGAAGATGCCGGCGACCCAGGCCGCGGTCGGGGAATAGACCGCCAGCTTCATCGCCGCCGTCTCATCCGCCACGCCGCCGAAGCGCGGCGCCAGCGCCTGGATGATCTTGCCCCAGACCCAGACCCCGGCGATCCCCAACACATAGCCCAGGATGGCATGCATCAGCAGGGTGAAGATCCCGATCTGCATCCCGGCCATGCCGCTGACCGCCTCGGCGAAGATCGCCGTGCCGATGAACCCCGCCACCGCCGGGATCGCCGCGAGCGGGATGGCATAGCCGGTGAACAGGCTTTTCGTATCCGCCGGCTCCGTGGCGATCACCTGCCACGCCTGTGCGGGTTGCAGGATCAGCGCCTTCGCCCGTTCAACGATCGCCATGCGGTGGTTGCTCCTTGCCTGAAGCCGCCAGGGTGCGCGGGATCAGGCCCCCAGGGCAACAGGACATGGCGTGGGCGGGCCGGGGCGCCATCACGATCTGCCCCCGCCCGCCGGGTGGATGGCGGGCCGCAGGGGGATTACCATTGGCCGGCGCGACTCATGATGCGCGGCTGGAGTTGACCGATTGAGCGAGCAAGCCCCCTTGAGCATCGCCCGCCAGGGCTGCTTCTTCACCGGCGGCCGCTACACCGCCGATGGCACGGCGATGCGCGGCCAGGCCTTCGTGCAGTTCCAGGTCCCGGCCAAGGAGACGGGTCCGCCGGTGGTGATGATCCATGGCACCGGCCAGACCGCCACCAACTTCCTGACGACGCCGGATGGCAGGCCCGGCTGGGCCGAGGATTTCCTCCGCGCCGGCCATCCGGTCTATCTGGTGGAACAGGCGGGGCGCGGGCGCTCGGGCCAGGACGCCGCGCATGGCGCCTATGCCCGCTGGCCGGTGACCCAGGTGGTCCGCATGTTCACCGAGCCGGCGGCAACCGCGCTGTACCCGCAGGCCGGGCTGCACAGCCAGTGGCCGGGCGGGCCGGGGCGGCCGGGCAACCCGGCCTTCGACCAGTTCATTGCCTCCCAGGTTGGCTACCTCGCGGACCCGGCGGCGACCGAGGCGCTGGTGCTGGACGCGCACCTGGAATTGCTGGACCGCATCGGGCCGTCGGTGCTGCTGACCCATTCGCAATCCGGCGTCTTCGGCTGGAAGCTGGCGGATGCGCGGCCGGAGCTGGTGCGCGCCATCATCGCCGCCGAGCCGAACGGCCCGCCGTTCTTCGACATCACCTTCCGCGGCGGCGAGGACTGGTATGCCGAGAGCGAGACCCGCACCCGCCCCTGGGGCATCACCCGCCTGCCGCTGACCTTCGAGCCGTCGGCCGAAACCCCGGCCGACCTCCTGCCGGAACGGCAGGACGCGCCGGATGCGCCGGGGCTGGTCCGCTGCTGGGTACAGCGGGCGCCGGCTCGGCAGTTGCCGAAGCTGGCCGGCATACCCATCGCGGTGGTGACCGGGGAGGCCAGCTACCGCGCCACCTGCGACCACTGCACCGTGAAATTCCTCGCCCAGGCCGGGGCCAGCGTGGAGCACCTGCGGCTGGAGCAGCACGGGCTGCACGGCAACGGCCACATGATGATGCTGGAAGCCAACAGCGCCGGGATCAGCGCCCTGCTGCTGCGGTGGCTGGCGGCGAAGCTGGGCTGAGTTCCGGCGGCGACCAGCCCCGCCCCGGCACGCTGGCCAGCAGCGCCTGGGTATAGGGGTGCGCCGGGGCGGCGAAGAGGGTGGCGGTCTCGCCCTGCTCCACCACCTCGCCCCGGTGCATCACCAGGATGCGGTCGCAGACCTGGGCGGCCACGCGCAGGTCGTGGGTGATGAACACCAGGGACAGCGACAGCCGCTGCTTCAGCTCGGCCAGCAGCCGCAGCACCTGCGCCTGGACCGAGACATCCAGCGCCGAGACCGGCTCATCCGCCACCAGCACCGAGGGCTCCATCGCCAGCGCCCGCGCCAGCCCGATCCGCTGGCGCTGGCCGCCGCTGAACTCATGCGGAAAGCGCCCGGCGGCAGAGGGGTCGAGCCCGACCAGCGACAGCATCCGCTCCGCCGTGGCGCGGGCCTCGGCACGGGAGGCGCCATGCACCCGCGGACCCTGGGCGATGAGGTCGCCAGCCCGCCGCCGCGGGTTGAGCGAGGCGAAGGGGTCTTGGAAGACCATCTGGATATGCCGGGTCATCGGCCGGAACGCCGCACGCGAGGCGGCGCGGATCTCCTCGCCATCAAGCGTGATGCTGCCGCCATCGGCCGGCAGCAGCTTCACCAGGGCGCGGGCGACGGTGGACTTGCCGCTGCCGCTCTCGCCGACGATGCCGACCGTCTCGCCCTTGTGCAGGGTGAAGGACACGCCCTTCACCGCCTCCACCACCCGGCGGCGGCCGAACATGCCGCCGGTGCGGTAGGTCTTGCGCAACCCATCCACCACCAGCACGGCGGGGCCGGTCGCGGCGGCGGTGCGGGCGGGTGGCTTCAGCGGCGGCACGGCGCCGACCAGGGCGCGGGTATAGGGATGGGCCGGTGCCGCCAGCACCTGGGCGGCGGGGCCGGTCTCGACGATGCGGCCGGTCTGCATCACCGCCACCCGGTCGGCGATTTCCGCCACCACGCCGAAGTCATGGGTGATGAACAGCACGCCGGTGCCGCGCCGGGCCTGGATGTCCTTGATCAGCGCCAGGATGCGGGCCTGGGTGGTCACGTCCAGCGCCGTGGTGGGTTCGTCGGCGATCAGCATTCGGGGCTCCAGCGCCAGCGCCATGGCGATCATCGCCCGCTGCCGCTGGCCGCCGGAAAGCTCATGCGGATAGGCGCGGGCGGCGCCGGGCGGGTCGGGGATGCCGACCTCCTCCAGCAGCGCCTGGACCCGGGCCTGCACCATGGTGCCGGAGAGGTGGCGCGCGTGTTCCTCCAGCACCTCCGCGATCTGCCGGCCGACCGGCATCAGCGGGTTCAGCGCCGTCATCGGTTCCTGGAAGATCATGCCGATGCGGGCGCCGCGGATGGCGCGCAGCCGGGCGGGCGGCAGGGTGGCGAGGTCCTCGCCCTCGAACAGGATGCGGCCGCCGGCCAGCGTCACCCGCGGCGCCGGCAGCAGGCCGAGGATGGCGGTCGCGGTCAGCGACTTGCCCGAGCCGCTTTCGCCGACCACGCAGAGGATCTCCCCGGCGGCGACATCGAGATCGACCTCCTGCAGGGCGAATTCGCGGTCCGCGCCCTTCGGCAGCCGGACCGAGACGCCGCGCAGCGACAGCAGGGGCGCGCTCACAGCACCTGCATCCGCGGGTTCAGCGCATCGTTCAGCCCCTGGCCCACCAGGCTGAAGGCCAGCACCGTCACCAGGATGGCCGCCCCGGGGATGGCCGAGACATACCATTCGGTCCGCAGCACCGACCGCCCCGCGCCGATCATGTTGCCCCAGGACGCCACGTTTGGGTCGGACAGGCCGAGGAAGGCCAGCGCGCTCTCCAGCAGGATGGCGATCGCCATGACCACGCTGGCATAGACGATCACCGGCGGCAGCGCATTGGGCAGCACCTCCCCCAGGATGAGCTGCGCGTCCCGCATGCCGAGGCCCCGCGCCGCCAGCACGAACTCGCGCGACCGCAGCGAGAGAAACTCGGCCCGCACCAGCCGGCAGGGCGCGGTCCAGCCGACCAGCCCGATGGCGATGGTGATAACCGTCAGCTCCGAGCCGAACACCGCGACCAGCACCAGCAGCAGGATGAAATTCGGCACGGTCTGGAAGGCCTCGGTGATCCGCATCAGCAGGTCGTCCACCCAGCCGCCGTAGAACCCGGCGACCGAGCCGACCAGCACCCCGATCCCCACCGCCACGGCCGAGGCGACCAGCCCGATCAGCAGCGAGATCCGCGCGCCATGGAAGACGAAGGCGGCGATGTCCCGCCCGAGGTTGTCGGTGCCGAGGGGCAGCCGCGGGCTGGCCCCCGGCCATTGCAGCGGCCGCCCGGCCAGCGACAGCGGGTCGCGCGGGAACAGCAAGTCCGCGGACAGCGCGGCGCCGACCACCGCCAGCAGCAGCACCGCGCCGATGATCCCGGCCGGGCTGCGGAAATAGGCACGCAGGGCGTTCATTGGTTGGCCCCGATCCGTGGGTCGAGCCTGGCGTACAGGATGTCGACCAGGAAATTCACCACGATGACCAGCACCGCCGAGACCAGCACGATGCCGAGCAGCGTGTTCAGGTCCCGCTGCACCACGCTCTCGAAGGCCAGCCGGCCGAGGCCGGGCAGGGAGAACACGCTCTCGATCACCACGCTGCCGCCCAGCATGGTGCTGAATTGCAGCCCGACGAAGGTCACCATCGGCAGCAGCGCGTTCCGCAGCACATGCCGCCACAGCACCCGGCCTTCCGGCAGCCCCTTGGCCCGGGCGGTGCGGACGAAGTCGAGGTTCATCACCTCCAGCATGGAAGCCCGCATCAGCCGCAGGTAGATCGCCAGGTAGATCAGCGCCAGCGACAGCGTCGGCAGCACCAGGTGCATGGCGATGTCCAGCACCCGGTCGAGGCCGGTGAGCCCGGCGCCGATGCTCTCGAACCCGCCGGGCGGCAGCCAGCCCAGCTTCACGCTGAACAGCACGATCAGCATCAGCCCCAGCCAGAAGCTCGGGATGGCGTAGAACACCAGGCCCAGCGTGCTGATGATGGTGTCCGGCCAGCCATTCACCCGCCGCGCCGCCAGCACGCCCAGCACCAGCCCGGCCGAGAAGGCGAAGGCCAGCGCGCAGGACATGAACAGCGCCGTCACCACCAGCCGCTCACCGATCACCGCAACCACCGGCTTGCCGTAGATGGCGGATTGCCCGAGGTCGAAGGTCACCAGCCGCAGCAGGTAGCGGCCAAGCTGCACCGCAACCCCGGCATCGAGGCCGTACTGCTCGCGCAGCCGCGCCGCATCCTCGGCGCTGCCGCCGCCCATCTGCGCCATCAGCGCATCCACGGTGTCGCCCGGCGCCAGTTGCAGCAGCAGGAACAAGCCGACCAGGATGATGGCCAGCACCGGCAGCGACTGCGCCAGCCGGCGCAGCGCCAGGACGCCGATGCGCCTCATCGGCGGGCCGGGCGCTGCCGGCTACGGCGCGGCATCAGGCCGGCGCCAGCCAGACATCGTGCCAGCTGCTGCTGGCCCAGCGTGGGGTGTTGTGGCTGTTCATCAGCCGCTTCGAGTAGATGCTGATGAAGGCGTGCTCCACCGCCATGTGCACCGGCACGTCCTCGATCGCCAGCGTCACGAAGTCCTGGTACAGCGCCTTGCGCTTTTCGGCATCCAGCTCGGTCGCCGCGGCGTCGATGACGCGGTCCATCTCCGGGTTGTCATAGCCGTACTGGTTGGTCCAGGGGGCGCCGACCGGGCTGCCGGTGCGGAACCACACGGTGGTGCTCACCGCCGGGTCGTTGCGGTACTGGTGCCAGCCGGTCGTCATGTCGAATTCGTGGTTTCGGTAGACGCCGGTCAGGAAGCCGGGGGCGTCGCGCGCCTCGATGTCCACCCGGATGCCGATCTCGCGCAGCGACTGCTGGATGAAGGTGGCGAAGCTCAGGGTGTATTCGCCCCAGGGCGCCGGCAGCAGCTTGATCGGCTGGTCGAAGCGCTGGCCGCTGCGCGACGGGCGCTTGTAGCCGGCTTCATCCAGCAGCGCCTCGGCCTTGGCGCGGTCGAAGGGATAGGGCGCCGGGCGCGGCACGTAGAAGGGCGCGCTGGTGGACGGGATCGGCCCGGTGCCGATCTTGGCGTAGCCGTAAAGGAAGTTCTCGATGAAGAAGTCGAGGTCGAGCGCATGCGCTATCGCCCGCCGCACCCGCACATCGGAAAGCTCCTTCCGGCGCAGGTTGAACTCGGTCACCGTATGCGCGGTGTTGCCCTCGTTCCCCTTGGTGCTGACGACGAAGCGGTCGTCCTTCGACAGCCGCGCGATGTCGGACAGCGACAGGCCGGAATACGGCGCTGAACTGCACCTGGCCGCTCTCGATCGCCGCCGCCGCCGCCGCGCGGTCCGAGATGAAGCGCCAGACGATCCGGTCGAGGTAGGGCTTGCCCTCGCCGCGCCAGTAGTTGGGGTTGCGCTCGGCCATCAGGAACTGGCCGCGCTGGTACTCCACGAACCGAAATGGCCCGGTGCCGATCGGCGCGGTGGTCGCCGGGTTGGTGCGGACATCGGTGCCCTCGAAGACATGCGCCGGAATGACATGCCCGAGGTCCGGCAGCGCCCGCAGCAGCAGCCCCTGCGGCATCGGCCGGCTGAACTTGAACACCGCGGTATGGTCGTCCGGCGTCTCGACGGCTTCGAGGAAACGATACAGCGTGGTGCCGTAGTTGAGGATCTTCTTCCAGCACTCCATCGCGCTGTACTGGACATCCCTGGCGACGAAGGGCTTGCCATCATGCCAGGTCACGCCGCGGCGCAGGTGGAAGGTGTGGGTCAGCCCATCCGCCGCGCTCTCCCAGCGTTCCGCCAGCACGCCGACCGGCTCGCCCGCCGCGTCGAGATCGACCAGCGGCTCGACGATCTTGGAGGCCATCACATAGACGCCGGTCGAGGCCTGGATGGCCGGGTTCAGCACCCGCTGCTCGCCGACGATCTGCACGGTCAGGGTGCCGCCACGATGCGGCGTCTGGCCGAAGGCAAGGCCCGGCAGCAGCCCACCCATCGCCATGCCGCCGGCGCCCGCCAGCATCAGCCTGCGCGTCAGATCCATCCAACCAGCTCCCGGTCCGTGTTGCGGTGCAACATGCGCAGCCCGTGGCCGCGGCGCAAGCCCGACAGCGCGGCACGGAAATCACCCCATGCGGCGCGGCCGGCGGCCCCGCCAGCCCGATCGCGCCATGGCCGATCCGGCCGGGATGCGTCAGCATGGGGTCCACATCCTTCATTCATGCACGGGGCGCCATGTCGCACGCCATTGAAACCCGCGTCACCCGCCTGCTCGGCATCCGCTATCCCATCGTCCAGGGCGGGCTGGCGCGGGTCGCCTTCGCCGATCTCGCCGCCGCCGTCTCCAACGCCGGGGGGCTGGGGCAGATCAGCACGGCGGGGCTGGCCGGCCCGGATGCGCTGCGGGCCGAGATCCGCCGCTGCCGGGCGATGACGGACCAGCCCTTCGCGGTGAATTTCCCGATCGGCCGGCAGGACATCTGGCCGGGGCTGGAGGCGGCGCTGGAGGAAGGTGTGCGGATCATCGCGCTGACCGCCGGCAACCCCGCCCCCTACATCCGCCGCTGCCAGGAAGTGGACGCCAGGACCCTGGTGCTGACCGCCGGCCCGGAACTCGCGCGCAAGGCCGAGGCCGCCGGCGCCGACATGGTGGCGACGGTGGGCTTCGAGGGCGGCGGCCATATCGGCCGCTCGGACGAGACCACCATGGTCATGGTCCCGCGCACCGTGGCGGCGGTGAAGATCCCGGTGCTGGCCTCGGGCGGCATCGCCACCGGCGCGGGGCTGCTGGCGGCCCTGGCGCTGGGGGCGGAGGGGGTCGAGATGGGCACCCGCTTCGTCGCCACCGCCGAGGCCCAGGCCCATGCCAACTACAAGCAGGCGCTGGTCGCGGCGGTGCCGACCGACACCATGCTCATCAAGCGGACCCTCGGCATGCCCGGCCGTGTCCTCAACAGCCCCTATGCCGAGCGCATCGTCGCGGCCGAGGCGGCCGGGGCGCCGAAGGAGGAGATCGTCGCGCTGATCGCCGGCTTGGCGAATGCCCGCGGCACCGATGATGGCGACCTCGCGGGCAGCTATGTCTGGGCCGGCCAGTGCGTCGGGCTGATCGACCAGGTGGAGCCGGCCGGCGCCGTCATCGCCCGCATGGCGGCGGAGGCGGCCGAGGGCCTGGCCCGGCTGCGCGGCATGTTCGCGTGACCGACCCGGCCCGGCTGCCCGCCACCGCCCTGGCCGGGCTGTTCGCCCGCGGCGCGCTCTCCCCGGTGGAGGCGCTGGCGGCGGTACTGGCCCGGGTGGGCCGGCTGAACCCGCTGCTGAACGCCATCGTCACCCTGGACGAGGCCGGCGCCCGGGCCGCCGCCCTGGCCAGCGAGGCACGCTGGCGGGCCGGGGTGCCGCTCTCGCCGCTCGATGGCGTGCCCTTCACGGTGAAGGACAACATCGCCGTGGCCGGGCTGCGCTGCACCTGGGGCAGCCCGCTGTTCGCCGGCTTCGTCCCGGCGCGGGACGAGCTGCCGGTCGCCCGGCTGCGCGCCGCCGGGCTGGTGCCGCTGGGCAAGACCAACGTCCCGGAGTTCACCCTGCAGGGCTATACCGACAACCCGGTCTTCGGCCCGACCCGCAACCCCTGGGATACGCGGCTGACGCCGGGCGGCTCCTCCGGCGGGGCGGTGGCGGCGGTGGCCGCGGGGCTGGGGCCGCTGGCGCTCGGGACGGATGGCGGCGGGTCGATCCGCCGGCCGGCCTCCCACACCGGGCTGGTCGGGCTGAAGCCCTCCATCGGCCGGGTGCCGCGCTGCGACGGGCTGCCCGCCATATTGCTGGACCTGGAGCAGATCGGCCCGATCGCCCGCACCAGCCGCCGACCTCGTTGCCCTGCTGGCCCTGCTGGTGGCGCCCGATGCCCGCGATCCGGCCAGCCGCGCCATGCCGCCCTTCGCGGTGCCGCCAGTGCCGCCGCGCCAGCGCATCCTCTACGTGCCGCGCTTCGGCAACGCCCCGGTGGACCCCGCGATCGCCGCCAGCACCGCCGCCGCCGCCGCGCGGCTGGCCGGGCTCGGGCACAGGGTGGAGGAAGCCGCCGCGCCATTCACCATGGATGAGCTGGCCGCGCTGTTCGGCCCGGTCGGCCAGGCCGGCCTCGCCTGGCTGATGGCGGAGAAGTCCGGCGAGCCGACCGCGCCCATGCTGCGGGAGATGGCCGCCGCCGGCCGGGCGCTGGGCGCCCCGGCGTTGTTCGGCGCGCTGGACGGCATCGCCGGCTTCCGCCGCCGCATGGCGGGCTTCTTCGGCGCCTGGGACCTGATCCTGACTCCAGCCGCCGCCGCGATGCCCTGGCCGGCCGAGGAGATCGCGCCGCAGTCCATCGCCGGCCAGCCGGTCGGCCCGCGCGGCCATGCGGTCTTCACCAATTTCGCCAATCTCGCCGGGCTGCCGGGCATCGCGCTGCCCGGGGCGCCCTCGCCAGGGGGCCTGCCGATCGGCTTCCAACTGGTCGGTCCATCCGGGGCGGACGGGCTGCTCTGTGCCCTGGCGGCGGAATGGGAGGCGGCGGAACCCTGGGCGCAGCGCTGGCCTGCCAGTCCGTAGGGCAGCCGTTAGGGTAGGAACACCACCGTCACGCTGCGCTCGGCCGGCACCGCGCTGCGGGCGAAGGCGGCGCGCTGCGCCTCGGCGCGGATGCGGTCGCGTTCCACCCCGCGCTGGGCCAGCGCCGCCGCCACCGCCCCGGCGCGGCGGGCGGCAAGCTGCACGCCGGCCTGTGCCCCGCCTTCCTGTGGCCCGGCATGGCCGAACACGCAGATCAGCCGGTCCGGCGCCTGCTTCGCCAGCGCGGCGGCGGCATCGAGGTTGGCGCGGGCGGCATCGTCGGGCTTGCCGGCGCCGCGGGTGAAGGGGATGGCGAAGACGTCCTCCTCCAGCTGATCGGCGCCGATGCAGTTGAATGGCCTCGGCTGGGATGCCGCCACGCCGGGCAGCAGCAGGACGGCGGCCAGGACCAGCGGTATCATGCCGGCACCACCAGCCCGGCGCCCTGCAGCCGCGCCAGCAGCGCGCCGGCATCGACCGCCGGATGGGCGGCGCGCAATTCCGCCTCCGCCACATCGGGCCGGGCGAGCAGCCAGCCGGCCGCCTCCACCTCGGCACCGGCCAGCGGCAGCACGCCCTGGCCGGTCTTCAGCACCCATTCGGCGCCGCGCCGCACCGGTTTCACCCCGGCTGCCAGGACCCGCCAGGCCGGGGCATCCGCATCGGTGCCCGCGGCGGCGGCGGGGGCGATGCCGCGGGCCGCAAGCAGGTCGTTGCCGCCGCGGTGGAAGCGGTAGTCGCCGGCGAAGCGTTCCAGCACCTCCATCACCTTGGGGTCGCGGCACAGCTCGGCCAGCCGCTGGCCGAGCGCGCCGGCCCGGCTGGTGAGCGCGAAGCGGGCGGCGGCGCTGCCGTCCTGGCGGGGCAGCGGCTTGCGGAATTCCGTATCGTGCAGCGCGCGTTCCAGCAGGATGTTCAGCACATCCATCCCGAGCGGCGCATGCACGCCATAGGCGACATGGACGGATGCCGGCGCCTCGGCCAGCGCATCGTGGTACCAGCCGCGCGGCAGGTACAGCAGGTCCCCGGGCTTCAGCAGCACCTGTTCGCGCAGCCTGCCCTTGGCCTGTTCATGATGCGCCTGGGGCTGGCCGCGGAAGGCGGGGTGGGCGATCGGGTATTCGGCGCGGCCTTCCCAGATGTTCCAGGCCTTTTCGCCCTCCACCTGCACCGCCCAGACGTCATGGGTGTCGTAGTGGGCGGCGAAGGCCTTATGGCTCTGCCAGGAGATGTAGACATTGCCCTGGGACTTGCCGAGCCCCGCCCCCTCCAGCGCCTGGGAGACGCCGGCGAGGCCGGGGGTCAGGCTGTCCACGTCGTTCATCACCAGGCTGGCGCCGCGCGCCACCCAGTCCCGCAGCTTCGCCGCATCGGGTTGCAGCACCGCCGTGCCGTCGCGGCCGGTGGCGCGGCCGCAATACTGCTCGGGCGGGACCGGGTTGCCGTCCATCACCAGCTTCAAGGACTGGCTGGACCAGATATGGGTCATGTCCAGCAGCCGGTTGATCTGCCGCCAGGACAGCACCTGGGCGAATTTGCCCGGGTTGCCACGCACATGCAGCGGCTTGCGATCGTGGTATTCGGCGAAAAACTGCTCGAGCGTGACGGGGGCAAGCAGATCGGCGAGGGTAAGGGTCATGATATGGGGAACCATAGCAGACCCCGGGCAGTTGCGTGACGCCGGATCGGTCCGGCATGACATTCCGCAACATATCCCGCATCCCGGCTGCCCAAGGCTTGCGCCGCCCGGGCCGGGACGCGGACACTGCAACGCAACACCAGGAGAATGCGCCAATGACGGAGCCGGCCAGGCTTGAACTGCTCCGTCTGGCGGAGGAGGCGCTGCGGCGCCTGGCCCCGGCACTGCCGCCGGAGGCCGCGCTGCTGCTGCGCCGGCTGCATGCCGACGTGCCCACCGCCGAACTCGCCGCCCTGGCCCCCGAGGCGATCGCCGCCGCCACCGCCAGCCTGTTCGCCCTGGCGCAGGACCGCCCCGCCGGCACCGCCCGGCTGCGGGTGCTGCCGCCCGCCGGCGGTCCGGGGGGAGCCATGGCGGCGGCCACGGTCCGGACGCGGTGGCCGAGATCGTCACCGACGACATGCCCTTCCTGGTGGACAGCGCGCTCGGTGCCCTGGCCCGGCAGGGGCGGGTGGTGCGGCAGTTGCTGCACCCGGTGCTGGCGGTGCGGCGGGACCCGGCCGGGCGGCTGCTGGCCCTGGGCAACGGACCCGGCGCCATCCCCGAGAGCATGATGCGGATCAGCCTCGGCGCCGCCCCGGCCGCCATGCTGCCCGGCCAGCGGGCGGGCGGGCCTGACGACTGGGCGGCGCTGGAAGCCGCGCTGGCCCGCGCCCTGGCCGATACCCGCCAGGCGGTCGCGGATTTCGCCCCGATGGCCGTTCTGCTGCGGCAGGCCGCGGATGAGGTGGCGCCGCGCGCCGAACCCGGCGCCGCGGCATTCCTGCGCTGGATGGCCGAGGACAACTACGTGCTGCTCGGCCATCGCCGGCTGGTGCTGACGGCCGATGCCGGCGTCGGCGTGGTGGCGGAGGAGAACCTCGGCCTGCTGCGGGATGCCGGCCTGCCGGTCTTCGACGTGCTGCGCGACCCGTCCGCGCTGCCTCCGGCGTTGCGGATCGCCCTGGCCGAGGCCGCCGCGGTGACGGTCGCCAAGGCCAACATGCGCAGCACGGTCCATCGCCCGCAGCACGCCGATGTGGTGGCGACGCGGGTGTTCGGGCCGGATGGCGGGGTGACGGGGGTCCGGCTGTTCCTCGGGCTGTTCGCCGCCAGCGCCTACAACCGCAACCCGCGCAGCATCCCGCTGCTGGCCGAGAAGGTGGCCCGCATCCTCGCCGCCGCCGGCTACGACCCGGAAGCGCATGACGGCCGGGCGCTGCGCAACATCCTCGACACCTGGCCGCGCGACGAGCTGTTCCAGGCACCCGACGCGGCGATTCTGGCCGGGGCGCGGCGGGCGCTCGACCTGCAGATCCGCCCGCGGCCGGCGCTGGTGCTGCGGCGCGACCCGCTCGGCCGCTTCGTCGCCGCCATCGCCTGGCTGCCGCGCGACACCTTCGACACCCGGCTGCGGGAGAAGGTGGGGGGCATGCTGGCGCGGGCCCATGGCGGGCATCTCAGCGCCTGGTACATCGCGCTGGGCGACGCGCCGCTGGCCCGGGTCCACTACATCATCGGCACCGACCCCGGGCATGTGGTCGCGGTGGACGAGGCGGCGCTGGAAGCCGCCGTCGCCCAGGCGGCGCGCGGCTTCCAGGACCGGCTGGCGGAGGCGCTGGCGGCGGCGCGCGGCGAGGTCGCCGCCGCCGCCACCCTGGCCCGCTGGCGCGACGCCTTCCCCGCCGGCTACCGCGAGACCGCCAGCAGCGCGGAAGGCGCCGCCGACCTCGCGCTGGCCGAGCAGGCCCTGGCCGAGGGCCGCCCCGCCACCGCCCTGGACCGCCCGCCCGGCGCCGGCCGGCTGGTGCTGCGGCTGGCCAATCCCGGCGGGCCGCTGCCGCTGGCGGATGCGCTGCCGCTGTTCGAGAGCCTCGACCTCCGGGCCATCGAGGAGGTGCCGCACCGGCTGACCCCGGCCGATGGCGAGCCGGTGGTGCTGCACGCCTTCGCGCTGGAGCCCGCCGTGCCGGCCGAGCCGGCCCGCTTCCCGGCGCTGCTGGAGGCGCTGGCCGCCCTGCTGGATGGCCGTGCGGAAGCCGATGGCTTCAACCGCCTGGTGCTGCGCGCCGGGCTTGACTGGCGGGAGTGCTGGCTGCTGCGGGCGATGTACCGCTGGCTGAAGCAGCTCGGCTTCGGCTTCGCCCAGCCGAGCGTGGAGGCGGCGCTGGCCGCCCACCCCCGCGCCGCCCGGCTGCTGCTCGACATCTTCCACGCCCGCTTCGACCCGGGGCGCCCGCGTGGCGAGGAGGCGGCGCTGCACGCCGACTGGAAGGCGCTGCTGGATGCGGTGGAGAACCCGGACGAGGACCGCATCCTGTCCCGGCTGCGGACCGCGCTGGATGCGGTGCTGCGGACCAACTACTTCCAGGGCAAGCCCTACCTGTCGCTGAAGATCGACAGCGCCCTGGCCGGCGAGATGCCCGCGCCGCGGCCCTGGCGGGAGGTCTTCGTGCATTCCCCGCGCATGGAGGGCGTGCACCTGCGGGCCGGGCCGGTGGCGCGCGGCGGCATCCGCTGGTCCGACCGGCGGGAGGATTTCCGCACCGAGATCCTCGGGCTGATGAAGGCCCAGCGGGTGAAGAACGTGGTCATCGTCCCGACCGGGGCGAAGGGCGGCTTCGTGCTGAAGCATGTGCCGGCCGGGCGCGAGGCGTTCCAGGCCGAGGGCGTCGCCTGCTACCGGCTGCTGGTGCGCGGGCTGCTCGACATCACCGACAACCTGACGCCTGGGGGCGTGGTGGTGCCGGACCGGGTGGTGCGGCGGGATGGCGACGACCCCTACATGGTGGTCGCCGCCGACAAGGGCACCGCGACCTTCTCCGACATCGCCAATGGGCTTTCGGCCGAATACGGCTTCTGGCTGGACGATGCCTTCGCCAGCGGCGGCTCGGCCGGCTACGACCACAAGGGCATGGGCATCACCGCGCGCGGCGCCTGGGTGATGGTGGCGCGGCACTTCGCCGAGCTGGGCCTCGACATCTTCTCGCAGGACTTTACCTGCGCCGGCGTCGGCGACATGTCGGGCGACGTGTTCGGCAACGGGTTGCTGGTCAGCCGGCATACCCGGCTGGTCGCCGCCTTCGACCACCGCCACATCTTCCTCGACCCGGCACCGGACCCGGCGGTGAGCCACGCCGAACGCGCCCGGCTGTTCGCGCTGCCGCGGTCCTCCTGGGCGGACTACGACACCGCGCTGATCTCGGCCGGCGGCGGGGTCTTCCCGCGCAACCTCAAGACCATCCCGCTGTCGCCCGAGGTACGGGCACTGCTCGGCATCGAGGCGGACCGGGCGGAGCCGGCGGCGGTGATGCAGGCGATCCTGAAGGCGCCGGTCGACCTGCTGTATTTCGGCGGCATCGGCACCTATGTGAAGGCCAGCACGGAAACCCAGGCGGATGCCGGGGACCGCGCCAACGATGCGCTGCGCGTCGATGGCCGCGACGTGCGGGCGCGGGTGGTGGGGGAGGGCGCCAACCTCGCCGTCACCCAGGCCGGACGTGTCGAGATCGCGCGGGTTGGCGGCCGCATCAACACCGATGCGCTGGACAATTCGGCCGGTGTCTCGACCAGCGACCACGAGGTCAACATCAAGATCCTGCTCGCCGATGCCGAGCGTGCCGGGGCGCTGACGCGGGTGCAGCGGGATGCCCTGCTGCGCGAGATGACCGACGAGGTCGCGGTGCTGGTGCTGCGCGACAATGCCCAGCAGGCGCTCGCCGTCAGCCTGGAGGAACGCGCCGGCGCCGCCGCGATGCCGGCCCAGGCGGCGCTGATGCAGCGGCTGGAGGCGGCCGGGGTGCTGGACCGCTCGGTGGCCGGGCTGCCGGATGCGGCGACGCTTGCCACCCGCATCGCCGCCGGGGATGCGCTGACCCGCCCGGCGCTGGCGGCGCTGCTGCCGCTGGCCAAGCTGTGGCTGACCGAGGCGATCGAGGCCAGCGACCTGCCCGACGACCCGGTCTTCGCGCCGCTGCTGCTGGCCTATTTCCCCACGCCGCTGCGCGAGCGTTTCGCCGGGCAGATCACCCGCCACCGGCTGCGGCGGGACCTGGTGGCGACCGCCATCGCCAACGAGGTGGCCAATCGGCTGGGCTGCGCCGGGCTGGGCCGGCTGGCGGCGGCGGCCGAGCCCGCCGCGGTGGCGCGGGCCGGCTGGCTGGCCGGGGAAGCCTTCGGCCTGCCCGCCATCGCCGATGCGGCCGATGCCAGCGAGGCACCGGCCGCGCTGCGGCTGGAGGTGCTGCTGGCGCTGCGGCGGCTGCATGAAGAGGCGGCGCTCGGCCTGCTGGAGGCGCCGGGGCCGTTGGAGGATGCGCTGGCGCGGCTGCGGCCGGGCATCGCCGCGCTGGTCGCCGCCGCCCCGGCCGGGCCGGAGGCCGGCGGCTGGCGTGCCGCCGGGGTGCCGGAGGCGGCGGTGGCGCTGGCCGCGGCCGGGCCGCGGCTGGCCGCCGCGCCGGTCATCCTGCGGCTGGCGGCGGATTGCGCCACCTCGCCCGAGGCGGCGGCAGCGGCCTGGGCCGAGACCGGCACCGGCTTCCAGGTCGAGGCGCTGCGCCAGGCGGCGGCCACCGCCCCGGCCCCCGGCGCCTTCGGCCCGCGTGCCCGGGCGGCGCTGCTGGCGGACCTGGGCGACATCCAGGCCAGGCTGGCGGCGGCGCGGCTGCGCGGCGCGGCGCGGGAGGATGCGGCGGTGGCGCGGCTGGCGCGGGAGGCGGCGGCGGCGGGCGACCTGGCGGCGATCGGGGTGGCGGTGCGGGCCCTGGCGGGGCTGGCGTGACGCCGCCGGCCGCCGCGTGACCCGCCCGGCATGGGCCTGGGCGCTGTACGACTGGGCCAACAGCGCCTTCCCCACGGTAGTCTCGACCTTCGTCATCGCCGCCTACTTCACCACCGGCATCGCCGCGGACCCGGCCACCGGCCAGGCGCAATGGGGCTGGATGCAGACCCTGGTCGGCCTTGCCATCGCGCTGCTGTCGCCGGTGCTGGGCGCGGTCGCGGATGCCGGGGGGCGGCGGCGGGTGATGCTCGGCGTCTGCACCGGCATCATGGTGGTGGCGACGGCGGGAATCTGGTTCGCCCGGCCGGACCCGTCCTTCGCGCTATGGGCGCTGGCCTGCGTCGGCGTCGCCACGGTCGCCTTCGAGCTGGCGACGGTGTTCTACAACGCGCTGCTGCCGCAGGTGGCGCCGCCGGACCAGATCGGGCGCGTCTCGGGACTGGCCTGGGGGCTCGGCTATGCCGGCGGGCTGGTCTGCCTGGTGCTGGCGCTGGTGCTGCTGGTGCAGCCCGACCCGGCGCTGTTCGGGCTCGACCGGGGCGAGGCGGAGCATGTGCGGGCGACCGCGCTGCTGACCGCCGCCTGGGTCGCCCTGTTTGCCTGGCCGGTGGTGGTGCTGTTGCCGCGCGCCGATGCGGTGCGGCCGGGCTGGCTGACCGCGGCGCGGGACGGGCTGGCCGAGATCGTCGCGGTGGTGCGGCGGCTGCCGCGCAACCCGGTGATGGCGCGCTTCCTGATTGCCCGGATGTTCTACACGGATGGGCTGAACACGCTGTTCGCCTTCGGCGCCATCTATGCCGCCGGGGTGTTCGGCTTCTCCTTCGAGGAGATCCTGCTGTTCGGCATTTCGCTGAACCTCACCGCCGGGCTGGGGGCGGCGGGGTTCGGGCTGGTCGAGGACCGGCTCGGGTCGAAGCGCACCATCATGGTGGCGCTGGGCGCGCTGGTGCTGCTCGGGACCGGGCTGCTTGTGGTGGAGGGCAAGCCGGCCTTCTGGGCGCTGGCGCTGATGCTCGGGGTGTTCATCGGCCCGGCCCAGGCGGCCAGCCGTACCCTCATGGCCCGGCTGGCGCCGCCGGCCGAGGTGGCGGCGCATTTCGGGCTGTTCGCCCTGAGCGGGCGGGTGACCGGCTTCCTTGGCCCGGCGGTGCTGGCGACGGTGACGGCGGCCACCGGCAGCCAGCGCGCCGGCATGGCGACGGTGGTGGTGTTCCTCGCGGCCGGCGCCCTGGTGCTGGCGGGGGTGCGGGAGCGTCCGCGGGACGCCCCCGCCGCGGCCTAGAGCAATCCCCGAACGGGTGGCATCACCCGGCAGGGGTAATTTGCTCGCCTGAACAACAGGCTAGAGCGCATTCCGTGAGCCATGTCGAACGGAATGCGCTCTAGACCCCGCCGTAGATGTAGGCCGGCATCGGCTGGGTGTTGTCCACCACGCCGGTTACGCCCGGGACATTCTCGGCCAGCACGCGCAGGCCTCGCATGACCTTGTCGCTGCGGGCGAAGCCGTGGAATTCCACCACGCCGTCCCGCACGTCGACGAGGGTGTAGAAGGGTTCGGACCAAGACTCCTTGTTCATCGCCGCCAGCACGGCGCGGCGGATGCGGTCGTCGGACAGGCCGCCCTCTGGTTGCGGCGGGGCGAGCAGGGCGCGCAGCAGGTCCGCCCGGCTGACGATGCCGCGCAGCCGGCCTTCCTCCAGCACCAGCACGCGGCGGATGCCCTTTTCCTCCATCAGGCTGGCGACCTGCGCGGCGGTGGCGCCCGGTTCGACCGAGACGAGGTCCTGGCTCATGATGTCGGCGGCGGTCACGCCATGGGTGCGGGCGAAGCGGTCCGCCTGCCGGTCCGGGTCGCCGAACATGTTGCGGAACCAGCCGGCCGGGCGGTCCTCCTCGCCGGCGAGGCGGCGAATGAGGTCGGCCTCGGTCACCACGCCGGCCACTGCGCCGGCCTTGTCGATCACCGGCACGGCCGAGATGCCGCGCTCGGACAGCAGCCGCGCCATGGCGAGCACGGGGGTCTCCGGCGGCACGCTCACGACATCGGGGGTCATCAGGTCTCGGGCGGTGAGGCTTTTCATCACGCTGTCCTCCGCATGGGTATGGAATGAACAATGCGGGGTTCCGGCGCGCGACGCGTTGATGCCGCGCAAACCTGAGCGCCCCTTCCTTCCGGATGCGGTCCTGGCTATGTCTGCCGCTACCGAGTTCCATCGGGAGGACAAGAAGCAGTGACCGAGATCAACCGCCGAACCATGATCCTGGCGGGCGCCGCGGCCCTTGCCGCACCGCGCCTGGCCCGGGCCCAGGCCACCCAGTTGGCGATCGCCACCGGCACCACCGGCGGCGTGTACTACCCGCTCGGCGGCGGGCTGGCGAACATCCTGTCCCGCAACATTCCTGGCATGAGCGCGACCGTGGAGGTGACCGGCGGTTCGGTCGCCAACAACCAGCTGCTCGGTGCCGGCCGGGTCGGGCTGATCTTCACCCAGGTGGATGCCAGCGTCGATGCTGTCGCCGGCACGGACCGCTTCAAGGGCCGGCCGGTCAAGGTGCGCGCCATCGCCGTGCTCTACACCAACCGCATGCAGGTGGTGACCACCGCCGCATCCGGCATTACCAGCCTGGCCGACATGAAGGGCAAGCGCATCTCCACCGGCGCGCCGGGTTCCGCGACGGAAGTGATGGCGCTGCGGCTGATCGAGGCCGCCGGCCTCGACCGCGACAAGGACTTCCGCGCGCGGGAGCGCCTCTCGCCGGCCGAGAGCACCAATGCAATGAAGGACGGCAAGATCGATGCCTATTTCTTCGTCTCCGGCGTGCCGACCAGCGCGGTGACCGACCTGGCCGCCTCGCCGGGCATCACCATCCGGCTGATCGACCATGACCAGTACGTGCCGCAGATCGTGGAGAAGTACGGCCCGGTCTACTTCCCCGAGGTGATCCCGGCCGACGTCTATCCCGGCCAGGCCACCCCGAACCGGCAGATGTCGGTCGCCAACATCGTCGCCGTGCTGGACACCATGCCGGATGAGATGGTGACGAAGATCATGGAGACCATGTGGAAGGGCCGCGCCGAGCTGGCGCAGGTCCATTCGGCAGCGCGTGGCTTCACCCTGGAAGGGCAGAAAACCGCGGCGGCCGGCGTGCCCTGGCACCCGGCGGCGGAGGCGTTCTGGAAGGCGCAGGGCGCGACCCTGGCCTGATACGGAGCGGCGGAGGGCGGGCCGGTCAGCCCCCCTCCGCCACCCGCCGGATCGCCTCGGCGGCAGCCCGGTCACGCGGTTCGGGGCTGGCGGCGAGGCCCGCCGCGGCGCCATCGCGGTCCGCCGGGGCGCGGTTCTGGCTCATCTTGCGCTTGCCGGTGAGCGTCTCGATCCGCAGCACCAGCCCGACGATGCCCTTGATCTGGCCGGCAACGAAACCCTCCGGTGCATCTGCCACCGCCCAGGGCCTTGGCTGCGCGGCTTCCTTCTCATCGGTCAGGCGGCTGACGATGGCATGCAGCCGGGCGCTGTCCTCGATGAGTTCGACAGGGCCTTCGGCATGCACCGCCTCGTAGTTCCAGGTGGGTACCACCCGGTGGTGCTCGGCCTTGGCGGGGTACCAGTTGGGCGAGACATAGGCCTCCGCCCCGCGGAACACGGCAACGGCCCGCCCGGCCGCGCGCAGGGCCTGCCAGTGCGGATTGGCGCGGGCGACATGGCCGATCAGGATGCCCGCTTCGGCATCGAGGGTCAGCGGCAGGTGGGTGATGTCCGGCACCCCGCCGGCACCATTCGAGACGAGCAGCGCCAGGCGCGCCTCCCGGATCAGCGCATGCAGGATTTCCGGGCGTTCCTCCCGGAAGGCGGCGGGGTTGTACATGCGGCGATCATGCCCGGCCGCAGGCGGCGCTGTCCAACCGGACGGGACCTCAGCCGTCCTGCTTGGCCTTCGGGTCGATCTTCGCCGCGGCGCTTTCGGTCTCGGCGCGTTCGTCGGTCGGGCGGCCGCCGGTGCTCGGCTTGCTGGCGGCATCGGCCGGCGCGGGCTTCGGTGCGCCGCGGGTCTTCTCCTCCTCGGTCCAGACGTCGTCGGGCTTGGGCTTGTCGGGGATGTGCGGCTTGGTCTCGTTCATCGGCGGGTTCTCCGTTTCGGGAGTAGAGCGCGCGCCGGCGCGGCGGGTTCCGCGCCCGGCAGGTCAGCCCCGGCCCTCGTCCGGGATGTTCAGCAGTGTGCCGCAGGCCTTGCAGTGCACCGCATCCGACTCATGCCGCTGCAGCCCGCAGGCCGGGCAGGGGAAGCGCACCTTTACCGGCCGGAACAGCGCCTGCGCCAGCCGCAGGAACAGCGTGACCCCGGCCAGCATGATGACGACCGACAGCAGCCGGCCGAGGGTGCCCGGCAGGGTGATGTCGCCGAAGCCGGTAGTGGTCAGGGTGGTGACGGTGAAATACAGCGCATCGGCGTAGTTCGCGATGCCCGGGTTGGTACGGTATTGGCTCTCGAAGACCAGCCCGCTCATGATGAACAGGAACACCCCGAGCTGCGCGGCGGCCAGGGTCGCTTCCTCGTTGCGGCGGAAGAAGGGCAGGTCGCTCCGCAGCGTGGTGATGAGCCGCACCGAATGCAGCAGCCGCAGCGTCCGCAGCACCCGCAGGAAGCCGAGCGCACCCTGCAGCAGCGGCGCCAGCAGCAGCGACAGGATGGCCAGCAGGTCGGCGAGGTTCACCGGATGCAGCAGCGCCCGCGCCGGGCGCCCGCTGGCCGCGACCCGCAACCCGAATTCCCCCAGCAGCACCATGCCGAGCGCCGCGTCCACCGTCAGCACCAGGGTGTCGAGCGGCATGAAGGATGCCGCGACGATCCAGCCGACGCTCACCAGGTCGAGCAGCAGCAGGCCGTAGCGGAAGCGCTTGGCCTGCGGCGTCATCGCCTCGTACAGGTGGCGCAGCACGACCCGGGGGCTGTGCTGCTTCCGGCCGGCGGTGGCTATAGTGCGCCGCCCTTGCGCCCGGCCATGGCACCCAGCCGCAGCCGCAGGGCATTCAGCTTGATGAAGCCCTGGGCGTCGAACTGGTCGTAGGCGCCCTGGTCGTCCTCGAAGGTTACGTGCTTCATGGAATAGAGGCTGTTCGGCGACTGCCGGCCGGTGACGATGGTGTTGCCCTTGTAGAGCTTCAGCCGGACGGTGCCGCTGACGCTGGCCTGGCTCTCATCCGCCATCGCCTGGAGCATCCGGCGCTCCGGGCTGAACCAGAAGCCGTTGTAGACGATCTCGGCGTAGCGCGGCATCAGGCTGTCCTTCAGGTGCGCCGCCTCGCGGTCGAGGGTGATGCTCTCGATCGCCCGGTGCGCCACGTACAGGATGGTGCCGCCCGGGGTTTCGTAGCACCCGCGGGATTTCATGCCGACGAAGCGGTTCTCCACCAGGTCCAGCCGGCCGATGCCGTTGGCGCGGCCGAGCGCGTTCAGCTCGGTCAGCAGCATGGCAGGCGAGAGCCGCTTGCCGTTGACGCCGACCGGGTCGCCGCGCTCGAACTCGATGGTGATCTCGGTCGGGGTGTCGGGCGCGTCCTCGGGGCGGATGGTGCGCTGCCAGACCATCTCGTCCGGGGCGTCCCAGGGCTCCTCCAGGATCTTCCCCTCCGAGCTGGAGTGCAGCAGGTTGGCGTCCACGCTGAAGGGCGCCTCGCCGCGTTTGTCCTTGGCGATGGGGATCTGGTGCTGTTCGGCGAAGGCGATCAGCGCGGTGCGGCTGGTCAGGTCCCACTCGCGCCAGGGGGCAATGACCTTCACGTCCGGCTTCAGCGAGTAGTAGCCGATCTCGAATCGTACCTGGTCGTTGCCCTTGCCGGTGGCGCCGTGGGCGACGGCATCGGCGCCGACCTGCTCGGCGATCTCGATCTGCCGCTTGGCGATCAGCGGCCGGGCGATGGAGGTGCCCAGCAGGTACTGGCCTTCGTACAGGGCGTTCATGCGGAACATCGGGAAGATGAAGTCGCGGGTGAATTCCTCCCGCAGGTCATCGATGAAGATGTTCTCCGGCCTGATGCCCAGCAGCAGGGCCTTGTCCCGGGCCGGGCCGAGTTCCTCGCCCTGGCCGAGGTCGGCGGTGAAGGTCACCACCTCGCAGGCATAGGTGGTCTGCAGCCACTTCAGGATGACACTGGTATCGAGCCCGCCGGAATAGGCCAGCACGACCTTCTTCACATCCTTGACACGCATGATTTCATCCTCGGGAGGCCACCAATCCGGGCCGCTTGGTCGGTGCGGCTTGGTGCCCCGGAAAGCCTCTTTCGGTAAAGGGGCATGTTTGCGTAAGCTGTTGTTGCACTGCGGCGGCTGGATGTGGTTTCATCACATTCATGGGATATCACAAATATTTGTGGCTTGCCCTGGTGCTGGCCCTCGCCGTCTCGTCGCCGACCGGTGCCGAACCTGCCACGGTCCTGGACACGGCCGCCGTCCCGCACCTGGCCGCGGAAGGTCGGGCCGATTACGCCCGCTTCCTGGAACAGGCGACACCCCGCGCCTTCGCCGTCAGCCCCAACGGCGCCTGGGGTTGGGCCGCCGCTCAGGTGGATATCGCCACGACCGAAGCGCGTGCCCTCGCGCTCTGCGCCCAATGGGGCGGTAGCGGCTGCCGGGTCTATGCGCGAGACCTCGCGGTCATCTGGCCGGGGCGGGAAAGCCGCATTGCCGCGGCGCCGGCGCAGCCGGTCCAGGCCGGGGCCGGCTGGGCCCTGGTGCCGGACGGACGCTTCCTGTGGCAGGGACCAATGGCGGCGCGCGGCGCCTATGTCTGGGCACACGGCCGGGCGGCCGGCGGCCAGGACAGCCGCGGCAGCCAGCCACAGCCCCATGTACGCACCTTCAACAACGCCGGCTGGGACGTGCTGCGCTTCGACCGCGACCCGGCGGTGGACGAGACCGCGACCGCCGCCGAATGGCTGCGCGGCGCGCTGCGGGCCTTGCGGGCGCAGGGCTACACGCGGGTGGTGGTCGGCGGCCAGTCGCGCGGGGCGTGGAATGCCCTGCAGGTGCTGGACGAGCCCGGGCTGGTGGATGGCGTGGTGGCGGTGGCCCCGGCCGCGCATGGCCCGAAGGGCAGCCCGGCCTGGGCCTGGGCGGTGGATGAGCTGCGCGAGGTGCTGGACCGCGCCCATAGCCCGGCGGCACGGGTGGCGGTGGCGGTCTTCGCCGGCGATGAATACGACCCGGACCCCGACGCCCGGGCGCGGCTGTTCCGGGCGCTGGCGGCACCGCGGGTGGGTGGGCTGCTGTTCCTCGACCGCCCGGCCGGAGTGGTCGGGCATGGCGGCGGGTCCGACTCGGCTTTCACCCAGCGGTTCGGCGCCTGCCTGCTGGGCTTCGTCGAGGGTCGGCTGACGCGCTGCGGTTAGCGCTCCGTCGCCGGGAACGGCGCCGGCGATCCGCGGTTGTGCATGCCATGTGTCGGGCCGACCTATGGGCCAGCCACGACGGATGGAACCATGGGCATGAAACGACGCGTGTTGAAGATCGCACTGCTGATGCTGCCGGTGCTGGCCCTGCTCGGGTTGGCGATCTACGTGGCCCAGGTGTCCTGGGGCCTGGGCGGCGACGTCGAGATGGGCGGCCATGGCGTGGTGGCCATGTTGCTCGGGGTGGTGTTCAGCCTGCTGCTGGGCGGCGTGCTGATCGGCCTGCTGCTGTACAGCCGGCGGCACGGCCACGACCGCTAACCGGCAGGGCAGACCATGCTGTCACGGCGCGGGGCGCCGGGGCACGATCAGGTTGGCGACGATCACCTGCACCGGCTCATCATGCTGGTTGAAGGTGGTGGTGCGGGCCTTCACCAGCCCCTGCTGCGGCCTGGACCGGCTGGGCCGGACCTCCATCACCTCGGTTTCCAGCCGCAGCGTATCGCCCGGGCGCAGCGGGCGGGGCCAGCGCAGCTCGTCCATCCCGCCGCCGATGATGCCGCCGGCGGGGCGGAATTCGCCGCCGACCAGCAGCCGCATGGTCAGCGCGGCGGTATGCCAGCCGCTGGCCGCCAGACCGCCGAACATGGTCTGCCGCGCCGCCGCGTTGTCCAGATGGAAGGGCTGCGGGTCGTACTGCGCGGCGAAGGCGGTGATCTCCTCCGCCGTCACGGTCAGCGAGCCGGAGCCGAACACCTGCCCGACCGCCAGGTCCTCAAGGTAGCGCACATCCATCGGCTTCACCCCTTCACCCCACGCCTGGTCCACAGCGCCAGCGCCAGCGTGCCGCAGGCGGCCACCGCGAAGGCGCCGCGATAGCCGATGAACGCCAGCCCGAGCCCGAAGGCCAGCGATCCTGCCGCCTGCCCGAGGAACAGCGCCAGCGCGAAAGCACCCACCGCGGTGCCGCGGGCCTCGGGCAGCGCCTCGGTCGCCTGCGTCTGCAGTACGCCGTGGAACATGTAGAAGGCCAAGCCCAGCGCCACCTGCACCGCCGCCACCACCCACCAGCCCGGCGCCACCGCCAGCGCCCCGAGCGCCACCGCGACAGCCAGGCCGCCGATCGTCAGCAGGCCCCGCTCACCGAACCGCGCCAGCAGCGGCCGGGCCATCCGCGTGTAGCCGAAGGCACCGAGCCCGAAGCCGGCGACGATCAGCCCGGCCTGCGCCGCATTGCGGCCGAAGCCCTCGATCAGGAAGGAGCCGACGAAGGGGAAGGCGCCGCCGAACAGCCAGAAGCCATCAAGGAAGGCGATGCCCATCATCCAGCGCCCGGACGGCCGGTTCAGCAGGTCGAGATAGGCGGCCATGCCGCGGCCGCGCGCCGTCTCGGCCGGGCGGCGCCACAGGCTGGACCCCAGGCGCCAGCCGAGCACGCCGGCCACCGCCAGCGCCAGCAGCCCGTACAGCAGGAAGGGTGCCTGCCAGCCGGCATATTCCGCCACCACGCCCGAGACAGGTCCGCTGATGAGCTGGGCCATCACCATGCCGGTGAGGAAGCGGCTGATCGCCACCTGGCGGTCGGCATAGGGCACGCTGTCGGCGATATGGGCCATCAGCAGCGGGATGACGGCGCCGGCGAAGCAGCCGCACCAGGCCCGCAGCACCACCAGCATCGGCAGGCCGGTGGCGAAGGCGCTGGCGACCAGCCCGATGCCATAGAGCAGCAGGGCGAAGCAGGCGATCCGCACCTTTCCCATGCGGTCGCCGAGCGGCCCCGCCACCAGCTGCACCAGCCCGTAGGGCAGCACGAAGCCCGCCACCACGACCGTCGCCTGGGAGACGCCTACACCGAACCCCGCCGCGATCAGCGGCAGCAGCGGGTCCAGCATCCGCATGCCCGACCCGGTTGCGAAGCCGGCGAGCGCGAACAGGGCAATGGGAATCGCGGGCTGCATGCGTCCCCCGATAGGGGGCTGCACGGCGCCCGGCGTCAAGCCGCGGCGCCCGGGACGGGTTTGCGCCCTAGCCGGTCGGGTCCAGCGCCTCGGCCACCGCTTCCTTCTTGCGGCGCGGCAGCAGCCGCATGGCCAGGATGAAGGCCGACAGGCTGAGGCAGACGCCGTTGGTGATGATGAGCGGCCATTGCCCGAGCAGGAGGCCATAGGTCAGCCACAGCGCGAAGCCGACCACGGTCACGATGTACATGCGGGCAGAGATCGCCGCGGTATCGCGGGTGCGGATCACTTTCCACGCCTGCGGGACAAAACTGGTGGTCGAGGCGAGGGTGGCCAGTCCGCCGACGATGGTCGCGGGATCCATGGTGTTCTCCGGCAGCAAGCCCGGCTGAAACCGCGCCGGCGCGCCCGGGTTCCGTTGACACATGCCACCCCGTCGCGGAGCCTGCCCGAGGGGGGTATGCCATGGCCGGGGACACCGACGCGCCGCTGCTGGGCCAGGGGCTCCACTGGCAGCAATTGCGGGTGGGCCAGCGCTTCCGCAGCTTCGGCCGCACCGTCACGGAATACGACCTGATGGGCTTCGTCGCGCTCACCGGCATGCAGGAGCCGCTGTTCGTGGACGCCACCCATCCCGGCGCGCTGGGCGCCCGGCCGGTACCCGCCGCGCTGACCCATGCGCTGGTCGAGGGCATGGTGCTGCACGGCATGGCGCATGGCACCGGGCTGGCGCTGCTCGAGACCCGCATCCGGCCGCTGGCGCCGGTGCGCGTCGGCGACACCATCAGGGCCGAGGTCGAGGTGTCGGAGGTCCGCCCGACCTCGCGTGGCGGCCGGGCGGTGGTGGTCTCGGCGGTGCGGGTGGCGAACCAGCGGGGCGATGCCGTCATGGAGTACCATGTGACGCGGCTGCTGGCCGGGCAGCCGGGCACGGACCCTGGATAGGGAATGAGCCTGACGGACCGTCGGCACCTGCTGGCACTCGGCACTGCGTCGCTCGCAGCCACCGCCCTGGCCCAGGGGAATTTCCCGGCCCGCCCGGTAAGGCCGGTGGTCGCCTTCCCCTCGGCGGTCCGGCCGACACGGTGGCGCGGATCCTCGCCGAGCGCATGCCGCTGCTGCCGATCATGGCGGAGGTCGGGCTGGTGCCGGCCGGCTTCGACGTGGGGGCCTGGCAGGGCATCCTGGTACCGGCGAAGACCCCGCCCGCGGCGATCGCCCGGTTGAACGCGGCGGTGGCGGCGGCGCTGGCCGCCCAGGGTGCACGGCCAACCGGCGGCAGCCGCGCCGCCAACGCCAGCTACATCCAGTCTGCGGGCGGGTTGTGGACGCTGATTGTCCGGGAAGGCGCTGCGCCGCCGAGTAGCGCCGGCGGCCTCAGGCGACCGCCTTCCGCTCCCGCTCGCTGTCGGTCTTTAACTGGCCGCAGGCGGCCAGGATGTCCCGCCCGCGCGGCCGGCGGATCGGGCTGGAATAGCCGGCATCGTTCAGGATGGCGGCGAATTTCGCGGTCTGCTCATGCGTGCTGGTCTGGTAGGGGCTGCCGGGCCAGGGGTTGAACGGGATCAGGTTGATCTTGGCCGGCAGGCCGTGCAGCAGCCGCACCAGCTCCCGCGCCTCGGCCTCGCTGTCGTTCACGCCGCGCAGCATGACGTATTCGAAGGTGATCCGCCGGGCGTTGCTGGCGCCGGGGTAGCGGCGGCAGGCATCGAGCAGTTCGGCGATCGGGTACTTGCGGTTCAGCGGCACGATCTCATTGCGCAGCTCGTCGGTGACGGCATGCAGGGAGACGGCCAGGTTCACCCCGAGCTCCTCGCCGCAGCGGTCCATCATCGGCACCACGCCCGAGGTGGACAGCGTGATGCGGCGGCGCGAGAGGCCGATGCCCTCGCCATCCATGATGATCCGCAGCGCCTTGGCGGTGTTCTCGTAATTGTACAGCGGCTCGCCCATGCCCATGACGACGATGGTGGACAGCAGCCGCGGCTGGTCGTCCTTCGGGCTGGGCCATTCGCCGTAGCTGTCCCTTGCCGCCATGAATTGCCCGACGATCTCGGCTGCGCCGAGGTTGCGCACCAGCTTCTGCGTGCCGGTATGGCAGAACCGGCAGGACAGGGTGCAGCCGACCTGGGTGCTGATGCAGACCGCGCCCCGGTCCGCGTGGCGGTCCGGGATATAGACGGTTTCCACCTGCTGGCCGTCGCGGTAGCGGAACAGGAATTTGCGGGTGTCGTCCGAGCTGGTCTGCACCGTCGCCGCCTCGGGCCGGCCGACCACGAAGCGTTCCGCCAGCTTCTGCTGCATCGGCCGGGCGATGCTGCTCATCGCGGCGAAATCGGTCACGCCCTGGTGGTAGATCCAGTGCCAGAGCTGCTTGGCGCGGAACGGCTTCTCGCCGAGCGTCGCCAATCTCGGCAATCAGTTCCTCCCGCGTCAGCCCGACCAACTCGCGCCGGCCGTCCGGCAGGGTCGCCTCGGGCGGGTTGAAGAGGGCGGATTTGGCCAGGACGCGGTCGCGTTCGGCGGCGGTCAGGTCACTCATCGGCGTGTTGCTCCGCCCGGCGGGCATTCCCGGCTGATCACCTCATAGGCCTGGGTGAAGCCCATCAGGGAGAAGGTGTCCGAGACCCGCCCGCGGCCATTGGCGGCGGGGGCGTTCATCACCGCTTCCCGCCCGGCCCGGAAGGCGCGCACCGCGGCGGCGCCGTCCCGCGCGGCGGCGGTGGTGCCGGCAGTGTAGAAGGCCAGTTCCGTGCCGCCGACCGTCGCCACCGGCTCGGCGTTGCGGGGATAGGTGTAGCCGGCCGAAACCGTCACCGTGTCCCGCCCGCCCGGCCGGTGGGTCACGGTCAGCAGCACACCGTCCCGGCTGGTCCGGGCGAAGGCGTAGCAGACCTCCTTGCCGCGCTCCTCGTAGACGGCGGCGGTCCAGGCATCGAACTCGCCCAGCTTGCGCGGTCGGGCCTGCTGCGCCAGGGCAGCCGGGGCGATGAGGAGGGCGATGAGGAAGGCGAAGCCGGGAAACGCGCGCATGCCGCTAGATAGGACCGTCGCCCTCCGGCAGCAACCGGGCTGGTCGCGAAGCGCGCCGCGGCTTATGCAATCCGGCCATGACCGATGCCGCCGATCGCCACCTCGCCGCGCAGTACGAGGCCTTTCCATACCCCGCCCGGGACCCGCGGGAGGACGCCCGCCGGCTCATCGTCGGCAGCCCCAGCCACCTGCGCGAGATCGACCACTGGATCTTCGCAGCCCGCCGCCCGGCCAGCCAGCCGTTGCAGGCGCTGTTCGCCGGTGGCGGCAGCGGCGACGGAACCATCATGCTGGCCCAGCAGATGGCCTCGGCCGGGCGGCCCGGCGGCGTCACCTGGCTGGACCGCAGCGCCGCCGCCCGCAAGGTGGCGGAGGCGCGGGCGGCCGTCCGCAAGCTGGACAACATCCGCTTCGAGGAAGGCTCGCTGCTGGAGCTGGCCGGCTCGGGCCTCGGCCCCTTCGACTACATCGACTGCTGCGGCGTGCTGCACCACCTGCCGGACCCGCTGGCCGGGCTGCGCTCCCTGGTGTCGGTGCTGGCGCCGGGCGGCGGGCTGGGGCTGATGGTCTATGCGCCGCACGGCCGTACCGGCGTCTATATGATGCAGGACGCGCTGCGGCTGCTGGCCCCGGTCGAGGAAGCCCCGGCCGCGCGGGTCGATATCGCCCGCCGGCTGTGGCGCCAGGCGCCGGATACCGCCTGGCTGAAGCGCAACCCCTGGCTGACCGACCACATCTCCGGCGGCGATGCCGGCATCTACGACCTGCTGCTGAACCCGCGCGACCGCGCCTTCACCGTGCCGCAACTGGCCGCGCTGGTGGCCGAGGCCGGGCTGCGCATCGCCTGCTGGGTCGAGCCGGTGCGCTACGACCCCGACAGCTACCTGCCCGACCCCCGCCTGCGCGCCCGCACCGCGGCCATGACGCCGGTCGAGCGCGCCGCCCTGGCCGAGGCCGTCACCGGCAACATGGGCATCCACATCGTCTATTGCGTGCGGGCCGATGCGCCCGAGGTGACACCACCCTGGGACGACCCGGAGGCGGTGCCGGTGCTGCGCGAGATGGACGGCGCGGCGGTGGCCCGTGGCCTGCCGCGCGACGGCACCCTGCCGGTGACCTTCGACGGGCTGCGGGTGAACCTGCCGCTGCCGCGGCTGGCCGGGGCCATCCTGCAGCATGTCGATGGCCGGCGGTCCTTCGCCGCCATCGCCGATGCGGTGGCGGCGAAGGGCGTTGCGCGCGAGGCATACTGGCGCGAGCTGCCGGCGCTGCGCCGGAGCATGGAGGCGATGAACCGGCTGCTGGTCGCCGCCCCGCCGTGACGGCGGCGATCATCATCTTCGGCGCCGCGGTATGGCCGGGCGGGGTGCCCAGCCCCACCCTCCGCCGCCGGGTGGAGGCCGCCGCCCGCTTCGGTGCCGGGCTGGAGGCGCCGCTCTATGTGCCGACCGGCGCCGAGGGCCGCCACGGCCCGGCCGAAAGCACCGTCATGGCCGGGATGCTGCGCGATCTCGGCGTGCCGGCAGGGCAGATCCTGGAGGAGCCGACCGGCGACGATACCCTGTCCTCCGCCCTGGCCTGCGTCGCATTGCTTCGCGGGCGCGGCCATGCGGGGCCGGTCTTCGCCGCCACCAGCCGCTTCCACCTGCCGCGCTGCCTGCTGGTGCTGCGGCTGGCGGGGCTGCCGGCGCGGCCGGTGCCGATCGGCGGCGGGGAGGGCTGGTACTGGTGGCTGCGGGAGGCGCCGGCAATCCCCTATGATGCCGTGCTGGCGGTACTCAAGCGGCAGCGGTGATGGCCGCGGCCGCCGCGCCCGCAGGCCGTCCCATCAATCCCCCATGCCTTGCCGCGCGATCGGAGCGGCGGGCACGGCCAATGGCCTCGATGGCTCCATCCCGGGCGTGGCCGGGGCCTGCATGTCGAGGTCGATCAGTCGCTCCGTGGCGATGCCGCGCTGCCGCACGGCAGCGAGAAACAAGGCGCCCGCCGCCGCAATCGCCGCCAGCACGGAAACCGGGAATGCGTGGGAGCCGGAGGCGGCAATGGCGGCGGTCAGTGCCGGCGGTCCGGTGAACATCGCGATCCCCCGGCTGGTATAGAGCAGGCCCAAGGTGCTGCCGATGGCGCGGGTGCCGAAGCTGTCCGCCACGAAGGCGGGGAGCAGGGCGATGAAGCCTCCCTGGAACGCCCCGAAGGTGAAGGCGAAGACCTGGAACATCAGCATCTCCTCGGCACCCGCCCAGAGCAGGGTCGTCGCCGAGACACCGCCGCAGCACCACAGGATGGTCCGCCTTCGCCCCAGCACATCGGCCAGGCTCGCCAGCAGGAACCGGCCGAAGACCGAACCCGACCCGATCAGGGTGAGCAGCGACAGGGCGTCGTGCCGGATGATGTTCAGGTCCTGCGCGGTGCCCACCAGCAGCGCGTAAGGTGTGGAAATCGACAGCCCGACCAGCAGCGTCCCGGCATAGGCCAATGCGAGGCCGGGCGTGCCAATGACCGCGCGGAGCGGCGGCGGCGGCGGATGGGCGGGCGGGGTGGGCTGGTCGATCGGTAGCGGCTGGCCATCGGGAAGAAGACCGTGGCGGGTCGGTGATGAATCCAGCATCAGCGCGCCGGCAACGCCAACCATGATGGCCATCGCCGCGCAGGCCAGGAAGGTCGTGTGCCAGTCGCCGAATGCCGAGAGCAGGTCGGTTGTCGGGGCAATCATGGCGGTGCCGATCCCGATGCCGCTGACCGCGATGCCGGAGGCAAGGCCCCGGCGGATGACGAACCACCGCTGCACCGTCGCGACCGCCGGGACATAGGCCAGTCCCACCCCGATGCCGATCAGCAGCCCATAGCCGAGGTAGACCTGGAGCATATTGCCCGCCTTCGCCGCGACCATGAGGCCGAGGCCGACCGTGAGCATGCCCAGCGTTGCCAGCAGGCGGGGCCCGATGCGGTCCGCGAGCGGCCCGCTGACGGCGCTGACGAACAGGGCGACGCCTCCGCTCAGCGAGAAGATGAAACTGATCGAGGCGCGCGAGGAGCCGAACTCGGCCATGATCTCATCGGCGAAGGCCGCGTAGGAATACACCGCCCCATACCCGACCATGAGGACCAGGAAGGCGCCGGCCACGACCAGCCAACCCCTGAAGATGGCGGGAGGCGGCGCAGGGAGCGGGCGTGGCTGGCGGCTCGGATGCGGATGGTGGTTGCCGCTACGGCCCGGTCCATGGCCCTTCAACGCCATGAGCCGCATCCGCCTGGGGCCTGTGCGGAGCGTCCCTGCAGGGGATGGACCGCACCTAGGCGGGCAGGCGCCAGGCGGGCGGCCTGAGGCGTGTCGGTTCGCCATACGTCCAACATTTTGCCCGGCGCTCCATTGTTGGAGGGAAGCTTGCGGGTCTCGCGGATTGCATACAATAAATTAATAGTTGTAGCGGTTACAACCAGCTCCCGGCGGCGCGTTCCATATGCCTTCCGCCGTGTCCTGCGCGACATCTCCTCGGCGGAGGGACCGGTTTCACAGGTGGCTCTGGTGCCGCCGGTCGCAGGGATGGGTTCGTGCCATGCCAGAGCCGGGGGGCAGGCCAAGGCGAAGACGTCTACTTTTGGATACAAAAATCGCAAATGAGTGAATGGTGATGTTAAGAATCAACCTGTAGATGAGACGCAAGGCCGGCATCACCGCGCGGCCTCCCGGAGGTCCCCATGTCCGCTCTTCGCCAGATCCTCATCATCGAAGACGATGCCGCGCTGCGCGCCACCATGGCCGAGCAGATCCTGCTGGACGGCGAGTTCACCGCCGATGAAGCGGAAAGCGCCGCCGAGGCCGAGGCCAAGCTGGCCTGCGCCGGCGCCCGCTACGACGCCATCCTGCTCGACGTCGGCCTGCCCGACACCGACGGCCGCGACTTCTGCGCCAAGCTCCGCCGCGACGGCCGCCGCATGCCGGTCATCATGGTCACCGGCGCCGATGCCGAGGCCGATGTGGTCCGCGGCCTCGATGCCGGCGCCAACGACTACCTTGCCAAGCCCTTCCGGGTGCCGGAGCTGCTCGCCCGGGTGCGCGCCCAGCTGCGGGTGTTCGACAACTCCGAGGACGCCGTCTTCCTGATCGGACCCTATGTCTTCCGCCCCAGCGCCCGCCTGCTGCAGGACCCGGCCCGCAACCGCAAGGTGCGGCTGACCGACAAGGAATGCGCCATCCTGAAGTATCTGTACCGCGCCGGCGGCAAGTCCGTGCCGCGCCCGGTGCTGCTCAACGAGGTCTGGGGCTACAGCAACGGCGTCTCCACCCACACCCTCGAGACCCACGTCTACCGCCTCCGCCAGAAGCTCGAGGCCGATCCCTCACAGCCGAAGCTGCTGCTGACCGAGCACGGCGGATACCGCCTGGATGCCACCGTTCCCGTCGCCAGCCACGGCTGATCGCGGGCCGGACGATCCAGGGAAACGGCGCCGTCTCCGGCGGGCCGTCCCTGGATCGCGGGCCGCGTCATTCAGTGCTGGTGATGCATCTGCCCGCCATGGCCCTGGTCAGGCTGCGCAGCGCGGTGCCCGGAGTGCCCGCCTCCGTGCGACATGCCTTCCATGCCGTGGATCATCGAATCATCCACCTGCACGGCATCCGCATCGCCCGGATAGGCGGCGACGATGGCGTCCATCAGCGTGATTTCCTGGAACTGGTCGGTGATGATGTCCACGTTCAGCAGCTTCAGGAACCCGTTGCGGGCGTTTGGGTCTGCGTTGTAGGCCCGCGCCATGTCCAGCGCGCCCTGGTGATGGATCGTCATCGCCTTGGCGAACTGCACGTCCCGTTCGTTGACCGGCCCTGTCCCGAACGCCAGCAGGCCCGGGACAGGCGTCTTGATGAAGCGCTGCCTCTGCGCGAGGCCTTCGGTCGCCTGGGGCTGCAGGCTGACCTTGAACAGCCCGAGGTTGATGACCGCCGGCGGCATGTCGAGGTTGCGCCCGACCTCGTCCAGCACCCCGATCTCGTAGCGCTGGTTGTGGATGATGGCCTGCGCCAGCCGCCGCAGCACCGGGTTGTTCGCCTGCGGGTCGGCGAGGAATGCCTCGGACATCGTCAGCGCCCCGGCATGGTGCGGCCGCATCCCGGCGATGTAGTCCCGGTCCGCCTGCAGCGCGGCCGGACTGGCCGTGCCGTACCAGGTGGTGGTGACGGGCGATTGCTCGGGGTCGTACTCGTCACCCACCATCGCGCGGGCCGGTGAGCCGGAGGTGAGCACAAGCCCGGCGGCCGCGGCCAGCAGGGCGATGCGCAGTGACGGCCGGTTGGTGGGCCGGTTTGGAATATGCGCAGTCATTTCATTGGTCCTGTCGCTGTCGTCGTGACCCTTGGCCGGCATCGGCGCGGCCGCATGCCTGGCGAAGCCCCGGGGATGGTGGCGTCCGCTCAGGGACAAGGCGCCGTACACCGCGGTGACCTCACGTCGTCACGGGGTGCGGCGCCTCAGGTCGTGGCACGCGGGGGCGGCAGCGAAGGCGGCACCTCGATACCGGGAGTGCCATCCGCCAGCAGGGCATGGCGGACCGTCCCGCCCGTCATCCGCCACGGCCAGATGGATGCCGGCGGTAGCGCCCCGGCCGTGGCCGGGCATTGTGCCGAGGCGCAGCAGGCAAGGTCCGGTCCGGCCTGGGAGTTGTTGCAGGGCCCCATATCGCCAGGCAGCGCGTGCGCCGGTGCGGCCTGGCCGTCGGTGCCGGCATGCGCGGCGCAATGCGCGGCATCCTGGCTCAGGACAAGCATGCCGGCCGAGGCGTGCCGGGTGGCGGCGCCCGGCAAGGCGAGCAGGACCAGCGCGAGCATGGCCGCGACAACCCTCCTGGCCCTGCCCATCCTCCCGCGCATCCGTGTGGCCCTCGCCATTCAGCAGCCTTCCTGCGGAGATGACCGGGCATGGGCGGCATCCCGCCCGCCGGCTGCCCCCATTCCCGATCGCCTGCCGTCAGTGTCCACCGGGCAAGGTGGTGTTTCCCACCATGGGAAGGTCAAGGATGAATCGCCGTCGGACATGTTCCGGCTTCCATCGCTAAAGCTCCTGGCAAGTGCCGGTCGGGCTCCGTACGGGTTTCGGCGGCGCAGCGGGCGCGGTTGCGCAACCCGATCCCCTTGGCCAATCCTTCGTCCCGGATAACGGGAAAGTCGCTGTGCCATGCATGATGTGATCGTGGTCGGTGCCGGCTCGGCCGGTGCGGCGCTGGCGGCCCGGCTGTCCTCGGACCCCGATCGGCGCGTGCTGCTGCTGGAAGCGGGGCGGGACTGGCGCGCGGCGGAAGCGCCGCATGCGATGCTCAGCGCCAATCCCATCCCGATGATCCACGACCCGGCCCTGCAGGCCGCCTGGCACTGGCCGAAGCTGCTGTCCCGCCGCACCGCCGTGCAGCAGCCGAAATTCTACTGGCGCGGCAAGGCGCTCGGCGGCTCCTCGGTGGTGAACGCGCAGATCGCCATCCGTGGCGTCATGGAAGCCTTCGACGGCTGGGCGGAGGCCGGCTGCGAGGGCTGGTCGGCGCGTGATGTCCGGCCGCTGTTCGACGCCATCGAGGATGATGCCGCGCCCGGCCATGGCCGCGGCGGCCCGCTGCCGGTCCATCGCGCGCCGGAAGCCGATTGGGGCGCGGTGGACCTGGCGCTGAAGGATGCCGCCCTGGCCGCCGGCTACCCCTGGAACCCGGACCTCAATGCGCCGGCCGGCGAGGGGGTTTCCTGCTACCCGATCAACAGCCGCGACGGCCGCCGCGTCTCCACCAACGAGGCCTTTCTGGAACCGGCGCGCGGCCGGCCCAACCTCGAGATCCGCGGCGATGCGCTGGTGGACCGGGTGCTGGTCGCCGATGGCCGGGCGACCGGCGTCAGGGTCCATCTGAAGGGCCAGGGCTGGGTGGACCTGCCGGCGCGGGAGGTGGTGCTCTCGGCCGGCGCGGTGCACAGCCCGGCGATCCTGCTGCGGTCCGGGCTTGGCGCCGGCGAGGCGCTGCGGGCCCAGGGCATCGCGGTGGTGCGGGACCTGCCGGAGGTCGGCCGCAACTTCATGGACCACCCGATCATCCGGGCGAATATCGACCTGCTGCCGGACCACGCCGCGACGGACCCGGACCAGCGCCACACCAATTGCTGCGTCACCTACAGCAGCGGACTGGCCGGCGCCGGCAGCCGCGACATGATCCTGATCGCCTTCAACCATCGAGGCCTGGCGCCCGGCGCGCGGCCCAATCCCTTCGGCGCCGTCGGTGCCGCGGTGTACGAGGCCTTCTCGCGCGGCAGCGTCACCCTGGCCTCGCCCCGGCCGGAGGAGGACCCGGTGGTCGAGGAGAACATGCTGTCCGACCCGCGCGACCTGCTGCGGATGCGCGATGCAGTGGCCCGGCTGGCAAGGCTGGCGGGGCAGCCGGCGCTGGCCGGCATCGCCGGGCGCATCACCCTGGGCGATACCGCGCTGACCCCGGCGGAGGCCGCCGCCCTTCCCGAAGCGGAACTGGATGCGCTGCTGCTGCAGGAGGCCGGCGATATCCAGCACGCCGCCGGCACCTGCCGCATGACCGCCTATGAGGAACCCCGCGGCGTGGTGGACCCGGATGGCCGGGTGAAGGGGCTGGGCGGGCTGCGGGTGGCCGATGCCTCGATCATGCCGGCCGATTGCCGGGCCAACACCCACTTCACCTGCGTGATGATCGGCGAGGCGGTGGCGCGGCGCATGCTGGCGGAACCGGCGTGAGGCTGCGGCGGCGCCTCGCCGGTTCAGTCGTTTCGTGACCGGGCCAGGGCCCGCGCGGCATCGATCGAGGTTTGCGCCTCTTCAAGGTCGCCATCCTCCGGTGCCGGGGCGGCCTGCCGTGCGGCGGCCGCCGGCAGGTGGCACAGGCTGACCAGGATCGGGTAGTGGTCCGAGCCGAATGCGGGCAGCACCTCGATGCCCGACAGCGCGAATTCATTTTGGTAGATCACCTGGTCGAGCGGCCAGAAGATCAGCGGCCGGTCGGCATGGAAGGTCGGGTAGAAGCCGCGTCCGCCGCGTGGATCGATCAATCCGCCGATCCGCATGGCGCGGCGCGTCACGCGTTCCCATGGCACCGCATTGAAGTCGCCGGCCAGGACGGTGGGCCGGGATGCCTTCCGCGCGGCGAGCCCCGCCGCCAGCAGGTGTGCGTCACGCATGGTTGAGGGCTGGAACCAGTGCGGCGGGCGCGGGTGAAGCCCCTGGAACGAGATTATCTCGCCGCCAGCAAGCCGCACATCGGTCGAGATGGATGGGGTATCGGAACCGAAATTAAACCTGACCTCCGGATCCACGAGTTCCAGGCGGGACAGCAGGTGCATACCGAAGTATTCGGCGTTTTCCGGGATGTGCTGCACTTGGTGAGGGAACTGCGGATGCAAGGTGGCAAGCTGCCTGTCCCAGAAGGCATTCGTCTCCATCGCCAGCAACAGGTCCGGATCGGCCTCGTGCACAATCCGCAACAACTCGGCCGCGTGTTCATTGCCCTTCTGCACATTCGCCACCAGGACGCGCAGGCGCGAACCTGCGGGGCAGTCCTCGACGGCGGCGCTGGGCTCGCCCAGCACCGGGACATAGGGGTGGAGCCGATAGGCGTGGTAGGCGGCGGCCGCGCCGATCAGCAGGATGGGGAGCCAGCTCAGGGCATTCCGGGGACGCCGCAGGACCCAGTAGAGCGCGAGCAGGCCGAGCAGCAGGATCAGGAATTGCAGCCGGGCGAAGTCCAGCAGCCGGATGAACCAGATGTTGGTCTCGACCAGCGGGAGCAGGGATGCGACCGCGATCAGCAGCATGGTCGGGAACACTACGTACCGTAATGCCCCGCCCAACCATCCTTTTGCCGTCACCCGGGCTCAGCCCTGGTCCGGCTTCAGCGGCAGGGCCACGAAAGTGCTCGCCTCGCCACGCTGGATCTGCAGGGCTACGGCCGGCCGTCCCGCCTTGCGTGCCGCATCGACCGCGGTGACCACATCGCCCGGGCCCGACACGTCCTTGCCGCCGGCGCGGAGGATCACATCGCCCGGCCGCAGGCCGCGCTCCTCGGCGATGCTGCCCGGTGCGACCCGCGCCACCGTGGCGCCCTTGCCACCGGGAACCGGCCCGAGAGCCAGGCCGAGCGCGCCCGCGCCCTGCTGCTGGTCCTGGCCGGCCGCCGCGCCTTCCGCCCGCCGGTCCGGCGCCGCGCCCAGGGTGACCTGCTGCTGGCGCCGCTCGCCATCCCGCAGGATGGTCAGCGCGAGCGATGCGCCGGGCTTGGCATTGCCCACGGCGACCGCCAGGTCGCGGGGGTCCTCAACCGCCTTGCCGGCCGCCTGCACCACCAGGTCACCCGGCTGGAGCCCGCCCTGTTCGGCTGGCGAGCCGGGTTCGATCCCGGCGATCAGCGCGCCTTCGGCATCCTGCGCGCCGAGCGCCTGGGCCAGTTCCTGGTCCACCGGCTGCAGCGACACGCCGAGCCAGCCGCGCTCCACCTTGCCATCGTCCCGCAGGTCATCGACCACGCGCATGGCCAGGCTGCGAGGGGACCGCGAAGCCGATGCCGATGTTGCCGCCGCTCGGCGAGAAGATCGCGGTGTTCACGCCGACCACCTGGCCCTCGACGTTGAACAGCGGCCCGCCGGAATTGCCCGGGTTGATCGAGGCATCGGTCTGGATGAAATCGTCATACGGCCCGGCGCCGATCTGCCGGCCGCGGGCGGAGACGATGCCGGAGGTCGCCGTGCCGCCGAGGCCGAAGGGATTGCCCATGGCCAGCACCGACTGGCCCACGTCCAGGCGGCTGCTGTCGCCCCAGGATACCGTCGGCAGCGAGGCCATCGGATTCCACCTTCAGCAGGGCGATGTCGGTCTGTGGGTCTGAGCCGACCACGCTGGCCTCCAACGCCCGCCCATCGGCAAGCTCGACCGTCACGCGATCCGCCTGGCCGATCACGTGGTGGTTGGTCACCACGAGGCCGCTTGCATCAATGATGAAGCCGGAGCCCTGGCCCATGGTCCGTCGCGGCGGCTCGTTGCCCTGGCCCTGGCCGCCGAAGCGCCGAAAGAATTCCTCGAGCGGTGAGCCACGCAACTCGGGCGGGATCTCCGCCTGCTGTGCCTGGGTATGTCCAACGACGGAGACCCGGACCACCGCTGGTGCGACACGCTTGACCAGGCGCGAGCAATTCGGGGCGTCGGTCTGCAGGGAAGATCCGGCGCCGGCCGATGCCTGAGGCGGCGACGCAGCCTGTTGCTGGGCCTGGGCCGGCAAGGTCAGGGCGGTACCGGCGAGCAGCGCGAGAGCGTACAACCCGGCCCGGGAGGCGATTGAGACGGTGTGCATCGTCGGGTTCCTTCGAGATGGACTGCGTGCTGCAAGGCAGCTTTTCCGCTCCGGTTGCCTTGTCCCGGCATCACGCCAGCGTGCAGAAGCAGACTGTGCCACGGCAAGCATGGCTGGTTTAGAATCGTGCTGTGTTCTTGGACCGGCCCGCGGCGAGCGACCGAAGTGACGACTGCCGCCGAAATGCAGATCCGCCCGGCACGATGCCCGCACGGTCAATAGGGATGCACCGTCCGGCGCAGGTTCTGCAGCCAGGTGCCCGGGATCATGATCGAGCATGTCCCGGCCCCGGAGTTCTGGGTATCGGACTGTCATGGCTTTCCGACGATGCCGCCTGCGACTTCCCTTCGTCCCTCGCTTGCAATCGGCGGGGTGCAGGGTCGTCCTGTCCATGGGACGGCCAGCCTTCACGCTGCCGGGCACGCTCGCCATCCGTTGCCTCGGTCTGGTCGTGGAACAGCATCTGGGTCGTCGGGTAGGGCAGATCCACGCCAGCCCGCACCAGTGCCGGCTTCACCCGCTCCAACACCTGATCGATCACCTCCAGTGCCTCGGCACGATGAGGCGGGTCGATCCAGACGTAAAGGTCGATCAGGACGGCGCTGTCGCCAAGCTCCGTCACCAGCGCCCGTGGTGGTGGGTCGGCCAGGACACCCGAGGCGAATTGCGCCGCCCCTTCCATGACCTGCTTGGCCAAGGCGATGTCATCGCCGTAGCCGATGCCGATGCGGATCTTCAGGCGTCGCCGTTCATAGGCCGTGTTCACCAGGACCTTGTCTGTGAACAGGTCGGTGTTGGGGATCACCGCGCGGCGGTTGTCATAGGTCCTGATGGTGGTGGCGCGTACCTGAATGTCTTCCACGGTACCCTCGTAGCCGCCGGCCACAACCTGGTCGCCGATCCGGAATGGCCGTGTCAGCAGGATCAGGACGCCGGCGAGCGAGTTCTGCAGGATGTCACGGAAGGCGAAGCCGATGGCGACCCCGCCGATGCCGAGCAGGGAGAGCAGGTCAGCCGCGCCGACGGTCGGGAAGGCGATGGATGTGCCGATGAGGATGCCGAGCAACAGGCAGAACCCGTACCCGACCCGCCCCAGCACGATCCCGACCCCCCGGCCAAGGCCCCGGCGTTCCGCCGCATGCGTCATCCCCGCCTGGACACCCCGGCCGACCGCGACGAACAGGCCGAGGACCAGCAGTCCCAACAGCAGGCCAGGCAACAGGATGAGCGCGAATTCGGCAAGCTCACGCAATCGGCCGACTGTGTTCTCCAGGAACATTGATTGCGTATCGTCCCGTTGTCGTGTGCGTAGGACAACATCCCGGGAAGCAGGAGGTTGCAGCAACGCCGCGGCGTTGGCCGCGATGCACCGGCGCCGTCGAGGTTCGCGCACCTCCTGCGCAGGACCGACCGACCGGCACCCATGCCATTGGCTTGGTTGTCGTGCCGGAGGGCCGCCGTTGCGACTACTGGGTAGGGTCGCGACTACTTGGTAGGCTGGTTGCCGGAACCTGATGCGGACCCGGAGCCGCTCTGCTGGTTACCGGCCGAGGTAGTGTCCGGACTGCCCTGGGCACCGCTGCTTGCAGGCGTGCCGGATTGCGGCGCGCCGGATGAGGTGCTTCCGGCGCTGGGTGCACCACCGGTCTGGCTTCCTCCAGACTGCTGTGCCTCGTTGTTCTGCACCGCCTGTCGCGCCTGCTGGAGGGCCTGCTGCAGTGCCTGGCGATCACCACGCTGCAACGCCTGTTCGGCCTGTTGCAGCGAGCGCTCGATCTGCTGGCGGTTCTGCAGGGCGTGCTGCTGGCGCAGGGACTGGTCTGCCTTGTCCAGTGCCTGCCGGGCGTCTTCGGTATTGCCTTGCTGCAGCGCCGCCCTCGCCTCCTGAACGGATTGCCGAAGCTCGCGCATCGCACGTTCCGCGCGATCACGCTCCAGCAGCAGGATCAGCAATCCCTGCTGGTCGGCCGAGGCGCTGCCGGGGTTGGGTGGGCCGCCACTCTGCTGCTCGCGCATGGCACGCGCGTGGCGCTCATGCATGCGGCCCATCTGGTAGCCGCGCTGGTACCATTCGCGCTCATCGCGTTCCGAACTCGAAATCGCCATAGCCCTGCCGGCCGCCATCCATTCGGCCGGTGCTGCGCTCATCGTATGCGCGACCCTGGCGCCAGTTGTCCGGCCCGGATGAATCGCGGCCGGAACTTCAAGACGGTCGCCGGTGCCGTAGTAGTACGGCTGGGCCTGAACCGGCACGAAGCCCGAGGCTCCTAGAACAAGGGCCGCAGCCAGCGCTGAGCCCGTGCCATGTCGCAGCAACTTTGTCATATCTGTTTCCCTCTCCCGGCTTGATTGGCTTGGCGAAGGGCAGGCAGGCGAGCCTCGCCTTGCCCTACCCTGGCAGTGCGGGTGCGGGTGCCAAGGCGCCGTCCCGCAAAGGTGCTGTCCCGCACTGGCCAGCCAGCGCCTCATCGGGCTGGCCTCGTTCAGCATCCAGGTCGTGCCGTCAGTCCCTGTCGCTGCCGGTGGACCAGTCGCGCCGGTCGGATCCGCGCGAGAAGGGTTGCTCGCGCCCGGAAACACCGGCACCGGAGAGCATCGAGCCGGGGACGTTGCGGCCTACGACAGCATCCTGCCGGGCAAGGTTCATGGCCCGGTTGGTTCTCGCCCGAGCGAACTCGACGTCGCGCTCGATCAGCGCCTCGCGTGCGGCACGGATGGCGCCTATCGCCGCGCCCGCTGCCGCTTCACCGGTGGAGCCTTCCGGCAGGGAACGGCTCAGCAACCGGGTCTCCGCACGGCCGAGCGCAACCCAGGCGCCACGGAGGTCGCCACGGTCCATCTCGCGGCGGGCGAGGTCCAGGAATTCCATCGTGGCACGATCATCCTGGGACATGTCGCCGCCACGCCTGCGCCGCTCCTCCTCCCGACCAGCGCGGTAGCCACGGTCATAGGCATCGCGGGCAGACCGGCTCATTTCGTCGCGGTCGTCTGAACGAGCGTCACGACCATCGTAACGGGAGCGACTGTCATCGCGGCTGGAATCATAGCGGTCCCAGGATTGTGCCACAGCGGGGCTCGTCACGATGGCGCTGCCACCGAGCAGTGCCGTTGCGACCGTCAGGGTGGTCAGGGCTTTGCCGAGGTTCTTCATCGAATTGCTACCTTCCTGTTGTTGAATGCAATGATGGACGGGGAGGTCGAGTACCTTGACCTTCATCAGGGCCGGGCACGAACGATGTCCGTGCGCCTGGACGTCACACCGGCCGCGGTGCGTGGCGCTTCATGAGCGCCATCGCACAATCGACGCTACCGCGTGCGAAGTTCCGCAGGGAGTTGCAGCATCGCCTGCTGGGTCATCAGCAAAGCGTCATTCACCTGCTCGATGGCGCGGTTGCGGTCAGAACCGGCCGGCTGCCGCGCCAGCGCCTGGGCCGCTTCCCGCAGGCTCTGCGCAGCGATGAGCAGGCGGTCCATCGGCCGTGAGTAGTTGGGCATCAGGACCTCGTCCTGGAACGGGACGCTCTCGGGATAGAAGTCCGGGATGACGACGTATTCGCTGCGCTCGCGGACCGCGGGATTCGCTTTGTCCCGCGGTCCGCCGCCGCTCATCCGCGCGACCGGCACGGAAGCCGCGCTCGAACGCATCGCGGCTGCTGGCGCTCGATGGCCCGCCCTGGTCCCGCTCGCGGCCCTGCCGCTGGTCATCCGCCGAGCGGTCGCCGCGATCCCCTTCGCTGCCACGCTCCGACGCTGATCCTTGTGCTGTCGCCGGCATTGGTGCGAGCGCTGTGCCTCCGGCAAGCCCAATAGCCAGGACTGCCGGGATCAGGAACTTGCTATGCATCTTGTGCATGGTTAGAATTCCTTCTTGGCTAAGATTATCTCCTGCTTGTGGCAGGGTCGATAGCGATGCCGCTTCCGTTCAACCCCTGGGACCGCCGGACGCCCGCTCTCCCCAGCCGTGCTCAAGGTCGCTGCGCCGGTCATCATCATCGCTATTGCCAGCGCGACCGCGGCCATAGCCCGGCATCCAGGTCATCGCGTTCTGGGCCTGCACGAGGGCTTGGCGGGCCTGCTCCAATGCGCGGTCCCGCCTGTACCCCGGCGGCTCCCGGCGAAGCTGCACCAGGGCTTCCCGCAACAGCGCGCCGGCCTTGTCCAGTCGCTCCATTATCTCGCCCTGGGATGCATCATCCCACCCTGGGCTGCTGAATTCGGTCGGAGGCTGCGCTGCGACGTTGGCCGCCATCGTGCCGGCTTCCCGATTGATCCAGTCGTCGGCGCTCTACCTCGCGGCCGGCCTGATAGCCGCGTTCGAACTGCTCGCGCTCCTGGCGGTTCATGCTGTCGATCCCGCCACGTCCGTAGCTATAGTCCTGGGCGGCGACCGGACCGGATGCGAGACCTGTGATGAGAGCACTGGCGACAGTCAGTGCGGCGATGTGTTTGGCCATGCCTTGTGTCTCCCTGATCGTTCCTCCTGTCTTGCTCCGGGCGGGCTTGCTGCCAAGAGCAGACGATGTTCACTATCTAAATCTGTTAGCCGCCTGCCGAAACCAAGGAATGATACATAAGGAACCGATACGGAGCGGAACGATTGCAAGCGGCGGTATCGTCGGCCTCCTCATGCGGCACCAGCGCCACGGTAGTTGTTCAACCTGAAAGACCGCTGCGCAGGCCGCCAGCGATGAAGCGCCGTGGCATGTACTTGCACCAGGCAAGCAAGCACAGGCCGCAGGTTTGAATGCAGTTCCTCCATCGCGCTGCTGCGTGCCTGCCGCGTCGCGATGCTGGTCTTCCGCTGAAACAATGAAATGCGGGGCGGCCGTCACGATCGCGCCGTTCATCATGCCGGCTTTGTCGCAGCTGGAGTTGCCCCACCTCCGTGGACGGTCAGCGGATAGGGATCACTCGTGGAGTCGACCCGGTTTCGTGGACACCCCAAGGCTTGAGACGGAGGTATCCGAGGTGCCAGAATTCAGGGTGCTGAGAGGTGGTTTGGGCAATTCGGACAGGCCGATAAGTGGTTTTTCTGCCTGACAGCGGTGAAGATGCCGCGGATCAGGAGCAAGAATGACGAAACGAGCACGGCGGACGCAGAGCCCCGGCGTTCAAGGCGAAGGTGGCGTTGGCGACGATCAAGGGCGAGAAGACGTTGGCCGAGTTGGCCAAGCTGTTCGATGTCCACCCGTACCAGATCACCGTCTGGAAGGCGCAGTTAGCTGCAGGGTTTGCAGGGCGCCAGCGGCGCCCCGGCGGTCGACCTGAAACTGCTGCATGCCAAGATCGGGGAGCTGACGCTGGAGAAGGATTTTTTAGCCGGCGCGCTCAGCAATGCCGGCCTGCTGAGCGCAAAGCGATGATCGACCGTGCGCACGAGTTGCCTGTGCTTCGGCAAGCCTCGTTGCTGCAGGTAAGCCGGAGCAGCGTCTACTCCCTGCCTCGGCCGGTGCCGCCGGCCCGGCTGGCGATCATGCATCGGATCGATGCGCTGCACCTGGAGCACCCCTTTGCGGGCAGCCGGATGCTGCGGGACCTGCTGCGCGCCGAGGGCGTGGTGATCGGCCGGGTTGCGGTGGCGACGCTGATGCGGCGGATGGGGATCGAAGCATTGTACCGCCGGCCGAATACGTCAAAGCCCGCGCCGGGGCACAAGATCCACCCGTATCTGCTGCGCGACCTGGTGATCGATCACCCGAATCAGGTCTGGGCGATGGACATCACGTATATCCCGATGGCACGCGGCTTCGTCTATCTGGCCGCGGTGCTGGATTGGTTCAGCCGACGGGTGCCGGCCTGGCGGCTGTCGATCACGCTCGAGGCCGAGTTCTGCCTCGAGGCGGTGCAAGAGGCCTTGGCGCGCCACGGCAAGCCGGAGATCTTCAACACCGACCAAGGCAGCCAATTCACCAGCGCAGCCTTCACCGGGATGCCGCAGGACCAGGCGATCCGTATCAGCATGGATGGCTGCGGCGCCTGGCGGGACGACGTCTTCGTCGAGCGGCTCTGGCGCTCGGTGAAGTACGAGGAGGTCTATCTGCGCGCCTATGACAGCGTGAGCAATGCGCGCGCTTCACTCAGTCGGTATCTGGCATTTTACAATGGACGGCGGCCGCATTCGAGCCTGGGTGCGAGGACGCCGGAACGGGCCTGTCTCGACCATATGCCGCAGTCGATGGCAGCATGACGTCGCCACTGGCGCCGTGGCCCTGCTCCGGTCGGGCTACGCCCTCCCTGCACGAGACCACGGCGCCGACAGGACGTGCCCATCAACCGGCAGCGACGCCACTTATCGGGACCGAAACGCTGTAGCGAGAAACCGAGCCACCTCTCAATCCCTTCTGCGTCGGCCCGGTCTGCAGCGCCACCAGCCGGATCTGTGTAACAACACCGCGACAGCTGTTCGCGCCCTCGCATCACCTCCACCATGCCGTCCATGTCCAGCGTCACCACCGTGGGCGGCCTCCGCGATACGGATCGGCCTGCTGCCGGATTGATTGCCGCTGGGTTTAGCCTGTTTGGACCACCATCTCGAACTCCTTGGTGATCAGACCTTCTGTTCCTTCTCCACCTGCGCGTATGATCCTGCACATCGATGAATGCGCCCGGCAAGAAGGTCGTTGCGCAGCGCCGAAGCGTAACCTGTCGAGGTCGCCAGCGTACCCTTTGCGGGAAGTAAGCTATCGGATAGTGGCTGCCGGACCTTAGGTTAAGGATTTTGAATGCTTTCGATCTTCGATCTAACCGCCTTGCTCCTGACGCTGTCTGCCATCTTCGGCTGGATCAATCATCGCTACATCGGCCTGCCACACACCATCGGACTGCTGGCAATGGGGCTGGTATCCTCCCTCATGCTGGTGCTTTTCGAGCTGATGGTGCCCGAGGAGCGGGTCTATGAGGCCCTGGCAGAGGCGCTTCGGCAGATCGACTTTACCGCCACCGTCATGGAAGGCATGCTGGCCTTCCTGCTGTTTGCTGGCGCGCTGCATGTCGACCTCGACGAGCTACGCGGCCGCGCCTGGCCGGTGGTGCTCATGGCCACCCTGGGCGTTCTGGCCTCGACCGCCGTCATCGGCATCGGCCTCTGGGCATTGTCAGGCTGGCTGGGCAATGGGCAGGTTCCACTGGTTTGGGCGCTGGTCTTCGGCGCGCTCATCAGCCCCACCGACCCAGTGGCCGTGCTTTCCACGCTGAAGGTGGTGCGGGTGCCTCCGGCGCTGGAAACCGAGATGAAGGGCGAGAGCCTGTTCAATGACGGTGTGGGCGTCGTGGTGTTCACGGTGCTGCTTGCCATTGCAGCAGGCACCAGTGCAACGCATGGCGAGGTTACGCCACTCAGCATCGCCCGTCTCTTCATCGTGGAAGCGGGCGGCGGCGCTGTCTTGGGCGTCATCACCGGCTGGATCGCTTACCGGATGATGGCGCTGGTCGACGACTACCCGCTGGAGACCCTGATTTCCCTCGGTCTGGTCACGGGCACCTACGCTTTGGCAAGTGCGATACACATCTCCGGACCCATTGCGGTGGTTGCAGCCGGGTTGCTGGTGGGGCACCACGGCCCACGCGATGCGATGACGGACCAGACCCAGCGCTACTTGTTTGGGTTCTGGACACTGCTGGACGAGATCCTCAACTCAGTCCTCTTCCTGTTGATTGGCCTGGAAGTCCTGGTGCTGCGCTTCGATGTCAGCTTCGCCGGCGTGGCCGTTGCTGCCATACCACTTGCCTTGTTCGCGCGGCTGGTCGCGGTGGCGGGTCCGGTGATGCTGCTGCGGCGCTGGCTGCGCTTTGGCCCCGGCACCGTCAAGCTGCTTACCTGGGGCGGCCTGCGCGGCGGCATTTCCGTCGCACTGGCCTTATCGCTGCCGGAAGTGGATGAGAAGCCCATCCTGCTGGCCGCGACCTACGCCGTGGTGGTGTTCAGCATTCTGGTCCAGGGTTCCACGCTGGGTGCACTGGCCAGGAAGGTTGCGCCGCCACCAGAGCCAGTACAGTGAAGCGCCGGGGCACGGTCTCCTTGCTTCAGCAGCATGTCGGGAGGTTCTGTTGCGGCTTTTCGTAGCGGTCGTGGTAAGGTATAGCCCGATTTCCTGAAATTCCGCGGGTCTTCCCTTGCCAAGCATCCCGCGCCGGATGCTGTTGATCGCGCGATCCAGGCCGGCTTTCCGGACAAGAATCGTGGCAAGGTCTGATCGGGTTAACTCGGGACGCATTGGCCGTGCATTGTCTGGCCCGGCGCACGAGGTTGACACCTGGATCGAGACGGATCGTGCCCGGGATGGATCATGCCATCGTCCACCAGAGCCGGCTTGGCCTGATAGCGCTGCTGCACCGGCTCGGCATGCAGCATCGCAGGCCGAAATCAGTCTCCCGCAAGCTTGGCCCCGGCAAGCACGCCGGCTTCATCACGGCGTACGAGGATCTGCTGGACCAACTGGCGGGTGACGAAGCGGTGCTGTTCGGCGACGCGGTGCACTTGGCCTTCGCCGATGGTGACCTGCCCCCGATCGGGGATCCATCGGCTATGAGAGGCTTGGCCGATGTTCTGGCCTGGCCGTTTGGCCCTGCCGGAGCCGAGCGTAGGCTGGGCCAGACGGCCAGAGCAACACCGCTTCCGGCGCCGGGGGCCGATAGCCCAGCGCGCTGTGCGGCCTGACGGTGTTGCAGTGCCGCCGCCAACGCTCGATCAGCACCTCGGCTTCCCGCAGCTTGCCGTTGAACAATTTCATTGTAGCCGTTCTCCCACGGGCTGCCGGGCTCGATGAACAGCGTCGTCGCCCCGACCCGCCCCAGCCAGCCGCGCACCTCCTTCGCCACAAACTCCGGCCCGTTGTCGGAGCGAATGTGCTCCGGCGGCCCGCGCTCGACGAACAGATCGGTCAGCGCCTGCAGCACGTCGTCGGAGGTCAGCCGCCGCGCCACCACGATCGCCAGGCACTCCCGCGTGTATTCATCAATCACCGTCAGCATGCGGAACCGCCGCCCGTCGTGCGTCCGGTCCTGCACGAAGTCGTAGGCCCAGACATGCCCCGGCCAGCACGGCCGCAGCCGAACACAGGAGCCATCGTTCAGCCACAGCCGCCCCCGCTTTGGCTGCCGCCACGGCACCTTCAGCCCCTCACGCCGCCAGATGCGCACCACCCGCTTGGCGTTCACACGCCAGCCCTCGGACCGCAGCAGCGCGGTGACCCGGCGGTAGCCCTAGCGGCCATACTCCGCCGCCAGCGACACCACCGCATCGGTCAGCGCAGCCTCGTCGGACCGAACCACCCGCACCTTGCGCTGCGTCGAACGCGGCTGGCCCAGCGTGCGACAGGCGCGACGCTCGGACACCCCGAGCGCCGACTGCACATGCCCCACGCCAGCACGACGGCGCTCAGGGCCTAGAAGTTTCCCTCCGCAGCCTCTTTCAGGATCTGCTGGTCGAGCGTCAGCTCCGCCACCGCCCGCTTCAGCCGCGCGTTCTCGCGCTCGAGGTCTTTCAGCCGACGTGCCTGATCCACCTTCAGGCCGCCGTACTCGGACCGCCAGCGGTGGAAGCTCGCATCCGATACCCCAAGCTCGCGGCAGATCTCCCCTACCGTCCGCCCCTGCGCCAGCGCGACATCAGCCTGCCGCAACAGCCCGATGATCTGCTCCGCCATGTGACGCTTCTTCGGCATCCCTGCCTCCTTCCAAGGAGGCCAACTCTCTCATCCCTGCCGGATCACGGTCAGGCGGGAAGGTCACAGGCGCCTGGGTGAAATACCTGCTCCAGCTTCAGATTCTCTCTTTGCTTCTCTTCATGCCGCGCATCCACCTGTCCGAGCCGGTCCTCGGTGTGGTACTGCCGATCTCGGCCGCGAGCTTCCATATCTACCTGTTCCACCGCTTCGTGCCGGAGCTTTTCCTTCTGCCGCTGGAGGTCATGCTGCCGGGACCGTTGTTCACCGGCCTCGCCATCGCCGGCGGCGTGGGCCTCGGCCTCCTGGCCTACGAGGCCCAGAAGCAGATGGTTCGCGCGCTCGCCACGATCCGCCGGCGGGAAGGGCGCAGCGGGCAGGATGGGTTCTAGTACTACTGTGTCATAAACCACAGCTTTGGTTGAGGCGTCTGCAGCAAGGGCAGCGTGGCAGGTTGCGCGCGAGTGCGCGGGCGATGCTGAGCCGCATGGTGGTGATGGAGTTGGCGACGTGGCGCTCAGGCCGGATCGGCGGCTCCCCTCGGTCGGTAGGTTTCGGGAACCGCAGGCGCTTGGAGGCGTGGGGTGCGTCGTTCTGCTGAGGGGGGAAGCGCCGCCCTCTCGGCGACCAGGAAGCCGTAGGCGGCGATGCAGAGGCTGGCGTGGTGGTGGAAGCCGCGCCAGCCGCGGCCCTCGTAGTGGCCGAGGCCGATCTCCTGCTTCATCTCCTGGTAGTCCCGCTCGATCCGCCAGCGCAGCATGGCGTGGCGGACCAGCCTGGTGCGGCTGATGTTAGGCGGCAAGGTCGACAGCCAGTACTTGGTGGGCTCGGCTGCGCTCGGCGGGCCATTCGATCAGGCACCACTCCTCGGGTCGTGGCGTGGCGGCCTCGTAGTCGCGGTGGGCGGGTCGCACGCGGACGGCGGCAAAGCGGGACGAGAGCGGCGCGTTGGTGCCCTGGCGCCAGGTCACCCGGCGCCAGGCCTCCTTGGGCAGCCCCGCGCGCGAGGTCCTTGGCGGAGACGGGCTTATGCTCGGCGCTGCGGCCGACGCGGGATGGAGGCCGCCCCCGCCCGCTCCAGGGCTTGGCCGGCAGCGGCGCCTGGCCGGGCGGCCAGAGGCTGGCGGAGGACTGGATGCCGACGACGTAGGCGAGGCCGAGGGCGGTGATGCCGTCGCGGAAGTCGGTGTCCACGCCGTAGCCCGCATCGGCCAGCACCACGCCGGGCGGGATGCCGTCGGCCTGGGCGGCGCGGATCTGCTCGAGCGCGATCTGCGGCTTGGTGGCGAAGCGCAGGTCCTCCGGCACCCCGGCCTTGGCGCGCCGTGCTGCGTCCTCGGCCCAGGCCTGCGGCAGGTAGAGCCGCCAGGCCACCGGCAGGCTGGCCTGCTCGTTGGCCACCGAGAGGCTGACGGCGACCTGGCAGTTGTCCTGCTTGCCGAGTTGGCCGCAGTACTGCCGCGCCACGCCGACCGAGTGCTTGCCCTTCTTGGGGAAGCCGGTGTCGTCGATGATCCAGGCCTGGATCGGGCCATGCCGCTCGATGGCGGGCAGCACCCGGGCGCGAACCACGGCCAGCACCGCCGCGTCGGACCAGTCGGCCTTGGCCATCAGGTGGTGCAGCGACTGATGGGCGGCCTGAACGCGTCCGGGTTCGACGCGCGCCGCCATCGGCTCGATGCTCTTGCGCTCGCCCGGCAGCAGCAGGCCGGCGCAGTAGCGCCTGGCCGGGCCGACGCGGTCGGCATGGCCAAGGGCACCGCCAAGCGCCTCGACATAGGCGGCAAACCGCACTTCACTGTCGCCTGCTGAGGATGAGAAAGCCACGCCCGCCTCCATGCGTGTGATCCCCCGCACATACGAAAGCAGCCCCAAACTGCGTAAGATTTTTATGACACAGTAGTACTAGGCGATGTTACCTTCGGCGTTCACCAGCAAGTGCGGCGGTGCTATTCAAGACCAGATTTGCCGAGAGCCATGGGCCGGATACGGACCGGAATTTGCCAGATGCAGGGTAGGTCCGGTGCTTCTGAACGCCTGGCCTTGCCACAGGGCGTATTTTCGGTGCTATTGTGCGTACATGGCGCAAACTTACGCTGCGCTGATCCGTTGCAATGCGTCAGATGCGTAAAACCCTCCCCCCCTCAGTGCCGGCTTATTGCGGTCCACATCGGAGCAGTTCCCTGTGCCCGTGCGTAGTATAGCCCACATCTCCGATCTGCATTTCCACCTCATCGATTCTACGGTGGTGGAGGCGCTGGTGGAGGAGTTGAACAAAGATCCACCTGATCTTATCGCCGTTAGCGGCGACCTCACCATGCGTGCGCGTTCGGGAGAGTATCGCGCCGCAAGAGACTTCCTCGATCGTCTCCACGCTCCGGTTCTTGCCGTGCCCGGGAACCACGATATTACTTCCTACTGGCTACACGAGCGCTTCCTGGATCCCCTGGGCCGGTGGCGACGCTTCATTGCCGAGGATCCCGAACCTGTCTGGATCGATGACCAAATCGCGGTCATTGGTGTCAATACGACGTCTCGCGCCGGGGCTTTTCTCGATTGGTCGCAAGGCCGGGTTGGCCAAACAAGATTGCGCCGTGCAATTGACGATTGCAGGGCCTGCCAGACAACTTGTTCCGCATTGTCGTTGCACATCATCCGTTTCTGCCCCCCGAGGCCGCACCCGAGACGCGGATGGTTGGTCGTGCGGAAGCCGCCCTGGCTGCTTTTACGGCGCAGGGGGTGCGCATGATTCTCTCAGGCCATTTGCACCTCGGTTACATGCGCGCCCGCGGCGCCGCGACTGGCGCTGGGACGGTGGGCGGCGCAGCGGGCTCAGGCGCAGATGCCGGTGATCTACTTGTCGTTCAGGCCGCGACTGCTACCTCGACCAGACTTCGGGGTGAGCCAAATGCCTATAACCGGATTTGGATCAAGAATGGTAGCGCAGTCGTTGAGGTTCGTGCGTGGAGCGGGAACAGCTGGATGACCATTTGAAGTACATTTTCTATTGATGCGGCCTGTGTGCTCTTGTGCTGTGCCGCGTAGCGGAAGGCCCTGTTCCCGACGACGAGGCTCTCTGATGTCCGCCGTCAAGGTCCATCGTGCGACATCATCCGCCTTTGGTGACGGGTACATCGCGGCCGCATAGGGGAGGAGGCGGGTCCAATGGACGTTGGTGATCATGCTCTGATCCGCGGGTTGGATACCGCATCTCCGTTTATGCGTCCCGGGGCTTCCCGATCTTACTGCGGGCGTCGGCATGGCCGGCCACAAAGCGTCAGACGGGAGTTCCCCTGCCGTTGCCCCACCTCCACCCCTGTGCAGCCCTATGAAGGGTCACGATTAGTGAGGCGGACCCCTAGCACTACTTTGGTAGATTGTGATGACCAGCCCCCATCGAGTGGTCCACGCAGAATTTTAGTGGAGCATGACGGCGGGCGGTGCTGACCCAGTAGGGTTTGGACGGCGGAGGAGCATCGGTGGTGCCGGCATGACCACCTCCGGCGCGGGCGGTCGGTACCCAAGGGCGCTGTGTGGCCGTACGGTATTGAAGTGCTGGCGCCATTGTTCGATCAACACCTGGGCCTCACGGAGTGAGTTGAACACCTCGCAATCCAGCAGCTCATCGCGCAGCTTGCCGTTGAAGCTCTCCACATAGCCATTTTCCCAGGGGCTGCCGGGCTCGATGAAGGCGGTCTTGGCACCAACGCCGCTGATCCATCCCTTCACCGCCGTGGCCGCGAACTCCGGCCCATTGTCCGAACGAATATGCGCGGGCACGCCGCGGGCAATGAACAGGTCGGCCAGGACGTCGATCACCTCGGCCGAGCCGAGCTTGCGCGCCACCCGGATGGCCAGCGCCTCGCGGGTGAACTCGTCGACCACGCAGAGCATGCGGAACTTGCGGCCGTCCCGGGTGCGGTCCTCGACGAAGTCGTAGGCCCACACATGATTGGGGCGCTCCGGCCGCAGCCGGACGCAGGAGCCGTCGTTGAGCCACAGGCGGCCGCGCTTCGGCTGCCGCGGCGGCACCTTCAGTCCCTCTTCCCGCCAGATGCGCTCGACGCGCTTGTGGTTGGTGCACCAGCCCGCCACCCGCAGCAGCGCCGTGACCCTCCGGTAGCCATACCGGCCATACAGCTGGACACCTCCAGAAACCTCTCGCCCTGATGCCGTTCGGCTGATTCACTGACGGGGATTGGCGCGGGGGATGGCGATGGGTCGGCAGTCAGGGTTCTTCGATGTGGAGGAGCGGCTGCGGGAGTTGTCGGCCAAGGGCGATGACCTCGAGCGGATCGCCGTGCTGGTCGATTTTGTGATGTTCCGTGCCGAGCTGGAGCGGGCCGTGCCGCGCGCCGACGGCACGAAGGGCGGCCGCCCCGCCTTCGACCACGTGCTGATGTTCAAGATCCTGCTGCTGCAGGCGATGCACGGACTGTCTGACGAGCGCTGCGAGTACCTCATCAAGGACCGCCTGTCGTTCATGCGCTTCCTCGGCCTTGGGCTGGCCGACCCGGTGCCTGACGCCAACACGATCTGGGCGTTCCGCGAGGCGCTGAAGCGTGCCGGTGCGGTGGAGCGGCTGTTCGCGCAGTTCGACGCCACGCTGCGTGCTGCGGGCTACCTGGCGATGGGCGGGCAGATCGTGGACGCGACCATCGTCGCCGCGCCGAAGCAGCGCAACACCGAGGCGGAGCGGGCGGCGATCAAGGCTGGGCAGATCCCCAAAGGCTGGGCGGAGAAGCCCGCGAAGCTGCGCCAGAAGGACCGCGATGCCCGCTGGACGGTGAAGTTCTCCAAGGCCAGGCCGCGCGAGGATGGCGCGCCGCAGGTCGATCTCGCCGTTCCGGCCTTCGGCTACAAGAACCATGTTGCGATCGATCGCCGGCACGGGCTGATCCGCGGCTGGACCGCCAGCCATGCCGCGGCCCATGACGGCGCCCGGTTGGCGGAGGTGGTCGACGCCGACAACACCGCCGGCGATGTCTGGGCCGACACCGCCTATCGCTCGGCGAAGAACGAGGCGTGGCTGGCCGCGCGCGGCCTGGTCTCGCGCATCCATCGCAAGAAGCCGCCGGGTCGGCCGATGGCGGTGCGGACGCGGCGGGCCAATGCCCGTAGATCGGCCGTGCGCTCGGCCGTCGAGCATGTCTTTGCGCGGCAGAAGGGGCCGATGGCGTTGGTCGTGCGCACCATCGGCATCGCCAGGGCGCGGGTGAAGATCGGCCTCGCCAATCTCGCCTACAACATGAAGCGCCTCGTCTGGCTGAGCGGCAAGGCCGCGCCAGCGTAGCGGCACGCAAGCAGGCCAGCCGCCGCCGTAGCAGCCCGTCCCCCGGAAATGCGCAAACGCAACCGCGTCATTGCCGCCCCGGCAGCCTCAAACCGCCCTCATCCGCCGAAGCCACAGGGTTTCTGGAGGTTTCCAGCTTGGCCAGGGCGACGATCTCGTCCCGTAGCGCCGCTTCGTCGTCGGGCACAGTCGGCGCCTTGCGCTGCGTCGAGCGGTGCTGGCCCAGCACCTTGCAGGCAAGCCGTTCCGAGATGCCCAGCCTGGTCGTGACGTGCTCGACGCAGGCCCGGCGACGCGCGACGCTCAGAAGTTTCCCGCGGCGGCTTCCTTGAGGATGACCTTCTCCAGCGCCAGGTCCGCCACCGCCTTGCGCAGCCGCCCGTTCTCCGCCTCCAACTGCTTCAGCCGCTTCACCTGGTTGAGCTTCAGTCCGCCATATTCGGAACGCCAGCGGTAATAGGTCGGCTCCGTCACCCCGATCGCCCGGACAGCCTCGGCCACCGATTTGCCTTGTGCCGTCAGCACCTCAACCTGCCGCAGCTTGGCGATGATCTGCTCCGGCGTGCTCCGCTTCCCTGCCATGCACATCCCTTCCATGGTCGCACCGGCTTCTCACAGCCGGCGGACTACTTCTGGGGGGCAGGTCACAGGTGAGGGCATTTTCCTTCATCTCTTTATCTCACATCATATCCTTCTATCGCTCATGCTGTTGTGGTGGGGGTGCCCCCACTCTTTTTTTCCTCCCGCTCCTTACGCATTAGAAAGAGATAAGCTATCATCGTCATCAACATTCTTACCCATCCAATCTCCCTCAATTCACCAGTTCTTCCTTACTCTTTTTTCCCACCTCCCTTGATCTCCTGGAATTCTTAACTGGAATCGGCCGGCACATCACTAACATCACCGAACACCCGCCCCTCGCCAGCCAGCCTCGCACCCGGCAAACTTGCAGGCGTTATCGATCATGCGGTGCTTGTGGCCTTCCGCGATACTATCCGCGAGCCGCAAAGAGGCAGCCAGACGACCTTTGGTGCCGCGCCGCCAGCTGATCTTCCGCCATTCTCCGATAGCATCGCCTCAGTGATATCGGTGCCGTCGGCATGTGGTACTGCGGCCCTGCCGTCTTGCACTAATCACCAACATCCCTTTACTTCCTGTAGCGTCCACGGAGGTGGTGGAAGTTCCGGCATTTGCCAGGGTGGAAGGGCTTGGTTGGCCATCGGACCTGGCGGCTAGGGTGGAGTTGCGAAGCTCCCACCCCTGATCGGCCGAGGACCCGATGACCGACAAGAGATTGCCACTGGCGGACCTGCTGGCGAAAGCCGGAGACGGAGGCTTCCTGCGCAACGTCGCCGAGGCGGTACTGCAGATGCTGATGGAGGCCGATGTGGAGGGCCTGACTGGTGCCGGACGGCACGAGCGGACCGGCGAGCGGCTGAACTACCGCAACGGCTTCCGCGACCGGACGCTGGATACCCGGCTGGGTTCGCCGCAACTGCGGATCCCGAAGAAGGCGCAGGGCAGGCTGGCTTGCGGGCTGCTGGAGCGCCGGAAGACCTCGGAGAAGGCAGGTGGCGGTGAGCCAGGAGGCTTGGATCGGCGGGGTCTCGACCCGGCGGGTGGAGATGGTGCAGGCGAGGGGCTGCCGGCATCCCGAAGTCCACGGTCTCGAAGCTCTGCAAGGAACATCGACGAACCCGACCGCGGCATCATCGACCGGAAAGCCCTTGCATCGAGGGGGCCGTCCACACATAGCCCGACGCCACCTACCTCCGCCAGCGCGAGGGCGGCCGGCTGTGATTGCGTCCAACCCGCCGCCGCGATAATCGCGGTCGCCTGCGATGCCGAGGGGCGGCGCGAGATCGTCGGCCTGCGCATCGGCCCGTCCGAGGCGGAGACCCTCCGGGCGGCCTTCCTCAAGAGCCTCGTCAAGCGCGGCCTGAAGGGCGTGAAGCTGGTCGTCTCCGATGCGCATGAAGGGCTGAAGGCGGCGATCGCCCGTGTCCTTGGCGCGACTTGGCAACGCTGCCGGGTCCACTGGATGCGCAACGCGCTGGCCCATGTCGGCAAGGCGCAGCAATCCATGGCCTCGGCCGCGCTGCGCCAGGCCTTCCTGCAGCCCGACCAGGCGAGCGCGCGGCAGACCTGGCGACACGTCGCCGACCAACTCCGGCCCCGCTGGCCGAAGCTCGGCAAGCTGATGGACGACAGCGAGGACGACGTGCTCGCCTACATGGCGTTCCCGCCGCAGCACAGGACCAAGCTGCATTCAACAAACCCGCTGGAATGACTGAACAAGGAGGTGAAACGCCGCGTCGATGTCGTCGGCATATTTCCCTCCCAGGCCTCCATCATCCGCCTGATCGGTGCCGTCCTGCCCGAGGCCAACGACGAATGGCAGATGCAGCAACGCTACATGGGCGTCGAGGCTATGGGCGAGATGCTCAACCCGTCACCCATCAACGAGACCCTGCAACTTCCACCCAAAGCCGCCTGAGCCAGGGCCACCTCAAGCTTACACCAAATTCCACCACATTGACGGACGTGACCCTGCTCTCATGGCTCCAATCGAACTGGCAAACCTCGCCGGGTGCGAAGGCCAATGGAACAAAGGCCTGGGTAAGTGTCGGGCGGGATTTGCTGGCTTTCCAGCGCTGCACGAAGCGCTGCACGCTGTCGTAGGCGCCGCGGTAGCCCTCGGCCTGCAACCCCTCGAACAGGCGGCGCGCGGTGCGGCGCTGGGCTTTTGGCAGCAGGCGCTCGGTTTGCAGCCAGTTCTCCAGCCGTTCCTGGAAGGCGCCGAGCCTCGGGGTGGGTTGTTGGGCCCTGCGATAGATCGGCTCGGTCTGGGTCCGGCAATGCTTGCGAACGGTTGGACGGGACAGGTTCAGGTCACGCGCGATCGAACTGATGCTCTCCTTGCCCATCGAACGGCGAAAGCGAAGTTTGGCAATCAGATCCATGACCAACACCCCAGATTTTCCAGCGCAAAGGCCGGATGATCACACGACCCTGGGTGGAAAGTTTTGACGCGGTTTACCCAGGGATTTTGGAGTGCGCCCCTGGGGGTGGACAGAACGGGCGATTTGAATTGACCCCCCTGGCCGGGCTTCCGGAGGATGGAAGTCATGACGAAGCATCGGTCACACAGCGCCGCGTTCAAGCGGCAGGTTGCGGAGGAGTTCATCGCGGGTGAGACGCTGCACGCCCTGGCGCAAGCGGCATGACATCTCGCGGCAGTCTCATCCCGGATTTGGGTCGGCAAGTTCGAGGCAGGTGGGCTCGATGATGACGTGCAGGCAGCCGACCTTCTGCAGGAAAGACCAGGCGAGGATCGCGGCGCTCGAGCGGATGGTCGGGCGGCAGGCGCTGGAGATAGAGCTGCTAAGGGGGGCTTTGAAGCATGCTCCCCAGCCGAGAAGCGCGAGCAACCTCCGTCGTCACCGGCCCCATGGCCTCTCCATCAGCCGAGGGTGCGCGCTGATGGGCCTCCGCGCTCCACCTTCTATGATCCCGCGCCTGCTGACCGGTGGGATGCAGGCGAGGTCCTTATCCGGATCGGCGCGATCTGCGACGAGTTCGAGTGCTATGGCTACCGTCGTGTGGGGGCCGCCCTGCGTCACCAGGGCATCGTGGTGAATGGCAAGAAGCTGCGGCGCCTGATGCGCGAACACGATCTTCAGCCCAAGCGGAGGCGGCGTTATGTCACCGACCACCGACAGCGACCATGCCGGGCCGATCTTCCCGGACCTGGCCAAGGATGTCGTGCCCGAGCGCACCGAACCAGCTGTGGGTCGCAGACCTGACCTACGTCGCCATTCCTGGCGGTTTCGTCTATCTCGGCCGCAATCCTTGCATGCTTGGTCACGCAAGGTCGCTGGGCTATGCCATAAGCAGATCGATGGATGTCTCGCATCGCTGTCGCCGCGCTGAAGGCGGCGATCAGAGGCCGCAGCCCACCCCTGGGCTGCATCCATCATTCCGACCGCGGATCGCAATATGCATCCGACGACGTACCGCGCGTTGCTTGACCGTCCACGGCTTGGAGACCCTCGATGAGTTGCCGAGGCAATCCGTATGATAACGCTAAGGCCGAGAGCTTCATGAAGACGCTGAAGGTCGAGGCCGTCTACCTGGCAGCCTATGAGACGTTCGAAGACGTCACCGCCGACCTGCCTCGCTTTATCGACGAAGTCTACAACGAGAAAGCGGCTACATTCCGCCTTGGGCTATCTCAGCCCTTCGCAGTTCGAGGATCAACACGCCCGCCAGACGGTCAAAACAGCAGCCTGAAACCGTCCACCCCCAGGGGCGCACTCCAGAATCTGGAAAGAGTTGCACGCTGTTTTGCACTGCCGAAAGATCCGTCAGCGTGGCGTTCACCACGCCTCGGATCACCCGTATCGGATGGTCAGCACGCACCCGCTTCTCAAGGTCGACATACTATGTCGAGGCGCTTGGCGCGGCCCTTGGCCATGCCGACCGCGTCGCCCCGGCTCGGCGCTACTGCGCAGGCCTGCTGCTGCCGGGCGAGCGCAAGAGCTCGAGCCGATGGCCGCGCGCGTCGAGCCTGGAGGGTCCAGGCGCGCCGATCAGTCGCTGCACCACCTGTTCGTCAAGGCCGATTGTCAGACGCGGCCCTGCGGCCGAGGGCGCGCTCGCGCCCTGCCCGCCATCCCGCAGCGCGGGCCGACCAGGCCTGGATCGTCGACGACACCGGCTTTCCTAAACAGGGCGAGCACTCCGTCGGCGCGCCCGCCAGTACTCCGGCCCGCTTGGCAAGAGGACAGTTGCCAGGTCGCCGTCAGCCTCTCGGTCGCCAACGAGCATGCCAGCCTGCCGGTGGCCTGGCGGCTCTACCTGCCGCAGGCCTGGGCCGAGGACGCAGCACGGCGCGCCAAGGCCGGGGTGCCGGAGGACCTGCGCTTCGCCACCAAGCCGCAGATCGCCATCAAGCAGATCCGCGCGGCGCAGGCGGATGGCATCCCGCCCGGCACTGTGCTGGCCGATGCGGGCTATGGTGTCGACACCGATTTCCGCGACGGCATCACCGCCCTCGGCCTGGCCTATGTCGTCGGCATCCAATCCTCCGCCAGCCTCTGCCGGCCGGGCGAGGAACCACTGCCGGTGAAACTCTGGAGCGGGCGGG
>CAWHIH010000011.1:0-269924 GCA_963829365.1 uncultured Alphaproteobacteria bacterium | reverse complement strand
GGTACAGGTCGAAATGGAAGCGCCGTCCGCGCCCGGGCAGGTCGTAGCCCTGCACCAGGGTGAAGGTGGGGGATGGCACCTCCAGCGCCGGATCGCCGGTGGCCGCGCGCAGGAAGGCGCGGGCGAAGGCGGATTTGCCGGCGCCGAGCGGGCCTTCCAGCAGCAGCGCATCGCCCGGCCGGGCAGCGCGCGGCGAGCCGCGCGGCGAGCGCCGCGGTGGCGGCCTCGTCGTCCAGGGCGAGCATCAGGGTGAGCGGGCCTGGCAGGCGGCGATCGGCGGCGCATGGTCGGCGCGCTCCGCACCGGCGCGAGCAGGGCCGCGCAAGGGCGCGGCGCCTTGATCCCGCCGCCGCCATGGTCCAAGCACGCCGCCAATCTGGAAGGACGCATCAGCGCATGACGGCGGTGGTCGAGACGGATGTGGCGATCATCGGCGCGGGCCCGGTCGGGCTGTTCGCGGTGTTCGAATGCGGCATGCTGCGGATGCGCTGCCATGTGATCGACGCGCTGGAGGCGATCGGCGGCCAATGCAGCGCGCTCTATCCCGGAAAAGCCGATCTTCGACATCCCGGCGCATCCCGAGATCGACGGCGCCGACGCTGATCGCAGCGGCTGGACGAGCAGGCCGCGCCCTTCACGCCGCTGCTACCATGCTCGGCCGCCGCGTCGAGGCGCTGGCGGCAGGTCGACGGCGGCTTCCGACCTCACCACCAGCGGCCGGCGACCGTGATCACCGGCCAAGCGCGGTGATCATCGCCGCCGGCGTCGGCGCCTTCGGGCCGAACCGCCCGCCGCTCGACGGGCTGCCGCCTACGAGGCAACCGGCGCGTGCTCTACCTGGTGGCGCGGCGCGAGGATTTCCGCGGCAAGCGCGTGGTGATCGCCGGCGGCGGCGATTCGGCGGTGGACTGGGCGCTGTCGCTGAACGAGGTCGCGGCCAAGGTCACGGTGGTGCACCGGCGCGACAAGTTCCGCGCCGCGCCCGGAGAGCGCCGCCGCGCTGCACGCAGGCCGCGGCGACGGCAAGGTCGAGCTGGTCATCCCCTACCAGCTGCACGGGCTGGAAGGCGACGGCGGCCGGCTGACGGGCGTGGTCGCTGGCGACGCTCAAGGGCGAGACGCGACGCCCGAGCCGACCGCCTGCTGCCTTCTTCGGCCTCGCCACCGAACTCGGCCCGATCGCCGACTGGGGCCTCGGCCTCGACCACAGCCATGTCACGGTCAACCCCGCCACCTGCGAGACCAGCCTGCCCGGCGTGCATCGCCATCGGCGACATCGCCACCTACCCGGGCAAGCTCAAGCTGATCCTGCAGGGCTTCTCCGAGGCCGCGATGGCGGCCCATGCCATCCTTCCCGCGGGTCCATCCCGGGCGAGGCGCTGCATTTCGAGTACTCGCACCACCAAGGGCGTGCCCGGGGCCTGAATGCCTTGGCCTAGCCGCCCAGCAACGCGGCGAAGCTCGGCGCCCCGCCGGCCAGCCCCGGCTCCCGCTGCAGCAGCCGCAGCCCGGCGTTGAAATAGGCCACGAACCGATTGGCATGGGCGCCGGTGCCGATTGGGTATTGCACCATCCGCCAGCGGTTCGCCCCGGACGGGTCGTGGCGGATGCTGCCGGCGTTGTAGGCGCAGGCGACCACCGGCGGGTCCAGCAGGGTCCGCCCGGCCGCTTCGGCGATGTAGGCGGTGCCGGCCTCGATGGAGATGTCCGGCCGGCGCAGCTCCTCGGCCGTGACCGGGCGGCCGAGGCTGCCGGCGGCGGTCGAGATCAGCGTCTGCATGCAGCCGATGGAGACCCGGTGAGGCGTGGCGGCATGGCTGCGGAAGCCGGGTTCCTGCCGCTCGGCCGCCGCCGAGGCGGCGAAGCTGGTGGTGCCGCCGGCCGAATTCCGTGCAGATGCAGGCGGCGATCAGCTCCACCGGCACGCCACGGCGGCGGGCCTGGGCCTGGATCGGCGCGGCGAACCAGTCCCGCAGCACCCGCAGCATCGCCGCCTCATGCGCCGGGCCGCCCGGGATGGCGCCGCGGTCGGTCACCACCCCCGCCGCCGTCAGCGACCACAAGGCGCCGCCGCCGAACCGGGCATGCGGCCGGGCGAGCGCGGCCAGCGCCGCTGGGGCCAGCCGCGCCGTCGGATCGGTGCCGGTGGCGGCGACCAGCCGTTCGGCCGCCACCGCGCGGCGTTGCGCCGCCGCATCGCCCGGCAGGTTCGGGCCGAGCCGCAGCCGCGCCCAGACCTGCGGCCCGGCGATGCCGTCCACCACCAGCCCGCAGGCGCGCTGGAAGGCTTCCACCGCCTCCGCCGTGCGGGGGCCGAACAGCCCGTCCGCCGCGCGCACCTTGCCACCGACGGCAGCCGGCCAGCCGCCGGCCTGCAGGCGGGATTGCAGCCACAGCACATCCGGCCCGCGCAGCATCGGCCGGGCCAGGCGGAGGAAGCGCGTCAGCGCCGGGACATCGAGGATCGCGGTCATGGGCAGCCATGGCTCCTGCGCTGGTGGTCGAGGGCGGCGGCAAGCGGGTCAGCCTGGCCGGCCACCGGGCATGCGGCGGGCACGGCGGCCAGGATGCCGCAGCGGGCCGCCCCGGCCGGCGCCAGCAGCGCCTGGGTGAGGCGGGCGGATTGCGCGGCGCGGCAGCCCTCCGGGTCGGCCGGCGCGGCGCGGCGCAGGCCGTCGGCGGCCAGCAGCATGGCGGCGGCGTTCGCGGCCGGGTCGCCGGCCCCCGCGGCAAGGGCGTCCTGGGCCGCGGCGGCGAGGTTCAGCAGCAGCGGCCGGGGCGCGGCCGGGCCGGCGGCGGCCCGGTAGGCGGTGACGGCGCAGGCGAGGTGGCCGCGGCGTGCCCCGGCCGGGCCATGGGTGGCGAGGTGCCGGCAAGCCCCGGCACGGATTTCCTGCGCCTGGCGGCATTCCGGGGCCGGGCCGTCGCAGGGCGGCGGGCGGGCGGCGATGGCGGCGTGGTCGCCGGTTGCCAGGGCGCCCTTGTCCGCCTCCAGCCGCTGCACCGCGCAGCCGGCGAGCAGCAGCAGGGCCAGCAGCGGCTTCATGCCACCGGCTCCGGCTGGGCGGGTGTGGCGGTGCGGGTGGCGGCCTCGGCGATCGGCCCGGCGGCGGCAAGCTGGTGCCGCAGCAGCGCCAGCGCCTCCGCCCGCCGGAGGTCCGGGCTGGTAGCGAGGCCGGTCAGCAGCAGCACCAGGCTGTCCAGGTCGCGGGTCTGCGGGTCCTGCCGCAGGGCATGCAGCGCATCCCGCAGCGCCTGCTGGCCGACCGGCGGCACGGCATCCAGCCCGGCCGGGGCGAGGTCGATCGGCGCCGCATCCACCGCATCCAGCGCATGGTCCAGCAACCGGCCACGGAACTGCTGCAACCCGGCCTCGAATTCATCCTCGCTGGCGAAGTGGCCGGTGGCGGCCAGCGCCACCGTGTCGTCCTGCCGCGCCGCGATGGCGAGCCGGGCGGCGGTGGCGAAGCGTTCGGCCGGAGGCAGGCCGGGGGGAGGAAGGCGGTGTCGAAGATCGGCGAGGCTTCCAGCGCCGAGAGCGCCACCGCGGCATCGACCGGGCCGGGCGGGAACAGGTTGGTGGTGTAAGGCCGGTCAAGCACCCGGGCCTTCCAGCGCTCGAAATGCTCGGTCCCCCGGGAGATGGCCTGGAAGGCGCCGATGCCGACCGCCGCCACCAGCCCCGCCGGCCCGCCGAAGCCCAGCAGCGCGGCCCCGGCGGTGCCCGAGCGCAAGCCGGCCAGGGCATCCGCGATCACCTCGGTCGCCGGGTTGTCCCGCCCGAGTGCATCCCGCACCGCGGCATGGGCCGCCCCGGCGGCGCCGGCGATGGCAGCCGGATCGCCGGACTGCAGCGCCGCCACCGCGCTGTCCAGCACCTGCCGGGCATCCGCCGCCGCCGCCTCGGCCCGCCGGGCAACATCCGAGCCAGGGCAAGGCGGGCAGCGAGGCTGGTGGCGACGGCCGCGGCATCGAGCACGCCACGGGCGGTGGTCAGGGCCGTGCTGCCGGCGGTGCTGCCGGCGGCGGTGGCGGCCGGTTCAGGCGGCGGCGGTCCAGCCTCGGCACGGGCCGCGGCATGGCGGGCCTGCTCGCCGCTGCGGGTGGCGAAATAGAAGCTGATGACCGCGCCGATGAAGCCCGTGAGCGCCTCCGCGCTGGCCAGCCCGAGCGGCTTCTGCAGGCCGATCAGCAGGAAGCCGAAGATGATGATGAAGCAGGAGATCAGCGCCCGGATGGTGCCATCCGGCACGCCGCAGGGCAGCTCGGTCAGGCGGAGGAAGGCCGGCGCGCCGGCCACCCGGGCTTCCGCCAGCAGCCGCCTGGCCAGGGCCGCGACCAGCCAGGCCATGCCGGCCACGAACAGCACCAGCGCGCCGATCAACAGCCCGACCGGCCAGACGGCGCCCGGCGCGGTATCCTGCGCCAGGACCGGCAGCGGTCCGAGGAGGAGCAGGATGGTGGTTGGGGTTCGTCGCATGGATACGCCCTCCTGCTGCCGGAGGACGAAACGTATCAAGAACGAACCAGATTGTAAAGTTTATTTTCCTATTAGGCGGACAGCCCGCCCGGTCATCCCGCAGCGCCGGGCGCGCGGTGCAGCAGCTCCTTGAAGCGTTCGATCTCGCCCTTGGGCGCGGTGACCTTCAGCGCCGCGCCACCCGACGGCTCGAACTCGGCGCAGCGGCGGTCGATTGGGCCTTCGCGCACCAGGGTCTCCAGCGCCAACTTGGCCGCCTCATGGTCCTGGAAGCGCATGGTGAAGCTCGTGGTATCCGCGGCGGGGCTGGGCTTGGCGCCTTCGCGCTCCATCATCTCCTGCGGCGGCACTGCGCGGGAGCCCTGGGCACCGGTGCTGGAGGCGGGGTCGCTCGCCGGGAAGGTGTCCCGCACCGCGACTTCGACTTCCTTTTCAGTGGTCTGGTCGGGCCGATCGCCGGAATGGTTGGGGTTGGTCTTGTCAGGCATGTGGGTCCCCCTGGGTCGTCAGCCAGGGAACGCGCAGCGGTGGGTGGAGTTCGACGGGAGCGTTCCGTTGGGGCTTCGCTAGGAAAATGTTCTGTGGACCTAACCGGCCCTTCAGCACCCACACGCCAGCGTGACCCCAACCGGGGCTGCTGCCGCCGCTATCCTCGGGCCGGGAAAACACGGGAGGAAACAAGCAATGCGTTGCATCGCCATGGCGGCCGCGGCTGCCCTGATGCTGGTCCCGCTTACCGCTACGGCGCAACAGGCGGCGCCGTGGCACCCATCCCGCCATGGGCCGGACGACCAGCTCGGCGCGGCGAACCTGCTGTCGCCGGATAAGGTGCTGGAGGCGGTGCGGCTGGTCCAGCGGGGCCAGACCTACCGGCTGGGCGTGCCGGTCGGGCGGGACACGCCAGCCTTCCCGCCGCGCAGCATGGCCGTCACCGTCATGATGCCGAACCAGTTCGGCGGCGCCACCGTGCCATCCGAGAACCAGATGTCCTATGTGGACGACATGTTCAACGGCTGGCTCGGCATCGGCAGCCAGATCGACAGCCTGGCGCACCTCGGCATCGACAACGTCTTCTACAACGGCAACCGGGCCGAGGACTTCATCCAGACCACCGGGGTGACCAAGCTCGGCATCGAGGGCATCCCGCCCATCGTCACCCGCGGCGTGCTGGTGGACATGGCACGCGCCCGCAACAAGCCCATGCTGGACGAGGGCGAGGTCATCACCGCCGATGACCTGCGCACCGCCATGCGCGACCAGGGTGTCGAGGTCCGCCGCGGCGACGTTGTGCTGATCCACACCGGCTGGGTCGAGCTGCTGTCCAGCGATCCGGACCGCTTCGGCAAGGGCGAGCCCGGCATCGACAAGGGCGCGGCGGAATTCCTCGCCGGGCTGAACGTGGTGGCGGTCGGCGCCGATACCTGGGGCGTGGAGGCGGTGCCCTTCGCCAACCCCAAGCGCATCTGGGAAGGCCACCAGACGCTGCTGGCCAAGAACGGCATCTACATCCTGGAGGTGATGGATACCCGCGAACTGGCCCGCGACCAGGTGAAGGAATTCCTGTTCGTGCTCGGCCAGCCGCTGCTGAAGGGTGCGGTGCAGGCAATCATCAACCCGGTCGCCATCCGGTAGGTATCGCGCGCCTATGTTACCGGCGCGGGAGGCTGGTTCCCGGATGCCGCGGTTTCGGGAAACGCCAGCACGCGGCAAGCCGGCGGCGGACGCACCGAAGGGCGTGGCCGGAGCGGCGACGACGGTTCATTGCTTGACACCTCGCTGACCGAATGGGAGCGTCGCTGGAACAAGGAACAACCGACAGGGACGCATTCATGCCAGGGATCATGCGGCACCGTTGACGGTGGCCCTGTACTGCGTGCGACGGAAACATGGCTCGCAAGCTGCTTGACGGAACTGCCAACATGCTTGCGCTCATCGCAAGCGTCGCGCTCGTCCTCATGATGCTGCACATTGCGGTTTCCGTGGTGATGCGGTGGGTTTTCAACGTGTCCCTGCATGCGACGATCGAGATCGTCTCGACATACTACATGGTCGCCGTGGTGTTCCTGCCGCTGGCGCTGGTGGAGCGGCTCAACGCACACATCAACGTCGAACTCCTGACGCAGCATTTTCCGCACCGGGTGCAGATGCTTCTGATTGCGGTTGTCGGCTTGGTTTCGGCATCCTACTTCGGTGCCTTCGCCTGGCAAACCTGGGGAGATGCGCTGCAGAAATACGCGGTGGGCGAGGTCATGCTCGGAAACGTGCCCGTGACCGTCTGGCCAACCCGCTTCTACGTTCCGGTCGGCTGCGCGGTCATCGTGCTGCTGCTGCTCTACAAGAGCATACGTATCTTTGCCGGCGACGAATCGGTGCTCGAACGCGGCAACGCCATCGACATGCGGGAATGACAGGATGATCTGCATCAGGTTGCGCCGTTAGCCGATGGACGACTTTACACTCAGCCTGGTTGCTCTCGGCGCCCTGATGGGGCTGCTCCTGTTGCGGGTGCCTGTCGGTGTCGCGCTTGGCGGCGTGTCCTTCGTCGGGATATGGGCGCTCATCGGTCCACGTTCCGCCTGGGGCATCCTGACCTCGGTGCCGTACGACTTCGTCGCGCACTGGACCCTCAGCTCCATCCCGATGTTCCTTCTGATGGGCTATGTCTGCTTTCATTCGCAGTTGACGGGCGGGTTGTTCCGTCTGGCCCGGGCATGGTTGTCCTGGCTGCCGGGCGGCCTGGCGATCGCATCCGTTGGCGCCGCTGCCGGGTTCTCCGCAGTCACCGGATCTTCGGTCGCCTGCGCCGCGGCGATGGGACGTATTGCCGTACCGGAAATGCTGCGCAGCGGCTACGACAAGGGGCTGGCGGCGGGCACCGTGGTTGCGGCCGGCACCATCGGATCGATGATACCACCCAGCATCCTGCTGCTGCTGTATGGCATCTATGCCGAGCTGCCGATCAGCAAGCTGTTCATAGCCGGCTTGCTGCCGGGCATCCTGACCGCCGTGCTTTATGCGCTGATGATCGGCCTGCGGGCCTCGGTCTCCCCGGAGCTGGCGCCGCCCGAAGCGGAGAAGATCACCTGGCGGGACCGTTTCCTGGCCTTCAAGGACACGGTGCCGGTCCTGGCGCTGATCATCGGGGTGTTCGGCGGGCTGTTCTCCGGCATTTTCACCCCGACCGAGGCAGGCGCCATGGGTGCCCTGTTCTCCTTCATCATCGGCTTTGCGCAGCGCACCCTGACGTTCGACAAGATCAAGCTGGCGATAACGGAAACCCTGGTGGAGCACGGCGGCGATCTTCGTGATTGCGATCGGCGCCAGCCTGCTGACCCGCTTCCTTGCATTGTCCGGCTTTACCGATGTCATCGCGGAATTCGCAGTCGGCGGCACGGTCAGCCCGGTCATGATGATCCTCGGGATGATGGCCGTGCTGTTTCTGCTGGGCTGTTTCCTCGACCCCATCGGCATCATGCTGTTGACGCTGCCGATCTTTCTGCCAGCGATTGAAAGGCTGGACATCAATCTCATCTGGTTCGGCATCCTGATGACAAAGCTGCTGGAGATTGGGCTGATCACGCCACCGGTCGGGCTCAATGTCTTCGTCGTGAAAGGGATCGTCGGCGACCTCATGCCGACAGAAACGATATTCAAGGGAATCCTGTGGTTCCTGGTCGCCGACGTGGTGACGGTCGCACTGTTGATCATGTTCCCCGCAATCTCACTTTACCTGCCCAGCCTGTTGAGATAGCGCCGGAAGTGCCGCCGCCCCGACAAGAGGGCGGCGCAACGAAAAAACAGGGAATTATCAAGACCATGAAAAAATTCGCAGTATTGCTCGCCGGTGCATTGCTGGCCGTATCGCCAGTGCCGGATGCCGCGGCAAAGACACTGAAGGCGGCGCACTATCTTTCGCCTCGGCACCCGGTCGGGCTCGGCTACCAGACGTTTGCCGATGAACTCAAGCGGAACACCAACGGCGATCTCACGGTTCGCATATTTGCCGGCGAATCACTGCTCGGCGCCAAGGCAATTTCCGATGGCGTGCGTGACGGCGTGGCGGATATCGGGTTCGATACGCTGACCTATACCCCGGCCTACTATCCGCACGGGATGCTGATGAACGACCTTGCCATGGTTGGCGAGAACGACATGGCGGCAGCCTTCGCCATCACCGAGCTGTTCGCGCTGGAATGCCCGGCCTGCCTCACCGAATTCGAACGGCAGAACCAGGTCTATGTCTCCGGCGTCAGCACCGGCCCCTATGTGCTGATCGGCAAGGGCGACATGAACAGCCCGGAAGCCCTGCGCGGCAAGGCGCTGCGGGCTGGCGGCCCGCTCTGGGACCGCTTTGCCCGCTTCGCCGGCGCAACCGGCGTCAACATTCCGACCTCCGAGATGTACGAGGGCCTGTCGCGGGGTATCCTCAACGGCGCGATCTATGCGGTCGGTGGTCTCAAGTCGCATGGGCTGGCCGATGTCGCGACCCAGGTCGTCATGCTGCCGCTTGGCTCGTTCAGGGCGGGCAATCTCTATTCCTTCAACCGCGACGTCTGGTCGAGCCTTACTCCGGAGCAACGCAAGGCCGTGTTCCAGGCGGCATCGGTGGCGCTGGTGCGGACAGTCAATGCCTATCATGCCGTGGATGACGAAGGAGTTGCGCTCGGCAAGGAGAAAGGCATTGCGATCCTTGAGCCAAACCCGGGCCTCGTGAAGCTGCGCCGTGAATTCGTGGAGCAGGACCTGTTGGAGGTTGTCGCCAACGCACAGAAATCCCTTGGCATCGCCGACGCCGAGAAGTTCGTGGCCGACTACCAGCGGCTGTATGCGAAATACCTGCCGCTGGTCGAGCCGATCAAGGATGATCCTGCGAAACTGGCCGATCTTCTCTACAACCAGGTCTATGCGAAGCTCGACTCGGCAACCTACGGAGTGAAGTGACATTGGGCGGCGGCGCGGCTCGTGCTGGACGCGCCAGCCTACCCCGCCCGCCGCGCCTTCCAGAGGTGCCAGGCCAAGCCGGCGAACACCACCACCATGATGGTCAGCCCGACCGGCCCCGCCCATTCCCCGACCATCTCGAACTGGTCCTCCAGCAGGTAGCCGGCGACCGCCAGCCCGCCCGTCCAGATACCGGTGCCGAGTGCGGTCCAGACGTAGAACACCATGCGCGGCAGCTCGACCAGCCCGGCCGGCACCGAGATCCCGGTGCGGATGCCGGGCATCATCCGGGCGATGCAGACGGCGGCCGGGCCGTTGCGCCGCAGCGCCGCTTCCGCCTTCATCACCGTGGCCCGGCTCAGCCCGATGTAGCGGCCGAAGCGGTCCACGATGCGGCGCATCCGTTCGGCGCCGAAGGCCCGGGCGAGCTCGTACCAGAAGGCGTTGCCGACCGCCGAGCCGGCAACGCCGGCGGCGACCACCGCCGCCAGCGAGAACTCCCCCCGCGCCGCGGCGAAGCCGGCGAGCGGCATGATCACCTCGGAGGGGATCGGCGGGAACAGGTTCTCCGCGACCATCAGCAGGAAAACGCCGGCAAGGCCGCCGGACGCGACCAGGTCGGCCGCCCATTCGATCATGCGGAAGCTCCGGTCATGGGGTGTTGCGGTAGAGCAGCAGCGTGACCCACCGGCCGCGCGAGTAGTTGAAGCCGGTCACGCTGGCGATCTCGGCCGGCGCAAAATCCAGCGCCGCAGCCCGGCGGCGGAAATCCGCCTCCGCGCGATCGCCCACCGCTACCACCCTGCCGGGGCCGGCCGCCAGGAAATCCGCGGCATCGCCCCCGGTCCGCAACAGCCGCACCTCCTGGCCCAGCGCGAACAGCACGGAGGGCTCGGAATGGCTGGTGATGCCGAACTGGCTCGCCGGCAGGCCCGGTGCCCGCGCCGCCAGCGCCTCGGCCAGTCGCGGCGCAATCCAGATCGGCGTGAGGCGCGGCGCCACCCCTTCCAGCACCAACGCATACAGTGGCACCGCCAGCAGCGCGCCGAGCAGCCCGGCCCGGCCCCATTCCCCGCGCAGCCCGCGGCGGGAAGCGCGCAGCAGCAGGTAGACCATCGCCGCCGCCACCGGCAGCACCAGCACCCCGGCCGGCAGCAGGCTCCGCATCAGGTACCACGGCGCGGCCAGCGCGGCGAACGCCAGCCCGGCCGCGACCGCGACCAGCACCACCGCCGCCAGCCGGCGCCACCAGCGCGGCGGCAGGAAGCGCACCGGGTCCATCGCCCAGGCGGCGCCGAGCAGCATCAGCGCCGGGAACATCGGCAGGGTGTAGTGCGGCAGCTTGGTCGCTACCGCCTCGAACACCAGCCAGGACGGCACAACCCAGGCCAGCAGGAAACGGGTCGGCGGGTGGAGCCGGTCCCGCCAGGCGGCGGGCAGGGCGCAGAGCACGATCCAGGCGCCGGGGAAGGCGGCGATGCCGAAGCTCAGCAGGTAGTAGCCGGGCGGCCCCCAGTGCTTCTCCTCGCCCGAGCCGATCTTGGACAGCATGTCCCCGCCGACCGCCTCGGTGAAGAAGCGGCCCTCGGTGGCGAGGCCGATGGCGATGAACCAGGGCGCCGCGGCGGCCACCATCAACGGCACGCCCCAGGCCGGCCGCAGCGCCCGGAACCAGGGCGCCCCGCGGTCCATCGATGGCGAGGGTGATGCCGGTCAGCAGCGGCACCATCGGCGCGATCGGCCCCTTCAGCAGCACGCCGAGCCCGAGCAGCAGCCAGAACCCCGCCGCCTGCCGGGCGGAGAACTGCTCCGGCCGCAGATAGGCCTGGGCAAACAGCCCCATGGCACCGGCGATGGTCGCCAGCAGCGCGGCATCGGTCTTGGCGATATGCGCCTCCGCCACCAGCACCAGCGAGGAGGCCAGCATCGCCGCCCCCAGCAGCGCCGGCCGCCGGCCGACCAGCCCGCGCCCCCAGTGGTAGGTCGCCAGCACCGCCAGCAGGGCGCCGAGCAGGCTGGGGATGCGGTAGACCCAGATATCATTCCGGTCGCCGAGCCCGGTCGCTTCCAGCACATGCACCGAGGCCGCCTGGGCCCAGTGGATGCCGGCGGGCTTCTTGTTGCGTTCCTCCTCGCCGAAGCGGATGCGCACGTAGTCGCCGCTTTCCACCATCTGGCGGCTGGCCTGGGCGAAGCGCGCCTCGTCCCGGTCGGTGGCGGGCAGGCTGAAGAAGCCCGGCAGCCACAGCAGCAGGCACAGCAGCACGAGGGCGAGCTTCGGCCGGCGCAGCAGCGCATCGGGCAGAACGCCGAGGGAATGGTCCGTGCTGGCTGGCGCCGAAGTATCCATGGGCGGGCGCACTAGCATGCGGCGCGTCCGGGGACCATAAATCCGGGCACATGTCCTCCCATATCGGCTCCCCCACCCGACGCGCCGCTCTCGCCCTGCTCGAAGCGGTCATCACCCGCCACCGTCCGCTGGAGGAGGCGCTGGATGCGCTGCCCGGCGGCATCGCCCCGCGCGACAAGGCCGCCGCCCACCGGCATCGCCGCCGCCGTGCTGCGCCGGGCCGGCTCGCTGGATGCGGTGCTGGAGCCCTTCCTGCGGCGGGAGCCACCCTCGCCGGTGCGCCAGGCGCTGCGGATGGGCGCGGCGGAGCTGCTGCTGCTCGGCACCCCGGCGCATGCGGCGGTGGCCAGCAGCGTGACCCTGGTGCCCAAGCCTTTCGCCGGCCTCGCCAATGCCGTGCTGCGGCGGGTGGCGGAGGGCGGTGCGGCGGCGTTGGAAGGGCTGGACGCCGAGCGGCTGGACACCCCGCCCTGGCTCTGGAGCGCCTGGCACGCCGCCTATGGCCCGGCGGTGCGGGCCATCGCCGCGGCGCACCGGCTGGAGGCGCCGCTCGACCTCACCCTCGCCCCGGGCGCCGCCCCGCCCGAAGGCGGCGTGGAGTTGCCGAATGGCAGCTGGCGCTATCCGGCCGGCACGCGGGTGACCGAGCTGGCCGGCTTCGCCGAGGGCGCCTTCTGGGTGCAGGACGCGGCGGCGACCCTGCCGGCCCGGCTGCTGGCGGTGCGGCCGGGGGAACGGGTGCTCGACCTCTGCGCCGCGCCCGGCGGCAAGACCGCGCAACTGGTCGCCGCCGGCGGCCAGGTGGTGGCGGTGGAGCGCGAGCCGAAGCGGGCGGCTCGGCTGCGGGAGAACCTGGCCCGGCTGCACATGCAGGCCGAGGTGGTCGAGGCCGATGCCACCACCTGGGATGCCGGCGGCGCGCTGTTCGACGCGGTGCTGCTGGACGCGCCCTGCACCGCCACCGGCACCATCCGGCGGCACCCGGACGTGCCCTACCTCAAGCGGCACCGCGACATCGCGCCGATGGCCGAGTTGCAGCGGGCCCTGCTCGCCGCGGCGGCGAAGCGGCTGGCGCCGGGCGGGCGGCTGGTCTTCGCCACCTGCTCGCTGTTGCCGGAGGAAGGCGAGGCGCAGTTCGCCGCCGCCGCCGGGCTCGGGCTGGTGCCGGACCCGGTGCAGCCGGCCGAGGTGCCGGGGCTGGAGGCGGCGGTCACGGCCGCGGGGGCGCTGCGGACGCGGCCCGACCTGTGGGCGGAGCACGGCGGGATGGATGGCTTCTTCATCGCGCGCTGGCGGGTTCAATGAACCCCGGAGCGCATCGCGGGAGAAACTCTCAACTTATACCTGATCCAGTCTATCCTTCCGCGTTCGTTCCGCAGCCTGGATGCTGCTGCTGCCTTGCCCGTCGTGTCACCGCGCCGCTAGAACCCGCCTGATGCCCAACCGCGCCGTCCGGATCGCTCCCTCCCTGCTTGCCGCCGACTTCGCCCGGCTGGGCGAGGAGACCCGCGCCGTGACCGCCGCCGGCGCGGACTGGCTGCATCTCGACATCATGGACGGCCACTTCGTGCCGAACATCAGCTTCGGTCCGGTGCTGGTGAAGGCGCTGCGCAAATACACAGACATCCCCTTCGACGTGCATCTGATGATCGCCCCGGTCGATCCCTACCTCGAGGCCTTCGCCGAGGCCGGCGCCGACCTCATCAGCCTGCACCCGGAAGCCGGGCCGCACCTGCATCGCAGCCTGCAGACCATCCGGGGCCTGGGCAAACAGGCCGGGGTGGTCCTTAATCCCGCGACACCTGTTTCAGCGGTGGAGAATGTACTCGATCTCTGCGACCTCATCCTCGTGATGTCGGTGAACCCGGGGTTCGGCGGGCAGTCCTTCCTGGGCGGCCAGCTCGGCAAGATCGCCACCTTGCGCCGGATGATCGATGCTCATGTCGCGGCCGGCGGCCAGCCGGTCGCGTTGCAGGTCGATGGCGGAGTCACCGCCGAAACCGCGCCGCGCTGCATCGCGGCCGGCGCCGATGTGCTGGTGGCCGGCACCGCGGTATTCGGCAAGCCCGATTATGCCGCGGCGATCCGCGCGCTGCGCCAAGAGGGTCCTGCCTGATGCGCGACATCATCCGCGGCACCAAGCGCTTCATCTCCGGGCTGCGGCCCGTGAAGGTGCCGGATGCCCCGGCGCGGGCCTTCCGCGACCTCTGGCCCGGCGATGCCAATCGCGGCGCCCGGCTGATGGGCGGCGAATTCGACAGCCTCGGCACCATCAACAGGCTGGAATGCGAGGCCCGAAATCCGCCTCCGGCTGGGAGCCCGAGGCGGGGCCGGTGGCCTGGCGTGCCGCCGCGCACGGCTTCGCCTGGCTGCGCGACCTGCGCGCCCTCGGCACCGACGCCGCCCGTACCCGCGCCCGCGACCTCGCCGAGGACTGGCTCGCCCGCGGCGCCGACCAGGACCTCGCCCAGGCGCCGGAAGTGGCCGCCGCGCGGATTTCCGCCTGGCTCGGGCACTGGGACTTCCTCGCCGCCACCGCCGATGACGCCTTCCGCAAGCGGCTGCTGGTGCGGCTGGCGCAGGATTCCCGCGGCGTGGTCGCCTCCCTGCCGGCCGAGGCGATGCATCGCGGCGCGCTGGTGACCCTGAAGGGCGCCATCGCCGCCGCCGTCGCGCTCGACGAGGAAAGCTGGATGACCCGGGCGTTGCGCTTCCTGCCCGGTGAGCTGGAACGCCAGTTCCACCCGGATGGCGGGCATGTGGAGCGGTCCCCGGCGCAGCAGATGCTGGCGGTGCAGGACCTCATCGAGATCCGCAACCTGCTGCACGGCGCCGAGATCAACCCGCCCGCCTTGCTGGCCACCGTGCTGGAACGCGCCGGCCAGGCGCTGCGACTGTTCCGCCATGGCGATGGCGGGCTTGCCCAGTTCAACGGCACGCGGGAGGAAGGCTCGGGGCTGGTGGACCTCGTGCTGACCCAGGGGCAGGCCCGGGGCCGGGCGCCCATGTTGCTGGACGAGACCGGGTTCCACCGCCTCCAGGCCGGCCGCACCCTGGTGATCGCCGATGCCGCCGCGCCGCCGCCGGGCCGCTCGCGGGATGTCGCAAGCGGCCTGCCGCGCGGCGCCGACCGCGTCGCCCATGCCGGCACGCTGAGCTTTGAGATGTCGGTCGGGCGCGACCGGGTGATCGTTAATTGCGGTGCCGCCCCGGCCGCCGAGCCGGCCTGGCGGGACGCGTTGCGGGCGACCGCCGCCCATTCCACCCTGATCCTGGCCGATACCAACAGCAGCGAGCTGAAGGACGAGGGCCTCGGCCGCCGGCCGGAACGGGTGGAGCAGGATCGCCAGGAGGCCAACGGCGCGCAATGGCTGGAAGCCAGCCACGACGGCTGGCGCAAGGCCTTCGGCGCGGTGCATCGACGCCGGCTCTATCTGGCCGAGACCGGCGACGACCTGCGCGGCGAGGACATCATCGAGATGGCCGAGCCGAACGCCCGGCCGCCGGCCTTCACCCTGCGCTTCCACCTGCACCCCGGGGTGACCACGAAGCTGGAGGAGGAGGATGGCACGGTGCTGCTGCGGCTGCCCTCCGGCCAAAGCTGGCGGCTGCGGGCCAAGGGCGCGCGGGTGACGGTGGAGGACAGCCTCTACCTCGGCGGCGAGCCGCGGCGGAACAGCCAGGTGGTGCTGGCCGCCGAGCCGAGCGAGGACACCGTGCAATGGGCGATCACCCGGGTGACCGCGCCAGGACCGGGCGAGGCGGCTGACGCCTGAAGATCGCCGAGGTCACCAACGTCGATTTCTCGCTGCGGCATTTCCTGCTGCCGCTGATGCGCGGTGCCCGCGACCGGGGGCATGAGGTGGTGGGCATCTGCGCCGAGGGGCCGCTGCTCGACCAGCCGCGCGCCGAGGGCTTCCGCATCATCCCGGTACCGATGGCGCGCAGCCTGAACCCGGTGGCGCAGGCCCGGTGCCTCGCCACGCTGAAGCGGCTGTTCGTGGCGGAGAAATTCGACCTGGTGCACGGCCACATGCCGATCAGCGGCCTGCTGGCGCGGGCGGCGGCGCGGGCGGCGGGGGTGCCGCGCATCGCCTATACCTGCCACGGCTTCCTGTTCAACCAGCCCGGCCCGGCGGCGCGGCGGGGGCTGGCGCTCGGGCTGGAATGGGCGGCGGGGCGTATCACCGACACCTTCCTGACGGTCAGCGCGGAGGAGGCGGCGGATGCCCGGCGGCTCGGCATCCACCGCGACGCGACGGCGGTGCTGAACGGCCGGGACCCGGCGACGTTCCATCCGGATGCGGCGGCGCGGGCGGCGCTGCGGGCGGAATTCGGCGTGGCGGAGGGCGATTGCGTCATCCTCGCCGTCTCCCGGCTGGTGCGCCACAAGGGCTACCCGGAACTGCTGCAGGCGATGGAGGCGGTGCCGGGCGCCAGCCTCTGGGTGGTGGGCGAGCGGCTGGCCTCCGACCATGGCGAGGACCTGGCGCCGCATTTCGACCGGGCGGAAAGCATGCTGGGGCCGCGCTTCCGCCGCCTCGGCTACCGGCATGACGTGGCGCGGGTGATGGCGGCAGCCGATGTCTTCACCCTGCCGAGCCATTTCGAGGGGCTGCCGATGTCGGTCATCGAGGCCATGCTGTGCGGCCTGCCGGTGGTGGCGACCGATATCCGTGGCCCGCGCGAGATGGTGCTGGAGGGCGAGACCGGCTTCCTGGTGCCGCCCGCGACGGTCGCGCCGCTGGCCAGGGCGCTCGGCCGGCTGGCCGGCGATGCGGCGCTGCGGGCCCGGCTGGGCGCGGCGGGGCGGGCACGGGCGCTGGCGCTGTTCGACGAGGCGAAGGTGGTCGGCCGCACGCTCGATCTGCTGGGCCTGTAGGGGTAGAATGCGCAGGTGAGCAAGTTGTTGCCCTTCTGGAAGACCAAGGCGCTCGACGCGATGACCCGCGCCGAATGGGAAAGCCTGTGCGACGGCTGCGGCCGCTGCTGCCTGCACAAGATGCGCGACGAGGATACCGAGGAGCTGGTCTTCACCAACGTCGCCTGCCGCCTGCTGGATACCGGGAGCTGCCTGTGCCGGGACTACCCGAACCGCAAGCAGCACGTGCCGGATTGCGTGAAGCTGACCCCGGCGAAGATCAAGAAGATCGACTGGCTGCCGCCGACCTGCGGCTACCGCCTGGTGGCTGAGGGCCGTGACCTGTTCTGGTGGCACCCGCTGATCTCGGGCGACCCCAACACCGTGCATGAGGCCGGCGTCTCGGTGCGCGGCCGTGCCGTGACCGAGCGCGAGGCCGGCGCCTTCGAGGACCATGTCGTCCGCTGGCCCGGGCAGTCGCCCCGCGCCGCACAACCCCCTGTAAAGCCCAAACGAGGAGATGCCCCATGAAGGACGCCCTGTTCGGCGGCGTGAATGCCGCCGTCCTGACCGCGATGAAGCCCGACCTCTCGCCCGACCTGGACCGCATGGCGGCCCATGCGCATTGGCTGCTGGCCAATGGCTGCAACGGCCTCGGCATCCTCGGCACCACCGGGGAGGCGGCCAGCTTCGGCCTGCATGAGCGCAAGGCGATCCTGGAAGGGCTGGTCGCCCGCGGCATCCCCGCCGGCGTCATCATGCCGGGCACCGGCTGCGCCTCGCTGTCCGATACGGTGGAGCTGACCCGGCATGCCAAGGCGCAGGGCTGCCGCGGCGTGCTCGTGCTGCCGCCATTCTACTACAAGGCGCCGAGTGACGACGGGCTGTTCGCCTACTTCTCCGAGGTCATCAACCGCGTCGGCGGCGGCATCGCCATCTACCTGTACCACTTCCCGCAGCAATCGGCGGTGCCGTTCAGCCTCGAGCTGATCGGCCGGCTGCTGAAGGCCTTCCCCGGCACGGTGAAGGGCGTGAAGGACAGCGGCGGCGTCTATGCCAACATGAAGGCGATGATCGACGCCTTCGCCAAGGACGGCTTCGAGGTCTATTCCGGCTCCGACGAGTTCGTGCAGACCATCCTGGCCGATGGCGGCGCCGGCTGCATCACCGCGGCGAGCAACACCAACAGCCATTGGGGCGCGATCGTCTACGCCAAGCGCACCGGCCCCGAGGCCGATGCCGCGCAGCAGGTGCTGAACGCCACCCGCAAGGCCGCGACCAGCGTGCCGCTGATCCCCGGCCTGCGCGAGATCATCGCGCGTTCCACCGGCGAAGCCTTTGGCAGCGAGGGGGGCTGGCGCACCATCCGCCCGCCGCACCTGAAGCTGGACCAGGCGCAGGCCGATGCGGTCTGGGCGGCGTTCCAGGCTGCCGGCGCGCTGCCGCTGCCGGGCCTCTCGCCCGCCAAGGCCGCCGCCGAATGACCGAGCCGCTGCGCTGCCGGGAGCCGGCCACCGGCACCGTGCAGATCGACGACGAGCACATCGCGTCACGCGCTGGGACTTCAACCCCGGCGCGGAGACCGGCTGGCACCGGCATGGCTGGCTGTACGTGGTGGTGCCGATCCATGACGGCACGCTGCTGGTCGAACTGCCCGGCGGCGAGACCATGACGGCCGAGCTGAAGGCCGGTGTCTCATATACCCGCGCGGCTGGTGTGGAGCATAACGTGGTCAATGGCGGCACCGCGCCGCTGTCCTTCGTGGAAACGGAACTAAAAAGCCTCGCGGGCTGACAAAACGGTGCTGCGGCACCACTGGTCGATGACTTGCCTTGTCAAGCGGTTGAACCTGATGCCGCTTGATGCGCATTGTCCTGCCATGGACCAATTCGCCGATCAGTCCGTCTCCTCCGACCTTGGGGAGACGGAACATCCCCCGTTGTGCCCGACCCTCCCGGGCCCGGTACTGTGGCGGCATTCCAGCCGCGCCACCCGTGTCAGCCTGCGGATCGACGCGCGCAGTGGCGCCGTGGTGGTGACCCTGCCGCCGCGCGCCGGGCGCCCGGCCGGGGTCGCGCTGCTGCGCACCCATGCCGCCTGGGTGCGGGAGAAGCTGGCCGCGCTGGCGCCGCATGTGGCGCTGGAGCCGGGTTCCGAAGTGCCGCTCGGCGGGCTGCTGCATGTCATTCGCGCGGTGCCGGACCAGGGCGGGCCAGGCGCGCGGGGCGATGCCTGGCTGAAGCCGGGTGCCATCCTGGTGCGCGGCACGGCGGAGACGGCGCCGGCGCGGGTCGCGGCCTTCCTGCAGGACGAGGCACGCCAGCGCATCGGGCGGCTGGTCGCGGACCACGCCGCGACGCTGGGCGTGACGCCGGGCAAGATCCGCCTGAAGGACACCAAGAGCCGCTGGGGAAGCTGCGCGCCGGACGGCACGCTGGCCTTCTCCTGGCGGCTGGTGATGGCGCCGGGCTGGGTGATGGACTACGTCGTCGCGCATGAGGTGGCGCATCTGCGGGAATTGAACCATTCGGCGCGGTTCTGGGATGTGCTCGCCGGCCTCACGCCGCACCGGGATGCGGCGGTGGCATGGCTCAAGGTGAACGGGCCGGGCCTGCTGCGCGTGGGGTAGCGCCCGGCTGGTTGCCGGGCCTGGCCTGCCGGCCGGGCGTGAAAGAGCCAGCATTTCCATCGGTTGCCGGTGCCGCATCGCGGGCTCGATCACGCGACGAGGCACCCGCGGCCGCGGGTCAGTGCGCCATGAGCAGCGGGACCGTCATCTGGCGGAGCAGCGTGCGGGTCACCCCGCCGAGCGCCATTTCCCGCAGGCGGGAATGCCCATAGGCGCCGACCACGAGCAGGTCGGCCGACAATTCCGCGGCGCGGTTCAGGATGGCCTCGCCATCGTCGATGTCCGGCGCAACCGTGTGCTCGACCGTCACCGCCAGCCCATGGCGGGCGAGGTGACGGGCCAGGTCGCTTCCCGGCTCCTCGCCATGCCCGGACAGCCCCTGGCGCGGGTTGACGGCGATTACCGTGACGGAGCCGGCCCCGGCGATCAGCGGCAAGGCGTCGTGCACCGCCCGCGCGGCCTCGCGGCTGGCGTTCCAGCCGATCAGGACGGTGCGGCCCACGACCTCGGGGCCGCCGGCATGGGGCACCACCAGGACCGGGCGGCCGGAGGAGAACAGCGCCTGCTCGATGATGGCGCCGGCTGCCGGCTGGCCGCCGCCGGGGTCCTGCTGCCCCAGCACGAGCAGGTCGGCGTAGCGGGCCTGCAGGGCCACCTGCTCGGGCACGGCGCCCTCCATCAGGCGCCACTCACCCGCCAGCCCATCGAGCCGCAGCCGCTCGCGGAATGCCGCCTCCACGCCGGCTGCCTTGGCGAGAGCCTCCTCGCGCATCGTCTCCAGCAAGTCCGCGATGGCGGCACCGCCACTCGCATCCGCCGCGACAAGCGCCGGCAGCACGACGTCCACCACGTAGAGGCCGGTGAGATGGGCCTCGTGCCGTCGCGCCAGGTCGGCGGCAAGCCGGAGACGCGCGCTTGCCTGGGCGGTCGCATCGAGGTGCACCAGTATGTCCTTGAACCGCATGTCTTCCTCCAGGCCGATGTGGCTTGGCCAATCGGGCACTTTCAGGCGCATACCGCCTGCGTAGCATTCCATCCTAGCTGCTGCCTGCCGCCTGGCCTTGATCGGCATCAATACGGCCGTGGGAGGGTGGCGTGGCAGGGCGCCGCCATTCTTCGCGGCCATCCGCCGCCTGCACGATGGCACCCCCGTCAGCGCGTTGCGATACCACGCGGGGGATGGTGACCGCAGGTGGCCGGCTCATCCGAAGTCTGGAAAAATGCCCTGCCCGCCTCGCTGAAGCCCGGCGCATGTGGCAGGACATGGCAGGCGGGGTGGCGAAAGCGCGCCGGATGAGCCACCGCCGGCTTTCCCCAGCCACGCCCTGCGACGAATGGACCCGAGGAGCGTATCAACCGAGATGTCCTGCTCCATGGAGAAAGCCATGCGGATCACCGACCTGCTTTCCGCCGCCGACGTCATCCTGGACCTGAACGCGGGGAGCAAGCGGAGCCTGCTGCAGACCCTGGCCGCCGAGGCCGCCAGCCGGTTCGGCCACCAGGAGCAGATGGTGCTCGACGCGCTGCTGGCGCGCGAGCGGCTCGGCTCGACGGCGCTCGGCCGGGGCGTGGCGCTGCCGCATGCGCGGCTGGAAGGGGATGCGCCGCCCGCCATGCTCTGCGTGCGGCTGCGCCATCCGATCGACTACGAGGCACGGGACGACGAGCCGGTCGACCTCGTCTTCCTGATGCTCTGGCCGGAGGCCTCCCCCGAGGGCTTCCTGCCGGCGCTGTCCGAGATCTGCCGGGCGCTCCGCGACCCGCAGGTGCTGCGCCGGCTGCGGCTTGCCGGGCAGGCCGAGGAAGTGGTTGCCCTCATGCACCAAGGCGGTTCCGCCCTGCCTGGTGGAAATTCGGCTGCCGAACAGGAATGATGGGTTGCTGCGCCGCGCGTGACCATGCCTGTTCAGGATTGACCGGACCACCCTGGATTTGCCTGCGGCAGCGCCGCGGTGCCTCTCGCGGGACGGCGCGGATGCGGCGTCGCATCGTCACGGCGCGCTCTATTCGACCGGTCAGCCAGCAGGGGAACCGATGCCCGACGCCATGCTTCTCCTAGCCATCATCGGCCTTCCCTTCGCCGGCGCGATTGCCGCCGGGCTGCTCCCCACCCATGCGCGCGATGCTGCGGCAAGGCTGGCCGGCGCGATCGTCCTTGCCTGCGTGCTCCTGGTCTGGCTGGCCTATCCGACGATGGCGGGGGGTGGCGTGGTGCGCCACGAATTCGAGTGGATACCCAGTCTCGAACTCAACCTCGTCCTCAGAATGGACGGCTTCGCCTGGATGTTCGCCGGGCTGGTGACGGGCATCGGCTTCCTCGTGGTGCTCTACGCCCGCTATTACATGTCGCCGGAAGACCCGGTGCCGCGCTTCTTCGCCTTCCTCCTCGCCTTCATGGGCGCCATGCTCGGGGTGGTGCTGTCGGGCAACCTGATCCAGCTCGTTTTCTTCTGGGAACTGACCAGCCTCCTGTCGTTCATGCTGATCGGCTACTGGCACCATACCGCCGGTGCGCGCGACGGGGCCCGGATGGCGTTGACCGTCACCGCCGCCGGCGGGCTGGCGCTGTTCGCCGGCGTGCTGGTGCTGGGCCATATCGTCGGCAGCTACGACCTCGACCTCGTGCTGGCCTCGGGTGAGCGCATCCGGGCGCATCCGCTGTACCTGCCGGCGCTGGTCCTCATCCTGCTGGGCGCCCTGACCAAGAGCGCGCAGTTCCCCTTCCACTTCTGGCTGCCGCACGCCATGGCGGCGCCGACCCCGGTTTCGGCCTACCTGCATTCGGCGACGCTGGTGAAGGCCGGCGTGTTCCTGCTGGCCCGGCTGTGGCCGGTGATGGCGGGCACCGAGGCGTGGTTCTGGATGGTCGGCACGGCCGGGCTGGTGACGCTGCTGATCGGCGCCTACGTCGCGATCTTCCAGCACGACATCAAGGGGCTGCTGGCCTACTCGACCATCAGCCACCTGGGGCTGATCACCCTGCTGCTCGGCCTGAACAGCGAGCTGGCGATGGTCGCGGCCATCTTCCACATCATGAACCACGCCATGTTCAAGGCCTCGCTTTTCATGGCCGCCGGCATCATCGACCACGAGACCGGGACGCGCGACATCAGGCGGCTGTCCGGCCTGAACCGCTCCATGCCCTTTACCGCGCGGCTGGCCCTGGTCGCGGCCGCCGCCATGGCCGGGGTGCCGCTGCTCAACGGCTTCCTGTCCAAGGAGATGTTCTTCGCCGAGGCCCTGGTGGCGCCGGCGCCGCTGCCCACGGCACTCGGGATGCTGCCGGTCGCCGCGATGGTGGCGACCGCCTTCAGCGTCACCTATTCGCTGCGCTTCATCCATGGCGCCTTCTTCGGCGCGGACCCGGTGGACCTGCCGCGCGTCCCGCACGAGCCGCCCACCTGGATGCGCTTTCCGGTCGAGATCCTGGTGCTGGCCTGCATCATGGTTGGCGTCCTGCCGGCCGCGACGGTGGGGCCGTTCCTCGACATCGCCGCGCGATCCGTGCTGGGCGCGGCCACGCCGACCTACAGCCTCGCCGTCTGGCATGGCTTCAACCAGCCCCTGGTGATGAGCGTGATCGCGCTGGCCGCCGGCGTCGCGCTCTACCTCGCGCTCCAGCGGCACCTGCTGAGTGGTGCCGAGGGCGTGCCGCTGCTCAGCCGCATCCAGGGCCAGCGGATGTTCGAGCGGACCATGGTCTTCCTGTCCTGGCGCCTCGCGCGGACGCTGGAGCGCCTGCTCGGCACCCGCCGCCTGCAGCCCCAGTTGCGGCTGGTGGTGTGCGTGGCGGTGCTGGCCGCGGGCTGGGCGGTCTATCTGCGCGGGCTGCAGCCGGGCAACCTGGCGCCGGCCGGCGTCGATCCGGTCATCGCGCTGGTCTGGATGATCGGCGCGGCCTGCGCGCTCGGCGCCGCCTGGCAGGCCAAGTACCACCGGCTGGCCGCGCTCATCCTGCTGGGCGGGGCCGGGCTGGTCACCTGCGTGACCTTCGTCTGGTTCTCGGCGCCGGACGTTGCCCTCACTCAATTGCTGGTCGAGGTGGTCACCACGGTGCTGCTGCTGCTCGGCCTGCGCTGGCTGCCCAAGCGGTTCCGCGTGCCGGGGGCGCGTGGGCCGGAGGTAATGACCACCACGCGCCGGCTGCGCGACCTGGCCATCGCCGTCGCCGCGGGCGGTGGCCTCGCGGCGCTGGCCTATGGGGTGATGACGCGGACGCCGCCCGAGATCCTCGCGCGGCACTTCCTGGAGCGCGCCTATTCGGAAGGCGGCGGGACCAACGTCGTCAACGTGATCCTGGTCGACTTCCGCGGCTTCGACACGCTGGGCGAGATTACCGTGCTCGGCGCCGTGGCGCTGGCGGTCTTCGCGCTGCTGCGGCGCTTCCGCCCCGCCCCCGACAGCGTCGATGTCCCGGAGCAGCAGCGCGACCAGAGCGCCTACGACGCATCGCGGCCGGACCGGCTGGACGGCGATACCGTGGCCGACTGGCTGCTGATCCCCGCGGTCCTCACGCGGCTGCTGTTCCCGGTGATCGGCATGGTCGCGCTGTTCCTGCTGCTGCGCGGCCACGACCTGCCCGGCGGCGGCTTCGTGGCCGGGCTGACCATGTCGATCGCCATCATCCTGCAATACATGATCGGCGGGGCGCGCTGGATCGAATCCCGGCTGCGGGTCCATCCGCTGGCCTGGATGGGCCTCGGGCTGCTGCTGGCCACCGGTACGGGGGTTGGCTCCGTGGTGTTCGGCCATCCCTTCCTGACATCCTACTTCGCCTATGCGGAGTTGCCGGTCCTCGGCACCGTGCCGATGGCCAGCGCCCTGATCTTCGACCTCGGCGTATTCGCGCTGGTGGTCGGCGCCACGGTCCTGATGCTGAGTGCGCTCGCCCACCAGTCCGTCCGCGGCCACCGCGCCCAGTCGCGGCCGGCCGCCGAACCAGCCGCCGGCCCGGTCACGATGCGGGCGCGTGCGAGCGTGGGAGAAGACTGATGGAACTCATCGTCGCGCTGGGGATCGGCGTGCTGGCAGGCTCCGGCGTGTGGCTGCTGCTGCGGCCCCGGACCTTCCAGGTTATCATCGGCCTCTCGCTGCTGTCCTATGCCGTCAACCTGTTCATCTTCTCCACCGGCGGGCTGCGCACCGGGGCGGCGCCGGTGCTGGAGGGTGGCGCGGCCGGCAGCCTCGCCCAGCATGCCGACCCGCTGCCGCAGGCGCTGGTGCTGACCGCCATCGTGATCAGCTTCGCCACCACTGCGCTGTTCCTGGTGGTGCTGCTCGCCTCGCGCGGCCTCACCGGAACCGACCACGTGGACGGCCGGGAGCGGGAGCGGGAGCATTGAGCGGCTGGCTTGCCCATCTGATGATCGCACCGGTCATCATTCCACTCCTGGCGGGCACGCTGATGGTGCTGATCGGCGAGCGCCGGCGGCGGGCGAAGGCCGCGCTCGGGCTCGCCTCGGCGCTGGGGCTGCTGGCGGTGGCGATCATGCTGCTGCGCCTGGCGGACGGCACGGCGCCCGGCATGGGCGGCGCCACCGTGCAGGTGTATCGGCTGGGCGACTGGCCGGCGCTGTTCGGCATCGTGCTGGTGCTCGACCGGCTCTCCGCGCTGATGCTGGTGCTGGCGGCCATCCTGGGCCTGGCGGCGCTGGTGTTCTCGCTGGCACGCTGGGACCGCGCCGGCCCGCTGTTCCACCCGCTGTTCCAGTTCCAGCTGATGGGCCTCAACGGCGCCTTCCTGACCGGCGACCTGTTCAACCTGTTCGTGTTCTTCGAGGTCATGCTGGCGGCCTCCTACGGGCTGGTCCTGCACGGCTCGGGCGTGGCCCGGGTCAGGGCCGGGCTGCACTACATCGCGGTGAACCTGGCGGCCTCGCTGCTTTTCCTGATCGGGGTGAGCATGATCTACGGGGTGGCGGGCACGCTCAACATGGCCGACCTGGCCGGGCGCATCCCTGGCCTCGCCGCCGAGGACCGCGGGCTGCTGGAGGCGGGCGCGGCGATTCTCGGCGTCGCCTTCCTCATCAAGGCCGGGATGTGGCCGCTGGGCTTCTGGCTGCCGACCACCTATGCGGTGGCCAGCGCCCCGGCCGCCGCGATCATCTCCATCCTGAGCAAGGTCGGGGTCTATGCCGTGCTGCGGCTGTGGCTGCTGCTGTTCGGGGGCGGGGCGGGAGCCTCCGCCGCCTTCGGCGGCGGCTGGCTGGTTGCCGGCGGGCTGCTCACCATCGCCTTCGGCTCGATCGCTGTCCTGGCGACCCAGAACATGGCGCGGCTGGCGGGGGCAAGCGTGCTGGTCTCCTCCGGCACCCTGCTGGCGGCGATCGGCGCCGGGAAGGCCGCGGTGACCGCCGGCGCGCTGTTCTACCTGGCCAGTTCGGTCCTCGCCATTGCCGCCTTCTTCCTGCTGATCGAGCTGGTCGAGCGTGGCCGTGAGGTCGGCGCGGATGTGCTGGCCGTGACGCGGGAAGCCTTCGGGGAGGGCGAGGAGGAGGAGCTGGACGAGGATGAGGCGATCGGCGTCCCCATTCCCGCGACCATGGCGATCCTGGGCATGAGCTTCATCGGCTGCGCCCTGCTGCTGGCGGGGCTGCCGCCGCTCTCGGGCTTCCTCGCCAAATTCGCCATGTTGGCGCCGCTGCTCGGCTCCGGCGACGGCGGCGTGCCCGCCACCACCTGGGCGCTGCTGGCGGCCCTGCTGCTGTCCGGGCTGGCGACCGTGATCGCGATGACCCGCACCGGCATCGATGCCTTCTGGGTCTCGCCGGTGGGGTCCGTGCCGCGGGTCGGCGTGGTCGAGGTCGCCCCGGTGCTGATGCTGCTGGGCCTGTGCCTGGCGCTGTCGGTCTGGGCGGGGCCGGCCATGCACTACATGCAGGCCACCGCGCAGTCGCTGCACGTGCCGGCGGATTACGTTCGGGGCGTGCTGGCGCCGCCTGCCGCCGCGGGGGCGGCCGGTGGGGGCGGCCGATGAGGCGGTGGCTGCGCTTCCCCCTGCTGACGGCCGCCCTGCTGGCGATGTGGCTGCTGCTGAACGAGAGCATCGCCCCCGGCGCCATCCTGCTGGGCGCCGTCCTGTCGCTGGTGGCGACCCGCGCGCTGGTGGCGCTCGACCCGCCGAAGGCCAGGCTCCGGCGGCCGCGCGCCGCCGTGGAACTGGCGCTCGTGGTGCTGGCCGAGATCGTCCGGTCCAACAACGCGGTCGCCAGGATCATCCTGGGCCGGGGGAACCGGGCGCGGAACTCGGGGTTCGTGCGCATCCCGCTCGACATGCGCGACCGCTACGGGCTGGCGACGCTGGCCTGCATCATCGCCGCCACGCCCGGCACCATCTGGGTGGAGTATGATTCCGGCGCCAACACCATGCTGCTCCACGTCCTCGACCTGATCGACGAGGAGCAATGGGTGCGGATCATCAAGGACCGCTACGAAGGGCGGCTGATGGAGATATTCCAATGACCGTGGCGCTGCTCACCTGGTCCATCCTGCTCGCCCAGCTCCTGCTCGGCCTGGCCATGGCCTGCGCGGCATTCCGCCTGCTGTGGGGGCCGCGGGCGCAGGACCGGGTGCTCGGACTGGATACCCTCTACGTCAACACCACCATGCTGCTGCTGACCTTCGGCATGCGGTCCGGCAGCACGCTCTACTTCGAGGCGGCGGTGGTCATCGCCCTGCTCGGCTTCGTCGGGACGGCGGCACTGGCGAAGTTCCTCATGCGCGGGGAGGTCATCGAATGACGCATGCGGCGGATCTGCCGGCCTGGGCGGCGGTGCTGACCGCGCTGTTCCTGCTGCTCGGCGCCGGGCTGACGCTGGTTGGCTCGCTGGGGCTGCTCCGGCTCGGCAGCTTCTACGACCGGATCCATGCGCCGACGCTGGGCACCACCCTCGGGATCGGCTGCGTGCTGGCCGCCTCGATGGTCTTCTTCTCGGCGCTGGAGACCCGGCCGGTGGTGCACGAGCTGCTGATCGGGGTTTTCATGGTCGTCACCACCCCCGTCACCCTGATGCTGCTGGCCCGCGCCGCGCTGTACCGCGACCGGCGCGAGGGCAGGGAGGAGGTGCCGCCACCCGTCCCGGGGCGGGACTGACCCCTGGGCGTCAGGACGGCGCCGCCCATGCCCGGAGCTTCCCGGCGAGCGGAACTTCACCCGGCCGCGCATTGACATTTTTTGGAAACTCACCAGTATCCCGATACGAAAACCAGCCAGTTTCCATCGAGGTCCAATGTTCCGACAGCATGGCTCATCGCCGCGGGCTGCGCTTCCGGCGCAGCCCGGGCGACAGCGCGTCCCGTTCCGCCTGGCTGCCCTGGGCCTGCTCGTCCTGGTCGCGGCCTGCGACGAGCAGCCTACCCGCGCCGCCGCGGCGCCGCCCGCCCCGCCGCCTGCCGCCGTGACCGTGGTGACGCTGCAGCGCCAGGAGGTGCCCGTCACCTCCGTGCTGCCTGGCCGCACGGCCCCCTTCAGCATGGCCGAGGTCCGGCCCCAGGTGGGCGGGCTGCTGCGTGAGCGGCTGTTCACCGAGGGCCAGGCCGTGGCGGCCGGGCAGCCGCTGTTCCAGATCGACCCCGCCCCCTTCGAGGCGGCGGTCAAACGTGCCGAGGCGGCGCTCGCCCGCGCCGAAGCCGTCGCCCGGGCCGCGACCGGCACCGCGACCCGCTACCGCACCCTGGCGCGCGCCCAGGCGGTGAGCGAGCAGAACCTGGAGAATGCCGAGGCCACCCTCCAGCAGGCCCAGGCGGACGTCATGTCCGCCCGCGCCGCGCTCGATACCGCGCGGATCGACCTCGCCTATACGCGCGTGACCTCGCCCATCGCCGGGCGGACCGGGCGTGCCGAGTTCACCGCCGGCGCGCTGGTCACCGCCAGCCAGCAGGCGCCCCTGGTGACCGTGGCCCAGCTCGACCCGATCTACGTCGACCTCACCCAGCCCAGCTCCCTGCTGCTGCAGCAGCGGCGCGACATCGCCAGCGGCGCGCTGCGCCGCCCCTCGGCCGACCTCGCGGTGGCCCGGCTGATCCTGGAGGATGGTTCCGAATATCCCCATGCCGGGGAGATCCAGTTCTCCGAGGTCATCGTGGACCAGGGCACCGGCTCGGTGACCCTGCGCGCGGTCTTCCCCAACCCGGACCAGTTGCTGCTGCCCGGCATGTTCGTCCGCGCACGGGTGGAGGAGGGCGTCACCGACCAGGCGCTGCTGGTGCCGCAACGCGCCGTCTCCCGGACCCCGCGCGGCGAGCCCATGGCCTTCGTGGTGAATGCCGAGGGCGTGGTGGAGCAGCGCATCCTGCAGGCCGGCCGGGCGATCGGCACCGACTGGCTGGTGACGGAGGGCCTGCAGCCCGGGGACCGCGTGGTGGTGGAGGGCGTCCAGCGCATCCGCGCCGGCGCCCGCGTCAACGCCACCGAGCGCCCCGCCGCGCCGGCCGCGAGCTGAGGCCTGTAGCATGGCCCGCTTCTTCATCGACCGCCCGGTCTTCGCCTGGGTCCTGGCCATCGGGATCATGATGGCAGGGCTGCTGGCGGTGCGCAGCCTGCCGGTCGCGCAGTACCCGACCATCGCGCCGCCCGCCATCACCATCCAGGTCAGCTACCCCGGCGCCTCCGCCGAGACGGTGCAGAGCACCGTGGTGCAGGTGATCGAGCAGCAGCTGAGCGGCATCGACAACCTCATCTACTTCGCGGCCCAGACCACCAAGGACGGCGCGGCGAGCATCCAGCTGACCTTCGCCCAGGGCACCGACCCCGATACGGCGCAGGTCCAGGTGCAGAACCGCGTCCAGCTCGCGGTGCCGCGGCTGCCCCAGACCGTGCAGCAGCAGGGGATCCGCATCGCGAAATCCAGCGGCAACTTCCTGATGGTGGTCGGCTTCGTGGCGACCGATGGGAAGATGGACCGGTCCGACATCTCCGACTTCCTCGTGGCCAATGTGCAGGACCCGATCAGCCGCACCCCCGGGGTGGGCGACTACCAGGTCTTCGGCGCGCAATTCGCCATGCGCATCTGGCTCGACCCGGCCAAGCTGGTGAACTACGGCATGACCCCCGGCGACGTCGCCGCCGCGGTGCGCGCGCAGAACGTCCAGGTCTCGAGCGGCGAGATGGGGGCGCTGCCGGCGGTGCCTGGCCAGCAGCTCAACGCCACCATCATCGGCCCGTCCTACCTGCAGACGCCGGAGCAATTCGGCTCGATCCTGCTGCGGGTGCGGCCCGATGGCGCGCAGGTGCGCCTGCGGGATGTCGCCCGGGTCGAGATCGGCAGCGAGAACTACGCCTTCAGCACGCTCTACAACGGCCAGCCGGCCAGCGGCATCGGCATCCGGCTGGCGAGCGGCGCCAATGCGCTCGATACCGCCGCCGCGGTGCGCGAGACGATCGAGCGGCTGCGGCCGACCTTCCCCGCCGCGCTGGAGGTCGTCTATCCGCTGGACACCACGCCGTTCGTGCGGCTGTCCATCACCAGCGTCGTGCACACCCTGGTCGAGGCCGTGGTGCTGGTCTTCCTGGTGATGTTCCTCTTCCTGCAGAACTTCCGCGCCACGCTGATCCCGACGCTGGCGATCCCGGTGGTCCTGCTGGGCACCTTCGCGGTGCTGCAGGCGGCCGGCTTCACCATCAACACCCTGACCATGTTCGGCCTCGTGCTGGCCATCGGCCTGCTGGTGGACGATGCCATCGTGGTGGTCGAGAACGTCGAGCGGGTGATGGCGGAGGAACACCTCTCGCCGATCGAGGCGACCCGCCGATCGATGGACCAGATCACCGGCGCGCTCATCGGCATCGGGCTGGTGCTTTCGGCGGTGTTCCTGCCGATGGCCTTCTTCGGCGGCTCCGTCGGCGTGATCTACCGGCAGTTCTCGATCACCATCGCCACCGCCATGGCGCTGTCCGTGCTGGTGGCGATCTTCTTCACGCCGGTGCTCTGCGCGACCATGCTGAAGCCGCACCGGCCGGGGCAGGGCAAGCGCGGCGTCTTCGGCTGGTTCAACCGCGGCTTCGACCGCATGACCAACGGCTATGTCGGCGGGGTGAAGGCCGGCCTGCGGCGCCCGCTCCGCATGATGGTGGTCTATGTGGCCCTGCTGGCGGGGCTCGGCTTCGCCTTCCTGCGCCTGCCCGGCGGCTTCCTGCCGAACGAGGACCAGGGCACCGCCTTTGCCCAGGTGATCGCCCCGCCCGGCGCCACCAGCGACCGCACCCAGCGCGCGCTCGACGAGCTGCGGCGCTACCTCCTGGAGGACGAGGCGGAGGTCGTGGCTTCGGCCTTCACCATCAACGGCTTCAGCTTCAGCGGCCGGGGGCAGAATGCCGGCCTGGCCTTCATCAGCCTGCGTGACTGGAGCGAGCGGCCGGGTGCCGCGAACACCGTGCATGCGCTGGCCGCGCGCATCAACGCCCGCTTCGCCGGCTATCCAGGACGCGATCGTCGTGGCCTTCGCCCCGCCCGCCATCAGAGAGCTGGGCAATGCCACGGGCTTCACCTTCCAGTTGCTCGACCGCGGCGGGCTGGGCCATGCGGCGCTGATGGCCGCGCGGGACCAGCTTCTGGGCCTCGCTGGCCGGAGCCCGGTGCTCGCCGGCGTGCGGCCCAACGGGCTGAACGACGAGGCGCAGTTCCGCCTGCTGGTGGATTGGGAACGCGCCAGCGCCCTCGGGCTGTCGATCACCGATGTCAACACGACGCTCTCCACCGCCTGGGGTTCGACCTACGTCAACGACTTCATGGACCGTGGCCGCATCAAGCGCGTCTACATGCAGGGCGAGGCCGCCTCGCGCATGCTGCCGGGCGACCTCGACCAATGGTTCGTGCGGAATGCCGCGGGGCAGATGGTGCCCTTCTCGGCCTTCGGCCGCACCGAGTGGGTCTATGGGTCGCCGCGGCTCGAGCGGTTCAATGGCATCGCCTCGCGCGAGATCCAGGGCTCGCCGGCGCCGGGCTTCACGACCGGCGACGCAATGGCGGAGATGGAGCGGCTGGCGGCGCAACTGCCGGCCGGCATCGGCTTCGACTGGAGCGGCATTTCCTATCAGGAACGCCAGTCATCCGGCCAGGCGCCAGCGCTCTACGCGATATCGCTGCTGGTGGTGTTCCTCTGCCTCGCGGCGCTGTACGAAAGCTGGTCCGTCCCGACCGCCGTCATGCTCGTCGTGCCGCTCGGCGTGCTGGGCGCGGTGCTCGCCACGCTGCTCAACGGCATGTCCAACGACGTCTATTTCCAGGTCGGGCTGCTGACCACCATCGGCCTGTCGGCCAAGAACGCGATCCTCATCGTCGAATTCGCGCGCGAAGGCTTCAATCGCGGCCTGTCGTTGGCTGATGCGGCGACGGAGGCGGCGCGGCAGCGGCTGCGGCCGATCATCATGACGTCGCTGGCCTTCACCCTCGGCGTGGTGCCGCTGGCGATCGCCTCGGGCGCCGGGTCGGGCGCCCAGAACGCGATCGGCACCGGGGTCATCGGTGGCGTGGTCGCCGGCACGGTGCTGGCCATCCTGTTCGTGCCGGTGTTCTTCCTGCTCGTGCTGCGCGTCTTCCGGACGCGTGCGGTGGCGGCACCGGCCGAGGGGGCGCCGCCGGTCGCCCAGGCCCTACCACGGCCGGGCGAGGCGACATGACGGACCAGGCGCCCACCGCCGCGCCGGCGCGGCGCAAGCCTGGCCGGTGCCCGATGCCGGAGGATGAGCGGCGGCACATCCTCCGCGAGGCAGCCGCTGCGATCTTCCTGCGGGATGGCTACACGACCGCCAACATGGATGACATCGCGCGCGCCGCCGGGATGTCGAAGCGCACGCTCTACCAGTTCTTCCCCTCCAAGGCGGCGCTGTTCGAGACGACGATCAGCGCCGCGCTCGCACCCCTGCATGTCGATACCGACCTGGAGCGCGAACCGGATGTGCGGGCCGCGCTGATCGGCATGCTGGAGGCGGCGGGGCGGCACCTGCTCGACCTGCGCCAGACCGGGATTTTCCGGCTGGTGATCGCCGAGGTGCAGCGTTCCCCCGAACTGGCCGAGACCTCCCACCGGGTCATCGTCAGCCGCGGCGCAAGCTCCCTGCAGCGCCGCATCGCGGCCGAGATGGCGCGTGGCCGGATCGCCCTCGGCGATGCCGAGGCGGCGGCGCGGATGCTCTATGGCATGGCGCTGGGCGGGGCGCAGATCATGATGCTGCTGGGCGTGCGCGACGCACCCGACGCGAAGGAGATCGCCTGCCTGGCGCGAGACGCCGTGGCGGTCTTCCTGGACGGGGCGCAATGCGGTTGTTCGCCGGGAAGCCCGTACCGGCCAGCGGCGGCCCGGGCTTTACCAGCGCCGTAGAAGAGCCTCGCGGATCGGCGCGAGGCCCGGTCAGGCCGGCATGGCCGCGTAGTCCGCCTCGGCCACCGGCTCGAACCATGCCGTGCCCTCGCCATTCTCGCCGTTCTCCGAAATGGCGAGATGGGCGAACAGCCGGTCCGGCGCCGCGCCATGCCAATGGCGCACATCCGGCGGGATCAGCACGGTGTCCCCGGGGTGCAGTGCCTGGACCGGCTCGCCTTCCCGCTGCACCCGGCCGATGCCAGACAGGCAGTACAGCGTCTGGCCGACGGGGTGCGCATGCCAAGCGGTGCGGGCGCCGGGGGTGAAGGAGACGACGCTGGCGCGCAGGCGCGAGGGCGGCACGCCGGTGACGACCTCGTCCTGGAAGACAACCCCGGTGAAGTTGCTGGCTGGCGCCGGCCTGGTGGCGCGATCGGCGGCACGGACGATCTTCATGGCGACCTTCCTCCTGTCGTGTCGGTCCGCACTGGCAAGCCGCCGGTCCGCGGCCTTGCCAGGATGCATCTGTTCAGCAGCGACGGATCAACTCGGCCCAGCGGTCGAGGACGGGCAGGATCTTGTCCTCCTTCGCGGATTCCAGCGACACCACGATGCGGGCGACGCCGAGATCGCGGAACCGCCTTATCTCGTCGGGATTCTCGGGCGCGCCGAAGACCGAGATGGGGATGCCTGCCGGATCGCGGCCGGCCTCAGTCGCCATCTGGCGGAATTTCTCCAGGGCTTCACCAAGCGGCGCCCGGCCGGCCAGCGGGATCCAGCCATCGCCATAACGCAGCGCCCGCCGCGCGCCCTGCGGGAAGGCGCCGCCGACCAGGATCGGCGGATGGGGCTTCTGCACCGGCTTCGGCCAGGCCATCATCGGATCGAAGTCGACGAACTCGCCGTGGTATTCGGCCTTGGACTTCGTCCAGATCTCCTTCATCGCCTCGATGCGCTCGCGGGTCAGCTTGGCGCGGGTCTCGAACACCGTGCCGTGGTTCTCCATCTCGTCCTGGTTCCAGCCGACGCCGATGCCGAACAGGAAGCGCCCGGCCGATACCTGATCGAGCGAGGCGACCAGCTTCGCCGTCTGGATCGGATCACGCTGGTTGACCAGGCAGACGCCGGTGCCGAGTTTGAGCGTCGTCGTGGCCGCCGCGGCTGCCGTGAGGCTGACGAAGGGATCCATGCAGTCGTAGTAGCGCTTCGGCAGCTCGCCGCCGCCGGGCCAGGGCGACTTGCGCGACAGCGGGATGTGCGAGTGTTCGGGCGCCCAGACCAACTCGAACCCGCGTTCCTCGAGCGCGCGGCCAAGCCCCGCGGGCGTCATGGAATAATCGGTGAAGAACATGGAAGCGCCGAAGTCCATGGTCGTTCCTCCCGGTGATTGTTGTTGTTGATGCCAGCCTAGGGCAGGACGATCCCGCTGGGGAGGGGCAAAGACGGCCGGGCGGCCGCCGCGTCGCGCCGCGCCTAACCCAGGGCCTCGCCCGCCGGACCGGTGTCATCGAGCGCCTGTTCCTCCCCGCCGCCATCCTGCAATGCATGGCGGAGGTTGCGTTTGATCGTGGTCAGCACCTGGTCGGCGACCTCCAGCTGCGCCGGCGACAGCCCGGCCAGGACGAGGCCGTTCAGGTGCCGGCCGACCTCGACCATCTCCTCCAGGATCGCCTGCCCCTTCGCGGTCACGAAGATCCGGTTGATCCGCCGGTCGAGCGGATCGGCCTGGCGGGCCACCAGCCCGGTGGCTTCCAGCCGGTCGATCATGCTGCCGGTGGCGACCTTCCCGAGCCCGAGCAGCCGCGCAAGCTCGGCCTGCGCCATCCCGCCCTCGCCGTTGCGCGACAGTTGCGCCAGCAGCCACCACTGCGCCCGTGTGACGCCCTTCGGCCGCATGTGCTGGTCGAACAGGATCTGCCGCAGCCGGGAGACGTCATGGACCAGGAAGCCGATGCGGAATTCGCTGCCGCCGGTCCTGGCGGCTGGTGGCTTCCGGTCCTGCGGCAATCCCTGTCTCTCCCTTGGCCGACGGGCGGCGACATGCCGAACTCCAGGCTTGTCCTGCCCCGCATTTTAAGGCACGGTCGTACGCAAGCTTACCATAAGCAAGCGAATAAAAATGGGAGGAAGCGGCATGTTCGACCGGCCGCGGTCCGTGTTCACGGAGGATCACGAGATCTTCCGGCAATCGGTCAGGCGCTTCGTCGAGACGGAACTGGCGCCGCACCATGACGCCTGGGAGGAAGCCGGGATCGTGCCGCGCGAGGCCTGGCTGGCGGCCGGCCGCGCCGGGCTGCTGTGCTGCGATGTCCCGGGCGAATACGGCGGCCCAGGCGGCGACTACGGCCATTGCGCGGTGGTGACCGAGGAACTGGCCCGCGCCAACCTGTCCGGGCCGGGCTTCGTCGTGCATTCCGACATGGTCTCCACCTATCTCTCGCGCTTCGGCGACGAGGAACAGAAGCGCCGCTGGCTGCCCGGCATGTGCGACGGCAGCCTGATCGGCGCCATCGCCATGACCGAGCCGGATGCCGGCAGCGACCTCAAGGGCATCCGCACCCGGGCCGAGCGCGACGGCAACGGCTATGTGCTGCGTGGGCAGAAGACCTACATCTCGAACGGCCAGAACGCCGATGTCGTCATCGTCGCCGCGAAGACCGATGCCGCGGCCGGCGCGCATGGCATGAGCCTGCTGGTGGTCGAGGCCGACAGCGCCGGCTTCCGTCGTGGCCGGAACCTGAAGAAGCTCGGCATGCACGCCCAGGACACCTCGGAGCTGTTCTTCGACGATGTGCGTGTCCCCGCCGGCCATCGCCTGGGCGCCGAGGGCCAGGGCTTCGCCATGCTGATGACCAACCTGGCGCGGGAGCGCCTGGTGCAGGCGGTGCGCAGCACCACCGTGGCCGAGACCGTCATCGGCTGGACCGTGGCCCATACCCGGGACCGACGCGCCTTCGGCCGCACCATCGCCGATTTTCAGAACACCCGCTTCGTCCTTGCCGAGCTGGCCGCCAAGACCGCGGCGGCGCGGGCGATGACGGATGGCTACATCGCCCTGCAGATGGCCGGCACGCTCGACCCGATCGAGGCCGGCATGGCCAAGCTGTTCTGCACCGACCTGCAATGGGAGGTGGTGGACCGCTGCCTGCAACTGTTCGGCGGGTCCGGCTACATGCAGGAGATGCCGATCGCCCGCGCCTGGGCCGATGCGCGCGTCACCCGCATCGCCGGCGGCGCGGCCGAGGTGATGAAGGAAATCATCGGCCGCCGGCTCTACGCCGGCGCCGGCACCTAACGGAGGGACCGAGGCGCATGACCGAGCGCACATTGCGGGGCAAGGTCGCCATCGCCGGCATCGGCGAGACGACCTACTACAAGCATGGCCAATCGCCCGATGCCGAGTTCAAGCTGGCAATGCAGGCGGTGCTGGCCGCCTGCCGGGATGCCGGCATCGACCCGCGCGAGGTGGACGGCTTCGCCTCCTACGGCAACGACCGGTCGGATGCGCCGCGGCTGGCGGCGGCGCTCGGCATCAAGGAATTGCGCTTCTCCAACATGCACTGGGGCGGCGGTGGCGGCGGCGTGGCGGCGGCGGTGGCCAATGCGGGTGCGGCGGTGCATTCGGGCATGGCGAATTGCGTCATCGCCTTCCGCTCGCTGGCGCAGGGCCAGTTCGCCCGCTACGGCCGCGGCGCGCAGGCGGCTGCGGCGGTGGGCGACGACGCCTTCCTCGCGCCCTATGGGCTGATGTCGCCGGCCCAGCGCTTCGCCATGAAGATCACCCGCTACATGACCGAACATGGCATCCGGCACGAGGCGCTGCGGGCGATCGCGCTGACCTCCTACCACCATGCCCAGACCAACCCGCGCGCGGTGATGAACGGCCGGCCGCTGGACGTGGAGAAATACGAGGCCTCGCGCTGGATCATCGAGCCGTTCCACCGGCTGTTCGACTGCTGCATGGAAAATGACGGTGCCGGCGCGGTGCTGGTGGTGCCGGCGGAGCGGGCCAGGGACCTGCCGCACAAGCCGACCTACCTGCTGGGCGCGGCGCAGGGCGGCCACCACCGCAGCGCGGCGCCGGTGCACAATGCCCCCGACTACGCCTCGGCGCATTTCCCGACCGTTGCGCGCAACCTGTGGGACATGGCGAAGCTCGGGCCGAAGGACGTGGATGTCCTGCAGGCCTATGAGAACTTCACCGGCGGCGTGCTGCTCGGGATGATCGAGCACGGCATGGTCAGGCCGGAGGAAGCCAATGAATTCCTGGTGCCGGAGAACCTGCGCTGGGACAGCGGCAGGCTGCCGCTCAACACCAGCGGCGGCAACCTCGCCGAATGCTACATGCATGGGCTTGAGATGGTGAACGAAGCCGTGCGCCAGTTGCGCGGCGACGCCTGCAACCAGGTGCGCGACCCGCAGGTGGCCATGGTCATCGGCGGCCCGATGGTGACGCCGGTCAGCAGCCTGATCCTCGGCACGGAGGCAACCCTGTGAGCACGACCAAGACCCCGCGCGCCGATGGCACGACAGATACCCCGCACGCCCTGCCGGACGGCCTGCCGGCACCGGCCCAGGAACCGGTGGCGCTGCCCTATTGGGAAGGCACCCGCGCGAACCGGCTGGTGATCCAGAAATGCCGTGGCTGCGGCGGCTGGCAATGGGGCCCGGAATGGGTCTGCCACCGCTGCCATTCCTTCGACCTGGGCTGGGAGGAGGTGGCGCCGCGTGGCCGCATCTACAGCTGGCAGCGGCCGCACCACCCGGTGCATCCTGCGCTGGTCGGCCACGGCCCCTATATCATCGTGCTGGTCGAGCTGCCCGGGGCGGGCAATGTCCGCATGGTTGGCAACCTGCTGGGCGACCCGATGCAGGAGGTGCGGATCGGCGCCGAGGTGGAGGCGGTGTTCGAGCCGCATGATACCGCGACGCCGCCCTATACCCTCGTGCAATGGCGCGTCACCGGCTGAGGGTGCTTGCGGGGCGCATCGAGGGATGCCCCTGCAGCCGCACCGGCGCGGCGGGCCATCATGGGATGCCGAGCAAGGCGACCAGGCCGAGGCTGAGGCCCAGCAGGATGAGCAGCGAGGCCAGCGCCGCCACCACGACCCGCGGCCCGGTACGGGCGACGCTCTGGAGGTCCACGCCCAGGCCCAGCGCGGCCATGGCCACCGCGGTGAGCAGGCCGGCAGCCAAGCGCAACGTGCCGGCCGCCGCCGCCGGCAACAGCCCGAGCGAACTCAGCACGGCCATGGCCAGGAACCCGATGACGAACCACGGGACGTAGCGGGTGATGCGCCATCCCTGCGGCGCCTCGCCACCGCGTCCCCCGAGCGCGAGCGAAAGCACCAGCACGACCGGCCCCAGCATCAGCACGCGCAGCAGCTTCACCAGCGTGCCGGCCTGCATGCTCGGCCCGCCGAAGGGTGCGGTCGCGGCCAGCACCTGCGGCACGGCATAGACCGTCAACCCCGCCAGGGTGCCGTACTGTCCGGCCGACATCCCGAGCGCCGGCACCAGCGCCGGCAAGGTCAGCACGACGATCACGCCGAGCACCGCGGTAAAGGCGACGGCCGCGGCAACCTCCCGGGCGCTGGCGCCCACCACAGGGGCGACGGCGGCAATGGCGGAATTGCCGCAGATGGCATTGCCGCAGGCGACCAGTGTCGCCATCCGCCAGCCCAGCCCGAGCAGCCGGCCCACACCATACCCCAGCACCAGCGCAAGGCCGACGACGCCGGCCACCCCCAGCAGCAGCGCAGGTCCCGCCGCCGCGATGGCGCGAAGATCGAGGGAGGCGCCCAGTAGGACGATCGCCGTCTCCAGCATCGGGCCGGCGGCGAAGCGGATGCCGGGCCGCCACCGTTCCGCCGGTTCCCAGCAGGTCCGTACCGCCGCCCCGAGCAGGATGCCGAGCACCAGCATCTCGACATAGGGCCGGCCGAGCGCCGCTTCCTCCAGCGCCTGCAGCAGGCGTGCCAGGATGGCGACGCTCACGCATAGCGCCACGCCGGGCGCCAGCTTCGGGACGAGGCGCCCAGGCGAGGAGAACACCTTGGCCGCCTACGCCACGACAGCGGGCCGGACCGCCGCGCCCGCAGCCTCCATCAGCACCGCCACCCGGGCAGGCGGCTATTCGTCCTTGCGGCTCTGGTGGCCACCCTTGCGACCCGCCTCGGCAGCGCGGGAGGGGTCGTTGGCGAAGTTGTTCGGGTCGTGCTCCTTGCCGCTGCCCACGGTCTCCTGCGAGACGCCCTTCTTGCCCTCGGCCGAGGCGTGGCCGCTGTCGTGCTTCTTCGACTGGTCGTTTGCCATGCGTTTTCTCCACCGGCCCGACAGCCAGCAACGCGCATCGGGTTCGCCCGGGTGAACGCCTGCCGCAGCCGCAGGTTCGGCTGAGAGGTGTCCGCCGCAGGCGGCTGGAACGGCTCCGGACGCCCCCCGTGGCCCCTAGGAAACTGCCTGGCCGGGCCAAGGTTGGTGCTCAGCGGTCCAGCCGGTGCGGGGTACCCACCATGTTCATCGACCCCGTCATCCAGGCAGGCCCGGCCATCCAGTTGGCCGTGCGGGAGGCGGCCCTGCGCTACGTCTCGGACGATGCTCCGGGGATCGGCCGGCGCCGGGCCGGCAAGGGGTTCAGCTACCGCGACCCGAAGGGCGGCCCGGTGCGCGACCCCGCGGTCCTGCGCCGCATCCGCGCCCTCGCCATTCCGCCGGCCTGGACGCAGGTATGGATCTGCCCGGATGCCGACGGCCATATCCAGGCCACCGGCCGCGACGAGAAGGGCCGCAAGCAGTACCGCTACCATTCCCGCTGGCGCGAGGCCCGCGACGCCGCCAAGTTTGGCCATATGGTCGAGTTCGCCCGTTGCCTGCCGGTCATCCGGGCGCGGGTCGCCAAGGACCTGCGCCGCCCCGGCCTGGCGCGGGAGAAGGTCCTCGCCACCGTCGTGCGGCTGCTGGAGACCACCCTCATCCGCGTCGGCAACGACGAGTACGTGAAGCAGAACCGGAGCTACGGGCTGACCACGCTGCGCAGCCGCCACGTGACCATCGAGGGCGGCCGGTTGCGCTTCTCCTTCAAGGGCAAGAGCGGCAGGTCCTGGAACCTGCAGGTGGCCGACCGCCGCATCGCCCGCGTCGTCCGCGAATGCCAGGACCTGCCGGGGCAGGAGCTGTTCCGGTATGTCGACGCCGATGGCACCGTGCACGGGATCGATTCAGGCGACGTCAACCGGTACCTGCGGGAGATCACCGGGCGCGAGGTGACGGCGAAGGACTTCCGCACCTGGGCCGGCACGGTGCTCGCCGCCCTCGCGCTGCTCGAATCCGAGCAAGGTGGCACCAAGGCGGCGGCGAAGCGCAACGTGACGCAGGCCATCCAGCAGGTTGCCGCCCGGCTCGGCAATACCCCGGCCATCTGCCGCAAATGCTATGTCCATCCGGTGGTGGTGGACCGCTATCTCGGCGGCGGCCTGACCTTGCGGATCGAGGCGGAGGCCGCATCGGAAGCACGAGGCGACCTCATCGACCTGCAACCCGAGGAAACCGCCGTGCTCGACCTGCTGGCCAGCGGGCTGGAAGGCGAGGGGCCGGGCTGAACCTGGCCCCGCCCCCGCGCTCAGTCCAGCAGCCAGCGCCAGGACCGCCGCAGCGCCGCCGTGGCGTCCCGGTCGAACCAGCGGCCATGGGCGAAGACCACGCGCTCCGGCATCAGGCCGAGCAGCCGCGAGGCCGCCCGCGCCGCATCCTGCCGCCGCAGCCTGACCACCGCCCGCAGATAGGGCGGCGGCATGCCGTCCGGCGCCATCATGCCGAACAGCAACGCCAATGGGCGCATCACCGCCGGCACCTTCGGCGCCTCCAGGTTCATGACAAGGTCGGTGAGCACCAGCGTCCGCGAGGGCTGGTGGAACAGCACCATCTCGCGGAAGCCGAGGCCACCCGGCACCGCATCCAGGGTGATCGCGCCACCCCACTCGGCCGGTGCGTCGCCGGTGAGGTCGTGGTCCAGCCGCACGCCGCTGCGCCGAACCTGGGACCGTTCGCGCAGCCCGGGCGCGGCCCAGGTCGTGACGTCGGGGCAGGCGCGCTGCCATTCCTTCAGGAAGGTCCAGTGCGCGACATTGGGCGCCACCAGGTGGCGGATGCGGCCGAGCTTCTCAAGTTCCCGCTGAAGGTTCCGGCTGAAGCGGGTGGGGGAGTGCAGCAGCAGGTCGCCACCCGGCAGGCGAACGACGGTCATGCGGACGGGCAGCACACGGCCCATGAGCCCAGGCAGCGCGCTGTCGACGATGAACACATCCCCGGCGACGGGCTTGGGGGTATCCAGCAGCGGGTAGCCCACCTCGCCATCCGCCGGTGCGGTGCCCTTGCCCGGCTCGGTGCTGCTCAGCGCGACCACCGCGAGCTCGGCCAGCCCCGCGCCGACCAGGAGCGCGCGGGCGCCACCCGGCTGGCGGCGCATCGCCACCCCCGCGGCGCACAGGGCCATGCCGCCGAGCGCATCGAGGGCCAGGTGCTGGCGCATGGTCAGGCGGGGCAGCAGGCCGGCCTCGTAATCCGTCAGCACGGCATAGCTCGTGTGGTAGACGCTGGCGGTGCCGACCACCCGCCGCACCGGCGGAGGCAGCGCCCGGGACCTGGCCAGGCCGCCCAGCAGCATGGCCACGCCGTAATCGATCATTCCGTGGAGCCGGGTGGAGATCATGGCCGGGCGCTCTCATCTCGAAGGGGTCCGCGGGCAACGCCGCAGCGACGCGATGGATGCCCGCCGGGGCTTGGCCGTGCGACGGATGGAGAAGCCTGTTGAAAAGCCGCTACGGCCTGGAGATTCGTGCCGCCACCAGTGCCGGGGCAGCGGGCCTGTCCGAGATGCTGGGCGCGGCCGGCCACGAAATCGCCCCTCGCATCCTGGCCGAGCGGCTGGACGCCCTGCGCCAGGAACAAGGCGCGGTGCTGATCGCCCAGGCCTGGGGACCGCCAAGCGGCGTGGTCGTGCTGCACTGGTACCGCACGCTGGGTGCCGCGCAGCCGACGGCGCAGATCACCACCCTGCTGGTCGGCGAGGAGGACCGCCGCAGGGGGATCGGGCGGCTGCTGGTCAAGGCGGCGGCCCAGGCCGCGCGGGCCGCCGGCTGCGGCGCGCTGGAGATGCTGGTGCCGGCGGAGGAGGCTTCCCTGCGCGGGTTCTGCCTCGCCACCGGCTTTGCCGAGGCCCGCGCCGGCTTCGTGCGGGCCTTGCGCAAGAAGGACTAGCCGCCGGCCCAGGGCGGGGACTCGGCATATCGCGGATCCCGCCTACCTGAAGCTGCATGAGAATGATCCCGGGCACGGCCATCACGGCCGCCACCAGCCTCCCGCCGGTTTCCCGCTGATGGCCTACCGGCAAGCCTCCGTGCGGCCGCCTCTCCTGCCGGATGCCTTCGCGCGGCCGATCAAGCAGGCGATCGCCGGCCAGGTGGTGGCGCTGTTCAACGACCCGTCGCGCGGCGAGACGCCGGTGGCGCGGCGGCCCGACGGACTGTTCGGCCCACGCTCGGTCGCCTGGCGCGTCCATGGCGACGTGGCGGCGATGATGGTCGGCGGCATCGCGGGGTTGCTGCTCCAGATGCTGCATCCCGCCGTGCTGGCGGGGGTGTGGGACCATTCCAACTTCCGGGCCGACATGCACGGCCGGCTGCGGCGGACGGCACGGTTCATCGCCCTCACCACCTATGGCGGGCGGGCGGATGCCGAGGCGCTGCTCGCCCGCATCCGCCGCATCCATGACAGGGTGCAGGGCGTGCTGCCCGACGGCACCCCCTATGCCGCGAACGACCCCGCCCTGCTCGCCTGGGTGCATGTGACCGAGACGACCAGCTTCCTGAAGGCCTGGGTCCGCTACGTCGAGCCGGGCATGCCCCTGGCCGCGCAGGACCGCTATTTCGCCGAGATGGCGCGGATCGGGGAGGCGCTCGGCGCTTACCCGGTCCCGCGCACGCGCACCGAGGCACGCCAAATGCTCGAAGTGACGCGGCCGCACCTGCGCTGCGATGCGCGGACCCGCGAGGTCGCCCGGCTGGTCCTGCGGCAGCCCGCGCCGAACGGGATGGCGGAGCCGCTCCAGGCGCTCACGATGCAGGCCGGGGTGGACCTGCTGCCGGCCTGGGCGGCGCGCCTGCACGGGCTGCAGAACCCGGTATTGCGCCGCCCGATCATCCGCGCCGGCACGACCGGCCTGGCCCGGACATTGCGGTGGGCGTTCGAATGATGCGCGCCGCGCTGCTTTGCGGAACGGACTCCCGGGTGCATCGTTAGGCGGCGGCACTTTCGCGGCATGGGCATGCCGCCAGCCATGTGCTCGATGATGGAATACGGAATGCCGGGGCGCCTGCGCGCATATCTCCTGAGCCTGCTGCTCTTCGGGGCCAGTGTCGCACCGCCCGCCATGCTGCTGGCGGGCGGCGTGGCGACGGAGGCCTTCGCCCAGGCGCGCTCCAGCGGCGGTTATTCCCGCCCGTCATCCGGCTATGGCCGCACGCCCTCCCTCGGCGGCCCGCGCGTGGCACCCCGCACGCCCTCCACCAGCGGCGGATACCGGCGGCCCAGCGCGCCATCCGCCAGCTACCCGCGCCGGCCCTCGGTGAACCTGCCGGCGCCCGGCTCCGGCTCGGCCTGGGACCGCAGCTATTCGCGGGAGCGGTCGTCCGAGGCGCTGAACCGCATGCGCCGGCAGCAGCAGGACGCCGCCCGCCCGCGCAGCCTGCCGCCGACCGCCCAGCCGGCGCCCCAGGGCGATCCGGGGTGGTGGCGGCGCGGCGGCACCATCGGCAGTGGCCGCACCACGGCAGGCGGTGGCTGGTACGGCGACCGCGGCTGGTCGCCCAGGGGCCTGCCCGGCATGGGCCAGCGCAGCTTCGGCCTGTGGGACGGGGTGTTCCTCGCCTTCCTGCTGAACAACCTCGGCCGCAGCGGGTCGGCGGATTTCTTCCATCATCACCAGGACGACCCCGGCTACCGCGAATGGCGGGCCCAGGCCGAGCGGCAGGCGCAGGACGATGCCGCGCTCCGCCAGCGCCTGGACGAGCTCGACCGCCGCCTGGCCGAGCGCCAGGGGCAGCCGCGCGACCCGGACTACCTGCCGCCCGACGTGCCGCCCGAGATCGCGGTGGCGCCGCGCGCCGATGCCCGCACCCCGACCACCGCGGGTGATGCGCAGGGCGGCGCATCCCCGCTGCTGTGGCTGCTGGTCCTCGGGGGCGGCGTCTTCCTGGTGCTCGCCTGGCGTCGCCGGCAGGCCGCGCAGGCGGCGCCCGCGGGTGGCACGGCAAGGGGCGCCGGCACGACAAGGGGCCGCACCGTGCCGGATTTCAGCGCGCCGCCACGCTTCCGGGTCGGCATGACGATCACCTGCGACCCGACGCCCTTCCTGCTTGGCGGCAGCGCCATCAAGGTTCCGCAGCCCAGCTTCGCCCAGGCCGGACCGCGGGTCAGCGTCCAGGAGGTCGGCCGCATCCGGGAAGGCAGCGACGAGCTGTCGCGGCTCTACCTGCCGGATGGCCAGGGCATGTTCCAGATCCACCTCGACCGCCGGGGCGAGGTGGACGAGTGCCGGTACTTAGCGGTGATCGACGAGGTGGTCCCGGCCGATGAGGCGGAATGGGCGGTCTGGCTGGACCCGGGCCAGGGGCTGATCGGCTGGCCGGAATTCCAGACCAAGGACGGCAAGCTCTACGGCCGGGTCTGGGCGCCGGGGCCGAACCCGGTGCCGCCCCGGTCCATGGTCGAGAGCATCGAAAGCCTGGACGGCGTGCGGGAGGTGCACATCCAGGCGATGCTCTATGCCGCCCCCACCGGCGCCGCCGCACCGGCGCCCGAGACGGAGTATATTCTGGTCTCCGTGCTGGAGGCGGGCGGCCGTGCCGGGGTCGAGATCCGCGCCGGCATCGACATCAACCCGGCCTCCCTCGCCCTCGCCTGAGCCCCACCTGAAGTCAAGGACCCCTGCATTGGACAGCATCATCGAGACCCTGCGGATCGGCCTTCCCGTCCTGGCGCTGCAACTCGCCGTGACCCTGGCGCTGCTGGGGATCGGCGTCGGCTGCTACATGGCGGTGACGCCCTTCCACGAGATGCGGCTGGTGCGGGCGGGCAATACCGCGGGCGGCATCGTGCTGATGGGCTCGGTCGTGGCGCTGGCGATCCCGCTGGCCGCCACCCTGGCAACCAGCCTGGTCACCCTCGACATCCTGGTCTGGGGGCTGGTGGCGGTGGTGCTGCAACTGCTGGCCTTCCTGCTCACCGCCGCGCTGTTCCGCGGCCTGCGGGCGATGATCGACGACGGAAACGTGGCCGCGGCCTGCGTGGTCGCGGGCATCCAGATCGCCGTGGCGCTGGTCAATGCGGGTGCCATGGCCGGTTGACGTGAAATTGCGCATATCTGGTCAGGGAGACAGCAGCATGATCTCATTCATTCGCAGCCTTGTCGGCGTGAAGACGGACCAGGCGGTCCAGGGCGCGGTCGAGGCGCTGGTCCGCTGGGACCCCAAGGCGGCCACCGAGGCCGAGTTGCGCACCATGGAGCAGCACCTGGACCAGCTCGGCCGGCAGGTCGCCGAGGCCCGCCAGGCCTATGGCCGCGAACGGCGGGAGGCCGATGCCATCACGAGCCTGTCCAACCAGCGCATGGCCGCGGCAGAGCAGCTGGAGAACCGCATCCAGGCCGAGGCCGATCCGGCCCGCAAGGCCGAGCTGGAGCGGAGCCTCGGCACCCTGGTCGGCATGCTGGAGCAGATGGCCCCCGAGATGGAGCGCGAGAAGCAGGATGCCGATGACGCAGCCGACTTCCTGCGGATGCTGGAGGACACCTACGCCCAGGCCGGCCAGAAGCTGAAATCCGCCCGCGACGCGCTGAACCGCGCCCAGCGCGACATGGGCCGCGCCGAACAGCAGCGGGATGTCGCCGAGCGCCGCGCCGAGGCCGCGCGCCAGGCCGCCGGCCTTTCCAGCGCGACCAGCGGCCTGTCCGTCGCGCTGAAGGCGATGCAGGACAATGCCGAGCGCAACCTGGCCGCCGCCGAGGCCGCCAATGCCAAGGCCAGGCTGCTGCAACCGACCCGGCCGGAGCAGGACGACCCCAACATCGCCGCCGCCATGGCCGCGGCCTCCGGCGCCAGCCCGGCACCCACCAGCCTCTCGGACCGCCTTGCCGCCCTGCGCCAGCGCCACCCCCGCCAGTTGGAAGGGCCGGCCCGGACCTGACAAGCGCTCGCGCGGCTACAGCCGCCGCCGCACCAGGCTGAAGCATGCGGCGGCGAGGGCGAAGGCCACCCCCGCCGCCAGCGCCAGCTTCGGCCCGCCGCCGATCTGGAAGGACACCGCGACCAGCGTGGTGCCCAGCGTCTGGCCCAGCAGCCGGGCGGTCGCCTGCATCCCGCCGGCACCGCCGCTGCGGGCCATCGGCGCGGCCCCGAGCATGGTGCGGTTGTTCGGGGTCATGAACACCCCGAAGCCGGCGCCGGCCAGACCCACCGCCAGTCCCAGCGCCACCACCGAGGCGCTGCCCGGCAGCAGCACCAGCGCCAGCAGCGCGGCGGCCAGTATGCTGGCACCGGTGAAGCACATCATCGCGGTCGGCAGCCGGTCGGCGAGCCGCCCGGCCAGCGGCGCCGCCACCGCCAGCGCCAGCGGCCAGGGTGTCATCAGCAGGCCGGTGACCACCTGGTCGTGGCCGTTGCTGATGAAGTGGAAGGGCAGCGAGACGAAGCTCAGGGCCCAGGCGGAAAAGGCGCAGACCGACGCCGCCACCGAAACCGCCACCGCGGGCAGCCGCAGCAGGTCGAGCGGCAGCAGCGGCGTCGGCGTGGCGAGGTCCCGCCGCACCAGGATCGCCCCTGCCGCCACGGCCGCCGCCAGCACCGCCGCCCCCGCGAGCGGCACCGCCATCATCAGCCCGGCGCCGAGGAACAGCAGCCCGAAGGCCAGCGCCGCCAGCACCGCCGCCACCGCATCGAACCGGCGATGCGCCCGCGGGGTCTGCGGCAGGGTCGCCACGCCGGCCGCGATGCCGGCGAGGCCGATCGGCACACTCAAGGCGAACAGCCAGTGCCAGGAGCCGAGGGCCAGGATGGCGGAACCGACGGACGGCCCGGCCGCCGCCGAGATTGCCACCGTCATCGCCGTCATCCCGATCGCCCGGCCAAGCTGGCGGGACGGGTAGATGTGGCGCATCAGCCCCGCCGTCAGCGCCATGGCGGCGGAAGCGCCCAGGCCCTGGAACAGCCGCGCCACCAGCAGCATGGGGTAGGACACCGCCAGGGCGCAGCCGAGCGAGGCGGCCACGTACAGCACCATCCCCGCCAGGAAGACCCGGCGGAAGCCGAGGATCTCGGCCAGCGAGGCGAAGGAGATCAGGGTGGCGACCACCACCACCTGGTAGCCGTTGACCAGCCACACCGCATCGGCCGGCCGCACGCCCAGGTCCTGGCCGATCGCCGGCAGCGCCACGTTGATCATGGCGGTGTCGAGCACCGTGACGATGATGGAGGCCATGACGGTAGCGACCGCCAGCCTGCGGCGCGGCGCCGGCAGGCCATCGGTCTGCCCGGTGCTATCGGCCACGCGCCATCACGCAGGCGCCTTTGGCGCCGCTGTCCTTTGCCATTTCCCCCCGCGAATTCCCTATCGCCAGGGCAGGCTATTCGGCGGCGAGGGCCACCGGAACCCGTGGCAGCGCAACCCCGACCAGCGCATCACGCGTGACGATCGCGGTCAGCTGGTCCTCGGTCCAGCCCTCGGTTCCGGCCGGGCGCATCGGCAGCACCATCCAGCGGTAGTCGGCGGTGCTGTCGATCACCCGGACCTGCACGCCGGGCGGCAGCACGGTGCCCCATTCGGCCATGACCGCCCGCGGCTCGCGCACCGCGCGGGAGCGGTACTCGAAGGATTTGTACCAGTACGGCGGATAGCCCAGCACGGCGCGCGGGTAGCAGCTGCAAAGGGTGCAGACCACCAGGTGGTGCAGCGTGGGCGTGTTCTCCAGCACGCCGAGCGGCGGCGCGCCGGCCATGGAAACTCCCAGCCGCTCGGCCGCGGCGGCGCCGTCATGCAGCATGGCGCGGCGCCATTCCGCATCCAGCCAGGCGCGGGCGACCATGCGGGCGCCGATTTCGGGGCTGGCGCGGTCGGTGCTGGCCTGGCGGGCGGCCAGTTCCTCCTCGGAGACCAGCCCGCGGGCCTTCAGGGCGGTGACCAGCCGCTCCAGCAGGGCGACGGAAGAGGGGCGGGCGGGGGCGCTCATGCTGCCTCCTGCGAGGGGGTTGCGGGCGGTTCAAGCCAATGTTCGAAGATCTCCACCAGCAGGCTGTCGCCCGCCTCGCCCTCGTGCCAGATCGGCGGCTGGTCGAACAGCACGTGGTACAGCGGGCGCTTCGGCGCGGGGCGCCCGAAGGCGAGGTCCTCGGGGTTGGCGAAGCTGCCGAGCACCCGCTGCACCGTGCCCTCGCGGCCGCGCAGGTAGTGCGGCGTGCGGATGTGGCAGGGGCCGCGGCGTTCCGGCCAGTCGTTCTTCACCCGGATGCGGTCGCCGGGCGCGAAGGCGGCGTCGCTCATCGGACATCCTCCGGGGCGATGACCCCCTTCTCGATCATCAGCGTGGTGATCGAGGTGAGCCAGCGCTCGTAGTAGGTCAGGCTGAAGTATTCGCCCTCGGGGATGGATTCGATGCCGCGGCGCAGCTCATCGACCGTCATCATCTTCTTCTGCGCCAGGATCTGCCGCAGCGCATCCACCCGCTTGCCGAAATCATCCGGCGGCGCCTCGTCGCGCTCTACGGGGGTGCAGCGGAAGCGGCTGGCGCCGCCGATGTCGTGGGTCGCGTGGGTGGGTTCGGCTTCGCTCATGGAGGCAGGCTAGGGCGCGGGCGGCATTCCCGTCCAGTGCCATGCATGCCGGCCTGTTCCCGGGGCTAATCGATGGTCTCGCCCGCGGAGATGCCCCAGAGCCCGGCCCGCCTGATCCAGCCGGCGTGGCCGGCGACCCGGGCCTCGCACCACTCGCTGCCGGCCTCGCAGCGTTGCAGGGTGCCGATGACGCCGGGCTGCAGCCGGGCAACCGGGCCGGCGGCATCCCGGGGGCCGTCCCGCAGGACCTGTTCCTCGGCCTGCACCAGGAATGTGCGGCGGGCCGAGAGCAGCGGCCGCTGCACCCAACCCTCGGTGCCTTCCGGGTCGCGGATGCGCCGCCAGACGTGGTGCTCCTCCACGATCAGTACGGGCAGGTCCTTGCGCTGGTAGGTCCAGTCGATGCGGAAGCGCAGGTCCGGGCCGACCCGCAGATTGACCTGGTTGGACCCGAGCGCGGCGAAGCGCGGCAGCGGCCGGCCGGTATCGCTGCCGACGGCCGGCGGCGGCAGCGGCGCGGGTTCCTCCGGCCGGCCGGCGCCGGCGGCGGCGACGCCCGCCGCCGCCACGGCTGCGGCGGTGCCCGCCCTCGGGGCAACCTTCGGGGCGGCGGATTTCGCCGGGGTGGTGGCCTTCGGTGCGGGCGCCGGCGCGGCGGCGGCCGGTTGCCGCGGGCTCGGCCGCGCCGCGCGTGGCGCCGGTGCTGGGGCCGGCGCGGGCGTGGCCCGGGCTGGCGGGCGGGGCTGGGCCACCGGCGGCGGGCGCGGGGCTGCTGTGACGGGTGGGCGGGCCGGTGGCCGTGCCGGGGCCGGCGGCGCGGCCACCGGCGCCCGCGGCGCGGTGACCGGGGGTGGTGCCGGTGCCGGCGTGAAGCCAGGCGGGGGCGAGGCCGGGCGGGGCGGCGGCAAGGTGCCCTGTTGCCCCAGGCTGCTCTGCGAGAAGGCCGGAGGGGCAAACAGCGGAGCAAGCAGCAGCCAGGGCAGCAGCAGCGCGAGGGGGCGGGGACGGATCACCCGCCAGCCATGCCAAGCCGGAGCGCGTCCGGTCAAGCTCCCTCTGCCATCACGCCGGGGGTTTCCCTTCGCTGTTGCACAAGGCAGCCACCCCCGCCCCGGTGATTCCACTACAGCGAGACGATCTGGCCATCGCCCACCGCCGCCAGGAAGCTCGCCACCCCGGCGACCGTAACGCCCGCCACCAGCGGCGCGGTGGTGAGGTCCTCCGCCCGCAGCCCCGCCTCGCAGGCGATCAGTTGCAGGCCGAGGTCGGTGGCCGCCTCCATCAGGGTGGCGATGCCGGCGACGCCGCGCGCGGCCAGCGCGGCTTCCCGGGCATCCCGCACCAGCGGCGCATCGGCCAGGAACAGCCGGCAGCCGGCGTTGGTGGCGAAGAGCGTCACCTCCCGCCCGAGCGCCGCCGCGCCGGTCGCCATCACCAGCGCGTAATGCGCCCGTTCATGCCCGGCCGAGATCAGCAGGATGCCAAGCGGCCTGGCCATTCAGGCGAGGGTGCAGGCCAGCGGCGCGGTTGTGGCATGTGCCGAGAGGTCGCGGATGGTCGCGGCATCCCCGCACAGCGCGCAGCCCGGGTCGCGCCGCAGCTTCACGGTGCGGAAGCGGGCATCCAGCGCGTCCCACAGCAGCAGCCGGCCGGACATGCCCTCGCCGATGCCGAGGATCTCCTTCAGCACCTCGGTCGCCTGCAGGGTGCCCATCACCCCGGTCACGGCGCCGAGCACCCCGGCTTCGGAGCAGCTCGGCACCAGCCCCTCGGGCGGCGGCTCGGGATGCAGGCAGCGATGGCAGGGGTGGGGCGGGCCAAGATGCGCCTTGTAGGTGGAAAGCTGGCCCTCGAAGCGCAGCACCGCGGCCGAGACCAGCGGCTTGCCCAGCAGATGGCAGGCATCGCCCAGCAGGAACCGGGTGCCGAAATTATCGGTGCCGTCGCAGATGATGTCGTAGCGCGGGATGAGGTCCATCGCCGTCGCCGCATCCAGCCGCACCGGATGCACCTCGACCGTCACCTCGGGGTTCAGCCCGGCCAGCGTCTCGGCGGCGCTTTCGGCCTTGTTGCGGCCGATGCGGGCGGTGGTGTGGACCACCTGGCGCTGGAGGTTGGACAACTCCAGCAGGTCGTGATCCACCAGCCCGATGGTGCCGACCCCGGCCGCCGCCAGGTACAGCGACAGCGGCGCCCCGAGCCCGCCGGCGCCGACCACCAGCACCCGCGCCGCCCGCAGCCGCGCCTGGCCGACCGCGCCCACGTCCTGCAGCAGGATGTGGCGGGAATAGCGGTGCAGCTCGGCGTCGGTGAAGTCGAGGTCCATGTCCGCCATATGGGCGCGGCCGGGGCCGTACCGCAAGGCAGTGGGCGGATCAGTTCAGCCGCAGGTCCAGGATGTGCTTCGGGTCGGCGGGGATCTCGCCCTTTTCCACGCGCTTCACCACCTCGGTCAGCGCGGCATTGGCCGGGGTGGCGATGCCGATGGCCTTGGCCTTGTCCACGATGAAGCCGTTGATGAAGCCGATCTCGGTCCGCCGCCCCTTCATCATGTCCTGGCCCATGGAAGGGCGGTGGGCGCCGCCGCCGGGCTTGCCGGCCTCGGCCAGCCGGTGCTCGTCGTATTCGCGTCGGGCCGCGGGGTCGCCCTCGCCGGCGCGGGCGATCACCTCGGGGTCGATGTGGTGGATCTCCTCCAGGGTGTAGCCCAGGGCCTGGCCGACGCGGATCGCCTCCGAGCCCAGCCGGGCGGTGAAGTGGCGCAGCGCGTCGTTGGTCAGGATGTCCCGGCTGACCAGCCCGGTGCAGGCGGAAAGCCCGTTGGCCATGGCGTTGGTCACCAGCTTCGACCAGCGCTCGCCCCAGAGGTTGGTGGTGACCTGGGTGCTGTCGGCCAGCGCGGTCAGCCGGCCGATCTCGTTGGCGCGGTCGGTGATGCGGCCATGCACCTCGCCCACCCGGAACACGGTGTGGGAAGCGCCCGATTTGCCGGCGGCGCGGCGCACATGCCCCGGCTCGCACAGGTCCACCGTGATGGAGCTGGCGATGGCGCCCAGCGTCCGGCCCCAGCCGACGATGCCGGCGATGGTCTCCTCGTTCATGCAGTTCTGCAGCGAGACGCAGAAGCCGCCCGGTGCCAGGTACTGCTGCACCATCAGCGTCGCCCAGGCGGTGTCGTAGGATTTCACGCAGATGAAGGCGATGTCGAAGGGCCGCTCCTTCGACACATGCTGCAATTCGGTCAGGTGGATGGCGCGCACCGGCACGGTGAATTCCGGCACGTCCTTCAGGTGGCTGATGCGCAGGCCCCTGCTGCGCATCACCTCCACATTCTCCGGCCACATGTCGACGAAGGTCACGTCCTCGCCGGCCTGGACCATATGCGCGCCGGCATAGCCGCCGACCGCGCCGGCGCCGATGATGGCGATGCGGTTGCCCATGGATGTCTCCTGCCCCTGTCCGGGCAGGAGTATTGCGCCGTCCCCGGCCGCCGGCAAACCGCCGGTTTTCAGGCCTTTTCCAGGTTCCAGTAGAACAGCGCCGGTCCCGGCAGCAGCCCGCTGATGCTGCGGCGGTAGGCGATGGAACTGCGGTACTGGCCGAGCGGGATGTTGGTCACCGTCTCGACATGCGTCCGCTCCAGCGTCTTCAGCGTGGTGGCGCGCACGGCGGGGTCGCCCTCGAAGGTCCAGTCCTCGACGAGCTTCGGAATGCGCTCGTCGCAGGGCCAGCCGAACCAGGCGCCCTCGCAATGCCGGACGAAGGTGTTCAGCAGCGGGTTGGCCACGCCGGTCAGCGTCGCGTTGGTGATGAACAGGTTCCAGCCGCCCTGGGTCGGCGGGGACTTGGAGGCGCGGCGCTGCACCAGCGCGCTCCAGTCCATCGCCTGCAGGTCGACATTGGCGCCCATCTTCCGCAGCGTATCCGTCAGCACCAGCGCGCCGGGGTGCAGCGTGGCGTTGTCGGCCGGGTCCATCACCACCAGCGGCCGGCCGTCGTAGCCCGCGGCGCGCAACGCCTCGCCGGCCTTGGCGGCATCCTGGGTGGTCCAGCCGAGGGTGGTGTACTGTGCATCCTCGTCCGGCGCGCAGCCGAAGCTGGCGGCGCATTCCCGCCACGGGTTGCGGTCGCCGACCGAGGCCGCCATGAAATCCGGCTGGCGGATGGCCGACATCAGCGCCCGCCGCGCCTCCGGCTTGTCGAAGGGCGGATGCAGGTGGTTGATAACCACGAACAGCATGTAGCCGAGCGGGTCGTTCGGCGCGACCACCACGTCGGGCGACCGCGCCAGATGCGCCAGCAGGTCGGGCGCGGGGGATTCCAGCAGGTCGAACTCGCCGGTCATCAGCCCGTTCACCGCCGTCGCCGCATCCGGCGTGTAGAGCGATTCGACGCGGTCGATCTTCACCACCTTGCCGCCGGCGGCCTGGCTCGGCGGTTCGTCGCGCGGCACGTATTGGCGGAAGCGGTCGTACACCACCTTGATGCCCGGCACCCATGCCTCGCGCAGGAAGCGGAAGGGGCCGGAGCCGACCACCTCGCTGATCTGCTGGTTCGGGTCGGTGCGGGCCAGGCGCTCGGGCATCATGAAGGGCACGTTGCTGTCGATCTTCGCCAGCGCGTCCAGCACGAAGCCGACCGGCCGCTTCAGCTTCAGCCGGAAGGTGCGGTCATCGACGGCATCAAGGCTCTCGGTGACCCGCATCAGCGCCTGGCCCATGCCGTCCCGGGCGCCCCAGCGGCGGATCGAGGCGGTGCAGTCGGCGGCGCGCACCGGGGTTTCGTCGTGCCACAGCAGGCCGGGGCGCAGCCGGAAGGTCCAGGTGAGCGTATCGCCGCTGACCTCCCAGGCCTCGACCATCTGCGGCTGCGGGCGGTTCTGCGCGTCGAGCGAGAACAGCGTGTCCCATACCAGATAGGCATGGTTGCGGGTGAGGTAGGTGGTGGTCCAGATCGGGTCCAGCGCGCGCAGGTCACCGATCGGGACGGATCGGATGATCTTGCCGGGGTCCTGCGCCATCGCCGCGCGGGTGGCGGCGGACAGCAGGGCGGGGGCGACCAGTGCGGCCTGGAGCAGCGGGCGACGTGGGGTCATGACGGATCCTTTGCATGGTCCGATGCCGGCTTTCCCCCTTGCACGGCACAGTGCGTGATCCGCACCGGTCAGGCAACCGGCGGCGCGAAGCCGGGCGGCACCGGCAACTCCGGCCGGTCGGCGAACAGCCTGGCCCAGGCGCGGCCGGCGATGCGGTCGGCCTCCCGCACGATGGCCGCCTCGTCCATGGTCAGCACGCGGCCGTCGCGCATGATCCACTTGCCGTCCACCATCACGCCTTCCACATCGGCCGGCTGGCCCTGGTGGACGAAGGCCGAGACCATCCGCAGCCGGGGCACCAGATGCGGCCTGTCCGTGCGGATGAGAATGAGGTCGGCGCGGTTGCCAGGCGCCAGCCAGCCGCCATCCGGCATGCCCATGGCGGCATAGCCGTTGCGCGTGGCCCAGCGCAGCGCTTCCTCGGGCGTCGGGCTGCGGCCATCCTCGCGGCGGACGCGTTCCATGAACAGGCCGGTGCGCATCACCTCGACCATGTCCTCGGCCATGTTGTCGGTGCCCATGCCGATGTTGCAGCCTTCCGCCTGCAGCACCGAGACCCGCGGCGACAGGCCACGCCGCGCCGCGATGGCCGAGTTGAACGCCACCGAGGCGCGCGCCTTGCCCAGCAGCCGTTCCTCCTGGTGGGTCATGCAGCGGCAATGCGCCGCCACCAGCCTGCTGTGCAGGAAGCCGACGTCATCGAGGTATTCGGTCGGCAGCCGGCCGCGCTGCGCCTGCACCGCCGCCACCTCGCCCCAGATCTGGTTGAGGTGGATGGTGCAGATGGTGTCGAGCTTCGCCCGCAGGTCGCTGAGCTTCCGCAGCAGCTCCGGCGAGCACATGTCCGGCGCCCAGGCCGAGACGCCGACGCGGATGCGGCCCTCGGCCTTGCCGTTCCATGCCTCGTGCAGCCGCGTCACCCGCTCCAGCCCGCGCTCGGCCAATGCCGCGGACTGCTCGAAGGGCGAGGGGTCGCCGATATTGGCATCGGCGCGGTCCCAGCAGCGTTCGGTCAGCAGCATGCGCAGCCCGGTCGCGGCCATCTCGGCGGCGCTGCCGGCCAGGTTGGCGCCATCCTCCAGCACCGCCGTGGTGCCGCTGCGGATCGCCTCCAGCGCGCCGAGCTGGCACATGACGGCATTCTCCTCCACCGACAGCGGCGGCAGGGGGATCGGCGACAGCCCGCCGCAGAACGGCGGCTTGTGCGGCGGCGACAGGTCCTCGAACACCCCGCGCGCCAGGGTCATGTGCAGGTGGGTGTGGATGTTGGCGAAGCCCGGCAGCACCGCGCGGTCCCGGCCGTCGACCAGCTCGGCATTTGGGTAGCGCGCCCGCATCGCCGCGCTCGGGCCGAGGGCGGCGATGCGGCCGGCCTCGATCGCGATGGCGCCGTCGTGCAGCACCTCATCCGTGTCGTTGGCGGTGACGATGGTGGTGCCGTGGATGAGCAGGGTCATGGGATGCCTCGGTGCTGTTCCATTGCGGGAGCGGTGCCGGGCGCCGGGGCGGCCATTGGACAAACCGCCCACGTCGCGCTTCCCTGGCATCCAAGGGGATGGGGAAACGCAACGCAATGGTGGCATCGCTCGACAGCCTGTTCCGAGCGCGGTCCGTCGTGCTGGTGGGCGGCACCGATCGCTCGATCTGGTCAACCGCCGCCTTTGCCAATTTCGCCCGGATCGGCTTCACCGGCCAGGTGCATGTGGTCAACCGCAAGGGTGGCACGGTGCATGGCCTGGCCGCCGCCACCAGTTGCGCGGCCATCGGCGAGCCGGTGGACGCCGCCCTGCTGATGGTGCCCGAGGCCGCCATCCCCGATGCCTTCGCCGACATGAACGCCGCCGGCATCCGCAACGCGGTGATGCTGACCTCGGGCTTCGCCGAGGTGGGCGCGGAGGGTGCGGCGCGGCAGGATGCGTTGCTGGCCGCCGCGCGGGCGCAGGGCGTCACCCTGCTCGGACCCAACTGCCTCGGCTTCATCAACTACGCGGACCGCGTGCCGATCTGGACCACCCAGCCGCCGCTGCCGGTGCTGCCGGGCGGGGCGATCGGCGTTGTCTCGCAGTCCGGCGCCACGGCGGGGTTCATCGCCGCCTTCGCGCAGCGCCAGGGGATGGGCCTCAGCTACCAGGTCTCGACCGGCAACGAGGCGGATGTGAACGTCGCCCGGGTGGTGGATTTCCTGGTGGATGATCCTGCCACCCGGGTCATCGGGCTGTTCCTCGAAACCATGCACGACGCCGCTATACTGGCGGCGGCGGCGCGGCGGGCGCTGGCGGCGGGCAAGCCCATCGTCGCCATCAAGATCGGCGCCAGCGAGAACGCCGCCCGCGCCGCCCAGGCCCATACCGGGTCCCTGGTGGGGGACGACCGGGTGTTCGACGCGGTGTGCCGGCAACTCGGCATCATCCGGGTCGGCTCGATCGAGGACCTGGTCTTTACCGCCGGGCTGCTGGCGAAGCTGGGGCCGGTGCGCAAGCGCAGGCTCGGGCTGGTCTCCATCTCGGGCGGCGTCTGCGAGATGGCGGCGGACCAGGCGGAGGCCGCCGGGGTCGAGGTACCCGCCCTGGCGCCGGAGACCGTGGCCGCCCTGCGCGCGGTGCTGCCCAGCTTCGGCACCCCGAACAACCCGCTCGACGTGACCGGCGGCGCCATGCTGGACCCGCCGCTGTTCGAGCGCTGCCTGGCCCCGCTCGGCCAGGATCCGTCGCTCGGGCTGCTGGCCTGCTTCATGGACCTGCCGGATACCGCCGAGGAGGTCGCCGGCTTCCGTGGCGCCATCATCCGCAGCATCGGCGCCGGCTTCCAGGCCGCGGGGCTGCCGGCGGCGATGTTCAGCACCATCCCCCGGCCGGTGACCGAGGCGGGCCGGGCGCTGCTGGCGGAAACCGGCATCAGCTATTTCGGCAGCGGCGTGCAGCACGGGCTGGGCGCCATCGGCCGGGCCTTCGCCTGGGCGGCGCGGCAGGAACGCGGGCTGGCACCGCCGGCCCCGCCGTTGCCCCCAATGCCGCCCGCCCGGCCTCCGAGCACGCCACGCTGGCCTATCTCGCGGCCCGGGGCGTCCCCGCCATCCCGGTGACCCTGGCGCAGGACGAGGCCGCGGCGGTCGCCGCCGCCCGGGCGCTCGGCGGGCCGGTGGTGCTGAAGATCGCCTCGGCCGACATCGCCCATAAAAGCGACATCGGCGGCGTGCTGCTGAACAGTGCCGGCGATGCGGCGGTGGCCGATGGCTTCCGCCGCATCATCGCCAGCGTCCGGGCCGCCCGGCCCGAGGCGGCCATCGACGGCGTGCTGGTCGCGCCGATGCGCGAAGGCGGGGTCGAGCTGTTCGTCGGCGTGCTGCGCGACCCGGTCTGGGGGCCGGCCATCGCCGTGGGGCTCGGCGGCGTCTGGGTGGAAGTGCTGCGGGATACCAGCCTGCGGGTGCTGCCGGTGCGGCCGGAGGATGTGCTGGAGATGCTCGCCGAGTTGCGCGGCGCCCGGCTGCTGGACGGCTACCGCGGCAGCGCCCCGGTGGACCGGGCGGCGCTGGCGGAAGCGATCGCCCGCATCGGCGATGCCGCGCTGGCGCTCGGCCCGGGGCTGGCCGCGCTGGAGGTGAACCCGCTGCTGGCGACCCCGGCCGGGGCGGAGGCGCTGGACGCATTGGCCATCTGGGAGGACCAGGCATGAACGCGGACCGCATCCCCGTCATCATCGGCGCCGGCGAGGTGGTGGACCGCCCCGCCGAGCCGATCCTCGCCCAGGAACCCGTGGCGCTGATGGCCGAGGCGCTGCGCCGCGCCGCCGCCGATGCCGGGGCGCCCGGCCTGCTGGCCGAACTCGACAGCCTCGACATCGTCAACAGCGTCTCCTGGCCCTACCCGGATGTGGCGGAGGCGCTGGTGGCGCAGTTGGGCCAGCGGCCGCGGCGGCTGGTCTATGGCCCGGTCGGCGGTGAAAGCCCGGTGCGCTTCCTGCACGAGGCCGCCAACCGCATCGCCCGCGGCGAAAGCACGGTGGGCGCCGTGGTGGGCGGCGAGGCGACGCATGCGGTTGCGGCCGCGCAGAAGGCCGGCGTCACCCTGCCCTGGACCACGCCCGACCCGAACTGGACCCGCACCCGCGGGCGGGACTTCCTGCACCCCATGGCGGTGCGGCTCGGCGTCGCGGACCCCGTGACGGTGTATCCCTTCTACGAGAACGCCATCGAGGCCCATTGGGGCCAGACCCCGGCCGAGGGCCAGGCCGAATCCGCCGCGCTGTGGTCCGCCTTTTCCGGCGTCGCCGCGCGCAACCCGGCCGCCTGGCTGGGCCGCGAGACCAGCGCCGCCGAGATCGCCACGCCCGGCGAGCGCAACCGCCCCATCGCCTTCCCCTACAACAAGCTGATGGTCGCCAACCCCATGGTGAACCAGGGCGGCGCCATCCTGCTGACCAGCCTGGCGCGGGCGCGGGCAGCGGGCATTCCGGATGACCGGCTGGTGTACCTCTGGGCCGGGGCGGCGGCGGTGGAACCGCGCGACTACCTCGACCGCGACCACTACCACGAGGCCCATGCCCAGAACGCCGTGCTGGACGCCTGCGCCGGCATCGCCCAGGCCGAGGCCGCGGCCTTCGACATCTGCGAGCTGTACAGCTGCTTCCCCTGCGTGCCGAAGATGGCGGCGCGTCGGCTCGGCCTGCCGGCGGGCGCGGTGCCGACGACGACGGGCGGGCTGACCTTCTTCGGCGCGCCGCTGAACAACTACATGACCCATGCCGCGGCGGCGATGCTGCGGGCCCTGCGCGCGGCGCCCGGCAGCGCCGCGCTGCTGTACGGCCAGGGCGAGTTCGTCACCAAGCACCACGCGGTGGTGCTGGCCGGCCGCCCGCCGCGCGAGCACCGGCTGCCACAGGACTACAGCGTGCAGGCGGATGCCGACGCACGGCGCGGCCCGGTGCCGGCCTTCACCGAGGCGGCGAGCGGCAGCGCGACCATCGAGACCCACACCGTGCTGCACGGCCGCGATGGCAGCCCGCACCACGGCGTGGTCATCCTCCGCACCGCCGATGGCCGCCGCACCCTGGCCCGCGTGCCGGGCACCGATGCGGAGACCATCGCCCTGCTGAAGCGGCCGGACCGCACGCCCATCAGCACGCCCGGCAGCCTGCACCAGGCGCCCGACGGCATGGCGGAGTGGCGGCCGCTGTAGGTCCCGTGAACACTTGCCTTCCAGGGGATGGTCGCGGCGGGGGTAGTCAGCGGCTGAAGCAGCGGAAGATGCTGTTCCAGTGGCCGGAGGCTTTCGGCAGAAGGACCTAGTCAAGCTCCGGGCTGGGCCATGGAGGCCAGGCTTCATGCGCCCACATTCCGAGGATCTGCGGGAGCGGCGGTGCAGCGCGCACAGGCGGGTGAGACCATCCGCGAGATTGCGGCGACCCTGCGGATCAGCCCGTCCTGCGTGTCGAAGTGGCGAAAGCGCCAGCGCGAGACGGGTTCACTGGCGCCTGACCAGGTGGGCGGACACAAGCCGCGCACCCTGGTGGGCGAGCGCGCCGCGTGGTTGCGGGCGCGGGTGGCCGACGGCGCGTTCACCACGCGCGGCCTTGCAGCGGAGCTGGCTGCGCGTGGCATCAAGACAGACCGGCGTGCGGTGTGGGTGTTCCTGCACGCCGAGGGGCTGAGCTTCAGAAAAAACCGTGCTGCCCGCCGAGCAGTCGCGCCCTGACATCGCCTTCGAGCGCGCCCGCTGGCAGGCCCATCAGGGCAAGATCGACCCGCGCCGGCTGGTCTTCATCGATGAGACCTGGATCAAGACCAACCCCCTTCCGCACCAGCACATGGCGCTTGCGGCCGAGCGAAAGCTTGGCCGCACCGTCCCGCAGGTCCGCGGCGGTGACTTCCATCTGCGGGTCGCCCACCGGGGCGTCGTTCAGCCGGATGCCGGATTGGGCCACCAGCCGGCGGGCCTCGCCCTTGCTTTTCACGAAGTCGGCGGCGAGCAGCAGGTCCAGGATGCCGGCCGGCAGGGTGGCGGCGATGGTCGGCAGCGCCTCGGCCAGCCCGCCTTCCTCGAAGGTGCGGCGGGCGGCCTCGGCGGCTTCCTCGGCCGCGGCCCGGCCGTGGAGGAGGGCGGTCGCCTCGGTCGCCAGCACCTTCTTGGCCTCGTTGATCTCGCCGCCTTCGAGCGCGTCCAGCCGGGCGATCTCGTCCAGCGGCAGCTCGGTGTAGAGCTTCAGGAAGCGGCCGACGTCGGCGTCCTCGGCGTTCCGCCAGAACTGCCAGTATTCGTAGGGCGACAGCAGTCGGCGTTCAGCCACACGGCGCCCTGCGCGGTCTTGCCCATCTTGGCGCCCGACGAGGTGGTGAGCAGCGGGCAGGTGAGGGCGTAGAGCTGGCGCCATCCATGCGGCGGCCGAGGTCGATGCCGTTGACGATGTTGCCCCACTGGTCGGAGCCGCCGATCTGCAGGCGGCAGCCGTAGCGCCGGCTGAGTTCGGTGAAATCGTAGGCCTGCAGGACCATGTAGTTGAATTCGAGGAAGGACAGCTCCTGCTCGCGCTCCAGGCGCAGCTTGACGCAGTCCATCGACAGCATGCGGTTGACGCTGAAATGCCGGCCGACGTCGCGCAGGAAGTCGATGTAGTTGAGCGGGCCAGCCACTCGGCGTTGTCGATCATGATGGCGTCGCGTCGGGCCGTTCGCCGAAGTCGACGAACTTGGCGAAGGTACCCTGGATGCTCTGCCTTGTTGGCCTCGATCTGCGTCGTCGGTGAGCAGCTGGCCGCGCTTCGTCCTTGCCCGACGGGTCGCCGACCCTGGTGGTGCCGCCGCCCATCAGCATGATCGGCCGGTGGCCGGTCTTCTGCACCAGCGCAGCATCATGATCGACAGCAGATTGCCGACATGCAGGCTGGCCGCCGTGCAGTCGAAGCCGACATAGGCGGTGACCATGCCGGCCCGGCGAGCAGCGCGTCCAGCCCCTCCGGGTCGGTGCACTGGTGGATGATAGCCGCGCTCGGCCATGACGCGCAGGAAATCGGACTTGAACTCGGTCATTCCGGTCATCCGTGGTAGCGCGTCTTGCGGCGGCGCGCGGGGCTGTTTAGCAGGGCGGCCTGCAGATTTCACGACGGGAGTGGCGGCCATGAACGCTCGGGCTGATGAGCGGCACCTCCATGGACGGGGTCGATGCCGCGGTGCTGGAGACCGACGGCGAGGCGATCGGCCGCTTCGGGCCGCGGCTGGCCCGCCCTACGAGCCAGGCGCAGCGGCAGTGCCTGCGCCGGGCGCTGGACCGCGCCCGCGATCTCGCCGACCGCGACGCCCGGCCGGGCGGCTCGCCGAGGCCGCCGCGATCTGTCACCGACGCCATGCCGAGGCGGTGGAGACGCCTGCGCGCGCAATCCGGCGGCCTGAAGGAGGTGCCGACCTCGTCGGCTTCCACGGCCAGACCGTGTTGCACCGCCCGGCCGCGTTCCGGCCCGGCCGCAACTCGCGACGGCGCGGAGGCGCTCGCCCCGGCTTCACCTGGCAGGTCGGCGATGCCGGCTGCTGGCCCGGCTCAGCGGGCTTTCGGTGGTGCTTGACTTCCGCAGCCGCCGATGTGGCGGCCGGCGGCCAGGGCGCGCCGCTGGTGCCGGTGTGCATGCGCGCCATGGCTGCGGCGCTGCCGAAGCCGCTGGCGGTGCTCAACCTCGGCGGCGTCGGCAACGTCACCTGGATCGGCGCGGACGGCACGCTGGTCGCCTTCGATACCGGCCCGGCCAATGGCCCGCTGGACGACTGGGTGCGCCGGTCCGCCGGGCTCGACTACGATACGGATGGCCATCTGGCGCTGGCCGGGCAGGCGGATGCCGCGGTGCTCGGGCGGCTGATGGCGCATCCCTACCTGGCGGCGCCGCCGCCCAAGTCGCTGGACCGGCTGGATTTCGACCGGGCCCTGCGGGACTCCGGCGCCGACCGCCTCTCGCCCAAGGATGGCGCGGCGACCCTGGCCGCCTTCTGCGCCGCCTGCGTCGCCGCCGCCGCCCGGCACTTCCCCGTGCCGCCGCTGCAATGGCTGGTCGGCGGCGGCGGGCGGCGCAACCCCGCCATCATGCGGGCGCTGGCCGGGATGCTGGAACAGCCGGTGCAGCCGGTGGAGGTGGCCGGCTGGAACGGCGATGCGCTGGAGGCCCAGGCCTTCGGCGTGCTGGCGGCCCGGGTCACCCGGGGCCTGCCGCTGACCTTCCCCGGCACCACCGGCGTCACCCGGCCGCTGACCGGGGGGCGGGTGGTGGGGGCGTTGCTGTAGCCTATTCGGCCGCGGCCTTGGCCTCGTCCCGCAGCCAGGGCCAGCGCGCCAGGGTCACCTCGCTGTCCGGCGCATAGGCGATGCAGCTGCCGACCAGGGATGGCCGCTTGCGCTCCACCGGCTCCCCGGCGGCGGTCTTGCGGGCCAGCTCGGCGCGTTCCTTGCGGGCGCGGATCGGGTAGAGGGTCTGGTAGGCGACGGTCGCCATCTGCCCCAGCACCTCCCGCAGATGGGTGCAGCCATGCACCCCGCCGACCCGCTCGTTCACCGCGCGGTTGAAGCCGGGACCGATCTTCAGCCCGGCCAGCCGGCTGAAATTCGGCGCCGCCTGGGGGCAGACGGCATAGGGCGTGTGGTCCGAGGAGGCCTCGCAGGCGACGATCTCCATGTCCTCGCGCACGGTCAACCGCAGCCACATGCCGTGCAGCGGGTCGCCCGGCTGCATGACGCCGCGGTTATCGTTCTCGAAGGGATAGGCCTTGGTGTCGAGCAGATGGGCCTCGATGTCGAACAGCCCATCCTCGCGCTGGTAGCCGCGCAATTGGATGTCGCGCAGATGGAGCAGGTCGCGCGCGGCAGGCGTGGAAAGGGGCATGGCATAGTCCCATGGTGCAGTGCGATATTCCGTCATGCCATGCCCGCCGCGGAATGCCTAGCGGAATACATAGGGTGCTAACTGAACGTGTGCGTGGGCGCGCGGAGGGGCTTGCGGCGCCGCCGTTCCCGGGGGCAGAACACCCGCCATGCCGGAGCCCCGTCGCTTGGTCCCTTTGTCCCGTCCCGCACCCCGGCCCCGATGACCCGCACCTTCCGCATCGCGCTCGCCAGCGTCTTCCTCGCCTGCGCCGTCCTCGGCCTGAAGCTGGTGGCCTGGGCGTTGACCGGCAGCGTCGCCCTGCTGGCCGATGCGGTGGAAAGCGTGGTGAACGTCGCCGCCGCCATCGCCGCGCTGGTGGCGGTGCATTATTCGGCGCTGCCGGCGGATGCCAACCACCCCTACGGCCACACCAAGGCCGAGTATTTCTCCGCCGTGGTGGAGGGCGCGCTGATCGTCATCGCCGCGGTGGTCATCCTGCACCAGGTCTGGGGCGCCTTCCTGATGCCGCGCGCCCCGGACCAGCCGGCGCTCGGGCTGCTGGTCTCGGCGGTGGCGACGGCGCTGAACGCCGGCTGGGCCACCGTCCTGTTCCGCGAGGGCCGCCGCGCCAGGTCGCCCGCCCTGGTCGCCGATGCCCGGCACCTGGTGGCGGATGTGGTGACATCGGGCGGCGTGCTGGTCGGGGTCGGGCTGGTGGCGCTGACCGGCATCCTGTGGCTGGACCCGCTGCTGGCGGCGCTGACCGCGCTGAACATCCTGTGGTCCGGTGGCCGGCTGGTGCGGGAGAGCGTCGGCGGGCTGATGGATGAGGCAGTGCCGCCCGGCCTGCTGGCCCGCATCAACGCCGCCCTCGCCGCCAATGGCAGCGGCGCCATCGAGGTGCACGACCTGCGGACCCGGCATGCCGGCCGGCTGACCTTCATCGATTTCCACCTGGTGGTGCCGGGCAGCATGAGCGTCGAGGCGGCGCATGACATCTGCGACCGGATCGAGGCGGCGCTGAAGTCCGAGATCGAGGGTGCCACCATCACCATCCATGTCGAACCGGAGGGCAAGGCCAAGCACCACGGCGTGCTGGTGCTGTGACCCGGTCACCGGCGAGCCGGTCGCCCGTGCCCTGGGCGGCCGCCGTGTCCGCCGCGCTGCATGGCGTGGCGCTGGCCGCGGTGCTGCTGTTGCAGCAGCCGGACCGGACGGCCGCCCCCGCCGGGGAGGGCGTCGCGCTGATCTGGCAGGAGCAGGCCGGCGAGGCGCCGGGCCCGCCCGCCCCGCCTGCTCCGCCGCCGGCCGTGCCCGCGCCGGAGGAGCAGATGGCTGCCACCGCCCCGCCGCCGCCGCCGCCGCCGCCGGCCGAGGCCCTGCTGCTGCCGCCTCCGCCACCACCCCCGCCGCCGGCCGAGCCACCAGCGGTGCCGCCACGCGATCCGCCGCCCCCGGAGGAGCCGCAGCAACCGGCCGAGGCCCTGCCGCTGCCACCCGCCCAACCGCCACCGCCGCCGCCCCGGGCGGAACCGCAGCCCGCCCCGGCCGCCCCCGCCCGGCAGGCGGCGCCTGCCCCGCCGCCCGCCGGCACCCCGGCGGCTCCGCCGCCCGCCGGCAACCCGGCGGCCCCGCCGCTGGCCCTGGGCGGCGGCCAGGTATCCGGCCCGGTGACGCCGCCCGGCCTGGCGGACGGCATCCGCAATCCCCAGCCGGAATACCCCTTCGCCAGCCGCATGCGCGGCGAGCAGGGCGTGGTCACGGTGCGGCTGCACATCTCCGCCACGGGCCGGGTGGAGGATGTCGAGGTGTTGCGCGGGTCCGGCCATGCTGCGCTGGATGCGGCGGCGGAGCAGGCGGTGCGGGGCTGGCGGTTCCGCCCGGCGATGCAGGATGGCCTGCCGGTCCCTGGCAGTATCCGTACCTCGATCCAATTTCGCCTCAGTCAGTAGGAGCCTCCGCCGTGGTCAAATTGGATGTCATCACCACCCGTGGCGGCGACGGCGGGGACACCTCGCTCGGCGACGGCACCCGGGTCCGCAAGGACGCATTGCGGATCGAGGCGATGGGCACGGTCGACGAAGCCAATGCGGTGCTCGGCCTGCTGCGGCTGCACACCGCCGGGGAGGCCGACGTGGACCCCCTGCTGGCCCGCATCCAGAACGAGCTGTTCGACCTCGGCGCCGATCTCTGCGTGCCGGGCGAGGGCGGCACCCGGCTGCGGCTGGAGGCGGCGCAGTCGGTCCGGCTGGACCAGGACATCGCCGCGCTCAACGCCAGCCTGCCGGCGCTGACCAGCTTCGTCCTGCCCGGCGGCACCCCGGCGGCGGCGATGGCGCATCTGGCCCGCACCACCACCCGCCGGGCCGAGCGCCTGGTGGTGGCGCTGGCGGCCGAGGAGGCGCTGAACCCGGAGGCGGTGCGCTACCTCAACCGGCTCTCGGACCTGCTGTTCGTCATGTCCCGCCGGCTCAACGGCAATGGCACGGGCGATGTGCTCTGGGTGCCGGGGGCCACCCGGTAGCGGTGGGCGGGGCGGGCGGGTATTCCAGCCGGGCACCATGACCCAGCCCCGGGACCATGACCCAGCAAGGAGACGCCCCGATGAACCTGCCCCCGCTCGAGACCCTCAGCCTGGAGACCCCGGCGCCGCATGTGCTGGTGGTGCGGCTGAACCGGCCGCAGGTCTCCAACGCGCTGAACACCCAGATGGGGCTGGACCTCTACGCGGTCTGGACGAAGCTGTTCCAGGATGCCGGCGATGTCCGCTGCGTGGTCTTCGCCGCGGCCGGGGAGCGCGCCTTCTGCGGCGGCGGCGACCTGAAGGAACGCAACGGCATGTCGGATGCCGACTGGAAGCGCCAGCACGAGATCTTCGAGCGGGCCTTCTGGGCGCAACTGGATTGCCCGATCCCGATCATCGCCGCGGTCAGCGGCCACGCCTATGCCGGCGGGCTGGAGATGGTGCTGGCCAGCGACTTCGCCTATGGCGCCAGCACCGCCCGCTTCGCGCTGACGGAAGTCACCATCGGCATCATGCCCGGCGCCGGCGGCACCCAGACCCTGCCGCGGGTGGTGGGCGAGCGCCGCGCCAAGGAGATCATCCTGGCCGGCAAGCCCTTCACCGCCGAGCAGGCCCGCGAATGGGGCATCCTGAACCGCGTCTGCGAGCCGGGCGAGCTGATGCCGGCGGTCATGGAGACCGCCACCGCCATCGCCGGCAACGCCCCGCTGTCGGTGCGGCAGGCCAAGAAGTCCATCCACTTCGGCCTGCAGATGGACATCCGCACCGCCCTGCGCTTCGAGATCGAGGCCTACAACCACCTCGTCGGCACCGAGGACCGGATCGAGGGCATCCGCAGCTTCAACGAGAAGCGCAAGCCGGTGTTCAAGGGGAAGTAGCTACTCGGCGGCAACCGGCAGCGCGGCGACCGCCGCGCGCACCGCCGGCAGCAGCGACCGGCCGAACTCCGCCACGTCGTCCAGCGGGTCGAAGCCGCGGATCAGGAAGGTGGTGACGCCGAGGGCATGGTAGGCGGCGAGCGATTCCGCCACCTGTTCCGGCGTGCCGACCAGCGCCGTGGTATTCGCCCCGGCGCCGACCGCGGCGGCCACTTCGGTCCACAGCCGCTTGTCGCGCACCGGCCCGGCGGCGGCGGCTTCCAGCAGGCGCTGCGAGCCGACGCTTTCCGGCTTGGCGCTGCCGTTGCCGAAGCGCTCGCCACGGATTTCCCTGATGCGGTCGAGGATCGCCCGCGCCCGCGCCCAGGCCGCCTCCTCGGTCGCCGCCAGCACCGGGCGGAAGGACAGGCTGAAGCGGATGGAAGCCGGGTCCCGTCCGGCCTTGGCGACGCTGGCGCGGACCCGGGCGATGGTCTCGCGCGCCTGCTCCAGCGTCTCGCCCCAGAAGGCATAGACATTGGCGATGCGCCCGGCGATGTCGATCGCCACATCCGAGGAGCCGCCGAAGAACACCGGGACATGCGGCTGCTGCACCGGCTTCACCTCGGAGAAGGCGCCCTCGACCTTGTAGTATTTGCCGGCATGGTCGAAGGGCTCGGCGCTGGTCCAGACCCGCTTCAGCAGCCCGACATATTCCTCCGACCGCGCATAGCGCTCGTCATGCGGCAGGAAATCGCCGTCCTTCTTCTGCTCGGCGGTGCTGCCACCGCTGATGACATGCACCGCGGCGCGGCCGCCCGAGAGCTGGTCGAAGGTGGCGAATTGCCGGGCCGCCAGGGTCGGGGCGATGAAGCCCGGCCGGTGCGCCACCATGAAGCCGATGCGGTCGGTCGCCGCCGCCGCCTGGCCGGCGACCAGCAGCGCATCCGGCGAGGTGCTGCCCCAGGCCACCAGGATGCGGTCGAAGCCCGCATCCTCATGCGCCCGGGCGAAGCGGCGGATATAGCCGGGGTCGATGACCGGCCCCTGCGGAGGGTGGATCTCCGACTGCGCGCGATGCGCGATCATGCCAATGAATTCGAGCGGATGATGAGCCATTCCGGCGTTCTCCCAGTTCAGGCGATCCGCAGCCGTGCCAGCGCCTGCCCGACGGCGGCGTGGTCGGCGGCGATGCGCTGGCCGACGTCCTCGGGCGAGAGCGGCTCCACGCTGAGGCCGAGGCGGCGGAGCGCCGCCGCCACCTCCGGCTCGGCCAGTGCGTCATTGAACGCCTGGTTCAGCCGGGCGACAACCGGGGCAGGGGTGCCGGCGGGGCCGATCCAGCCGAACCAGCCGCTGCCGGGCCAGCCCTCGCCGATGCCGAGCTCGGCCAGGGCGGGCAGGTCGGGGAAATCCTCCCAGCGGCGGGCACCGACCACCGCCAGCCCGCGCAGCCGGCCGGCCGCGACATGCGGGGCGACCGCCGGGTCGATCATGATGTGGCAATCGCCGGTGAGGGTGCTGAGCGCTGCCGCGGCGCTGCCGGGGAAGGGCACGTGCACTGCGTCGATGCCGCCCGCATCGGCCAGCAGCGCGCCGCGCAGGTGGCCGACCGAGCCGATGCCGGGGGAGGCGTAGTTCAGCACCCCGGGGTTCTGCCGGCCGTAGTCGAGCAGCTCCGCCAGGCTGTGCACCGGCAGGTCCGGATTGACCCCGACGACGGCATAGGCCTCGCCGGCCATGGCGATCGGGGCGAAGGAGGTCAACGGGTCATAGCCCACCCGGTTCAGGTAGGGGGCGATGGTCAGGTTGGCGGCCGAGACGTTCAGCAGGCTGTAGCCATCCGCCCTGGCGTCCGCCACCGCCCGGGCACCGACCGCGCCGCCGGCCCCGGCGCGGTTCTCCACCACCACGGGCTGGCCGAGCCGGGCGGTCAGCGCCTGGCCCATGGTGCGGGCGGTGTTGTCGTTGGTGGCGCCGGGCGGATAGGGGCAGACCAGCCGGATCGGCCGGCTGGGATACCTTTCGGCGCGTGCCTGGCCGAGGAAGGGCAGGGCGAGGGCCGCGCCAAGGGTGGTGCGGCGGGTCAGCATGGCGCTCATGGCGCGATCTCCTGGAATGCGGCCAAGCCACGGGGCGGCTCGGCCAGGCCGGCCATGGCCAGCGCGCCGAGCGAGCACGGACCAGGCCAGCAGGATGCGGAAGGCGAGGCGGATCACCGCGCTCGCGTCGGTGTCCGGCGGTTGCGCTGCTCGACCAGCCGGGCGACGCGGGCCGCTTCCGCCGGGCTGGGGAAGCGGGCGCCGTCGATATCCTCGACGACGGGGTCGGTGGCGATGAAGCGCCACGGGGTTGCCAGGACGGCGGCATCGGTGACGGCGACGCCGAGGAAGCGCCCCTCCACCGCGATCGGGCGGGAAGTCAGCATGATGGAATTCTCCGGCCGCCTGCGGGGCGGCATGGCTGCATGGATATCGGCGGGGCGGCGCTCAGCGCCGACAGCGCATCCCGGGACAGCCGGAGAGGTGGCGCTTTAGCGGTTGGTGTCGCGGTGCAAGCTGCATGGTTCAAATCCCGCGGCGCCGGAGCGGAATGCCCTGGCGACGCGGGTATTTACCCCATTAGGGGTGGTATTGGTCAAATTTAAATCACGAAAGATAGTGCAATACAGCCCAGACCTGGGGGCATGGCGACAATTAAACTGTCTTAGATCGTGTAAATGGCGTCCCGGTCACCCCTTGAGGAAGGGGCAGCCACCGTCGGCGATCGGCCGGAAGGCCTGGTCCGCCGGGGTGGTCGCCAGCAGTTTCAGGTAGTCCCAGGGGCCGCTGCTCTCGGCCGGGGTCTTGGCCTGGAACAGGTAGGTCGGGTGGATCTTGCGGCCATCCGCCCGGACGCTGCCGGGACCGAAGGCGTCGTCGTCGGTCGGCAGCCGCTTCATCGCCTCGACCGCTTCCAGCCCGCTCGCCTTGGCGCGGGCCACACCGATGGATTCCACCGCCTTCAGATAGTGCAATGCCGCCGAATAGGCCTGGAAATGCACGCTGTTCGGGATGTGGTTGTTCGCCATCTTGCCGCGCAGCCGATCGGTCAATGCCCGGGTCCGCTCGTTCAGATCCCAGTAGGTGCTTTCGGTCAGGGTCAGCCCCTGTGCCGAGGCCAGGCCGAGGGTATGGACGTCGGCGATGAAGCCGATCATCGCCGCGGCCTTGATGTTGCGGCCGCCCAGGCCGAATTCCTGCGCCTGCTTCACGCAGTTGATCATGTCCACGCCGGCATTGCACAGCGCGATCACGTCCGGCTTGGTGGCCGCCGCGGTGATCAGGAAGGACGAGAAATCCGTGGTCTGCGGGAAGGGATAGACCGTGCTGCCGACCACTTCCCCACCATTGGCCTGCACCACCCGCGTCACTTCCCGCTGCACGGAATGGCCGAAGGCATAGTCGGCGGTGATGCAGTAGAAGCGCTTCGCCCCACCCTTGGCCAGCGCGCCGGCGGTGGATTGCGCATTCGCCCAGGTATCGGTGGTCCAGTGCACCATGTTCGGGCTGCAGCCGGAACCGGTCAGGTCCGAGGACGCGCCGCCGCTGTTCAGGTGGACCTTGTTCTTCTCGCGCGCCAGGTTGTTGATCGCCAGGGCGATGGCGCTGTTGTTCACCTCCAGCACCGCATCGACGCCCTGGTCGAACCATTGCCGGGCGACGTTCACCCCGACATCGGGCTTGTTCTGGTGGTCGGCCTGCAGGATCTCGACGTTCAGGCCGCGCGCCGCGCCGCCGAAATCCTGCACCGCCTGGCGTGCGGTGACCACGCAGTTCGGCCCGCTGATGTCGCGATAGGGCCCGGACATATCAGACAGCACGCCGATGCGGATGGGCGCCGCCTGCGCTCGCGCGCCCCGCGCCCCGAGCAATGCGCCACCACCCAATGCCGCCGCCAGCCCCAGGGCCCTGCGCCGAGATGCTTCCATGGAAAGGCCTCCCCTGCCTTGTGCCGTCCGGGCGAGGCGCCCGCCGGCCCGCTTGCTGCGGGCGGACGGAGGCTAGGGGAAAGCTTGGCTCGGTTGCAAACCAAACCAACGACCGGGATCAGCGCGTCGGTGGCCTGGGGCCGTGGTTCATCCGCGGACCAGCGGGCAGCCGCCCTCGGAAAGCGGGCGGAAGGCCTCGGTGCCGGGAATGGTCTGCACCACCTTCAGCAGGTCCCACTCGCCCTTGGATTCCTGCGGCGCCTTCACCTGCATCAGGTAGACGTCGCGGATGACGCGGCCATCCGGGCGGATGCTGCCGTCGGTGGTCATGAAGTCGTTGATCGGGATTTCCCGCATCTTTGCCATGACGGCCGGCGTCGCATCCGTGCCGGCGGCCTGCACCGCCTTCAGGTAATGCGCGGCGGCGCCGTAGGAGCTGGCCTGGAAGGCGGTCGGCGGCCGGCCATGGGCGCGGATGAAGCGCTCGGCGAAGGCGCGGGTGCCCTCGTTCTGGTCCCAGTAGTAGCTTGCGGCGAAGACCATGCCCTGGCCGGTCTCGAGGCCGATGGAGCGGATGTTGGTCAGCGAGCAGTTCAGCGCCGCCGGCTGGATGCCGCGCTTGAGCAGGCCGAATTCGCCCATCTGCTTGGCGATGTTGATCATGTCCCCACCGCCGGCACAGATGCCGACGACCTGCGCCCCGGAGGACGCCGCCCGCACCAGATAGGAGGAATAATCCGTCTCGCCGAGCGGCGCGCGGGCGCTGCCGACCACCTCGCCGCCGAGGCCCTTCAGGATCTCGGTGGCATTGGCTTCCAGCGAATGGCCGAAGGCGTAGTCCGAGACGATGAAATACCACTTCGTCTTGCCGTTGCGGACCAGCGCCGTCACCGGCCCCTTGGCGGCGGAGTAGTTGTCGTAGACCCAGTGCGCGGTGAAGGGCGAACAGTCCTTGCCGGTCAGGTCGGTGGTGCCGGCGGAGATCGGCATGTTGATCTTCTGGCGTTCGCGCGACAGGTTCTGCACCGCCAGCGCCACGGCGGAATTGCCGAGGCCGAGGATCATGTCCACCTTCTCCTGGTCGAACCAGCGCCGGGCGATGGACATGCCGATATCGGCGCGGTTCAGCAGGTCGCCGTGCACCACCTCGACCGGGGCGCCCAACACCTTGCCGCCGACATCCTCCACCGCCAGCCGGGCGGCGACCGCGTCGCCCATGCCCTGCTGGTCGGAGAATACGCCGGTCATGTCGTTCAGCACGCCGATCTTCACGACGCCATCCGAGATGGCGCCCCCACTCACCCCCTGGGCGCGGCCCGGCAGGATGTGGAACAGCGGCAGCGCCGCGCCGGCGGCGAGCAGGGTTCTGCGGTTCATGGACGGTTGTTCTCCCCGGTTTATTATTCTGCGCCTGGGGAACCAGGCTCCGGGGGTAGCCGGCGCCGGCATGGCGCGTGGGCGCCATCGCCGTCGCTTCGCATGCCGGAACCGTTCTGCCGCCCGTTGCATGCAGCCTAGGCGGAGGAGCCTGAGCGCGTGCAACGGGGCGCCGCCGCCCGGCCCCTGCCTCTCAGGCCGGTTGCAGGCCCTTGGCCGCCAGCACCGCCGGGGTCGCCGCCTGCCTGATGTGCCGCAGCAGCGCGGCCGCGGCCTCGGGCGCCGCGGCATCGGCAAGGATGCCGGCGGAGAAGACGGCGCGGGTGTTAATCGCCGCCGGCAGGGGGCCGAGGATATCGACGCCTGGTACAACCATCAGCTCGCTCACCTGCTGGATCGCCAGCGCCGCCTCGCCGCGCGCCGCCAGTTCGGCGGTGAAGCCCTGGGGGATGATGGTGGCCTTGGCATTCACCGCATCGGCGATGCCGAGGCGCTCGATCAGCCCGGCGAAGAAGATGCCGCTGGCCCCGGCGCGGGAATAGACGATGCTGGGCGCCGCCAGCAGCGTTGCGCGGAAGGCTTCGGGGGTGGCGATGTCCGGCCGTGGCGCCCCGGCCCGCACCGCGACGCCGACCAGGGACAGCGCGACATCCACCCGGCTGCCGGCCCGCAGCGTGCCATCCGCCAGCAGCGCCTCGATGGCCTCGGCGGTCAGGATGGCGAGATCGGTCGGCTCGCCCGCCCGGATGCGGCCGAGCAGGGGCGTCGTCGGCTCGAAGGTGGCGATGATCCGCTGGCCCGTGGCCCGTTCCCGCGCCGGCAGGAGGTCTTGCAGCACGCCCATGACCGCGAGGGTGGACATCATCCGCAACGGGACCACTGGGTCGAGGCGTCGAGCATGGCGGGGCTCTCCTGGTTGAGTGGAAGTCTGCCAGATAACCAGTCATTGGCAATTCCTGGCCTGGCCGCGCCCGCTGGCGGACGTTGACAGCAGGGCGTGGAATGTGTCGCCTTGCCCCCAAGGGAAAATCCAGAGTGCCAAGACAGGCCCGGAGAACAACGCGATGTCCGAGACGAAGACCAAGGCCGCAGCCGGCAGGGCCGCCCCCGCCGAAACCATCGGGGCGGTGATCGTCGGCGCCGGGTTCGCCGGCCTGTACATGCTGCACCGGCTGCGCGGCCTCGGCTTTTCCGCCCGGGTCTTCGAGCCGGCCGACGACGTCGGCGGCACCTGGTACTGGAACCGCTATCCCGGCGCGCGCTGCGACGTCGAGAGCCTGCGACTATTCCTACTCCTTCTCGCCGGAGCTGCAGCAGGAATGGCACTGGACCGAGCGCTACGCCGCCCAGCCGGAGATCCTGCGCTACGCTCAACCACGTCGCCGACCGCTTCGACCTGCGGCGCGACATCCAGTTCGACACGCGCGTCACCTGCGCCGACCTTCGACGAGGCGACCAACCGCTGGACGGTCGAGACCGACCGCGGGCGACCGGGTCAGCGGCGCGCTCTGCGTGATGGCGACCGGCTGCCTGTCCGCCGCCCAGGCTGCCCGACATCCCGGGCTCGAGACGTTCGCGGGCGCGATCCTACCACACCGGCCCTGGCCGCACGAGGGAGTCGACTTCGCCGGCAAGCGGGTCGGCGTCGTCGGCACCGGCTCCTCCGGCATCCAGGCGATCCCGGTGATCGCCGAGCAGGCCGCGAGCTCACCGTGTTCCAGCGCACGCCGAACTTCAGCCTGCCGGCGCGGAACCGCCCGCTCGACCGCGGATACGAGGGCTGGTGAAGTCGCGACTACGCGGCGCCATCGCGCCGAGGCGCGGCCGACGTCACCGGCTATCCTCGCCGATCGAACCCGCAGATGCGCGCTGGAGGTCACGCCCGAGCCGAGCGCCGGGCGCGAGCTACGAGGCGCGCTGGGCACGCGGCGGCACCGGCGCTGCATGGGCGCCTTCGCCGACCTGCTCGTCGATCGCGAGGCCAACGAGCACCGCCGCCGAATTCGTCCGCGCGAAGATCGGCGAGATCGTCGAGGACCCCGCGACCGCCGAGATGCTGTGCCCCGGACTACCCGATCGGCACCAAGCGCCTCTGCGTCGACACCGACTACTACGAGACCTTCAACCGCCGACAACGTCGACGCCTCGTCGACCTGCGCAGCGACCGATCGATCGAGCCATCACCGCCGACCGGCGTGCGCACCGCCGAGGCGAGGTACCGCGGCTCGACGCGCATCGTCTTCGCCACCGGCTTCGACGCGATGACCGGCGCGCTGCTGGCGATCGACATCCGCGGCCGCGGCGGCCTGGCGCTGACGCGACGAACTGGGCGGACGGGCCGCGCACCTATCTCGGGTTGCTGACCGCCGGCTTCCCCAACCTGTTCCTGATCACCGGCCCGGGCAGCCCGTCGGTGCTGACCAACATGATCGTCTCGATCGAGCAGCACGTCGACTGGATCGCCGACTGCCTCGCGCACATGCGGAGCCGCGGCGCTCGACGCGCATCGAGGCCGACGCCCGAGGCCGAGGACGCCTGGGTCGAGCACGTCAACGAGGTCGCCGATGCGCACGCTCTTCCGCGCGGCCGAACTCCTGGTACATGGGCGCCAACATCCCGGGCAAGCCGCGCGTGTTCATGCCCTACATCGGCGGCGTCGGCACCGTACCGCGAGCACTGCGACGAGATCGCCGCCGCGCGGCTACGAGGGCTTCCGGCTGGCGGCCGGCGCACCGGCGACCGCCGCGGCGGAATAAGCCGGTCGCCCGGGCGGGTCACCCGCCCGGGCCGCAGGCTCAGCGCTTGCGGGACTTGCGGGCGGCGTAGCGGGCGTCCCGCGCGGCCTTCTGCTCGGCGGCCAGGGCCAGGGCACGCTGGCGCTTTTCCTCGTCGAGGATGGCGGCGCGGGTCTCGCGGTCGGCGTTTTCCAGGGCGTAGAGGCGGGCGGCCTCGGCATCGCGGGCGGCCTGCTCGATCTCGCGCTGGCGCTGTTCCTCGGCCTGCCGGGCGGCTTCGGCGACGCGGGCGGCTTCCTCGGCGGCGAGCCGGGCGGCCTCGGCCTCGCGGGCTGCCTTGCGCTCGGCGATGCGGGCCTCGCGGGCCTCGGCCACCGCTTTCTGGGCCGCGGCCCGTTCCAGCACCACCGGATCGTTCGGCTTCGGCAGGTTGCGGAACTTTTCCATCGCAGCCTTGCGTGCTTTGGAGGCTTCGCTCAGTCGGTCGTTGAAATTATCGCTTTTGTGGGCTTGCATGGGCGCGTTATAATAAAAACAGCCACGGATGTACAGTCCGTAACAGCGGCGCCCGACCGCCACGCGGCGCATGGCAGCACCTGCCGCGCCGCCTTGCCCTGGCTTTCCGGCGATGCCGCTGGACAAATCCGGGCCACCGGTCCATTTTGGCCGACGCTCCTCGGCCCCGAAGTTCCGCAACCGTATGGCCCTGGCCTGCTGGCGGCCGGGTACCGGAAGCGGCACGCGACATCGGAGAACACCATGGCCAAGGGTCAGAAGCGCAGCGGTCGCGAAGCGAAGAAGCCGAAGGCGGACAAGAAGCCGGGCGTCACCGTCGTCTCCCCCTTCGACCGGTCGGTCCCGCCGCCGAAGAAGGCCGGGCCGAAGCCGGCCGCGGGTTGACCGCGCTGCGGCAGCGCCGCCGGCCGCCGGCGCCCCGGCGGCAGGGAGCCGGCTGAGCGGATGCCGGTTCTCGCCGTCCAGCACGTCACCACCTACCGCTACAAGCAGCCCGTTTCCTTCGGCGAGCATCGCATGATGCTCCGCCCGCGCGAGGGGCATGACCAGCGGCTGCTGGAAACCACGCTGCGGATCACCCCCGAGCCGGCCGAGCTGCGCTGGCTGCACGACGTGTTCGGCAACAGCGTCGCGGTTGCCCGCTTCACCGGCCGGGCACGGGTGCTGCGCTTCCACAGCCGCGTGCTGCTCGACCACTCGCCGACTCAACGCGCTGGACTTCCCGGTCGGCGTAGGCGCGGAGACCTACCCCTTCGCCTATGGCACCGACGAGCCTGCCGACCTGGCGCGCTCGATCGAGCGCCAGTACCCCGACCCGGACCGCGAGGTCGACCGCTGGGTCCGCCAGTTCCTCCGCCCGATGGCCCGACCGAGACCCGGGCGCTGCTGACCACCATGACCCACGCCATCCGGGCCCGCTTCACCTATGTGGCGCGGGAGGAGATGGGCGTACAGGACGCCGATCCGCACCCTGCGGCTCGGCAGCGGCACCTGCCGGGACTTCGCGGTGCTGATGATCGAGGCGGTGCGTGCGCTCGGCTTCGCCGCCCGCTTCGTCTCGGGCTACCTATATGTGCCGGAGCGTGGCGGCCGCGTCGGCGGCGGGGCGACCCATGCCTGGCTGCGGGTCTATGTGCCCGGCGCCGGCTGGGTGGAGCTCGACCCGACCAACGGCATCGTCGGCAACCGCGACCTGATCCGCGTCGCGGTCGCCCGCGACCACCGCCACGCCGTGCCGCTGCACGGCACCTGGACCGGCTTCCCCGCCGACAGCCTCGGCATGACGGTCGAGGTCGCGTCACCGCCGCGGAACCGGAACCACCCGCCGGGACTTGACCCAGTTGCGGACCTTGCCGCCCTTCCGAAGGAGACTCGGCCCATGCGCATCCGCGCCGGCTACCAGATCGTCTATGACTGCCCGCAGCCGACGCCGATGCTGCTGATGGTCAGCCCGCACCCTCGCGCGCCTGCCGGACCTCGATGCGCCCGCATCATGGTCACCTACGACCCGCCGATCGGCTCGCACCACTACACGCGACGGCTTCGGCAACCTCTGCACCCGCATCACCGCCCCGCCCGGCCGGCATCACCATCACCACCGACCTGACGTGTGACCGACAGCGGCCAGCCCGACACGCTTTCGCCGCATGCCGTCCAGCACCCGGTGGAGGAACTGCCGGACGACGTCCTGGTCTACCTGCTCGGCAGCCGCTACTGCGACACCGACCGGCTCTCGGACATCGCCTGGGCGCTGTTCGGCCACACGCCGACCGGCTGGGCGCGGGTGCAGGCGATCTGCGACTTCGTCCACGACCACATCACCTTCGGCTACCAGCACGCGCAGCGCCCAGCGCACGGCCTGGGACGCCTACATGCGACCGGCACGGCGTCTGCCGCGACTACGCCCATCTGGCCATCACCTTCTGCCGCTGCCTCAACATCCCGGCGCGCTACTGCACCGGCTATCTGGGCGACATCGGCATGCCGCCGCCCTACGGCCCGATGGATTTCGCCGCCTGGTTCGAGGTCTATCTCGGCGGCGAGTGGCACACCTTCGACGCCCGCAACAACACGCCGCGCATCGGCCGCATCCTGATGGCGCGCGGCCGCGACGCCACCGACGTGGCCATCGCCACCACCTTCGGCCCCTGCACGCTGGCCGACTTCCGGGTGATGACGGACGAGGTGCCTTGAGGGCGGCGGTCACCGCCCTCAATCGCGCCGGCACCTCGCGCTATGTGCTGCTGTGCGAGCACGCCTCGAACCACATCCCCGAATCCTATGCCGGGCTCGGGCTTGGGCCGGTTGATCTCGCCCGGCATATCGCCTGGGACATCGGCGCGGCCGGGCTGGCACGGGCGCTGTCGGCGCGGCTGGATGCGCCGCTGTTCCTCTCGGGCTATTCGCGGCTGCTGATCGACTGCAACCGGCCGCTCGGCTCGGCCAGTTCCATTCCGCCGCGCAGCGAGGACACCGACATCCCCGGCAACCAGGGGCTTCCGCCGGCGGAGGTCGCAGCCCGGCAGGACCGCTTCTTCCGCCCCTTCCACGCCGCCGTGGCGGAATGCCTGGATGCCCGGCGCGGGCGGCCGACCGTGGTCATCGGCGTGCACAGCTTCACCCCGGTATACCAGGGCATCCGCCGGCCCTGGCACGCCGGGCTGCTCTATGCCGATGCGGTGGCGCTGGGCCGCGGGCTGGTCGCCGCGCTGGCGGCCGACCCGGCGCTGGTGGTGGGCGACAACGAGCCCTACCGGATCGAGGCCGAGCACGACTACACCGTGCCCATCCATGGCGATGCCCGCGGCATCCCGGCCGCCCTGCTGGAGGTGCGGCAGGACCTGCTGGCGGATGCCACCGGCATCGAGGCCTGGGCGGCGCGGCTGGCGCCGGTGCTTACGGCAGTTCAAGCCTGACGCTGATGGCGGCGCTGGCGATCACTGCCACGTCGTCGCCCGCATCATCCGGCACGTCGAGGCCGCCCTTCACCACCTGCACCGTGACGATGCCGTGCGGCAGGGAAGCCCGCACCCTCCCGGCATCCACCTTGTCCGGCTGCTGCACGCCGATGGTGACATCGACCAGCATGGTGCGCGGGTCGACCTTCAGCGACCGCAGCATGGTGAGGGAGGAGTGGTGCAGCGCATCCTGCACCGCCCGCAGCGCCGCCTTGGTGTAGTCCCCGCCGTGCAGGTCGTTGCCGGCGCCCATCTCCAGGATCACGCGCTTGGCGGTCATGCCGGGATCTCCAGCCGGACGATGGCCGCGGCATGCGCCATGACGGTGCTGCCGGTGCCGGATTCGTTGGGGATTTCCAGCCCGCCCTCGACCACCGTGACGGTGCCGGTGCCATGCGGCAGCACCGCCAGCACCGCCGCATGGTCCACCTGGTCCGGCTTCGGCACGCCGATGCGCACCTCCACCTGCATGCTGTCCACATCCACGCCGAGCGCGTTGGTGATGGTGAGGGAGTTGTGCCACAGCGCATCGCGCAGCGCCCGCACCGCGGCCTTGGTGTAGTCCGTGCCGCGGATATCGGTTCCCATCCCGATCTCCAGCACCATCCGCTGCATCGCCATGAGGATCAGGCCCTTCCGTGACAGGCCGGGAGTGTGCCGCCCGTGTCGGATAACTCATAACTCGTCACCGCATCCATCCTAACCCATTGTTCCGCCGCCACGCCAGGACGCGTAACCCGTCATCGACGGACCCATAATACCAAGTCCTGGTAGCCGTGACTTACGAATGGGCTTCCCCGACGCGGAGCCGATCTGATTCAAGGAGGCGAACATCGGAGGTTCGCCATGGGCCAGCCACTTCCTCTTCGCCCCGACTATGATGGTCCAGCCCTGCGCGCCGCGGCGCGCCGATGCAGAGATGCGGCGCAGGCCCGGCGTCTGTTGGCGCTGGCGGCGATTTTCGACGGCGCCTCGCGCACCGAGGCAGCGCGGATCGGTGCGGTGACGCTGCAGATCATTCGAGACTGGGTCGTGCGGTTCAACGCTATGGGCCCGGACGGCCTGGCCGACCGCAAGCCGCCGGGCTCGCTGCCACGGCTGACCGCCGCCCACCGCGCCGCGCTGACCGCGACGATCGAGGCGGGCCCGATCCCCGCCAGCCATGGCGTAGTGCGCTGGCGGCTGGTCGATCTCGGTCAGTGGCTGTGGGAGGAGTTCCGGGTCTCGGTTTCGAAGCAGACGCTGAGCCGGGAGCTGCGCGCGATGGGCTACCGCAAGCTCTCGGCCCGGCCGCGGCATCATGCTCAGGCTGAGGGCGTCATCGATCCTTTTAAAAGACCTTCCCCTCCCGCCTGGAGGAAGTCGCGCACGAGACGGGCGTCGCCATCAGCGCCATAGAGATATGGTTCGCCGATGAAGCCCGCATCGGCCAGAAGAACAAGATCACCCGCCGCTGGGCTAGCCGTGGCACCCGCCCGTCGGCGGCGAAGGACCAACGCACCGCGTCGATGTATCTCTTCGGCGCGATCTGCCCGTGGGAAGGCAAGGGCGCCGCCGTCGTGCTGCCGTTCTGCAACAGCGAGGCGATGAACGTGCATTTGGTCGAGATCGCCGCCACGGTCGCGCCCGGCGAACATGCGGTCTTGCTGCTCGATCAGGCCGGATGGCACCTCTCAGATCAGGTGGCAGTGCCGCCCAACATCACCCTGCTGCCGCTGCCGCCGAAATGCCCTGAGCTCAACCTGATCGAGAACGTCTGGCAGTTCATGCGCGACAACTGGCTGTCGAACCGCATCTTCAAGGCCCATGACGACATCGTCGACCACTGCTGCCGCGCCTGGAACAGCCTCGTCGATCAGCCCTGGCGCATCATGTCCATCGGCCTGCGCGACTGGGCACATGGGTTCTGATCAATGGGATTTGGTATGAGATATATATTATGATTTGCCTCGTCGGCTAGGTTCTGTCGACAAACCTGAGCCAATATCGGATCGAGGTGATTTCGACGAATGCCATGAAGCTCGCCGCCAGTTTGTCATATCGGGTGGCGACGCGGCGGGCATTCTTGATCTTGTTGAAGTAGCGCTCGATCCGGTTGCGCAGGCTGTAAGCGCATGATCGACGGTGAACTGGATCTTCCGGCTGGATTTGGTCGGGATCATCGACAGCGTGCCGCGGGACAGGTCCGCGTAGCGGATATCATCGGTGTCGTAGCCCTTGTCGCCCAGCCGGGCAAGCGGGCGTTGCGGCACGCTGTTGACCAGGTCGATGGCCACCTTCGCGTCGTGGGTCTCGCCCGGGGGCTGATCAACAAGCCAAGCGGCCAGCCTTGGGCATTGGTGTCGGCGTGGAGCTTGGTCGTGAAGCCACCGCGCGAACGGCCGAGACCCTGGACCCGGTCTCCCTTTCTCCGCCGGCGGCGCAGTGATGGCGCGCGCGAATTGTCGTGCTGCTCGATCATCTGCAGGGCGGCAGCATCCGGGTCGGCGTCGGCCAGGCCTTCCGAGCATGACCTCCCAGACCCCCGACAAGGTCCAACGCCGGAACTGGCCGGTGCACCGAACTCCAAATTCCGCCGAACTCCTCCGGCAGGTCACGCCACGGCGCCCCGGCGCGGGCGACCCAGAAGATCCCGTCCAACGTGCGCCGGTGATCGCGCGGAGGACGTCCACCCCGCGAGCGGCAGCCAAGCGAGGAACGGCTCGAATATCGCCCATTCCTCGTCGCTCATCAGACACCGCGCCACATCCGCCTCCTTCCAAGAGGCAGTGGTGAATCACGCCGGTCACCGTTTGTGAATCGAGTTTGTCGACAGAACCTAGAACGGTTTCCTATCAGTCTGCGTCATAGCCGGCGGCGGCGAAGTAGTTGGCACACTCGGTTGGGGTGAAGGTATCGATGATGCGGCCGGTGCTGCGCCAGAGGTCATCGAGGGTGCGCTCAGCCGCCTTGCGCAGCATGGCCTTCAGCTTGGCGAAGGCCTGCTCGATTGGGTTGAAGTCGGGGCTGTAGGGTGGGAGGTAGAGCAGGCTCGCCCCTGCGGCCTCGACTGCGGCCCTGACGCCTGCACCCTTGTGGCTGCCGAGGTTGTCCATCACGACGGTGTCTCCAGGGCGGAGTTCGGGCACCAGCACCTGCTCCACGTAGTCCTGGAAGAGGGAGCCGTTGATCGGCCCATCGAGCACCATCGGTGCGACCATGCCGGTGTTGCGCAGGCCGGCGACCAAGGGACTGTCGGAATTTCCGTGTTTCGGGCCGTACGATGCTGCTGAAGGAGCCATCGTATGCCGCGCCCGCAAACAGCCGGTTATTCCCGATGCCCTGGTCGACCAGCTTCTGGGTGGAGCCGATGCGAAGACCGCCTTTGACGACGGACGGCCTGCTGGATGAGCTGAAGAAGGCACTGGCCGAGCGGGCATTGAACGCGGAGATGGATCATCATCTCGACGTCGGCGAGCGGTGGCGGCAACCGCCGCAACGGTTATGGCAGGAAGACGGTTCTGACCGGGACGGGCAAGCTCGCGCTCGATTTCCGCGCGATCGGCTGTCGAGCTTCGATCCGCAGCTGATCGCCAAGTATCAGCGGCGGTTTCCCGGCTTCGACGACAAGATCGTCTCGATGTACGCCCGCGGCATGAGCACCCGCGAGATCCAGGGGCACCTGCGCGAACTCTACGGGATCGACGTCTCGCCCGACCTGGTCAGCGCCGTCACCGACGCGGTGCTCGAAGAGGTGGCGGAGTGGCAGAACCGGCCGCTGGAAGCCTCTATCCGCTGATCTTCTTCGATGCGATCCGGATCAAGGTGCGCGACGAAGGGACGGTCAGGAACAAGGCCGTTTACGTCGCCCTCGGTGTCCGGCCGGACGGAACCAAGGAAATCCTCGGCCTTTGGATCGAGCAGAGCGAGGGCGCCAAGTTCTGGCTGCGGGTCATGAACGAACTCAAGGGTCGCGGCATCGAGGACGTGCTGATCGCCGTCGTTGACGGCCTGAAGGGCTTTCCGGAAGCGATTACGGCAGTCTTTCCGCAGGCCCAGGTCCAGACCTGCGTCGTCCATCTGATCCGCCATTCGCTCGCCTTCGTCTCGTACAAGGACCGCCGGGCGGTGGCGGCAACGCTGAAGCAGATCTACAGGGCCAAGGACGCCGATGCCGGCAAGACTGCCCTTGAAGACTTCTCCGAAGGCCATTGGGGGAAGAAATACCCGGCGATCGCCCAGTCCTGGCGGCGGAACTGGTCGGAAGTCATTCCGTTCTTCGCGTTTCCCTGATGAGGTGCGCCGGATCATCTACACCACGAACGCCATCGAAAGTCCTGAATGCCAAGCTGCGCCGGGCGGTGAGAACCAGCGGACACTTTCCAACCGACGACAGCGCCTTGAAGCTCCTGTTCCTGGTGTTGAACCTGGCGGCGAAGGAGTGGAAAATGCCAGCCTCGCGAATGGGCATGGCCAAGGCCCAGTTCGCCATCCTGTTCGAAGACCGCTTCACCACCACCTGATCATCGCGGTCCCACACGAATTCCTGACAGGCCGCGACCAAGGTCGTGGTCAACCAATGACCGTGTGGGACGGCGGCCCGCAGCCGCTCGCCCCGGAGCGCCCGGCCGTGGGTGCGGGCCATGTTGGTCGAAGCCCGGGTTCCATCGATGAACACCAGGCGGTCCGGGTCGAGGTCGGGCTGGGCCTCGAACCAGGCACGTCGCCGCCTCGGGACGTCCGGGCGATCCTGCTCCTCGGCATGGGCAGACTTTTTTTCCATGTCATCCGGCGCCGGTCGAAGAAGCGCCACAGCGTGCCGATGCCGGCGGATACACCAGCCTTCGCCAACTCGGCCTGGATCTCCTTCAGCGTCATGTCGGACTTCTGGTCGACAAGGCGCAGGATCAGCGCCGCATGAGCTTCAGTCTGCGCCGAGCGCCGGTCCCCACCGAGCGGCCCTGACGCGACCGAACCCACTTTTCGTCTCAGCGCTGCCCACCGGGCCGCGCTGGCCGCGCTCACCCGAAGCGGACCGCCGCCGCCCGGCACGACGATCCCGCCGCCACCACGCGTTCCCGCAAATCGATCGATAGCGCCTTCGACATCCCCATCGCCACACTTGCCGAGGAGCAACTGAATCATCTCCGCGCCGCTTCGTGGACCACAAGCGATTCAGTCAGGCCGGAAACCGATCTAGTCCGGGCGCCAAGTTCCGGACCAAGCTGCAGGCTGTCTGCGGTCAGGTCGACATCGAGATCGTCCGGCGCTGCGACCGCCACAAGTTCGTCGTGCTGCCGAAGCGCTGGATCGTCGAACGAACGATCGCCTGGCTCAATCGCTGCCGCCATCTCGCCAAGGACTGGCGAGTGCCTGAACCGCAGCGCGTTGGCTTTCCTTCGCTGCGCCTCAATCCGCCGCATGCTGAAGGCTATGTCAGACAACCACATGATACCGGATGGACTCTTAACGTCATCCATAACGTAGGGCCTCATCCTAGCGCTTACCGTGTTTCGACAGGTCCGACCAAGCAAGGTATGAGCAGGTATCTGTCGCCTCGAAGAAGCCCGAGTGCTAGACGTCAATCGATGCATGGCTTGATGTTGGCTGGTGCGCTGCGCGCCCTGGGATTTTTCGCATTCTGGCTCATCCTCGGAGGATCCGGAGCCGGCCTTGCCGTTGGTCTGCCAGCTGCGGTCGCGGCGGCCTGGGTAAGCCTGAGGCTGCTGCCGCCCGCGCCGAACCGTCCCCGCTTGGTACCGGCCGTCCTGGCCCTGCTGCACTTCCTGCGCCAGTCCGTGCTGGGCGGCATCGATGTGGCGCGGCGTGCCCTGGACCCGCGGATGCCACTCGCCCCCGGCATCATCACTTATCAGTTGCACCTGCCGCCAGGCCCGGCACGCAATGCGTTCCGCGCCGAGATAAGCCTGCTGCCCGGCACGCTGGTCGCGGCGGTGGAGGGCGATACCCTCACCATCCATTGCCTCGATCGCCACCAGCCCGTCGTCGCCGAACTGGCCAGGGAGGAAGGGCTGCTGACCCGGGCGCTCGGGCGCGCCGATGCCTGAATTCCTGTTCGCCGCGGCGGCCGCCATCCTGGCGACGGTAGCGCTCGGCCTGGTGCGGGTGCTGCGCGGACCGACGGCGATCGACCGCATGCTGGCGGCGCAGCTGCTCGGCACCGGCGGCATCGGCGTGGTGGTGCTGGTCGCCGCCGCGACGGAACGTCCCGCGGCGGTGGATGTTGCTCTCGTGCTGGCGCTGTTCGCCGCCTTTGCCGCCGTCGCCTTCGTCAAGGGCGCGAGCCCGTCCGGCACCGGCGACCCGGAGGAGGACGACCCACGATGAGCATCCTGGCCGAGATTTTCACCATCATCTGCGTCACCGCGGGGGTGCTGTTCTTCCTGGCTGGGACGGTCGGCCTGCTGCGCTTCCCGGATACGCTGTCTCGGCTGCATGCGCTGACCAAGGCTGACAACCTCGGCCTCGGCCTGGTGGTGCTGGGCCTGTTGCCGCGGGTGGAGGGGCTGGCTGGCGGCTTGAAGCTGGTGGCGGTGTGGTTGCTGGCGATGCTGGCGGCGGCGACCGTGGCGCAGCTTGTCGCCCGGGTGGCGCTGCGGGCCGGGCCGTCACGGTGAGCATGGTGCTGGCGTTCGACCTGGTACTGGTGCCGCTGGTGCTGGTGGCGGCGCTCGGCGCGGTCGCCATGCGCGACCTGTTCGGAGGCGCCGTGCTGTTCGTGGTCTATGGCCTGCTGCTGGCGATCGCCTGGGTGCGGCTCGGGGCGATCGACGTGGCGCTGGCGGAGGCGGCGATCGGCGCCGGCCTCACCGGCATGCTGCTGATCGGCGCCATCGCCCGGCTGCGCGGCGCCGCCGAGGAACCACCGCCACCCCGGCTGCTGCGCGCCGTGGCCGCGGTGCTGTGCGCCGCCGTGTCGGCAGGGCTCGGCGCAGCCGTGCTGGCGCTGCCGCCGGCGCCCTCCGGGCTGGCGGCGGCGGCCGGGGCGGCGTTGCCGTCAGTCGGGCTGGGCAATCCGGTCACCGGCGTGCTGCTGGCCTTCCGGGGCTACGACACCCTGCTGGAGACGGTGGTGCTGCTGCTGGCGCTGCTCGGCGTCTGGTCGCTGACGCCGGAGGGGATGTGGGCCGGGCGACCAGGGCTGCGCCAGCATGCCCTGGCCGAGGGCGTGCTGGCCTGGCTCGGGCGGCTGCTGCCGCCGGTCGGCATCATGGTCGGCGTGCACCTGTTCTGGAGCGGCGCGGATGCCCCGGGCGGCGCCTTCCAGGCCGGCACGGTGCTGGCGGCCGTCTGGCTGCTGGCGGTGCTGGCGGGGCTGACGGATGCGCCGGCCATCGGGCGGGTGTGGCTGCGGCTGGCGGTGGTGGCCGGGCCGCTGGTGTTCCTCGGCGTAGGGGTGGCCGGCATGCTGCTGGCGGGGGCGTTCCTAGCTTATCCGGTGGCGCTGGCGAAACCGCTGATCCTGGCGATCGAGGCGGCGCTGACCTTCTCCATCGCCGCGACCCTCGGCCTGCTGGTGGCCGGCGTGCCGGAACGGCCGGCGTGACCGCATCGCTGTACGGGCTGGCGGGCGCGGCGCTGGTCGGCATCGGGCTGTACGGGCTGATCGCCCAGCCGCATCCGCTGCGCAAGCTGCTGGGCTTCAACCTGCTGGGCAGCGGGGTGTTCCTGCTGTTCGGTGCCGCGGGCGCGCGGGGCCAGGCGCTGGACCCGGTGCCGCAGGCGATGGTCATCACCGGCATCGTCGTCGCGCTGGCGGCCACGGCGCTGGGCGTGGCGCTGGTGCTGCGGCTGTTCGCGGCGACCGGCGGCACCTCGCTGCGCCCCGAGGGCGATGAGGAATGATGCCGGTAGGCGAGGCGGCGCCCTGGATCCTGCTGGCTATCCTGCTGCCGCTGGTCGCCGCCGTGCTGGCGGTGCCGCTCGGCCGCCATGCCCGGCTGCTGACCTGGGCGCTGCTGCCGGCGATGCTGGCCGTCGCCCTGCTGCTGGCGCGGCAGGTGCTGCGGGAAGGCGTGGTCACCTACGCGCTCGGCGGGTGGCAGCCACCGCTCGGCATCGCGCTGCGGGCGGACGGGCTGTCGGCGGCGATGGTGGTGACGACGGCGGTGGTGGTGGCCGCAGCTGCCCTGCATGGGGGCCTGGGTCCGCAGCCGGTGGCCGGGCGGGATGAGCTGTTCCGGCCGTTGCTGCTGGCGGCGTGGTCGGCGCTGAACGCGGTGTTCCTCGGCGGCGACCTGTTCAACCTTTATGTCGCGCTGGAACTGCTCACCCTGGCCGCGGTGCCGCTGGTGAGCCTTGGCGGCAAGGCCGCGACCATTGCCGCGGCGCTGCGCTACCTGCTGTTCGCGCTGCTCGGCTCGGTGCTGTACCTGCTGGGATGCGCGCTGCTGTACGGCGCCCATGGCACGCTCGACATCGCGCTGCTGGCGGCACGGGTGGAACCCGGGGTCGTCGGGTGGATCGCGGCGGCGCTGATGACGGCGGGGCTGCTGGCAAAGACCGCGCTGTTCCCGCTGCACCTCTGGCTGCCGCCGGCCCATGCCGGCGCACCGCCGGCGGCCAGCGCGGTGCTGTCGGCGCTGGTCGTCAAGGCCTCGTTCTACCTGGTGGTGCGGCTGTGGTTCGACGCCGTGCCGGTGCTGATCACCGCGGCGGCGGCGCAGGTGCTGGCGGTGCTGGGCGCGGCGGCGATCCTGCTCGGCAGCGTCATGGCGCTGCGGCAGCAGCGGCTGAAGCTGCTGATGGCCTATTCCACCGTGGCGCAGATCGGCTACCTGTTCCTGATGTTCCCGCTGGTCGGCGGCACCACCGAGGCGCAGCCCTGGGTCGCCGGCGCCTGGGCGGGCGGTGCGCTGCACGCCGTCTCCCACGCCTTCGCCAAGGCGGCGATGTTCCTCGCCGCCGGGCTGGTGCTGGAATTGGCCGGGCATGACCGGATCGCATCACTGGGCGGCATGGCGCGGGCGCTGCCGATGGCGGTGTTCGCCTTCGGCCTCGCCGGCCTGTCGCTGATGGGCCTGCCGCCGAGTGGCGGCTTCATCGCCAAATGGCTGCTGCTGACCGCGGCGATGGCGAGTGGCCAGTGGTGGTGGGCGCTGGTGATGCTGGCGGGCGGCCTGCTGGCGGCCGGCTACGTGTTCCGGGTGATCGGCGCGATGCTCGGGCCGGCGGCGGAGGATGCGCCGCCGCCGCGGCCGCTCGGCTATGCGCGGCAGTCGGTGCCGCTGCTGCTGGCGCTGGGCTCGGCGGTGCTGGGCATCGCGCCGCTGCCGGCCTTCACGCTGCTGCTGACCGGCCGGCCCTTCGCCGCCGAGGCCGGCTTCACCCCCGGCGGGGCAGCCAGCGAATGACCGGCACCCTGCCGCTGGTGCTGCTGCTGTCCTCGCTGCTGCCGGCCTGCATCATCCTGCTGCTGCCGGAGACCGCCTGGTGGACCCGCGCCGCGGTCAACCTGGCCGGGGCGCTGGTCAATCTGGCGCTGGTCGGCATCATGCTGGCCGGCGTCATCGACGGGCGGCAGTTCGAGTTCCGCTGGGCGCTGGTCCCGGGCCTCGACCTGCTGCTGCGGGTGGACGCGCTGGCGCTGCTGTTCGTGACGCTCTCGGCCTTCCTGTGGCTGCTGACCACGATCTACGCCATCGCCTATCTGGGCGAGGCGCCGGACCAGGCGCGGTTCTTCGGCTTCTTCAGCCTGTGCGTGGCGGCCACCATGGGCATCGCGCTGGCCGGCATCGCTGATCACCTTCTTCGTCTTCTACGAGATGCTGACGCTCTCGACCTGGCCGCTGGTGGTCCATCGGGGCGATGCGGCCTCGATGCGTCGCGGGGCGCACCTATCTCGCGCTACACCACTCGGCGGCGCGCGGTCCTGCTGCTGGGCGATCGTGCTGCTGGAGGCACCGCCGGGCCGGTCGAGTTCACCGCGGCATGGCGCCTCGCGGGGCTCGCCGACCGCGCTGCTGCGCGGCGCTCTTCGTGCTTCTGTCGCGCGGGCTCGGGGTGAAGGCCGCGCTGGTCCCGCTGCATGGCTGGCTGCCCGCGGCGATGGTGGCGCCGGCGCCGGTGAGCGCGCTGCTGCATGCGGTGGCGGTGGTGAAGGCCGGGCGCCTTCGGCATCGTGCGCATCGTCTACGACGTCTTCGGCATCGACCTCGTCGCAGGCCCTCGGCGCTCGGCGCTGCCGCTGGCGCTGCTGGCGTCCGTCACCATCCTCTATGGCTCGCTGATGGCGCTGCGGCAGACCGACCTCAAGCGGCGGCTCGCCTACTCCACCGTCAGCCAGGTCGTCCTACATCGTGCTCGGCGTGGCGCTGGCGGGGCCGGTCGCCATCATCGGCGGGCTGGTGCACCTGATCCACCAGGGGTTGATGAAGATCACGCTGTTCTTCTGCGCCGGCGCGCTGGCGGAAACCCTGCACATTCACCGCATCGACGAGATGGATGGCGTCGGCCGGCGCATGCCCATGACCATGGTCGGCCTTCACCGTCGCCGCGCTGGGGATGATCGGCATGCCGCCCATCGCCGGGCTTCGTCAGCAAGTGGTATCTCGGCACCGGCGCGCTTGCGGCGGGGCAGCGGCTGGGTCGTCGGGGTGCTGGCTGGCAGCAGCCTGCTGAACGCGGCGTACTTCCTGCCGGTGCTCTACCGCGCCTGGTTCCTGCCAGCCGATGGTCCTTCACCCCGGCTGCTGGAACGCGAGGGCGCCTGGGGCCTGGTGCTGCCGCCGCTGGCCACCGCCGTGGCGGCGCTGGGGGCGGGGCTGTTCGCGGCGCAGGCGCTGAGCCCGCTCGGCTGGGCATGGCTGATCGCCGCACGGGACTACGGACTGTGAGCGGCCCGGTGCTGCTCGTCGCTGCCGTCCTGGTCCCGCTTCTGCTGCTGCTGCTGTGCCTGTCCAGCCGGATGCGGGACCGCATGCTGGCGACCCTGCCGCTGGCCCCGCTGCCGGCCCTGGGCGCCGCCATTTTCGCTGTACCGCGCGAGGCTGCGGTGGACGGCGTGCTGTTCGGCCTGCTGCTGCGGCTGGATGCGCCGGGGGCGATGCTGCTCGGCGCCTCGGCGTTGCTGTGGAGCCTGGCGGGCGCCTATGCCATGGCCTACCTGCGGGACCGGCCGCATGGCGGACGCTTCGCCGCCTTCTGGCTGCTGACCCTGACTGGCAGCCTCGGGGTGTTCATCACGGCCGACCTCGCCGGTTTCTACCTGGCCTTCGCGCTGGTGAGCCTCGCCGCCTACGGGCTGGTGGTGCATGAGGAAACCGCGCGGGCGCGGCGGGCGGCCCGGATCTACATCCTGCTGGCGGTGCCGGGCGAGACCTGCCTGCTGCTGGCCTTCATGCTGGGCAGCGCCGCGGCGGGCGGCAGCCTGGTGATAGCCGATGTGGCCGCGGCGCTGCCCGGCTCGCCCTGGCGGGACGCGACGATGGTGCTGCTGCTGGCCGGGTTCGGCATGAAGGCCGGGCTGGTGCCACTGCATGTGTGGCTGCCGCTGGCGCATCCGGCGGCGCCGACCCCGGCCTCGGCGGTGCTGAGCGGCGCCATCGTCAAGGCCGGCATCATCGGCCTGCTGCGTTTTCTGCCCGCCGATGCGTCGTTGCCCGGCTGGGGTGAGATGCTGGTGCTGGCGGGGCTCGGCACGGCGTTCTACGGCGCGATGGTGGGGGTGACACAGGCGCATCCGAAGACCGTGCTGGCCTATTCGACGCTGAGCCAGATGGGGCTGCTGGTAGCGGTTCTCGGCATGGCGCTGCGGGCCACGGGGCTGGCGGAGGCGGCGCCGGCGGTGGCGTTCTACGCCACCCACCATGCGCTGGCCAAGGGTGCGCTGTTCCTTGCGGTGGGGGTCGTCGCGGCGACCGGGCAGCACCGCTTGTGGTGGGTGATGGGGCCTGCGGCGCTGCTCGCGCTGGCTATTGGCGGGCTGCCGCTAACCGGCGGGGCCTTGGCGAAGCTGGCGGTGAAGGCACCGCTGGGCGAGGGCGCCATCGCCAGCCTGGCCACCCTCAGCGCCGCCACCACCACGCTGGTGCTGCTGCACGCGCTGCGCCGCATGGTGGCCGGGGCCGCGGCCGAGGCGGCGGCGCGGCCACCGGCGGGGCTGGTGCTGCCCTGGCTGGCGCTGGCGGTGGCGGCGATGGTGGTGCCGTGGGGGCTGTATCTCGGCGCCATGGGTGGTACCGCGGACTATGCGCTGGCCTCGGCGACGCTGTGGGAGGGGCTGTGGCCGGTGCTGCTCGGCGGGGTGCTGGCGCTGCTGCTGTGGCGCATGTGCCTGCCGGCGGTGCCGGAGGGCGACATCCTGCTGCCCGCCGGGCGCGCGCTGCGGGCCGTGCTGCGCATCGCTGCCGCCGTCCCGCTGCCACACCGGCCATATCTGCGGGCGCGGGCGGCATCCTTCGGCGCGGGGTGCTGGCGATGGCCGATGCGGCGCTGCGGCGCTGGCCGGCCGCGGCGCTGTCCCTGCTGGCGGTGAGCTTGCTGGTAACGCTGGCCCTGGCCGCCGGGCAGTAGCCTGACCCCCGCCAGAACTGCGGCATCAGCAGCACCAGCGGTACCGTTGGCTTGTTGGTTCTGAAGCTGCCACGCTGGCCAAACCAGAGCGGGCAGGGCAGCAGATTTCAGGCGGCGAAAACCCCGCTGACCTGCGCCCACATCTCGAACGCCGTAAGCGTACTCCTTCGGCTGCCATGCGGCGCGGATGTCTATTGTCGCCCTTACGAGTAAGGGTACGGGCGTTGCCGGACGGTCAGCGGGGTGAGGTGATCAGCGTAGCGCAGCGGCGGCGGTGCTGGACGACGGAGCAGAAGCTGTTGCTGGTCGAGAAGGCGATGCGTCCCGGCTCATCGGTGGCGGGCGTCGCCGACCGTCACGGCATGAGCCGCAGCTTGCTGTCCGAGTGGCGGCGCCAAGCTCGCAAGGGGACTGACCTGCCCCCGATCGGAGATCCACGTGTTATACCATTTCGCCCAGAGACTGACACATGTTCAACCCCGCGAGCCGGGCGAGTTGCCGCAGGGGTAGTGGTGTCCCGCAGGTCGCCGGGACGGGCCTCATCGAGTGCGGTTTCGATCCGGTCCAGCCGCGTCACGTCATCGCCCAGGCTGCGAAGATGAGCGGTCAGGCCCCCCGGGCCGCCCATGACGCGCAGCAGCAGGTTGGCGGCGGTATTGTCGCTGATGGTCATGATCGCCTCGCACAGCGCCGCAAGTGTCATCCCATCGCCGCCCACTGCCGTCTCCGTCACCGGCGACCACGCTACGAGATCCCCTTGGCGAAGCGGATGCGGCGATCCAGGCTGTCCCGTCCAGCATCGACATGGGCCAGCACGGCGCCCGCCAGCAGCACCTTGAAGGTGCTGGTCAGCGGGAAGCGTTCGTCCTGGCGGTGACCCGCTCTTTGTCCGCTCCCGGTGTTGAGCACGGCGACGCCGAGTCGCCCGCCGCAGGTCGCCTCGATTCGGGCGAAGGTACTCCGCAACCCGGGAAAGCCGTCTTCTGCCCGGCAGCTCGCCACACCGGCCTTCTAGCCACCAAGCATTATTGCCGTGCCGCCGATCCATTGCCGCCTGCCAATCATAAGGCTGCCTCCTTCCAGCGCATCCAAACTGCCCGGCAGGCCGTGTGTCAGCAAACGGCCATCGCTGCGGATAGAACGCTGCAGCCACGCACCAGGTGCTCCTGGCTTCAGCCGGTGCCGGCGGATTTCCCAGACCAGGTCGCCGCCCAACTCCAGGCCCATTGCGATTTCGGGGCATACAGCCGCTTGCGGCGAAGCTGCTGAGCGCGGAATATTTTCTGGGCGTGCATGTGAAATCCTATTTGTGCATTTTGGTTGAAGGTCAGCGATTGCCGGCTCATCTGCCTCAAGAGAGATCATAGGTGGAACAGCCTCCCTTTGCCGAACACACACCGAGCGCGACCACAACCCGCCGGTACTCGGATGGGCTGCCCTTCGCAACGCTTGCGAATCAGCCGGCGCCCTCAACCAGACGGTTGGTCGCCAAAGCCGTCGGGACTCGCCAGCGCCGGTGATGTCCGGCAGCTTGTCCAGAGTTGTCCGGGTGAGCACCAAGCCCGGCAGGAACCAGCCACGCAACGATGGAGGAACCCAAGGAATGTCCGAGGCAGCAACCCTCGAAAAGCCGCGGGCCCAGCCGGCCGAGCACTTCGACGTGCTCATCGTCGGCGCCGGCATCTCCGGCGTCGGCGGCGCCTACCACCTGACGACACCAGCGCCCCGCCACGCCGCTTCGTCGTGCTGGAGTGCCAGGAGACCTTCGGCGGCACCTGGCGGACGCACACGCTATCCCGGCATCCGCTCCGACAGCGACCTGTACACCTTCGGCTACCGCTTCAAGCCCTGGACCGGCGCGCCGATCGCCACGGCCGACGAGATCCTGCAAGTACATGGGCGAGGTGATCGAGGAGAACGGCCTCGACCGCCATATCCGCTACGACCACCGGATCAACAGCGCGAGCTGGTCGAGCGCCGACGAACCGCTGGACGATCGAGGCGACGCGCACCGACACCGGCGAGCGAGCTGGTGCTTCACGGCCGAACTTCCTGTGGATGTGCCAGGGCTACTACCGCCACTCCGAGGGCTACACGCCGCAGTGGCCCGGCATGGACCGCTTCAAGGGCGCGATCGTCCACCCGCAGACCTGGCCGGAGGACCTCGACTACACGGGCAAGCGGGTGATCGTCATCGGCTCGGGCGCGACGGCGGCGACGCTGGTGCCGGCGATGGCGCCGAGGCCGCGCACGTCACGATGCTGCAGCGCTCGCCGACCTACTTCCGCACCGGCCGCAACGCGAACGAGCTGGCCGACACGCTGCGCGAGCTGCGACGTCGACGAGGACGTGGATCCACGAGATCGTCCGCCGCAAGATCCTGCTACGACCAGGCCGACGTTCACCGCCGCTGCTTCGCCGAGCCGGAGCTGGTGAAGGCAGGAGCTGCTCGGCCGGTGTCGCGCGCGTACCTCGGCGCCGGACTACGACATCGAGCAGCACTTCACGCCCGGCTACCGGCCGTGGCGGCAGCGCATCGCCTTCGTCCCCGACGGCGACCTGTTCCAGGGCATCGCCGGCGGCAAGGCGTCGGTCGTCACCGACGAGATCGAGCGCTTCACGAGACCGGCATCCGGCTGAAGTCGGGCGAGCATGCTCGAGGCCGACATCATCGTCACCGCCACCGGCTTCAACCTGAACGTGCTGGGCGACATCGCGTTCACGATCGACGGCAAGCCGCTGGCCTTCCACGACACGGTCACCTACCGCGGCATGATGTTCACCGGCATGCCGAACATGGTCTGGGTGTTCGGCTACTTCCGCGCCAGCTGGACGCTGCGCGCCGACCTGATCGGCGACTTCGTCTGCCGGCTGCTGGCCACATGGACGAGCAGGGCGCCGAGCGCGTCGAGGTCGCAGCTGCGGCCGCGAGGACGCGGACATGCCGCTGCTGCCGTGGATCGACCCGGAGAACTTCAACCCCGGCTACCTGATGCGCGGCCTGCACCTGCTGCCGAAGCGCGGCGACGAAGCCGAATGGCAGCACACCCAGGACTACTGGGCGGAGAAGGACATCTTCCCAGCCATTGATCTGGATGGGACGGAGTTCGTCTACGATTGAGAATTAGGAACAAACCCACCTGATCTGCCTGATGCAGACGGTAGCGCCCGAGTTTCTCACCGCTGCCGATGCCCGCCGGGCGACGCGGGGGCGCTACGCTCACGGCGGCAGCGGCGATGGTGGATTCTGTCAGAAATTTCGTGTGGGACCGCGATGATCAGGTGGTTGTGAAGCGGTCCTCGAAGAGGATGGCGAACTGCGCTTTGGCGGCGGTCCATTCCCTGGCGGTATCCTCCACTCCTTGGCGGCCAGGTTCAAGACCAGGAACAGCAGTTTCAGCACGGCCTCATCGTTTGGGAAGTGGCCCCGTGCCCTGACATCGTTGCGCAGTTTGGCGGTCAAGGCCTCAATGGCATTCGTAACCGGTATGTAGACCGCGGTACCTGTCTCGTTCGGCTGGGACGGCCTTGGTGTACCGGTATATGGTGCGACCATCCGGGACGAGGGGCACCGGGAGCACGCAGAGTGGACAGGCCGATCTATATGATGAGCCGAGAGCTCGCATTAGTAGCTGGCCGCCCCCGCGACCTGCCCGGTTGCGCCGAGAGCGCGGATCCATAGTTGTCGTGTTGCCCACTGCTCCCGTTGACCGTCTTGAAGGAGGAGCAGGATGCGGCGTGTTATCGGCATGGACGTCCACCGCACCTTCCCGGAGGTGGTGGCCTGGGAGGAGAGACGATTGCGTCCCCTCGGGCAGGTGGACATGACCCGATCCGGGTTGAAGGGCTTTGGGAGAACGCTGGCCAAGACGGACGAGGTCGTGTGTCCGGTGATCCTCCACGATTTTCGTGGACGGGTTACGCTACGTTTACTGCTTGCCTTTCTGCCTGGTCTGGCGTGCGGTAGTCCAGGGCCGAATGAAGGCGCTGGCGGTTGTAGAAGCCCTCGACGTAGGAGAACAAGTCACGCTTGGCCTCGTCCCTGGTGGCATAGGTCCGGTGGTGCACCAGCTCGGTTTTCAGCGTGTGGAAGAAGCTCTCCATCGGCGCGTTGTCCAGCGGATTGGCCCGCCGGCTCATCGACGGGATGATGCCTGCCTCTGTCAGCGCTGCCTGGTAGTCACCGCAGGCGTATTGGATACCGCGGTCGGAATGCTGGATCAGGCCGGTACCGGGACGCTGGCGCTGGATCGCCATCAGGAGCGCCGAGGTCGCCAGTTCGGCCCTAAGATGGTCGCGCATGGCCCAACCCACGATCTTGCGCGTGTGCAGATCCATGATGGCGGCCATGTAGAGCCAACCCTCGCCGGTCGCAATGTAGGTCAAATCTGCCAGCCAGACCTGGTTCGGCCTGCTGGTGGCGGAGAACTTGCGCTCCAGCAGGTTGGGAGCGACCGGGAAGGCGTGGCGGCTGTCGGTGGTCTGCACGCGGCGACGCTGGGCGACAAGACCGCGCACGCCATGGCGGCGCATCAGGCGCTCGACCCGTCCGCGGCCAGTCTTTCTCCCCTGCGCCCGCAAGGTGGCATGCACACGGGGACTGCCATAACGACCACCGCTGTTGGCATGCGCCTGACGGATGTCGGCCAGTAGGGCACGGTCCTCGACGGCGCGCTTGCTGTCTGGCCGGGACCGCCAGGCGTAATAGCCGGCGGTCGAGATGCCCAGCATGCGGCACAGCTGCTGGACCGACCAGGCATTGCGGCAGTCCTCGACCACGCGGAACTTCATTTCAGCGGTTCCGCGAAGATCGAAATGGACTTTTCTAAAATGTCCCGCTCCATGCGCAGCCGGTCACACTCGCGCCGAAGCCGCGCGATCTCGGCAGCCTGGTCGGCCGTCGGGACCGGCAAGGGCTTGAGGGAGGGGACGGCTGCAGGTCGCGGCGCCCCGGCTTCGCCAGCGCCATACTGGCGCACCCACCGGCATAGCAGCGTCGGGTGCAGGCCGACCTCGCCCGCCACCACCGTCGGCCTGCGTCCACTGCTGACCACCAGATCCACGACCTGGCGCTTGTAGTCCTCCGTGTAGGAACGCGGCTTGGTCCTCGTCGCCTGCTGATCCATCGAACACCTCTGGACTTGCTTCGGAAAAGTGGAGAGTTCCCGAATGAGCTATGAGGAACTCGATGACACAGCAGCGACGGTTTACGAAGGAATTTGAGGAGGAAGCGGTCCGCCTGGTGCAAACCAGCGGTCGCACGCAGCGCGAGATCGCCGGTGATCTTGGGATCGGGCTGTCGACGCTGGTCCGCTGGATCGGCCGGAGCCGGGATCGGCGCGCTGTCGACCCCGCGGCGCAGAGAGCGATGTCACGGCGGAGCTGAAGCGGCTGCGCCGGGAGAACGAGATCCTTCGGCAGGAGCGGGACATCCTGAAGAAGGCCACCGCTTTTTTCGCCCGGGAGGGAAGTCGATGAGGTTCGCGCTCATCGATGGGGCGAAAGCGGAATTCCCCGTCCACCGCCTGTGCCGCGTGCTCGGCGTCAGCCAAAGCGGCTATTTCGCCTGGAGAGGTCGGCCAGCCTGCCGCCGCCAACGCGACGACATGGTGCTGCTGGCGCATGTCCGCTCGGCCTTTGCTCTGTCGAACGGCACCTACGGCAGTCCCCGGATGACGCGGGAACTGCGGGATAGCGGCCTCAGGGTCGGTCGCCGCCGGATCGCCCGGCTGATGCGCGACAACGGCCTGCGGGCTCGGCAGAAGCGGCGGTTCAAGCGGACCACGGACAGCCATCACGCCTGGCCGGTCGCGCCGAACCTGCTCGATCAGGACTTCACGGCAACAGCGCCCGACAAGAAGTGGGGCGCCGACATCTCCTACGTGTGGACCCGCGAAGGCTGGCTGTACCTCGCCGTCGTTATCGACCTGTTCGCACGCCGGGTCGTTGGCTGGGCAACAGGCGACCGGCTGCATCGCGACCTGGCTCTTGCCGCTCTGCGCAAAGCCCTGACCATACGCCGTCCGGCAGCAGGGCTGATCCACCATTCGGATCGCGGCAGCCAATATTGCTCGATCGACTATCAGGCCGAACTCGAGAAGCACGGCATCCTGATCTCGATGTCCGGCAAGGGGAATTGCTACGACAACGCCATGGTCGAGACGTTCTTCAAGACCCTGAAATCCGAGCTCGTCTGGCGGACCGTCTTCTACACCCGCCACGAGCCGACCGGGCCATTGGCCGCTACATTGATGGGTTCTACAATCCCGTCCGGCGCCATTCCGCCCTCGACTTCATAAGCCCGGCTCAGTTCGAAAAACATGCCGCCAAATGAGCCAATGCCTCTCCACTAAAGCGGGGCAAGTCCACACAGGTGTGGAGGTGGGGCAACGGCAGGGGAACTCCCATCTGACGCTTTGTGGCCGGCCATGCCGACGCCCGCAGTAAGATCGGGAAGCCCCGGGACGCATAAGCGGAGATGCGGTATCCAACCCGCGGATCAGAGCATGATCACCAACGTCCATTGGACCCGCCTCCTCCCCTATGCGGCCGCGATGTACCCGTCACCAAAGGCGGATGATGTCGCACGCCAAGTGACCTTGACGGCGGACATCAGAGCGTGGTGGCGGTGAGGCTCGTGTTCAGCCTGATTGGCGTTGACCAGCCCCCATCGAGTGGTCCACGCAGAATTTTAGTGGAGCATGACGGCGGGCGGTGCTGACCCAGTAGGGTTTGGACGGCGGAGGAGCATCGGTGGTGCCGGCATGACCACCTCCGGCGCGGGCGGTCGGTACCCAAGGGCGCTGTGTGGCCGTACGGTATTGAAGTGCTGGCGCCATTGTTCGATCAACACCTGGGCCTCACGGAGTGAGTTGAACACCTCGCAATCCAGCAGCTCATCGCGCAGCTTGCCGTTGAAGCTCTCCACATAGCCATTTTCCCAGGGGCTGCCGGGCTCGATGAAGGCGGTCTTGGCACCAACGCCGCTGATCCATCCCTTCACCGCCGTGGCCGCGAACTCCGGCCCATTGTCCGAACGAATATGCGCGGGCACGCCGCGGGCAATGAACAGGTCGGCCAGGACGTCGATCACCTCGGCCGAGCCGAGCTTGCGCGCCACCCGGATGGCCAGCGCCTCGCGGGTGAACTCGTCGACCACGCAGAGCATGCGGAACTTGCGGCCGTCCCGGGTGCGGTCCTCGACGAAGTCGTAGGCCCACACATGATTGGGGCGCTCCGGCCGCAGCCGGACGCAGGAGCCGTCGTTGAGCCACAGGCGGCCGCGCTTCGGCTGCCGCGGCGGCACCTTCAGTCCCTCTTCCCGCCAGATGCGCTCGACGCGCTTGTGGTTGGTGCACCAGCCCGCCACCCGCAGCAGCGCCGTGACCCTCCGGTAGCCATACCGGCCATACAGCTTGGCCAGGGCGACGATCTCGTCCCGTAGCGCCGCTTCGTCGTCGGGCACAGTCGGCGCCTTGCGCTGCGTCGAGCGGTGCTGGCCCAGCACCTTGCAGGCAAGCCGTTCCGAGATGCCCAGCCTGGTCGTGACGTGCTCGACGCAGGCCCGGCGACGCGCGACGCTCAGAAGTTTCCCGCGGCGGCTTCCTTGAGGATGACCTTCTCCAGCGCCAGGTCCGCCACCGCCTTGCGCAGCCGCCCGTTCTCCGCCTCCAACTGCTTCAGCCGCTTCACCTGGTTGAGCTTCAGTCCGCCATATTCGGAACGCCAGCGGTAATAGGTCGGCTCCGTCACCCCGATCGCCCGGACAGCCTCGGCCACCGATTTGCCTTGTGCCGTCAGCACCTCAACCTGCCGCAGCTTGGCGATGATCTGCTCCGGCGTGCTCCGCTTCCCTGCCATGCACATCCCTTCCATGGTCGCACCGGCTTCTCACAGCCGGCGGACTACTTCTAGGGGGGCAGGTCAGCGTGATCATTGCCACGCCACCGGTCGTCTTGCTCTATGTGCACGTCAAGAAGCTCCATGTCTGCCAGACGCTCGGCGAACACATCAAAGTGCCGAGAGAGACGTAGATGCCTCGGGATCCCGCGGATGTGCGATTTCCTCGTCGAATATCGCCGCGGAGTGGTCGCTTCAACGACGCTCGCCGTGCAGGCGGAACCATCGGTAGCCGAACGCATCCAGACGGAGCGGCTCGGACGCGTCCCGCGGCGCGTCTTCCTCCACGCTCCCGAACAGTTGCAGCAGGCGTTCCCCAACGTCCTCGCCGAGCAGTGGTCCAATCCGTACCGTGGCCTCACGGTCAGCCAGATTGTGCAGCGTCACGAGCGCGGTGTCGCGCCACTCATGGCGCAGTGCCAATACCGCTGGATCGCCTGCATCAAACGCCTCACATCGCCCCCAGCCGATTTCCGGGCAGGCACGCCGTGTCGTGATCAGGCGGCGCATCCGCTCCAGCAGCGAGCCCTGCTTCTGGCGCTGCATGGCAACGTTCACGCGGTGGTAGCCAAATGGTCCCTCGGCCAGGACCGGCCGAACCAGCGCCTCGGGAGGCGCGGCAGAAAAGCCGCCATTCGGCTCGTCGCTCCACTGCATTGGCGGGCGCAGTGCGAGGCGATCGGGCTGGGAGGAGTCTTCGCCCATACCGATCTCCTCTCCATATAGCAACACGGGCGTTCCCGGCAGGGCAAACAGCAGGCTGTAGGCCATCATCAGGCGCCGTGCGTCACCGCCGAGCATCGGGGCGAGCCGGCGGCGGATGCCGCGGCCATAGATGTGCTGCGAAGGCTTCGGGGCGAAATCCGCAAAGACCTGATTGCGTTCCTCCTTGGAAAGACGGGCAAGGTCGAGTTCGTCATGGTTGCGCAGAAAAGTCGCCCATTGTGCAACCGGCCCCTGGAGCGGAGGAACCGAGCCCAGCGCCTCCGCGATCGGGCCGGCTTGGCCGCGCGCAAGGGCAAGGAAGACGCCTTGATTCAGAATGAAATCAAACAGCATCTGCATGCGGTCGCCGTCGGCGAAGTAATCAGTGATGCTGTCCGGGGCGACGTTCGCCTCGGCCAGCATCACCGACTTGGCCGACCGCCACGTGAGGAAGCGGTGCATGTCGTTGAGGAACTCAAGACGCTCCTTCCCGTCCCCGGGGTCGCCCGGCTTGACCTCCCGGATCACGAAGGGCAGGGCGTCCACCCTGAAGCCGGAGGCGCCAAGCTGCAGCCAGTAACCCATGATGCATTCGATCTCTTCACGCACGGCAGGATTGGCGATGTTGAGATCAGGCTGAAAGGCATAGAAGCGGTGGAAGTACCAGGCCCCGGCGGTCTCGTCCCAACTCCATGTGGCTTTTTGCTCCGGCGGAAAGACCATCCCCTCATGTAGGCCCTTTGGTTTCTCCTTCGACCAGACGTACCAGTCGCGGAACTTTGAGGATGGGCTGCGCTTGGCTGCCTGGAACCAGAGGTGCTGGTCGGAGGTGTGGTTGACCACAAGATCGACGATGACCCGCATCCCGCGGTCACGCGCCTCCTGCATAAAGATCACAAGGTCACCAGGGCTGCCAAAACGCGGGTCCACGCCGTAGTGGTCGGAGACGTCGTAGCCGTCGTCCCGGCGTGGGCTCGGGTAGAAAGGCAGCAGCCAGAGACAGGTGACACCGAGCGCTTCGAGATGATCGAGCCGGTCGGCGAGACCGCGAAAATCGCCGATCCCATCGCCATCGGAATCCATGAACGTCTCGACATCGACGCAGTAGATCACCGCATTCTTGTACCAGAGGTCCATCATCTCGTTCGCGCCTCAGTGGACTTGCCCCGCTTTTGTGGAGAGGCATTGGGTCAGGTAGCGGCCATGTTTTTCGAACTGCGCCGGGCTTGTGAAGTCGAGCGCGGAATGGCGCCGGACGGGGTTGTAGAAGCCGTCGATGTATCGGCCGATGGCCGGCTGCGGCTCGGCGCGGTCTCGAAGGCGGTGCGCCAGACGAGCTCGGACTTCAGCGTCTTGAAGAACGTCTCGACCATGGCGTTGTCGTAGCAGTTTCCCTTGCCCGGACATGGAGATCAGGATGCCGTGGCTTCTCAGTTCGGCCTGGTAGTCGACGAACAATATTGACTGCCGCGGTCCGAGTGGTGGATCAGCCCTGCCGCTGGACGGCGCATGACGACCGCTTTCCGCAGCGCCGCAAGGCCAGGTCGCGGTGCAACCGGTCGCCGGTCGCCCAGCCGACGACGCGGCGGGCGAACAGGTCGATGACGACGGCCAGGTACAGCCAGCCCTCCCTCGTCCAGATGTAGGAGATGTCGGCGCCCCATTTCTCGTCCGGCCCTGCCGCCGTGAAATCCTGATCGAGCAGGTTCGGCGCCACCGGCCAGGCGTGGTGGCTGTCGGTGGTTCGCTTGAACCGCCGCTTCTGCCGGGCCCTGAGCCCATTCTCACGCATCAGGCGCGCCGTCCGGCGGCGGCCGACCGGCAGGCCATCGTCGCGCAGTTCGCGCGTCATGCGCGGGCTGCCATAGGTGCCGTTCGACAGCGCGAAGGCCGACCGGACATGCGCCAGCAGCACCATGTCCTCGCGCTGACGGCGGCAGGCCGGGCGGCCCTTCCAGGCGAAATAGCCGCTCTGGCTGACGCCGAGGACGCGGCATAGCGGTGCACGGGGAACTCCTTCTTCGCCCCGTCGACGAGCTTGAACCTCATCGACTTCCCTCCCTGGCGAAAAAAGCGGTGGCCCGCTTCAGGATGTCCCGCTCCTGCCGAAGGATCTCGTTCTCCCGCCGCAGCCGCTTCAGCTCCGCCGCCATATCCGGCATGCCGACCCGCCGGGTCGTCCGCCGCCCGGTCCCGGCTGCGGCCGATCCAGCGGACCAGCGTCGATAGCCCGACCCCAAGATCCTCCGCGATCTCCCGCTGGGTCCGGCCGCTCGTCTGAACAAGGCGGACAGCCTCGTCCTCAAATTCCTTCGTAAACCGTCGCTGCTGCTTCATGAGGTTCCTCTTGCGTCATCGGGACCTCTCCACTTTCCCGAAGCAAGTCCACTCAGTGCCGGTCAGCGAGTTGAGGAACGGTGACCGACTGGAAGGTGACCCGCCCCCCTAGAAGTAGTCCGCCGGCTGTGAGAAGCCGGTGCGACCATGGAAGGGATGTGCATGGCAGGGAAGCGGAGCACGCCGGAGCAGATCATCGCCAAGCTGCGGCAGGTTGAGGTGCTGACGGCACAAGGCAAATCGGTGGCCGAGGCTGTCCGGGCGATCGGGGTGACGGAGCCGACCTATTACCGCTGGCGTTCCGAATATGGCGGACTGAAGCTCAACCAGGTGAAGCGGCTGAAGCAGTTGGAGGCGGAGAACGGGCGGCTGCGCAAGGCGGTGGCGGACCTGGCGCTGGAGAAGGTCATCCTCAAGGAAGCCGCCGCGGGAAACTTCTGAGCGTCGCGCGTCGCCGGGCCTGCGTCGAGCACGTCACGACCAGGCTGGGCATCTCGGAACGGCTTGCCTGCAAGGTGCTGGGCCAGCACCGCTCGACGCAGCGCAAGGCGCCGACTGTGCCCGACGACGAAGCGGCGCTACGGGACGAGATCGTCGCCCTGGCCAAGCTGTATGGCCGGTATGGCTACCGGAGGGTCACGGCGCTGCTGCGGGTGGCGGGCTGGTGCACCAACCACAAGCGCGTCGAGCGCATCTGGCGGGAAGAGGGACTGAAGGTGCCGCCGCGGCAGCCGAAGCGCGGCCGCCTGTGGCTCAACGACGGCTCCTGCGTCCGGCTGCGGCCGGAGCGCCCCAATCATGTGTGGGCCTACGACTTCGTCGAGGACCGCACCCGGGACGGCCGCAAGTTCCGCATGCTCTGCGTGGTCGACGAGTTCACCCGCGAGGCGCTGGCCATCCGGGTGGCGCGCAAGCTCGGCTCGGCCGAGGTGATCGACGTCCTGGCCGACCTGTTCATTGCCCGCGGCGTGCCCGCGCATATTCGTTCGGACAATGGGCCGGAGTTCGCGGCCACGGCGGTGAAGGGATGGATCAGCGGCGTTGGTGCCAAGACCGCCTTCATCGAGCCCGGCAGCCCCTGGGAAAATGGCTATGTGGAGAGCTTCAACGGCAAGCTGCGCGATGAGCTGCTGGATTGCGAGGTGTTCAACTCACTCCGTGAGGCCCAGGTGTTGATCGAACAATGGCGCCAGCACTTCAATACCGTACGGCCACACAGCGCCCTTGGGTACCGACCGCCCGCGCCGGAGGTGGTCATGCCGGCACCACCGATGCTCCTCCGCCGTCCAAACCCTACTGGGTCAGCACCGCCCGCCGTCATGCTCCACTAAAATTCTGCGTGGACCACTCGATGGGGGCTGGTCAGTCGTGCTGCCGTTCTGCAACAGTGCGGCGATGAACGTGCACTTGGTCGAGATCGCCGCCACGGTCGCGCCCGGCAAACATGCGGTGTTGCTGCTCGACCAGGCGGGCTGGCACCTCTCAGATCAGGTGGCAGTGCCGCCCAACATCACCCTGCTGCCGCTGCCGCCGAAATGCCCTGAGCTCAACGTGATGGAGAACGTCTGGCAGTTCATGCGCGACAACTGGCTGTCGAACCGCATCTTCCAGGCCCATGACGACATCGTCGAGCACTGCTGCCGCGCTTGGAACAGCCTCGTCGATCAGCCCTGGCGCATCATGTCCATCGGCCTGCGCGACTGGGCACATGGGTTCTGATCAATGGGATTTGGTATGAGCCGGCCAAGTTCGGGCATGCGGATGACAAAAGTGACGGCAGTGATGTCGCCGACGCCCGGGATGCTGAGGAGAACATCAAGGCGGCGGGCGAGGTCGGGCGCGGCACGCAGACGACCGATGAGGCGGGTGAGTTGCCTGGCGCGGCATCGGGTCAGGCGCTGGATTTCGGCCTTGAGGAAGCGCAGCGATGCGGCTTCGCCGTAGCGTTCGAGGCGTGTTTTGAGGCGAGCGATATCCTCGGCGAGCTGCTCGATCAGGGTAAGGTGCTCGGCGAGTGGTGCCACCACGCAGCGGTGTCGGCGCAGATGCTGGGTAACAGCGGCCTCGTAGTGGCCGGAGGCTTCAAGGCCGACACGCTGCACGCCAAGGGCCTGCAGGTGCTCTGCGATGAGGGCGTGGCCGGCAGCGTCATTCGGTGCATTGAAACGCTCGGCGCTGCCAGTGATGGCGACGTCGAGCGTGCGCTTGGAGACGTCGATACCCGCCGAGGCGGGAGCGGTGGTAATATCAGGCATCTTCGTCGACCCATCCTTGCGGTTGATCCGAACCTGATGTTCCAGCAACCATCCGGGTCCGGTGAAGGGGGGCGGCGGCGATCCTGCTTTTTCCCAGCACGTAACGGCTATGGGGGCGACGATCCGATCACCGACCGCCGGCCCTGGGGTGGCCACCCCAGGGCCGGCAGCCGTGAGAATAGCCGCCGCGGCTCATACAAGGGGGCGCTGCATCGACCCGTCGGGTCACGACGCGGGCAAGAAGGTCGTCGGGCATAGGCGCCACCTGCTGACCGACACTGTTGGCATGCTGCTCGCGGTGATGGTGCATCCGGCCAAGGTGCAGGACCACGATGGTGCCGAACCCCTGCTGCGGCGAGCTCGCCGACGGTTCCCCCTCCATCGAGCGCATCATTGGCGACGCGGGCCATCAAGTACCGAAGATGACGGCCGCCATCGCTTCGTGGTGCTGCCGAAGCGCTGGATCGTCGAGCGCACCATCGGATGGATCAGTCGCAACCGACGGCTGGCACGCGACTTCGAGCGGCATTGCCGCATCACCGCCGCCTTCGTCCGCATGGCGAAGATCCGCTCCATGCTCCGGCGACTGGCTGCAAAGCCCTCAGCATGAAGCCAAACTTCCCCGATGGGCTCGAAGCTTTGCTTTGATCATTCAGGCGGCGTGGCAGGATCAGGATATCCGCTGCGGCGGATGCCAAGCCCATTCGCCGCAGTAGCGCGCGGCAAGTCCTGCATCCTCGAGGGCGAAGAGGTGCAGCCACTTGTTTTCGAACAGCGCATGGACCGACGGATGCCGCCGTAGGACCGCCTCGATCGCCTCACGCGGGGCCGCAATGAAGACGCTGAGCCGAAGTGGCTCATGTGCCAGCGCCTCGCCGTCATGCACCGACTGCCAGGGCAGGCCGGTGCGCAGCGTGCCGCCATTGCCTTCCACCACGCCGACGCCGCCGGTGACGTTGTGCAGCAGCTTGTTGCCGCCGCCGAAGGCCGAGGGCGCCACGACCGAGCCGTAATACTGCAGGCTGATCCAGCTCGCGACGACGACCGGCGCGGTCAGGATCATCTCCAGCACGCTGAAGCCTGCGTCCCCGCGCCAGTCGTAGTCGTGCAGGAAGGCTCTGCCGCCGAGGTCGCGGCCGGCGGTCGCGGCACGTGCGGGCGGCGATGAAGGCGTGGCAGCCGGCGAGGCCCCATTCGGGGCGGGTCTCCGCCCAGTCGCGGCTGCGCCGGGCGACTGCCCCGCCCGTCCCCGCCCGCGGCAGCCGCAGCGCGCGTTCCGCCCGCGCCAGCGCCCCGGCGCGGGCGAGCCACGCCTCGGCCTGCCGCAGCGGCGCGGCATGCGCGGCCGAGGGATGATCGGCGGCGAAGATCGTCACCGCATCTGTTGTCGTGTCGTGCAGCGCCGCAAGGAAAAGCGTATCCGCGGGGATGACGATGCCGCGCGTGCGCAGCCCCTCGCGCACCGCGGGGTCGTTCAGCAGAGCCGCCAGCAGCCTGGCGCTCACATCGCCGCGGTAGCCGCCGCAGGCGCCGCAATGCAGCGCGCTGGCGTGCGGATTGTTCGCCACCTGCGCGCCGTGCCCGGCCAGCAGCACCAGGGGCGCGAAACCTGCGGTCATGCGACATGGCGCGCAGCACCGTCTCGGCGACGGCGATCCGCGCCTCGGCCGGCAGCGCGGCGGCCGGGCGGGGCGGCGGCTCGACGACCGGGCCCGGACGCCGCAGCCCGAGGCCGTCCCGCAACAGGCCCCAGCCATAGCAGCAGGCCAGCGGATTCGACGAAGGCGAAGGAGGAAACGGCCGCCTGGCTGAACCGCCCCCAGGCGCGCTTCGCCCGGGCGCGGATCCGCGCACCGTCCGCCACGGCTGGCGCCGGCACCGCGGCACAGGTTTCGAGCCCCGGGCGCAGCAGCACCGGCAGGCGGTTCTCCACGGCATCCGAGGCGAAGGCACGATGCGCCACCGGCAGGCCGAAGAAGCCGGCGAAGCCCTGGGTGCGGATGCCGGGGTCGAGGGATTCGAGCGCCCGGCGCAGCACCTCGGACCGCACGTCGATGCAGAAGGCCGCCTGCAGCGCCGGGCGGTCCGGCGGGCCGGCGGCCGGCCCCTCGGCCAGCGCGGCCATGAGGCTCCCTTGCGCGACCCGTTCCGCCGCTTCCTGCAGGATGGCGTCGAGCGCATCCTCGGGCGCCGCGGCGACCGGCTCGGCATGCGCCGTCAGCACCGCCTGCCAGCGCGCGGCGATGGCGGGCGCGTGGCGGGCGAACAGCGCCTCCTCCCACACCAGGCGGACGGCCAGCAGCCCGGCCAGCGTCGCATCCGTCCCGCCCACAAGCTCCGCCTCGAAGCCGCGCCGCCGGGCCAACTGCGCCCAGCCGCCCAGCGTCATCAGCAGCCGGTGCAGCAACGTCCCGAGCGCCGCGTCCGGCACACCGAGCGCGGCCAGGGCGCGCGGTCGCGGCGGCATCGGCCTCGGGCGGCGCGGCGGCGACATGGGTGCAGAATCCGCCGAGGCCGAGGATCTCGGGCGTCAGGTCGCGCAGCGCCGCCGCCCGCCAGGAGGCGTAGAGCGAGCCGCGATGCGGCACCGGCCACAGCGCCTGCCCCTCGTCGAACTACCCCGCGGCGAAGGCGCCGAGCCGCTCGGCGATGATGCCGGGCCAATCGGTGCCGGTCGCCTCGGCGACCAGGTCGGCGACTGTCGGCAGGGCAGCGGGCGTCGGGGCGGGCACGGCGAGCGCCGCCCGCAGCGCCGCGACGTCGGCCGGACGGTGCGCCGCGGGGGCCGCGGCGAGCGCCGCGGCGAGATCCTGCTCGCTGATGGCGCCGGCGGTGATCCGCCCGGCATACCAGTCGCGCGGCATGGTGGCGCGCTCTCCGGCCACCCGGCGCAGCCGGGCCGCGGCGGTCGCCAGCGTCTCGCCGGACTGGCCGAGAAACGGGTTGACTGCGACCGTCGCGGCCAGCGGCCAGGCCGGCGGGATGGCCTGCATCGCTGGTCGAGCGGCACCGGCCAGGGCGGGCCGCGCAGCGGGCGCGGGAGGGGTATCGAAGGGCATGGTCGGGCTCCGTTCAGCCGGCGTTCCGGCAGCGACCAGCCGCGCAGCAGCCGGTCGGTCAGCGCATTCACGTAGAGGCCGTTGGCCAGGTGCACCCGCAGCCCCGCCGCCGCCGGATGCTGCGCCCAGAGCGGAAAGAGTGCCTGCGCGAAGGCGGTCAGGCCAAAGCCCAGCACGGCCAGCACGATCAGCACCCATTCCAGCGCGCCGGGCGCGGGGGCGGCGGGCAGCAGCCCGGCGGTCAGCGTCTCGGCGGCGCGCTGCAGGGCGAAGTAGCCGATGGCGGCGCCGCCCCGGCGATGGACGGTCCGCAGCGTGAGCGGCCCTGGCGCCGCATCGGCGAGCCCCTGGGCCAGCAGGTAGGCCACGCCGAGGATCGAGGATGGCGCCGAGCGCGATGGCCTGGGGCGATTTGCCCGCCATCCCGAAGGCGAAGCCGATCAGCAGCGTAGATCGCCAGCGCCGCGAGGAAGGCCCGGCCGACCGCCCGCGCGCCTGGCACCGCCACCGGCCCCGGCCGACGGATCGCCGACGACCTTCTCGACCGCGGTGCCGGAGGCGAGGAAGGCATGCGCCTTGTAGAGCGAGTGGGCGACGATGTGCAGCAGCGCCAGCGGGAACAGCGCCAGGCCGCATTGCAGGATCATGAAGCCCATCTGCGCGATGGTGGACCAGGCGAGCGCCGTCTTTACCGCCGGCTGGGTCAGCATGACCAGGCCCGCCGAACAGCGCCGTGAACCCGCCGATCATCACCAGCGCGGCCAGGACGCCCGGCGCGGTCAGCATCACGTCGGCGAAGCGGATCAGCAGGAAGCCGCCGGCATTGATCACGCCCGGCATGCAGCAGCGCCGAGACCGGGCGTCGGCGCCTCCATCACCTCGGTCAGCCAGCCATGGGTCGGGAACTGCGCCGATTTCAGCAGCGCCGCCAGCGCCGAGCAGCGCCGCGGCGCCGGCGGCGGCGGCAGGCGCCTGGCCAGCCCGGGCGCCGGCCAGGATCGCGCCGATATCGGCAGTGCCGAAGCCGAAGCCGAGCAGCAGCGCCGCGGCGAGCGAGCGCGACATCGCCCGTGCCGCGCGAAGATCGCCTTCTTGCGCGCCGCCCGCCGCGCCCCCGGCCGGTCGGGGTAGAACAGCAGCAGCCGCTGCAGGCCGAGGCCGGCGCGATCCCCAGGCGAGCGACGAGGAGCGACGAGGTTGCCCGCCTGCACCAGCAGCAGCACCGCCGCGAGGGTGACGCAGAGCCAGCCGGTGAACGGCCCCTGGCGCGGCTCCCCATCCAGGTAGGTGGCGGCGTAGCGCAGCACGACCCAGCCGACGAAGGCCACCAGCAGCAGCATGCTGGCCGAGACCGCGTCGAGGCGCACCGAGGGCCGAGCGGCGCAGCCGCCCGGCCCGGCCGCCAGCGAGCAGCGCCAAGCGCTCGCCGCCGCAACCGCAAGGGCGGCGGCGCCGGCCGCGGTCGGCGGTGCGCAGGCTCGCCGCCGGGCGCAGCCCGGGCCCGCGGAAGGCCGACCAGCGCGGCCGCGAGCAGGGCGAGCGGCGCAAGAAGCGGCAGGAGGTGGCTCGGCATCGGTTCGTCCCGGATCGGAATGGTCGGCGCAGCCGGATAGCAGGCGCAATGGCTTCGAATAAATGATCATTGTTCAGAGCATATCGTTCGCTAAAATAGAACGATATGCTCGAACTGAACTACCATCACCTGCGCTATTTCCGGGCCGTCGCGCATGAGGGCCACCTCACCCGCGCCGCCGAGCGGCTGAACCTCGTCGCCCTCGGCCCTGTCGGCGCAGATCCGCGCGCTGGAGGACCGGCTGGGCCATGCGCTCTTCGACCGGCGCGGGCGCGCCTCGCGCTGACCGAGGCTGGGCGCATCGCGCTCGACCATGCCGATGCGATCTTCGCCACCGGGGAGGATCTGGTCGCGACGCTGCGGGAGACCGGGCGGGCCCAGCGCAGGCTCCGCGTCGGCGCGCTGGCGACGCTGTCGCGCAACTTCCAGCTGACCTTCCTGCGTCCCGCTGCTGGGCCGGCCAGGAGTGGAGGTGGTGCTGCGCTCCGGCGGCATGGCCGAGCTGCTGCGCGCCCTCGAAACGCTGGACCTCGACGTGGTGCTGACCAGCGAGCCGCCCGCCGCCGGCGAGGGGCGCGCCTTCGTCGCCTATCGCCTGGCCGAGGAGCCGGTGAGCCTGGTCGGACGGCCCGAGCTGCTGGCCGGCCGCGCGACGCTGGCGGAGCGGCTGGCCGCCGCGCCGCTGATCCTGCCGGCGCCGGAGAGCGGGCTGCGGGCCGGCTTCGACGTCCCTGCGCGAGCGGCTCGGGCTGCGGCTGCAGATCGTGGCCGAGGTGGACGACATGGCCATGATGCGCCTGCTGGCGCGCGAGGGCGTCGGCCTGGCCGTGCTGCCGCCGATCGTGGTGCGGGACGAGCTGTCCTCGGGCGAATTGCAGGAGGCGGGGCGGCTACCGGGGCTCGTGCAACCCTTCCATGCCGTGACGGTGGCGCGGCGCTTCCCGAACCCGCTGCTGCGCGAGCTTCTGAACGCGGCGGGCGTTGGCGCCCTGGCTGCGGTTGCGGTGTGATCCCGACACCAACAGCCGCGGGACGCTGGCAGCGGTCATGCCCTTTGTGCAAAGGATCGTCATTCATATCGATCCGGCTTGGGCAGTCTCAGCAAGCCAGCGTTGCGAAATCCGTGATGTGCACTGCGCGGTTCATATGGGCGTATTCAAGTTCGCCCAAGGCGGCTCCATGACGTGAGCCTCCTTTGCGGTCCGGACGAACGGTTTGGCTTGCTGACTTCGCCGCGGCCTGGACGTCCTTCAGATGCCATTGCCAGATCTGCCCATGACGGACCCGGCATGGGGAGGTAGCGGCCCTCCACCACCACCAGTCACGTCCGTCAATGTGGTGGAATTTGCTGCTGGGCCTGAGGTGGCCACGGCTCAGGCGGACCTGGGTGGCAGTTGCAGGGTTTCGTTGGTTGCCGGCGGGCTGAGCATCTCGCCCATGGCCTCGACGCCCATGTAGCGGTGCTGCAGTTGCCATTCATCGTTGGCCTCGAGCAGCACAGCGCCGATGAGCCTGACGATCGACTGCTCAGAAGGAAAGATGCCGACGACGTCGGCACGACGTTTGACCTCCTTGTTCAGGCGCTCCAGCGGATTCGTGGAATGCAGCTTGGTCCTGTGCTGGGCTGGGACCGCCATGTAGGCCAGCACGTCATGCTCGCTGTCGTCCATCAGCTTGCCGAGCTTGGGCCAGCGCTCGCGGAGTTGGTCGGCGACGTGGCGCCAAGTCTGCCGGGCACCGTCCTGGTCGGGCTGCAGGAAGGCTTGGCGCAGCGCGGCCGAGGCCATGGACTGTTGCGCCTTGCCGACATGGGCCAAGGCATTCCTCATCCAATGCACCCGGCACCGTTGCCACGTTGCGCCGAGCACGCGGGAGATCGCTGCCTTCAGCCCTTCATGCGCATCCGAGACGACCAGCTTCACGCCCTTCAGGCCACGTTTCACCAGGTTCTTGAGAAAGGCAGACCAGAAGGTTTCGGCCTCAGACGGGCCGATGTGCAGGCCGACAATCTCGCGGTGCCCCTCGGCATCGCAGGCCACAGCGATTATCGCGGCGACGGAGACGATGCGGCCGCCCTCGCGCTGACGGAGATAGGTGGCATCGAGCCAGAGATACGGCCACTCGCCGGACAGCGGCCGGTCGAGGAAGACGCCGACCCGTTCGTCGATGTCCTTGCAGAGCTTCGAGACGGTCGACTTCGAGATGCCGGACAGCCCCATGGCCTGCACCAGATCGTCCACCCGCCGGGTCGAGACCCCGCCGATCCAAGCCTCCTGGATCACCGCCACCAGGGCCTTCTCCGAGGTCTTCCGGGGCTCAAGGAAGGGCGGGAAGTAGCTGCCCTGGCGCAGTTTCGGGATCCGCAGCTGCAGCGACCCCAGGCGGGTGTCCAGCGTCCGGTCGCGGAAGCCGTTGCGGTAGTTCAGCCGCTCACCGGTACGCTCGTGCCGTCCGGCGCCGATCAGGCCCTCCACATCCGCCTCCATCAGCATCTGCAGCACCGTCTCGGCAACGCTGCGCAGAAAGTCGCTGTCCCCGGCTTTCGCCAGCAGCTCCGCCAGTGGCAGTCTGTCCTCGGTCATCGGGTCCTCGGCTGGTCAGGGGTGGGAGCTTCGCAACTTCACCCTAGCCGTCAGGTCCGATGGCCACCCCATCCCTACATCCCGGCCGAAGACAGACTTTCCACCACCTCCACGGACGCTACCATTTTGTGCTGGAGCACCCCATGCCTGACCCGCAAATTGACGCATTGTCTCGAAGGTGGCCGGTTGCATCGCCTCGAGCAGGACTGTTCCAATGGTCTCGTCGAGAGGCCGGGCCGGAAACGCCTGGCACAACGGGGTGGCGTAACCCGGCAGGGCGCGCCGACATTCTAGAGCGTGCTGCATTTGATCGGAATCGGGATTCCAAATCGGGCTGAGATCTGATTCAAGCTCTGGGCTGGGCGATGGAGGCCAGGCTGGATGCGCCCATATTCCGAGGATCTGCGGGAGCGTGCGGTGCAGCGCGCAGAGGCGGGTGAGACGATCCGCGAGATTGCGGCGACCCTGCGGATCAGCCCGTCCTGCGTGTCGAAGTGGCGAAAGCGCCAGCGCGAGACGGGTTCACTGGCGCCTGACCAGGTGGGCGGACACAAGCCGCGCACCCTGGTGGGCGAGCACGCCGCGTGGTTGCGGGCGCGGGTGCAGCGCGACAATCAGGATGGTTGAGAGCGTCAATCAGGATGAGCGGCGCCGGGGTCAGCCGGAGGTCGGGCGTAGCCCGGCCTCCGGCTGACCCCGGCGGGCGCCCTTGCCCGATCGGGTGGGGTGCTTTGGCGGTTCGGTGTGCCGGAATGGGCGGTCATCCCAGGGGGATCGCTGCCTTGCCCGGCTCGCACATCACCGACCATCAGGCGAGGCGCTACATGACGCTCAGACGCAACCACAGCCGGGCCATCGCGGCCGCAATGGCGGGCTTCAGCCCCAGCACCGGCGGGCGGATAGAGGCCGATCCCCGGCCGCCATCGCAGCGGGCGACACCCCGGGGCCGGCGCAGGCCCGACCCGCTTGCCATGGTCTGGGACAGCGACATCGTGCCGATGCTGGAGGCCGCCCCGGGCCTGCGGCCGGTGACGCTGCTCGAGGAACTGCGCCGCCGCCATCCCGACCTCCCTGTCGGCATCCGCCGCACGCTGGAGCGGCGGATCCGTCACTGGCAGGCGCTGGCCGGTCCGGCACGCGAAGTGATCTTCCGCCAGGATCATCCGCCGGGGCGGCAGGGGCTGTCCGACTTCACCGAGGCCACCTCGCTCGGCATCAGCATCGCCGGCCAACCGTTCGATCACCGGCTCTACCATTTCCGCCTTGCCTTCTCCGGCTGGCAGCATGTCCGCGTCGTGCTCGGCGGCGAAAGCTTCACCGCCCTCGCCGAGGGGCTGCAGGATGCCCTCTGGACACTCGGTGGCACGCCACTGGAGCACCGCTCCGACAGCCTCTCCGCCGCCTTCCGCAACCTCAGCCGCGACGCCGCCGAGGACCAGACCCGCCGCTACGAGGCCCTCTGCGCCCACTACGACATGCGCCCGACCCGCAACAACGCCGGCATCGCCCATGAGAACGGCTCGATCGAGGCGCCGCACCGCCACCTCAAGGATGCGCTCGGCCAGGCGCTGCTGCTACGCGGCCATCGTGACTTCGCCGACCTCGCCGCCTGGCGCGCCTTCGTCGATGCCGTCGTCGGCCGCGCCAATGCCGCCCGCCGCCGCCTCGTCGAGGCCGAGCGGCCCCACCTCGCACAACTGCCCCCGCAGCGCGCCGGCGCCGCCGAGGAGACCCTCGTCACCGTCACCCGCAGCAGCGGCTTCAGCCTGCGCCACGTCTTCTATACCGTCCCCTCCACCCTCATCGGCCACCGCCTACGGGTGCGCCTCCACGACGACCGCTTGGAATGCTTCCTCGGCATCTCGCCGGTCCTCACCCTCCCGCGTGGCCGGGCACCGGGTGGCGGGCGCGGTCGGCGCGGCCACGTCATCGACTACCGCCACGTCATCCACAGCCTCCGCCGCAAGCCGGGCGCGCTGCTCAACCTCACCTATCGCGACCAGCTGTTTCCCCGCACCGCCTATCGCCGTGCCTGGGACGCGTTGCTCGCCGCCCTGCCGGCCCAGGCTGCCTGCCGTGCCATGGTCGGCCTGCTGGCCCTCGCCCATGACCGTGCCTGCGAGGCCGAACTCGCCACGACCCTCGATGCTCTCCTCGATGCCGGCGAACTGCCCGACCTCACCAGCCTGCGCCAACGCTTCACGCCGACGCCGGAGGCGCCACCCGACATCGCCGTCCCACTGCCGGACATCGCCACCTACGACGCCCTCCTCGTCGCTGGAGCCGCCGCATGATCGCCGCCAGCGCCGCCGATGTGGCACGCCTGCCGCTGATGCTCGGCGAGCTCCGCCTGCCCACCATCGCCCGCCTCTGGCCCGACATCACCGCACGCGCCGACAAGGAGGGTTGGCCCGCCGCGCGCCTGCTCTCCGCACTCGCCGAACTGGAACTCGCCGATCGCGCCCGTCGACGCATCGAGCGTCACTTGGTCGAGGCCCGCCTGCCGCCCGGCAAGACGCTCGCCACCTTCGACTTCGCCGCCGTGCCGACGCTCAGCAAGGCGCATGTCATGGCACTGGCCGCCGGCACCGGCTGGCTCGAGCGCGGCGCCAACCTGCTGATGTTCGGCCCGCCCGGCAGCGGCAAGAGCCACGCCTGCGCCGGCCTCGGCCAAGCCCTCGTCGAGAACGGCTACCGCGTGCTGTTCACCAGGACCTCAGACCTCGTCCAGCGTCTCCAGCTCGCCCGCCAGGCGATGCAACTCGAGCAGGCCATCACCAAGATCGACCGCTTCGACCTGCTGATCCTCGACGACTTCTCCTACGTCGCCCGAGACCAAGCCGAGACCTCCGTCCTGTTCGAACTCATCGCCGCCCGATACGAGCGGAAATCCCTGTTGGTCACCGCCAACCAGCCCTTTGGCGAATGGGGTAGGCTGTTCCCCAGCCCCGCCATGGCGGTCGCCGCTATCGACCGCCTCGTCCACCACGCCACCATCTTCGAGATGAACGTCGAGAGCTACCGACGCCGGTCTGCCGCGTCACGCAAGGCCTGTAAGCCCAACGAGCCCGTCACCGACCAACCATCCTGATTGTCGCGCCGCGACACCAGGCCGCTTGCCAGCGACAATCAACAGCAGCCATCATCTAGTCGCCGTGCCGTCCACGCGTCATCCTGATTGACGCGCAAAGCCATCCAGATCGTCGCGCTACACGCGGTGCCGACGGCGCGTTCACCACGCGCGGCCTTGCAGCGGAGCTGGCTGCGCGTGGCATCAAGACAGACCGGCGTGCGGTGTGGGTGTTCCTGCACGCCGAGGGGCTGAGCTTCAAAAAAAACCGTGCTGCCCGCCGAGCAGTCGCGCCCTGACATCGCCTTCAAGCGCGCCCGCTGGCAGGCCCATCAGGGCAAGATCGACCCGCGCCGGCTGGTCTTCATCGATGAGACCTGGATCAAGACCAACATGGCGCCGCTGCGCGGCTGGGGCCTTCGAGGGCGACGGCTGGATGCGCGCGTGCCGCATGGCCACTGGAAGACGCTGACCTTCATCGCCGCCCTGCGGCACGACCGCGTCGATGCGCCCTGCGTGATCGACGGGCCGATCAACGGCGACCTGTTCACCGCCTATGTAGAGCAGGTGCTGGTGCCGACGCTGGCACCAGGCGACATCGTCATCCTCGACAACCTCGGCAGCCACAAGGGAAGCAGCACTCGCCGTGCCATCCGCCAGGCCGGCGCACACCTGCTGTTCCTGCCGCCCTACAGCCCGGACCTGAACCCGATCGAGCAGCTCTTTGCCAAGCTCAAGCACCTGATGCGCGCAGCAGAGCAGCGAACTGTCGAGACCACCTGGCGCAAGGCCGGCGCCATCCTCGACCTCGTCAGCCCCGCCGAATGCGCCAACTATCTCGTCAACTCAGGCTACGCTTCCGCGTAAACGCAGCGTGCTCTAGCGGCGATACTCATGCCCGGAACTGAGTGTCATGCGCCGCCCGCAACGGCCACACAGCACCAGGTCTTGCAGCAACGCTGTTCCGTCGCGTGGCGCACCGCGCCCCTTCCTGTTGAATTTATACATGCTGTCGCGCAGCTGCTCGCGGTTGCGATGGTACTGGTCATGGCTCGAATAGGCCGGATAGATGCCGGGCACCCGATGTCCCATTCCTCGACCGGCCGCCGCCGTTCGGTCACGGTGGGTGGATCGCCAGGTGCCATCTCCAGCTTGCGGCGGCCATAGACGAAAGCCGCGGCATAGACCGGGCTGGTGAGCGCCTGCTGTATCATCTGGCAGGTTGGCTGCACCCAGGCGAGCTTGCCCGCATCAGTTCCCACCTGGATCATGCGCGGCATGCGCATCCGCTGGGCGTTCAGCTCGCGTTGCATCGCCTTGTGCTGATCCGGCGCAGCAGCACCGCACCGGTCGTGGCCTGCGTCGAAGCCGGGCGGCTGCGCCACGCGCAGTAGCCGGAGGGCGAGACGCCCAGGACGCGGGCCATGGTGGCGATGGGGAAGTCGGCTTGGTGCGCGCTCATGAACCGGAAGACCCGCTGGGGGTCCTCTCCCGCGCGGTCCAACGCGCTGCGTTGGACGCCAGAGCCTTTGCCAGGATGTCGCGCTCCTGGCACAGGCGATGGTTCTCACGCCGAAGCTTCGTCAGCTCCTCCCGCTCAGGGCTGATTGCGCCAGCGTCCTTGCGCACGCTGCCATCGCGCCCGGCTTGACGCACCCGGTTCCAGATCGACTGCGCCGCCGGCTCGAACTCCCGGGAAAGCTCCTCCGGTGTTCGTCCTGATCGAACCAGCTGGTCGCCCGTGAAGAACGAGTTTTCAGCGCGCTGCGAGCTTTGCCGGGCACGGTGGAGCCATTGGTCCCCTGATCGAGACAAGGCTGAGGAGGAACGCGAAAAGCCGGATCAACCAGGCACGGAGGAGGCGCAGGTTGTTGCCGGTGGCGGCGAGGACGAGGTTGATGGCATCGCCGGTGGCGCCGGCGAGGAAGTTGCGGCCGAGATGGCCGTCCTCCTTCATGTGGCCGATTACTGGCTCGATGGCGGCTCGTCGCCTGAGCTCGCGGCGTATGGTGGGCGTGACGCCGCGCTTCTGGCCGGAGACGAAGAAGCGCGCCTTGTCGGCATCGTGGCCGCGATAGCCGCGGTCGACATAGGCGCGCTCGATGGGCACGCCGGTGATGCGTTCGGTCTGGGCGATCTGGCCGGCCAGGGTGTGGCCGTCGAAGGGATTGCCCGGTAGGGCGCGGGCGCCGATCACGAACTGCCCGCCGGGTGCTGCGCGATTGGTGGTGGCGAGCGAGACCTTGACGCCGAACTCGAAGCGGGTGCGGGCCTTGCCCTTGCCGATGCACTCCACCTCGGGGGCGTGCAGCGAGTAGAGCTTGTCGCGGCCGCGGTCCTCGCGCCGCTGGCGCAGCAGCCGGGCGATGCGATCGAGCGGCGTGGTGAAGGCGACACGCACCTCGTCGGTAGCGCTGGTGATCTTGCGGCGATGTCGCGGGCGAGGCGGCCGAGCCAGGTGCGCATGCGCCGGACCAGGCGCTCGGCCTCGCGGTGGCGGCCGCGGTGGATCAGCCTGGCCACCTCGCGCCGGGCACGGGTCGAGACGCGCCTGTAGGACTGGCGCGGCGCGATGCCGTGCCGGCGTGCGAGGCGTCCGAGGATCTCGACGCCGCGATGCAGCAGCTTGCTGTCGGTGGGGTGGGTCACCGCCTTGGGCTGGACGGTGGTGTCGATGGTGACGCGCTCGAAGTGCTTCGGCTCGGCGGCACCGGCGCGCTGCGCGGTGGCGAGGGTTTCGGCGAGGAGCAGTTCGAGCCGCTCGGGGCCGATGCGCTTGCGCCAGCGGGACAGCGAGGAGCGATCCAGCGGCAGGGCGTGCTGGAAGTAGGCCTCGCCGCAGAACAACTGGACGTGGGTCGGCAGGCCGGGCCGGCCGACGCCGTCGCGGTAGAGCGGGCCGAAGGCGACAGCGAAGCGCTCCCAGTCGATCAGGCCGGCCAGACGGACCAGGGGATGGCGGCGATCGACGAGGTTCAGCAGGGCCGAGCGGAACAGTTCGGGCTGCTCGAACGGTGGTGACTTCGGCGGCATCGGCGGCTCCTGCGCGGCGACGCGCCGAGCGAATCACGTCGCCCGAATGACTGCAACAGGGGCGCCGTTTTGCCAGGTTTTCGCATGCTCCGGACAAGCACCTTGCAATTCCAGATACTTCCCCAAGCCGGAAAACCAAGGAAATCCAAGCGTTACGGCGTTGTTCACAGGCGACGAGCGTAGGCAGAGGCGCCTGTGGCTGACGGCTGATCGGCCCACCAGCCTGCCGTCAGCCGTCAGCCGTCAGCCGTCACCGTCAGCCGTCAGCCGTCATCGACATCGCATCGCTCAAATAGGTGTCGTCGCCGAAATCATCGACGGCGAACTCGTCGTAGATCGCCGTTGTCTCGCGGAGGGGGCTTCAGGCTCACGCCAGCCGATTGCCTGCGACGCGCACCATTTCCTTCTGACCTAATTGCAGAAAGGCGAGGGCCGGTTCCACCGGTCTGTGCCACCTCCGCCGGGGCCAGCGTAGCACCCGCCGCCGGGACCGGTGTAAGCACCGCCACCTGGCCCGGTATAGGCCCCACCACCAGGTCCGGTGTAAGCACCGCCGCCTGGGCCCGTCTCGGCTCCGCCACCCGGCCCCGTATAAGCACCACCGCCTGGCCCGGTATAGGCCCCGCCACCGGGTCCGGTGTAAGCACCGCCGCCTGGTCCAGTGTAGGCTCCGCCACCCGGGCCTGTGTACAAGCCGCCGCCAGGGCCGGTGTAGCAAGGACCTCCTGGTCCAGAGTAGCCGACGCAGGCTTCAGCTCCCACAGAATAGAGGGTGAGTGCGAAACCGAACATGATGGCGAAGGCGCTTGTCATCTTCGGTGTGCGGAACATCCGCTCTTTCTGGCGCTTGAAGCGCATATCCGTCCAACCCTCGATAAGGATGCCCCTACTCCATCATGCTACACGGCGTTCTGAGCAACTGGAAGTTGATCAATGGGGATCAGTTAAGAACGGTCATCCGCACACCTGCTCGGACCGCCTGAGGCGCAGCAGCCGGGCGCTTGCGCGCATTTGTTTGGACACAACCCCTCAGTTGTCGGGGCACCCGCCGCCAGATCGCCGAATTGATAAGAGGCTGCCACAACCCGCGACGAACCGACATCTTGTCTGAAGCGGTCGCTGAATCATGCCTCACCGGATCGGCTGGGTGCCGAGACACTCAGTGAGGTTTCAGGTGATTATTCCTCAAGCGTTGGCTGAAGGGGTCAGGTATTGGCGGATGTAACGCGAAGTAGGATGGAGTGCATTCGCTGCCAGTTCACATCGTTTTCCGAGTTTTCGCATTTTTATGTCTTTATGAATACACGCTCGTAGGCAGATTCTCTCGTGAGAGAGCCGGAGTAATACTCCCAATCTTAAATCGTCCCGTCCTTCTTCTCGTGGAGACGCCCGCTGAGTTTGTCGTTACTGTGACAGGTTATAGGTCAGAATGACGGGTTATGGGTTTTCCGACAGCCCGGCTACTCCGCCCGCAACCGCGCCTCGGTCGCCAGCCGGTCCGCCCGTTCGTTCATCGGGTTGCCGGCATGGCCGCGCACCCAGCGCCAGTCCACCTCATGCGGCTTGGCGGCGGCGAGCAGGCGCTTCCACAGCTCCATGTTCGCCACCGGGTCCTTGGCGGCGTTCCGCCAGTTGTTCCGCACCCAGCCGTTGATCCAGCGGCTGATCCCGTTGCGGACGTATTCGCTGTCGGTGTGCAGCACCACGCGGCAGGGACGCTTCAGCGCCTCCAGCGCGCTGATCGCCGCCATCAGCTCCATGCGGTTGTTGGTGGTGGTCGGGTCGTAGCCCGAAAGCTCCCGCTCCACCTCGCCGAAGCGCAGGATGGCAGCCCAGCCGCCGGGGCCCGGATTGGGCTTGCTGCCGCCGTCGGTCCAGATCTCGACAGCCTGGATGTCATCGTCAGAGGCCAATTGCGCCGGGTCCTTCAGCGGCTGCGAAGAACCGCAGTTTCGAGAGGTATTCAAGCGGGTCCTTCCGCGTCACCAGCGCCCCGGGCGGCGTCGCCATCCAGTCGTACAGCCGGGTCAGCAGGAAGCGCATCGCCGCACCCCGGCACAGCACCGGCAGCGCCGCCCGTTCCGCCGCGCCCAACGGCCGCACCCGCTGGTAGGCCGCCAGCAGCGCATGCGCCCGGGTCACGTTGTAGGATCCGTCCGGCTCGAAGCACCAGGCGTTGAGGCAGACCGCGATGTCATAGGCCAGCAGGTCGGTGCAGGCGAAGTAGAAGTCGATGATGCCGGAGACGGCCGGCCTGCCGTCCGGCCCATCCAGGAAGAACACGTTGTCGGGGAACAGGTCGGCGTGGATCTGCCCGGCCGGCAGGGTGCCCGGCGCCGGCCAGGCCGCAAGGATGGCCGCCAGCCTCGCGTCCAGCTCCGCCACCAGGCCCGGCTGCACCGCATCGCCACCCTCCCGGCAGCGGTCGAGCAGCGGCGCCCAGCTTGCGGGACCCAGCGCATTGGGGCGGGTGGCGGTGAAGTCCCCGCTGGCTTCATGCAGCCGGGCGAGCGCCTCGCCCAGCGGCGCGCAATGCGCCGGCCGCACCCGGCGCGGCCAGACGCCGGGCAGGAAGGTGCAGATCGCCGCGGGCCGGCCGGCCAGCGACCGCAGCGCCTGCCCATCCCGCGCCTTCACCGGCTGCGGGCAACGCAGGCCGCGCGCGGCCAGGTGCTCCATCAGCCCGAGGAACCAGGGCAGCTCGGCCGGGTCCACCCGCTTCTCGTACAGGGTGAGGATGAAGTCGCCGGTGGTGGTCTTCACCGCGTAATTGGAATTCTCCACCCCTTCCGCGATGCCGCGGAAGGCGAGCAGGTCCCCCAGCGGATATGCCGCCAGGAAGGCGCGCAGCGCCTCATCGGTGACTTCGGTATAGACGGCCATCGGTGCGCTTCTAGAGCAAACCCCGGCCGGGCGGTATCACCCGGGCCGGGCAATCCGCCCGCAAAAGCCGGGCCTAGCGGGCGATTTCCGCCTGCAGGGATGCCGGCAGCTTGAAGGTGACGGTCTCCTCCGCCACCACCACTTCCTCGACCGTCAGGGTGAAGCGCTCGCGCAGCCGGGCCAGCACTTCCTCCACCAGCACCTCGGGCGCGCTGGCGCCGGCGGTGATGCCGATGGTGGAAACCCCCTCGGCCAGCGCCAGGTCGAGGTCCCGGCCCCGCTGCACCATCACCGCCCGCGGGCAGCCGGCCCGCTCCGCCACCTCGACCAGCCGCAGGGAGTTGGAGGAATTCGGCGCCCCCACCACCACCATCAGCCCGGCCCGGTGGGCGATGGTCTTCACCGCCGCCTGCCGGTTGGTGGTGGCGTAGCAGATGTCCTCCCTGGCGGGCGCGTGGATGTCGGGGAAGCGCTCGCGCAGGGTGGCGACGATATCGGCGGTGTCGTCGACCGACAGCGTGGTCTGGGTGATGAAGGCCAGCGGCACCCCCTCCGGCACCACGGCGACGCGGGCCTGCGCCGCATCCTCGATCAGGGTGACGGTATCTTCGGGCAACTGGCCCATGGTGCCGACCACCTCCGGATGCCCGGCATGGCCGATCAGCAGGATGTGGCGGCCACGGGTGAAGTGCTGCTCGGCCTCCCGGTGGACCTTGCTGACCAGCGGGCAGGTGGCGTCCAGATAGAACAGCTTGCGCCGCGATGCCTCGGCGGGCACCGATTTCGGCACGCCGTGGGCGGAAAACACCACCGGGGCGTCATCCGGCACCTCGTCGAGTTCCTCGACGAAGACGGCGCCCTGGCGTTCCAGGTTTTCCACCACGAAACGGTTGTGCACGATCTCGTGCCGGACATAGACAGGGGCGCCGTAGCGGCGAATCGCCTCCTCGACGATCTTGATGGCCCGGTCCACGCCGGCGCAGAAGCCGCGCGGGCCGGCCAGCAGGATCTTCAGGTGGGGCATGTCGCGCTCGGTGTGGCCGGGATGCAGGTCCATGGTGCCTTTCGCTTGCTGGGCGCAGGTTGCCGTGCCGACGGGCCGGCGGGCACAGTGGGCAGGGCGCCACACTAGCGGCCGACGGTTCGGGCTCAAGGGGGATATGGGGATGCGGGTGAAACTTGTCCTGGCGGCTGCGATGATGCTGCCCCTGCTGGCGGGCTGCGGCGGCGGCTCGGGCAGCAGGCTGCCGGTCGCCTGCCCGACCCCGGGCCTGCTGGCGGAAGGCGCCGACCTCACCCGCTACCAGCCCGGCCCGATCCGCGACCTGACCACCCAGGAATACGATGCGAGGCTCACCGGGCTGAGCGGCTCCTGCACCCCGGGCCGCAGCGACCGCAGCATCGAGATGCAGCTGAGCGTCGGCTTCAGCGTGGAGCGTGGCGTCGCCGCGGAGGGCCGGGAGGTCGACCTGCCCTGGTTCGTCGCGGTGATGGACCGGCGCGACGACCGCATCCTGAACCGCGTGGCCTTCACCGAGCGCGCGGTGTTTGCCCGCAACGAGACCCAGGTCAACGTCCAGGGCGCGCCGGTCTCGCTCTCCCTGCCGGTGGGCGAGGGGCGGTCGGCGCAGGACTACCGCATCCTTGTCTCTTTCGCCCTCACCGGGGAGGAGCTGGCGCTGAACCGGCGGCGCGGGTCCCGCTGAGGGTGCCGCACCTGGACCTCCCCGGGGCCGATGCGGGATTGCGCCTGGGCCGGTGCGCAAGCTAGACAGGTTCACCCGCAGATACCGCGCGGGAGAGAGAGGCGCGCCCTGTCCGCAGGGTGGCGCCTCCGCCGAAGGCGCAACCGGCCCCCGGAAACGCTCAGGCAGGCAGGGCCGCGCGGAGAAGGGACCTCTGGAAAGCCCGGAGCCGCAAGGTGCCGGCACCGAAGGAGTAAGGCGCGGCAAGGCTGCCGGCCGAATCTCTCAGGTCACAGGACAGAGGGGGGCCACGGACTTCAACCCACGCCGCGGATGCGGTCGGGGGACCCGTGGCCGAACCAGGACATCTGCTTGAGACACCGCTCGGCGCCCTGCACCGCGAGCCTCGGGGGCCGGATGGTGCCCTTCGCGGGCTATGCCATGCCGGTGCAATACCCCGCCGGCATCCTGACCGAACACCTGCATGTCCGCGCCGCGGCCGGGCTGTTCGATGTCTCCCACATGGGTCAGGCGGAACTGGTGGGGGAGGGCGCGGCGGCGGCGCTGGAGCGGGTGACTCCCGCCGATGTGCAGGCGCTGAAGCCCGGCCGGCAGCGCTACGGCCTGCTGATGACCGAATTGGGCGGCATCTTCGATGACTTCATGGTGGCCAACCTCGGCGACCGGCTGTTCCTGGTGGTGAACGCCAGCCGCAAGCAGGCGGATTTCGCCCTCATCGAATCGGTGCTGCCGGCCGGGGTGCGGCTCAACCGCCTGCCGGACCGCGCGCTGCTGGCACTGCAGGGGCCGGGCGCCCTGGCGGCCATGGCGCCGCTCGCCCCGGCGCTGACCGCGCTGTCCTTCATGGGCATTGCCCAGGCCGAGATCGCCGGCGTGCCCATCATCGCCAGCCGCAGCGGCTATACCGGCGAGGATGGCTGGGAGATCAGCGCCCCGGCGGAGGCCGCCGAGGCGCTGGCGAAGACGCTGCTCGGCCTGCCCGGGGTGCAGCCGGCCGGGCTCGGCGCCCGCGATTCGCTGCGGCTGGAGGCGGGGCTGTGCCTCTATGGTCCCGATATCGACGAGACCACCAGCCCGGTCGAGGCCGCGCTGGTCTGGTCCATCGGCAAGCGCCGCCGCATGGCCTGGGACTTCCCCGGCGCCGAGCGGGTGCGCGAGGAACTGGCGAACGGCGCCGCCCGGCTGCGCGTCGGGCTGAAACCCGAGGGCCGCCAGCCCGCCCGCGGCCATACGCCGATCCATGCCCCCGGCGGCGCCGCGATCGGCGAGATCACCTCCGGCGGCTTCGGCCCGTCCCTCGGTGGGCCGATGGCCATGGGCTACGTCGCCCGCGACCACGCGGCCGACGGCACCGCCCTCGAATTGCTGGTGCGCGGCAAGCCGCTCGCGGCCCGCGTCACCCCGATGCCCTTCATCCCCCACCGCTACGCCCGCTGAGGACCGAACCCCATGGCTGAGATGAAATACACCCAGGACCACGAATGGGTCCGGGCCGAGGGCGACGCCGCCACCATCGGCATCACCGACCACGCACAGAACGCGCTGGGCGACGTGGTGTTCGTGGACCTGCCGGAGGTCGGCCGCGAGGTCGCCGCCGGCGAGGCCTGCGCGGTGGTCGAGAGCGTGAAGGCCGCCTCCGACGTCTATGCCCCGGTCGCCGGGACGATCGTCGCGGTCAACGCCGCCCTGGCCGAAACCCCGGCCTCATCAACAGCGAGCCGACCGGCGAGGGCTGGTTCTTCCGCATCCAGCCGGCCGACCCGGCCGCCGTTGCCGCGCTGATGGACGAAGCCGCCTACGCCACCTTCGTGGAGAGCCAGGCGTGAGCATCCTGGATGAACTGGCCACGCTGGAGGACGGCGCCGAGTTCACCCGCCGCCATATCGGCCCGGGACCGGACGACATCGCCGAGATGCTGAAGGTGGTCGGCGCCGCCAGCCTCGACGAGATGGCCGCCCGCACCATCCCGGCCAGCATCCGCCAGGCGGATCCCTCGGTGCTGCCGCCACCGGCGACCGAGGCCGAGGCGATCGCCGAACTCGGCGCGCTGGCCGACCGGAACCGCCGGCTGAAGTCGCTGATCGGCCTCGGCTACCACGGCACCCATACGCCGCCGGTGATCCTGCGCAACGTGCTGGAGAACCCCGGCTGGTACACCGCCTACACCCCCTACCAGGCGGAAATCGCCCAGGGGCGGCTGGAAGCGCTGCTGAATTTCCAGACCATGGTGACCGACCTTGCCGGCCTGCCGGTCGCCAACGCCTCGCTGCTGGATGAGGGCACCGCGGCGGCCGAGGCGATGGCGCTGGCCCATGCCGCGCACAAGGGCAAGTCCGATACCCTGCTGGTCGCCGCCGACCTGCATCCGCAGACCCTGGCCGTGGTGCGCACCCGCGCCGAGCCGGTCGGGCTTGCGTGGTGCATGGTGGTGCCGCCGGCCGAACTCGTCGCGCGGCCGCCGCCGAGAAGCCCTTCGCCGTGCTGTGCAATACCCCGGCACCACCGGCGAGGTCCGCGACCTGGCGCCCGAGATCGCCGCCGCGCACGCCGCAGGCGCCCTGGCCATCGTCGCCGCCGACCCGCTCTCGCTCTGCCTGCTGACGCCGCCGGGCGAGATGGGCGCCGATGTGGTGATCGGCAGCACCCAGCGCTTCGGCGTGCCGCTCGGCTATGGCGGGCCGCATGCCGCCTACATGGCGGTGAAGGACGCGCTGAAGCGGCTGCTGCCGGGGCGCCTCGTCGGCGTCTCGCTCGATGCCGCGGGCAACCCCGCCATGCGCCTCGCGCTGCAGACGCGGGAGCAGCATATCCGGCGGGAGAAGGCGACCTCCAACATCTGCACCGCGCAGGTGCTGCTGGCCGTCATGGCCGGCATGTATGCGGTGTGGCACGGCCCGGAAGGGCTGGCGCGCATCGCCCGGCGGGTGAACCTGCAGGCCCGGCTGCTGGCCGATGCGGCCCGGCGCGGCGGCTTCACGCTGCGGCACGAGGCCTTCTTCGACACCATCGCCATCGAGGCCGGCGCCGATTCCGCGCAGGATTGGGCGGATGCGCTGATCGCAGGCGCCGTGAAGCGCGGCTTCAACCTGTGCGCGGATGGACGCCGGCGGCGTCGGCATCGCCCTGGACGAGACCGTGACGCGCGATGACCTCGCCGCGCTGGCCGACCTGCTGGGTGGCCGGGGCGCTGGAGGCCCTGGCGCCGCCGGACAGCCTGCCCGCGGCGCTGGCCCGCACCTCGCCCTATCTCGGCGCCGAGGTGTTCCGCAGCCACCATTCCGAACACGCCATGCTGCGCTACCTGAAGCGGCTGGAAGACAAGGACATCGCGCTGAACCGCAGCATGATCCCGCTCGGCTCCTGCACGATGAAGCTGAACGCCACGGCGGAGATGATCCCGATCACCTTCCCCGGCTTCGCCAACATCCACCCCTTCGCGCCGGAGGACCAGGCGGAGGGCTACTTCGCCCTGGTGAAGCAGCTCGAATCCTGGCTCTGCGCCGTCACCGGCTTCGCCGCCGTCTCGCTGCAGCCCAATGCGGGCAGCCAGGGCGAGTATGCCGGGCTGCTGGCGATCCGCGCCTGGCACCGGGCGCGCGGCGATACCCGGCGCGACATCTGCCTGATCCCCAGTCCTCGCGCATGGCACCAACCCGGCCAGCGCGGTGATGGCGGGATGAAGGTGGTGGTGGTCGGCTGCGACCGCGACGGCAACGTGGACCTGAAGGACCTCGAGGCCAAGGCGGCGCAGCATGCGGACAGGCTGGCGGCGCTGATGGTGACCTACCCCTCCACCCATGGCGTGTTCGAGGAAGCCATCAAGGACATCTGCGCGCTGGTGCATCACCACGGCGGGCAGGTCTACATGGACGGCGCCAACATGAACGCGCAGGTCGGGCTGACCAGCCCGGCCGCCATCGGCGCCGACGTGTGCCACCTGAACCTGCACAAGACCTTCTGCATCCCGCATGGCGGCGGCGGGCCCGGCGTCGGGCCGATCGGTGTCGCCGCGCATCTGGCGCCGCATCTGCCGAACCATCCGTTCCACAGCGGCGCCGGTCCGGCGACCGGCTATGGCCCGGTTTCCGCCGCGCCCTTCGGCAGCGCCGCCATCCTGCCGATCAGCTACGCCTATATCCGCATGATGGGCGCCGCCGGCCTCACCCGCGCGACGCAGGTGGCGATCCTCTCGGCCAACTACATGGCCAGGCGGCTGGAGCAGCACTACCCCGTGCTGTACCGCGGCCTGCCCAAGGGACATGACCGCGGCATGGTGGCGCATGAATGCATCCTCGATTGCCGCGGCTTCCAGCAGGGCGGCGGCGTGATGGTGGAAGACATCGCCAAGCGGCTGCAGGACTACGGCTACCACGCGCCCACCATGTCCTGGCCGGTCAGCGGCACGCTGATGGTCGAGCCGACCGAAAGCGAGCCGAAGGAGGAACTGGACCGCTTCTGCGACGCGATGATCGCCATCCGCGCCGAGATCCGCGCGGTGGAGCAGGGCCGCTCCGACCGTGCCGACAACCCGCTGAAGAATGCCCCCCATACCGCCGCCGAGGTCATGGCGACGGAATGGACGCATCCCTACAGCCGGGAGGACGCCGCCTTCCCGCTGCCCTTCGTCCGCGCCCACAAGTACTGGCCGCCGGTCAAGCGGGTGGACAACGTCTACGGCGACCGCAACCTGGTCTGCACCTGCGCGCCGCTGGAGGCCTATGCGCAGCAGATGCACCTCCAGGCCGCCGAATGACCATCCGGCCCTGGCGCCGGACCGGCACCCGCACGGTCCACCGCGACCGCTGGGTGCATCTGCGCGCCGACGCCTGGACCACCGGGGGCGGCGCGGTGCTCGACCCCTGGTACATGCTTGACTGGCCGGAGATCGTGCATGTGGTCGCGCTGACGCCGGATGACCGGATGGTGCTGGTCCGTCAGTTCCGCCCCGGCGCCGGCGCCACCGTGCTGGAGCTGCCGGGCGGGATGATGGAGCCGCACGAGACCGACCCGGTCGCCGCCGCCCGCCGCGAGTTCACCGAGGAAACTGGCTACGACGCCACCCGCTTCCGCCCGGTCTCGGCGCTGCGGAACGACCCGGCCCATGCCGGCAATCGCCTGCATGTGGTGCTGGCCGAGGGTGCCGCCCCGGCCACCGCGCAACGACTGGACCATGGCGAGGAGGTCGCGGTCGAGGTGCTGCCGGTCGCCACCGTGCTGGCCGGGCTGGCGGAGGGGATCATCGGCAACGCCTCCCATGCCGGCGGGATTTTCTCTGGCGTTGCGAGTGGCGGGGCGCATAGCCTTCTGACACTTATTGCATGACAGGGAATGTTTTTCATGGCCACGCCCCATGTCTTCGCCGCCGCACGGGCGGCCCGGGCGCTCAACGAACCGGGGCGGCTTTCCGCCCGCATCTTCGCCCATGGTTCCATGGAGGCACGCTGGTACGCGCCGCACGGGGTGGACCAGCAGGTGCCGCATACCAGGGACGAGGTGTATGTGGTCGTCTCCGGCGAGGGTCACTTCGTCTGCAACGGAGCCTCCAGCCCATGCCGCGCCGGCGACCTGCTCTTCGCCCCGGCCGGCGCCGAGCATCGCTTCGTGGATTTCTCCGGGGACTTCGCCACCTGGGTGATCTTCTACGGCCCGGAAGGCGGCGAGGCGGGCTGAACCCATGGCGCCACCCGACGTTCGGCCGGGGGTAATGCCGCATCGGGACAGCCACCTGCCATGCTTCGCCGCAGCCTGTTCGGTCTCGCCGGCCTGTTGCCCTTCGCCGCCACGGCGATGGCACCGGTGATCCGCGACACCTGGACCGACCCGGCCCGAGGCCGCGCCCTACCTGTGCTGCTGCGGCTGCCGGCCGGCACCGGCCCGGCGCCGGCTGTGGTGGTTTCGCACGGGCTGGGCGGGTCGCGCGACGGGCTGGGCTACCTGGGGCAGGCGCTGGCGGAGGCCGGGTTCCTGGTGGTGCATGTGCAGCATCCGGGCACCGACAGCGCGGTATGGCAGGGCGCCGACAACCTCGCCACCGCCATGGCGGCCGCGGCGCTCGATGTCGGCCAGGCGCTGGCCCGGCTGCAGGACGGCATCTTCGTGCTGGATGAGCTTGGCCGCCGTGCCGGCCTGGGCGGGCCGCTCGGCGGGCAGGTGGACCTGGCGCGGCTGGCGATGGCCGGCCATTCCTACGGGGCCTGGATGGTGCAGCACCTGCTCGGCCAGCGGCTGCCGGGCGGCGAGCGCGGCCTGGCGCTGCCGGATGCGCGGCTGAAGGCCGGAATCGCCCTGTCCCCGGCGCCGCCGCGTGGGCTTTCGCCGCGCTTCGCCTTCGGCCGGATCGAGACGCCGCTGCTGCACGTGACCGGCACCCAGGACCACGGCTACATCGAGGGCGTACGGGCCGAAGACCGCGAGATTCCCTTCCGCGGCATCAGCGGCCCGCCCCAGGTGCTGGCGGTGCTGGGCGGCGCGAACCATGCCGCCTTCGCCGACGAGCCGGCGGCCGGCCCGCGCTGGGCCGACCCGACCTATCACGCGCGGACCGCGGCGGTGGCGGTGATGTTCCTGCGGGCCATGCTGCTCGGCGATGCCGAGGCGAAGCAGGCCCTGCTGGATGGAGCGCCCGGGCTGCTGGCGCCGGGCGACCGACTGGAAACGAAGGATTTCGGATGACCAAGGAACAGCAGCCACCGACTGGTGCGGGCGAGACGATGAACTCCGCCGACCCGCGATCGAAGACCACCAAGGCGAAGGTGCAGCAGGGCGGCACCACCACCAACCCGGATGCCAAGGTGCCGTCCGACCTGTACCCGAACCCGCCCGGCGTGACGAACGACACGCCGGGCGGCAGGGACGACTAGAGCGCATTCCGTTCGACATGGCTCTCGGAATGCGCTCTAGCCTGTTGTTTAGGCGAGCAAATTACCCCTGCCGGGTGATTCCACCCGTTCGGGGTTTGCTCTAGCCCTTCAGCCGCGGCGGCTTCACCCCCGCCAGCTCGCATTGCGCGTCCAGCATCGCCGAGAAGTCCCGCTGGCCCCAGCCACGGCCGCGGGCGCTGCTGAAGGCCTCGCGCGCGATGGCGGCGACCGGCAGCGTCACCTTCGCCGCATTCGCCGCCTGCACGATCAACGACAGGTCCTTGTGCGCCAGGTCGATGGAGAAGCCGGGCTCGGTATCCCCGGCCAGCACCTTGTTCGGCCAGTTCACCTTGAGCTGGCCGTTGGTCGCGGTGGTGCCGTGCAGCACCTCCAGCGTCTTTTCCAGGTCGAGGCCGAAGGCGGTGGCGAGGGACAGCGCCTCGGCGTTGAGCTGGCACAGGATGATGGCGAGGTAGTTGTTCACCAGCTTGCTGCGGGTGCCCGCGCCCGGCCCGCCGCAATGATGCACGGTGGTGCCCATGGCTTCGAGCAACGGCTTCACCCGGGCGAAATCCGCATCCGACGCGCCGACCATGAACAGCGACTCGCCCCGGTCCGCATGCCAGGCCAGCCGTCCGACCGGCGCATCGACGAAGCCGACGCCGCGTTCGGCGCAGGCGGCGGCCAGGGCATCCGTGGTCTCGGGATCGACCGTCGACATGTCCATCACCAGCGAGCCGGGCTTGAGGTTGGCCAGCACGCCCTCGCCGCCGAGCACCAGCGCCTGCACTTCACGCGGGCCAGGCAGCATGGTCAGCACCACGTCGCTGGCCCCGGCCACCGCCGCCGCGTTGCCGGCGCTGGCGGCGCCGAGCGCTTCCAGCGCGGCGACCGGCGCCGGGGCGATGTCATGCACCGTCAGCGGGAATTGCTTGCGGCGGATGTTGGATGCCATGCCGCAACCCATCCGCCCGAGCCCGATGAAACCGATCCTGTCGCGTGCCTGATCCATGCCTGTTCTCCTGCCCGAAGGGGGGCGGAGACTGGCACCGCATGGCGACGCGGGAAAGATGCGCCTCGTTGCAAGCCGCATCCATTCCGCGCAATCTTGCGCCCGGTTTCAAGCATCAAGGAAACGTCCTGAATGGATCGCCGTCGCTTCTTCGCAGCCACCGCCGCCGGCACCGCTGGCGCGGCAACGCTGGTTGCGCCCAACCTCGCCTCGGCCCAGCCGCGCATCCGCTGGCGTTGCCCGGGCAGCTTCCCAAAATCCCTTGATACCCTGTGGGGCAACCAGGAATTCATCGCCCGCCGGGTCTCCGAGATGACCGACGGCGCCTTCCAGATCCAGATGTTCGGCCCCGGCGAATTGGTGCCGGCGTTGCAGGTGATGGATGCGGTCGGCGCCGGCAACGTCGAGTGCGGCTACACCAGCGCCTACTACTACCTGGGCAAGGACCCCTCGCTGGCGATCATCACCTGCCTGCCCTTCGGCCTCTCCTCGCGCCAGCACTGGTCGTGGCTGACCCATGGCGAGGGCCGTGCCCTGTACGCCGACGTGTTCCGCGACCAGGGCGTGGTCGGCATCCCGGCCGGCAACACCGGGGCGCAGATGGGCGGCTGGTTCCGCAAGGAGATCAAGAGCGTCGAGGACCTGAACGGGCTGAAGTTCCGCATTGCCGGCTATGGCGGCAATGTGCTGGGCAAGCTCGGCGTCGTGGCGCAGCAGCTTGGTGGCGCGGACATCTATCCGGCGCTGGAGCGCGGAGTGATCGACGGCGCCGAGTTTGTCGGTCCCTACGACGACGAGAAGCTCGGCTTCCAGCGCGTCGCGCCCTACTACTACTTCCCGGGCTTCTGGGAATACTCGCCCTCGCTCGACCTGATGATCAACGCCAAGGCCTATGACGAGCTGCCCGCGCAGTACAAGGCGGTGCTGAACGCGGCCTGCGCCGAAGCCTGGCACTGGCTGGCGGCACGCTACGACATGCTGAACCCACCCGCGCTGCGCCGGCTGCTGGCAGGCGGCGCCCAGCTCCGGGCCTTCCCGCGCGACGTGATGGTGGCCTGCTACCAGGCGAGCCAGGACCTCTACGCCGAGATCGGCGCGCAGAATCCACGCTTCAAGGCCATCCATGCGAAGTGGGACGCGCACCGGCTGGAGCAGACCCAGTGGCTGCGGATCGCCGAGGATTCGCTCGGCAACTTCCTGGCGGCGGCGACCGCCCGCCGCTGACGGCTGGCCGCAGACAGCAAAACGGGGGCCTTTGGGCCCCCGTTTCCACAACCCGGTCCGCGTGCGGCGCGGCTCAGGCCCGCAGCTTCTCCGGCAGGGAGGAGACGGCGCTGTCGATCAGCTTCGCATCCGCCTTGGCGTCGATCTTCTCGGCGATGACGTTGCGGGCGGCGGCGATGGCGATATCCGTCGCCGCGCTGCGCACTTCGGCAACCGCCCCGGCCTCGGCCGCGGCGATGCGGTCGAGCGCCATGCGCTCACGCCGCTTGGCCGAGCCCTCGGCATCCGCGGCGGCGGCTTCGGCCACGCGCCCGGCTTCCGCCTGCGCCCGTTCCAGCAGCTCGCGCGCCTCGACCAGCGCCGCGGTACGGTCGGATTCGGCCTGCTTCAGCAGGGCCTCCGCCTCGGTCCGCAGCCTGGAGGCCTCCGCCAACTCCATCCGCACCCGCTCGGCCCGGCCGTCGAGCATGCCGGTGATGCGTGCCCAGGCCATCCGGCCGACGAGCAGGAGGAAGACGACGAAGCTGACCGCGACCCAGAACTTCGGGTCGAGCCAGAAGTGCTCGTAGTGGTGTACCATCAGGCGCGCCCCCGTGCCGCGAGTTCACGGTCCACCGCCCGGCCGACGGCGGCGGTATCCGACTGGCCGATCAGCCGGGTGACTAGCGCGCCCGTCGTCTCGGTCGCCACCTGCCGCAGCGCACCCATCGCGGCATCCCGCGCGGATGAGATCTGCTGCTCGGCGGCATCGATCTGGGCGGCGAGGCGGGCGTTCAGCGCTTCGGAACGGGCGGATGCCTCATCCTGGGCGCGCTGGGTCGCCGCGTTGATCGCTGCCTGGGCTTCGGCGCGTGCCTTGGCGGTTGCCGCCTGGTACTCGCCCATCGCCGCGTCGGCGCGCTGCTTGGCTTCCTGGGCGGAGTTGAGGTCGCCCTCGATCCGGCCACGGCGCGCGGCCAGCACTTCGCCAACCTGCGGCAACGCATAGCGCGCCATCACGTAGTACAGCGCCCCGAAGATCAGCAGCATCCAGACGATCTGCGAGATCGTCAGCGGATTGCCGAAATCGAGCTGCGGCATGCCGCCGCCGGTCTGTTCCGGGTGCTCGGCCGCCACCTGCGCCATGGCGGGCAGCGCCGCCAGGCTCAGCACCAGGGCCTTGGTGGCGACGATCCGGATGGTCTTGCTCATGCCCGTCTCCTTTGCATGCCGGCCCCGGGTCCGAAGCTGGGGGGGCCAATCAAGGGCGCGGCCCATGCTGGGCCCGCCCCCGACCGTGTGGCGATGCTCAGGTGAACAGGATGAGGAAGGCGATCAGCAGCGCGAACAGCGCCACCGCTTCGGTCAGCGCGAAGCCGAGAATGCCGATCGGGAAGACCACGTCGCGGGCGGCCGGGTTGCGGGCCACGCTGGTGATCAGCGCCGAGAAGATGTTGCCGATCCCGAGACCGACGCCGAACAGCGCGATGACGGCAAGGCCAGCGCCGAGCGCCTTGTAGGCCTGGACAGTGGCGGCAGCAGCGAGAGCGGGGTCCATGGAATAGATCCTTGTCCTTGGTTCGGGATGGGGGATGGCCGGCGCGACTAGTGCAGGTGCACCGCGTCGTGCAGGTAGATGCTGGTCAGGATGGCGAACACATAGGCCTGCAGGAAGGCCACCAGTATCTCGAACCCGACCAGGGCCACGTTGATCGCCAGCGGCAGTGCCGCGCCGAGGATGCCAAACACACCCGCGGCGGAGCCGATCATGACCACGAAGGTGGCGAACACCTTCAGCATCACGTGGCCGGCGACCATGTTGGCGAAGAGCCGCACCGAAAGGCTGATCGGCCGCGAGAGATAGGAGATGATCTCGATCGGGATGATGATCGGCGCCAGCGCCAGCGGCGCGCCTTCGGGCATGAAGTAGCCGAAGAAATGCTTGCCGTGGATCGCCAGCGCGACCCCGGTCACCACCACGAACACCAGCGCGGCGAGCGCGAAGGTGATGGCGATGTGGCTGGTGAAGGTGAAGGAGTAGGGCAGCATGCCGAGCATGTTGCCGAACAGGATGAACATGAACAGCGAGAACACGAAGGGGAAGTAGCGCTTGCCCGCATCGCCGACCTGGCCGGTCACCAGGTCATGCACAAATTCATAGCCGCTTTCGGCCAGCGCCTGCATCCGCCCGGGGACGATCGCGCGCTGGGCGGTGCCCCACATCATCAGGCCGGTGATCAGGCCGAACGCCAGAAGCATGAACACGTTGGACTGGGTGAAGCCGACCGAACTCCCCACGGCGCCGAGAGCCGGCGTCAGCGCGAACTGGCTCAGTGCGTCGATACTGCCTTCAGCGGCCACTGCTGCCTCTCCCGCGGTTGTCGCGTCAATTCTTCCGGCCGCCGCGCGGGGTGAACAGCCGATAGACGTTCATGACCCCGGCAGCGGAGCCCGCCACGAAGAACAGCAGGAAGAGCCAGGGCTTGGTCCCGAGCCATCGGTCCAGCAGCAGGCCAATGACGACCCCGACCACCAGGGCCGAGACCACCTCCACGCCCGCGCGGAACCCGATCCCCATCGGACCGGGCGGAAGGCTTCCCTTGTCGCCCCCGGTCGGCTTTTCGAGACCCTGTCGGGTCCGTGCCTCACGAAGTCGCTGCTCGAAGCCGTCGCGCTCGTTCACCCTCGCTCCTCCGTCGGACCCCGGCGGAAGGCATCGGGCTGGTAAGGCCCCCCCCGCGACGTGTCAAGCAACCCCGGGCCGGTCCACATGGGTTCGGCCGCTTTTCGCGTGATTAATGTGGCGGCAATGCCATCATCCAGCGTCACACCGCCTCGAAGGCGCCGCTCTGCTGGCGCCACAGCTTGGCATAGACACCGCCGCGGCGCAGCAGGCCATCATGCGTGCCCTCCTCGACGATGCGGCCGTGCTGGAGCACCACCAGCCGGTCCATCCGGGCGATGGTCGAAAGCCGGTGGGCGATGGCGATGACGGTCTTGCCGGCCATCAGCTCGGCGAGCTGGTCCTGGATGGCGGCCTCCACTTCCGAATCGAGCGCGCTGGTCGCCTCGTCCAGCACCAGGATGGGGGCGTCCTTCAGCAGCACGCGGGCGATGGCGATGCGCTGGCGCTGGCCACCCGAAAGCTTCACCCCGCGCTCCCCGACATGCGCATCGTAGCCGGTGCGGCCTCGCCAGTCGGCCAGGTCGCGGATGAAGCCATCGGCCGCGGCGCGGCGGGCGGCGGCCTCGACCTCCGCCGCGCTGGCCTCCGGCCGGCCGTAGCGGATGTTGTCGCCGACCGAGCGGTGCAGCAGCGCGGTGTCCTGGGTTACCACGCCGATCGCCCCGCGGAGCGATTCCTGTGTCACCCCTGCAATGTCCTGGCCATCCACCAGGATGCGCCCCGCCTCGGGCTGGAAGAAGCCCAGCAGCAGGTTCACCAGGGTTGACTTGCCGGCCCCCGAATGGCCGATCAGCCCGACCCGCTCGCCCGGCGCGATCCGCAGGTCGAAGCCCTGGATCACACCGGTGTCCCGGCCATAGGCGAAGCTCACCTGCTCGAAGCGGATCTCGCCCCGCGGCACCTCCAGCGGCACCGCGCCGGGCGGGTCGGGGGCGGTCGGCGGCACCGCGATGGAGTTCATCGCCTCCTGGACCACGCCCAGGTTCTCGAAGATCGAGGTCACGTTGAAGGCGACCCAGCCGGAGATGTTGGCGATCTGCCAGGCCATCGGCAGCGCGGTGGCGACCGCGGCCAGCCCGATGTCGCCGCGGGTCCACAGCCAGATGCCGGTCGCCGCCGTCGCGGTCAGCATGCTGGCGTTCAGCGTGGCCAGCAGGAAGCCGTTCAGGGTCACCAGCCGCATCTGCCGCTGGAAGGCGGCGTTCAGCCCGAGCACCCCGTCGCGCACGAAGGCATCCTCCTGCGCGGCGCGGGCGAACAGCTTGACGGTCTGGATGTTGGTGTAGCTGTCCACGATGCGGCCGGTCAGCGCGCTGCGCGCCTCGGAGGCGCGGCGGGAGCGGTCGCGCATCCGCGGCACCAGCACCCGCAGCAGCCCGGCATAGGCCAGGAACCACACCGCGATGGGCATCGCCAGCCGCCAGTCCGCATCGCCCAGCAGCAGCAGGGCGGCGGTGCCATAGACCAGGATGTACCAGACGGCATTCACCACCTGGACCACGCTCTCGCGCAGTGCTGGCCCGGCTTGCATCACCCGGTTGGAGATGCGGCCGGAGAAATCCTCCTGGAAGAAGGGCAATCCCTGGCGGACCACCTGCCAATGGCCCTGCCAGCGGATCATGGAGGTGAAGTTGCCGTTGATCCCCTGCTGGGTGATCAGGTTCTGCAGCAGCACCGCCCCCGGCCGGCCGAGCAGGATCACCGCCCCCATCGCCAGCAGGGTCGGGCCTGCCTCCGCCCACAACTGGTCCGGCGCATGCCCCGCCAGCAGCGCCACCAGCCGGCCGATCATCGCCGGGATGGCGGCATCCAGCAGGGCCACCAGCAGCCCGGCGAAGAACAGCGCCGCGAACAGCACCTTCGATTGCCGGATGAAGTGCCAGTAGAAGCCGGGCAGGCTGCGGGGCGGCGGGGATTCCGGCACCTCGGTGCCGAACAGGCGGGCGGCGTGGGTACCCGGGGCGGCGACCGGGTCCACCAGCCGTTCGAAGAAGCGGAAGAGCATGCCGCAGCAACTGCCCAACCTGCCGTCTGCGTCAAGCGGAAGCTGATGGTCTTCCGGCTATTCCGCCGCCGCCTGCCCCTCCACCATCTCGACCGCACGGCCGAGGTCGACGCTCAGCAGCCGGCTGACGCCGCGTTCCTGCATGGTCACGCCATAGAGCCGGTGCATCCGCGCCATGGTCAGCGGGTGATGGGTGACGATGAGGAAGCGGGTGCCGCTTTCCGCCGCCATGCCGTCCAGCAGGTCGCACAGCCGCTCCACGTTGGCGTCGTCCAGCGGGGCGTCCACCTCGTCCAGTACGCAGACCGGCGCCGGCTGGCAGCGGAACACCGCGAAGATCAGGGAAAGCGCGGTCAGCGCCTGCTCCCCGCCCGACAGCAGGGACAGCGCCGAGAGCTTCTTGCCGGGCGGCTCCGCGTAGATCTCCAGCCCCGCCTCCAGCGCATCCTCCGAGCCGACCAGCGCCAGATGCGCCCGCCCGCCGCCGAACAGCCGGGTGAACAGGCTGCGGAATTCGGTATCCACCCGGTCGAAGATCGCCCGCAGCCGCTCCCGCCCCTCGCGGTTCAGCGAGCCGATGGAGCCGCGCAGCTTGGCGATGGCGGCGCCGATCTCCTCCCGCTCCCGGGTGATGTTGCCGAAGCGCTCGTCCAGCTCGGCCATCTCGACATCGGCCCGCAGGTTGACCGGGCCCATCTCCTCGCGTTCCCGGGCCAGCCGTTCCAGCTTGCGGCGGGCCTTGTCCTCGGCGCCGTCTGGATAATTCCTCCGGCGGCGGCAGTTCGGCGCCCTCGCCCAGCCGTTCCGTCACCCGCTCCTCCACCGCCACGGCGGCGGCGGTCGCCTGGGCGGCGGTCGCCTCGGCGCGCAACCGGGTCTCGCGGGCGGTGGCGAAGGTGGCGTCGGCGGTGCGGCGGGCCTCGGCGGCGGCCTGGCGCTCGGTCTCGGCGGCGGCGAGGGCGGCGGCGGCGGCGGCATGGGTGGCCTCGGCCTCGGCCAGCACGGCGCCGGCCTGGCGGCGGCGGGCGGCGGCGGCCTCCGGCAGGGCGGCCAGCCCGTCGCGGGCCTCCAGCGCCTCGGCCGCGCGCTGGCGCAATTCGGCCAGCCGCCCGGCGGCACCGGTCCGGCGGCCGGCCCAGTCGCGCGCCTCGGCGCCGATGGCGGCGCGGCGGGTGGCCAGCCTGTCGCCCTCGGTGCGCAGCCCGGCCTGGGCCTCCAGCGCCGCGGCTTCCTGGCCACGGGCGAGCGACAGCGCCTCCCGCGCCGCATTCAACCCGGCGCGGATGCTGGCGAGATCCGGCAGCGCCGCCTGGGCCGCGCAGGCCTCGGCCAGCGCCGCCGCAGCCTCGGCCGCATCGGCGCCGACCCGTTCAAGCTGCGGGGCGAGGGCGGCGATCCGGCTCTCGGCCTGGGCGGCCTCGGCGACCAGCCGGGCGGCGGCCTCGCGCGCCGCTTCCAGCCCGGCCTCGGCGGCGGCCCGGGCATCCCGCGCCCCGGCCTCGGCGGCCAGCGCCGCGGCCTCCCGCTGCCGGGCGGCCTCGGCGGCCTGGCGCAGCGCATCCAGCGCCGGCAACGCGGCGGTGGCGGTGCGGACCGCCTCCAGCGCGGCCTCGGCCTCGGCCCGCTCGGCCGCCAGCCGTTCGAGTTGCGGCGCCAGGGCACCGATCCGGCTGGCCGCCTGCGCGGCATTGGCGGCGAGGCTGGCGGCGGCGGCGCGGGCGCGTTGCAGGCCGCCCTCGGCCTCGGCGCGGGCGCGGCGGGCGGCGGCTTCGGCGGCGGTGGCCCCGGCTTCGGCGCGGGTGGCGGCATCGGCCTCGGCGGCGGCGGCCTCGGGCGCGGGCAGGGCGGCGAGGGCCTCGGCCGCGGCGGTGGCGGCGGCTTCCGCATCCGCCTGGTCGGTGGCGAGCCGGGCCAGTTGCGGCTCCAGCGCGCCCAGCCGGCTGGCGGCCTCGGCGGCGGCGGCGGCCAGCCGGCTGGCCTCGGCCCGGGCGGTGGCGAGCCGGGCATCGGCCAGCCGGCGGGCCTCGCGGCTGGCGGCCTCGGCGGTGCCGGCGGCGGTCTCGGCGGCTTCGGCCTCGGCGCGGGTCGCGGCGGCGGCGGTGGCGGCGGTCTCGGCGGCGGCCAGCCGGGCGCGGGCTGCGCCGAGCCGGTTGCGCTGCTGCAGCCGCACCGCGCCGGGATTGGGCGCATCGGCGCGGGCGCTGTGGCCGTCCCATCGCCAGGCGGCGCCATCCCGGCCGACCACCGCCTGGCCGGGCGCCAGCGCGGCCTGCATGGCGGCGCCATCCGCGCCATCCGGCAGCAGCCCGACCTGGGCAAGCGCGCGGGCCAGCGCCGCCGGCGCCTCGACCAGCGTGGCGAGCGGGGTCAGCCCGGGTGGCAGCGGCGGCGGTGCCTCGAAGGGCGGCAGTGCGCGCCAGTGGCGGGCGGCGGCGGCATCGACCGGGCTTTCCAGCGCCTCGCCCAGCGCCGCGCCGAGCGCCGCTTCCAGCCCCGGCGGCACCGCGACCGCATCCAGCACCGGCGGCGATGCACTGCCGCCGCCTGCCCCGGCGGCGAGGGTTTCGCTCAGCGCCTCCACCTCGGCGGCGGCGCGGGCGCGATCGGCCTCGGCCTCGGCGGCGGTGGCGCGGGCGGTGGCGTGGCGGGCGGCGGCGGCGGCGCGGTCGGCCTCGGCGGCGGTCACCGCGGCCAGGGCGGCGGCCAGCGCGGCATCCGCGGCCGCGGCCTCGGCCTGGGCGGCGGCGACCGTCCCGGGCGGCACGCCGGCGGCCAGCGCGGCATCGCGTTCGGCCAGCAGCTTCGCGTGCTGCGTCCGGGCCTGGGCGGCGCGCTGGGCGGCCGTCGCCTGTTCGGCGGTGGCGCGGTCGCGGCTGGTGCGGGCATCGGCCAGCCGGCGGCGGGCGGTGGCCTGGGCCTCCTGGGCGGCGGCGCGGGCGGCCTCGGCGGCTTCCAGCGCGGCGCGGGCATCGGCCAGCGACTGCTCGGCGGCCAGGGCGCCGGCCTCGGCGGCGGCCAGCCGCTCGGGCGGGACGGCGGCGGCCAAGGCGGCGGCGTGCTCGGCGGAAAGCCGGCCATGCTGGGCGACGACGCGGCCGGTGCGCTGCTCGGCCTCGGCCAGGGCGGTGCGGGCGCGGGCCGCCTCGGCCTCGGCCGCGGTGGTGTCGCGGCGGGTGGTGGCGTGGGCGTCCTGGGCGGCGCTGCGGGCGGCCTCGGCCTCGGCGAGGGCGGCGCGGGACTGCTCCAGCGCCGCGGCGGCGGCGGCCTCGGTGGCCTCGGCTGCGGCCAGCGTTGCGGGCGGGATGCGGGCGGCCAGCGCCGCGGCATGTTCGGCGGCGAGGCTGTCGCGCTGGGCGGCCAGGCGGCGGGCACGCTCGCCGCTGGCGGCGACCTCCATCGCGGCGGCATTGGCGCGGGCGGCGACGGCGGCGGCCTCCTCGGTCGCCGCGTTGGCGGCGCGTTCGGCGGTGCGGGCGGCGTCGGCGGCTTCGGCGAGGGCGGCGGCGGCGGCCTCCAGCCGCTCCGGCAGGCTGGCCTCGGCGGCGGTCAGGGCGGCGTCCTCGCGGGCCAGCCGGTGCTCGGCGGCCAGCGCATCGCCCTCCACCGCCTCGGCATGGGTGAGGTCGCGGGTGATCTGGGCGAGGCGGTCCTCGGCGGCGGCCAGCGCCTCGCGTGCCCGGCGCTCCTCGGCGTCCAGCCCCTCGGCCTCGACCCGGCGGCGTTCCAGGGCGGTGCGGGCGATGGCCTCGGCCTCGCGCGGGGCGGGGATGCCGCGCTCCGCCTCGAAGCTGCGGATGGCGGCGGCCTCGGCGGTGGCCTCGGCGTGTTTCGTCGCGGCGGCGGCGGCGGCGAAGGCGGCCTCGGCGACGGCCAGCGCCGCCTGGGCGCGGGCGCGCAGCAGGGCCAGCCATTCCGCCTCGGCCTGGCGGACCAGGCCGGACAGGTTGCGGTAGCGGTTGGCCTGCCGGGCCTGGCGTTGCAGCGACTGCCGCTGGGTATCGAGCTGGCCGAGCAGGTCTTCCGCCCGACCGAGGTTGCTCTCGGCCTGCCGCAGCTTGAGCTCGGCCTCGTGCCGGCGGGCGCGCAGGCCGCTGATGCCGGCCGCCTCCTCCAGCACCTGCCGGCGTTCCTCCGGCTTGGCGCCGATCATCGCGGCGACGCGGCCCTGGCTGACCATGGCCGAGGCACGCGCGCCGGAGCCGATGTCGGCGAACATGGTCTGCACGTCGCGCGCCCGGACCTCCCGCCCGTTGATGCGGAAGGTCGAGCCGTCGCCGCGGCCGATGCGGCGGATGATCTCCAGCTCGGGCGCATCGGCATGCGGCGGCGGGGCGAGGCCGGCGGCATCCTCCAGGTACAGCGAGACCTCGGCGAGGTTGCGGCCCGGCCGGGTGGCGGTGCCGGCGAAGATCACGTCCTCCATCTCGCCGCCGCGCATGGAGCGTGCGGAGGTCTCGCCCATCGCCCAGCGCAGCGCCTCGACCACGTTGGACTTGCCGCAGCCGTTCGGCCCGACGATGCCGGTCAGCCCCGGCATCACCTCGACCAGCGTGGCCTCGGCGAAGCTCTTGAAGCCGGCGATGCGCAGCCGGGCCAGGGTCGCCCGCGGTGCGTCGCGCCGGGGCTCATCGGCCGGGGCTTCCCCGGGCGGGGGCGCGTCCGGCGGCGGGACGGCCTCGCTCAACCGCGCCTCGCTTCCTCGACGAGTTGCTTGAACCGGTCGAAGGGAATGGCGCCGGACTGGTTGTGCCTGCCGTCCTTGCCCTGGCTGTCCTTGGCCTGGAAGGAGAAGCTCGGGGTGGCGGAGACCTCGTAGTCGCGCTCGGCCACCAGCCGGCGTTCCAGGATGGCGCGCTTCAGCCCCTCATCCGCCACCACCTCGTCGAACTTCGCTCGCGGCATGCCGGCGAGCGCGGCCAGCTTGGCCAGCTCGTCCATCTGGTCGCCACGGGTGAAGGCCCAGCGGTCCTGGCTGGCCAGCAGCGTGCCGATGAAGCCTTCATAGCGTTCCGGCGGCAGGCTGCGGGCGACGGCGGCGGCGTTCAGCGCCAGCTGGTCCAGCGGGAAGTCCCACCAGATCATCTGGATGATGCCGGTATCCACCAGCTCACGCTTCACCTGCGGCCAGGTATCGCGGTGGAAGGCGGCGCAATGGCTGCATGTCAGGGAGAAGAATTCCAGCACCTTGACCGGCGCGTCGGCCTGGCCGGCGGTGCGCCAGCCAAGCCGCGGGTCGCTTGGCTGGCCTTGGCCGGTCTGGCCTTGGCCGGTCTGGGCCTGACCAGTCTGGGCCTGACCAGTCTGGGCGGGAAGGCTGCCGGCCAGCAACGCGCCGGCGGCGAGCAGGGCGCGGCGGGAGAGGTGATGGGCGAGGTTGGGCATGCAGCCTCCGTCGGTGGGGTGCGCAGGCGGTGGGTGCGCGGAATCATTCGCGGTTTCGATATACGCCCTGTGCGAGCTTTGCCAGCGCATCCCGCAACTCCCCGGCCGGGAGCCCGGCGACGGCGGCCTCCACCGCCGGCGGCACCACGGCTTCGGGCGCCGGACGGGGGCGGGGGGCCGGGCTGCCGGCGGCCTGCTGGACGAATCGCAGGCGCTCGACCAGCGGCTTGCCCAGCTGGGCGTTGATGCGGGCGATGAGCTGCGGGGCCAGGTGGGTCAGCTCCATCGCCACCGGCCCGGCGCAGCCGATGGTCAGGGTGCCGCTGGTGACCCGCTTCGGGCTGGTGACGGCCGCCAGCGCCGGGCCGACGATATCCGCCCAATCCGCCATCAGCAGCGCCCCGGCCGGGCTTTTCTTGCGGAACGCCGGCTTGGTCAGTTGCGGGATCAGCGTGCCGAGCGGCCGGGGACCCCACATGAATTGCCGGTCTTCGCTATCCTTCGCCATATGCCCCTCCCACCCGCCGCCGATCTGCTGGATTGGTACGACCGCCACCGCCGGACCCTGCCCTTCCGCAACATGGGGAGCGGGCCGCCCGATCCCTACCGGGTCTGGCTTTCCGAAGTGATGCTGCAGCAGACCACGGTCGCCGCGGTCGGTCCCCGATTCGCGCGCTTCCTGGCGCGCTTCCCGGATGCGGCGGCGCTGGCGGCGGCGCCCGAGGCGGCGGTGATGGAGGAATGGGCCGGGCTCGGCTACTACGCCCGCGCCCGCAACCTGCATGCCTGCGCCCGCGCGGTGGCGGCGCTGGGTGGCTTCCCCCGCACCGCCGAGGCGCTGCGGGCGCTGCCCGGCATCGGTGCCTATACCGCGGCGGCGGTGGCGGCGATCGCCTTCGATGAGCCGGTGGTGCCGGCGGACGGCAACGTGGAACGGGTGGTTGCCCGCCTGGTCGCCGAGCAGACCCCGCTGCCGGCCGCCAAGCCCCGGCTGGCGGCCCTGGCCCAGGGCTTCATGGCGGACCCGGCGGCGCGCGCCCGGCCGGGGGATTTCGCCCAAGCGCTGTTCGACCTCGGCGCCACCCTCTGCACCCCGAAGGCGCCGGCCTGTGCGCTGTGCCCGTGGCGTGTTGACGAGGCGCGCCCCTGGCGCGGCGGCTGCGAGGCGCAGGCGCGCGGCATCCAGGCGGAACTGCCGCGCAAATCCCCCAAACGCGCCCGGCCCTTGCGGCATGGGGCGCATTTCCTGCTGACCGATGCCGCCGGCCAGGTGCTGCTGCGGCGCCGGCCGCCGCGCGGGCTGCTCGGCGGCATGCTGGAGATCCCCGGCGCGCCCTGGCGGGAGGCGCCCTGGGATGCGGCGGAGGCGCTGGCCCATGCGCCGGTGCCGGGCCTCGGCTGGCGGCGCGTGCCGGGGCTGGCCCGGCACGGCTTCACCCATTTCGAGCTGGAGATGGCGCTGTTCGCCGCCCTGGTGCCGCGGCTCGACCCGCCGGAGGGGGCGGAGGCGCGGCCGCTCACCGAGGCGGCCGCGGTGCTGCCGACGGTGATGCGGAAGCTGCTGGCCCTGGCGGAGGCCGCGCCCGGCTAGATCGATTTCCGTTCGATCTGGCTCACGGAAAGCGCTCCAGCCTGTTGTTCAAGCGAGCGAATTGCCCCTGTCGGGTGATCCCACCCGTTCGGGGTTTGCTCTAGCTCAGCCTTCCGCCAGCCCGGCCACCGCCAGGATGGTGGCGAGGCTGGCGGACATGCCGCGCAGGCTCTCGCCCTTCTCCACGTCGATCCATTCCTCCAGCGAATGCGCCCGGCCGCCGCGCCCGCCGGAGCCGATCTTGATGGCGGGGATGCCGAGGCTCATCGGGATGTTGGCGTCGGTCGAGGAATATTCGTGCTTCGGCGTGTAGCCATGCGCCGCGACCGCCGCGGTGGCCAGTTGCACGATATCGGCGCCGGCCGGCGTATGGCCGGCCGGGCGGTCGCCGATCGGCAGGATCTCCACCGTCACCGGGCCTTCGCGGGTGGAACGGGCGGCGTTCTCGGCGGCCACGGCGGCATGCACGCCGGCGAGGAATTCCGCCTCCAGCCGGGCCAGCTCGGTGGCGGACTGCGACCGCAGGTCCACCTCCATCCAGACCGCGTTGGGGATGGCGTTCACCGAGGTGCCGCCGCCGATCACGCTGGCGCAATGGGTGGTCTGCGGATCGGCCGGTGCGGCGAGGTCCGCCAGGGTCAGCGCGGCGCGGGCCAGGGCATAGCTGGGGTTCACCAGCCCGAAGGCGGCGAAGCTGTGGCCACCCGGGCCGTTGAAGGTGATGCGGTAGCGCTTGCTGCCGATGCCCCCCGTCACGATGCGGTCCACATCCGGGCTGTCGACCGTGAAGAAGGCCTGGATGCGGTCCTTGTGGCGGCCCTCGCGGAACAGGTGGCGGACCCCGCGCAGGTCGCCGAGGCCTTCCTCGCCGACATCGCCGACGAACAGGATATCGGCCCGGGTGCGGATGCCGGCGGCGTCCATGGCACGGATGAAGGCGAGGTTCACCGCCAGGCTGCGGGTGTCGTCGCCGACGCCGGGGGCGAACAGCTTCGTCCCCTCCCGCCGGACCCGCACATCGGTGCCGGCGGGGAAGACCGTGTCCAGATGCGCGGCGACGACGATGGTGGCGCCGTTGCCGGTGCCGCGGCGGCGGCCCATGACGTTGCCGATGCCGTCCTGCTCCACCTCCTCCAGCCCGTGCTCGCGCAGCATCGCCAGGTAGGCCGCGGCGCGGGCCTCCTCGGCGAAGGGCGGGGAGGGGATTTCGGTGAGGGTGACGATGTCCTCGACCGTGCGGTCGTGCTCGCGGTCCAGCACCGCGACGGCGGCCTGGAAGCGACGGTCGGCTAGAATGGTGGCGATGGTTTCGGCGGGGGTCATGGAAGGGTCCGGGAGCAGGGAGGGCGGCGGCAGATCACGTCGGCTGCCGCGCGGCGTCAAGCCGCGGGCGGGCGGGCCTCATCCGGCGGGCCTTGTTCGGCGGGGCGATGGCGGGGGAAGACGAGGCGGATGGTGGTGCCCTCGCGGGGCACCGATTCGATGACCATGTGGCCGCCGGACTGGGCGGCGAAGCCGTTCACCATCGACAGCCCCAGCCCGGTGCCCGACCCCTTGGGCTTGGTGGTGAAGAACGGCTCGATGGCACGCCGCACCACCTCGGGGGACATGCCGGTGCCGCTGTCCCGCACCGCGACCTCCACCGTCGCCGTGTCGTCCAGGCCTTCCGCCGCGTGGGTGCTGATCGCCAGGGTCCCGCCCTGCGGCATCGCGTCCGAGGCGTTCCGCACCAGGTTCAGCAGCGCCATCTCCATCTGTCCGACATCGAGCTCGGCAAACAGCGGCCCGGGCATCAGCGCCAGGCTGAAGCGGACCTTGGCGCCGGCCATCTGGCGCAGGATGTCATCGAAATTCCCCAGCAGCTGGTTGATGTCGACCGAGTGGTTGTCGTGGAATTGCCGCCTGGCGAAGGACAGCATCTGCTGGGTCAGCCGGCCGGCCTGCTGCGCCGCCCATCTGGCCCGCTCAAGGCGCTGCAGGTCGCGGCGGTCGGTGATGCTGCGCTCGAGCTGCGCCAGGCTGCCGAGGGCCACCGTCATGAGGTTGTTGAACTCATGCGCTACGCCCGAGGCCATGGACCCCAGGGTTTCCAGCCGTTGGGCCTGCTGCACCACCGCCTCGGCCTCGTGGCGGCGGGTCACGTCGAGCTGGCTGGCGAAGAAATAGACCAGGCTGCCATCCGCATCGAAGACCGGGCTGATGTAGAGCGCATTCCAGAAGCCGCTGCCGTCCTTGCGGTAGTTGTAGACGTCCTCATAGATATCGGCGCGTTGCGCGATGCCCTGGCGGATGCGCCCGACCACCTCGCGGTCCGTATCCGGCCCCTGCAGGAAACGGCAGTTGTGGCCGATGATCTCGGCCGGCTCGTAGCCGGTGAGCTTCTCGAAGGCGCGGTTGGCGAAGATGATGGGGTTATCGGGCTGCCGCGGATCGGTCAGGATCATCGGCATCCGGCTCATCTGCACTGCGGCGAAGAAGATGTCGTTGCCGCCATGGCCCCGATTTCCGGGAACAATGTTGCGTCCACCTTCCGTATGATGGCCGAGACTTTCCGGCTTCAGATCGGAACCCTCGGTATCCTTCACCATATTACTCGCTTCTTGTTGTCAGGTTTAACGAAAAAGATGGTCATCAACTTTTGCTGGAAGCTGACCTGCCGTTGAAACGCCAGCCCCCGAAGAGGGTTGAAGGTGCACTGGCAGTTGCGTCACACGCCACCCGAAGAAAGCTCTCAACGCATGTGTATCCTGGTGGTTGAAGACGACCCACTGATCAGAATGATTTTGGTGGAGGAGCTTCAGGACGCCGGCTTTGATGTGCGCGAGGCGATCACCGGCGATCAGGCCGTCGAATTGATGCGGGGGCTGGATCATCCGCTCCAGGTGCTGGTCACGGATATCCACATGCCGGGAACATGCGATGGGATCGAGCTGGCGCGCCTCGTGCGGGTGCTCATGCCTGATGTGCCGGTAATCTATACCACCGGCCGCCCCGATGCCCTGCAGGAGGTCAATCAGCTGGGTGAACGGGAGTTCCTCATCCGCAAGCCCTATGTGCCGGACGAGGTCATCGGGCGCGTCATGCAACTCGTGGGTGGTTGACGCGCGGCCTGGAACGAAAGGCGGCAACCGTCGGGGTCAGCCCCGGCTGGCCAGCAACTCTGCGCGATACTCGTCCAGCACCCGAAGCCGGCCCCCGGGCATCTCGACATGCCAGAACGCCCAGCCGTTGCAGCTCGGCGCATCCTGCACCGCCGCCCCGACCTGATGGATGGAGCCCTGTGCCCGGCCGCAGCGGATGGAGCCATCCGCGGTGACGGTGGCTGACCACCGCCGCGCCCGGTCCACCAGCAGCGAGCCGGCCGGCACCAACCCGCGCTCCACCAGGGTGCCGAAGGGGATGCGCGGCTGCTCGCGCTTGCCGGCCATGGTGAGCGCCGCGCTTTCCGAGATCGGCTCGATTGCCGCGATGCGGCTGGCGGCGGCGGTGGCATAGCCCTCGTCCCGCTCGATGCCGATGAAGTGGCGGCCCAGCCGGCGGGCGACCGCGGCTGTGGTGCCGGTGCCGAGGAAGGGGTCCAGGATGACCTCGCCCGGGTTGGTGCAGGACAGGATGACCCGGTGCAGCAGGGCTTCCGGCTTCTGGGTCGGGTGCAGCTTGGCGCCATCCTCGCCGCGCAGCCGCTCGGCGCCGGTGCACAGTGGGATGAACCAGTCGCTGCGCATCTGGATGTCTTCGTTCAACGACTTCATGGCGGCGTAGTTGAAGCGGTAGCGGCTTTCCTCGCCCCGTGCCGCCCAGATCAGCGTTTCATGCGCGTTGGTGAAGCGCCGGCCGCGGAAATTCGGCATCGGGTTCGCCTTGCGCCAGATGACGTCGTTCAGCACCCAGAAGCCGAGGTCCTGCAGGGCGGTGCCGAGCCGGAACACGTTGTGGTAGCTGCCGATCACCCAGATGGTGCCGTCCTTGCGCAGCACCCGCCGCGCCTCGCCCAGCCAGGCGCGGGTGAAGGCGTCGTAGGTGGCCAGGTCGTCGAACCGGTCCCAGGCGTCGTCGACCCCGTCCACCAGGCTGTCGTCCGGCCGGCGCAGGTCGCCCTTGAGCTGCAGGTTGTACGGCGGGTCCGCGAATATCGCGTGCACGGAGGCCGGTGGCAGGCGCTGCATCTGTGCGATGCAGTCCCCGACCATGATCTGGTCGAGGCTAAGATCGAGCCCGGTCCCCAACAGATGCCCCCCCCAAAGATGCCCCCCGAAGTTCGGTACGAATTCGGCGATCGCCCAACATCGCCGTGCGGAGTCCCCCGGTCAACCGAAGCGAAGCACCGCCTGGTCCACCGGCGCGAATCCCGGCCGGTGATGCGGGCATGCACCATGTGCCACCAGCGCCGCGCGGTGCCGGGCGGTCGGGTAGCCGGCATGGGCGGCGAAGCCATACGCCGGCCAGCGCGGGTCGAGCCGCGCCATCGCCCGGTCCCGCACCACCTTGGCAAGGATGGAGGCGGCGGCGATGGACAGGCTCAGCCCGTCCCCGCCGATGACGCAGCGGACCGGGCAGGCCAGGGGCGGCGGCTGGTTGCCATCGACCAGCGCGAGGTCCGGCGGGCGGCCCAGCCGGGCCACCGCGCGGCACATCGCGAGGTGGGTGGCGCGCAGGATGTTCAGCCGGCCGATCTCGGTGGCCGAGGCGGCGCCGAGGGCCAGCTCGGCCTCCCCCCGCGCCGCGGCGGCATGCAGCGCGGCGAAGGCGGCCTCCCGCGCTGCCGGCTTCAGCCGCTTGCTGTCGTCCAGCAGCGAGGCCAGCGCGGCCGGGACGCCGTGCGGGAACACCACCGCGGCGGCCAGCACCGGCCCGGCGAGCGGGCCGCGGCCGGCCTCGTCCACCCCGGCGACCCGGCCGCCGGCCGCGGCCTCCAGGCTGAAATCCGGCATGGGGTTCAGGCCGGGGAGGCCAGCGGCTTGTCCTTCTCGACGATGAAGGTGGCGGCCAGCTTGCTCGGGCGCGGGCCGTTGCGGCCGCCATGCGGCACGCCGGGCGGCACCTGGAAACCCTCGCCGACCTTGATCCAGCGCAGCGGCTCGTCGCCGATCTCGAGCCCGATCTCGCCCTCCATCACCACCGAGGATTCGACGCCGGGATGGGTGTGGCGGGCGACCACCGCATCGGGCGGGATCTCGACCGTCATCAGGATCGAGACCTTGCCGTCGCCGGGGTACTCGATACGCCCGAGCACGGTGCGGGTGACCCCGCCGGTCGGTGCCGGCTGGGCCGCGACACCCGAGGCGACCAGCCCGAGGGCACTGCACAACCCGCAACCCGCGAAAACGCGCCGTGACAGCATGGTGCTTCTCCCTCCCCAACGAACCGCCACCCTAGCCGCACGCGATGGTTGGCGAAACACCCTTGCCGGGCCTAGGCTGCCGGTGTTGCGGAGGGAGCAGCGCCATGCCCGATGGAAACCAGAAGCCCATGCGCCAGCGCCTGCTGGCCCCTGAAACCTCGCCGCCTTCGGTCTTCCTCGACCCGGAGACCATGCCCTGGGAGGGTTCGGCCTTCCCCGGCATCCAGTCGAAGACGCTCTACAGCGACCCGAGCGGCATGTGCACCCTGCTGTTCAAGCTGGAGCCGGGCGCCGAGGTGCCGCTGCACGAGCACACCGCCATCGAGCAGACCTATGTGCTGGAAGGCAGCTTCATCGACGACGAGGGCGAATGCCTGCCCGGCCAATTCGTCTGGCGGCCGGCCGGCAACACCCATGTCGCCTGGGCCGGGCCGAAGGGGGCGGTGATCCTCAGCATGTTCATGAAGCCCAATGTCTTCGCCGCCGGGCACAAGTTCTTCACCGAGAAGGACTAGGCCCTACAGCAGCTCAAGCTGCCGGGCCGGTGCCCGGACGTCCGGTGGCGGGGCGAACTGGCTGCAGTCCAGCGCCTGGGACACCACCCGGGCGCCGCCGAAGCCATGCCTGCGCACCGCCAGCCGGAAGCGGTCCGCCAGCAGTTCCGCATAGGGCCCGGTGCCGGTCTGGCGCTGGCCGAAGCGGCTGTCGTTCAGCGCGCCGCCGCGGGTCTCGCGCACCAGGGCCAGGATGCGCGCGGCGCGGTCGGGGACATGGGTGTGGACCCATTCCTCGAACAACTGGCGGATTTCCAGCGGCAGGCGCAGCAGCACATAGCCCGCCCGCGTCGCCCCGGCGGCGGCCGAGGCGGCCAGGATGCGCTCAAGCTCGGCATCGTTCAGCCCCGGGATCATCGGCGCCGCCAGCACCCCGGCCGGGATGCCGGCCTGCGCCAGCGCCTGGATCGCCTGCAGCCGCCGGGCCGGGGTGGCGGCGCGCGGCTCCATCCGCCGGGCGAGCGCGGCATCGAGGGTGGTGACCGAGAGGCACACATGCACCAGGTTCCGCCGCGCCAGCCGCCCCAGGATGTCGAGGTCCCGCAGCACCCCGGCCGACTTGGTCACGATGGTGACGGGGTGGCCGAAGCGTTCCAGCACCTCCAGCACCTGCCGGGTCAGCAGCAGGGTCCGCTCGATCGGCTGGTAGGGGTCGGTGTTGGCGCCGAGCGCGACCGGCTTCGGCACATAGCCCGGCTTGCGCAGTTCCTTCTCCAGCAGCGCCGGCAGGTCCGGCTTGAACAGCAGCTTCGTCTCGAAATCCAGGCCGGGGGAATAACCGATATAGGCGTGGCTCGGCCGGGCATAGCAATAGACGCAGCCGTGTTCGCAGCCGCGATAGGGGTTGATGGAGCGGTCGAAACCGATATCCGGGCTGTCGTTCCAGGCCATCGCGCTTTTCGCCTTCTCGCGCAGCAGCGTGGTCGGCAGCGGCGGCAATTCGGCAAGCTCCGCCAGGCTGCCCCAGCCATCGTCGAAGGCTTCGCGTGCGGTGCTCTCGTAGCGCACCGCGGGATTCGAGGCGGCGCCGCGGCCTTTGCGGACGCCCGGAAAAACGGCAGAAACAGACGACCCGTCCGGCATGGGACTGTTCCTTCTCTGTTCCCAGGAGCGTGCCAAGCAAGCACCGCCGTGTCAAGAACGTAGCAGGAACCCTTGGTTAAAATCACCCCAGAACAAACCGTAACCGTCATAATCCCAACGCTGAATGCCGCCGCCGTCCTGGGCCCGACTCTCGCCGTCTGCGCTGGCTTTCCGCTGCTGGTGGCGGATGGTGGCAGCACCGACGGCACGCCGGACCTCGCCCGCCGGGCCGGCGCACGGGTGGTTGCCGCGCCGCGCGGCCGGGGCGCGCAACTTGCCGCCGGCGCGGCGGCGGCCACCACCAGCTGGCTGCTGTTCCTGCATGCCGATACCCGGCCCGGCCCCGGCTGGGTTGCGGCGGTGCGGGATGCCATGGCGACGCCCGGCCTCGCCCGCTACTTCGCCTTCGCCCTGGACGACGCCTCGCCCGCCGCCCGCCGGCTGGAACGCCTGGTGGCCTGGCGGTGCCGGGTGCTGGCGCTGCCCTATGGCGACCAGGGGCTGCTGGTGTCCCGCGCGCTGTATGATTCGGTCGGTGGCTTCCGCCCGCTGCCGCTGATGGAGGATGTGGACCTGGTCCGCCGCCTCGGCCGCCGCCGGCTGGCGCCGCTGCCGGCGCCCGCCGTCACCTCTGCCGAACGCTGGCGGCGGGAGGGCTGGCGGCGGCGCTCGGCGCGGAATGTGCTGTGCCTGTCGCTGTGGTTCCTCGGCGTGCCGCCCAGGCTGATCCGCAAGGTGTATGGATGAAGGCCGATACCGTGATCCTGTTCTTCCGCGCCCCGCGGCTCGGCACGGTCAAGCGCCGGCTGGCGGCGGGCATCGGGCAGGTCGCCGCGCTGCGCTTCTACCGCGGCCAGCTCACCCGGCTGGTCCGCACCCTGGGGCGGGACCGGCGCTGGCGGCTGGAACTCGCCGTCACCCCGGACCGCGCCCGCTGGACCGCAGCCTGGCCTGCCGGCGCGGCGATATCCCCGCAGGGCGGCGGCGACCTCGGCCAGCGGATGCGCCGGGCGCTGGCCCGGCATCGCCGCGCGGTGCTGGTCGGCAGCGACATCCCCGGCCTCGGCCCGGCCGATGTCGCCGCCGCCTTCCGTGCCCTGGGCCGGGCCGATGCGGTGTTCGGCCCCTCGGAGGATGGCGGCTACTGGCTGGTCGGCCTCGGCCCGCGCCGGCCGGAGCGGCCCTTCGCCGCGGTCCGCTGGTCCACCGGGGATGCGCTGGCGGATACGCTGGTGAATTTCCGCCGTCACCGGGTTGCCCTGCTGCGCCGGCTGCGGGATGTCGATACCGCTGAAGACTGGAAGGCGACCCGCATATGAAAACCCGGCCCCCCCGGCTGCTGGTCGGCTTCATCGCCACCAGCCTGGCACTGCTTGGCGCCGCTGCGGTGCTGCGAATGACCGAACACCCCTGGCTGCTGCCCTCGCTGGGTGGCTCCTGCGTCATCCTGCTCAGCATGCCGCGCGGGGGTATGGCCCAGCCGCGCAGCTTCCTCGGCGGCCATCTGCTGGCAACCCTGACCGGGCTGGCGTTCCGCACCGGCTATGTCGCCTTCGGCGGCCCGGTCGAGCTGTGGGTCGCGGTCGCGTCCGGCGCGGCACTGGCGCTGATGGCGGCGACCCGCACCACCCACTCCCCGGCCGGCGCCAACCCCATCGTGGTATTCGCCGAGGCGGCGGAGTGGCGCTTCCTGGTGGCGCCGCTGCTGCCGGGGCTTGCGGTGCTGTTCCTGGTGGCCTTCATCGCCAACAACCTGCCGCGGCCCTGGGGGGTGGGGCCCTGGCCGCGCTTCACGGCGGCTTCGCCGATCATCCGTGGCATGGCAGCATTCCGCCGCAACCCCGGAGCACACCGATGACCCAGCCGCTCACCATCGGCTTCCTGCTGTTTCCCCGCCTGACCCAGCTCGACTTCACCGGCCCCTTCGAGGTGCTGAGCCGGCTGCCCGGCGCCACGGTGAAGCTGCTGTGGAAGCAGGCCGGGCCGGTGCGGTCCGATACCGGCCTGACCATGCTGGCCGATACCGCGCTGGCCGAGGCACCGCCGCTCGACATCATCTGCGTCCCCGGCGGCCCCGGCGTCGCCGCGCTGATGGAGGATGCCGAGGTGCTGGACTTCCTCCGCGCCCAGGCGCCCGGGGCGCGCTACGTCACCTCGGTCTGCACCGGGGCGCTGGTGCTGGGCGCCGCCGGGCTGCTGCGCGGCAAGCGCGCCACCACCCATTGGGCCAGCCATGATTTCCTGGCCGAGCTCGGCGCCGTGCCGGTGCAGGGGCGGGTGGTGCGGGACGGCAAGGTCTTCACCGGCGGCGGCGTCACCGCGGGGATCGACTTCGCCCTGGCCATCGCCGCCGAGATCGCCGGGCCGGCGGTGGCGCAGGCCATCCGAGTCGCAGATCGAATATGCCCCGGAGCCGCCCTTCAACGCCGGCACCCCGGCCACCGCCCCGGCCGAGGTGCTGGCCGCGGCGCAGGCCCGCGGCGCCGGGATGCGGGCGGAACGGGTGGCGCTGGTGGCCCGGGTGGCGGCGCGTCTGGCCGCCGCCTGAGGCCCCCCGTTGCCCGATGCTGCGGTGCAGCGCAGTATCGGCCCGATGGCCCCAGACCCGATAGCGCCCCCGCCGCCTTCCGGACCGACCGAGGGCGCATTGGCTGGTGATGCGCCGACGGGTGGTGCCGGGCAGGTCCGGCGGCTGATCCTGCTGCTCGGCACCGCCTGCTTCGCAGGCGCCATCGGCGGGCGGGTGATGGACCCCTTCGTCACCACCGTCGCCACCGAATTCGCCGCGCCGGTCGGCCAGGCGGCGCTGCTGGCCACCGCCTATGCGCTGCCCTTCGCGCTGATCCAGCCGATCCTCGGCCCGATCGGCGATGCGGTGGGCAAGCGCCGCATCATCCTGGTGGGGTTGTGCTGCCTCGCGGTGTTCACGCTGCTGGCGCCGCTGGCGACCAGCCTCGGGATGCTGCTGACCCTGCGGGCCCTGGCCGGGGCGGCGGCGGGCGGGATCATGCCGCTGACCCTGGCCGCGGTCGGCGACGCGGTGCCCATCAAGGACCGCCAGGTGGCGCTCAGCCGGCTGCTGGTGTTCTCGATCGGTGGGCAGATCGCCGGCGGGGCGCTGGCCGGCATGCTCGGGCCGATGATCGGCTGGCGCGGGGTGCTGCTGCTCTGCGCCGGGCTGGCGGTGCTTGCCGTGGCGGTGATGGTGCTGATCCCGATCGGCGGCCCGCCCGAGCCGCGCGGGCGGTTCGACCCGGTGCGGGCGGCGCAGCGCTACCGCTTCATCCTGGCGATGCCGGCGGCGCGCATCCTGTATTTCGCGGTGGCGGTGGAGGGCGTGCTGATCTTCGGCACCTTCCCGTATTTCGCCCCGATGCTGGAAGCCCGCGGCCTCGGCGGCACCATGGGGGCCACGGTGGAGGCGGGGCTGGCGGTCGCCGCCTTCGGCTGCGGCGGCATCGTCTATGCCATGGTGGCGCGGTCTCTGCTGCGGCGGCTGGGGCAGGGGCGGATGGTGGTGCTGGGCGGCGGGCTGGCGGCGGCGGCGCTGCTGGGCTTCGGGCTGGCGCCGAGCGCGACGCTGTTCATTCTCGCCGCGCTGGCGCTGGGCACCGGCTTCTACATGATCCACAACAGCATCCAGACCCGGGTGACCGAGGTGGCGCCGGAAGCCCGGGGCTCGGCGGTATCGCTGCACGCCTTCCACTTCTTCGCCGGGCAGTCCCTGGGGCCGGTGCTGGTCGGGCTGGCGATCGCCGGCTTCGGCGCCGGCATCGCAATGGCGGTGGCGGCGGTGGGGATCCTGGCGCTGGGGATCAGGTTACGGCGACGTTAAAGAATCGATCCGGCGGGTCCGACGGACAACCAGGCGCGGCCGGTGGCGTTGCCGCGCAGCGGTGTTCCATCCGCCTGCGCCGGTCGGGACCAATCCCCTTCAAGGCATGATGCGAAAACGAATGGCCCAGGATTTTCAGGCTGACCTCGACTTGATCGGCGGCATCGCCGCGGTGCCGACGATCCTCGACGTCATATGCAACACCACGGGCATGGGCTTCGCCGCGGTCGCGCGGGTGACGGATCGGAGATGGGTTGCCTGCGGGGTGAAGGACACGATCCGCTTCGGCCTGCAGCCAGGCGGCGAACTCCAGGTCGAGACGACGATCTGCCACGAGATCCGCCAGCACGGGCAGCCAATCATCATCGAGGATGTCGTCGCCGATCAGATTTTCTGCGGCCATCACACGCCGGAGCGGTATGGCTTCCAGAGCTACATCTCGGTGCCCATCGTGCTGCCCAATGGCCGGTTCTTCGGCACGCTCTGCGCGATCGACCCGGCCCCGCGCATTCTGAACACGCCCGCCATCACCGGCATGTTCAAGCTGTTCGCCGAGATGATCGCCTTCCACATCGAGGCGCATGAGCGGATGGCGGCGAGCGCCGCCGACCTGCTGGAGGAGCGCGAGGCGTCCGTGTTGCGGGAGCAGTTCATCGCCGTGCTGGGCCATGACCTGCGCAACCCGCTGGCCTCGATCAGCGCCGGCATGCGGGCGTTGCAGAGAACGCCGTTGGACGAGACGGCGAGCAACGTGGTGCATCTCGTGCAGAACAGCGTGCGGCGCATGTCGAGGCTGATCGACGACGTGCTGGACCTGGCGCGCGGGCGGCTCGCGGGGGGCATTCCCCTGGTCCGCGAGGGTGACGGCGGGTTGGAGCCGGTGCTCCACCAGGTGGTGGATGAAACCGTCATGAGCTGGCCGCAGCGGCGGATCGACGTCGCGTTCGACATGCGGGAAGCGGTCGTCTGCGACAGCAGCCGGATCGGCCAGCTATGTTCGAACCTGCTCGGCAATGCGGTCGCCCATGGCGCGGCGGACATGCCGGTCGTCGTCCGGATGAGTGCCAGGGACGGGATGTTCCGCCTGACCGTGGCCAATGGTGGCGAGCCGATCCCGCCCGGGGCACTGGAGAAGCTGTTCCAGCCGTTCTTCCGGGGCATAGTCAGGCCAGGCCAGCAGGGGCTCGGGCTGGGGCTCTATATCGCCGCCGAGATCGCCCGGGCGCATGGCGGCGACCTCAGCGTGGTGTCCACGCCGGCCGAGACCCGCTTCACCTTCCAGATGCCGACCAGCCCCGGCTGACACTTCGCGCGGGGCGGCACCGCCGCTTCAGCGCGGCAGCCGCCCCGCGTCCCGCCGTTGCTCGAAGGCCTTGGCGTGGATGTAGGCCGCTTCATGCAGCTCATGCGGCACCCCGGCGGCCTTCGCCGCCTCCAGCAGGAAGCCCAGGATGTGGTCCGCCTCGATCCGCCCGCCGGCTTCGAGGTCGCGCAGCATGGAGGTGGCGTAGGCGCCCTTCGGGTCGGCGAACAGCGCCTCGAAATCCGCGATATAGGCCGGGCGCATCGGATGGCCATGCGCGGCCGCGATGGCGGCGTTGCGCGCCAGCACCCGGTGCATGAAGGCGATGCCGCCCGGCGCCCGGGCGATCTCGCCGGTATTGGCCCGCATGAGAACCGTGCCGATGGCGCTGGTGCCGAGATGCACCAGCTTTTCCCACATGCGGAACATGATGTCCGGCACCGCCTCGGCCACCATGCCCTCGGCCCGGCCGGCGATCTCCGCCAGCGCCCGCACGCGGGGCGACATGCCGCCATCCACCTCGCCGAAGGTCAGCCAGCGCCAGTCGTTCAGGTGCCGCACGGTGCCCCCCGGCGCCAGCACCGCCTGGATTTTCGCAATGCCGCCCAGCACCCGCCCCGGGCCGAAGGCGCGTTGCAGGGTGGCGATGTGCGAGAGGCCGTTCAGCACCGGCAGCACCGCGGTATCCGTCCCCATGGCGGGGCGAATGGCCTCGATGGCGCTGTCCAGGTCGTAGGCCTTGCAGGTCAGCAGCACCAGGTCGAAGCCCGGCGCCGCTTCGGTGAGGGTTTCGACCGGGCACCGCAGCGCCCCGAAGGGGCTTTCGATCACCAGCCCATCGGCGGCCAGTTGGGCCTGCCGGCCGGGCCGGACGAGGAAGGCCACATCCGCCCCCGCCTGCAGCAGCCGGCCGCCGAAGTAGCCGCCCAGCGCCCCGGCGCCCAGGCTGAGGATGCGCATGGCGGTCAGGCTGCCTTCAGGTGTTCCATGAGCTTCACCGTCGCCTGCGCCTTGTCGGTGCGGTCGATCGCGGCGAGCTCGGCCGCCAGCCGGTCGAGCGCCTGTTCGTAGATCTGCCGCTCGGAGAAGGACTGGTCGGGCTGGCCGGCGTTGCGGTGCAGGTCGCGGACCACCTCGGCGATGGCGATGGGGTCGCCGCTGTTGATCTTCGCCTCGTATTCCTGGGCGCGGCGGGACCACATGGTGCGCTTGATGCGCGCCCGGCCCTTCAGCGTATCCAGGGCCTCCTTCATGGATTCCGGCCCGGCCAGCTTGCGCAGGCCGGAGGAGGCGGCCTTGCCGACCGGCACCCGCAGCGTCATGCGGTTCTCATCGAAGGTCACCACGATGACCTGCAGCGAGTGCCCGGCCGCCGACATGGTCTCGATGCCCTGCACCGTGCCCACGCCATGGGTCGGGTAGACGACATGGTCGCCCGCCTTGAATTCCACCTGCTTGGAGGGCTGGCGCTGCGGGATGGAGGGGTGGGCGTCGCGCCGCATGGGCATCGGCCCGACCGGCGGCACCGGGCTGGACTGGGTGGCCAGCGCGGCATCCGGCTTCTGGGGCTCGGGCTTCGCCGGGCTGGCCGTGGGCGCCGGCGCCTGGTCTTCCGCCAGCCCGGCGCGCGGGGCTTCGGCCTCGGGCTTTTCCGGTGCCGGCCCCGGCTTGGTGGGCGGGGATGCGGCGGCGGCAGCCTTGGCGACCGGCTTCGGCGTGGCGGATTTGGCGGCGGGCTTCGGCGCGGCGGGCTGGGCGGCTTCCTGGTCGGCTGCGACCTTGGCGGGCGCCTTGGCGGCGGCGGCGGCGACTGCCTTTGGCCGGGTTGCCTTGGCCGGGCGCGTCGGGGTGCCGGCCTGGCTGCCCGGAGCGGGCAGCTTGCCCGAGGGCTGGGCGCGAGCGGTTGGCTTCATACCGGACAACTCTCCTGCGTCACTGGCCGGTTCCGTGCGGACGCCGAAGAGGCACCCGCTACGGCGATTGGCCAGGACATTTCATCGGCTCAGGGCGAGCCCGGTTCGCTGGGCGCGCCGCGGCCCCGCCATATGGTGCCGCCGCCAAGCGCCTGCCAGCCTGAACCGATTTCCACCATCTGGCTGAAACCAATAGCATTAATTTCGGTTGAGTCACCAGCGCAGCGGGTGGCCGACATACACTTCGTGTCAAATCTATGGCAGAGGTTGCCGGTCGCCGGTAAGACGTCAGGGTTTCCCGGGTGCCGGGCTGAACAACTCACGCTTGCCCGGCTTGTCCTTCCATTCGTCCGCATCGGCCGGGGGCTCGCCCTTGCGGGTGATATTCGGCCATTCCGCGGCATAGGTGCGATTGAGCTCGGCGTATTCCGCGGCCCGGTCGTCGCTGTCCGGCACGATGGCCTCGGCCGGGCATTCCGGCTCGCAGACGCCGCAGTCGATGCATTCGTCCGGATGGATGACCAGCATGTTGTCGCCGACGTAGAAGCAATCGACCGGACACACCTCCACGCAGTCCATGAACTTGCACTTGATGCAATTCTCGAGAACGACATAGGTCACGGCAGGCGGTCCCCTTGGGGCGGGCAGTGCGGAGGCTCGAGACATGGACCGGCCGGCGTGCGCTGGCAAGCGGCTCAGGGACCTGATTGCACCGAGATGTCCTCGAACAGCATCCGCGCCTCGCTGGCCGGCCCGCGCCGGTCGCCGAGCAGCAGCACCCGCCAGACCCGCACCACGCCATGTTCCGGGCCACCCAGCGCGAAGGTCAGCACGTCGCCCGGCCGCAGCTTGTAGTGCGGCTTGTCGGTCGGCAGCCGGTTGATGCGGACGCCGCCCTTGGTGATGATCTTCGCGCAGGCCGCGCGGGTTTTCGCCACCCGCGCGCACCACAGCCATTTGTCGAGCCGCTGCCAGTCGCGGTCCTCGGTTTCCCCCGCCACGGGCTACCGCAGCTTGAGGGTAGCCAGGATGGCGAAGGGCGAATCGGGGTTGATCCGCGGCTCCGGCGGCTTGCGCGGCTCCTGCCGGTCGCGGCCCTGATAGGGCTGGCGCGGCTCGCCGCCCTGGTCGGGGCGAGGCCCGCGGTTCGCGTCCTGCGGGCGCGGGCCACGCGGCCGGTCCGGCCGCTGGTCGCCCTGGCGAGGGCCCTGGCCGTGGCGCGGGGCATCGCCGGCGCCATGGCGTGGCCCGCCTTGCGGCTGCGGCCCCTTGCCCTGGTAGGGGCGGCCCTGGCCGCGCGCCTCCCGGTCCTGGCGCGAGGGGCCGCGCGGCGCTTCCGGCGCGACGAACCGCATCGGCGCGGGCGGGCCGTAGTGGCCCGGCTCCATCGGCATCACCATCTCCGGCCGGTCCCGGTGCGACGGGCGGCGGTCCCTTTGCGGCGCCTGGGCGGCGGGGGCGGGAGGGCCGTACTGGCCGGGCTCCAGTGCCGCATCGGGCCGGCGCTGATGCTGCGGCGGCCGGCGGTCACGCTGCTGCGGCGCACCAACAGGCTGGCCGGGACGCCCCGGCCGGCGGTCGGGGCCACGCTGCTGGTGGTGCTGCGGCCGTGGCTGGGCCACCCGCAGCGGCATCGGCGGGCCGTACTGCCCTTCCTCCAGCGGCGGCGTTTCCAGCAGCCGGAAGCCGAGCGCGGTGAGCGTGACGCCCAACGTATCCGCCTTCACCCCCAGCCGGCTGGCAAGGTCCTGCGGCGGCGGCGCCGGGGCGCGGCGGGTCAGGTAGCCGAGCTCGGCGGCGATGCGCTCGGCGACGTCCAGCCGCAGCAGCACCGGCCCGGCCGGCAGCCAGCCCATGGTCTCGGCGAAGCCCTCGGGCCAGCCGGCCGGCGGTGGCGGCTTCACCTCGCCCTCGGCCGGCTCGCGCAATTGCAGCGCGACCAGCCCGGGGGCGGGAAGGGCCGGGGTCTCGATGCTGCGGGACATCGACCAGAGCTGCGCCCGCAGCGCCATGGCGCGCGGCTTCAACGCCTCCGGCACGAACAACGCGAAGCGACCGGCGCGCACGCCGATGGCCTTCAGCTTCTGCCGCAACTCGGGCGCGATGTTGCCCTCGGTGCCGCCGGGTGCGAGGCCGAGCTGCTCGCGCAACAGGAACGCCGGGCCGCGCAGCGCGCCCTCGGCTTCCGCCTTGGCCTCGATGGTGGCGAGGATGCCGAGTTCCTTGGCGATCAGCCCTTCGAGGAACTTCGCCAGCCGGGCGCGCACGCGCTCGCGCTGGGCGCCATCGAGGAATTCGCTCGGCAGCGGCTCGACCAGCGGCTTGCCCGGCTCCGAGCCGGGGCGCAGGCGGGCGACCTCGGCCACGGTGGCACCGTTGTTCCAGATGATGCGGTGGCTGGCGGTCAGGCTGAAGGCGTCGTCCTTGGCCACTTCCAGGGCGGCGACGCGGCGCGGCATCTCCTCCTTCAGGGCGCGGCGGGCGGCGCGGAGAACCAGCTTGCGCTCGTCCTCGGTGGCGCCCTCGGCCTCGGGGTGGAACAGGAAGCCTTCCACGCGCCCGACCGGATGGCCCTCGACCACCACCTGCCCCTGGCGGGTGACGGCGGAGAGCAGCTCGTCCTCGGTGTCGTCCAGGCGGCGGATCAGGTGGGCGGCGCGGCGGTCGACGAAACGGGCGGTCAGCCGCTCGTGCAGGGCGTCGGAGACGGCGTCCTCGGCCTTGCGGGCCTCGGCCTGGACGTTGGCGGCATCCTTCACCCAATCGGCGCGGGCCGCGACATAGGACCAACCCGGATATTGGCGAGCCGCGCCATCAGCGTATCGAGGTCTCCCTCGGTGCCGGCGCAGAGCCGCGATCTGGCCGAACACCCAGTCATCCGGCAGCCCCCGTCCTCGACCAGGTGGCGGAAGACGCTGCTGCAGATGGCGGTGTGGCTGTCATCGGCGAGCTTGCGGAAATCCGGCATCTGGCAGGCTTCCCACAGCAGCCGCACCCGGCCGCGCGTCGCGGCGAGGCCGCGGATCTCGGTCTCGCGCGCCAGCATCGAGAGGGTGATGTGGTCGACCGCGTCATGCCCCTTGGCGAGGCCGGGCTGCGGCGCGGGTGCGCGCCAGGCTGTCCAGCAGCGCATCCACGTTGCTGAAGTCGAGGTCGGAGTTGCGCCAGGCGAGCGGTCTGCAGCGGCTCGAAGCTGTGCCGCTCGATCTTGTCGACGATCTCGTCCGGCAGCGGCGGGCAGTCGCCGGTCATGCCGAAGGTGCCGTCGCGCATGCCGCGGCCGGCGCGGCCGGCGATCTGCGCGGCCTCCTGGCGCGTTCAGCGTGCGGGCCTGGTGGCCGTCGAATTTCGCAGGCCGGCGAAGGCGACATGGTCGACATCCATGTTCAGCCCCATCCCGATGGCGTCCGTCGCCACCAGGAAATCCACCTCGCCGGTTCTGGTACAGCGCCACCTGGGCGTTGCGGGTGCGGGGCGAGAGCCGCCCCATCACCACCGCGCAGCCGCCGCGGCGGCGGCGGATCGCCTCGGCGATCGCGTAGACCTCGGCGGCGCTGAAGGCGACGACGGCGCTGCGCGCGCGGCAGCCGGGTCAGCTTCTGCGGCCCGGCATGGGTGAGCTGGGACAGCGCGCGGCCGGGTCTCGATCTCGGCCTGCGGCACCAGCCGCTGCAGCAGCGGGCGGATGGTCTCGGCGCCGAGGAACATGGTCTCGACCATGCCGCGCGCATGCAGCAGCCGGTCGGTGAAGACATGGCCGCGATCGGGGTCGGCGCAGAGCTGGATCTCGTCCACCGCCAGGAATTCGCAGCGCCGGTCGAGCGGCATCGCCTCCACCGTGCAGGCGAACCAGCTTCGCCTCGGGCGGGACGATCTTTTCCTCGCCGGTGATGAGGGCGACGTATCGCTCGCCCTTCGCGGCAACCATGCGGTCGTAGTTCTCGCGCGCCAGCAGGCGCAGCGGAAAACCGATGATCCCGCTGGCATGGGCCAGCAGGCGCGTGATGGCGAGGTGGGTCTTGCCGGTGTTGGTCGGGCCAAGCACCGCGCGAACCCGGGCGTCAAACATTGGGGGATGGGTGTCCGGCATGCCCGGCAATGCATGGGCCGGATGGCCGCGGATTGCAACCTTGAGCAGGGGAACCGGCCTTTGGTTCAGCGATGGACGGATGCGATTTCCCCGGGGTGATGCACCGGAAGCGCGCCATGCCCGGCCGGCGAAATTGCGTATCATGGCGGGGTGACACGCCCGATTCTCCCTCCCGATACGCCACCGGCCCCCGTGGCCGGCCCGCCGGTCCTCGTGCTGCCGGACCACCCGGTTCGGGTCACGGCCGATGCCCGCCCGGCCTGGGGCGCCCGGGCGCTGCGCCGGCACCGGGACCAGGCGCAGGACTGCGAAACCTGAGCGCGCCAGGCCCGGGCGCCGCTGACCGGCCCTCCGGCAGCGCCGTCCCGCTGCGGTTCGCCCTGCTGTTCGCCGCGCAATTCGCCGCCGTCGGGGTGCTGATGCCCTTCCTGCCGGTGGTGCTGGCCAGCCATGGGCTGACGCCGGGGCAGATCGCCACCATCCTCGCCACTGCCTCGGCGGTACGGCTGCTGGCGGCGCCGGCGGTGGGTCGCGGTGCCGATGGGCTGGGCAATGCCCGCACCATCCTGGTGCTGGCGGCCTCGCTGGCGGCCTGCACCATCACCGGCTTCGCCTGGGCCCCGGGGCTCGGGCTGGCCATCGGGGTGCCGGCCTTCGCCGTGCTGCTGGTGGTGGCGGCGTTGCACGCCATGGTGAATGCGCCGGTGATCCCGCTCTCGGATGCGCTGTGCCTCGGCGCCGTGCGGCGGCTGCGGTTCGACTACGGCCGGGTGCGCTCGGCCGGTTCGGCCAGCTTCATCCTGGCGGCGGTGGCGGCCGGGCTGGCGGTGCAATACGCCGGGCCGGGGGCGGTGGTATGGCTCGCCGCCGGCTGCCTGCTGCTGTCCGCGCTGGCGGCGCGTGGCCTGCCGGTGGCGCCCGCCGTCGGCGGCGGCCGAACCGGCTTCGCCGCGCCCTTCGCGGACCCGGCCTTCCGCTGGCTGCTGCCGCTGTCCGCGCTGATCCAGGGCAGCCACGCGCTGTACTACGGCTTCGCCACCCTGCACTGGCAGGCGGCGGGGCTCTCCGCCGGCGTCATCGGGCTGCTCTGGGCGGAGGGGGTGGTGGCGGAGGTCGCGCTGTTCCTCTGGGGCCGGCCGCTGGCCGACCGGCTGGGCGCCGCCGGCCTGGCGGCGGTGGCGGCGGCCGCCGGGGTGCTGCGCTGGGCGGTCACCGCCGAGACCACCTGGCTGCCGGCGCTGGCCGGGGCACAACTGCTGCACGCGCTGACCTTCGGGGCGATGCATCTCGGTGCCATGCGGGTGCTCGGCAGCATGCCGCCGGCCCAGGCGGCGACGGCGCAGACGCTGCACGCCTCACTCGGCGTCGGGCTGGCCTCCGGGCTGCTCACCTTCGGCTCCGGGCCGCTGTACGCGGCCTTTGGCGGCGCCGGGTTCTGGGCGATGGCCGGGCTGTGCGGGCTGGCACTGCCGCTGGCCGGCCTGCTGCGGGTGGCGCTGCGCCGGCGGCCGCCCCGGCTGCCCTAGCCACGCACCGCGCTAGCCGATGTGATGATCCGATGCGGCCCGATCGTCCTTTCGTGTGTTGGACGCCGCTGCCGCCTGTAAGCAAACTTTCACGGTTACGGGGCGCGACCCGGCCTGCAACGCCCGACCAGCAACGGAGGACGGTTAACATGCTTTGGCATGCGATCCTGACCCGCATCATCCGGCAAGGCACGCTGACGGTGCAATATCCGTCCGGCCAGATCCGGCACTACGGCAACGGCGAAGCTCCCAGGGCCGGGATGCTGCTGCGAACGCCGAGGGCCGAGCGGCGGCTGGTGCTGAACCCATCCCTCGCATTCGGCGAGCTGTACATGGATGGCGAGCTGGAGCCGCTGGATTGCTCGTTCTACGATTTGCTCGACGTGATGGTGATCAACGCCTGGTCCGAGCACCGTCACCCGATGGAGCACCTGACATCCGGCCTGCGCCGGCTGCGGCGACCGATCGACCAGCTCAACCTGGCCGGGCGGGCGCGGCGCAACGTCGCCCATCATTATGACCTGAACGGCCGGCTCTATGCGCTGTTCCTCGACCGGGACCGGCAGTATTCCTGCGCCTACTTCCCCACCGGCACCGAAACCCTGGAGGAAGCCCAGGCCGCCAAGAAGCGCCACATCGCCGCCAAGCTGAAGCTCGACCGGCCCGACGGGGCGCGCCGCTGGAGGTGGTCGACATCGGCTGCGGCTGGGGCGGCATGGCGATCAGCCTGGCGCGGGACTGGGGCGCCCGGGTCACCGGCATCACCCTCAGCGAGGAGCAGCTTGCCGTTGCCCGGCAGCGGGCGGCGGAGGCGGGGCTGGCCGACCGGGTGCGGTTCGAGCTGCTGGACTACCGCGCCCTGCCGGGCCTGCTGCGGGGCAGGGTGGACCGGGTGGTTTCGGTCGGCATGTTCGAGCATGTCGGGATTGACCACTACCGCACCTTCTTCCGGGTCATCCGCGAGATCCTGAAGCCGGACGGGGTGGCGCTGGTGCATGCCATCGGCCGGTCCTCCGGGCCGGGGACGACCAACCCCTGGCTGGCGAAGTACATCTTCCCCGGCGGCTATTCCCCGGCGCTGTCGGAAGTGCTGCCGGCGGTCGAGAAATCCGCGGCTGTGGGCGACCGATATCGAAATCTTGCGGATGCACTACGCCGAGACGCTGCGCCACTGGCGCCGGCGCTTCGCCGCCAACCGGGACGCCATACTGTCGCTGTACGACGAACGCTTCTGCCGGATGTTCGAATTCTACCTGATCGGCGCGAATTGTCGCTTCCGCCGGTCCGATTGCATGGTCTGGCAACTGCAAATGGCGGCAAGCCCGCAGGCACTGCCGCTGACCCGGGACTACATGGTGGAGGCGGAGCAGGCCGCCGCGGCGCGGGCACCCATTTCCGCCTGAGGCTGCGTGCCGGGGGCGTGGCCCCGGGGCCACGCGCCGGGGTTGCCTTCATTCCTCCCCGTTATCCACAGGCATCCCCGTAATCCACAGGGGGTGGATGAGCTATGGTGCGATGATGAACACCATCGACCATCCTGGCCCCTTCGGCACGGACCTGCTGTCGCAGCGCGTGCCACCCTCCAACCTGCAGGCGGAACAGGCGCTGCTCGGGGCCCTGCTGGCCAACAACAAGGCCTATGAACGGGTCTCGGAGTTCCTGGCGCCCGAGCATTTCGCCGATGCGGTGAACGGCCGGATCTACCGCGCGATCCAGCGCCGCTGCGAGGCCGGGCAGCTGGCCGATGTGGTCACCCTGCGGCCGGAATTCGAGCATTCCGGCCTGCTGGACGAGGTCGGCGGCCCGGCCTACCTGGCGCAGCTGCTCTCGGCCATGATCGGCATCATCAATGCCGGCGAATACGGCCGGATGGTGCATGACAGCTGGCTGCGCCGCCAGCTGGTCGATGTCGGCGAGGAGGTGGTGAACCGCGCCTTCGGGGCCGAGCCCGAGCTGGACGCCAAGGCCCAGCTCGAAGCCGCCGAGCAGCGGCTGTTCGACCTGGCGAAGGATGGCGGCTCCGAGGGCGGCTTCGTCACCTTCGAGCGTGCCCTGGCCGAGGCGGTGGAGGCCGCCAACCGGGCCTTCACCACCCCCGGCGGGGTCTCCGGCCTGTCCTCCGGGCTGCGCGACCTGGATGCCAAGACCGGCGGGCTGCATGGCTCGGACCTGCTGATCCTGGCCGGCCGGCCGGGCATGGGCAAGACCGCGCTGGCCACCAAGATCGCCTTCGGCGCCGCCCAGGCGCTGGTGCGGGAGGCGCAGGAGAAGGGGCCGGGCGTCCAGCCGCGCGGCACCGTCGCCATCTTCTCCCTGGAAATGAGCGCCGACCAGCTGGCCACCCGCCTGCTGTCCGAGGCATCCCGCGTGTCCGGCGACCAGATCCGCCGCGGCGACATCTCCCAGCGGGATTTCGACCGCTTCGTCGAGGTCAGCCGCGAATTGTCCACCCTGCCGCTGGTGATCGACGACACCCCGGCCATCACCATCTCGCGCGCTGCGCACCCGCTGCCGGCGGCTGAAGCGGACGCGGGGGCTGGACTTCATCGTGGTGGACTACCTCCAGCTCATGCGCCCGGCGGCGGGCACCCGGCCGGAAAGCCGGGTGCTGGAGATCTCGATGATCACCCAGGGGCTGAAGGCCATCGCCAAGGAGCTTTCGGTGCCGGTCATGGCGCTGTCCCAGCTTTCCCGCGCGGTCGAGCAGCGCGAGGACAAGCGGCCGCAACTGTCGGACCTGCGCGAATCCGGCTCCATCGAGCAGGACGCCGACATGGTGATGTTCGTCTACCGCGACGAATACTACCTCCAGCAGCGCCAGCCCAAGGACGCCGGCTTCGAGAAGCGCGGACGATTTCGGCGAGGCCACCGCCAAGTGGCAGCAGGAGATGGAGCGGGTCCACAACAAGGCCGACCTCATCATCTCCAAGCAGCGGCATGGCCCGACCGGCACCATCCCGCTGTTCTTCGAGGCGGAGTTCACCCGCTTCGGCGACCTGGACCAGGTGCATGGCGGGTATTGATGCGGTCCTGACCATCGATCTCGGCGCCATCGCGGCCAATTGGCGCGGCCTGGCGGCGCGTGCCGCGCCGGGGCTGGTGGCCGGGGTGGTGAAGGCGGATGGCTACGGCCTCGGCGCCGCGCCGGTCGCCCGGGCGCTGCTGGCGGCCGGCTGCCGGCATTTCTTCGTGGCGCATCTGGCCGAGGGCATGGCGGTGCGGGCGGCGGTCGGGCCCGGGCCTCTGGTCGGCGTGCTCAACGGCTTCCCGCCCGGCACGGATGGCGAGGCCGCGCTGATCCCGGTGCTGAACGGCCTGGGCGATGTCGGCGGCCCGCAGTGCTGCCGCCCGCGCCGCCGGGCAGCCGCTGCCGGCGATACTGCATCTCGACACCGGCATGGCCCGGCTCGGCCTCGATGCGGCGGAGCTTGAGCGGGTGGCGGCCGACCACGGCCTGCTCGCCGGCCTCGATCTCCGCACGTGATGACGCATCTGGCCTGCGCCGATGAGCCGGCGCATCCGCTGAACGCCACGCCAGGCCGCCCGCTTCGCCGCCGCCTGCGCCCGGCTGCCCCCGGCGTGCCGCGCAGCTTCGCCAATTCCTCCGGCCTGTTCCTCGGCGCCGGCTTTCGCCAGCGACCTCGCCCGGCCGGGCTGCGCGCTGTACGGCATCAACCCCACGCCGGGCCAGCCGAACCCGATGCGGCAAACGGTGACGCTGGAGGCGCCGGTGCTGCAGATGCGGCGGATTCCGGCCGGCGAAACGGTCGGCTACGGCGCCAGCTGGCAGGCTGCCCGGCCGAGCCGGATCGCCACGGTTGCGGCGGGCTATGCGGATGGCTACCTTCGCGCCCTCTCGGGCAGGCCACTCGGCATCATCGCCGGACGGCCGGTGCCCCTGGTTGGCCGGGTGTCCATGGATCTGACCAGTTTCGACGTGACCGATTGCCGGAAGCGGCAGCGGGCGACCGGATCGGGCTGATCGGCGCCCGGCAACACGCCCGACGAGGTCGCCGCGCGTGCCGGCACCATCGGCTACGAGATCCTGACCTCGCTCGGCGCCCGCTACCGCCGCGAATATCTGCAGCGCCTGATGGCGGCCCTCATCCTCGACCCGGTGGCGGCGATCGGCCGCACGATCCTGGGTGCCTGCCGGACGGTGGGCGGCATTGCGCTGTTCGCGCCTGGAAGCCATCAGCCACCTGGTCCGCCCGCCCTTCCATGGCCGGCTGTTCCTGCGGGCCTTCATCGAGATCGCCTGGTTCTCGCTGCCGGTGGTGGCGCTGACCGCGATCTTCACCGGCATGGTGCTGGCGCTGCAAGCTATACCGGCTTCGCCCGCTTCAACGCCGCAGTCCGCCGTCGCCAGCGTGGTGGTCATCAGCCTGACGCGCGAACTCGGGCCGGTGCTGGCCTCGCTGATGGTGGCCGGGCGCATCGGCGCCAGCTTCGCCGCCGAGATCGGCACCATGCGGGTCACCGACCAGATCGACGCGCTGACCACGCTGTCCACCAACCCGATGAAGTACCTGGTGGCGCCGCGGCTGCTGGCGGCGGTCATCGCCATGCCGCTGCTGGTGCTGGTGGCGGATATGCTGGGGGTGATGGGCGGCTGGCTGATCGGCACCTACAAGCTCGGCTTCGCCTCCGCCGGCCTATCTGAAATCGACCTTCGACTTCCTTGAGGCGGGGGACGTCATCTCGGGGCTGGTCAAGGCGGCGGTGTTCGGCTTCGTCATCGCGCTGATGGGCACCTGGTGCGGCTACAACAGCAAGCGGCGGCGCGCAGGGCGTGGGCGGGGCGACGACCACGGCGGTGGTCGCCTCCTCCATCCTGATCCTGTCGCTGGACTACCTGCTGACCGAGATATTCTTCGCCCGATGAGCGCCGCCGTTCCGAAGATCCGCATGCGCGGGCTGAAGAAGTCCTTCGGCGAGAAGGTCGTGCTGGATGGCGTCGATCTCGATGTCGCGGCCGGGCAGGGGCTGGTGATCCTTGGCGGCTCGGGCTCGGGCAAGTCGGTCACCATCAAGTGCATCCTCGGGCTGATCCAGCCGGACGAGGGGCTGATCGAGATCGACGGCGTCAACGTGCTGACCCTGTCCCGCCGGGACCGCGAGGCGCTGGGCGACCGGATCGGCATGCTGTTCCAGAACGGCGCGCTGTTCGACAGCCTGCCGGTCTGGGAGAACGTCTGCTTCAAGCTGCTGGCGCAGCACCGCATCACCCGCGCCCAGGCGCGCGACCAGGCGGCGGAGGTGCTGGCGCAGGTCGGGCTGGCCGCTTCGGTCGGGGAGCTTTCGCCGGGCGAACTGTCGGGCGGCATGCAGAAGCGGGTGGCGCTGGCCCGCGCCATCGCGGCGCACCCCGACATCATCTTCTTCGACGAGCCGACCACCGGCCTCGACCCCATCATGGGCGCGGTGATCGACGGGCTGATCGTCGATTGCGTGCACAAGCTGGGCGCCACCGCCGTGTCCATCACCCATGACATGGCCAGCGCCCGGCGCATCGCCGCGACGGCGGCGATGATCCACAAGGGCCGCATCGTCTGGACCGGGCCGGCCGAGAGCCTCGGCCACAGCGGCAATGCGCTGGTGGACCAGTTCGCCAATGGCGAGCGCGAGGGACCGATCCAGATGGAATTGCGCCGGTAGGCTAGGCCCGCCGGGCACCAATTCGCCAACCGGACAATGCGGCACCAGGCGTCATGCGCGGCGGGGGTGCATCCTGGCCCGCCGCTGCGGTTTTCCTCGCCATCCGCATCGGCCGTGGCGCATCCTCCCGCGTGCCGGGCGACGCCCAGGCGTCGCCGCGAACAACGGCACGCTTGGGAGGAACAAAACATGCACATTTTGACCCGCCGGGCAACCCTCGCCCTTGGCGCCGCAGCGCTTGCCGGTGCGGCCGGCGCCCAGTCCATCCCCCGCCGCGACATCCCGGCCCCGGACCTGAAGCCCGAGCCGGGCGCCAGCCTCCGCATCATCCGCCCCGCCCGCTTCGTCGAGCCGGACGAGGTGATCTTCCGCCGCAACGCCCAAGCCTTCTCCGACCAGTTCAAGGTCCCGGTCCGGGTAGATTTCGTCGGCTGGGAGGATATCCGCCCGCAGACCGCGGTCACCGCCAATACCGGCACCGGGCCGGACGTGGTCATCGGCTGGTCGGACGACCCGCATATCTATGCCGACAAGCTGGTCGAGCTGACCGACGTGGCGGAATACCTCGGCAACCGCTATGGCGGCTGGACCTTCCTGGCGCAGAAATACGGCAGGAAGGATCGCTCCGAGACCTGGCTGGGCATCCCCTTCGGCGGCGGCATCGGCCCGGTCACCTACCGCGCCTCCGCCGTGCGGGAGGCCGGGTTCGACAGCATACCGGAAGACCATGACGGCTTCCTGAAGCTCTGCCAGGCGATGAAGCGGAACAACAAGCCGGTCGGCTTCGCCCTCGGCAACGCGGTCGGCGACGGCAATGCCTTCGCGCAGTGGCTGGTCTGGTCGCATGGCGGCATGCTGGTCGACGAGGACGGCAAGGTCGCCATCAACAGCCGCGAGACGATCGACGCGCTGGGCTACCTGCGGGAGCTGTATGCCAATTTCGTCCCCGGCACCCTGTCCTGGCTCGACCCGTCGAACAACCGGGCCTTTTCCTCGCAGGACATCTTCCTCACCTCGAACGGCGTCTCGCTCTACTTCACCTTGAAGAACGACGCCGGTACCCGCGCCATCGCCGAGGATACCGAGCACGCGCCGATGCCCAAGGGCCGTGTCAGCGCCTCCCCCCATACCGCGACGGTGCTGAACGCCATGGTGTTCCGCCACAGCGCCTACCCCAAGGCGGCCAAGGCCTTCCTCACCTTCATGATGGAGGCCGAGCAGTACGACCCCTGGCTGACCGGCTGCATCGGCTACTGGGGCCAGTCGCTCAACGCCTACCGGCAGAGCGCGGTCTGGGACTCCGACCCCAAGCTGAAGGTCTTCGCCGATGCCATGAACACCCCGTTCTGGAGCGGCTACCGCGGCCCGATCACCGTCGCCTCCGGCGCCGCCGCCGCGGACTACGTGCTGGTGCAGATGTGCGCCGCCGTCGCCTCCGGGCAATCGAGCCCGGAAGCCGCGGCGCGCGAGGCCGAGCGGCGGGCGAAGCGCCACTACCGCGGGTAACCGGCTGGGGCTGATCGGAATGGGGGCCGGCTTGACCGGGGCCGGCTCCCTGACCCTAGTATATCACGGAGGAGGACCCGTCATGCCGCTGCAACTCACGCCGCTACACCCTCTGTTCGCTGCCGAAGTCCAGGGCATCGACCTGCGCGAGACGCCGAACCCGGCCCTCTGCGCCGAGATCGACCGGGCGATGGACCGCTATGCCGTCCTCGTCTTCCGCGACCAGCAGTTGAACGACGACCAGCAGATGGCCTTCGGCGAGGCGCTCGGCCCGCTGGAGCAGACCCGCGGCGTGGTGGATGTCCACAAGCAGCGGCTGAAGCACCAGCAGATGGCCGACATCTCGAACATCGACCTCGACGGCAAGCTGCTCGGCGCCGATGACCGCCGGCGGATGTTCAACCTCGGCAACCAGCTCTGGCATTCGGACAGCAGCTTCAAGGCGACGCCGGCGAAGTATTCCATGCTGCACGCCCGGCTGGTCCCGCCCGAGGGCGGCGATACCGAGTTCGCCGACATGCGTGCCGCCTGGGACGCGCTGCCGCCCAGGATGCAGGACAAGATCCGCGACCTGGTCACCGAACATTCGCTGATCTTCTCGCGCGGGCAGCTCGGCTTCACCGACTACACCGAACAGGAGCGCCGCGACTTCGCCCCGGTCCAGCAGCGGCTGGTGCGCTGGCATCCCGGGCTCGCAGCGCCATTCGATCTACCTGTCCTCGCATATCGGCCGCATCCTCGGCTGGCCGACCCCGGAGGCGATGGCGCTGATCCGCCAGCTCGTGGAATTCGCCACCCAGCGGCAGTTCGTCTACGCCCACCACTGGCAGCAGTGGGACCTGGTGATCTGGGACAACCGCAGCACCATGCACCGCGCCCGCCCCTACGAAGACCAGGCCTTCGCCCGCGACATGCGCCGGGTGACGCTGACCGACGTGGCGCCGACGCTGCAGCAGCAGATGGCGGCCTGAGGATCAGGCGGCGGTCGCCGCCGCATCCACTTCCCGCCCGCGCCCGGCCTTGCGCATGATGTCGGCCAGGTGCGGGCGGATCCGCAACTGGTGGCGGTAGATCGCCGCCGCCGCCGCCGGCAGCGTGCCGCCGCGCCCAAGTAGTGCATCGCCCATCTCCAGCATGCGGAGGTTGGGCCAGGCCTTCTCCCGGATGCCGAGCACCCCCTGCAGCAGCTTCTCCGCCGCCAGGCTCGGCTGGGCCTGGGCCAGGATCAGCGTCATCGCCGCGGTCGAGCGCGAGATGCCGGCGTGGCAATGCACCAGCAGCCGCGCCGCCGCCTCCGCCTGTAGGTCCCGGCCGAAATCCAGGATGGAGGCCACGTCCGCCTCCTGCGGGAGGATCATGCCGGGGGCGGGCTCGATCACGTCATGGAAGCGGAGTTCCAGCCGGGCATGCTCGCCGAAGCTGCCGAAGGCTTCCGGCACCGGGTATTCCGGGTCCAGGATGGACAGCACATGGCTGACGCCGGTCTCGCAATGGCCGCCCAGTTCCTCGATGCCGCAGACGCTGATGCCGAAGGGGGAGAGGGGAAGTTCCATGGGCTTTCCTGTGCACTGGGCCGCTACCCTGCGCCGGCCCCCCGGCGCGGTCCAGGGTGGCGTTGCGCCGGTGCCGCGCGCCGTGCCATGTTCCTGTTTCGTGCCATAAAAAGGAATCCCGCTTGGCCAAGGACCGCGCCCGTTACGTCTGCCAGGCCTGTGGCGCCGTCCACCCGAAATGGCAGGGCCGCTGCGATGCCTGCGGCGAATGGAACACCCTGCATGAGGAAGCCCCGGCACCCACCCGTGGCCCCGGTCCGGCGGCCAAGGTGGCGGGCGGGCGGCGGGTGGAATTCGTCGGGCTGCAAGGCTCCTCCGCCCCGCCGGCGCGGATCCCGACCGGCCTCGCCGAGCTCGACCGCGTGCTGGGCGGCGGCTTCGTCCCGGCCTCCGCGGTGCTGGTCGGCGGCGACCCGGGCATCGGCAAGTCCACCATCCTGCTGCAGGCCGCCGCCCGCATCGCCGCGGCCGGCCACCGGGCGCTCTATGTCAGCGGCGAGGAGGCGGTGGAGCAGGTGCGGCTGCGGGCGCTGCGGCTCGGGCTGGAGAAGGCGCCGCTGGCGCTGGCCGCCGCGACCGCCCTGCGCGACATCGTCGCCAGCCTCGAGCAGGAACAGGACGCCGCCCTGGTCGTCATCGATTCCATCCAGACCATGTGGCTGGATGCGCTGGACTCGGCGCCGGGCACCGTCGCCCAGGTGCGCGCCTGCGCCGCCGAGCTGATCCGGCTGGCCAAGACCCGTGGCTTCGCCATGGTGCTGGTCGGCCATGTCACCAAGGAAGGCACGCTCGCCGGGCCGCGCGTGCTGGAGCACATGGTCGATGCCACGCTGTATTTCGAAGGCGACCGCGGCCACCAGTTCCGTATCCTGCGGGCGGTGAAGAACCGCTACGGCGCGACCGACGAGATCGGCGTGTTCGAGATGACCGAGCGCGGGCTGGTGGAGGTGCCCAACCCCTCCGCGCTGTTCCTGGCGGAGCGCCGCGGCAATGTCTCGGGCTCGGCGGTCTTCGCCGGGATCGAGGGCACCCGGCCGGTCCTGGTGGAGGTCCAGGCGCTGCTGGCGCCCTCGGCCGGGGGCAGTCCGCGCCGGCAGGTGGTGGGCTGGGACAGCGGGCGGCTTTCCATGCTGCTGGCGGTGCTGGAATCCCGCTGCGGGCTGACGCTCGGGATGAACGACGTCTACCTCAACATCGCCGGCGGCCTGCGCATCGCCGAGCCGGCCGCCGACCTCGCCGTCGCCGCGGCGCTGGTCTCGGCCGCGACGGACCGCCCGACCGACCCCGAGACGGTCTATTTCGGCGAGGTGGGCCTCTCGGGCGAGGTCCGCCAGGTGGCCCAGGCCGATGCCCGGCTGCGGGAGGCCCAGAAGCTCGGCTTCGCCGCCTCGGTGCTGCCGCGCCGGGTGGCGCGCGGCGGCCGCACCACGCCGGCCCCGGAAGGGCTGCGGCTGACCGAGATCGGCCACCTCGCGGACCTGGTGGCGCCCTTCGCCGGCAAGACCGTCCGCAAGCCGGGGAAGGCCGAGGCCAAGGCCGGGGCCGAGGCGGAGTAGGCCGCATGGCAGCGCCGCTCCGGGCGCGTGGACACCCCCAACCCCCGCCGCTATACCCCGCGGTACGATGACCTGGGTCGATGGGGTGGTTCTGGCGGTGCTCGCCGTATCGGCGGTGCTGGCCTTCATGCGTGGTCTGGTGCAGGAAGTGCTCGGCGTCGGTGCCTGGATCGGCGCCGCGGCGCTGGCACTGGTCCTGCGCCCCATGGTCGTGCCCTTGCTGCCGGCCTCGATAGAGCCGCCCTGGGTGGCCGATGCGCTGGCCGCCGCCGCGGTGTTCCTGGTGGTGCTGATCATCCTCAAGCTGATCATCGGGGCGATCGCCCGGCGGGTGCAGGATTCCGTCCTGGGCGGCACCGACCGCGCGCTCGGGCTGGTTTTCGGCGTCGTGCGGGGTGCGTTCCTGGTGGTCCTTGCCTATATCCTGGGCGGGATGGTGCTGCCGGCCGCCGAGCGTTGGCCCGAACCCGTTCGCGAAGCGCGGTCGCTGCCCCTGGTCATCGAAGGAGCGTACTGGCTGGTGGCTCAACTGCCCCCCGACTACCGCCCCCGCGTGGCATCCCCCCCGGCCCGCCCAGGCCCGACGCAGGAAGACTTCGAGCGGCCGCCTGCCCGCAACCGGACATGAGGACTCCCATGACCCATCAGTCCATGCGGCCCGCCGCCGACGACCAGCCGGATGACGACGACAAATTCCACGAGGAATGCGGCGTCGTCGGCATCTGGAACACCAATGATGCCGCCGCGCTGACCGCCCTCGGCCTGCATGCCCTGCAGCACCGCGGCCAGGAAGCGGCCGGCATCGTCAGCCTGGACGAGGGCGGCATCTTCCACGCCCATCGTGGCCGCGGGCTGGTGGGCGATACCTTCTCGGACGCCAAGATCATGGCCTCCCTGCGCGGCCGCGCCGCCGCCGGGCACAACCGCTACGCCACCACCGGCGAGACGGCGCTGCGCAACGTCCAGCCGCTGTATGCGGACTTCGCCTTCGGCGGCTTCGCCGTGGCGCACAACGGCAACCTCACCAATGCGCTGGCACTGCGCCGCAGCCTGGTGAACCGCGGCTGCCTGTTCCAGAGCACCACGGACAGCGAGGTGTTCATCCACCTCATCGCCATCAGCCTCTATTCCACCGTGGTGGACCGGCTGATCGACGCGCTGCGCCAGGTCCAGGGCGCCTACAGCCTGGTCGCCCTGCATGACGGCGCGCTGATCGGGGCGCGGGATCCGCTGGGGGTCCGCCCGCTGGTGCTCGGCCGGCTCGGCGGCACGGACGGCGTGCCGACCTCCTGGGTGCTGTGCAGCGAGACCTGCGCGCTCGACATCATGGGCGCGGAATTCGTCCGTGACATCGATGCCGGCGAGATCATCATCATCGACGACCAGGGCGTGCACAGCATCAAGCCCTTCGGCAAGCAGCCGGACCGCTTCTGCATCTTCGAGTACATCTACTTCGCCCGCCCCGACAGCATCGTCGAGGGCACCCCGGTCTACGCGACCCGCAAGCGCATCGGCGCCGAGCTGGCCCGCGAAAGCGGCGTCGATGCCGATGTCGTGGTGCCCGTGCCGGACAGCGGCGTGCCGGCGGCGATGGGCTATGCGGCCGAAAGCGGCATCCCCTTCGAGCTGGGCATCATCCGCAACCACTACGTCGGCCGCACCTTCATCGAGCCGACCGACCAGATCCGCAACCTCGGCGTGAAGCTGAAGCACAGCGCCAACCGGCCGATGCTGGAGGGCAAGCGGGTGATCCTGGTCGATGACAGCATCGTCCGCGGCACCACCAGCAAGAAGATCGTCGAGATGGTCCGCGCCGCCGGGCGCGAAGGAGGTGCACATGCGCATCTCCTCCCCGCCGACCACGCATTCGCTGCTACTACGGCATCGACACGCCGGAGCGCGGCAAGCTGCTCGCCGCGACCCACGACATGGAAGGCATGGCCAGGATCATCGGCGTGGACAGCCTCGCCTACATCTCGCTCGACGGGCTGTACCGGGCGCTCGGCAAGCCCGGCCGCGACCCGGCCAAGCCGGCCTATTGCGATGCCTGCTTCACCGGCGACTACGCCATCCCGTTGTTCGATGCCCAGGCCAATGCCGACCGCCAATTGTCGCTGCTGCAGCTCGGCTGATGGCCAAACCCCTGGAAGGCTCGGTCGCCCTGATCACCGGCGCCTCGCGCGGCATCGGCGCCGCGGTGGCGCTGGAACTCGCCCGGCTCGGCGCGCATTGCGTGCTGACCGCCCGGACCCAGGGCGCGCTCGAGGAAGTGGACGACGCCATCCGCGGTCATCGGCGGCCAGACCACGCTGTTCCCGCTCGACCTCATCAAGGACGGCGAGAAGCTCGACATGCTCGGGCCGTCCATCGTCGAACCGCTTCGGCCGGCTGGACATCCTGGTCCATGCCGCCGGCGCCCTGGCCAAGCTGACGCCGGTGGCGCACATCATGCCGCGAGACTGGCAGGACTGCGTCGCGGTGAACCTGACCGCCGGCTGGCGGCTGATCCGCACCTGCGACCCGCCGCTGCGGGCCGCCCCGGCCGGCCGCGCGGTGCTGCTGACCGACGCGGCGGTGCGCGGAGCCGCGCGCCTATTGGGGCCTCTATGGCTGCGGCAAGGCAGGGCAGGAGCACCTGGCGCGGTCCTGGGCGGCCGAGGTCGCCACCACGCCGCTGCGGGTGAACCTGTTCGACCCCGGCGTGGTCGCCACCCGGCTGCGCGCTACCGCCATGCCGGGCGAGGACCCCGCCACCCTGCCGCAACCCGCCGAGGTGGCCCCGGCCATCGCCGCGCTCTGCCTGCCCGCCGAGGCGCGCCACGGCACCGTGCTGCGCGCCGGGCATTGAACTACCGCCACGCCTTCCACGCCGGCAACTTCGCCGACTGCATGAAGCATGCGCTGCTGGTCCGCCTGCTGCGCGCCCTGGCCGCCAAGCCGACGCCCTTCCGGGTGCTGGACACCCATGCCGGGACCGGCGCCTACGACCTCTCGGCGCCCGAGGCGGAGCGCACCGGCGAATGGCAACGCGGCATCCTCCGCCTGCTGGACATCGAGGACGGCCCGCTGGCGGATTACGCCGAGCTGATGCGCGCCGCCGGCGCCCCCGGCCGCTACCCAGGCTCCCCCGCCATCATCCGCGGCCTGCTGCGCCCGCAGGACCATCTGCTGGCCTGCGAGCTTCACCCGGAGGACCACGCCGCCCTCCGCGCCCGCTTCCGCCGGGACCCGCAGGTCTCGGTCCATCTGCGGGACGGCTGGGAAGCCCTGCGCGCGCTGACGCCCTTCCCCGAGCGCCGCGGCCTCGTGCTGGTCGATCCACCCTTCGAGCAGGAAGGTGAATTCGACCGTCTCGCCGCCGGCATCGCCCTGGTCTCCCGCCGCTTCCGCGCCGCGGTGCAGGCCTGCTGGTACCCCATCAAGCACCGCGCCCCGCCGCGCGCCTTCCACGCCGCCCTGCGCGACAGCGGCATGCGCGACCTGGTCGCCGCCGAACTGTGGCTGCGCGAGCCGACCGACCCACAGCGGCTGAACGGCTGCGGCCTGCTGGTCGCCAACCCGCCCTGGGGCTTCGAGGCCGAGGCCGCCGGCATCCTCGCCGCCCTGCTCGACCGCCTGGGCGAGCGCGAGCCGGGCGAGGGCTGGGCGGTCATCCGGGTGGCGGAGGAATAGCCGGTGGCCGCGCCGGCCGCGGTGGTCGTGCTCGGCGCCGGCGCCTGGGGCACCGCGCTGGCGGTGCAGGCGGCCCGGGCCGGGCTGGCGGTATCGCTCTGGGCGCGTGATCCGGCCCGCGCCGCCGGCATCGCCGCGACGCGGGAGAACGCCCGGCACCTGCCCGGCGTGCGGCTGGACCCGGGCATCGCCGTCACCGCCGACCTCGCCGTGCTGCACGGCGCGGCCTTCGCCCTGGTCGCGGTGCCGGCGCAGCACATGCGGGCGGTGCTGGAACGGCTGCCGGCCGGGGGTCCGCCGCTGGTGGTCGCCGCCAAGGGGGTGGAGCAGGGCACGCTCCGGCTGCCGCTGGAGGTGGCCCTGGCGGCCTGGCCCGGCCGGCCGGTCGCCGTGCTCTCCGGGCCGAATTTCGCGCATGAGGTGGCGGCCGGCCTGCCTGCCGCGGCGGTGGTCGCCAGCGGGGATGCCGCGTTGCGCGAGCGGGTGGGGGATCTGCTGGCCACCCCCGGCTTCCGGCTCTACGGCAGCGACGACCCGGTCGGCGCGCAGGTCGGCGGGGCGGCGAAGAACGTCATCGCCATCGCCGCCGGCGCGGTCATCGGCGCCGGGCTGGGCGAGAATGCCCGTGCCGCGCTGGTGACGCGCGGCCTTGCCGAGCTGGCGCGGCTGGCGGTGGCGCTCGGCGGCCGGGCGGAGACGGCATCGGGCCTGTCCGGCCTGGGCGACCTGCTGCTGACCGCGACCGGCGCGGCGAGCCGCAACACCACCCTGGGCATGGCGCTGGGCGGGGGGCTGACGCTGGAACAGGCGCTGGCCGGCAAGGTGAGCGTGGCGGAAGGGGCGGCAACCGCGCCGGCCATCGTGGCGCGGGCCGCCGCGGCCGGGGTGGAGTTGCCGATCTGCGCGGCAGTGGCGGAGCTGCTGGCCGGGCGGCTGACCGTGCCCGAGGCCATGGGCCGGCTGCTGTCGCGGCCGCGACGGGACGAGTAGCACCGGCTGCGGCCTTGCCTCGGCAGGAAGCTTGCTTCCCTCCCTGGACCGGGCCGAGACTTGCCCGGCCTGCGGGAAACGCCGCAGCGGGAGGAAACCATCATGCCGCTTCATCGCCGCCACCTGGCCCAGTTCGGGGCCGCTGCCCTGCTCATTGCCCATCCCGCCCTCGCCCAGTCCGGCGAGGAGGCGAAGGTCGCCCAGGCGGTGGACACCCTGAACAGCGCCATGGTCTCCGGTGACCGCAAGGTGCTGGAGGATCTGTCGGCGCCGCAGCTCAGTTACGGCCATTCCAGCGCGCGCATTGAGAACCGCCAGGAGTTCGTCGACGCCATCATGAACCGGAAGGCCAAGGTGAAGTTCATCAACCTCACCGACCAGACCATCAGCTTCGCCGACGACGCCGCCATCGTCCGGCACACCTACAATTCGGAGTCGGAGCTGGAGGGCCAGGTTACCAAGACGCGCATCGGCGTGCTGCAGGTGTGGCAGAACCAGTCCGGGCAGTGGAAGCTGCTGGCCCGCCAGGCCTATCGGCTCTAGCGCCTGCCCGCAGCCTGCCGGGCTGCGGTGGCGGGCGCACCGGGGCCATCCGATGCGACCATGCGCGACCTGAAAACCATGTAACAGGCTCGTGCGGAACCACGGCGGGGGGCTGCCGTTCTATTCGCAGTTGCCGATAGCAGCGACAGCTAAGCCTGGAAGGAGCGCCGGAGGCCGCCATGCCCGCCCGGCAAGCGGTTCAATTGTCCGGAGCCCGCATGACTGGCCGCTTTGCCTTTTTGACCGCGCCTTTCAGGCGATTGTCCGCCACTTCGCGTTTCGCCGGCATCTCGGCGCTCGCCCTGGCCGCCATCTATGCCGCCAGTCATCTGTCCGGCGGACTGAGCTCCGGACACCTGCAGTTCCTCCTGCTGGTCATGGTGCTGCTGTCCGCCTGGCTCTCTGGTCTTGCCGCCGGCCTGATTGGCGCCATGCTCGGGTTCGGGCTCATGCTCTGGCGTGCCGTGGCGCAGGAGGCAGGCAACTGGACCCTGGATTTTCAGGAGGTGTTCGATGCCTTCCTCTGGTTTGCCCTTGCCAAGCTCGCGGCTGCGCTGGTTGCCGGCCCGCGCTACCGGCTCAGGCGGCTCGCCGAGACGCAGCGCCAGGCGGAGGCGGAGGCGCGCCAGAAGGACGTGCTGCTCCATGAGATGTCGCACCGGGTGACCAACGACCTGCAACGGCTGGTAGCCCTGCTGCACTCGCAGGCGGCCAACGACCCCGGAGCGGCAGAGGCCCTGCGGGTGGCCGCGAGCCGGGTGCAGGTCCTGCGCAACGTCCATGAACGACTGTCGCAGCGCGACGCAGCCGCCATCGTCGATAGCCGCGTCTTCATCGAGGGGCTGGTCGAAGAGCTTCGCGCGACGGTGGATGGGATCCGGCCCATTGCCCTGACCGTCAGGTCCGAGGCGCATTCCCTCCCGGTGGTGACGGCGGGGGATGTTGGATTGGTGGTGAATGAGCTGGTCACGAATGCCTTGAAGCACGCATTCCCCGACGGACCGGGAAGGGCTGATCCGGGTGACCTTCCGCCGGGATGATGCGGCCTATGAGGTGGTGGTCGCCGACAACGGCGTGGGCCCGGCCGCGGATGCCTGGGCGGCGCGGGCCGAGGCGGGCGGCATGGGCACCAGGCTTCTGCGGGCATTGGCCGCGCAACTCGGTGGGCGGCTGGATATCATGGGAGGCGAGGTGGGGGGAACGTCGTGCCACCTGCGCTTCCCCGTGGCGCTGCACCACACCTCGCCCGGAATGCTGCCGCAGGCCCCGGGGCAGCCGCAGGTGCAGGTTCCGGACGATGCGTCCTCGCGGTACCCGAGGCGTTCGTCCGGCTGAAGCGCCCGCGGTGGACCGCGGCTCAGGGGTGCTTGGGGGAGATGGCGCGCCGTAGCGTCTGCACGAGATCCAGATAATCCATCGGCTTGTGCAGCAACGCCATCGGCCCGGTTCCACCACCATGGCGCCGAAGCTCCTCCAGGCCACCAGGCGGGGCGGAACCGGTTACCACCAGCACCGGCAATTCGGGACGGCCGGACCGGAGTGCGCGAATGAGCTCCTCGCCGCTCATGTGCGGCATGTTGAGGTCGGTGACCAGCGCGTCCAGCGAATCCCCAAGACGCTCCGCTTCGGCCAGAGCTTCGATGCCGTCACCGGTCGCCGTTACCGCATAGCCCTCCCCTTCGAGAAGATCCGCGAGCGAGAGGGCAATGGCCGCTTCATCCTCTGCGATGAGGATATGGACCATCCCAAGTTTTGGACAAGTTGCCGAAATCTTGACAGATTCCATTTTCATAAGCCACCATTTGGTATCAAGCACAACCTGAACGGGCAGAACAGATTATGGTTCAATCATGATTCGCGCCTTCTTGGCGAGGTCACCATGACGCAACTGGCGGATGATGTCTGGTGCCGACTGCCAGCACCTTACGCTTCGTGAACCCGGGTTCATGCGCCTTTGCCTTGTGCCGCCCGCGCCCGCTGTTCGACCGGCTTCGCCTCGGCTGCCGTTGGGGCCTGGATCATGGATCGGGCGGTTCCACCGACGCGGGTGATGCGAAACCGAAGGGCTTGCCTGCGAGGGTATTTCCCCCGCCCCACATGGCTCATGGGGTCAGCGGCGGCATCAGCCGGTCGTGGGCACCGCTCAATCGGCTGTGCGCTCCGGCACCAGCCCTGGCAGCCACTCATCCGCCGCGGCGCCGCCGCGCTTGCCGGCAGCCCGCTTTGCGGTATCGGCCCGGCGGCGGATCAACTCATCGAGCAGCCGGTCCATGGTCTGCCACAGCGGCTCCTCGCCCTGGCGTTCCGACAGCACGAATTTATGCGCCGCCAGGGTCACGTTCAGCGTGCCGCGGGTGGTTTCCGGGCGCGGGTTGCGCATCTGCACCAGCGCCTTCTCCACCTCCTCCACCGCCACGCCGAGGCTTGCGGCGATGGTGGGTGCGGCTTCGCCCGCGCGCCGGAGCGAGCGGGCCTTGCGCGCCTGCTGCTCGGTCAGCGCGATGTTGGGTCGCAGCGCCTGGGTGCGCCGCGACATTTCGCCCGATCCGCTACCCGGAGGCTTGCCCTTGAATGCCATGCCGGTCCTCCCGCAGCCGTCGCCGGGCCATCATGCGGCTGCCTGTCTTTGGCTTCCCGGCTGGCCCGCCGCAAGTCCCGTGGCCTGACCATCCCCCGGCGCCGGCAATTGTCCCGGGCTGCCCGGCCGGCGCACCCGCAATTGACGGATGCGGCGCGGGTCCGCGTCCAGCACGCGGAACTCCAGGCCCGAGGAATGCGACACCACCTCGCCCTTGGCCGGGACCCGGCCGGCGAGGTTGAACACCAGCCCGCCCATGGTCTCGATGTCCGAGGCGCGTTCCTCATCGGTCAGCACGGTGCCGAGTTTGGCCTCGAACACCTCGACCGGGGTGCGCGCATCCAGCTCGATGGTGCCGTCCGGCCGTTCCACCATCTGCGGCGGGACCGGTTCGTCGTGCTCGTCGGCGATGTCGCCGGTGATGGTCTCGACCAGGTCCTCGATGGTGACCAGCCCGTCGATCCCGCCGTATTCATCGACCACCAGCGCCATGTGGATGCGCGCCTGGCGCATCTGCAGCAGCAGGTCGAGCACCGGGACGGAAGGCACCACGAACAGCGGCTTGCGCAGGATCGCCTTCATGTCGAAGCTGGCGTCCTTGCCGACGCTGGCGAAGACGTCCTTGATGTGGACCATGCCGACGATGTCGTCGAGCTGCTTGCGGAACACCGGGTAGCGGCTGTGGCCATCCCGCTGGATCAGGTTGATGGCCTGTTCCAGCGTGTAGTCCTCCGGCATCGCCATGATGTCGGCGCGCGGCACCATCACGTCGCTGGCGTTCTTGTCGCGCAGCTTCAGCACGTTCCCGAGCAGCGCGCGTTCCTGGATGTCGAGGTCGGCGCCGCGGTGGCCCGGCTGAGCCTCGTCCTGCGGCTGGTGCGGCTCGTCGATGAGTTCTTCCATGCGGTCGCGCACGCTTTCCGCCTCGCGCCGCCGCAGGAACCCCTGGAGCCGCCAGAGCAAGCCGTCCCGGCTACCCTCCCGGCCATGCTGGTGGCCGTTGCCGTGGGCGGCGCTCATGCCGAAGCTCCCCGCCAGGGGTTGGGCAGGCGCAGCCGGCCCATGGCGCGGGCCTCGGCCTGTTCCATCCGGCGGGCCTCGCCGGCGGACAGGTGGTCGTGGCCCAGAAGGTGCAGCGTGCCATGCGCCACCAGATGCGCGAAATGCGCCGCCGGGCGCTTGCCCGCCGCCAGCGCTTCCCGCCGCACCACGCCGAGCGCCAGGGCGATATCGCCCAGGTGCCCCGGCCCGGCGCCCGGAAAGCTCAGCACGTTGGTTGGCTTGTCCTTGCCGCGATGCTCGCCGTTCAGCCGGCGGAGCTCGCGGTCATCGGCGAGCAGCACGGTGATGGCGCCCCCGGCACCACTTTCCCGCAGGGCCGCCGCGGCGGCGCGTCTCGCCAGGGCCTCGGCCCGCGGCACCAGGCGCCGCCAGGCCGGATCGGCCATGATGACATCGACCGTAACCCGTGGGTCGGCCATGTCTTCGTCCCACATCCCGAAAGCCGCTGGGGGAGGTTCCCCAAGGCCGTCGGGACGACTACTTCCCGGTTCCATCGCGTTCCTTCTTCCGCCCCCGGTCCGGCTGTTCCGCAGCCGGGCCTTCAGCGCGCCCATAAGCCGCCTTGTGGTCGGCACGGCTCTGGGCCACGGCTGCATCCGCCCGCCCATAAGCCGCGACGATGCGCGCCACCAACGGGTGCCGCACCACATCGCGTTCGTCGAACCGGGCCACCCCGATGCCCGGCACCCCGTCAAGGATGCCCAGCGCGTCGGCCAACCCGCTTCTCTGTCCCGCCGGCAGATCGACCTGGGTCGGATCGCCGGTGATGACCATTCTCGTACCCTCACCCATGCGGGTCAGGAACATCTTAATTTGTGCCGGCGTGGTGTTCTGCGCCTCGTCCAGGATCGCGTAGCAGTGGGCGAGGGTGCGGCCGCGCATGAAGGCAAGCGGCGCAATCTCGATCTCACCCGAGGTGATCCGGCGGGCGACCTGTTCGGCAGGCAGCATGTCGTGCAGCGCGTCATACAGCGGCCGCAGATAGGGGTCCACCTTCTCCTTCAGGTCGCCCGGCAGGAAACCCAGCCGTTCCCCCGCCTCGACCGCCGGGCGCGACAGCACGATCCGGTCCACCCGGCCGGCCTGCAGCAGCGCGACGCCCTGGGCCACCGCCAGGTAGGTCTTGCCGGTACCCGCCGGGCCGATGCCGAACACCATCTCCTGCCGCGACAGCAGGTCGATGTAGGCGGCCTGGGCCGGGGTGCGCGGGGCGATCGCCGCCTTGCGGGTGCGGATTTCCGGGTGGTCCTGCAAGGGCAGCCGCGGGTCCCCCTCGGCATCGCCCTCGGCCATCCGCAGCGCCGCTTCGACATCGGCGGTGCTGACCGGCTGGCCCTTTTCCAGTCGCCGCCACAGGGATTTCAGCGCCGCCTCCGCCACTTCCGTCCGCTCCGGCGGGCCGGCGATGGTCAGCCGGTTGCCGCGCGAGCCGAGCCTTATCCCCAGCCGCTGCTCCATGCGCGCCAGATGTCGGTCGTGTTCCCCGTACAACAAAGGGAGCAGGCCGTTGTCATCGAACTGCAGCGTCACGCTGCGCTGCTCGGGCGACGTGGGGGGTGCGGCCGGCCGCATGGCGGCACGGGGCTCCCCGGCTCGGAGGGCGATGGGCGCGGTGTTCAAGCGGGCGCGGGCTCCTCTGCTGGCAGGCTTGGCGCATGCTGGACATGGGGGTGCGCCTGCCCGGCCACCAGCGTGCCGGACAGGGAATTGGGATGCGCGGCCAGAACCCGCACCGGCGCCACCTGGCCGACCAGCGCCAGCGGCCCCGGCAGGTGCACCGGCTGCAGCCAGGGCGAGCGGCCCATCACCTGGCCGGCATGGCGGCCCGGCCCGGTGAACAGCACCGGAAAGGTCAGCCCGACGCGAGACTGGTTGAAGGCCTGCTGCTGGTCCCGCAGCAGGGCCTGCAGGGCCTGCAGCCGGGCGTCCTTCACCGCCTCCGCCACCTGCAGCGGCGCACCGGCCGCCGGGGTGCCGGGGCGGGCGGAATACTTGAAGCTGTAGGCCGAGGCGAAGCCGACCCGCTCGACCAGCGCCATGGTGGCGGCGAATTCCGCCTCCGTCTCGCCGGGATGCCCGACGATGAAGTCCGAGGACAGCGCGAGGTCCGGCTGCGCCTGCCGCAGCCGGTCCACCACCGCCAGGAACTCGGCGGCGGTATGGCCGCGGTTCATCGCCGCCAGCACCCGGTCCGAGCCGGATTGCACGGGCAAATGCAGGTAGGGCATCAGCACCGCAAGATCGCGATGCGCGGCGATCAACTCGGCATCCATGTCGCGCGGATGGCTGGTGGTGTAGCGCAGCCGCAGCAGGCCGGGAATGTCCGCCAGCGCCCGCAGCAGCCGCCCGAGGCCCCAGGTGGCGCCGCCCGGACCCTCGCCGTGGTAGGCGTTCACGTTCTGCCCGAGCAGCGTCACCTCCCGCGCGCCGGAGGCCACCAGCCGCTTCGCCTCGGCCAGCACGGCGGCGACGGGGCGGGAATATTCGGCGCCGCGGGTATAGGGCACCACGCAGAAGGAGCAGAACTTGTCGCAGCCTTCCTGCACGGTGAGGAAGGCGGTCACGCCCTGGCTGGCGGCCTGTTCCGGCAGGTGGTCGAACTTCTGCTCGACCGGGAATTCGGTCTCGATCACCGCGCCGGCCGCACGCGACGCCCGCGCCACCATCTCCGGCAGCCGGTGGTAGGTCTGCGGCCCGAGCACGATGTCCACCCAGGGCGCGCGGGCGCTGATCTCGGCGCCTTCGGCCTGGGCGACGCAGCCGGCGACGGCCAGCACCATGCCCTGGCCATTGGCCTCCCGCTCCCGCTTGACCACCCGCAGCCGGCCGAGTTCCGAGAACAGCTTGTCGGCCGCCTTCTCCCGGATGTGGCAGGTGTTCAGGATCACCATGTCCGCCGCTTCGGGCGTCTCGGCCGGGGCATAGCCGAGCGGCGCCAGCACATCCGCCATGCGGGCGCTGTCGTAGACGTTCATCTGGCAGCCCCAGGTGCGGATGAACAACCGCTTGCGCTCGGCCCCGGTGGGGGCGGCTGGCGTTGGAACCGTCATGCCAAGTGTAGCCTCCGCAACCCTGGCGACCGTGCGCCAGCTTCGGCTACGCAGATGCGGGGGCCGGTGCCCGCGGTCAAGCGGCGGTAGGGCCCGGGATCGCCCCGGGAGAGCGATGGATTCGCATGATCGCCTGAGCCTCGGGCCTGGATGCCGCGCCGGTCAAGCAGCGGTTTCGACATTTGCGTGATGTCAGCCGGGCGATTCCGGCGTCAGCGTCGCCAGCGGCACCGCCGGGCGGTTCTGCCGCAGCCGCGCCGCGCCGTCCGAGACCGTCGACCAGGTGGCGGTTGCCATGGCCTTGCGGTCCGGCATGGCGGCCGGGTCGAAGGGTTCGTGCAGCAGCACCGTGGCGCGGGTGCCGCTGCGCCGGGCCAGCCGCCAGAAATGGCTGCCGATGTCCATGTCGCCGTACCAGGCGAACAGCGGCCGGTCCCGCCGGCCGGCCGGCAGCCCGCCGAGCCGGTCATACACCACGGATACCGGCTGCACCTGCGCCGCCGCCCCGGCGGTCGCCAGGAAGGAGCTGCGGAAGGGCAGCACCCGGGCGCCGTCGTTGCTGGTCCCTTCGGGGAACAGGATCAGGCTGTCGCCGGCCGCCAGCCGCTCGCGCATCGCCCCGGCCTCGGTCCCGGTGCGGCCGCGGCTGCGGCTGACGAACACTGTGCGGCCAAGCCGCGCCACGGTGCGGATGAGCGGCCAGGTGCCGACCTCCACCTTCGAGACGAAGCAGGCTTCCAGCACGCCGCCGAGCACCAGCACGTCCAGCCAGGAGGAATGGTTCGAGAGGAACAGCGTCGGCCGGATCGCCGAGGGGGTGCCGACCACCTGCACCTTCAGCCCGATCAGCCAGCACAGCACCACGTGGTAGATGCGGGCGAACACCACCTTGGGCCGGCCCGGCAGCAGCATCAGCAGCGCCTGGACCGGGATCGCCAGCACGGTCCACAGCAGCACCGACACGATCCGCCGGATCGCCCGCAGGCGGCCCCCCAGCGGCCGTTCCTCGAATACGTCGAACAGCCGGCCGCCGGGCAGGCCGCTGGCGAAGCGCAGCGGCTTGCGGCGCCGCAGGCGGCGGGGGCGAAGGGCGTCGATCGGTGCTCGGGCCACTGCTTCCATAGCTTGAAGCGGATAGCCCGCGCTTCGTGACGCCGCAATGTCGGCTTGGCGAAGGGATGATGATTGTCGCCGGCCGGGGTGGTTGCCGGGACACCTAGCCGGCGGCGGCCACTGCCCGCAGCACGATGCCCTCGGTCAGCACCTGCGGCAGCACCGCGGGCGCCCCGCCGCCGGCCGGGTACACCAGGTACAGCGGCACGCCCTCGCGGCCATGCTGCCGCAGCAGGGCGCCGATGGCGGCATCGCCCCGGGTCCAGTCGCCGGTCAGGTAGGCGAGGTTGCGGCCGGCGAAGGCGGCCTGCACCGGGGCGGTCTTCAGCACCAGCCGTTCGTTCACCTTGCAGGTGATGCACCACGCCGCGGTCAGGTTCACGAAGACCGGCCGGCCCTCCGCCTGCAGGGCGGCGACCCGCCCGGCCGACCATGCGCCATCCGCCGATTCCGCGGCGGCAGCGGCCGGTGGCGCGGTGGTCAGCGCCGGCAGCAGCGCCAGCGCGGCGACCGCCGCCAGCCCGGCCACCGCCCGGCCCAGCCGCTTGGCCCCCCCGGCGCTACGTTGCGCCATGCCGAGCGCCCAGGCCGCGAAGCCGACCAGCACCGCCCCGCCCAGCACGAACAGCACGCCATCCGGCCCGGCCTGCTGCGCCAGCACCCAGACCAGCCAGGCGGCGGCGGCATACATCGGGAAGGCCAGCGCCTGCCGCAGCCATTCCATCCAGGCGCCCGGCTTCGGCAGCCGCGCAGCCAGCCCCGGCGCCACGCCCAGCAGGGCATAGGGCGCCGCCAGCCCCAGGCCGAGCGCGGCAAAGACCAGCAGCGTCGCGGCGGCGGGCATCGCCAGCGCGGCGCCGATCGCCGCCGCCATGAAGGGCGCGGTGCAGGGCGTGGCGACCAGCACCGCCAGCGCCCCGGTGAAGAAGCTGCCGGCATGGCCGCCGCGCCCGGCCAGCGCCCCGCCGGCTCCGACCGGCCCGCCGATCGCGTAGACACCCGAGAGGTTGAGCCCGACCGCCAGCATCAACCAGGCCAGCGCCGCGACGAAGGCCGGGGCGGTGAACTGGAAGCCCCAGCCGGCCACCACCCCGGCCTGCCGCAGCCCGATCAGCAGCCCGGCCAGCGCCAGGAAGGTCGCCAGCACGCCGAGGGTGTAGCTGGCCGCATGCGCCCGCACGGTGGTCCGCGCCGCGCCCGAGAGCCGCGCCAGCGCCATCGCCTTCATCGCCAGGATCGGGAAGACGCAGGGCATCAGGTTCAGCAACAGCCCGCCGAGGAAGGCCGAGGGCAGCATCCAGGCCAGCGCCTGCCACAGCGGCGCGGCGGCGGCCGCTTCCGGCACCCCGCCGACCGGCGCCGCCACCGCATAGGCGGCGCGCACCCCGGCGGCATCGGTCAGCGCCAGCACGCCGGACAGGGTGGCGGGGCTGGCGGCGCCTTCCGGCCGCGCCAGGCCCAGGGTCAGGCTGCCATCGGCCAGCCGCAGCGGCTGTGGCGCGGCGTTGTCGATCAGCCCGGTGTCATCGGGGAAGAACACCGCATCGCGGACACTGGCGGCGGATAGCGCCGGATCGGCCAGGGTGAGGCTGCCGCGCTCCCCGGCCAGCGCCGCCCGGGCCGCGAAGGGGGAGGGCCGCGGCACGGCGGCCTCGGCTTCGGTGAACAGCGGGGCGAGGCTGGCATCGGCCAGCCCGGCGGGGCCGACCGGCAGATCCAGCCGGAAGCTGCCTTCCTCGGGGATGCAGATGTCGGCGCAGACCAGCCAGGTCGCCGCCGCCTCGATCACCAGCGTGTCGCCGGGGGCGAGACCCGGCGGCGGCGTCACCCGCAGCGGCAGCAGCACCTCGCCCTCATAGCCGAAGCTGACCAGCGGGCCGGTCGGGATGCGGTGCGGCGCCGGCCATTCGACCGGCCCCGCGCTGGCGCCGTCCGGCAGGGTGAGGGCTATCTCGGGAGGTGCGCCGGCATCGCCGGGATTGCGCCAGTAGGTGTGCCAGCCCGGTGCCAGCCGCAGCCGCAGGCCGAGCCTGAAATCCTCCCCCGGCGCCACGGCATCGCGGTTCGCCACCAGCGTGGCGGTGGCGCGGTCCGAGCGGACGGCATCGCTTTCGGCCGCCCGGCCATAGGCGGGCAGCAGGCCAAGCAGCAGGGTCAGGACCAGGAGGAAGCGCATGCGGCGGATAGAACGGGACGCGGCCGGCCTACTGCAAGCCCCCGGCGACTTCCATGAGCCGCACGGACCCGTGGCGGGCGGTTCAGCCGGTGGCAACGGCCTTGTTGCGGGCCAGCCGGCGCATGTCCCGCAGCGCGGAGCGGAGCAGCGCCACCTCGCCGGCCGAACCGAAGCCGTCGTCATCCGCCTCGATGCGACGCAGCAGGGTGGCGAGCTTCACGGCCACCTCGGCCTGGTCCCGCGCCTGCGCATTGGCCAAGGCATCCAGCGCCACCGCCTCGGCATCGGCGACCAGCGCCATCAGCGCCTCGTCGCCGGTCTCGGTGCGCTCGATCCGGTCGAGCCGGATGGCCAGGGTGGTCACATCGGCGGGGCGCCGGGCGGCGGCGCGGGCGAGCGGGAAGGCGATGATCCGGGACATGGCGGCATCCATCGAGCAGGGTGGCCGGGGGGAGGCATCGGGGGCGGCGGCATCGGGCGGAGCAATCAGGCGGTGACGATCAGCGGCTGGCGGTCAGGCCGCAGCATTTCCGCCGGTGCCGTTCTGGACCGGCAGCACATAGGCCGGGGGGCAGGTGGTGATGGCGCCGCCGGCGGCGTGGAAGGCGGCGATCATGCGCGCGATGGTTTCCGCATCCGGCGGGCCGGCATCCCGGCAGCGGCGCTTATGGGCTATCATGGCGCTCAACGACTGGCGCCGGAGCCCGGCGGCTTCGGCGGTGGCGGGGGGCAGGCGGCGGGGTTTGAGCTGCATTGCCAGTCCTCACGTTTGCGCGATGAACATACGGTATACGCATCACTCTTCCGCGATCAAGCGAAAAGTTGTGTGTCATCTTTTCTCCACAACCGACCGGGATTAAGCCGCGCCATGCTCGATGCACTCCCCCTCGGCCTGCCCGTCGCCGAGGCGCTGCCGGCGCTTTGCGCGGCGCTGCGGGCCGGCCCGAACGCCGTGCTCGTGGCCCCGCCTGGCGCCGGCAAGACCACGCTGGTGCCGCTTGTCCTGATGAAGGAACCCTGGGCGGTGGGGCAGAAGATCCTGGTGCTGGAACCCCGCCGGGTCGCTGCCCGCGCCGCCGCCCGCCGCATGGCGGACCTGCTGGGGGAAAGCGGGCCGGGCCAGACCATCGGCTTCGCCACCCGGCTTGACCGCGCGATCTCGGCGGCGACCCGGGTCGAGGTGGTGACCGAGGGGCTGCTGGTCCGCCGGCTGCAATCCGACCCCGGGCTCGATGGCGTCTGCGCCGTCCTGTTCGACGAGGCGCATGAGCGCAACCTCGACACCGACCTCGCCCTGGCGCTGTGCATCGACCTCCAGCGCGCGCTGCGGCCGGAACTGCGCCTGCTGGCGATGTCCGCAACCCTGGATGGTGGCGCCTTCGCCGGGCTGCTGGGGCCGGACACGCCGCTGGTCAGCAGCCTCGGCCGCGCCTGGCCGGTGGCGATGGAGTACCGCCCGCGCGACCTGGCCGATCCGCGCGACCTGCCGGAGGCCATGGCCGGCGCCATCCGTAACGCCTTGCGCGCCCATCCCGGCGATGTGCTGGCCTTCCTGCCCGGTTGGGGCGAGATCCGCCGCACCCAGGAACGGCTGGCGGGGGTCGAGGCAGATGTGCTGCCGCTGCACGGCGAGATGCCGCCCGCCGAGCAGGACCGCGCACTGAATCCCGGGCCGCGCCGCAAGGTGGTGCTGGCGACCTCCATCGCCGAGACCTCGCTGACCGTGCCCGGTGTCCGCATCGTGGTCGATGGCGGCTTCCGCCGGACCCCCCGGCTGGACCCCGCCACCGGGCTTTCCCGCCTCGTCACCACCCGCATCAGCAAGGCCACCGCCGAGCAGCGCGCCGGCCGCGCCGGCCGCACCGAGGCGGGCGTTGCGATCCGGCTGTGGTCCGAGGCACTGCATCGCGGGCTGGCGCCGCAGGACCGCCCGGCGATCCTGGAGGAGGAGCTTTCCGGCCTCGCCCTCGACCTCGCCGCCTGGGGCACCGAGCCGGCCGCGCTCGCCTTCCTCGACCCGCCCCCCGCCGGTGCGCTCGCCGCCGCCCGTGCCCTGCTGGCCGACCTCGACGCGCTGGACCGCACCGGCCGCATCACCCCGACCGGGCGCCGCATGGCCAGGCTCGGCACCCATCCGCGCCTTGCCCGGATGCTGGTGGCGGCCGAGGCGGAGGGCGAGAAGGCGCTGGCCGCCGACCTCGCCGCGCTGCTGGAGGAACGCGACCCGATCCGTGGCCGGGACGCCCCGGCCGACATCACCCTGCGGCTCGACCTGCTGCATGGCGCCGACCACCCGAATGCCGACCGCCCGGCCATCCAGCGCATCCGCCGCGCCGCCGCGCTGCACCGCCGCCGCCTCGGCGTGCATGGCGCGACCCATCCGGAAGGCGATGCCGGCACGCTGCTGGCGGCCGGCTTTCCGGACCGCATCGCCGCCATGCGCGGGGTGATGGCCGGCGCGTTCCGGCTGGCCTCGGGCCAGGGTGCGCGGCTCGCCACGACCGACCCGCTGGCCAAGGCGCCGCTGCTGGCCGTCGCCGACCTCGAACTGCAGGGCACCGAGGCGCGCATCCGCATGGCCGCGCCGATCGACCGCGCGGTGCTGCAGGCCCGCTTCCCCGATCGCTTCGTCCAGGAGGAAGGCGCCGCCTTCGATGCCCGCACCGGCGCCGTGCTGGCCCGCCGCCGGCTGCGCTTCGGCCCGCTGGTGCTGGAGGAACAGCCGCTGGCCAGGGCCGACCCGGCCGCAGTCGCCGCCGCCCTTGCCGCCGCGGTGGCGGAGCGCGGGCTGCGCGACCTGCCCTGGACCGCCGCCGCCCGGCAATTGCAGGCAAGGCTCGGCTGGCTGCGCCGTATCGAGGGTGACGTCTGGCCGGATGCCGGCGACGCGGCGCTGGCCGCCACGGTGCAGGACTGGCTGGCCCCGCACCTGCATGGCCGCTCCCGCCTGGCGGAACTGCCCGCGCTGAACCTGCCGGACCTGCTGCTGTCCGGTCTGCCCTGGGCGCAGCGCCAGCGGCTGGATGCGGCGCTGCCGGCGCGGCTGCCGCTGCCCGCCGGCCGCAGCGCCGCCATCGACTACACCGGCGACACCCCGACGCTGGAGGCCCGGCCGCAGCATCTGTATGGCCTCGGCGCCCTGCCGGGGCTGGCCGGGGGGCGGGTGCCGCTGCAGGTCGCGCTGCTGTCGCCGGCCGGGCGGCCGGTGGCGGTGACGGGCGACCTGGCGGGTTTCTGGAAGGGCGGCTGGGCCGATGTCCGCAAGGACATGCGTGGCCGCTACCCCCGGCACAACTGGCCGGAAGACCCCGCCGCCGCCACGCCCGACCCGCCGAAGCCGCCGCGCTGACGGGATGAGGCGGCACCGCATGGGAGGTTGAAGGAGCGCATCCACCGGCCCAGACTCTATCATCTGCCCAGATGCTCATTTGCCCCGGAGCCGGCGGCATTCGACCTCGCCCAAGGATCAAGCCCCCGATGCCCGCCAGCCTGCCGCGCCGCCAGCTTGCCATCGCCGCCGCCGTATTGCTTTCCGGCTGCGCCGGCCCGACCACGCCCACCGGCACTCCGCGCGGCATGGTGCCGGATTTCTCGGAGCTGGCGGAACGGGTGCTGCCGGCGGTGGTGAACATCGCGGTCACCAGCCGGCAGGCCGCCGCCCAGCTGCCGCCCGAGCTGCGCGGCACCCCGCTGGAGCGCTACTTCCGGGACCGGCTGCGGAACCGCCCGCAGGAGGTCATCGGCGCCGGCTCGGGCTTCGTCGTCGACCCGGCCGGCTTCGTGGTCACCAACAACCACGTCATCGGCAATGCCACCCGCGTGGTGGTGTCGCTGCAGGACGGCACCGAGCTGCCCGCGCGGGTGGTCGGCTCCGACGACCTGACCGACCTGGCGCTGCTGAAGGTCGAGGCGCGCGGGCCGCTGGTGGCGGTGCCCTGGGGTGTCTCGGGCGCGGCGCGGGTCGGGTCCTGGGTGCTGGCGGCGGGCAACCCCTTCGGCCTTGGCGGCACCGTCACCTCCGGCATCGTCTCGGCCCGCGGGCGGGAGATCGGCGCCGGGCCGTTCGATGACTTCATCCAGACCGATGCCGCCATCAACCCCGGCAATTCCGGCGGGCCGCTGTTCAATTCGGCCGGCGAGGTCATCGGCATCAACACCGCCATCTATTCGCCCTCCGGCGCCAGTGCCGGAATCGGCTTTGCCAGCCCGTCGGACCTGGCCCGGCCGGTGATCGCGCAATTGATGCGGGACGGCCGGGTGGAACGCGGCTGGCTGGGCGTTTCGGTGCAGGATCTGGTGGCGGAGGAGGGCGGGGACAGCCGCCGCGGCGTGCTGATCGCCGGGGTCGAGCGTGCCAGCCCGGCCGGTCAGGCCGGGCTGCGCCAGGGTGATGTGGTCGTGGCGATCGACGGCAACCGGGTCGAGACCTCGCGCGCGCTGGTCCGCACGGTGGCCGGCGTGGCGCCGGGCCAGACCGTACGGCTGACCGTGCTGCGGGACAGGCAGGAACGTGATTTTTCGGTGCAGGTTGGCCGGCGGCCCGGCCAGGGCTAAAGGGGCAGGCTGAAGCAGGCCCGGTGGGCGCTTCGGGGTAGGGCGAGGAATGGCGGCCGGCAACGGCGAGCCCCCGCCGCGGCGTGCAGAAGGATGGGAATGCCATGCGTATTCTGCTGGTCGAAGACGATGCCGAGGTCGCCCGCTTCGTGAAGAAGGGGCTGCAGGAGGCCGGCCACACCGTGGAGCACGCGCCGAACGGCCGGGACGGGCTGTTCCTCGCCGCCTCCGAGCAGTTCGACATGATGGTGCTGGACCGGATGCTGCCGGGCGGGGTGGATGGCGTGCGGCTGGTCGAGACCCTCCGCAGCCAGGGCAACCGCACCCCGGTGCTGTTCCTCTCGGCGCTGTCGGCGGTGGATGAGCGGGTGAAGGGCCTCAAGGCCGGTGGCGACGACTACCTGACCAAGCCCTTCGCCTTCGCCGAACTGCTGGCGCGGGTCGAGGCGCTGGGCCGGCGGCCCTCGGTCGATGCCCCGGCCACCCGGCTGCGGGTCGCCGACCTGGAACTCGACCTGCTGTCCCGCACCGTGACCCGGGCGACCCGGCGCATCGATGTCCAGCCGCGCGAATTCCGCCTGCTGGAGCACCTGATGCGCCATGCCGGCCAGGTGGTGACGCGGACCATGCTGCTGGAGAAGGTGTGGGACTACCACTTCGACCCGCAGACCAACGTCATCGATGTGCATGTCAGCCGGCTGCGGCAGAAGCTGGACAAGGGCTTCGATCAGCCGCTGATCCACACCGTCCGCAACGCCGGCTACATGATCCGGGCCGAGCCCTGAACCAGCTGTTCCTGCCGCACCGGGCCGGGGACGGGAATGCCCGGTCGGTGCGGCCGGCGGTCCGGCCCCCGCGGCTGCTGAGCAGCGCCGCCTTCCGCTTCGCCCTGCTGTTCGCGGCGATGTTCGCCTCCGCCGCTATCGCCCTGGTCGCGGTGCTGTGGTGGGCGACCGCCGGGGCGATCGACCGGCAGACCGATGCGGCGATCCGCGCCGATGCCATCGCCCTGACCGAACGCTGGCGCGAAGGCGGCGCGGCCGGGCTGGCGGCGGCGATCGACGAACGCCTCGCGGTGAATGCCGAGAACGACGGCATCTACCTGCTGACGACGGCGGGGAGCCCGGACCGGCTGGCCGGCAACCTCGAACAATGGCCGCGCGACGCGCCGGAGGAGGGAGCCTGGTTCCGCACCAAGGTTCGGCGTGACGACAACCTCCCGGCCGAGGCGCGGCTGTTCTGGCTGGAGTTGCCCGGCCTGCGCCTGCTGGTCGGCCGCGACGAGGCAGCGCGGGAACAGCTTCGGCAGTTGCTGACCGAGGGCGTCGCCTGGGCGTCCGGCGCGGTGGTGGTCTTCGCGCTGATCGGCGCCTGGCTGCTGCGCGGCGCCCTGCAGGCACGGATGCGGCCGGTCTTCACCACCACGGCCGCCATCGCCGGCGGCGACCTCGGCTCCCGCGTGGCGCTGTCCGGCCGGGGCGATGAGTTCGACCGGCTGGCGCAGACGCTGAATGCCATGCTCGACCGCATCGCCACGCTGATGGCCGGGGTGCGCGGGGTATCCGATGCCATCGCCCATGACCTCCGCACCCCGATCGCCCGCGCCCGCGCCAAGCTGGAGGAAGCGCTCTCCGGCGTGCCGGACGAGCCGGCGCTGCGGGCCGCGGTGGAGCAGGGCATCGCCGACCTGGACGGCATCAGCCGCATCTTCCAGGCGCTGCTGCGGATCGCCGAGGCCGAGGCGGGCGCCCGCCGCGCCGCCTTCGCCCCGCTCGACCTGGTGCCGGTGCTGGCCGATGCGGCGGAAATCTACGAGGCCGCCGCCGATGCGCGCGACCAGCGACTGACCACCGCGCTGCCGGTGCGATTGGAGATGGTCGGCGACCGCGACCTGCTGTTGCAGGCGGTTGCCAACCTGCTCGACAACGCCGTCAAATTCACGCCCTCCGGCGGGACGGTGCGGCTGGAAGCCCGTGCCACCGCCGCCGGGATCGAGGTGGCGGTCGCCGACAACGGCCCCGGCCTGCCGGCCGAGGACCGCCGCCACGCCGGGGAGCGCTTCTTCCGGGCCGACAAGGCCCGCGCCACACCGGGTTCGGGCCTCGGCCTGTCCTTGGTCCAGGCGGTGGCCAACCTGCATGGCGGCGAGCTGCGACTGGAGGACACCCAGCCCGGCCGCGATCCACCCGGGCTGCGGGTGGTGCTGCGGCTGCCGCAGGCCTGACGGCCGCGGGCGGGGAGGGCGGGCATGGACGACGGCCCCGGCGAAGCCGAAACCGCACTGGAGCGCGACCTGCGCCGGTTCCTGCTGGCCGAGATCGGCCGCGGCGCCTTCGATCCGCAGGCCGGCAGCTTCGCCCGCTTCGATGCCGGCTTCGCCGGGCGGCTCGGTGCGCGGGGCTTCATCGGTGCCGGCTGGCCGCGCGGCCTGGGCGGCATGGGTGGCGGCGCGGCGGACCGCGCGGTGGTCGTTGCGGCACTGCTGGCGCATGGCGCCCCGCTGCGGGCGCATTGGGTGGCGGAATGGCTGGCCGGGCCGCTGCTGCTGCGGGCCGGCACCGCGGCGCAGCGGCGCGAGCTGCTGCCGCGGATCGCGGCCGGCCGGCTCAGCCTGTGCATCGGGCTGGGTCACGGGGTGCCGGATGGCGCCGGGCCATGCCGCGCGGTGCCGGTGGGGGATGGCTGGCGGATCAGCGGCCGCAAGGGCCCGGTGGCGGATGCCGCCCAGGCGCAGCGGATGATCCTGCTGGCCCGCACCGCGCCGCCGGTGCCGGGCGGGCCGGCGGGCATCACCCTGTTCCTGGTGGACCTGGCGCTGCCCGGCATTGCGCTGGAGCCCTGGCCGGATGCTCCCGGCGCGGCTGCCGTGGTGCTGGAGGATGTGTTCGTCGCGGCGGACCGGGTGATCGGCGCGGTGGATGCCGGGCTTGAGGCATGGCAGGCGGCGGCGGGTGAGGCGCTCGCCGTGCCGGATGGGGCGATGCGCGGCTACCTCCGGCTGGCCGGGCTGCTGCCAGGGCTGCCGGATGGGGCGGAGGCGGTGGCCGCTGCCGGCGGATCGGGGCAGGATGCGCGGCCCTGCGGAGAAAGCGCCCCATGAGTGAATTGCTGTTCGAGACCACCGGCGGCATCGCCACCATCACCCTGAACCGCCCCGACAGCGGCAATGCCTTCACGCTCGAGATGCTGGCGCTGTGGGAGCAGGCGCTGCGCGAATGCATCCTGGACGATGCCATCCGCGCCGTGGTGCTGACCGGGGCCGGGCGCATCTTCTGCTCGGGCGGCGACGTGAAGCGGATGGCGGCCAATACCGCGGGCGGCCAGCAGCCCTGGGACCGCGCCAAGTACCTGACCGACCACGTCCACCGCATCCCGCTGACCCTGATGGAGCTGGACAAGCCTTATATCGTCGCGGTCAACGGCGCCGCCACCGGGGCCGGCATGGACATGGCGCTGATGGGCGACCTGCGCTTCGCCGCCGAATTGGCCCGCTTCGCCGAGACCTACATCAAGGTGGGATTCGTCGCCGGAGATGGCGGGGCCTGGATGCTGCCGCGGCTGATCGGCACCCCGAAGGCGCTGGAGATGCTGTGGCTCGGCGATTTCGTCGGCGCGGCGGAGGCGGAACGGATCGGCCTCGTCAACAAGGTGGTGCCGGACGACCAGTTGATGGCGCACACCCATGCCGTGGCGGAACGGCTGGCCAGCGGCCCGACGGTTGGCATCCGGCTGATGAAGCGCATGGTCCAGCAGGGCCAGACCAGCAGCTTCCGCGACAGCCTGGCATTCGCCGCGAGCTGCGTCGGGGTGGTCAGCGCGACCGAGGACCACCGCGAGGCCACCGCCGCCTTCGCCGCCAAGCGCCGGCCGGAATTCAAGGGGCGCTGAGCGGGCTGGACAAGCGACCGACTTGGGTGCGGGATAGCGCCCAAGTCGGCTTACGGGAAAGGGAACCCCAAGGATGCTGGATAGCGCCGAATACCGAATCCCCTCGATGCGCCACAAGGTCAGCCCGGCCGAGTGGCAGTCCCGCGTGGACCTCGCCGCCTGCTACCGGCTGGTGGCGCATTACGAGATGAACGACCTGATCGCCAACCATGTCTCGGTTCGCGTGCCGGGCGAGGACGCCTTCCTCATCAACGCCTACGGCATGCTGTACGAGGAGATCACCGCCTCCTCGCTCATCAAGGTGGACTACGACGGCAACATCCTGCTGAAGCCGGAATTCCCGGGCCAGGACTACGGCATCAACCGCGCCGGCTTCGTCATCCATTCCGCCATCCACAAGGCCAAGCACGAGATCGCCTGCGTCGCCCATACCCACACCTGGGCCGGCATGGCGGTCTCGACCTTGGAATGCGGCCTGCTGCCGAACACGCAGACCAGCATGCGCTTCGCCCATATCAGCTACCACGATTTTTCGGGAGTGGTGCTGGACCTGTCGGAACAGGACCGTCTCGTGCGGGATCTGGGCGACAACAACGCCATGATCCTGCGCAACCACGGCCTGCTGACCGTAGGCAACACCATCCCGGAATGCTTCAACGCGCTGCACCGGCTGGAGCTGTCCTGCAAGACGCAGATCGCCGCCATGTCCTGCAACAGCCCGATGATCCAGGTGCCGCAGGATGTGGTCGAGAAGACCTACATGAACTACCAGCCGCAGACCCGCCGCCCCTTCGGCGTGCTCGACTGGCCGGCGCTGCTGCGCAAGCTCGACAAGATCGACCCCAGCTACCGCGATTGATGCGGCTGCTTCTCTCGGACGTGGCCGCGGCACGGCATGGCGAGCGCATCCGCGCCGCCGTGCCGGCCGTGCAACTCGTCCCCGTGCCGCCCGATGGTCCGCTGCCGGACCCGGCCGGCGCAGAGGTCGCCTTCATCACCCGGGACCTGTTCCTCGGCGGCACCCGCTTCCGGCTCACCCCGCGCTTCCAGCGCTTCATCGACCTGATCACCGCCAGCCCGGACCTGCGCTGGGTGCAGACCTTCTCCGCCGGCACCGACATGGCGCCCTACCAGGCGATGAAGGCGCGCGGGCTGTTGCTGACCAATGCCACCGGCGCCAGCGCCGTGCCGGTGGCGCAGACCGCCGTCACCGGCCTGCTGGCACTGGCCCGCGGCCTGCCCCGCATCGCCGAGGCGCAGCGGCGGCATGCCTGGGAGCCGCTGTATTCCGGCGCCGAGCCGCGCGACGTGGATGGCCAGACCGCGCTGATCATCGGCACCGGCCCGATCGGCCAGGAGATCGGCCGTCTCTGCCGCGCCTTCGGCCTGCACACCATCGGCATGCGGCGGGATGCCGCGGCCGGCCCGCCGCCCGGATTCGATGCAGTGGCCGGTTTCGGGCAACTGCCGGAGGTGCTGCCGCGCACCGACTGGCTGGTGCTCGCCTGCCCGCTGACGGAGACGACCCGGGAGCTGATCGATGCCCGTGCCCTGGCGCTGCTGCCGCCCGACCGGCACCTGGTGAATGTCTCGCGCGGCGGCGTGGTGGTGGAGGATGCGCTGCTGGCGGCGCTGCGCAGCGGCCATCTGGCCGGCGCCTTCATCGACGTGTTCACCATGGAGCCGCTGCCGGCGGAAAGCCCGTTCTGGGGGCTGCCCAACGTCATCGTCTCCCCGCACAGCGCGGCGGCGAGCGATGGGCTGCCGGAGCGGGTGGCGGCGGTGTTCTGCCGGAACCTGGCGCGCTGGGCCGCCGGTGAGACGCTGGTCAACCTCGCGCGGTGACGTCGCCGGGGCGGCCAGGCGCCGGCCGCCGCAGGCGCCGGCATCCGGGATGCGGCCACGCCGGATGCGTCCGAAATGCCGGGGTGGTATCGATACCGGAAAATCAACCTGCGTGCGATTGCTTGCCTGCGGCGCCACTCGCCCGTATGAGCCGGAGCCTTCCATGCCGATGGCGCCGGTGCCTGCCGTTCCACCGGTTCGCCGCCATCGCACCGGAGGCCCGGCATGGACCAGCGGCATGTTCGCTGACCGAAACAACAAGTTGGAGTACCTGATCCGATGACAACGAAGCCGCCGACCAAGGCGCCCGCCGCCGCCACTGTCACCCTGAAGCAGCTCGCCCCTGAACTGGCCGAGGCCAACGACCTGACCCGGAAACAGGCCGAGGCCATGCTGGCCACGCTGGTCGAGGCGGTGACCACGCGCCTCAAGGCCGGCGACAAGGTCCGGCTGACCGGGCTCGGCATCCTGCAGGTGCGTGACCGTCCGGCGCGGGCGGGCCGCAACCCGGCGACTGGCCAGCCGATCGAGATCAAGGCCAGCCGGAAGATCGCCTTCAGCCCGGCCAAGGAACTCAAGGACGCGGTCTGACCGCTGCCGCGCCCAGGGCAGGCTGCTCCTTGGTTGAAGGATGCGACGCTGATGGTCCTGGAGCGCGGCGGACCCGTCGCCGGGCAGGGGCGCGCTGCGCCCCGCCCGGGCAATGCATGGCTGCGATCGCCACCAGCCTGATGCACGAAGCGATCATACGAAACCGTTTGTCAGCAACACGAATTTGTGTGCTACCTATGGTGGTGCGCGACCCTTTCAGACTACCGATCGGCTGTAGAGGCGCAGGAAAACGATACACGGGATTTCGTAATGACGGAGCGGGTCAATTCCGGCAGGCTGCGTCGAGAGATTGCTGACCAAGTAGTTTGCGGGCCCGGGCTGGCATTGAACGAGCAGACCCTGGAGGGCTTTTCGGACGGTGCGCTTGTCGCCGATCTCGCGTTACCCGACCTGCCGCTGATCTTCGTGAATTCCGCGGCCGAGCGCATCACGGGCTACTCCCGCACCGAACTACTGGGCCGCAACTGCCGCTTCCTGCAGGGTGCGGACCGCCAGCAGCCGGAAGTGGCAGCGATGTCCAAGGCGATCGCGGCAGGCCAGGATATCACCGTCGCCCTGCGCAACTACCGCAAGGACGGCACCGCTTTCTGGAACGAGTTGCGGCTGCAGCCGCTGCGGGACGAGCAGGGCCATGCCACCCATTGGCTCGGCATCATGCGCGACGTGACAGCCTACCGCGAACTCACCGAGCAACTGGAACGGGTCGCCAACAACGACGACCTGACCGGCCTGCCGACCCGGCGGCGCTTTCTCGCCACGCTGGGCGAAGCGCCGCTGAATGGCGGGCTGGTGGTGCTGTGCTGCGACGCCGACCAGTTGCGCGATGTCAACGGTACCTACGGCCGCGCCGCTGGCGACGGGGTGCTGCGCGAGATGGGCCGGCGCCTGGGCACCTTGCCCGGCATGGTCGCGGTCTCCCGGCTGGCGGCCGGGCAATTCGCCCTGGCGGTGGATGTGCCGCCAAGCCCGGAATGCGCCGAAGCGGCCGTCGCCGCCATCCGCGCCGCGTTGCTGCAACCATTCACCCTGCCCGGCATCACCGTTGCGATGACCGTGACCATCGGCTGGGCGCGGGCCGGCGCCTTCGATGGCCGGGCGGAGCCGCTGCTGATCCAGGCGGAAGCCGCGCTCTATGCCGCCAAGGCCGCCGGCCGGGGCGAGACCCGCGCCTTCAATGCCGCCATCGAGCGCCAGGCGCGCCGCCGCCTGCGGCTGACCGCGGAACTGCGCAACGCGCTGCTGCAGGACGAATTCGTGCTGTACTACCAGCCCAAGGTCGAGCTGTGCTCAGGCCGCATCGTCGGGCTGGAGGCGCTGCTGCGCTGGCAGCACCCGGTGTTCGGGCTGCAATCCCCGGCGAACTTCCTCGGCGTGGCGGAGGAAAGCGGGCTGATCGTCGAGATCGGCGCATGGGCCCTGGCGGAGGCCAGCCGCTTCGCGGTGGCGCTGAACCAGCGGGGCCATGCGGTCTATGTGGCGGTCAATGTCTCGCCGGTGCAGTTCCAGCGGGATGATATCGCGGCGCTGGTGCGGCGGACCCTGGCGGAGACCGGCGCCGACCCGGCCTGGATCTCGCTGGAGCTGACCGAGACCGTGCTGGCGGATGCCAATGCCCGCACCGCGGCCTGCTTCGCCGAATTGCGCCGCATGGGCATCGGGCTGGCGATGGATGACTTCGGCACCGGCTTCGCCTCGCTGCAATGCCTGCGTAACCTGCCGTTCACCGAGATGAAGGTGGACCGGGGTTTCGTCCGCAACCTGGACTGCGACCCGGTGCAGGCGGCGATCGTGGCCGGCGCGCTTGGCGTCGCCCATGCCCTGGGTATCGGCGCCTGCTGCGAAGGCGTGGAGACCGCGGCCGAGCGCGACCGGCTGATGGCAATCGGCTGTCCGGTGGCGCAGGGCTATTTCTTCAGCCTGCCGCTGGCGGGCGAGGACCTGCTCTGGCTGATGGACAACCATGCCGCCCTGCCGACGTCCCCGGCGAACCGCCCCGGGGGCGGCCACCCGGCGCCGCCGATGCTGAGCATCGTCCCGTCAGGTGGCGCGGCGCTGCGCGGGGTGGCGGCCTCCCAACGGGTCAGGTAGCCTCGGGATCGGCGGTGCCGGGCCGCAGGACCAGCCGCCCGGGCGCCGCTTCGGCACCAGGTTCCAGGGAGGAACGGAGATGGCGATACTGGCCCCGGTCGATACCGCGCGCGGCAGCCGCCGGCCCATCGTCTCGAACGGCGTGGCAGCCTTCCTGACCACCTTCATCGGCAGCAACCGGTACACCGAGGCCGCTGCCGCGCCGCCCGGCCCCGAGGCGGTCTACCCCATGGCCTTCCTGGTGGAGCAGCCGCCCGGCTCGGTCGTGCAGGCGCATTTTCATGAAGCCAACCAGTTCCAGATCGTGGTCGCCGGCGACGGCAGCCTCGGCACCCATGCGGTGCAGCCGGTCGCGGTGCATTACAGCAACGCCTACAGCGCCTACGGGCCGATCACCGCCGGGCCGGACGGGTTGCAATACTTCACCCTGCGCAACGGCTACGACCGCGGCGCCCGCTACCTGCCGGCGGCACGGCCGGAGCTGCGCGGCGTCCGCCGCCGGTTCCGCTCGGCGGTCGGCGAGCCGTCGGCGCGGCTGGCCGAGGTCCCCCAGCGCCGGTCGGTGGACCCCCTGCTGCCGCAAGCCGCCGACGGGATGGGCGCCTGGCGCCACCGGCTGCCGCCCGGCGCGACCCTCGCCGGGGGCGACCCCGCGGCGGGCGAGGGCCAGTTCTGGGTGGTGACGGCGGGCACCATGCGGGCACCGGATGGCGCGGTGCTGCCGCCGCTGTCCTGCGCCTTCGTCGCCCCGACCGAGCCGCCCTTCGAGGCGGTCGCGGGCGAGGCCGGGCTTGAGGTTGTGGTGGTGCAGTTCCCGCGCGGCCGCGACCACCTGCCCGATGGTGCCGCGGCATAGCGCGAGCCCCGGCCGGCTTCAGCCCAGCAGACCGGGCAGTTCCGCCAGCGTGCGGATCTCGTGGTCCGGCATGCCCGGCAGCCGCTCACGGCGCTGGCCGTAGCGGTTGCACCAGACGACCCGCATGCCGAAGGCCGAGGCGGCATGCGCATCCCAGGAATTCGACGACTGGAAGGCGATGGCCCCGGCCGGCACGCCCAGCCGCTCGACCGCGAGCTGATAGACGCGCGGGTCTGGCTTGTATACGCCGACCTCCTCGACCGACAGCACGGCATCCAGCAGCGGCCCGATGCCGGCATGCTCGACCGCGCGCCGCCAGCATGTCGGGCGTGCCGTTCGAGAGGATGGCGGTGGTGAAGCCGCGCCGCCTTCAGTCGCCGCAGCGTCTCGGGCACCTCGGGGAAGGTGCCGAGCCTGCGGTAGAGGCCCATCAGGCGCTCGCGCAGCGCCGGCCTCGGCGATGCCCAGCGTATCGAGCGCGTAGTCCAGCGCATCGCCGGTGACCTGCCAGAAATCGGCGTGGCGGCCCCTGCACCGCGCGCAGCCAGGTGTACTGCAACTGCTTGTCGCGCCAGAGCGTGGTGAGCGGGCCGGTCCGGTCGCCGAGCACGTCGCGGCAGCCCGCCGCCGCGCCGGCGAAGTCGAACACCGTGCCGTAGGCGTCGAAGACGCAGGCCTTGATGCCTGTCAGCGGCGCTGTCATGCGGACCTCCATCGCCTCCCCGGCGGGTTATGGCCGATGCATTCTGGATCGAGTGTTCCAGAACCTGCCGGGCCATGCAAGCGCCGGCCTTGCCGCAGGCCGCATCCTGCCTTGGCGGCCGCCGGCCGGGCTTTATCCCTGCCCGGTCCGGGGTCATGCTCCGCACCGGGGCAGCAGGGGGCGGCAGGCATGGGCGATAGCAGCAGGAACCAGGCCGCCGGCATCCGCCTCGTGCCCGGGGCGCATCCTGGCGGGGGCGCGGTGCCACGGCGGCGGGTCGGGCTGGCGCTGACCGCGGCGGTCGTGCTGAACCTGCCGCTCGGCACCGTCTATGCGTTCAGCGTGTTCCTCCGGCCGCTGGAGGCGGAACTGGCTCTGGGCCGTGCCGAGCTGTCCTTCGTGTTCGGCCTTGCCATCGTCGCCTTCACCCTCGGCATGAACCTGGCGCCGGCGCTCTATCGCAGGGCGCCGGCCTGGGTGCTGGTCGGCTGCTGCGCCGCGGTCGCCGGCCTGGGCATCGTGCTGGCCGCCACCGCCGCGGGCATGCCCCGGCTGGTGCTCGGCTACGGGGTGCTGTTCGGTCTGGGCGGCGGTGCCGCCTACGTGCTGCTGCTGCAGGGGGTGAACCTGATGCTGACCAGCCGCCGGGGGCTGGTCAACGGCTTCATCGTCAGCCTCTTCCCGGCCGGCGCGATGATTGGCGCGCCGCTGTTCGGCTGGGCGCTGGAGCTGTGGGGCCTGCGCGCGACGCTGGGCGGCCTCGCCGCCACGCTGGCCGCGGCCGGGGCGGTCGCGGCGCTGCTGGTCGCGGCCTCCGGCATGCGGCTGGTCGCACCCATCGGCGGCCCGGCCACGCCGCCGCCCGAGCGCCGGGCCGGGATATTCTGGCGGCTATGGGCGGTGTTCTTCCTGGCCGCCGCCGCCGGCCTCACGGTGCTCAGCCAAGCCGCCGGCATGGTCGAGGCCTATGGCGGCGGCTTGGCGCTGGCGCTTTCGGCCACCACCACCATCACCGGCTGCGTCGCCGCCGCCCGCATCGGCGGCGGCTGGCTCGCCGACCGCTTCTCGGCACCCGTGGTGATGGCCGGCGCCCATGTGCTGGCGCTGTCCGGCGACGTGCTGCTGCTGGTGTTCCCGGGCCCGCTGGTCGCGGTGACGACGCTCACCATGATCGGCGTGGGCTACGGGCTGGTCAGCGGCAGCACCGCGGCGGCGATCGGGGAGTACTGGGGCGCGGCGCATTACGGCCGGCTCGCCGGGCGCCTCTACATCGCCTGGTGCGTCGCCGCGATCACCCTGCCGGTCCTGGCCGGCCGGCTGTTCGACCTCAGCGGCGGCTATGCCGGGACCATCATGGTGGCCCTGGCGGGCAACCTCATCGGCGTCGCGGTCGCCGCCAGCCTGCCGCGGAAGGGCACCGCCGCGGCCCGGCCCGCCGCCTCAGGCGCTGGCTGAAGCGGGGCCGGCGGCGGTCAGATCGGGCATACGCCGGAGGCGCAGGCGAGATGCGCCATGTCCACCGCCTCGTGCAGCGCCACATCCTCGATGCCGGCGACCAGGGCGGCGAAGTGCGTCCGCCGAGACCTCCTCCTCCGGCAAGTATTCATAGCCCAGCGCATGGTCCGGCCGGCTCGGCAGGATGGCGCAGCAGCGGATGCGCGGCTGGTGCTCCAGCACCATGGCGCGGAAGGCTTCGAGGTCGTGGCGGTCGGTGAAGACCTTCAGGGTGTAGGACACCTGGTTGCCGCGCTCGGCGCCGATCCAGTGCCGCTCCAGCAGGGCGAGCCAGCGGTACTGATCCTCCGGCGCGGCGTCCGGGGCGATGACCAGGCGGTCGCCGATGCCGAGGCGCTGGATCAGCGGCAGCGTCGGGAAGCCGACCACCGCCATGCCGGGAAAGCTGCGCAGCGCCTTCACCGGGTAGCCGCGGGCCGCGTAGTCGGCGAGCAGCGGGTCGCTGTAGGCTTCCCAGCCGCCGGCATCGGTGCGGGCGCCGCGGAACTGCACCCAGCGCAGGTATTGTCGCCGGGCCGGCAGATGCGCGCCCTCGGTCAGGCCGAACAGCTTGCTCGTGGTGCCGGCGGGCTTCACCGTGGTGACGGTGAAGGGCGTGTTGAGGCCAAGCTCAGCGGCATAGGCCGCGGCTTCCGCCTTGGCCGCCGCGGACAGCCGCGCCAGCATGGCCCAGAAGGGCGCCGCGCGATGCTCGTCCAGCAGGTCCTTGAAGTCGAGGCCCCAGCGCATCCAGGCCCATTCGTGCAGCCCGGTCGGGCCGATGCCCATGCGGTTGGTGCGCCGCACCTCCTCGGCGTAGAGAGCGTCCATCAGGTTGGCCCGGGTCAGGAAGCGCACGCCGAGCCGCACGCTGTCCTCCACCCGCGCATCCCATTCGGCGGCGATGTCCGCCGGCACGGCGCCGGGGGTGATCTGCGCGAGGTCCACCGGGCAGCCGAACAGCGGCGCGAAATCGGCGATGACGCAGTAGCCGCCGGTGACATGCAGCGTGATCTCGCCGCAGGGATTGGTGGTCACCGCGAACCGCGCCGTTTGGGCACGGCGTGACAGCTCGGCCAGCAGCGGCACGGCGTGGTCGGCGCGGTAGCGGGCGGAGCGGACATCGCGGCCGTCCTCATGCACCGGCTTGTCCCAGGCGGTGCCGGTGCGGTGGTCCTCCAGCTTGTCGCCGTTGATGAAGCCGGGCTCGCCGTTGATGAAGCCGCAGCGCGTCGCCTCGTCGAACACCGCCAGGGCGTGGCGGTGCAGCGGCTCGGCGCTGCCGGCGCGGGCGGCGGTGACGCCGGCCCAGAACTCGGCATCCACCATGACCGAGTTGTTGGCAGTCCACAGCCCGCCCTCGGACTTCGCGCGGATGAAGCGGAAGATGCCGCGGTCGCGCCAGGACTTGGTCGCCATGCGCGCCGCGCGGCGGGCGCCGCCGACCTGCACCTCGACCGAGAGGTGGTGATCCACCAGCAGCGCCTGCTCCCAGGGGGCCAGCGCCTCGTCATTGGGCGCCCGGTGGCGCGCCGGCTCGATCACCTGCTGGCGGAGGTTGACGAAGGCCCGCATCAGGGAGAGCGGCCCCGAGGCCGGGCGCCCCTGCATACCGGCGATCGGCGCGCCGCAGGGCCGGATGGCGGAGAAGTCGAGTACCAGCGCTCCCTCCGCCGCACCGGCGAAGGCGAGGCTCTCCAGCACCTCGACCGCCTTGCCCCAGCCTTCGCGGCTGTCGTCGATGCGGTGGTGCAGCGCGCCGGGCGGCGCGCCGGCCGGATCGGCGAGCAGCTCGTGGGCCAGCCAGCCGCGCAGCTCGGCCTCCTGCGCCTCGGACATGGCGTCGAGGGTGGTGCCCCAGGGCAGCAGGCCGAATTCGGCGCCGAAGCGGTGCAGGGCCTCGCGGGTGTGGGGAAAGTCGGGATGGCTGGGCGAGAGATGCAGCAGCAGCCGCGGCGCCCGGCCCCAGTCCACCGCCACCAGATCATCGTCATAGGCGCGGCCGACGCCGCTGCCGTTCAGCAGCAGGTAGAACAGCGTGAAGGAGGCAATGGCCGTCGCGCAGTTGGTGAAGACCTCCATGTTCCGCCCGGGCTGGTCCGCATCCCCGTGCTGGAGGTGGCGGCCGGAGGTGATCAGCGCGCCGGTGGCGATGGCGTTGCGCAGCCGCGCCTGCTCCAGCGCATCCGCGCGGTCCCCGAGCAGGGCCATGTTGCCGGCCGCGACCCGGTCGGCGACGCGGCCGAAATCCTCGCGGTCCGCCGGGCGGAAGACGGTGCGGCGGGCGACGGCGAGGCCCATGCCGGGATCGAGCGCGCGCGACGGCAGCTTCGCCACGCCGAAGCTGGCGCCGGGGGTGGTGGCGGAGTGGCGCGGGCGCGCACCGGGCAGGGAACCATCCATCTCAACAATCCTTTCCGTCTGCCGGTCCGGCATGTCGGACTACGCATCATATAGTGTTCAGGGGGCTCAGTCACCCACTATATGTTGTAACGCCTGCGGTCTCATGTGGGGTTGTGCCGGCAAGGCGATGAATGCGTCGCGCATTGCCGAGCGGTCGCCGACGCGCCCCGGCGCGGCACGTGATGCCGGAAAAGCAGCCGCCCTGAGATCGCCCGGCCGCGGATCGCGGGCGCATGGGCCGCCGGGCCGAAGGTCAGGAAACCTCCACGAAATCCCCGGGCGGCGCTCAGCCGGACTTCAAGCGCCGGCCGCGGCGTCCTGCCACTCCTGCGCCACCGGCGGCCAGCGCTGCCGGAGATCAGCGAGGGAGTTCACACCATGTCCAGCACATCCATCACCGAGGGCCGGACGAACCCAAGGCCCGCCATGCCGGCCATCATCGGCCCATTGCTGCGCAGCATCGCGGTCTGGCGCGCGCGGTCGCGGAAGCGGCGCGTCCTGCGCGAACTGGATGCCCGCATGCTCTCGGACATCGGGATCAGCCGGTACGACGTGGCGATCGAGGCCGCCAAGCCCTGGTGGCGGACCGCCGCGAACCAGTGGGAATCGAGGACATGAACACCACCGCAGTCACATGGCCGCAACCCACCCTCGCCAGCGCGGGCCCGCCTGTGCCGGCCGCAAGGCTGCACGGCGCGGCCGAAGCGCTGCCCCGCCGGGATAGGCTGGTCGGCACCACCGCGGCGCTGCTGGCGGTGCTGGTCTGGGGCGGCACCCTTTCGGTGACCCGGCTCGGGGTCGCCGGCGACGCCACCCTCGGCACCCATGACATCGCGCTGCTGCGCTGCCTGCCGCCCGCGCTCGCCCCGCTGCCGGTGATGCTGCGACACGGGGTGTCGCCGCTGCGCCGCGCCGGCCCCGACGTGACGCTGGCGCTGCTGCCCGGCACCATGCCGCTGTTCGTGGCGCTGCTCTCGGTGGTGCTGCTCGGCGAACGCCTGGGCGGGCGGCACTTGGCGGGTTTCGGGCTGGTCGCCGCCGCGGTGGCGCTCATCGCCGGCCCGGGCGTGCTGGCCGGCGGGGCGGGCGCGGGGTTCGCGGGCCATGCGCTGCTGCTTGCCGCGGCGGCGGTGTCGGCCGGCTACACCATCGCGTTGCGGTGCTCGGGGCTGGGGCCGTGGCACGCCGCCGCGCTGGTCAGTGCCGGCTCGGTGCTCGGCTTCGGCCCGGTCTCCCTGCTGGCGCTTGAGCCGCGCATCCTGGCGGCGCCCTGGGGCGAGGTGGCGTTGCAGGGGGTGTGCCAGGGCGCGCTGCTGGGGCTGGTCGCGCCGATCGCCTTCGCGGCCGCCATCGCCCGCCTCGGCGCCATGCGGGCCGCAGCCTTCGGCGGCCTGACCCCGGTGGTGGCGGCGCTGGCCGGGACCCTGCTGCTGGACGAGGTGCCGGACGGCACGACGGCGCTGGCGGTCGCCATCGCTGGCCTCGGCGTCATCCTGGTCAGCCAGCGCCGGTAGGCCGGCCGCGGCCCAAATCTCAAGGAAATCTCCAGATCCCCGCCAAGCATGCGCGGGGGCGGGCTGGCACTCTGGCCCCGGCCACCAAAGGCCCATCCAAGGGAGCCAGCCCATGCCCGACATCCATTCCAGCACCGACATGCAGGTCAAGACCGGCAGCGGCGGCACCGCCGCCATCGCCGCCACCGCCCTCGACGCGTTGCGCGGCCGGCTGCGCGGCGCCGTGCTGCTGCCGGGCGAGGCCGGCTACGATGCGGCGCGGCAGGTCTGGAACGCCATGATCGACCGCCGCCCGGCGATGGCGGTCCGCTGCGCCGGGGCGGCCGATGTCATGCAGGCCGTTCGCTTCGCCCGCGACCATGGCGGGCTGCTCACCGCCATCCGGGGCGGCGGCCACAACATCGCCGGCAGCGCGGTATGCGACGGCGGGCTGGTGCTCGACCTCGGCGCGATGAAGTCGGTCCGCATCGACCCCGGACGCCGGAGGGCATGGGTCGAGCCCGGCGTGCTCCTCGGCGAATTCGACAGGGAGGCGCAGGCCTTCGGCCTTGCCACGCCGCTCGGCATCAACTCGACCACCGGGGTGGCCGGGCTCACGCTCGGCGGCGGCTTCGGCTGGCTGACCCGCAAGCACGGGCTGTCCGTGGACAACCTGATCGCCGCCGATGTGGTGACGGCGGGCGGCGAGATGCTGCGCGCCAGCGCGTCGGAGAACGCGGAGCTGTTCTGGGCGATCCGCGGTGGCGGCGGCAATTTCGGCGTGGTGACCGCCTTCGAGTTCCGCCTGCACGAGGTCGGGCCGGAGGTGCTGGCCGGCCTCATCGTCCATCCTGCCGCGCAGGCGGGCGAGTTGCTGCGCCGCTACCGCGGGATCATGGCGCAGGCGCCGGACGAGCTTGCCTGCTGGGTGGTGCTGCGCAAGGCGCCGCCGCTGCCCTTCCTGCCGCCGGCCGTCCACGGCACCGACATCCTGGTGTTCGCGGTCTGCCATGCCGGCGACCTGGACCGGGGCCGCCAGGCGATCGCCCCGCTGGAGGCGCTCGGCCAGCCCATCGCCAACGTCGTCGGCCCGACGCCCTACATCGCCTTCCAGGCGGCCTTCGATCCGCTGCTGGCGCCGGGCGCGCGCAACTACTGGAAGTCGCACGACTTCGCCGAACTGACCGACGGCGCCATCGACACCATCGTGGACCACGCCGGCCGGCTGCCGACGCCGCAGAGCGAGATCTTCATCGGCCATCTCGGCGGCGCCGCGAACCGCGTGCCCGCCGATGCCACCGCCTATTCGCGCCGCGATGCCGAGTTCGTGATGAATGTGCATACCCGCTGGGAGCACCCTGCGCAGGACACCCGCTGCATGGAATGGACCCGCGCCTTCTTCGCCGCGACAGCGCCCTTCGCCACCGGCGGCGTCTACGTGAACTTCCTCGGCCACGACGACCTCGGCCGGGTGGAGGCCGCCTATGGCGGGAACTACGGCCGGCTCGCGCGCCTCAAGGCGCGGTACGATCCCGCCAACCTGTTCAGTGTGAACCAGAACATCCGACCCGCGGCATGACCGCACCGGCCAACGAACCAGGATGAGGATGCACGGCATGACAACCAGGCTGCAACGGGGCCCGCGCCGGTCCACCCGCACGCTTCTGCTTGCCACCGCGGCGGCGGTGACGCTGGCGGTGGCCCCGCCGCTCGCGCGGGCGCATGACGACCATCAGCGGGGCGGCGTCTCGCTGGCCCAGGCGCCTGACGGCAAGGCCGGGCACCAGGCGCCGCGGCGGACGGAGATGGGCGTCTATGGCCAGGACCTGCCGCGCGGCGCCGCGGCGCCGGCCAGCAACGAGCGGCCGCCTCTCCGCGACAACTTCGGCACGCTGGGCTGGCCCGGCGCGAGCGCCAACCCCGAGGCCCAGGCCTATTTCGACCAGGGCTACCGCTTCGGCTGGGCGTTCAACCATGGCGAGGCGGCGCGCAACTTCCGCACCGCCCAGCAGATCGACCCGGACTGCGCCGCCTGCTTCTGGGGTGAGGCCTGGGCGCTCGGGCCGAACATCAACTACCCCATGAGCCCGGAAGCGAATGCCCGCGCGCTCGCCGCGCTGGAGCAGGCCCACCGGCTCGCGCCGCAGGCGACCGGGCCGCAGCGCGCGTTGATCGATGCGCTGTCCAAGCGCCACACGGCAAGCCCGCAGGCCGACCAGGCCGCGCTGAACGCGGCCTATGCCGAGGCGATGGATGCGGTGCAGCAGCGCTACCCCACCGATCCGCACATCGCGGTGCTTACCGCGGACGCGATGATGAACGTCACGCCCTGGGACTACTGGACCGATGCTGGCCGCACGCCGAAGGGCCATGCGGCGCGGATCGTCGCGTTGCTCGAAGCTGTGCTCGGTGAGGGTGGGGACATGCAGGTCGCCGCCATGCCGGAGCATCCCGGCGCGATCCATCTCTACATCCACACCGTCGAGGCATCCGACCGGCCGGAGCGCGCCGCGCCTCACGCGCCGCGGCTGGCGGAGCTGGTGCCCGGCTCCGGGCATCTCGTGCACATGCCAAGCCACATCTACTACCGGCTCGGGCGCTGGCATGACAGCCTGGAGGCGAACCGCGCCGCGGCGGCGGCCTCCGAGGCGCTGATCGCCGAGGGCGGGCAGAGCCTGATCATGAGCCAGGCCTATTACCCGCACAACGTCCACTTCCTCGTGGCCTCCGCGCTGATGGGCGGCGACGGACCGACGGCGGTCGAGGCCGCGCAGAAGCTGGCGGACCTGGTCTCCGAGCGCGCCCAGCGCGAGGTGCCCTGGACCCAGCCGATCGCCGCCGGCCCCTATGTCGCCCATGCCCGCTTCACCGCACCCGCCGCCGTGCTGGAACTGCCGGCCCCGGGGGGCGACTTCCCCTTCGTCCGCGCCCACTGGCACTACGCGCGCGGCGTGGCGCTGGCGCGGCAGGGGCGTGCCGAGGCGGCGCATGCCGAGGCGGCGGCCATCGGGCGGCTGATGCAGCGCCCGGAGGTCGGGCAGCTTGCCGCGGCCGGCATCCCGGCGCAGGAGGTGCTCGGCATCGCCCAGCGGGTGATCGCCGCGCGGGTGGCGCAGCAGGCCGGCGACCATGCCGAGGCGGCGCGGCTGTTCGGCGAGGCGGCCGGGATGCAGGACCGCCTGCCGTATATGGAGCCGCCCTTCTGGTACTACCCCGTCCGCCAGTCGCTCGGCGCCGAGCTGCTGGCGCTGGGCAGGCCGCAGGAGGCCGAGGCGGCATTCCGCGCCGCGCTGGAGCGCGTGCCGAACAACGGCTGGGCCGCCGCCGGGCTGCTGCGCGCGGCCGAGGCGCGCGGCGATACCACTGCCGCTGCCGAGGCCCGCGCGCTGCTGGACCGGAGCTGGTTCGGCGGGGAGCCACCGGCGAACGAGCAGCTCTAGCCTCCCGGGCGCGGTACGTCCCGGCCATGCGGCATTGGCCACATGGCCGGGATGTTTCCTTTGCCTGGCTGCAAACCAACTGCACGAGGCCGCCGGCCGGGTCCTTCCCGCGTGCCGGCAAAGGCGTGCGTTCCAGGCGACATCGCTGCCGGCAACACGGACTCTATGATTTGATTTTCCGTGCCGGCGGCGCATGGTGGCCGCCTGAGCGCCGCAGGGCCACGCATGGTGCGGCATCACGCGGCTGGCTGCACGCCCTCCGTGAGCGGGCCCGCACGAACGACACCTGGCCATGCGAAGGAGGGTCTTGAGCCCAGGGAGAAGGTGCATGCAGATCGCCTTTGCCGATTACGAGATGGACCTGCGCCGCCAGGAACTTCGCCGTGCGGGCCAGGTGGTCCATACCGAGCCGCAGGTGTTCGACCTGCTGTTGCTGCTTGTGCGGAACCGTGACCGGGTGGTCAGCAAGGACGAGTTGTTCGGCACCATCTGGAACGGCCGCATCGTCTCCGAAGCCGCGCTCAGCAGCCGGATCAACGCCGCCCGTAAGGCGATCGGCGATGACGGCGACCGGCAGACCCTCATCAGGACGATCCACAAGCGCGGCTTTCGCTTCGTCGGGGAGGTGCGCGAGACGGCCACCGTTGCGTCCGTGCCCGCCGGGGAAAGCGGCACGGCACCCCGGCAACTGGCCCACCAGCCGGCAGCCGCGGCCGCCGACCCGCCCGCGGCGGAGGCGCCGGTCCGCAAGCCCGCGCTGGCGGTGATGCCCTTCGAGGATCTTGGGCCGGATGCCGGCAACCAGTATCTCAGCTATGGCCTGACCGAGGACATCATCCGGCTGCTGGCGCGCAACCGCTGGCTGGACGTGTTGAGCCGCCACACCTGCGCCGCCTATCGCGGCCGCGACGTGTCGGCGCGGGAGATCGGCGCGGCGCTCGGCATCCGCTACCTGCTGCAGGGCAGCATCATGAAGCGGGGCGAGCAGATCCGCATCGGCGCGGACCTGATCTGCGCCAGGACCGGCCGGCAGCTCTGGTCCGAGACCTACGATCTCGCCTTCGCCGACATCCTGCAGATCCAGGACGCGATGGCGCGGCAGATCGCGGCGGTGATCGAGCCGGAACTGGCACGGCTGGAGCGTGAGGCGGCGATGTTCCGCCGCTCCATCGAACTCGATCCCGGCTATGCGCGGGCCTATGGCGCGCTGTCCTATGTCCACCTGCAGCAGACCTTCGTCAGCGAGCCCGAGGACCGGCCGGCGCTGCTGGATACGGCGATGCGCCATGCCCGGGCCGCAGTGCTGCTGGACGACCGGGACAGCATGAACCTGTGCGTCCTCGGGCGGGCGCACTGCATGCTGCGCGAGTACGAGGATTCGGTCGCGGCGCTGGAGCAGGCCATCGCGCTCAATCCCAGCTTCGCACAGGGCTACTTCGGCCTCGGCTTCACGCTGACCCTGTGCGGCCGCGAGACGGAGGCGCTGGCCCTGGTCGAGCGCGCCACCGAACTCAGCCCGCGCGACCCGCACCTGACGAGCTTCCACCATCTGCGCGCGCTGGCCTATTTCTCGCTCGGCAACCTCGACGCCGCGGCGACCTACTCCCGCATGGCGACCCGCCTGCAAAACGCCAACTACCGCACCTTCGCCCTGCACGCCGCCGCCCTCGGCCTGCTTGGGCGGGCCGCGGAAGCCTGGCCCAGCGTGCAGGAATTGCTGCGGCGGAAGCCGGGCTACCACTGCGCCTATGGCCGGAACGACCTGTTCTTCTGCGCCAACGAGCAACTCGTTGCGCGCTATGCCGAGCGCCTGCAGCACGCCGAGGTCGAGGTTGTCCCGCAGCGGCCGCCCGGCGAGTTGCAGCGAGGGTTGCCGGCGCGCTTCCGCCAGGTCCCGCACCTCCTCCGCGGTCTGGTCGAGCACGCCCACCCGGTCCAGCCAGGCCATGATGTCCCGGCCGCGTTAGGTCCAGGGCAGGCGGGTGTGCCGGCCGACCGCAAGCGAGACGGGCCGCCCGGACCGGTGGATCTCCTCGGCCAGTTGCACGCCCGAGGCCGAGGCGCCGACCACCAGCACGCCGCCTTCCGGCAGCAGCCCGGGGTGGCGGTAGGCCGAGGGCGTCACCTGCCGGATCGAGGCCGGCAGCGAGCCCGCCATGGCCGGCACATGCGGCTGGTCGCACTGGCCGGTGGCGATCACCACCACCCGCGTGCGCCAGGCGCCCCGGCTGGTCTCCACCGCATAGCCGCTGGCGACCCGGCCGGACCGCGCGCACCGTGGTATCCGCCATGACCGGGGCCGCGGATGCCCGGGCGTAGGCGTCGAGGTAGCCCGCCACCTCCGGCATCGTCATGTAGCCGTCCGGCTCCGGGCCCTGGTAGGACCAGCCAGGCAGCCGGCTAATCCAGTTGGGCGTCAGCAGGCGGAGCGAATCCCAGCGTTCGCTGCGCCAGCGCTCGGCCGTCCGGCCGCGCTCCAGGATGACGTGGTCCACCCCGTGGCGGCCCAGGCAGTGGCTGATCGCAAGGCCGGCCTGGCCCGCGCCGATGATGATCGCGTCGGTATGCCGCATCGTCTCCTCCCCGGGCCGCTGGTGGTGCTGCTGCCGTTCAGGCTTCGGTCGTGACCGAGACCGGCACGCCGCTGGTGATGATGTCGAACACCGCCGAGCGGACGACGGCCTGGGAGACGATCTGCTGCAGCATCTCGGCCGGGGCGTTGCCCTCGATGCGGATGGTGGCGCGGACGCCCTGGAAGCCGTTGCGGACCTTGTCGGAGAGACCGAGGATCCCCTGCAGGTCGATGTCGCCCTCGATGCTGCTCTCGATCGACTTCAGCGCGACGCCGCGCGCCGCGGCGATGTTGGCGATGCCGGCGGTGAGGCAGGCGGCCAGCGCGTGCAGCACGTACTCCACCGGGGTGGGCCCGTTGTCGGCGCCGCAGGGCATCGCGGGGTGGTCGGCATCGGCGGTGAATGCTGCCTTGCGGGTCATCTCGCCGCCGGCACCGAAGAAGCCGCCCATCGTGCTCCGCATGTGGGTGCCGTCCAGCCACTTGCCCTGCGCGCGGAACTGGAACTGCGCCAGGGACCGCTGGCCGTCGACGGCGGCGATGGTGGCGAACAGCTTCGGCGTATCCACGCCGTTCAGCGGAACCGGCTGCCGCTTGGCGGTGGCAGGCATCTCGGCGGTGGTGGCATGGGCGTTCATGGCGGCTCTCCCTGCATCGGGTTGGATGCCGCAGGCGGGCCGGGTGGCGCGTCCTGGGCACCCCCGGAGCCTAGGGAGCCCTGGAATCCGTTGCTTGGAGGCGGGCTTGGAAAATTCTTGTGGTGTTCTGCATATTCCGCCGCCGTCCGGGAAACCCCGTCGCACAGCGCGGAACAGCACCGGGCATGCCGCGTTGGCCCTTGGACAATCCGACACCCATGGCCGCACCAGACGGCCAGATCGGAGGCGAAAGCAATGGCCGATACCGTCAGCGACTTCTTCTGGAAGCGGCTGCACGAATGGGGGGTGCGGCGCGTCTTCGGCTTTCCCGGGGACGGCATCAACGGCCTCATCGGGGCGCTCGACCGGACCGGGGGCGCGATCGACTTCGTCCAGGTCCGGCACGAGGAAATGGCCGCCTTCATGGCCGGCGCCCATGCGAAATACACCGGCGAGGTCGGCGTCTGCCTGGCCACCTCGGGACCCGGCGCCATCCACCTGCTGAACGGGCTGTACGATGCGCGGCTGGACCACATGCCGGTACTCGCCATCGTGGGCCAGCAGGCGCGCGCCGCGCTCGGCGGGCACTACCAGCAGGAAGTGGACCTGGTGAGCCTGTTCAAGGATGTCGCCGGCGCCTACGTGCAGCAGGCGAGCGTGCCCGGGCAGGTGCGCCACCTGATCGACCGCGGCATGCGGATCGCCATGTCGGAGCGCAAGGTCGTCTGCCTCATCCTGCCGAACGACCTGCAGGAACTCGACGCCGTCGAGCAGCCGCCGCACAAGCACGGCACCGTCCATTCCGGCATCGGCTACGAACCGCCGCTGGTCGTCCCGACGCCGGCGCAGTTGCAGCGGGCGGCGGATGCGCTGAACGCCGGCAGCAAGGTGGCGATGCTGGTGGGCGCCGGCGCGTTGCAGGCGACCGACGAGGTGATCGCGGTCGCCGAGCGGCTCGGCGCCGGCGTGGCGAAGGCGCTGCTCGGCAAGGCGGCGGTGCCGGACGACCTGCCCTTCGTCACCGGCTCCATCGGCCTGCTCGGCACCAGGCCGAGCTACGACATGATGATGGAGTGCGACACCCTGCTGATGGTGGGCTCGGGCTTTCCCTACAGCGAGTTCCTGCCGAAGGAGGGCCAGGCCCGCGGCGTGCAGATCGACATCGACGCCAGCATGCTGAGCCTGCGCTACCCGATGGAATCCAACCTGGTGGGCGACAGCGCGGCGACGCTCCGGGCGCTGCTGCCGCTGCTGGAGAACAAGCCCGACCGGTCCTGGCGCGACGGCATCGAGAAGAACGTCGGCGAATGGTGGAAGGTGCTCGAATCCCGCGCCATGTCGGACGCGGACCCGCTCAACCCGCAGCGGGTGTTCTGGGAACTGTCGCCGCGCCTGCCCGACAACTGCATCATCGCCGGCGATTCCGGCTCGCATACCAACTGGTACGCGCGTGACGTGAAGATGCGGCGCGGCATGATGGCCACGCTCTCGGGTGGGCTGGCCACCATGGGCTCGGGCATGCCCTATGCGGTGGCGGCAAAGTTCGCCCACCCCGACCGGCCGGTCGTCGCCATCGTCGGCGACGGCGCGATGCAGATGGGCGGGATGAACGTGCTCATCACCGTGGCGAAGTACTGGCAGGAATGGACCAACCGCCAGCTTGTCGTGCTGGTGCTCAACAACCGCGACCTGAACCAGGTGACCTGGGAGCAACGGGTGATGGCAGGCGACCCGAAGTTCCTGGCGACCCAGAGCGTGCCCGACATCCGCTACCACAAATACGCCGAGCTGCTCGGGCTGAAGGGCATCTTCGTCGACCACCCCGACCAGGTCGGCCCGGCCTGGGACGAGGCCTTCGCCGCCGACCGGCCGGTCGTGGTGGAATTCTACACCGACCCGAACGTGCCGCCCCTGCCGCCGCACATCACGCTCAGCCAGGCCCGCGCCTTCGCTTCCTCGATGTTCGGCGAGCCGGAACTCGCCAGCGTGCTGAAGAACACCGCGAAGGAGATGGTGGCATCGCTGCTGCCCGGCTCCCGGGACAAGTCCGGCAAGGCCGAAGACACCTAGGCGGGCCGCGGCGGGGTGGTGCCCGCCACCGCGCCGCCCCCGGGCTTGGCGCGGGGCGAGCACCCGGCGTAGCCTGCCCCCGCACGACCGCCAAAGGGAGCACCAACGCCATGATCCACGTCCTCGCCATCATCACCGCCAAGCCGGGCCAGCGCGAAGCGGTGCTGGAAGCCTTCCGCGCCAACATGCCGGCGGTGCACGCCGAGGATGGCTGCATCGAATACGGCCCGGCGATCGATGCCGAGGGCATGGGCCGCATCCAGACCCCGCTCGGCCCCGACAGCTTCGTGGTCATCGAGAAGTGGGAGAGCCTGGATGCGCTGAAGGCGCATGGCGCGGCGCCGCACATGGCGGCCTATGCGGCCAAGACCAAGGACCTGCTGGCCAGCCGCGTCATCCATGTGCTGACCCCCGCCGCCTAGGCGGCCGGGGCCAGGCGATCCGTCAGCGCCGGGCGGCCTCGCCGAGCACTTCCTCGGTGTGCTGCCCGAGCGTTGGCGCCGGCCGCTGCGACCACGGCCGCGCCCGGTCGAAGTTGATCGGCAGGCCGACCACCTGCACGCCGCTTTCCGGCAGGGTCTGCACCATGCCGACCGCGGCGAACTGCTCGCTCGCGGTCAGCTCGCCGATGTCGTTCACCGGGCTGCACGGCACCCCGGCCGCCTCCAGCGCGGCGATCCAGTGGTCGCGGGTGTTGCCGCGCAGCGCCTCGGCCACCATCGCCACCACCTCCGCCCGGTTCTTCACGCGCTGGCCGCCACGGGCGAAGCGCGGGTCCTCCGCCCATTCCGGGTGGCCCAGCACCCGGGCGCAGCGGGCCCACAGCCGGTCGTTCCCGGCGGCGAGGCAGATCGGCCGGTCGGCGGTCTCGAACACCTGGTAGGGCACGATCACCGCCGCGCCGGTGCCGTGGCGCTGCGGCACCGGGCCGCCGGCGAGGTAGCCGTTCACCTGGCCCTCCACCCAATGCACCGCCGTCTCCAGCAGCGAGGTGTCCACCAGGCAGCCGCGGCCGGTGCGGTCGCGCTGGCGCAGCGCGGCCAGCGCGCCGATGGTGCAGAACATGCCGGTCGCCTTGTCGTTGATCGAGGCGCCGCAGAAGGTCGGCGGGTCCTGCGGCCGGCCGGTCACGCTCATCATGCCGCCATAGGCTTGCAGCAAGGGGTCGAAGCCGGGGTTGAGGCGCATCGGCCCCTGGTAGCCGAAGGCCCAGATGGAGCAGTAGATCAGCCGCGGATGGCGGGCCAGCATGGCCTCCGGCCCGATGCCGATCTCGTCCACCACGCCGGGGCGCAGGTTCTGGATCAGGATGTCGGCAGTCTCGCACAACTTGTGCAGCGTCTCGATGTCGGCCGGGTTCTTCAGGTCCAGCACCACGCTGCGCTTGTTGCGGTTCTGGCTGTGGAAATAGAGCGAGGTCTCGCCGTCCGGCCCGTAGGGAGGCCCCCACAGCCGGGCATCGTCGCCGCCGTCGGGCTTCTCGATCTTGATCACGTCGGCGCCCATATCGGCCAGGATGACCCCGGCGAGCGGCCCGGCCAGGGCCTGGCCCACCTCGATCACCCGCAGCCCGTCCAGTGGCAAAGTCATCGGCTTCCTCCAGCTTTCGGCAAATCATAGGGGCGGCTGGCGCGGGCTGGCCAGACGGGTATCCTGCCCACGGAGACGTCCCGAGGAACCGAGCAGGGGGAAACGCCCGCCATGAGCAGCAGCACCGCCAACATGCACTACATCCCGGTCCGCGAGGACTGGCTGGCCCGGCACACCGAAGCCGCGCTCGATCCCGCGCTGCCCATCGTCGATCCGCACCACCACCTCTGGGACCGGCCGCACTGGCGATACCTGCTGCCGGAACTGCTGGCCGATACCGGCCAGGGCCACAACATCGTCTCGACGGTCTTCATGAATGCCGCGCCATGTACCGCGCCGACGGACCCGGAGGCCTTCCAGCCGGTCGGCGAAACCGAGTTCGTCAACGGCGTCGCGGCGATGAGCGCCTGGGCGGCTATGGCCCGACCAAGGTGTGCGACGGCATCGTCGGCCACGCGAACCTGCTGATCGGCGACGCGGCCGAGGAGGTGCTCGAGGCCCACATCCGGGCCGGCGGCGGGCGCTTCCGCGGCATCCGCCACATCGCCGCATGGGACCCCGACCCGGTCATCATGAACCCGGCCTATACGCCGCCGAAGGACATCTACTTCCGCGACGACGTTCCGCGCCGGCTTCGCCCGCCTGGCGCCGCTCGGTCTCACCTTCGATGCCTGGCTCTACCACCCGCAGATCCCCGAGCTGACCGCGCTGGCCCGCGCCTTCCCGCATACCCCATCGTGCTGGACCATGTCGGCGGGCCGCTCGGCATCGGGCCTATGCCGGCCGGCGGGACGAGGTGTTCGCACGCCTGGCGGACCGCGATGGCGACCTGGCCACCTGCCCGAATGTCTGCGTGAAGCTCGGCGGCCTCGGGATGCGGATCAACGGCTTCGGCTTCGAGGATGCCGCGGACCCGCCCGGCCTCCGACGACGCTGGTCGCCGCCTGGAGCCCTACATCGACAGCACCATCGATCTGTTCGGCGCCCGGCGCTGCATGTTCGAGAGCAACTTCCCCGTCGACAAGGGCAGCTACGGCTACGGCGTGTTCTGGAACGCCTGCAAGAAGCTCGCCGCCGGCGCCTCGGCCGAGGAACGCACCGCGCTGTTCAGCGGCACCGCCAGCGGCTTCTACAAGCTCGGCGAGGCATGAACACCCGGCAGCCGGGACTACACGGCTGCCATCGTCGCGGCGCAGGTCCTGGTGCAGATCGGCGCCTTCACCCTGCCGGCGCTGCTGCCGCACTACCTCGACGACTGGTCGCTCACCGGCCTTGAGGCAGGCTGGCTGATCGGCATCTTCTTCGCCGCCTATGTGGTGGCGGTGCCGGTGCTGGTGTCGCTGACGGACCGGCTGCCGGCGCGCAACATCTACCTGGTCGGCGCCGCGCTGACCGGGCTGTCGCATCTCGGCTTCGCGCTGTTCGCCGAGGGGTTCTGGTCCGGGCTGGCGTTGCGGGCGCTGGCCGGCATCGGCTGGGCCGGGGCCTACATGCCCGGGCTGAAGGCGATCGCCGACCCGCTGGAGGGCGCGGCGCAGTCCCGCGCCGTCTCCTGGCATGCCGCCGGGGTGGGCATCGCCGGGGCGTGCTCCTTCATCGTCGCCGGAACCTTCGCCGCACTGGCCGGGCCGCCGGCGGCCTTCCTGTTCGGCGCGGTGGCGGCGGCCGTCGCCTTCGGCATCGCGCTGGTCGTGCTGCCCGGCACCGCGCCGCCGCCGCTGGCCGGGCCGCCGCGGGCGCTGCTGGATTTCCGCCCGGTGTTCCGCAACCGCCAGGCCATGGCCTGGATCGCCGGCTATACCGTCCACACCTGGGAGATGGCGGCGCTGCGGGCCTGGGGGGTCACCTTCCTGACCGTGGCCGCGCTGCGCGGCGAGATGCCGGCCTGGGTGCCGGGGCCGACCGTGCTGTTCACCGCCATCGGGCTGGTCTGCATCGCGGTCTCGGTCACCGGCAACGAGGTGGCGCAGCGGCACGGCCGGCAGCGGGTGGTGACGGCGGCGATGGCGGCGGCGGCGGCGCTGTCGCTGGCCACCGGCTGGGTGGTGGGGATGGGCCTGCCGGTGGCGGTGCTGCTGGTGCTGCTGTGGAATTCCGCCATCTACCTCGACAGCGCGGCGCTGACCGGCGGCACGGTGCAGGCGGCAGGGCCGGGGCTGCGCGGCGCGACCATGGGGCTGCACAGCATGGCGGGCTATGCCGGCGGCTTCATCGGGCCGCTCGGCGTGGGGCTGGCGCTGGACTGGGCCGGGCCGGACGAGGTGCTGGGCTGGGGCCTGGCCTTCGGCCACCTGGCGCTGGTGACCCTGGCCGGGCTGGCGGTGCTGCGGCGGCTCGGGCGGGCGCGTGCCTGAGGGCACCCGCCCGCCGCCCCGCTACTCCGCCGCCTTGCGGGCGTAGATGCCCATGGTGTTGTAGGGCGGGTAGGCCGGGAACTCGCCGACCGCGGTCATGTCCACTTCCACCAGCGTCAGGCCCGGGCACCGCCAGCGCCTGCGCCACCGTCGCCGCCGAACTCCGCGGCCTGCTGCACCTTGAAGAACGGGATGTCCGACGACGCCGGCCAGCTTGCCCAGGTCCGGGCCCTGCAGGTCGGCGAAGAACCGCCGGCCCTGCTGCGTCGCGTCCTGGATGCGCTTGATGACGCCATAGCCGCGGTCGTTCATCACGATCACCGTCAGGTCCAGCTTCTCCTGCACCGCGGTCCACAGCTCGTCCGACATTCAGGAAGAAGCCGCCGTCGCCGGTCATCACCACGGTCTTGCGGCCCGTGCCCGCCGCCGCCGCGCCGATGCCAAGCTGCAGCCCCTGGCCCGATGCCGGCGCCCACCGGATAGACGTTCTGCTGCGGGCTGTAGATCGGGAAGATGCGGTTGCCCCAGGTGGTGTTGCTCTGCGTGACGTCGCGCACCCAGATCGCGTCGCGCGGCATCACCTTGCGCAGCTGCTCGGCGAAGCTGGCGTAGACGCCGAGCGTGCCCAGGAACTCCTTCTGCGCCGCCTGCTTCAGCGCGCGCACCTCATCCTGGAAGCCGGGCTGCGGCTTCAGCCTGCCCTCCAGCGCGTCGACCAGCCCCTCCAGCGTCGCCGCCGCATCGCCGCAGACGAAGTAGTTGCTGCGGTAGGTGCGGCCGTTGGCGCGCGGGATCGCTGTCGATCTGGATGATGTTGTCCGGCAGCTTCACGCTGAAATCGCCGGTCTCGTGGCCGCGCAGGCGGCAGCCGACCACCAGCATCAGATCGACGCTCTTGTAGAACTCCTGGATCATCGGCATGCCGTTGCCGGTCAGGCCGCCGAGGTTCAGCGGATGGTCCTCCGGCACCGTGCCGCGGCCGTTGAAGCTGCTGACCATGCCGAAGCCCAGATCCAGCAGCCGCACCGCCGGCGCCCCGGCCCGATTGCGCCGTTGCCGAGCCACAGCATCGGCCGCTTCGCCTGCGCCACGCGCGCCGCCAGCTCGTCCAGCTCGGCGCTCGGCCGGCGTGCGCGGCGTGGGCAGCGGCAGGACGAAATTGTCCAGCATGCGCCGGGCGCTCGATCTTCTCGCGCTGCAGGTCGATCGGCACTTCCACGCTGACCGGCCCCATCGGCGGGCTGAGCGCCTCCACCGCGGCGCGGGTCAGGACGCCGAGCGCCTGCTGCGCCGAGCGCACGCGGTAGGCCGCCTTCGACACCGACCGCAGCATGCCAAGCTGGTCGTAGCGGATCGTGCACCGTGCCCAGCTCGCGATCGACGTGTTTCGTCGCGGTCTGGCCGGTGATGTGCAGCACCGGGCTGCCGGCGAATCGCGCCTCGATCAGCCCGCCGACCGCGTTCGCCGCGCCCGGGCCGGTGGAGGAGAAGATCACGCCCAGACCGTTCGAGACCCGGGCATAGCCGTCGGCCATGTGCGCGCCGCCCAGCTCGCCGCGCGCCATCATGAAGCGGATGGTGTTGCGCCGGCCGATCGCGTCCAGCATCGGGATGTTGTGCACCGAGGCGATGCCGAAGCGGTGGTGACGCCGCAGGCGCGAAAGGAACTCGGCGACCAGGTCGCCGACGTAGTAGGGGCTGTCCGCCATGGCGCTTGTCCATCTCTCCCGTGTGCGGCGCAGTCTGCCACACGCCGGGAGGCTGGCCAGCCCCGCCGCCGCCCCCTGGGCCGGCTCAGTGCAGCCGGGGTGCCTTCAGGAAGCTCCGCCGGTCGATGGAGGTCAGCGTGAGGTCGCGCGGCGCGGCCTCCCGCGCGATGGTCATCTGCACCTTCGCCCCGGCATGGCCGGAGGCCCAGAGCGCCCGCCACAGCCCGCCGAGGTCCGAGATGCGGGTGCCGCCGACCGCCAGCAGTCGGTCCCCCTCATGCAGCCCGGCCTTCTGCGCCGGGCCGTTGCGGGCCATCGAGCTGACCACGACGCCATCCTCGTCCTCGGCGGCATAGAGGCCGAGCCAGGGGCGCGCCGGGCGGTTCGGCCGGCCGAAGGCCAGCAGGTCGTCCAGCACCGGCGGCAGCAGGCTGCCCGGCACCACCATGTTGAGGTCGACCCGCCGGCCCTTGCCATCCTGCTGCTGCATGACGAGGGAGCCGATGCCGAGCAGCTTGCCGCTGCCGCCGATCAGGCCCGCCCCGCCCCAGGACGGGTGGGCCGGGGCGGTGAAGATCGCCTCCTCCAGCATGTATTCCCAGTAGCCGGCGAATTCCTGCCGCGCCGCGATGCTGCAGCGGAGCGTGTGCTTGCGCCCGCCGGCCGCGGCCAGAACGGCGACATCGCCGGGCCGGGGCGCCTCGCCCTTCTCGACCGGCAGCGCCGGCAGCTTCAGCGGGCCGAGCGCCTGGATCAGCCCGAAGCCGGTCTCGAAGTCGTAGGCCAGGGCGTGCCCGGGAATGACCCGGCCATCATGCGCCGTCAGCCAGATGTCCTCGGCTTCCGTCACGATGTAGCCGATGGTGGCGATCAGCCCGTCAGGGCGGATCACCACGCCGCTGCCGGTGCGCTCGGTGCCGAGGGTCTGCGCGGTGAAGGCATCTCCCGGCACGATCGCCTTGACCCCGACCACCGAACGCAGGACCTCGTCGAGGTCGAAGTCATGGTCCGCCGGGTCCGGCTGCAACTCCGGCGGAATTTCCCATTCGCTGGTTGCCATGCGTGCCTTCCGTTCCGACGCGGGGAAAATCCCCCCTATTATCGGCCCGAAGCCCCGCTTCGCCAACGCGTGAGATGCAAATGCCTGAAATCCGCGTCAGCCGGATGACGGTTTTCGGGTGGCTAGGCGGCAGGGCATGTTATAACATAACCACATGTCCATGATCCTTCCCCGTCGCGCCGCCCTGCTGGCGGGCGCCGCGCTCCTTGCCCCACGGCGCCTGTCCGCCCAGCCGCCGGTGGTGGTGGCGTCCTTCTCGATCCTGGGCGACATGGTCCGGCAACTGGCCGGGGAGAGGGTGGCGCTGCGGGTGCTGGCCGGGCCGGAGACGGATGCGCATGTGTTCCAGCCCCGCCCGTCGGAGGCGGCGGCGATCGGCGAGGCCGGGCTCGTCATCCGCAACGGGCTGGGCTTCGAGCCATGGCTGGACCGGCTGCTGCGCAGCACCGGCTACCGCGGCCCGGTGGTGACCGCGACCGAGGGCATCGCCCCGCGCCAGGAAGCCGGCGGCCACGGCCACGGCCACGGCCACGGCCACGGGCGGCGCCCGACCCGCATGCCTGGCAGGATGTGCGGCTGGCACGGTCCTACGCCGCCGCCATCGCCCGCGGCCTTGGCACCGTCCTGCCGCCCGGGGCGGTCCGGGCGGCGGCCTATGACGCCAGGCTGGCCGCGCTCGATGCCTTCGTGCGGGAGGAGATGGCGAAGGTCCCGCCCGCCCGCCGGGTGATGGTCACCAGCCACGACGCCTTCGGCTATTTCGCCGCCGCCTACGGGGTGCGGGTGCTGGCGCCGCAGGGCATCGCCCCCAACGCCCAGCCTTCCGCCGCCCAGGTCGCCCGGCTGATCCGCCAGATCCGCACCGAGAAGGTCTCGGCGGTGTTCATCGAGGGGCCGGGCAGCCAGGCGGTGATGCAGCGGCTGGCGGAGGATACCGGCGTGGCGATCGGCGGGCGGCTCTACGCCGATACGCTCTCCGCCCCGGACGGCCCGGCCCCGACCTACGAGGCGATGGTGCGGCACAATGTCGGGCTGCTGGTGCCGGCCATGCGCGGGGCCTGAGATGCGGGGCGCCCGGGCAACCGCCCCGCCCCCCGCCGCGTAGGAGCCGGATGCCCGAATCCCTGCCGCCGGAATGGCTGAACCCGCCCAACCTCGCCATCGCCCGGGAAGCCCAGGTCGCCCTCGCGGCGCGGGTGGTGACGGTGGATGCCTTCGGGCCGGTGCGGCTGATCGGCGGGGTCGATATCAGCAACACCCGGTTCGACCCGGAGAACCGGGTCTTCGCCGCTGTGGTGGTGCTGGCCTGGCCGGGGCTGGAGGTGGTGGCCACGGCCTCCGCGGTGCGGACCGCCGCCATGCCCTACGTGCCCGGCTACCTCGGCTTCCGCGAGGTGCCGGCCCTGCTGGCGGCCTGGGAGATGCTGGCGGCGAAGCCCGACCTGGTGCTGGTCGATGGCCATGGCACCGCCCATCCGCGCGGCCTCGGCATCGCCGCCCATCTCGGCGTGGTGCTGGACCTGCCCTGCATCGGCGTCGCCAAGTCGCCGCTGGTCGGCCGGGCCGAGGGCGTGCTGGGCGAGGATCCGGGGGCGGAGGCGGCGCTCGTCTGGAAGGGCCGGCGGCTCGCCACCGTGCTGCGGACCCGGCGGCGGTCCAACCCGCTGTACGTCTCGCCCGGCCACCGCATCTCGGAGGCCGGCGCGGTCGAATGGGTGAAGCGCTGCGGCACCGGCTACCGCCTGCCGGAGCCGACCCGGCAGGCGCATCTGGCGGCCAATGCGGTGCGGCGGGCGCATGCCGCGGCAGTGGCCAATCCGGCGGCGGCGGAGTAAGCCGCGCGAATGGACAAGACTCTGGCTCGCCCTTGGTGCCCTCGCCGGGCTGACCGCCGTCGGCCTCAGCGCCTGGGCCGCGCATGGGGCACCCGCGCGGCTGGAGCCGGGCGCGCTGGCCAGCCTGGCCAATGGCATCCAGATGCAGGGCTGGCACGCGCTGGCGCTGTTGGCCACCGGGCTGTGGGCCGGGCGCGGCGGCGGGCTGCCGGCGCATCTGGCCGGCGGTGCCTTCGCGTTGGGGATCGTGCTGTTCTGCGGCGCGGTCTATGCCGGGGCGATCGGCGGCGTCTCGCTCGGCCGGGTTGCGCCGGCCGGGGGCATGACGCTGATGGCCGGCTGGGCCTTGCTGTTCGTCTCCGCCGTGTGGCGCCGCCGGTGATCGCTGCCGGCTACCTCGCGGCCGAGGGGTTCGAGGCGGAACTGGCCGAGGAGCTGCGCCTCGCCGGCCGCAGCATCTCGGCCTGGCATGGCCGGCTGGCGCTGTCGCCCGAGCCGCCGGCGGCGATGGCCTGGGCGCTCGATACCTGGACCGCCCCGCGGGAGGCGCCGGCCCCTTCGGTCAAGGCGGCGGCCGATGCGTTGCGCGCCGTCCAGCGCAACTGGGCGCGCTACTCCCATGGCCAGCATCGCCGCGCCGCGCTGATCGAGGAACGCCTGCCGCCGGTGAAGGCCCGCCCGCTGGTCTTCCCCGAAGCCGCGCCGGCCGGGCATCTCGGCGCCTGGACCCTGCTGGCGGCCGACCGGCTGCTGTTCAGCCCGACCAAGTCCAGCCCCTTCGTCAACGGCGAGCCGCGCTTCATCGAGGACCGCGAGGGCCCGCCCAGCCGCGCCTACCTGAAACTGTGGGAGGCGCTGACCCGCGCCGGCCGCTGGCCGCAGCCGGGCGAGACCTGCCTCGACCTCGGCGCCGCGCCGGGCGGCTGGACCTGGGCGCTGGCGCGACTGGGCGCCCGGGTGGCGGCGGTGGACAAGGCGCCGCTCGACCCGGCGGTGGCCGCCATGCCCGGGGTCTCGATGCGGCTGGAAAGCGCCTTCGGCCTGGACCCGCGGCAGGAGCCACCGGTCGATTGGCTGTTCAGCGACGTGATCTGCTACCCGGCCCGGCTGCTGGCCCTGGTGCGGCGCTGGCTGGAGGCGGGGGCGGCGCGGAATTTCTGCTGCACCATCAAGTTCCAGGGCGAGACCGACCACGCCGCCGCCGCCGAATTCGCCGCCATCCCCGGCGCGACGGTGTTCCACGGTGCCCACAACAAGCATGAGCTGATGTTCCTGCGGCTGGGCTGAGTGCGGCTGGGCTAAGGGTGGCACGGCGGGTGCAATGCCCGCCCCGGCGCCCGGGCGCCCCGCCCTGGCATCCTGCCGGCGGCACCGCAGGAAAGACCGCAAGATGCAGGCTTCAGCCTCCGGCAGCGCCAATGGCGCGGCGATGGCGCAGCGGATGCGCGACCAGTTGTTCAGCCGGGCCGACCGCGACGGCGACGGCAGTCTCTCGGTCGGCGAATTCCGCCTGCTCGGCAAGGATGGCCCGGCAAAGGCCGCCTCCAACCGGGCAATGGATGCCGCCTTCCGGGCGCTGGATGCCGATGGCGACGGCCGGCTGGCCCAGGCCGAACTGGCCCGCGGCCGGCGGGAACATGCCCCCGCCGGGATGCAGGGCACCGATGGCCTCTCCACCCTGCTCGCCGCGCAGGAGAATGCGGCGGCCGGCGGCGGGCTGCAGGCGGTGGTGGCGCGGATGCTGCAGGCCTATGGCGGCGGGCCGGCACCGGCCGCGGCCTGAGCCCGGCGGGCCCAGACCTGGCTGGCGGGGGCGCCGCCGAGGCGGCATGCTGCCGGCCAGGGAGGAACAATCCACCATGGCCATGCCAGCTCTCACCATCCGCGGCATCACCGTGCGCGCGGTGGATGCCCCGCTCGACCCGCCGCTGCGCAACAGCCTGAACACCATCCCCCGCGCCCCGCTGGTGATCGCCGAGGTCACCACCGACCAGGGCGTGGCGGGCAACGCGTATGTCTTCCCCTATACCCCGGCGGCGCTCGGCCCGACCGCCGCGCTGGTGCGCAACATCGGCGCGACCCTGGCCGGCCGCACGCTGGCCCCGGCGACGCTATGGGCCGAGCTGCACAACAACTTCCGCATCCTCGGCACCGAGGGGCTGGTGCAGATCGCCCTCTCGGCCATCGACATGGCGCTGTGGGACACCCTGGCCCGCGCCGCCGGGGTGCCGCTGTGCCGGCTGCTGGGCGCCGAGCCGAGGCCCTTGCCGGTCTATGCCTCGCTGCGCGGCTGGGGCGCGGCGATGCTGGCGGAGGAGGCGGGGCGGGCGGTCGCCAGCCTCGGCGCCGGGGCGGTGAAGTTCAAGCTCGGCCAGGCGCGGCTGGCCGATGACCTCGATACCGTCCGCGCCGTGCGTGGCGCGGTGGGGGAGGGCGTGGAGATCCTGGTGGACTACAACCAGGGCCTGACCCGGCCGGAGGCGGAGCGCCGCGGCCTGGCCCTGCAGGACCTCGGCATCCGCTGGCTGGAGGAACCGCTGCCGGTCGATGACGACCAGGGCCTGGCGGCACTGCGGGCGGCGCTGCGCGTGCCGGTCCAGGGCGGCGAGAACTGGTGGGGGCCGAAGGGCATGGCGCGGGCGCTGGAGGCCGGCGCGGTCGATCTCTGCATGCCGGACGCGATGAAGATCGGCGGGGTGACGGGCTGGCTGCAGGCGGCATCGCTCGCGGCGGCGAAGCGCATCCCGATGTCCTCCCACATCTTCATCGAGGCCAGCGCGCAACTGCTGCCGGCGACGCCGACGGCGCATCTGCTGGAGCACCTGGACGTGGCCGGGCCGCTGCTGCGGCAGCCCCTGGAGGTGCGGGACGGCATGGCGATCATACCGGAGCGGCCGGGGCTGGGGCTGGAATGGGACGAGGCGGCGCTCACGCGCTGGGTGGCCGATGCCTAGGCCGGCGATCCTGCTGGTGGGGCTCGCCCTGGCTGGCTGCACCGGGCCGCCGTCCAGCATCGTCCTGCCGGGCGGGCCGTCGCGCGGCACGATGACCCATGACGAGGCGATGGATGCCCGCAGCGGGCTGACCCGGGTGGACCGGGTGCCGTTGGACGCGGCGCCCTCGCGGGGTAGCATGCGTCCCGATTAAAACCCGGGAGACAGCCGTGCGCGCCTTGTTCGTTGATGCCAATGACTCGCTCGCCGAGGTCACCGAGCGGCTGGGGCGGCCCGGCGACCCCGAGGTGGCGATCAACCGCAACCCCGACATCACCAGCGCCGACCTGCCGAAGCTGCTCGCCGGGCATGAGATCGCGATCAACGACCACACCCAGTTCCCGACCGACATCGTGAAGCAATGCACGGGGCTGAAGCACATCGTCTTCCTCGGCACCGGCGCCCGCAGCTACATGAACCCGGAGGAGCTGGAGGCGCTCGGCGTCACCGTCCACATCATCAAGGGCTACGGCGATACCGCGGTGGCCGAGATGGCCTTCGCCCTGATGTGGGACGCGGCGCGGCAGACCGCGATGATGGACGGCGCCATCCGCCGCGGCGAATGGCCGCGGGTGGTGGGGATGCAGCTCACCGGCAAGACGGTGGGGCTGGTCGGCGTCGGCGGTATCGGCGCCGAGATGGCGCGGCTTTGCAACGGCATCGGCATGAAGGTGCTGGCCTGGAACCGCTCGGCCAAGGCGATGCCGGGGGTCGAGTTCGTCAGCCTCGACCGGCTGCTGGCCGAGAGCGACGTGGTCTCGATCCACCTGCTGCTGAACGACGAGACGCGCGGCTTCTTCTCGCGGGAGAGGCTGGCGCAGATGAAGCCGGGCGCCATCCTGGTGAACACCGCCCGTGGCGCCATCATCGATGAGGCGGCGATGGCGGCGGCGCTGGAGGCCGGGCAGCTCGGCCATGCCGCGCTCGACGTCTTCACCGCGGAGCCGCTGCCCGCCGGCCACCCACTGACCCGGCTGGGCAACGCCACCCTGACCTCCCACGCCGCCTTCCGTACCCCGGAAGCCAGCGACAACCTGATCGGCGCCGCACTCGACCATTGCCGGCGGATCGTGGCGGAGGGGAAGTAGCCGGCGCTCCGACGGCGGCGGGGCAGGGGGCGCGGTCGCGCCCCGGCTGCCTTCGCCGTCAGCGGATGTAGATGCCGAAGCCGGCCACCGGCGGCGGCGCGTAGTAGCGTGGCGGCGGGCCGTAGTAGCGCGGCGGTGGCGGCGCGTAATAGACCGGCGGCGGGCCGTAGTAGCGCGGTGGCGGCGGCCGGTAGTAGGCCCCCGGCGGTGGCCCGTGGCGGTAGTACGCCCGCGGTGGCGGGCCATAGTGCCGCGGCGGCGGGCCATGGTAGCCGCGCCCGTACCCATACCCTCTCTCGTGTGCCTCCCCGGCCGAGGGAAGCGCGACCAACCCGGCGGCCAGGGTCGCCAAGGCGAGAATTGTCACGCGGAACGCGCGCATGGCAGCGGACCTCCTTGCTGATCCGCCCAATATGGTGCCGGCTGCGGCGGAAACGCGGCGATGCGGCGGCCCGGCCGGGGCAGCAGGATCAGGCCGGCGTGAAGACCCGTGCGAAGATGGTCTCGACATGGGTGAAGTCCCGCGCCGGGTCCATCGCCGCATCCAGCGCGGCGCCATCCAGCACGGCGCTGACGCCCGGTTCATCCAGCAGGTTGTCGCGGAAGCTGCGCGCCTGTGGTGTCTCCAGCGCCCGCCAGGTGGTCATGGCGGCGGATTGCACCGCGGCATAGGCATCCTCCCGGCTCATCCCCGCCTGGGTCAGCGCCAGCAGCACCTTCTGGCTGTGCACCACGCCGCCGAGGGATTCCAGGTTCTGCGCCATCCGCACCGGATAGACCGTGAGCTTCTCCATCATGCCGGTCAGCCGCGAGAGGGCGAAGTCGAGGCCGATGGTCGCATCCGGCGCGATCACCCGCTCCACGCTGGAATGGCTGATGTCGCGCTCATGCCAGAGCGTCACGTTCTCCAGCGCCGGCACCACATGGCTGCGGACCAGCCGGGCGAGGCCGGTGAGGTTCTCGCTCAGCACCGGGTTCCGCTTGTGCGGCATGGAGCTGCTGCCCTTCTGCCCGGCATGGAAGAACTCCTCCGCCTCCCGCACCTCGGAGCGTTGCAGGTGGCGGACCTCGGTCGCCAGCCGCTCGATCGCCAGCGGCCACCACCGCAAGCGCGGCGAAGAAGGCGGCGTGGCGGTCGCGCGGGATGACCTGGGTCGAGACCGGCTCGACCGCCAGGCCAAGCTTCGCCGCGACGATATTCCTCCACGCGCGGGTCCACGCTGGCGAAGGTGCCGACCGGGCCGCTGATGGCGCAGGTCGCGATTTCGGCCCGGGCGGCGACCAGGCGGGCGCGGTTGCGGGTGAATTCGGCGTAATAGCCGGCGAGCTTCAGGCCGAAGGTGGTGGGCTCGGCGTGGATGCCGTGGCTGCGGCCGATGGTCGGGTCAACTTGTGTTCCAAGGCGCGCGCCTTGCAGCGCGGCCAGCAGCGCATCCACATCGGCGATCAGCAGGTCCGCCGCGCGGGTGAGCTGCACCGCCAGGCAGGTGTCCAGCACGTCCGAGCTGGTCATGCCCTGGTGCATGAAGCGCGCCTCCGGCCCGATGCCCTCGGCCATGAAGGTGAGGAAGGCGATGACATCGTGGCGGGTGACGCGCTCGATCGCGTCGATCGCCTCGACCTCGGCGGCGCCGATGGCGGCGGCGCGCGGGGCACCCTTCTCGCGGATCGCCCGGGCGGCCTCGGCCGGGATGGTGCCGAGTTCGGCCATCGCTTCTGCCGCCAGCGCCTCGATCTCGAACCAGATCCGGTAGCGTTCCTCGGGGGACCAGATCGCGGCCATCTGTGGGCGGGTGTAGCGGGGGACCATGCCGGGCCTCGGGCGTTCGGGCCGCGCCCGGCGGGCAGGCCGGGCGGCGGCGGAGGATAGGGTCCGCCGGGGTTTGAACCCCGGTAATGCGCTTGGCAAGGCCGGGCGGATCGTTGCGGATCCGGGGGCTTGCTTTACCATGATCGGTTGCTTAACAGCCCCCGGCCTTCATCCCAGCATCACGACCCTGGCCCAGGAACAGTCCGACCATGCCCGAATGGTTAGCCCCGCTTGCCCAGGTGCTGTTCATCGACCTCGTGCTGGCGGGGGACAATGCCATCGTCGTCGGCATGGCCGCTGCCGGGCTGCAGGCCGACCAGCGCCGCAAGGCGATCTTCTGGGGCATCGCCGCCGCGACCGTCATGCGGATCGGCTTCGCCACCATCACCGCGCAGCTGCTCTCCGTCGTCGGGATCATCCTGGCGGGCGGCATATTGCTGCTGTGGGTGTGCTGGAAGATGTTCCGCGAACTCCGCTCGCATGGCGAGCCGGAGGTGGCGGTGGCGGAAATGGAGGCTGCCGCGGCGCAGCCGGGGCAGCGCAAGACGCTGCGCCAGGCCATCACCCAGATCCTGGTCGCCGATATTTCAATGAGCCTCGACAACGTGCTGGCGGTGGCCGGCGCGGCCAAGGACCATCCCTGGGTGCTGGTGACCGGCCTCGCCATGTCGGTGGTGCTGATGGGGGTGGCGGCGGCGCTCATCGCCAACCTGCTGAGCCGGCACCGCTGGATCGCCTGGGTCGGGCTGCTGGTCATTTTGTATGTCGCGCTGTCGATGATCTGGGAAGGTGTGCATCAGGTCAGCGCCTACGCCCATCTCGCCGGCTAGGCGCGCCTCCCGGCCCGGCGCCGTCGCCGGATCGGGGCCTGTTCCAGCCAGGGTGCGCCGCGCCGGGCCACCGGCCGGACCGCCCGCAGCCATCGGCCGGAGATCACTGCATGGACCATGCCTCGCGTCGCGCCGCCCATTGCCGGACCCCACGCCTGATGACGGCCGGCGTGCCGCCTCGTGCCCTGCTGCTGGGCGCGGTGCTGCTGCTCGGCGCCTGCGAGGGGTTGCCGCGCCCGCCCGGATCCGCCGCCACCACTGTCGCCGGGCTCTCCACTGCCCAGCTTGCCGACCGGCTGCCGGATGAAGCCGCCGGCTTCTTGCGGGGCGATACCGTCGCGGCGCCGATCGGCGAGGATGGCCGGGAAGCCGGCTACCGCACCCCCGGCCTCACCGGCGCCGGCGCGACCGTGATGCTCTACCGCCAGCCCGGTGCCACCGTGCCGCCCGGCGCCGACAGCCCGGCGGTGGCCGAAGCCTTCGGGGCGCTGTTGCAGGATGCCATGCGCCCGTTGCCGCACCGCCAGGTGTACGCGGAGGACCGCTTCAGCCTGCCCGCCGCCGGGCCGGCGTTGCTGCGCTGCGTGGAAACCGCCGGGGTCTATGGCCGGGAGCGGGTGCAGGGGCTGCTCTGCGCCGGCGGGGTAGGCGGCGCCGTGCTGCGGATGCGCGTCACCATGCCCCGGCGGGACCCGCCACCGGCCGATGCCCGCGCCTTCGCCGCCGCCATCCTGGACGCGCTGAACACCCCGTGAAAGCCGGCACGCCGGTCCCCACCTGCCGGTCATGAGCACCGACCCGATCCGCGTCTTCGACCGCAGCCTGGTCCGCCGCCGCCGCGACCGCGCCGCCGCCACCGTCGGCCGGGTCGCGCCGGTGCTGGAAGCCGCCGCGGATCGCCTGCTCGACCGGCTGGACGACACCACCCGGCGCTTCACCCGCGCACTCGATATCGGCGGCCGTGGCGTGGTGGCGCCGCTGCTGCGGGCACGCGGGATCCCGCTGGTAGTCTCGATGGACCTCTCGGCGGGCATGGCGGCGCGGGCCGGCGGCACCCCGGTGGTGGGCGACGAGGAGGCGTTGCCCTTTGCGGCCGAGAGCTTCGACCTCGTGGTCGCCAGCCTGTCGCTGCATTGGGTGAACGACCTGCCGGGGGCGCTGGTGCAGATCCGCCGGGCGCTGCGGCCGGATGGGCTGTTCATCGCCTCGCTGCCCGGGCTCGGCACCCTGCAGGAACTGCGGGAGGCGCTGGCGGCGGCCGAGACCACCCTGCGCGGCGGCCTCTCGCCCCGCATCTCGCCCTTCCCGGAACTGCGCGACCTGGCCGGGCTGCTGCAGCGGGCCGGCTTCGCCCTGCCGGTGGCGGATGCCGAGGCCATGCCCATCCGCTACCGCACCCCGCTGGCCCTGTTGCATGACCTGCGCGCCGCCGGGGAGGGCAATGCGGTGCTGGCGCGGGACGGCCGCACCCCGCCGCGGGCGTTGCTGCCGATGGCGCTGGCAACACTTCCGCGCGATGCCGAGGGCATACCCGCGACCTTGAGATTGCTGGTGATGACCGGCTGGGCCCCGCATGAAAGCCAGAGCAGACCCGCCCGCCCCGGCAGCGCCAACGCAAGTCTGGCCGAGGCGCTGGGCGTTGAGGAGCGCAGCGCCGGCGAGAAGGTGGAACGGTAACCGGGATTGCATCGCCGCAACCCAGCCATGCCTTGCACCGGACGGCATCGGCGAGCATCTTGGGGGATATCGCTCAACGCCAGAGACCTCAACGCCAGAGACTGCCAGGACCCATGGATCAGCACAGCGGCGACGCGCGCCGCATATCCCTCCACGCGCCCGAGGACTTCGCGCCCATGCGGCGCGCCGGCCGGTTGGCGGCGGAAACGCTGGACCTCATCACGCCGCATGTCCGCCCGGGCGTGACCACGGCGGAGCTGGACCGGATCTGCCACGAGCATATCCTGGCGAATGGCGCGGTGCCGGCGCCGCTCGGCTACCGCGGCTACCCGAAGTCGATCTGTACCTCGATCAACCACGTGGTCTGCCACGGCATCCCCGGCGAGCGGGTGCTGGCGGAAGGTGACATCGTGAACATCGATGTCACCGTCATCCTCGATGGCTGGCACGGCGATACCAGCCGCATGTACGCGGTCGGGCAGGTCTCGACCAAGGCGCGGTTGCTGCTTGACGTGACCTACAAGTCGCTGATGCGGGGCCTGGAGCGGGTGAAGCCCGGCGCCACCCTTGGTGATATCGGCCACGCCATCCAGACCTTCGTGGAGCGCAACCGGTTTTCCGTGGTACGGGATTTCTGCGGCCATGGCATCGGCCGGCGCTTCCACGCCCCGCCGAACGTGCTGCATTTCGGCCGCCCCGGCGAGGGCCCGGTACTGAAGCCCGGCATGTTCTTCACCATCGAGCCCATGGTGAACGCCGGCCGGTCCGAGGTGAAGATCCTGGACGATGGCTGGACCGCGGTGACCCGTGACCGCAGCCTGTCCGCCCAGTTCGAGCACATGGTGGGCGTGACCGAGACGGGGGTGGAGGTCTTCACCCTCTCGCCCGCCGGGCTGCACCGACCTCCCTACCAGGTCTGACATCCCGGCCGGGTAGAAAATCCGGCTGCCGCGTTTGCCGCTTGGTTTCGACGGCGAATCGCATCATCTTCGCCCCCTGCGTCAGGAGTGGGCGGTGCGCAAAGCCGATGGGCGGAAGGGCTTCTCGGAAGCCGGGCTGCAGCCCCTGCTGGAAATCGGCACGCCGACCGAGGCGCCAGCGCCGCCCGGTCACCTCGGCCACCGCGAGCGGATGCGGCAGAAGCTGCTGGCCGCCGGGCCGGATGCGCTGCTCGACCATGAATTGCTGGAAATGGTGCTGTTCCTGGCGCTGCCGCGGCAGGACACCAAGCCCATCGCCCGCGCCCTGCTGGCCCGGTTCGGCAGCTTCGCCAATGCCATCGCCGCCCCGGTGCCGGAACTCCGCATGGTCGAGGGGGTGAAGGATGCCGGCGCCGCCGCGCTGAAGACCGTGCAGGCCGCCGCCCTGCGGCTGGCCCGCGCGGAGGTGCAGGAACTGCCGCTGCTCAACTCCTGGGACCGGCTGGTCGGCTACCTCACCGCCAGCATCGCCCGGGCACGGGTCGAGGAGGTGCACGTGCTGTTCCTCGATACCCGCAACCGGCTGCTGGCCGACGAGGTGCAGGGCCGCGGCACGGTGAACCACACCCCGGTCTACCCGCGGGAGGTGGTGAAGCGGGCGCTGGAGTTGCAGGCGACCGCACTGATCCTGGTCCACAACCACCCGAGCGGCGACCCCACCCCCTCTCGCGCCGACATCGGGATGACCGCCGAGATCAAGGCCGCCGCCGCGGTCTTCGGCATCGTGCTGCACGACCACATCATCATCGGCAACGGCCGGCAGACCTCCTTCCGGCGGGAGGGGTTGCTGTGAGGCCGGGTCTGGCCGGCGGTCGACCGCAACCACAACGCGAAGGCAGGCTGGGCGCATGGGTAACCCGCCGCTGCCGATCACCGCCTGCGCGCTGCTCGCCGCCCTCGGCACGGCGCTGCCGGCCATGGCGCAGCCGAAGCCCCTGCCACTCGGGGCCGAGGCCACGCAGCCCCGGGCCGCGGCCGTACCGACCACCAAGCCGCCGCCGCTGCCGCCGGGCAACGGGCCGTTCGGGGTGCCGCCGGGGCAGTCCCGCACGGTGTCCTCCGGCACCGGCTTCGTGGTGGCGCCTGCCCGGCTGCTGACCAACCAGCATGTGGTCAAGGGCTGCACCGGGATGCGCGTGCGCACCGCGGACGGCACCGAACTCGCCGCCCAGGTCACCGCCAGCGACGAGGAGCGCGACCTGGCGCTGCTGACCGTGCAGGGCGGCGACCCCGGCCCGCCGCTCAGTTTCCGCAGCGGCCCGGCGGTGCGCCGGGGCGAGGGGGTGGTGACCTATGGGTTCCCGCTGGCCGGGCTGCTGTCTTCCGGCCCGACGCTGACCACGGGGGAGGTCTCGGCGCTGACCGGGCTGCGCGACAACCAGGGCCAGTTCCAGATCAGCGCCCCGGTGCAGCCGGGCAATTCGGGCGGGCCGCTGCTCGACCTCGGCGGCAACGTGATGGGCGTCGTGGTGTCCAAGCTGAATGCCCAGCGGATCGCCCGCAGCATCGGGGACATCCCGCAGAACGTGAATTTCGCGGTGAAGGGGACCGAGGCCCTGGAATTCCTCCGTAGCCACGGGGTCGAGCCGCGCATGGCCCCGGCCGGCGCCGCGGCGCGTGGCGCGGCGGAAGTGGGGGAGGTGGCGCATCCCTCCACCGTGTTCCTGCGCTGCATGCGCTAGCTTCGCAGCCAGGGGTCCGCCGTGATAAGGGCTGGATGGCCGGGGGGCGTGCCGAAATGGTAGCCGGAAGGGACTTAAAATCCCTCGGGCGCGAGCCCGTGCGGGTTCGAATCCCGCCGCCCCTACCAGCCGCTCCCTTGAATTTGCCCTATGGGCCGCTGCCGCATGGCCCGTGGTGGCGGATGCGGATTGACTGCCGGTGGGCATGGCCCAAATTCATGCGATAGCGGGGCCGAAGGCCCGGCCGGGTGCGGTGCATCCCGGGGTTCCGGCCGGCTGGTCCCCAGCAATGCGTCCCGACCCGGTGGGCACCCCTGCCCGCCGGCAAGCCCTGCTCCCGGAGCGGCAATGACCCGTGTGAACATCGCCCAGCCGGACATCACGCTGATGCTCGACGATGACGGGGTGATCCGCGATGCCGCCCTGTCCAACGCGATGGAGGCCGAGGGCTTCGCCGACTGGCTCGGCCGCCCCTGGGCGGAAACCGTGGGCGAGGTCGGCGGCGACCGGGTGCGGCGGATGCTGGATGACGCGCGGCGCAACGGCGTCTCGGCCTTCCGCCAGGTCACCCAGCGCTTCCCGAGCGGGCTTGAGTTGCCGGTCGAGTACACCACGGTCCGGCTGGGCGGCGCCGCCGGGCTGATCGCGGTGGGCAAGAACCTCCAGGCGGTGGCGGAATTGCAGTCCCGGCTGATCGCCGCCCAGCAGGCGCGCGAGCAGGACTACTGGAAGCTGCGCGAGATCGAGACCCGCTCCCGGCTGCTGTTCGACGCATCGAGCGAGGCGGTGCTGACGGTCCGCGCCGATACGCTCCGCATCGTCGAGGCCAATCCGGCGGCGATCCGCAGCCTGGGCCTCGCCCCGGGCTGGGACTTCCTGGCCGAGGTCGCGCCGCGCGACCAGGATGCGTTGCAGGGCCTGCTGCAGCGGGCGCGCAAGCACGGCCGGGTGCCCGGCATCCTGATCCATATCGGCGCCGAGCAGACGCCCTGGGTGGTACGCGCCTCCATGATGACCGCCGAGCCGGGGCTGGTGTACCTGCTGCAGCTCGGCGAGGTCGGCCGGGCGATGCCGCCGCCACCGCCTGGCAGCGGCATCCCGCTGATGAGCTGGTGGACCGGCTGCCGGACGCCTTCATCGTGGTCGATCCCCAGGGGGTGATCCGCCGCGCCAACCAGGCCTTCCTCAACCTCGTGCAGGTGACGACCGAGGCCTCGGTCATCGGGGAGCGGCTGGGCCGGTGGCTGTCCCAGCCCGGCGCCGCCGCGGGGGTGCTGTTCGCCCAGTTGCAGCAGCATGGCAGCGTGCGGCTGTTCGCCACCAGCATGACCGGCGACCTCGGGGCGGAGGCGGATGTCGAGATTTCCGCCAGCGGCCTCGCCGAAGGTGGCAGCCAGTTCATGGCCCTGGTGATCCGCGACGTCAGCCGCCGACTGCCCATGCACGACGTGCAGGACCAGTTGCGGGCGGCGCTGGGCGCGGTCGCCGAGCGGATCGGCAAGACCCCGCTGCCCATCATGGTGCGCGACACTGCCGAGGTGGTGGAGCGCCATTGCATCGAGATCGCGCTGCGGCTGGCCAAGGGCAGACGCACCGCGGCCGCCGAACTGCTCGGCCTCAGCCGACAGAGCCTCTACGCCAAGCTCGAACGCTACGACATCGGCGACGCACCGGAAGGCGGCGCGGGACGGAGCATCGCGTGGACCAGGGGTCCACGCAGGCGCCGTTGCCTTCGCCGGCCTTCGGGCAGGCGGATCTCTCCAACTGCGAGCGGGAGCAGATCCACCTCGCCGCCTCGATCCAGCCGCATGGTGCGTTGCTGGTGGTGCGCGAGCCGGATCTGGAGGTGGTGCAGGCCAGCGCCAATGCCGGCCACCTGCTCGGCCTGCCGCGCGGCTGGTGGGACTGCGGCTGGATGAGCTCGGCGGCGACCTCGCCGGCTGCATCGCCCCGCATCTGGCGGACCCGCTGGATGCGGTGCCGGCCGCGGTGCGCTGCCGGGCCGGGGCGGCGGCGGCAGGCTTCGACGGCGTGCTGCACCGCCCGCCGGCCGGCGGCCTGGTCATCGAGCTGGAACCGGTCCGCGAGACCGCCGACTTCGCCGATGTGGTCGGAGCGCACCCTGCAGGCGGTGCTCAACACCTACTCCCCGCGGACCCTCTGCGACGAGGCGGCGCGGCTGTTCCGCGAGGTCACCGGCTACGACCGGGTGATGGTCTACCGCTTCGACGACGACGGCCATGGCGAGGTGGTGGCGGAGGAGAAGCAGCCGGACCTCGAGGCCTATCTCGGCAACCGCTACCCGGCCTCCGACATCCCGCAGATCGCCCGCAGGCTGTACGAGCGCAACCGCGTCCGGGTGATGGTCGACGTCCACTACACCCCGGTGCCGCTGGTGCCCCGCCTCTCGCCGCTGACCGGCGAGGAGCTGGACATGTCGCTCTGCGTGCTGCGGAGCATATCGCCGCATGCATGTGCAGTACCTGAAGAACATGGGGGTATCGGCCACGCTGGTCGCCTCCCTGATGGTCGGCGGCAGGCTCTGGGGGCTGGTCGCCTGCCACCACTACGGCCCGCGCTTCGCCCCCTTCGCCACCCGTGCCGCCTGCGAGCTGCTGGCCGAAGCGGTCGGCACCCGGCTGGCCGCGCTGGAATGCTTCGTCCAGGCCCAGGCCGAGCTGTCGGTGCGCCGGCTGGAGCAGCGCATGATCGAGGCGATCTCGCGCGAGGGCGACTGGCGCGGGGCGCTGTTCGACAATGCGCACACCCTGTTGCAGCCGCTCGGCGCGACCGGCGCGGCGCTGCTGTTCGAGGGCAATGTCCAGACCGCCGGGGAGGTGCCCGGCACCGCCGCCCTGCGGGAGCTGGGGCAGTGGCTGGATGCCTCCGGCCGTCGGCCGGTGATCTCCAGCAACGCCTTCGGGCTGGAGGAGCCGCGCTTCGCCGCGCTGACCCCGATCGCCAGCGGCGTGCTGGCGACGCCGGTTTCCGCCTCGCCCGGGGAATACCTCGTGTGGTTCCGGCCGGAACAGGTGCGGACCGTCACCTGGGGCGGCGACCCCTTCAAGCCGGTGGTGGTCGGCGACGACCCGGCCCAGCTTTCGCCGCGGCGGTCCTTCTCCCAGTGGCACCAGGTGGTCGAGGGCACCGCCGAGCCCTGGACCCCGACCGACCTCGCCACCGCCCGGCTGGTCGGCGCCACGGTTACCGACGTGGTGCTGCAGTTCCGCTCGGTCCGCATGCTGATCGCCCAGGACCAGTTGAACCAGGTGCGGCGGGAGGTCGCCGGCTCGGACCAGCCGGTGGTGGTGGCCGATGCCGAGGGGCAGGTGCAGATCTGCAACGAGGCCTTCGGCCGCCTGCTGCCCACCCCGCCCGGCGCCGCGGCCGGCTACCACATCGAGGACCTGCTGCCGCATTTCGACGACGGCACCGAGGTGCTGCGGCGGATGCGCGATGTGCTGGAGAACCGCCGGAACTGGCGCGGCGAGGTCCGCATCCGCACCGCCGAGGGGCCGCCCCGGCCGATGCTGGTACGCGCCGACCCGGTGTTCTCGGCGCCCGAGCGGGTGCTCGGCTTCGTCTTCCTGTTCACCGACCTGACCGAGCGCAAGGCCGCCGACGCCGCCCGCCGGCGCTTCCAGGAAGGCATCCTGCACCAGCAGCACCCGCGCCCCGGCCGGCTGGATTCGGAAGCCGACCTGGTGTTCCGCTCGCTGCTCTCGACGGTGGTCGAGAATGCCCAGCTCGCCGCGCTGGAGATCACCGATGGCGTCGATGTCGCCCGCATCCCCGACATGCTGGAGAGCGTCCGCGCCTCCGCCGCCCGCACCGCCGAGGTGCTGGAACACCTGATCCGCCATGCCGCCCGCCCGGCCGACGCCGCCGGCTCCTCCGGCCCTGGCCGGATGGAGAACTGAGCCATGCCGGACGGGGCCATCCCGGATGGTGCGCGCTGGGCGCTGCGGGCGGCGACTGCCGAAATCCACACCCGGCTGCACGGGGTGCCGGCCTTCCGGGCGCTGGCCGGCGGCACGTTGACCCGGCCGGGCTATGTCGCGCTGCTGCGCCGGCTGCTTGGCTTCCATGCGGCGATCGAGGCGGCGGTGGCGGCGGCGCCCCCATTGCTCGGCTACGGGCTGGACCCGGCGGAGCGGCGGCGGGCCGGGCTGCTGCGGGCCGATCTCGCCAGCCTCGGCGCGCCGCAGGAAGGGCCGCTGGCGCCGGTGCCGGTGCTGGGCAGCGCGGCCCGGGCGCTCGGCTGCCTCTATGTGACGGAGGGCTCCACCCTCGGCGGGCGGCATCTGGCTCGCGGGCTGGACCACCTGCTGCCGGCCGGGACGGCGGCGGGGCGGACCTTCCTGCTCGGCCATGGCGCCCGGCACGCGGCGATGTGGCAGGCCTGCTGCGGCGCGGTCGAGGCCTGCGGCGCCACGCCCGGCGGCCTCGACGGCATGGCCGCGGGTGCCACCGAGACCTTCGGGGCCTTCGAGGCCTGGTTCGCCCCGCCCCTGCCTTCACTCTAGCGGTGGCACGCCGCCCCGGCTAAGGAACCGCCATGCTGCGCTCCGCCCCCCGTGTTCGAATCGCCGCCTTTCCCGCCAGCCTGCTGGTCGCCGCGGCCCTGCTGTGGCCGGCCGGCCCGGCCGAGGCGCAGCGGCCGCCGCAATCCCAGGCGGCCGCCCAGACCAACCGCATCGTCGCGGTGGTGAACGGCGAGGTCATCAGCCGCGTCGACGTGCTGGGGCGCGCCAGGCTGTTCGCGCTGAACGCCGGCATCGCCGTGGCGCCCGATGTGCTGGAGCGGCTGACCCCCCAGGTGACGCGGCTGCTGATCGATGAGCGGCTGCGCCTGCAGGAAGTGCGCCGCCGCCGCCTGCGGGTGACCGATGCCGAGGTCGCCGAGGCGGTGGCCGACCTGGAACAGCGCAACAACCTGCCGGCCGGCGGGTTGACTGCCCAGCTCAACCGCGCCGGCATCCAGCCGCGGGTGCTGTACAACCAGATCCGCACCCAGATCGGCTGGAGCCGGCTGCTGCGCCAGCAGCTCGGCCCGAATGCCGTGCCCTCAGAGGCCGAGGTCGAGGAGGCGATCCGCAACGCCAAGGCGCGGACCGGCCAGCCGGAATACCTGGCCTCCGAGATCTTCATCCCGATCGACGACCCGCGGAACGAGGCCGAGGTGCGCGGCTTCGTCGACGAGGTGATCCGCCAGCTTCGCGCCGGCATCCCCTTCCCGGTGGTGGCCACCCAGTTCAGCCAGTCGCAGACCGCCCTGCAGGGCGGCGACCTCGGCTGGATCCGCAAGGAAGACGTCGACCCGGAGGTGGCCGACATCCTCCAGCGCATGCCGCCCGGCGCGATCAGCAACGCCATCCAGGTGCCCGGCGGCTTCCAGATCGTGACGCTGCGGCAGCGCCGGGAATCCGGCCGCGACATCGCCACCCTGCTGACGCTGCGCCAGGCGTTCTTCCCCTTCGCCGGCCAGCTCGACCCCAACAACCCGACCCAGCAGCAGCGCGACCAGGTGGACCGGGCGCGGCGCCTGGCCTCCACCGCCCGCAGCTGCGAGGCCGTGGAGCAGGCTGCTCGGGCCGGCGGCAGCAACCGCCCGACCGACCCGGGGCAGATCCGGCTGGAGACGGTGAACCCGCCGCCGCTGCGGTCCCTGCTGGCATCCCTGCCCCCCGGCCGCCCGTCCGAGGCCATCCTGACCCCCGAGGGTGCCATGGTGATGATGGTCTGCAGCCGCGAGCAGCGGAACCTCGCCGAGCCGAGCGCCCAGCAGGCCCAGGCGCAATTGCTGCGCGACCGGGTGGAGCTGCTGTCCCGGCAGTTGCAGCGCGACCTGCGCCGCCGCGCCACCATCGACATGCGGAGCTGACTGCCGTTCCGCTCCCCTCACTCAAGGATACCATCGCCCGGCATGGGCTGGAGGCGCGCAAGTCGCTCGGCCAGCACTTCCTGCTGGACGAGGGCATCTGCCGGCGCATCGCCACCCTGGCCGGCGACCTCACCGGCCGGCATGTGCTGGAGGTCGGCCCCGGCCCCGGCGGGCTGACCCGGGCGCTGCTGGCCGGGCCGGCCGAGACGGTGGTGGCGGTGGAGCTGGACCGCCGCGCCGTGGCCGCGCTGGCCGAGCTGGAAGCCGTCTATCCCGGCCGGCTGACGGTGATCGAGGCGGATGCGCTGGGGGTGGATGCCACGGCGGTGCTGCCGGCGCCGCGGGTGATCCTCGCCAACCTGCCCTACAACGTGGCGACGCCGCTGCTGGTCGGCTGGTTGCGCCATGCCGCGGCGATCAGCGGCATGGCGCTGATGTTCCAGCAGGAAGTGGCCGAGCGCATCTGCGCCGCGCCGGATACCGGCGCCTATGGCCGGCTGGCGGTGCTGGCGCAGTGGCGCTGCAAATGCGAGCTGCTGCTGCGGCTGCCGCCCGGCGCCTTCACCCCGGCGCCCAAGATCTGGTCCGCCGTGGTCGGCTTCACCCCGCATGCCGAGGACCCCGGTGATGCGCTGTTCCGCAGCATGGAGCGGCTGACCGCGGCGGCCTTCGGCCAGCGGCGGAAGATGCTGCGCGGTTCCCTGAAGTCGCTCGGCGATGCGGAGGGGCTGCTAACCGCGGCCGGGATCGCCGGGGAACGCCGGGCGGAGACGCTGAGCGTGGCGGAATTCGACCGGCTGGCCCGGCTGCTGGTGGAGCGGAAGCCGGGCTGACCGCCGGCCGGCAGCGCATCCTTCGCGCCACCGGGTTTGGTCATGTAGGCTCGGGCGACCAGGCGGCCGGATCGCCGCTGCCTGCCAATCACCGGGAGCCATCCACATGAGTGACGCATCCGAGTACACGCCGCCCAAGGTCTGGACCTGGGACAAGGCGAGCGGCGGCCGCTTCGCCAACATCAACCGCCCCGTCGCCGGGCCGACCCACGACAAGGAACTGCCGGTCGGCCGGCATCCGCTGCAGCTCTATTCGCTGGGCACGCCGAATGGCGTGAAGGTCACGGTGATGCTGGAGGAGCTGCTGGCGCTCGGCCACAAGGGCGCGGAATACGATGCCTGGCTGATCAGAATCGGCGATGGCGACCAGTTCGGCAGCGGCTTCGTCGGCATCAACCCCAATTCCAAGATCCCGGCGCTGCTGGACCGCAGCGGCCCGACCCCGATCCGGGTCTTCGAATCCGGCGCCATCCTGGTGCATCTCGCCGAGAAGTTCGGCGCCTTCCTGCCGACCGAGGCCGGGGCGCGGGCCGAATGCCTGTCCTGGCTGTTCTGGCAGATGGGCAGCGCCCCCTATCTCGGCGGCGGCTTCGGCCATTTCTACGCCTATGCCCCGAGCAAGATGGAATACCCGATCAACCGCTTCGCCATGGAGGTGAAGCGCCAGCTCGACGTGCTCGACCGCCGCCTGGCCGAGACCGAGTATCTCGCCGGCAGCGACTACACCATCGCCGACATGGCCGTCTGGCCCTGGTACGGCGGGCTGGCGAAGGGCTGGCTCTACGGCGCCGCCGAGTTCCTGGACGTGCAGTCCTACGGGAACGTGCAGCGCTGGGCGGATGCGATCGGCGCTCGGCCGGCGGCCAGGCGGGGGCGCATGGTGAACCGGGTGCAGGGCGACCCCGCGAGCCAGCTGCACGAGCGCCACGATGCCGGCGACTTCGACACCAAGACCCAGGACAAGCTGGCAACCAGCGGCTGAGTGGCTGCGGGGCGGGGGCAGGCATGCCCCCGCCTGCCTCACCCCCGCCTGCCTCACCCCCGCCTGCCTCACCCCCGCGCCTGCCTCACCCCGAACCACCCCAGCAGCACCGCCAGGGTCGCCACCGAGATCACCGTGCTCACCAGCACCGTCGCCCCGGACCGTGCCGCGCCCACCTGGTAGCGCTGCGCCAGCAGGAAGGCATTCGCCCCGGTCGGCAGCGCCGCGGCCAGCACCGCCACCGCGGTCTCCAGCGGCGGCAGCGCCATGCGCCCAGGCGAACAGCCACACCAGCGCCGGCATGGCCAGCAGCTTCAGGGTGGTCGCCACCAGCGTCTCCCGCCAGCCGGCCGCGACATCGAACCGGGCGAGGCTGCCGCCGAGGCAGAACAGCGCCGCCGGCGGCGTCGCCGCGCCCAGCAGCGCCAGGGTGGCGCTGACCACGCCGGGCGGCGGCGGCAGCCCGGCCAGCCGCCACAGGAAGGCCGCCACCACCGCCATCACCACCGGGTTGCGCACCACCCCGAGCGCCGTCGCCCGCAGCACCCGCCGCCAGGGCGCCCGCGCATGCAGGCCGATCTCGGCCACGACGGTGGTCGCGCTCGAGCAGCACCATGGAATGCAGCGCCAGGATCGCCAGCAGCACCGCCAGCCCGGGCTGGCCGAAGGCCGCCAGCATCAGCGGTATGCCCATCATCACGGTGTTGCCGTAGCTGGCGTCCAGCGCCAGCATCCCGGCCTGGGCCAGCGGCATCCGCCGCCAGCGCGCCGCCGCCAGCACCGCGCCGTACAGCACCGCCGCGCCGAGGAAGAAGGCCAGCGCCGCCGGCCCGCCGCCCATCTCGCCGCTGGTCCCGCCGAGGAACAGCAGGGCAGGGGCGCAGAAGGTGAAGACGAAGCGCGTCAGCCCCTTGAAGCCGGCCTCGTCGATGAACCCCCGGTGCGCCACCACCCAGCCGAGGCCGATGATGGCGAATACCGGCAGGACGATCTCAAGGACCGCCAGCACCCGGCCTCAGCCCCGCATCAGGCCGGCGACGAAGCCGGCCAGCCAGGGCTGCCGCTGCCGGTGGGTGCGGGCGGCGTGCAGGATGGCGCGGGTCGCGGCGACGGTGGCGGCGAAATCCTCGTTCACCAGCACATGGTCGAATTCGTCCCAGTGCTCCATCTCGGTGCGGGCGGCGGCCATGCGGCGGGCGATCTCATCCTCGGCGTCCTGGCCGCGGCCGCGCAGCCGGCGTTCCAGCTCCGCCAGGCTGGGCGGCAGCAGGAACACGCCGACCACGTCGCCGGGCAGCGCCGCCTTCAACTGCCGGTGGCCCTGCCACTCGATGTCGAACAGCACGTCCCGGCCCGCCGCCAGCGCCGCCTCGACCGGGGCGCGCGGGGTGCCGTAGGACCGGCCGAGGAAGCCGGCGTGTTCCAGGAACTCCCCCCCGGCGACCCCGGCGGCGAACTGCTCGGGGGTGCGGAAGAAGTAGTGCTCCCCTTCCTGCTCGCCGGGCCGGGGGGCGCGGGTGGTGGCGCTGACCGAGAGCTGCAACTCCGCCTCGGTCTCCAGCAGGGCGCGGGAGACGCTGGTCTTGCCGCCGCCGGGCGCTGCCGCCAGCACCAGGCAGAGGCCGCGCCGCGGCGCCCTCGGGGGCATGTGGTCCATCCGCGTCACGCCCTGTGCCCCGGACCTTGCCCCGGCCTCATTCGACATTCGCCGCCTGCTCGCGCAGCCGCTCGATGGCGGCTTTCAGTTCCAGCCCGATCCGGGTCAGCGCCACCGAGGCGGATTTGGCGCACAGGGTGTTGGCCTCCCGCACGAATTCCTGGGTGAGGAAATCGAGCTTGCGGCCGGCGCCTTCCCCGGCGGCCAGCAGCGCCCCGGCGGCGCCGGTATGCGCGGCCAGCCGGTCGAGTTCCTCCCGCACGTCGGATTTCTGCGCCAGCAGCGCGACCTCCTGGGCCAGCCGTTCCTCCGGCACCCGGGCGGCGCCGGCCTCGCCGAGCAGCGCGGCGAGCTGATCCATCATGCGGGCGCGCTGGGCTTCCGGCTGGGTGGCGGCCTCGGCGGCGGCGGCGTCGCGCAGGGTGGCGATCTCGGCCAGCAGGCCGGTCAGGACCGTGTGCAGCCGGGCGCCTTCGGCCTGGCGGGCGGCGACCAGCCCGGCCAGCGCCTGGGCGAAGGCGGTGGTGAGGTCGGCCCGCTTGGTGGCCTCGGCCGCCTCATCCGGCTCCGGCAGCTCGGTGCGCATGATGCCGGGCAGCGCCAGCAGCGCCTCCGCCCGGGGCGGCTGGCTGCCGCGGATGCGCTCGGCGAGGTCCAGCGCCAGCTTCAGCGCCTGGTCGAGCGCCGCCGGGTCCACCGCCAGTCGCGGCCGGTCCTCGCGCTTCAGGTTCAGCGTGGCGGAGATGTTGCCGCGCCTGATGCGCTGGCCCACCATCTCCCGCAGCGGCGGCTCCAGCGCATCCTGGCCGGCCGGCAGCCGCAGCCGCAGGTCGAGGCCCCGGCCGTTGACGCTGCGGACTTCCCAGACGAATCCGGTGCCATCGGCCAGCGTGCCACTCTCGCGCGCGAAGCCGGTCATGCTCATAAGGTTACCCATCGTGGGAGTTGTCCCGCGCGGCGGGGCGGGATGCAAGCAATGGTGGCGTGGCGGCATGTGTTGGTGACGGGCGCTTCCTCCGGCCTGGGCCGCGCGCTGGCGCTGGCCTGCGCCGGGCCGGGGGTGACGCTGCATCTTTCGGGGCGGGATGCCGGGCGGATCGGCGCCGCCGCCGCCGCCTGCCAGGCGGCCGGGGCCACCGTGCTGGCGCGGGTGCTGGACGTGCGGGATGCGGCGGCGATGGCCGGATGGATCGGCGCGGCCGGGCGGCTCGACCTGGTGGTGGCCAATGCCGGCGTCTCGGCCGGCACCGGCGGCGCGGTGGAGCCGGCCGCCCAGGCCCGCACGGTGTTCGAGACCAACGTCACCGGCGTGCTGAACACCGTGCTGCCGGCGCTGGAGGCGATGGCGGCGCAACCGCCCGGGGCGGATGGGCTGCGCGGGCGGGTGGCGGTGGTCGCCTCGGTTGCCGCCTTCGTCGCCGCGCCCGGGGCGCCGGCCTATTGCGCCGCCAAGGCGGCGGTGCAGCGCTGGGCGGAGGCGCTGGATGCGACGGAACGGGCGCGTGGCATCCGCCTGCACGCCATCTGCCCGGGCTACATCCGCACCCCGATGACGGCGCGCAACGCCTTCCCCATGCCCTTCCTGATGGATGCCGAGGAAGCCGCCCGGCGCAGCCTGGCCGGCATCGCCGCCGGCCGCACCCGCATCGCCTATCCCTGGCCGGTCTATTGGGGCGCGCGCTTCATGGGCGCGCTGCCGCTCGGGCTGCGGGCGGCGCTGTTCAACCGGCTGCCGGCGAAGGCGGCCGGCATCACCGAGGTCTGAGCACCGGGCAGGGCCTGTCCCGTGGCTCCGCGCGGTTCAGCCGCGCAGGTGGCAGGCGACCCAGTGGCCGGCCTCGGTCTGCCGGAGCGGCGGCGTCACCTCGCTGCAGGGCGAGGGCTTGGCGATGGGGCAGCGGGTGTGGAAGCGGCAGCCGGACGGCGGGTTCATCGGGCTCGGCACGTCGCCCTTCAGCATGATGCGCCGGCGCTTCACCGTGGGGTCCGGGATCGGCACCGCCGAGAGCAGCGCCTCGGTGTAGGGATGCAGCGGCGAGGTGTAGAGGTCCCGCGCCGGGGCGATCTCCACGATGCTGCCGAGGTACATCACCGCGACGCGGTGGCTGATGTGCTCGACCACCGACAGGTCGTGCGCGATGAACAGGTAGGTCAGGCCGAACTGTTCCTGCAGGTCTTCCAGCAGGTTGATGACCTGGGCCTGGATCGACACGTCCAGCGCCGAGACCGGCTCGTCGCAGACGATGAGCTTCGGCGAGACGGCCAGGGCGCGGGCGATGCCGATGCGCTGGCGCTGGCCGCCGGAGAATTCATGCGGGAAGCGGTGGATGTGGTCCGGGTGCAGCCCGACGGTTTCCAGCAATTCCGCGACGCGGTCTTCATGATCTTCGCGGCGTCTTGGCCAGGCCGTGGATCTCCAGCGCCTCGCCGATGATGGCGCCCACGGTCATGCGCGGGTTCAGCGAGGCGTAGGGGTCCTGGAAGATGATCTGCATGTCGCGCGCGGAGCGCGCGCGAGCTCCGCCCCGTTCAGCGCCGTGACGTCGCGGCCCTCGAACAGCACCTCGCCGGAGGTGGGCTCGATCAGCCGCAGGATGCAGCGCCCGGTGGTGCGACTTGCCGCAGCCGGATTCGCCGACCAGCCCCAGCGTCTCGCCCGGGCGCGAGGTCGAAGCTGACGCCGTCGACCGCATGGACATGGTCCACCACGCGCTGCGAGCAGGCCGCCGCGCACGGGGAAGCGCTTGACCAGGTCCTGTCGACGCTGCAGCAGCGGCTCGGTCATCGGGCGGCGTCCTCGGGCAGGTCGTCGACAGGACGCACGCCACCTTGTGGCCCGGCGCCACCTCGCGCAGCGGCGGCTCGGCCGTCGATGCACGCGGTCACTGCACGAAGCGGCAGCGCGCGGCGAAGCGGCAGCCGGGCGGCGGGGTGAGCAGGCTCGGCACGGTGCCGGGGATGGCCTCCAGCCGCGTCTTCTGTCGCCGCCGCCATGTCGAGGCGCGGGATCGAGCGGATCAGGCCCTGGGTGTAGGGGTGGCGCGGGTTGGCGAACAGCTCGCTCGACCGGCGCTTCCTCGACCACCTTGCCGGCGTACATCACGACCACGCGCTGCGCGGTTTCCGCCACCACGCCCATGGCGTGGGTGATCAGCATCACCGCCATGCCCAGGCGCTCCTTCATCTCGGTCAGCAGATCGAGGATCTGCGCCTGGATGGTGACGTCGAGCGCGGTGGTCGGCTCGTCGGCGATCAGCAGCTTGCGGGTTGCAGGACAGCGCCATGGCGATCATCACGCGCTGGCGCATGCCGCCCGAGAACTGGTGCGGGTAGTCGTGCACGCGACGCTGCGGGTTGGGGATGTCGCACCAGCCGCAGCATGTCCGCGGCGCGGTCCATCGCGGCGCGGCGGCCGAGCCCTTCATGCAGCCGCACCGTCTCGGCGATCTGCTCGCCCACGGTGTAGACCGGGTTGAGCGAGGTCATCGGCTCCTGGAAGACGATGGCGATCTCCTTGGCGCGGATCGCCTGCATCTCCTCCGGCGGCGAGCGGCACCAGGTCGCGCCCGCGCCAGAGCATCTGCCCGGCCACGATCCGGCCGGGCGGCATGGCGATCAGCTTCAGCACGGTCATCGCCGTGACGCGTCTTGCCGCAGCCGGATTCGCCGACCACGCCGACGGTCTCCGCCCGCGTCGATGGCGATGTCCACGCCATCGACCGCGCGGACCATGCCGTCGTCGGTGGAGAAATGGGTCTTCAGGCCGCGGATGTCGAGCAGCGTCTCGCGCGGGGCGCGGCTCATGGTCATATCACGCGCCGCGGGTCGAGCGCGTCGCGCAGTCCGTCGCCGATGAAGTTGATCGTCAGCACGGTCAGGAAGATCGCGGCACCCGGGAACATCGCCCAGTGCGGCGCGAAGTCGAGGTAGTCCTTGGCATCGAACAGCATGCGCCCCCAGGTCGGGATGTCCGGCGGGAAGCCGAGGCCGAGGAAGGACAGCGTGCTTTCGGCGATGATCGCCGCCGCGACGTCGATGGTGGCGGCGACGATCACCGGGCCGAGCGCGTTGGGCAGGATGTGGCGCAGCACCAGCCGCGACGCGGATGGCGCCGAGCGCGCGCGCCGCCTCGACGAATTCCTTCTCCCGCAGGGAGAAGAACTGCGCCCGCACCAGCCGCGCCACCGGCATCCAGCGGAAGCCGCCGATCACCAGCGACGATCAGGATGAAGACGCCGAGCTCGGCGCCGAACACGTGCCGTCAGCGGTGTCGCGGAACAGGTAGATGATGAGCAGCAGCAGCGGCAGTTGCGGCAGCGACAGGAACAGGTCGGTCAGCCACATCAGCGCGGTGTCCACGCTGCCGCGCGAGATGCCGGCCAGCGCGCCGACGAGCACGCCGACGAACGACCGCCACCGCCATCGCCGCGAAGCCCGACCGCCAGCGAGATGCGCCCGCCATAGAGCATGCGCGCCAGCATGTCCTGCCCGAGGTCGTCGGTGCCCAGCGGATGCGCCCAGGACGGCCTTCCAGCCGCGCCGTGAAGTCGATCTCGTCGATCGGCAGCGTCCAGATCAGCGGGCCGAACAGCACGCGCGAAGACGATGACAGCCGAGCATCGACGGTGCTCGCCACCGCCAGCCGGTGCCGCCGGAAGCGCCGCCAGGCCTCCCGCCGCGGCGAGATGCGCCGCGGCCGGCCGGCGGCGCCGGGCGCGGCGCTAGCGGTAGCTGATGCGAGGGTCGAGCCAGCCATACAGCATATCAGCCAGGAGGTTGAAGAAGACGACGAGGCAGGCGAAGACGAAGGTCACCGCCATGATCACCGGCGTGTCGTTGGCCAGGATGGCGGTGATCAGCAGCGAGCCGATGCCCGGGCACGCGGAAGATCTGCTCGGTCACGATGGCGCCGCCGAACACCGCCGGCATCTGCAGCGCCACCAGCGTGACCACCGGGATCAGCGCGTTGCGCACCACATGCTTGGTGATGACCACGCGTTCTCCTGCAGCCCCTTGGCGCGGGCCGTGGTCACGTAGTCCAGCCGGATGACGTCGAGCACCGCGGAGCGCACGAAGCGGGTCCAGGCCGCGCCCTGGAACAGCCCGAGCACCGCGACCGGCATGATGGACTGCCGGATGTGCTCCCACCACCAAGCGCCAGCCGGTGGCATCGATATCGGCGCGGTAGACGAAGGGCAGCCAGTCCAGGTAGATGCGAGAACAGCAGGATCAACAGCAGCCCGGTGAAGAAGGTCGGCAGCGAGAAGCCGATGAAGGCCAGCGTGTTGGCGATGCTGGTCGAACATCGAATAGGGCCGGGTCGCGGCGAAGACGCCCACCGGCAGCGCGACGCATCAGCGCCAGCACCTGCGAGGCGCCGATGATCGACGAGGGTGGTCGGCAGCCGCTGCAGGATCAGCGTGTCCACGTTCGACCCGGCTGACGAAGGAATAGCCCCATTCGCCGTTCAGCATGGCGACCAGCCAGCGGAAGTAGCGCGATGAACACCGGGTCATCGAGGCCGAAGCTTGGCCCGCAGCGCCGCGCGCACTTCGGGCGGGATGGCCGGGTTGGTCGCCAGCTCCTCGAACGGGTCGCCCGGCGCCAGCGCCAGCACGGTGAACAGCACGACGCTGATCCCGAGCAGGCTCGGGATCGCGATCAACAGGCGCCGGATCAGGTACTGGCTCACCGCGCAGCCCATGGCGGGCGGCTCTCATGCCGCCCGCCGCAGCGAAGTGCGCATCGGCGTCACCTCAGGCCTGGCTGTTCTGTACCAGTCCCGCAGCTTCCAGAAGGTGTTGTCCCAGCCGCTGAGGGAGGTCTGCAACGCCGTGCCGCTCGCGCTCACCAGCGGGCGTGCGACCACCGGGATGATGTGGCTGCTCTGGATCGACCAGGTCGTTCATGCGGATGAACATCGCGGCCCGCTTCACCGGGTCCAGCTCGCCTTCGGCGGCGCGGTAGGTGGTGTCGTATTCCTCGTTCCGCCAGCGGATGATGTTGCGGCCCTGCCACTTGTTCTCCTTGGTGGCGATCTCCCAGGAGACGTACTGGTTCATGAAAAGCTGCGGGTCGGCCTGCGGCATCGTCGTCGTGTACATCTGCATGTCGGCTGTAGAACTTGGTGTAGGTGTCCGGATTGCCGACGTCGGATGAGAAGAACACCGAGGCGGTCACCGATTTCAGCTCCATCTCGATGCCGGCGCGCTGCGCAGGCCTGCTTGATGATGGCCTGGGTCTTCTGGCGCGGCGCGTTGATCGAGGTCTGGTAGACGAAGCTTCAGCTGCTTGCCGTCCTTGGCGCGGACGCCGTCCCGGCCACGCTTCCAGCCGGCGGCTTCCAGGATTTCGTTCGCCTTCTGCGATGCTGAACTCGAAGGAGGTGTTCGGCGAGCGGAAGCGCGGCGGGTTGTTCAGGAAGTTCGCCGTGGCCGGCGCCGGTGCGGCCGTAGATGAAGTCCTCCACGCGCTTGCGGTCGACCAGCAGCGTCCATCGCCTCGCGCACCGCCGGGTCCGAGAAGGTCGGGTGCTTGGTCTTGATGCTGGAGCGCTCGCCGTCGACCTCCTGGTTCGGGTCGGTGGTGTTGAGCTGGATGAACTCGATGTTGCCGGTCTCGACGACGTTGACCTTGCCCTTGCCGCCGGCTTCCAGGCGCTTGAGGATCTCGTCCTCGACCTGCAGGTTCCAGGCGTAGTCGTACTCGCCGGTCTGCAGCACCGCGCGCGCGGCCGAGACCGCGTCGCCGCCGCCCTTCATCTCGATCGCGTCGAAGTAAGGCCGGTTCGGCCAGGTGGTAGTTCGGCGTTCAGGTCGCCGCGCACGATGTCGCCGGGCCTGAAGTCGGTGAACTTGTAGGGGCCGGTGCCGACCGGCCTCAGGTTGGTCGGCGCGTCGCGCGACTTGGCGCCCATGTAGTCCTTGAACAGGTGCTTCGGGATGATCATGCCGCGGCGAGCCGACGAAGGCATCCGCCCAGAACGGCGTCGGCTTCTCGAACTCCACCCGCACCGTGTGGTCGTCGACCTTCGTGACCACGACGTCCCTGTAGCTGCCGATGGTGACCGAGGCGGTGGCCGGGTCCTTCGCGTACTCCCAGTTGAAGACCACGTCGTCGGCGGTGAAGGGCTGGCCGTCGTGCCATTTCACCCCGCGCTTCAGCTTCCAGGTGACGGACGTGCCGTCGGCCGCCAGCCCGCCATTCTCGATGGAGGGGATCTCGGCGGCCAGCACCGGCACCAGCGTGCCGTCGGTGGCCCAGCCGGCCAGCGGCTCGTAGAAGATGCGGCTGCCGTCCTGGTCCTTGGTGCCCGACGGCGAAATGCGGGTTGCAGCAGCGTCGCGCCCTGCCAGTACAGCATCTTCAGCGGGCCGCCGCCGCCGCGCCTGGTCGGCTTGTAGGTCGTCGGCTGGGTCTGGGCCTGGGCGCACGCCGGCGAGGGCCAGCAGCTGGGTCGCCATCGGCGCCGCCAGCCCGAGGGCGGCCATCCGCTGGATGAAGCCGCGGCGCGACAGCCGGCCGGTCTTCACCTCTCCCACCAGTCGATGCAGGTCCTGCTCGTTCATGGTCCGCTCCCCGAGAATTCGACCATGGGCCGGGTCGATCACCGTCATCACTGTGCAGCAAGACATTGCCGGAAAGATAGCCCGGATCTCTCAAGGCGGGTGCCCTTCATCCCCGCCGGCGGCGAGGCATCCTTCTGCCGGAACATCCGGCCTTGGCCGGCGAAACCGTCATCGAGGTTTCATCATCGCCGCCGGATACTTCGGACATGATGGAAATATGGAAATGACGGATGCCGCCGCCTGCTTCGATGCCCTGGGCCAGCCCACCCGCCTCGGCCTGATGCGGGCGCTGCTGGCGGCCGGGCCGAACGGGCTGGCGGCGGGCGATGTGGCGGACGCGCTCGGGGTGCCGCACTCCACCCTGTCCTTCCACCTGCGCACGCTTGAGGGCGTCGGCCTGATCGGCGTCACCCGCCAGGGCCGCAGCCTGATCTATGCCGCCCAGATGGCCCGGCTGCGCGGGTCGTCGCCTTCCTGGCCGAGGCCTGCTGCGGCGGCGATCCCGCCCGCTGCGGCGACCTCGGCCGCCTGCTGGACCAAGCCATGGGGGATGCCACCGTGACGCCGCATGTCTTCAACGTCCTGTTCCTGTGCACCCGCAACTCCGCCCGGTCAGTGATGGCCGAGGCGATCCTGGGCAGGCTGGGCGCAGGATCGCTTCCGCGCATTCTCGGCCGGCAGCGACCCGTCGCCGGGCGGCCCGATGCCGGAGGTGCTGTCCCATCTGAAGGCCATGGGCCACGACGTGTCCGGCCTGCGGAGCAAGTCCTGGGACGAATTCACCGGGCCGCAGGCGCCGCGGATCGATTTCGCCATCGCGTTGTGCGACACGCTGAACGGCCAGGCCTGCCCGGATTTCGGCGACACCGTCATCACCGCCGCCTGGCCGCTGCCGGACCCGGCCAAGTTCACCGGCTCGCCGGCCGAGCGGGCCACCCTGCTGAACGAGCTCTACGCCGCCCTGCACCGCAGGCTGGCGATCTTCGCGGCGCTGCCCATCGCCACCCTCGACCGCATGGCGCTGAAGGCGCGGCTGGACGAGCTGGCCAGCCCGCATGCCGCCACGGAGACGCGTCGATGAGGGTTGGCATCAACGGCATGGGCCGCATCGGCCGGCTGGCGCTGCGCGCCGCCATGGGCGCGGCGGAACGCCCGGCCGAGGACCCGCGCGGCGGCAACCGGCTGGAGGTGGTCCACCTCAACGAGCTCAAAGGTGGCGCCGCGACCTGCGCGCATCTGCTGGAATTCGACAGCGTGCAGGGCCGCTGGCGCGGCCGCGCATCGCGGCGGAAGGCGAGGGCGCGGTGCATGTCGGCGACCACCGGCTGTCCTTCTCCGCCGAGCCCGACCCGGCGGAAATTCCCTGGGGCGACCTCGGCGTGGATGTGGTGCTGGAATGCACCGGCCGGTTCCTCACGCCCGCGGTGCTGCAGGGCCACCTGCAGCGCGGGGCGAAGCGCGTCGTCGTCGCGGCGCCGGTGAAGGACCCCGGCGTGCTGAACGTGGTGGTCGGGGTGAACCACGCGCTGTACGACCCGGCGGCGCACCCGGTCGTCACCGCGGCGTCCTGCACCACCAACTGCCTCGCCCCGGTGGTGAAGGTGGTGCATGAGGCCATCGGCATCCGGCACGGCCAGATCACCACCATCCACAACCCGACCAACACCAATGTGGTGGTCGATGCGCCGCACAAGGACCTGCGCCGGGCCCGCAGCGCCATGCTGTCCCTGCAGCCGACCACCACCGGCAGCGCCACCGCCATCGCGCTGATCTACCCCGAGCTGAAGGGCAAGCTGAACGGCCATGCGGTGCGCGGGCCGGTGCTCAACGCCTCCCTGACCGACTGCGTCTTCGAACTGGCGCGGGAAACCACGGCCGAGGCGGTCAACGCGCTATTCCGCGCCGCCGCGGCGGGCCCGCTCGCCGGTATCCTGGGCTATGAGGAACGGCCGCTGGTCTCGGCCGACTACGCCCGGGATACCCGCAGCGGCATCGTCGACGCGCCCTCCACCATGGTCACCGACGGCACCATGCTGAAGGTCTATGCGTGGTACGACAACGAGATGGGCTACGCCTGCCGCATGGTGGACCTGGCCTGCCACATGGCGCGAGGCGGGCATCTGAGATGGGCAGCGGCACCACGCTCCGCCCGGCGGCAGCCGCCGCGGCCCGCAACTACGCCATCGTCACCGCGGCCTACTGGGGTTTCACCCTGACCGATGGCGCGCTGCGGATGCTGGTGCTGCTGCACTTCTTCCGGCTGGGCTACTCGCCCTTCACCCTCGCCTTCCTGTTCCTGCTGTACGAGGCGGCCGGGATCGGCGCCAACCTCGTCGGCGGTTGGCTGGCCACCCGCTTCGGCATCGCCCGCATGCTGGCGGTCGGGCTCACCACCCAGATCGCAGGGTTCCTGATGCTGTCGGCGATGTCGCCGGCCTGGGGGGCGGCGATGTCGGTCGCCTGGGTGGTCGCGGCGCAGGGCGTCTGCGGGGTCGCCAAGGACCTGACAAAGACCGCCAGCAAATCCGCCATCAAGCTGACCGCCGGGGATGCCGCTGGCCGGCTGTTCCACTGGGTCGCCTGGTTCACCGGCAGCAAGAACGCCATGAAGGGCTTCGGCTTCTTCCTCGGCGGGCTGCTGCTGGAGGCGCTCGGCTTCCGCGGCGCGCTATGGGCGATGGCGGCGGGGCTGGCGGTCATCCTGCTGGCCGTGCTGCTGGCGCTGCCGCCGCTGATGGGCAGGGCCAGCGCGTCGAAATCGGTGAAGGAGCTGTTCGCCAAGAACCGTGGCGTCAACCTGCTGGCGGCGGCGCGGGTGGTGCTGTTCGGGGCGCGCGATGTCTGGTTCGTGGTCGGGTTGCCGGTGTTCCTCTATGCCTCGGGCTGGAGCTTCACCATGGTCGGCGGGTTCCTCGCACTCTGGACCATCGGCTATGGCGCCGTGCAGGCGGCGGCGCCGGCCCTGGTGCGGCGCAGCGCGGACGGGCTGAGCACCGAGGTCCCGGCGGCGCGGCTGTGGTCGCTGCTGCTGGCGCTGGTCCCGGCGGCGCTGGCGGTGGCGCTGCTGGCCGGCATGGCGCGGGCGGACCTGGTGGTGGTCGGCGGGCTGGCGGTGTTCGGCATCGCCTTCGCGGTGAACTCCTCGGTGCATTCCTACCTGGTGCTGGCCTATGCCGGCTCGGCGAGGGCGGCGGAGGATGTCGGCTTCTACTACGCCGCCAATGCCGCGGGGCGGTTCGGCGGCACCCTGCTGTCCGGCCTGCTGTATGGCTGGGGCGGGCTGGCGGCCTGCCTGATCGGGTCCGCCGCCATGCTGGCCACCTGCTGGGCGGTGACCCTGGCGCTGCCGGTCACCCGCGAGGCGGAACCCGCCGCCGCGTAACCGCCCTGCCATGGCCGGCGAAGCACGGAAGGAAGCCCGCCACCCAGGCCGGCACCATGGCAGGAGACATCCCGATGCATGCCACGAGCACCGCGCTACCGGCGGGGTTGCCGCCACTGACCATCGGCGGCGTTGCCCGCCTGCTGGCGGCCGGCGCCGTCGGGTTGATCCTGTGGGAGGCCTTCGCGCGCCTTGTCGCCCCGCTGTGGCTCGGCCATGCGCTGGACCCGCTCGGGCTGATCGAGATGGCGATCGGGCTTTCGGGCGCCGCCGCGCAGGCAATGCACCTGCTGACCGGGCTGGTGCTGTTCCCGCTCGGCTATGTCCTGGTGGTGCGGCCGCTGGCCGCGCGGCTGGCGCCGGGGCTGTCCTGGCCGGTGCTCGGGCTGGGCTATGGCGTGGCGCTCTGGGTCTTCGCCATGTACGGCATGGCCAGCCTGCTCGGCGGGATGCCGGCATTCCTCGGCTTCGGGCCGGTGGCCTGGGCATCGCTGGCCGGGCACATCGGGCTTGGGCTCGGCATCGCCGCAACCACCACGCTGATCCCCGGGAGGGCACGCTGATGCGCCGCGCAATGTTCCTGGCCGCCGCCCTGGCGCTGGCCGTGCCCCTGGCCGCACCCCTGCCGGCCGCCGCGCAGCAGCAGGACGGCATGGTGACCGTGCCAAGCGCGCATCCGGTGCGCGCCACCCTCGACCGCTTCGCCGCGGCGGTGCGGGAGGCCGGCTGGATCGTCTTCGCCGAGATCGACCATGCCGCCGCCGCGCGGGACGCGGGCATGCAACTGCGGCCCCGGACCGTGGTGCTGTTCGGCAACCCGCGGGCCGGCACGCCGGGCATGGCGGCGAACCCGACCCTGGCGCTCGACCTGCCGATGCGGGTGCTGGTCTGGCAGGACGAGGCGGGCAGGACCTTCATCACCCGCAGCACCGGCGAGGACCTCGCCGAGCGGGTATTCGCCCGCCACGGCGTCACCGTTCCGCCCGAGGCGCGGCGCGGCACCGACAACGCCCTCGGTGCCATGGTCCGCAAGGCCGCCGAATAGGGCCGGCGCCCCCGGCGCCACGCGCGGCTGAACGACGCGGCGCAGCCCATGCGCCGCTGACCACCCGGACCTTCGACGGCCGCACCAGGGACCGCTATGGTTCCGCGCCCGGAGCCCTGGCCGATGCGCCGGCCGACCCGGCATCGCGCTGCACCACCAGGGGGACCGGGGCCTTGAGCGACACCACCACACCGGCGGCGGCCACCGCCGATGCGCGCGAGGGCTTCCTCGGCATCCTGCTGGTCTTCCTCCGCCTCGGTGTCACCTCCTTCGGCGGGCCGATCGCGCACATCGGCTACCTGCGGGAGGAATTCGTCACCCGCCGCCGCTGGATCGGCGAGGCGGCCTATGCCGACCTCGTGGCGCTGGCGCAGTTCATGCCGGGGCCGGCGAGCAGCCAGGTCGGCTTCTCCATCGGCGTGCTGCGCGGCGGGCTGCCGGGCGGGGCGGCGGCTTGGCTCGGCTTCACCATGCCCTCGGCGCTGGTCATGCTGCTGGCGGCCTATGGGGTCGATCTCGCGGCGGGAGGCACCGGCGCGGGCATCGTGCATGGGCTGAAGCTGGTGGCGGTGGCGGTGGTGGCGCAGGCGGTCTGGGGCATGGCGGGCAACCTCTGCCCGGACCGTACCCGGGCCAGCATCGCGGTTGCGGCCAGCCTGGCGCTGCTGCTGCTGCCTTCGGGGTTGACGCAGGTCGCGGTGATCCTCGCCGGCGCGGCGGCGGGCGTGGCGCTGTGCCGCAACGGCGCCGCGCCGAGTGAGGCGGCGCTGGGCTTCCGGGTCTCGCCGGCCTCGGGCATCGTGGCGCTGGTGCTGTTCGCCGTGCTGCTGTTGGCGCTGCCGCTGCTGGCCGGGGCGTCGCATGCGCTGGCGCTGGCCGAGGCCTCCTACCGCGCCGGCGCCCTGGTGTTCGGCGGCGGCCATGTGGTGCTGCCGCTGCTGGAACGCGCCTTCGTGCCGCCGGGCTGGATCGGCGCGGATGCCTTCCTCGCCGGCTATGGCGTGGCGCAGGCGGTGCCGGGGCCGCTGTTCACCTTCGCGGCCTTCCTCGGGGCGGCGCAGGGGCTGGCGCCGAACGGCGTGGCCGGGGCGGCGATCGCGCTGGTCGCGGTGTTCCTGCCGGGGCTGCTGCTGATCTACGGCATGCTGCCCTTCTGGGACGGCTTCCGCCGCCGCCCCACCGCGCAGGCGATGCTGCGCGGGGTGAACGCGGCGGTGGTCGGCATCCTGCTGGCGGCGCTGTTCGATCCGATCTGGACCTCGACGGTGCGGGCGCCGGCGGATTTCGCCATCGCGCTGGCGGCCTTCGCGGCGCTGGTGCTGTGGAAGGCCCCGGCCTGGGCGGTGGTGGCGCTGACCGCGGCGGCCGGTGCGCTGGCCGTCGCGGCCTGACGGCGGCCGGCCGCAGCGAGGCTTGGCCTGCTGGCGAAAACCCTGCATGACCCGGTGTCCGGCGGCCCTGTCCCCTGCCGCGGCGCCGCGTGAAGGCCCCCCATGCTGAAGCAGTTCTTCGCCTTCTACCGCCCCCACAAGCGGCTGCTGCTACTGGATTTCGGCTGTGCCGCCCTGTCGGGGATGCTGGAGCTGGGCTTCCCGATGGCGGTGCGGGCCTTCATCGACCACCTGCTGCCGCAGCAGGACCTGCAGCTCATCGGGCTCGCGGTGTTCGGGTTGCTGGCGGTCTACCTTGCCAATGCGGGGCTGATGGCGGTGGTGACCTACTGGGGCCACGTGCTCGGCATCGCCATCGAGACCGAGCTCCGCCGCCGCGCCTTCGACCATTTGCTGAAGCTGTCGTTCCGCTTCTATGACAACCAGAAGACCGGCCATCTGGTCGGCCGGGTGACCAAGAACCTGGAGGATATCGGCGAGGTCGCGCACCACGGGCCGGAGGATGTGCTCATCGCGGTGCTGACCTTCCTCGGCGCCTTCCTGCTGATGCTGCATGTCAGCCCGCCGCTGGCGCTGCTGACGGCACTGGTGGTGCCCGCCATCGGCTGGGTCGTGGCGCATTACGGCGGGCGGATGACCCACAACTGGCAGGCCCAGTTCGGCCGCGTCGGCGCCTTCAACGCCCGCATCGAGGAAGCGGTGGGCGGCATCCGCGTGGTCAAGGCCTTCGCCAACGAAGCGCATGAGCGCGCGCTGTTCGCCGAGGACAACGCCAAGTACCGCAGCACCAAGCTCGATGCCTACCGCATCATGGCGGTCAGCCAGACGCTGAACTACCTCGGCATGCGGCTGGTGCAGGTGGTGGTGATGCTGGCGGGCGCGGTGATGATCGTGCGCGGCAGCCTGACCGTCGGGGATTTCGTCGCCTTCCTGCTGCTGGTCGGCGTGTTCTACCGGCCGCTCGACAAGATCAGCGCGGTGATCGAGACCTATCCGCGCGGCATCGCCGGCTTCCGCAGCTACCTCGATCTGCTGGCGACCGCGCCGGACATCGAGGACCAGCCCGGTGCGCGGGCCGTCCCGGGCCTGCGCGGCGAGGTGCGGTTCGAGGGGGTGCGCTTCGGCTACACGCCGGGCCGCCCGGTGCTGAACGGCCTGGACCTGACCATCGAGGCCGGGCGGACCATCGCCCTGGTCGGCCCCTCGGGCGCCGGCAAGACCACCATCTGCTCCCTGCTGCCGCGCTTCTACGACGTGGAGGCGGGCCGCATCACCATCGACGGCATCGACATCCGCGACATGACCCTGGCCTCGCTGCGCGGACAGATCGGCATCGTGCAGCAGGATGTGTTCCTGTTCGCCGGCACGGTGCGCGAGAACATCGCCTACGGCCGGCTGGGCGCGACGGATGCCGAGATCATGCAGGCGGCCCGCCGCGCCCGGCTCGATGCGCTGGTCGACGGGCTGCCGGAGGGGCTAAACACGCTGATCGGCGAGCGCGGCGTCAGGCTTTCCGGCGGCCAGAAGCAGCGCCTGGCCATCGCCCGCATCTTCCTGAAGAACCCGCCGATCCTGATCCTGGACGAGGCGACCTCGGCGCTCGACACGGTGACCGAGGGCGCCATCCAGCAGGCCCTGGCGGAGCTGGCGGAGGGCCGCACCACGCTGGTCATCGCCCACCGGCTGGCGACCATCCGCAACGCCGACCGCATCCTGGTGGTCACCGAGCAGGGCATCGTCGAGCAGGGGTCGCACCGCGACCTGCTGGCCGCGGGGGGCGTGTACCAGCGGCTGCACCTGGCGCAATTCAACGAGGCGGGCAGCCAGCCGGCGGCTTCGTGCCCGTGACCGAGGAGGTGGTGCAGGGCCGCCAGCGGCGGGTCCATTCGCTGACCGATGCCGGCCGATGATCGCGGCTGCATTTCAGGCGGTCCTGCCCTGACCGGGCCAGCCGGCCCAATCGCCCTCCATTCCAGCGGGACCATCCAGCTTCGGAATTCCGCGATCGCATTTGGTATGATCCACCAATGGACCGATGGCTTGTTCTGCCTGCGGCTTTAACATCCTGTCATGTCAGCCATGGCCTGTGCGGGAGCCTGAGCTGTTCCTGGAGATGCCTTCATGAACCAGCAGAACATCCAGGCGCAGGGCGATCACCCACCGGAGCCACTCAAGGTTCGGCTTTTCCGGTATGCGACCATCGACGGCGTAAGGACGCTCAGGGACTTGCAGATAGCCGCCATATTCGAAATAGCGAGAAAAGAGAAAATCCTCCCCACCGTCATGTACAGCGACGATTTCGAGCATTGGAGTCCTGAAAAATTCCTGCTGTTCATGAAGAACGAGGCACGCGTGTGCTGGCTCATTTTTCAGGATGAAAAGCTGGCGGGCTGGGTATGGCTGGACGACTTCGGCCATCGGACGGCACGCGTTCATTTCTGTTTGTTCGGCTGGATAAGCAAGGCCAGGTTGACCGTCCCGATCGGCAAAGAGGTACTGCGGCGCCTATTTGACATGGAATTCAGGAACGGCGTGAAGCTTGAAGTAATACGTGGAGAGACGCCTGCATTCAACAAACTGGCAGTGCGATTTCTGAAACGGGTGGGTATGCAAATCATCGGGGAGATCCCGTCCGCAGCATATCGCCACCAGGACGATACTTCGTATGCCATGGTCTATTCGTATATAAACAGGGAACTATTGAACGAACCGGTCGAGGCAGAAAGCGACCCGGCTCATTCATCCCTGTCCGTTCAGGCACACGGCACGGATCAGGTTTGCGGGCCTTCCCGCGGGAGATGATTCCCCGGCCGGGTAGCCGGGCGCTACACCCCCAGCCGGTCCGCGCAGCCGGCGAGGAACCCGCCGAGCGCCCGGTGGAAGTCCGGCTCCTCCAGCAGGAAGGCGTCGTGGCCCTTGTCGGAGGCGATCTCGACGAAGCTGACATTCGCCGCCGCCGCGTTCAGCGCCCGCACGATGGCGCGGCTCTCGCTCGTCGGGAACAGCCAGTCGGAGGAGAAGCTGGCGACGAAGAAGCGGGTCGCGGTGCCACGGAAGGCCGCCGCAAGGTCGCCGCCATGGTCCGAGGCGAGGTCGAAGTAGTCCATCGCGCGGGTGATGGTCAGGTAGCTGTTGGCATCGAAGCGGCGGACGAAGGTGCTGCCCTGGTGGCGCAGGTAGCTCTCCACCTCGAACACGTCCTCGAGGAAGGTCAGCGAGCTGGCCCCGCGCAGCCGCCGGCCGAATTTGCGGGTGAGGGCCTGCTCGGACAGGTAGGTGATGTGCGCCACCATCCGCGCCACCGAAAGCCCCTGGGCCGGGATGCGGTCGTCTTCCCAGTAGCGGCCGCCGCGCCAGTCGGGGTCCGAGTGGATGGCGGCGCGGCCGACCTCGTGGAAGGCGATGTTCTGCGCGCTGTGGTAGGCGGCGGTGGCGATCGGTGCCGCGGCATAGACCGCGTCCGGGTAGGTCGCCGCCCATTCCAGCACCTGCATCCCGCCCATCGAGCCGCCGATGACACCCAGCAGCCGGTCGATCCCGAGGTGCTCGACCAGCCGCTTCTGGGCGCGGACCATGTCGCGGATGGTGACGTTGGGGAAATCGGTGCCCCAGGGGCGTCCTAGCGGCCGGCCTTCCGGGTCGGTCATCTCGTCGCGCGGGCCGGTGCTGCCCATGCAGCCGCCGAGCACGTTGGCGCAGATCAGGAAGTACCGCTCGGTGTCCAGCGGGCGGCCGGGGCCGATGATGGTGTCCCACCAGCCGGCGCGGCCGGTCAGCGGATGGGGTTCCGCCACGTACTGGTCGCCGGTCAGGGCGTGGCAGACCAGCACCGCGTTGCTCCGCGCGGCGTTCAGCGTGCCATAGGTGCGGTAGGCGACCGCCATCGGCGCGATGACCATGCCGCAGTCGAGCGCCAGGCCCTCGGCGAAGAGGGCGCGCTGATGGTCCACCTGGGGAAGCGGGGTGACGGGTGCTGACATGCTGTCTTCTGCTGCCTCGACGGTGTGAATAGGCGCACCGGGCCGGCTCTTCAACGGTTGCACATGGGAACGCCTTGGCGCGGCGCCCGGTGGCGTCTAAAGCTGCGGCAAAAGATATGCGGACATGAACCCCAGCTCAGACACCGAATTGGCCGCCAGCCCGGCCAGCAGCCCCAGCCCCGCACCCGGCCCCAGCCATGGCGCCAGCCCGGGCGGCAGCCTGCCGGCCCCGCTCGCCGCCGCACGCGCCGAGATCGACGCGCTCGACGACGCGTTGCACGACCTGGTGATGCGCCGGGCCGAGGTGGTGGCCGGGCTGGCCGCCAGCCGGGTCAAGGCCGACACCAGCCCGCTGCGGCCGGGACGGGAGGCGATGATCCTGCGCCGCCTGCTGGCCCGCCACCGCGGCCCGCTGCCGGCCATCGCCCTGGTGCGGCTCTGGCGCGAGATTTTGGCATCCTCCAGCGCGCAGCAGGGCGGGTTCTCGGTCGCGGTCTATGCCCGCGGGCCGGAGCAGGACCGCTTGGCGCGCGAGCATTTCGGCGGCTCCGCACCCTTGCGCAGCCTGCCGACCGCGGCCCGCGCGCTCTCGGCGGTGGCCGCCGGCGAGGCCCAGGTGGCGGTGCTGCCGCTGCCCGAGGAAGCCGAGCCGCCCGAGGCCGCCTGGTGGACCAGCCTCGACAGCCCCCGCCTGCAGGTGATCGCCCGCCTGCCGTTCTATGCCGATGGCGCCGAGGGCCTGCCGGAAGCCCTGGCCGTCGCCCCCGGTGCGCCGGACCCGAGCGGCGCCGACCGGTCGCTGCTGCGGATCGAGGCGGCCGGCGACCGCAGCCGCGCCCAGCTTGCCGCCGCGCTTGCGGCCGCCGGGCTGCCGCCCCGCATGATGCAGCTTTGCCGTGACGGCGGCGTGCTGCGGGCGCTGGTCGAGGTGGATGGCGTGCTGGCCGCCGACGACCCGCGGCTGGCCGGGCTGCCGGTGGACCGCGCCCTGCCGCTGGGTTTCTACGCGGTGCCCGAGAGAGGAGACCAAGGCTGATGTCCAGCGCCCTGCCACGCCCCATCCTGCCGCGGCCCAGCATCCTCTCGATCGAGCCCTATGTCGGGGGCGAATCGAAGATCCCCGGCGTCAACCGGATCATCAAGCTTTCCTCCAACGAGGGCGCCTTCGGGGTGCCACCGGCCGCCCAGGCCGCCTATGCCGCGCTGGCCGCGGATCTGCACCGCTACCCCGATGGGGGCAGCACGGCGCTGCGCCAGGCCATCGGCACGCGCTTCGGCGTGGACCCGGCGAAGGTGGTCTGCGGCAACGGCTCGGACGAGCTGATCGGCCACCTCGTCATGGCCTATGGCGGCGAGGGCACCGAGCTGGTGATGAGCGCGCATGGCTTCGTCATGTACGACATCGCCGGGCGCTATGCCGGCTGCCAGGTCATCAAGGTGCCGGAGAAGAACCTCACGGCGGATGTGGATGCGCTGCTCGCCGCAGTCGGCCCACGCACCCGGATGCTGTTCCTCGCCAACCCCAACAACCCGACGGGCAGCATGCTGCCGGTGGCCGAGGTGGAGCGGCTGCGGGCCGGGCTGCGCGAGGACGTGCTGCTGGTGCTCGACGCCGCCTACGCCGAATACGTCACGCGGGACGACTACGATGCCGGCGTGGCGCTGGTCGAGGCCGGCACCAACACGGTGATGACCCGCACCTTCAGCAAGGTGTTCGGCCTCGGCGGCGTGCGGCTCGGCTGGGCCTATGCACCGCCGCATATCGCGGACATCCTCAACCGGGTGCGCGGGCCGTTCAACGTGAACGCCCCCGCCGCCGCGGCCGGCATCGCCGCGCTGGCGGAGCCGGGCTGGGTGGAGAAATCCGTCGCCCACAACGGCGAATGGCGGGCGAGGCTGTCGGATGGGCTGCGCGCCCTCGGCATCACCGTCCACCCGAGCGAGGGCAATTTCATCCTGGCCGACTTCGATACCGCGGACCGCGCCAGGGCGGCCGATGCGGCGCTGAAGGCGCGCGGGCTGATCGTGCGGGCGATGGGCTCCTACAGCCTGCCGCAATGCCTGCGCATCACCATCGGCACCGCCGAGGAATGCGGCATGGTGCTGGACGCACTGGCCGGCTTCACGCGCGCCCCTGATGCCTGAGCCCCTGTTCGAGCGGCTCTGCCTGATCGGCGTCGGGTCTGATCGGCAGTCTCCATCGCCCGGGCGGCGCGGGAGCGGGGGGACATCGCCCGCACCGTGGTCGCCCAGACGCGGCGGCCGGAAACCCTGGAGCGGGTGCGGGAACTGGGCTTCGCCGATGTGGTGGAGGCCGACCTCGCGCGGGCGGTGCAGGGCGCCGATTGCGTCATCCTCTGCGTGCCGGTCGGCGCCTATGCGGGGGTGATGGAGGCCATCGCGCCGCACCTGGCGCCGGGCTGCATCCTCACCGATGTCGGCAGCACCAAGGGCAGCGTCATCCGCGACCTGGCGCCGCTGGTGCCGCCCGGCGTGCACCTGGTGCCGGCGCACCCGATGGCGGGCACCGAGCATTCCGGCCCGGATGCGGGCTTCGCCGCCCTGTTCCAGGGCCGCTACGTCATCCTCACCCCCTTGCCGGACGGCGACCCGGCTGCGGCGGAGAAGGTCGCCGAGCTGTGGCGGCGCTGCGGCTCCATGGTCGAGCGCATGGATGCGGCGACGCATGACAAGGTGGTGGCCATCGTCAGCCACCTGCCGCACCTCATCGCCTTCACCATCTGCGGCACCGCCGACGACCTGGCCGAGGAAACCCGCGAGGCGGTGCTGAAATTCGCCGCCTCCGGCTTCCGCGACTTCACCCGCATCGCCTCCTCCGACATCGACATGTGGCGCGACATCTTCCTGAACAACCGCGAAGCCCTGCTGGAGATGCTGGCGCGCTTCACCGAGGACAGCCATGCGCTGGCGCGGGCGGTGCGCTACGGGCAGGCGGAATTCATCGAGGACCGCATCCGGCGCGGCCGGCGGATCCGGCGCGGGCTGATCGAGCGGAAGCAGGCGTGAGCTAGAGCAAACCCCGAACGGGTGGAATCACCCGGCAGGGGTAATTTGCTCGCCTAAACAACAGGCTAGAGCGCATTCCGTGAGCCATGTCGAACGGAATGCGCTCTAGCCCACGCCCCGCATCACCGCCCGCAGCACCATCGCCAGCAGCCCCACCGCGGCCACGCCCGCGGCCCACAGCCCGATGAACCACAGCAGCCGGCGCGACATCAGTGGTAGCCTTCGCCCGCCTTCACCTTGCCTCGGAACAGCCAGTACACATAGGCGGTGTAGGCCAGGATGATCGGGATCAGCACCGCCGCGCCCACCAGCAGGAACAACTGTGAATCCCGCGGCGCGGCGGCCTCCCAGATCGTGATGTCGGGCGGCACGATCATCGGCCACATGGTGATGCCGAGCCCGGTATAGGCCAGGAAGAACAGCCCGATCGCATACAGGAAGGGCATCCCGTCCCGCCAGGGCTGGCCATCCGTCTCATCCAGCGCACGGAACATCCGCCAGCCGAAGAACACCACCAGCACCGGCACCGGCAGCGCGGTCAGGATCGCCGGGAAGGCGAACCAGCGGGCGCGGAATTCCGGCAGCAGGAAGGGGATCACCAGGCTCACCACCACGATGCAGGCCAAGGTGAGGAAGCCCATCACCCGCGCCAGGCCCGCGACCCGGCGCTGCATCTCGCCCTCGGTCTTCCACACCAGCCAGCAGGCGCCGAGCAGCCCGTAGCCGACCACCAGCGCCGCCGCCGTCAGCAGCGAGAAGGGCGTGAGCCAGTCCCACCAGCCACCGGCATAGGCACGGCCCTCCACCCGGATGCCCTGCACGAAGGCGCCGAGCGCGATGCCCTGCATGATGGTCGCCACGTAGCTGCCCCAGGAGAAGGAGCGGTCCCAGGCCAGCAACTGTCCCGGGGTCTGCGCCCGGAACCGCATCTCGAAGGCCACGCCGCGGAAGATCAGCGCCAGCAGCATCAGGATGATGGGCATGTACAGCGCCGGCAGGATGGTGGCGTAGGCCAGCGGGAACACCGCGAACAGCCCGGCGCCGCCCATGATGAGCCAGGTTTCGTTGCCATCCCATACCGGCGCCACGGTGTTCACCGCCACGTCGCGCTCATGCTGGTCGGTCACCCAGGGGAACAGGATGCCGACGCCGAGGTCGAAGCCGTCCATGCACACGTACAGGAAGACCGAGACGGCGATCAGGAAGGCCCAGATGGTGGCGATGGTCTCGGCGCTCATGACACCTTCTCCGGCTTCGCCACACGCTCGGCATCGACGGCGGGCGCCGGCGTGGTGCCCGCGGTGCGGATCGGCTCGCCCAGAGCCAGCCCGGCCTCGTGCGGCTCGGGAGCATGGCGGAACAGCCGGAACAGATACCAGAGCCCGGCGCCGAACACCGAGAAATACACCACGACGAAAGCGGTGAGGGACGCCGCCACCGCCGGCGCGGCGATCGGGCTGACGCTCTCGGCGGTCGTCATCAGCCCATAGACGGTATAGGGCTGCCGGCCGACCTCGGTGGTGATCCAGCCGAAGGTCGCGGCGATCAACCCGGTCGGCCCCATCGCCACCGCCCAGCGCAGGAACCAGTCCCGCTGGTACAGCCGGCCGCGCCAGCGCAGCCACAGCCCGACCGCGCCGAGCGCGATCATCAGCAGCCCGAGACCGACCATGATGCGGAAGGACCAGAATATCAGCGGGACGTTGTCGGGCCGCTCCTCGGGCGGGAAGGCCTTCAGCCCGAGCACCTCGCCGTCCCATTCATGCGTCAGGATCATGCTGCCGAGCCGCGGGATGCCGATGGCCATGCGGGTTTCCTCCCGCTCCATGTCCGGCAGGCCGAACAGGATCAGCGGCGCGCCGCGCTGGGTTTCCCAATGCCCCTCCATCGCTGCGACCTTCTGCGGCTGGTAGTGCACCGCCCACAGCCCCTGCATGTCGCCGAACACCGCCTGGGCCGGCGCCACGGCCACCGCCATCCACATCGCCATGGAGAACATCACCCGGGCGCGCTCGTTGCCGCGGTCGCGCAGCAGGTGCCAGGCACCGACCGCGCCCACCAGCATGGCGGTCGCCAGGAAGGCGGCGGTGACGGTGTGCAGGTAGCGGAATGGGAAGGACGGGTTGAAGACGATCGCCCACCAATCCTCGGCCAGGAAGCGGCCGTCCGGGCCGATGACATAGCCCGCCGGCGTATGCATCCAGGAATTCGCCGACAGGATCCAGAAGCCCGAGATCAGCGTGCCGATGGCGACCAGGCAGGTGGCGGCGAAATGCAGCCCGCGCCCGACCCGCCCCAGCCCGAACAGCATCACCCCGAGGAACCCGGCCTCCAGGAAGAAGGCCGTCAGCACCTCATACCCGAGCAGCGGCCCGAGCACCGGCCCGGTGCGGTCCGAGAAGACCGACCAGTTGGTCCCGAACTGGTAGGACAGCACGATGCCGGAAACCACGCCCATGGCGAAGTTCACCGCGAAGACCTTCAGCCAGTAGCGGAACAGGTCGAGGTACAGCTCCTTCTTCGTCCAGAGCCATAGCCCCTCCAGCACCGCCAGGTAGCTGGCGAGGCCGATGGTGATGGCCGGGAACAGGAAGTGGAAGGAGACGGTGAAGGCGAACTGGATGCGCGCCAGCAGCAACGCATCGGGCAGGGCGTCCCACAGCATCATCCGAATTCCTTCGCCTGGTCCCGAGTGGTCAACCACCCGCCGCCGCTGGTGTTCCCCCGCCGATTCCCGGCCGGGGCGTCACGACAGCGCTAGGCGGCGATCCGCAGCGCTTCGTTGGCTTCGGTCCGCACGCTCACCACCCCGATGACCTGCCCGAGGTTGCCGGCGACCAGATGCACCATGCAGGCCGGCATGGCATGCAACAGGATCTCGACCCGCACGAGGTCGCCCTCGCGCTCGGCATGGAAGGTATCGGCGGTAAGGTCGCGCTTGGCGAGGGGTTGCAGCAACCGGGCCAGCAGGCCGGGGCAACTCTCGGCAACCAGGAGGAAGCGGACAGGAAGCAGGTTGGTATCGGACATCGGGGCAGTTTCCGGACTGTGGCGCGAAGCGCGTGGGTGGGATGAACCCGGCAGCGCAGGACGCGCCGTACCCACGGCGCGGCTCAGGCAGCCGGGCCGGTAATTCGCGCAGTACGGAAGAAGCAGAATGCCATGGCCGGAGCCTAGCGCAGGTTGCCCCAGGCTTGCCAGCCTAAAAATCCACCGCCCTACTCGCCTGGCGGCAGCGGCCATTCCCAGGCCGCCAACCGGGCCAGCGGGATGCGGGCGAGGGTCAGCATCCGCCCCTCCAGCGTCAGCGGCACGTCGATCCGGGGCGGCCCGCGCATCCGCCGGCCGCCGGCTGAGCAGCCCCACCATCATCCGCGCGGTCCCGGCCCCGCCCCGGGTCAGCAGCCCGGCGGCAGCGGCGGCGTCCAACGCCTCGGCCGCGCCGGTCAGCCGCAGCGTGCCGGCGCCCATGGGTTGCAGCGCCTCGTCCAGCGCCATGGTGGCGGTCGCCGGCGCCTGCACCGGCCCCCATTGCAGCGTCCAGCCCGCGCAATTCCAGCGAGCCGCCGCCATCGCGCCAGGCTTCCGCCCGCAGCGCTGGGGCGGCGGCCGGGCGGCACCGGGCCGCTCAGCGCGCGCTCCGCCGCGAGCGATCGCCAGGCTGCGGCCGAGCGAGGCCAGCAGCGGCGGGGCTGGCGCCTGCGGCATCGGCAGGTCGACCGTCTCCGCCTCGCCGTGCAGGCTGATGCGCCGCTCGCCCTCGATCGCGGTGGCCGGGTCTCGACCGCCAGCCAGGCATGCGCCACCTCGACGGGCCCGGCGGCGGTGCCGAGCCGCAGCCGCTCCGCCACCACCACCGCCTCGCGCGGCGGCGTGTCGCGTTCCATCGGCATCCAGCGCCCCAGCTCGTCGGCGGCGAAGCGGCCATTCCGCGTCGTCCAGCCGCAGCCGCTGCGCGCCGGGCATCTCGACCCGCAGCCGGCTCAGCCGGGGCAGGGCGACGCGCAGCACCACGCGCTCCGCCCCCAGCGCCATGCCGCCGGGCAGCGTCGCGCGCGCCACCCTCCAGCCGCACCGCGCCCAGGGTCAGCGTGGCCGAAAACGGCCAGCCGCCGCGCACCGGCGGCGCATGCTCCACCCGCCAGCCCTGCGCGCGCCGCACCTCGACCCAGGTCGCCAGCCCGGCCTCGAGCTGCGCGGCCATCATCCGCCACAGCACCGCATGGCCGGCGGCGAGCAGCGCCAGCAGCAACCCGCCGCCGAGCAGCACGCGGAAGGCGAGGCGGCGGCCCGCCGGCCGGCCCGGTCGCGGGGATGATGATGGCTTGGCAGGTCATTTCGCCGCGGGATATAGCCCGGGCCGGTGCCGCTTGCGAATCCGCCGCCTGCGAATCCATGGTGCCGAGCCGGATGCAGCACGCCGAACCCCTGCCGCTGACCCCGATGGGCACCTGTACGTCTTCGGCTATGGCTCGCTGATCTGGCGGCCGGGCTTCGGCCACGCCGGGATGCACCCGGCCCTGCTGCGCGGCTTCCATCGCCGCTTCTGCCTGTGGACGCGCCACTATCGCGGCACGGCGGAAGCTGCCGGGGCTGGTGCTGGGGCTGGACCGCGGCGGCGCCTGCCGGGGCGTGCTTTCCGCGTGCCGGCGGCGGAGGCCGGTCGGTGCTCGCTACCTGGACGACCGCGAACTACCGGCGGCGCGGAGATGGTCTACACCCGCCGGGTGCTGCCGGTGCGCCGGCTGGACAGCGGCCGGCATGGCGCCGGCGGTCGGCCTATGTCGTCAACCGCGCCCGCCGGCACTACTGCCGGCTCGAGCCCGGCCTCGGCGGCGGCGGCCATCGCGCTCGGGGTCGGGCAGGCGGGCGCCAACCGGGACTACCTGCTGAACACCGTCGCGCACCTGCGGGCGATGGGCGTGCACGATGCCGGCCTGGCCCGCATCGCCGCGCTGCTGCCAACGGACTGAAACCGTTACGTCCTGCCGGTTTCCGCCGCTTGTCCACAATGCGCCCGATTCCGTGATGCTGCCTGTGAATCAGGCGAGAGCGGTTTTCCACGGCGGTTGGGGATGCTCCGGAAAACGCCGAAAATATCCTTTGATTTCAATGAATTGTGCTGTGTGGAGGATGGTGGATTAA
>CAWHIH010000010.1:0-92790 GCA_963829365.1 uncultured Alphaproteobacteria bacterium | reverse complement strand
CTCGATGTAGCGGGCCGCCTATCCGGCGATCAGATCCCCAGCCGGGGTATCTCGATCGCCGGGCAGCGGTTCTGGATCACCGTCAGGCCGCGCTCCTCCAGCCTGGCCGCCGCCGCATCGTCGCGCACGTCGAGCTGGGTCCAGAACACGGTCGGCTTCGGCTGCATCGCAAGTACCTCGTCGGCGACGCCTGCGACATGCTCCGAGGCACGGAACACGTCGATCATGTCGACCGGCTCAGGCAGGTCGGCGAGCGAGGCGAAGACCGGGATGCCGCCTCGATGGTCTTGCCGGCCTGGCCCGGATTGACGGCCGACACGTCGTAGCCCTTCGAGACGAGGAACTGCGTCACGCGGTGGCTCGGCCGCGCCGTGTTTGGCGAAGCGCCGACGACGGCGATGGTTTTACCGAGGTCAGGACGGAGCGGATGTGATCGTCGGAATAGTCTGTCATGGGTCATGTGGCTCGTCTCTCATTGGGCGCCGTTGCTGTCGCCTCTTCCAACGTTCCGCGCACCACGTTTCGATCCGGTCGATATCGGCTTCGAGCGAGCGCCGTATGGTTCCGCGCATCAGTGGCAGGACGAGCCGCGAGAGCCGGCTTGTCGGCGATCGCCGTCATCTCCATCGCAAGCAGTGTCCCGCCCTCCTCCGCGCGCACCGAAAACAGCGTCTCCCAGCGCATGCCGCGCTGCTGGGAGACGAGGCCGACGCGCTCCGGCGGCCGGTACTCGGTCACCTGCAAGGACCGGCGTGCCCCGCTCGGTCCGCCCGGGCTCGATACGGCTCGCGCGCCGCAGCCCCGGCACCGCATTTCTTCAGATGCTCGATCCCGGCGAGCCCGTCGGCGTCGCCGGCTAAACCGTCCGACACGCGAGACCGCCGCGAACACGGTCTCCATCGGCGCATCGATGTGGCGTTGTGAGCGACGATCTTCACTGGGGCGGTCTTCATCGCCCGCTCTACCCGCCGGCGTGATGAAATCCGCCCGCACCTCAGGCGGGAATTGCATGAAGCCGTCGTCGTCGTTTGGCATCATCGGGTTGTAGGCCAGCTCCCACAGATGCCCGTCGGGATCGGCGAAATAGCCCGAATAGCCGCCCCAGAACACCTTCTCCGGCTTCTTCGACCTCCGTCGCGCCGCAGGCGAGCGCATGGGCGAAGGCCTCGTCCACCTCCGCCTCGCTGCCCAGATTGTGCGCGATGGTGACGCCGGAAAAACCGGGCTTGGAGTCTTCGACCCCCGGCATCGGCGGCGAGCGATCGGCGCGGCCGAACAGCCCGAGCGCCGTGCCCTTCAGCCGGAAGAAGGTCACCTCCTCCTGCGAGGCCGACGACTTCTCGAACCCGAGCTTCTCGTAGAACGCCGTCGACGCGGCGACATCGGCGACGCCGAGCGTGATCATGGTGATGCGGGGTTCGAAACGGCATGGCGGACTCCAGACGGGAACATATACGAGAACACCCTAGCCCGCGACGGCGTGCCGGCAAGCGCTATTCGTCGCGTCCACTTCGCCTCGCGCTTCTGCAGGAACGCCTCGATGCCCTCCTCGGCGTCGCGCGCCATCATGTTCTCGACCATCACCCGGGCGGTGTAGTCGTAGGCTCGTCCAAGCGCCATCTCGGCCTGCCGTAGAAGGCCTCCTTGCCGATCCTCACGTCAGGGGCGATTTCGAGGCGATGGTCTCGGCGTATTTCTGCACCACCTGGCCGAGATATTCCTTCGGCACGATGCGGTTGACGAGGCCGAATTCCTTGCGCGCGTGCCCGCGTCGATCGTCTCGCCCGTCAGCAGCATCTCCATCGCCTGCTTGCGGTGGACGTTGCGCGAAGCGCCACCATCGGCGTCGAGCAGAACAGGCCGATATTGACGCCCGGCGTGCAGAAGGCCGGACGTGTCGGTGCAGATGGCGAGATCGCAGCTCGCGACGAGCTGGCAGCCGGCCGCCGTCGCCAGCCCGTCGATCTCGGCGATCACCGGCTTAGGCAGCCGCACGATCGCCTGCATCAGGTCGGCGCAGAGCCGCATCGTCTTCTCGAAGAACGCCCTGCCCCCGTCCGCGTCGGCGCGGTGCAGCGTCATCTCCTTCAGGTCGTGGCCGGCGGAGAACACCTTGCCCGCGTCGCCGCGGCGATGACGATGACGCGCGCGTCTGTCCTCGCGCTGCCTCGTCCAGCGCCTCCATCAGCGCCTCCATCAGCGCGATCGACAGCGCGTTCGCCGGCGGATTCGACAGGTCAGGCGCACACCGGGCCGTTCCGGTCGCTGGTGACGAGCGGGCTGTCGACGAGGGCCGGCGTTCGGCTCGGCGGTCATGGATGTCTCCGGATGTGTTGCTAAAGCTTGACGGCGAACCTATCGGCGGGCAAAGCCGCGCGGCAAGCGGTATGAGGAAGCAGATTTCGCGCGCCATGACCACGCACTACGCCCGTCCTCACCGATCGACGACTCGAGAAATTCGCCGACGACGGAATTCCCGCAGGTCCATCAGGACGGCCGCATCTTCACGATCACCGATCTCGCGCCCGGCACGCTGACCATGCGGCTCGACCCGACGGAACGGCACCTGCGGCCCGGCGGCACGGTCTCCGGCCCGGCGCTGTTCACGCTCGCCGACGTCACCGCCTATTACGTCATCCTCGCCCATGTCGGGCTGAAGGCGCTCGCCGTGACGACGAACTTCCACATGAACTTCATGCGCCGCCCGCGCCGGGACCCCTCTTCTGCACCTGCCGGCTGCTGAAAGCCGGCCAGCGTCTCGCCGTCGTCGACGCTCTGATCCTCGACCAGGAGGACCGCGCCGTGGCGAACGGATCGGTCACCTATTCCATCCCGCCGGCCAATTTCGATGCGGTAAAATAATACCTTATTCACAAGCTATTGTTTTTCCTTTTGTTTTTCCTCCCTGCTGCATTTTTCTTGCTTGACGCAACGGCGCATTGGCCGTAATGCAGCCCCAGATCGCGTCAGGTTCGCCCGGCGCGGTTCAGTTTTTGCGGCCCCGGCATGGCCGAAGCCGCAATTCAAGCAACAAGAAAAGCCCGTTCCGGCTCGCCGGTCCGGGATGAGAACCGAAGGAAAATCCCGATGCGGACATTCTCCCAGAAGCCCGCTGACGTTGACAAGAAGTGGGTGCTGATCGACGCCGAAGGCCTCGTCGTCGGCCGTCTCGCAACCCTCGTCGCAACGCGTCTGCGCGGCAAGCACAAGCCGACCTACACCCCGCATGTCGACGGCGGCGACAACGTCATCGTCATCAATGCCGACAAGGTGCACTTCACCGGCAACAAGCGCTTCGACAAGAAGTACTACTGGCACACCGGCCATCCGGGCGGCATCAAGGAACGCACTGCCGAGCAGATCCTCGACGGAGCGCTTCCCCGAGCGTGTCGTCGAGAAAGCCGTCGAGCGCATGATCCCGCGCGGCCCGCTTGGCCGCCGCCAGATGAAGAATCTGCGCGTGTATTCCGGCGCCGAGCATCCCCATGAGGCACAACAGCCCGAGACGCTCGATGTTGGCGCCCTCAACTCCAAGAACAGGAAAGTCCGCTGATCGCCATGTCTGAAATCAATTCTCTCGAAGAACTCGGCGAGGCAACCGGCCAGACCGGCGGCGACGCCGCCCAGGAAGCGCCGGTGCATGTCCAGAAGCTGGACGCCCATGGCCGCGCCTATCTTCCTGCGCCACCCGGATGGTGACGAGGTTGAGCGAGCGTTCCAGCGCATTGCGGATGGTGACGCTGCCGTTGCCGGTGCCGCCGCCGTAATTGGTCGGCCGCCACACGCCCTGCGGCGTCATGACCTCGATCGGGCCGTCGAGGAAGCGCTGGTTCGGCGGAATGCCGGCCTCCAGTGCCGGCAGGTAGACGAAGGGCTTGAAGGCCGAGCCCGGCTGCCGCAGCGCCTGGCTGGCCCGGTTGAACTGGCTGCGGCCATAGGACCAGCCGCCGGCCATCGCCAGCACCCGCCCGGTGGCGGGGTTCAGCGCGACCACCGCGCCTTCCACCAGCGGGATCTGCCGCAGCGCCAGCCGCTCCGGCCGGGCCGGGGTGCGGCCCTGCGCCGCGGCCGCGGGCAGTTCCTCGACCAGCACCACGTCGCCGGGCGAAAGCACATCCGCCATCCGGCGCGGGGTGCCGCCGAGCCGGCCATCCCCCAGGGCGCGCCGGGCCCAGGCGGCCTCCTCCAGCGGCAGGGTGCCGGTGCGCGGCTGCAGCGGGCCGCGCGGCTCCGGCCGTTCCAGCCAGCCGAGGCGGGCCTGCCGGTCGTTCACCTCCAGCGCCACCGCCAGCTTCCATTCCGGCAGCGCGCCGCCGGGGCGTTGCACCGCTTCCAGCGCCGGCAGCCATTCGGTCGCCCCGGCCGGGATCTTCGCCAGCGGGCCGCGGAAGCCGCCGCGGCGCCGGTCATAGGCCACCAGCCCGTTGTGCAGCGCCGCCTCGGTGCTCGTCTGCAGGGCGGGGTCGAGGCTGGTGCGGACCACCAGCCCGCCCATGTTGGTCTGCTCCTGACCGAAGCGGGAGATGAGTTCGCGCCGCACGTCCTCGGTAAAGTGCTGGCCGACCTGCACCACCTCGGGCCGGCGCTGCGGCCGGGGCATGATCGGCTCGGCCTGGGCGGCGGCGGCTTCCTCGGGGGTGATGGCGCCGTCCACGACCATGCGGTCCAGCACCCAGTCCCGGCGGCTCTTGGCTGCCTCGGGGTAGCGGATCGGGTTGTAGTTGTTCGGCGCCTTCGGCAGCACCGCCAGGAAGGCGGCCTCGCCCAGGGTCAGCTCGTCCAGGCCCTTGTTGAAGTAGGCCTGCGCGGCGGCGGCCACGCCATAGGCCTGGTAGCCGAGGAAGATCTCGTTCAGGTACAGCTCGAGGATGCGCTCCTTGGACAGCGCCGCCTCGATGCGCAGCGCCAGGATGGCCTCGCGCAGCTTGCGCGTCAGGGTGCGGTCGGCGCCGACCAGCATGTTCTTCGCGACCTGCTGGGTGATGGTCGAGGCGCCGCCCAGGCGCCGGCCGGTGCCCAGGCTCTTCGACCGCCGAGATGGTGGCGCGGGCGATGCCGATGGGATCGACCCCGGGGTGTTCACCAGAACCGCTGGTCCTCGGCGCTGACGAAGGCGGCCTGGACCTGCGGCGGGATGGCCTCGATCGGCACGAACACCCGGCGCTCGGTGGCCAGTTCGGCCAGCAGGCGGCTGTCGGCGGCATAGATGCGCGACATCTGCGGCGGCTCGTAGTCGGCCAGCCAGCGGTAGTCCGGCAGGTCGCTGGCGAAATGCCGCCAGGCGCCATAGCCGGCCACCGCCCCGCCGAGCGCGACCACCGCGCCCAGGGTCAGCAGCACGCTGGAACAACCCGCCGAACAGGCTGCGCCGGCGGCGGGGCTGCGGCTTCTTCCTGGGCGGGTTGCGTGGCGGTGGTGGCGGCGGCGGTGGGCCGGCGGCGGCCGGGCGGCGCGGCGGCACGGCATCCAGGGTGGGTTCGACGCGGTAATCAGGGGGCGACATGGCGGCTACCAATACAGCGTCTTGTGCGATGCGGCGATGCAAACGCGCGGCATATGGGGTGGCCGCCGGCCAGGGCCATGCCGGCGCCGCGGATTCAGCCCGTGGTCGCCAGCGCCGGGCCCTGGGTGGCAAGGAAGTCGTGCACCGCTGCGGTCAATGCCCGGGCCAGCTTGGCACGATGCGGCGCGCGGTTCAGCGCGGCCTCATCCTGCGGGTGGGAGAGAAACCCCATCTCGACCAGCGCGGCCGGCACGTCGGGCGCCTTCAGCACCACGAAGCCGGCGCGGCGGTGGGTGTTCGGCAGCAGTCGCACCTGGCCCTCCAGCGCCCCTACCACCAGCCTGGCGACATGTTCCGAACCGGCCTTGGTCTCGTGCCGGATCAGGCTGGCCAGGATGCGGCCGCACCTCGGGCGAGACGCTGGGCAGCCGCAGCCCGCCGGCCCGGTCAGCCAAATTCTCCCGTTTGGCGAGGGCGGCGGCAAGGCTGTCCGAGGCGGTCTCCGACAGGGTGTACACACTGGCGCCGCGGGCGCCCGGCGCGCTGTCGGCATGCAGCGACAGGAACAGCGCGGCTTCCCGCCGCCGCGCCGCCTCCACGCGGGCGCCGAGCGGGATGAACACGTCCCGCGTGCGGGTCAGCACCACCCGGCAGCGTCCGGCCGCCAGCAACTGCCGGCGCAACTCCAGCGCGGCGGCGAGGGTGATGCGCTTTTCCTGGGTGCCGCGAACGCCGATGGCGCCGGGGTCCCGCCCGCCATGCCCGGGGTCGATGACCACCAGCGGCAGCGCGACCCGCCGCCGATCCGGGGCGGCGGCGAGGCTGCGGCCATTGGCCAGCCGGGTGAAGGCCGGGGCCGGCCCGGCCTGCATGGTGACGGTCAGCAGGCCATCCGCGGCGCTGACGTCGGGTGCCGCGATTGCCCGGGTGAGGGTCAGCACCAGGGTCTGGTTGGTGCCGGTGCCGACGCGGCGGGCCTCGCGCACCACTCCGGCGCCGGCCAGCCGGGCGGGACCGGTCCAGGGCAGGTTCGGCAAATGGATGATGAGGCGCTGCGGCCGGGTGCCGGCCGAGACGCGCCACGCGACCGGACGGCCCAGCGGCACCACCAGCCGGGTCGATCCGCCGCGTGCGGACAGGGAGAGCCGTTCCGCCGCCGCCTCCGCCACGGGCGCGAACAGCAGCCCCGCCGCGGCGGCTAGGAACAGCCGCCGTCCCAGGACGCGGTCCGGAATATCTGCCGGAATGTCGGTGATCCCCCCCGATCCGGCCAAATCCTTGGCCATCAATGCTTCGCCCCCCAGCGTTGCCACGCCACCTTAGGTGATTCCGGCCATTGGGTGAAGCGGAGACGCGGCATTGCCACTCGCGCGGACGAATTGCCGGCCAATTGATCAGATCATGGGCATCCGGGTCCTGGTGCCTCACGGAAAAGTTGCAGGGGCCGCGCGGCGGCCTTGTGGAAGACAAACCCCTCACCTATGGTGCATTGCCCCGGCGGCGCCCGCTGCCGGCGGAGGATTACGGCGCTTTCGCGCTGACAGGCCATGGGACCCAACGGTCCATGGGACCGTCGGCACGCTACGCGGCAGCGTCCGGCATGGGGGGTGGACAGACCCGCCCCTGCGTTTCGCCGGGCTGTCACCGCGGCAACCATGGGCATCATCCCCCGGGCTTTCGCCCTGGGCATTGCCCTGGTGGAATGCCCGGGTTGCCTCCTCCGTCCTTGCGGGACCTGTCGCGTTGCGGACCCTCGGCACGCCCCGATCCATCGGGGTCGCCTCTGGTGCAAGCGTGACTGACGCCGCCCCATCCACGCCCTGCGCGGGTGGCACCGGGGGCGCGAACCCTGGGGTGCCACCCCGGGCCGCCACCGCGCGCCACCGCCACCGATCCGGTGTGCCGGGACGTGCTGGCAGTCCAGGTCCCGGCCGCCCCGCCGGATGAGGATGGTTTGCCGCATGTCGCAACTTCGCGCCGCGCAGCCGTCCCCAGCCGGGTCACGCCACCCTGATCCGCCGCGACGCACCCCGGTGCCGCGCGGCGCGGAGCAACCGCTTCGATGACCAAGCGCATGCTGATCGACGCATCCCACGCGGAAGAAACCCGCGTGGTGGTGCTGGACGGCACCGGACTCGAGGAATTCGACCTTGAGGCCGCCACCAAACGCCCGTTGAAGGGCAACATCTACCTGGCCAAGGTGGTCCGGGTCGAACCCAGCCTGCAGGCCGCCTTCGTGGAGTATGGCGGCAACCGCCACGGCTTCCTGGCCTTCAGCGAAATCCACCCGGACTACTACCAGATCCCGGTCGCCGACCGGCAGCGCCTGCTGGAGATGCAGGCCGCCGAAGCCCGGGAGGAGGAGGAATCCGAGGAGCGCGAGGCCGCCCTGGCCGATGCGCTGGAGGCCGCGGTCGGCCCCGAAGCCGAGGCCGTGCCCGCCGAGGCGGTGCCCGAAGCCGCCGCCGAGGCCCGCGACCATGTGGCGCCGGCACTGGTGCCCGGTGAAGGCGAGCAGCCCGGCCCGGCCTCGCTGCCCAACGGCCATGCGCCGGAAGCCGCCCCCCTCGAGGACGACCGCACCGACGCGGAACGCACCGAGGATGCCGAGGTCGCGGCCGAGCAGGCCGAGGACGACCGGGCCGACGAAGCGCGGGCGGAGGCGAAATCTGCCGAGGCGCACGAGGCCAACGGCGAGGATGCCGAGGATTCCGTCGCGCCGGAGACCATCGGCGGCGAAGGCCCCGAGGAAGTCTCCCGCGAGCGCCGCATCCCGCCGCGCTTCCTGCGCCACTACAAGATCCAGGAAGTGATGCGCCGCCGGCAGATCCTTCTGGTCCAGGTGGTCAAGGAGGAACGCGGCACCAAGGGCGCCGCGCTCACCACCTACATCTCGCTGGCCGGCCGGTTCTCCGTGCTGATGCCGAATTCGCCGCGCGGCGGCGGCGTCTCCCGCAAGATCACCTCGACCACCGACCGCCGCCGCCTGCGCGAGGTGATCGACGAGCTGGGCCTGCCCAACGGCATGTCGCTCATCGTCCGCACCGCCGGCGCGCAGCGGCCGAAGCCCGAGATCCGGCGGGACTGCGAATACCTGCTGCGGCTGTGGGACAACATCCGCGAGCGCACCCTCGCCTCGACCGCCCCGGCGCTGATCTACGAGGAAGCCGACCTCATCAAGCGCTCGATCCGCGATGTCTATGCGCGCGACGTCGAGGAGATCCTGGTGGACGGCGAGCAGGCCTTCCAGGAAGCCCGCGAGTTCATGCGCATGCTGATGCCCCAGCATGCCAAGAAGATCCAGCTGTTCCGCGACGGCGGGCTGTTCGCCCGGCACCAGGTCGAGGCCCAGCTCGACGCGATGCATTCGCCGATGGTCCAGCTCCGCTCCGGCGGCTACCTGGTCATCAACCAGACCGAGGCGCTGGTCGCCATCGACGTGAACTCGGGCCGCTCGACGCGTGAGCGGCACATCGAGGACACCGCGCTGCGCACCAACCTCGAGGCAGCGGACGAGATCGCCCGGCAGTTGCGGCTGCGCGACCTTGCCGGCCTCATCGTCATCGACTTCATCGACATGGAGTCGAACCGCAACGACGCCATGGTCGAGCGCCGGGTCAAGGAAGCGCTGAAGCACGACCGCGCCCGCATCCAGGTGGGCCGGATCAGCCATTTCGGCCTGCTGGAGATGTCCCGCCAGCGGCTGCGGCCCTCGCTGACCGAGACCACCTTCGTCACCTGCCCGCACTGCCAGGGCCGCGGCCAGGTCCGCAGCCTGGAAAGCAGCGCCCTGCAGGTGCTGCGCGCGATCGAGGAGGAAGGCGCCAAGCGCCGCGCCGCCGAGATCTGCATCCATGTGGCGGCGCCGGTCGCGCTGTACCTGCTGAACCGCAAGCGCGACAAGCTGCAGGCGATCGAGGCGCGCTTCGGCATGTCCGTGCTGTTCGAGCCGGATGACATGCTGCTGCCGCCGGCCTTCCGGCTGGAACGGCTGCGCGCCGCCGAGCCGGGTCGGGTCATCGAATCGGCCCCCGCCGCGCTGCGGATGGACTATGCCCCGGAACCCGAGCCGGAGCCCGAGGCCGAACCCGAGGACGTCGCCGCCCCCGAGGCCGCCCCGTCCGCCGAAGGCGCCGCGGCCGAGGCCGAGCGCCAGGGCGAACGCCGCCGCCGCCGCCGCCGCCGCCGTGGCGGCACCGGCAGCCGGCCCGAGGCCGGCGCATCCGGTGGCACCGAGGGCGAGGGCGAGGATGACGACGGCGAGGACGAGGCCGCCGAGGCCGCCGCCCCGGCTGTCGCCACCCCGGCCACCACAGACGCCCCGGCCGAAGCACCTGCCGACGGCGAAGCCCCCGCGGCGGCTGCCGCCGAGGAGGATGGCGCGGACGCCAGCGGCGAGCCCGATGCCGACCGGGACGGCCCGCGCCGCCGCCGGCGTGGCCGCCGCGGTGGCCGCCCGCCCGCAACCGAGCGCGGCGACGAGGCCGAGCCGGCACCGCAGGCCGCCGAGCCGGCCCCCAGACCGGTGCCCCGCTACATCGGCCCGACGCCGGCCGATCCCTTCGCCGGGCATGTCGATGACATCATGGCCGCGATGGAAGCGGCGGAGGCAGCGGCCGAAGCTGCCGCCACCCGCCGGGTCCGCGCGCCCCGGGCCAGGGCAACGCCGCGGGTAGCGGTCGTCGCCGTGGCCGAGGCCCCGGTTGCTGAAGCCCAGGCGGCCGAGGCCCAGGATACGCCGGCCCCGGTGGCCGAGGTGGTCGCCGAAGTCGTGGTGATCGAGCCGCCGCCCGCCCCGGCGCCCGAAGCCGAGGCAGCGCCGGAAGCGCCCGCCGCCGAACCGGCCCCGGAAGCGGCTGCCCCCGAGCCGGCCGCTCCCGAGCCTGCTGCCCCGGAGCCCACCGTCCCGGAGCCTGCCATCCCGGCACCACCGGCGGCGAAAGCCCCGCCCGAGGCCGAGCCGGCGCCAGCCGCCGAGCCTGCGCCGGAACCGGCGCCCGAGCCGGCCGCCGCATCGCCGTCCGAGCCGGTGGCCGGCCCGGTGGTGGCCCCGGTCAGCGTCGATGCGCTGGACGAGAGCGCGCCGAAGCGCCGCGGCTGGTGGAAGCGCTGAATTGAAGACCCGCCGCGCCGCCTGGTCATCTGGCCGGGCGGCGCGGTGGTGCATCGCCGCCGGTGAGGTAGCCCGCCAGCCCGAGCGCCAGCGCCGCCGCCAGGGTGGCGAAGGCGATCGGCCAGGCTTCGCCCGCCGGGGCGATCGCCACCGCCCAGCCGGTCAGCGCCGGCAGTGCCGCGCTGCCCAGGGTCTGCGCCAGGTTCACCGTGGTCGCCCCGCGCCCGACCAGGTGGTCCGGGAACAGCGAGCGGCCATGCGCCACCACCACCACCGGGTAGCAGCTCAGCAGGCACAGCAGCACCAGCAGCCCGATGGCCACCGGCAGGGACGGCTGCGGCCAGGCCGCCAGCGCCACCAGCACCAGCGCCGCCCCGCCGGCCATGCCGGCCACCAGCCATTTGCGGGTGTTCAGCCGCCGCTCCAGCGGCCCGACGCCCAGCAGCCCGAACACCAGCGCCAGCCCCATGGCGAACAGCACCGCGCCGCGCGGCCCCGGCGCCAGCCCATGCACCTCGGACAGGTACGGCCCGGCCCAGACCGCCAGCACCGTCGCCATCACCGCATAGCCCACCAGATGCATCGCCAGCACCGGCAACAGCCCCGGCGTCCGCCAGACGGTGAGCTGGCCGAGCAGCGCGCCGGCCAGGGTTTCCGCCGGGCGGATGGGGCGCGGGCGGTCCGGCGGGTCGTCCCGCACCCAGGCCCACCACAGCCCGGTCAGCGCCAGCGTCAGCCCGGCCGAGACGATGTAGGCGCCGCGCCAGCCCAGCACCTCCGCCGCCCAGGCGAAGGGTGCCCCGGCCAGCAGGATGCCGAGCTGGCTGAGCGCGAAGACCCGGGCGAGGGCGGTGGTCAGCCCCTCCCCGGCGTGCCAGCGGGCACACAGCACCACGCTCGCCATGAAGGAGGCGGCGCAGCCGAGGCCGAGCAGGAAGCGCGCCGCCAGGAACCACGCCGCATCCGGCGCCAGCCCCTGGGCCAGCGCACCAAGCGCCGCCGGCAGGCTCAACGCGGCCACCGTCAGCCGCGGCCCGATCCGGTCCAGCGCCAGCCCGACCGGGATCTGCAGCAGCAGCAGCGCCAGGAAGAAGGCGCCGTTGGCCGCCCCCAGAAATGCCGTCCCGGCACCAAGGTCGGCCGCCAGCTCCGGGCCGATGACGCCGAGCGCGGCGCGGTGGAACTGGCTGGCGCTGGTCAGCAGCGCCAGCGCCAGCAGCAGCCGGGTCGCCGGGGCGAGGCGCCCGCGCGGGCTGGGCCTCGGTATCTGCCCGCCATCATCCTTCATGCCGTGACGCCGAGCGTATCGCCCAGGCAGCGTGCGCCCTCCGGCGTCAGCCGCAGCCGGCGGCGGGCCAGCGGGTCGCCCTCGCGCTCGCCGGGCAGGCGGGTCAGCCAGTGCCGGCGCAGGCAGCAGGCGGCGATCTCGCGGCCCAGGCCGCCGGCCAGATGGGCGCGGCGCTCGGACCAGTCCATGCAGTCGCAGGCGAAACGCCGGGCGGTGCGCGCCGCCGGCAGATCGACGCCGAGCGCCGCCAGCCCTGCCTCGCCGGCCGGTGTCGCCAGCCAGCCGCCGGGTGCCGGGGCGATCCAGCCACGCCCGGTCAGCCCGCCATGCAGCGCGACGCCCAGCCGCCCGGCCAAGTGGTCGTAGCATAGCCGGGCGGCGCGGAAGGCCTCGCCATGCGGCCAGCGGCGGCCGGAGGGGCGGGCGTCGGAGACCGCCTCGGTCAGCCCGCCCAATGCCTCCAGCGCTGCCGCCACTTCCTCTGAGGCCAGGCGGTGGTAGCGGTGGCGGCCCTGCGGATGCACCGCGACCAGCCCACCGTCCACCAGCCGGCCGAGATGCGCGCTGGCCGCCGGGGCACCGATGCCGGCGACGCGGGCAAGTTCGCCGGCGGTCAGCGCCTCGCCCGACAGCAGCGCCTGGAGCATGGCGGCGCGGGCCGGGTCGGCCAGCAGGGCGGCGGCGGTGGCGAAGGCGGCGGGGCTGGGCATGGCTGGCTCCGGCGGGGCTGGCGGCAGCCTAGCCCGGACCGCGGCGCGGCGCTTCGCCCGGGCACGAAAGACAGCACCGCCCCGGCATGGCACCCTGCGGCCGCAGGAGGACACCATGATCGCGGTGATTTTCGAGGTGGAGCCGGCCGAGGGCCGGTTCGACGAATACCTGGACCACGCCGCCAGGCTGCGGCCCGAACTGGAGAAGGTGCCGGGGTTCATCTCGGTCGAGCGGTTCCGCAGCCTCAGCAACCCGGCCAAGCTGCTCAGCCTGTCCTTCTGGGAGGATGACGCGGCGGTCGCCTGCTGGCGCGGCAACCCGGCGCATCGCGGCAGCCAGGCGGCCGGGCGGGCAGGCATATTCGCCGGCTACCGGCTGCGGGTGGTCGGGGTGATGCGCGACTACGGCATGCATGAACGGCGCGAGCAGGCCCCCGCCAATTCGCTAGCGCTGCACGGCTGGTAGCGGCGCCTCACGGGGCGCAGCGGCTGGCCACCACCTCGCAGCGGGCGGTGCGGTCGCGCGGGCGGCAGGCATCGAGCGCCTGGCGTTCCGCCGCCTCCACCAAATCGCCGGCGCCCGCGGTGGCGAAGCTCACGGTGAAGGTGCCGGGGTGGGCGGTGCGGACCAGGCCGGCGTTCCGCCGTGCATGGGCGATGGCGGCGCAGCGTTCGGCGAAGGCCAGGGCGACGCGGCAACTGCGCCCGCCGCCACCCGCTTGGCAGCCAAGCTCCGCCTGGCCATGGGCGGCGAGCCGGTCCGCCATGCCGAGGCTCATGCCATAGGCGCCGTTCGGCGGGGCCGCGAGGTAGATGGCGCCGCCCCGGCCATCCCGCCCCACCGTCACGCCGCCGGCCGCGCGCGCCGCGGCCAACGCCGCTTCGCCGGTGCCCGCGGCCGGGGCGGTGGCCTGCGGGGGTACGGGCGCGTTGAACGGCCGGGCGATCAGCCCGGCGTCATGCGCCATGATGAGGCCGAACCAGCCCCACCACGCCAGCCCGCCGAGCGCCGTCAGCGGCACCAGCGGCCGGACCAGCTGGATGATGACGCCGGCCAGGACCAGCAGGCCCCAATAGGCCGCCGCCTGCCCGGCCGGGCTGCCGGGCAGCAGCCCCGTGGCTTCCAGCACCCAGTCGAGCGGCATGGCGACCAGCAGCGCCAGGATGCCCATGCCCAGGGGGCTGCCGAAGCCGAGCATCCGCATCCGGCCCCCATGCCCGGCGGCCTTCGGCGAGGTTGGCCGGGCGCCGCGCCGGCCGGCTTGCCGCGACCGCTGGGCCGGCCCGCTGGCGCCGATGGCCGGGCGGGCTTTGGCCAGTTGTTCATGAGCCGGGGGCGGGCGGGAAGGCTGCCCGTTGGTGTCCCCGGCCAAGCCTGGCATGCGGTCCGCTCCCCGTCAGGACCGCCGGCTGCGGCCCCGGGCCATGCGACCCGAGCGTAATGAATGGCGGAAAACCGGGCTGCCTGTCCAGTGGGCTGTCGCCAAAGGGTGGAAAGACCGCCGATATTGATCACCCTAAAACGAAAGGCTGAACAGGCCCTATCGCCCGAGGAAGCGGGCGATCCGGGCCGGCGCCGCGGCCATGTCCGCCTCCGGCCCGCAATAGCTGAAGCCGCACGAAGCGGTTGCCGCGGGCGCGGTCGAAATCCACGCCCGGGCTCGCCGCCATGCCGGCCTCCGCCAGCATGCGGCGCGCAGAACGCCTGGCTGTCGTTCGACCGCGTGCCGATATCGGCGAACAGGTAGAACGCGCCTTCGGCCGGCGACAAGCCGGGCAATCCCGGCCGCCGGCAGCCCTGCAGCAGATGCGTCGCGGGAGCGGCGGTAGCGGGCCACGTTCGCCTCCAGCTCCGCGCCGCAGTCGAACGCGGCTTCCGCCGCGACCTGGGAGACATGCGGGGCGCTGATGAACAGGTTCTGCGCCAGGCATTCCACCGGCCGGACCAGGTCCTCCGGCAGCACCATCCAGCCGATCGCGCCAGCCGGTCATCGAGAAGTACTTGCGAGAAGCTGTTCACCACCACCGCGCTGGGGCTGCATGGCCGGCGGCGGTGGCGATCGGGCTGTCGTAGTGCAGCCCGTGGTAGATCTCGTCGCTGATCAGCCGCACGCCGTGCGCGTCGCACCAGCCGGCGATCGCCGCCAGTTCCTCGGCGGCCGGCAGCATGGTGCCGGCGGGGTTGCACGGGCTGGCCACGATCAGCCCGTCCGGCAGCGGGTCCAGCTTCTCCAGCATCGCCACGCTCGGCTGGAACCGCGTGTCCGGCCCGGCCTCCACCACCACGGGCCGCATGCCCAGCGCGGTGAGGATGTTGACGTAGGGCGGATAGAACGGCGCCGCCAGCGCCACCCGGTCGCCCGGGTCGAACGCCGCCAGGAAGGCCAGCGGGAACGCGCCCGACGCGCCCACCGTCACCGCCACCCGCTCCAGCGGCAGGTCCAGCCCGTACCAGGCGCGGTAATGCGCGACGATCCGCTCCCGCAGCGAGCGCCGGCCGAACGCTTCGGTGTAGCCCAGCGGTCGCCCGACCGCAGGCGCCATCGCCGCCGCCGCCGCGCCGGCGGGGCGCCGGTGCCGGGCTGGCCCACCTCCATGCGGATCACATGCGGCGCGCCCGGCGGCAGCGCCGCCTGGCGCGCGTTGGCCGCGGCGATCACGTCCATCACCATGAAGGGCGGCGCCGAGGCGCCGCGGCCGATCTTGCAGGGCCATGGCGGCTACTCCGTCGACCGCGCCCAGCGCCAGCCCGGGCGCCGCGCGGGTCCGACAGGCCGTCAGCGCAGCCGGTCGGGGTTGCCCGGCAGGTAGCCGGCTGCAGGCCGCCATCTGCGGTGCGCGCCGGCGCCCGGCGAGCCGGCTGCCAGCGCTGGCGCGGCCGGGCTGCCACCGGCCGCAGCAGGTGCCAGCGCCTGCATGCCCGGCCACCGCCATCGGCGCGCCGCCTGGCCGGAGCCGCCCACCGCGGCGCGGAAGGCCTGGATGCCGGCGTTCCATGCCAGGCCGCGGCCAGCAGCGGCGGCGGCACCGCGCCGCGGCGCCGCGGCCAGCAGAAAGCCCATGGCCCGGCACCATTCGCCCGGTGCCGAACAGGTTGTTCATGGTCAGCGCGCAGACCACCGCATTGCCGTCGCGGTCCAGCGTGGCAAGGCTGGTGGAGGCCGGCAGTGGCGGCGCGCCCACCCGCGGCAGGCTGCCGCGCATGCAGCAGCGCCTCCGCCGTGACGCCGCCCTGCGCGCCAGCGCGCGGCGACCGCCAGCGCGCGCGCGCGGCGCCGCCAGGTCGGCGCGGGTTCTGCTGCAGCGATTCGAACCCCGCCGCGGCGGCCAGTCCGCCATCCGCCGGCGGCGGCAGGAACGCCACCGGTCGTTGCGGCCCGGCCACGATCAGCGGCGCCGCCAGCTTCGGCAGCGCGCCGCGCAGGTCCGTCACGGTCAGCGGAGCCGCCGGCCAGCGGCGAGTTCCGCCATGCCGCTGCGCCAGCGCGCCCTGGTAGAAGTCGCCCACCCCGGCAACGCGCAGCGCCGCCAGGGTGGTCGCCAGCGCGGGCTGCACCAGCCTCTGTCCGGCCGCTCAGCGGCACGCCGTCCTGGCGTGAACACCGCGCGCGCCTGCGGATCGGCGAACAGCGGGCCGGCCACCGGCGCCAGGTCCCGCGCCAGCGCCCGCGACACCGGCACGCCGAAGCGCGCCGCCCGCTCGGCCGGCGACGATCAGGCTTTCGAACGGCAGTTTGCCGTAGCGGGCGTGCAGCAGGTACATGCCGCGCGCCAGCATCGGCAGCGCCGCCGGCCGGTCGGCTTCGCTCCGGCGGCTGCGGCGGCGCGCCCGGCACGAACAGGACCGCCTCCGGCACGCCGCGATTGACCGAGCTCGCCGCTGCGCATAGGCCAGGCAGGCGCCGCCGCCGCCCAGCCCGGCACGGGACGGCAGGGTCACCGCCAGGTCGAACGCCGACCGCCACCGCCGCATCCGCCGCGTTGCCGCCGCGCGACAGCACCTCGCGCCCGGCGAGCGCCGCATCCGGCTCGTCCGCCACCACGCCGCCGAGGAAGCCGCGGACGTAGCCCGGCTGGCCGGGCTGCGGCCCGCTGCCCATGATCGGCGCCAGCGCCCGGTCCAGGGTGCCGCAGCCGGGCAGGGCCATGGCCACCGCCAGCAGGGCGAGCCGCCACACGGACCCTGTTCGGACCGCGGCGGGCCGCGCTAGACACGATGCCATGCGGAAACCGCTGGCCCTGTTCTCGGCGCTGCTTGTCATGCTGCTGTCCCTGGTCCCCTTCCTGGTGCCGCCCTGGCTGGCGCCACCCTTCTTTGCGCCGAATCCCGCGCAGGCCCAGGACGCGGCGACCCCGGTGGTGACGATCCGCGACGCCGAGACGGAGCACCTGCTCCGCAGCATCGCCCATCCCCTGTTCCGTGTCGCCGGCGTGGACGCCGGCCTGTCGCGCATCACGCTGATCCAGGCGCGGCCCATAAACGCCTTCGTCAGCAACCGGCAACCGCATGTTCATCCATACCGGGCTGATCCAGCAGGCCGATGGGGTCGGCGAGCTGGCCGGGGTGCTGGCGCATGAGACCGGCCACGTCGCCGCCGGCCATATCAGCCGGATGCCGGAGGAGATGCGCAACGCCATGATCCGCTCCATCGCCGGCATGCTGCTGGGCGGCGCGGCGGCGGCGGGCGGCGGTGGCGGGGGCAGCGCGGCGCCGGCGCTGATCCTGGGCAGCCAGGCCATGGCGATGGGCGAATTATACGCCTTCACCCGCGCCCAGGAACAATCGGCCGACCAGGCGGCGATGCTCTACCTCGACCGGCTGGGCTGGTCCGGCAGCGGGCTGAGCCGGCTGCTGGCGCGGCTGCGGGAGCAGGAAATCCTCACCACCAGCCGGCAGGACCCGTATTTCCGCACCCACCCGCTGTCGCGGGACCGGATGGAGTTCGTGCAGGACTGGGTGGGCCGCAGCCGTGCCGGGGATGCCGCCTTCCCGCCCGCCATGGTGGCCGGCTTCGCCATGGTGAAGGCCAAGCTCGATGGCTTCATCGACCCGCCGCTGGCCACCCTGCGCCGCTACCCCGAATCGGGTGCCGGTTCCACCATGGACGCCCCGGCGCGCTATGCCCGGGCGATCGCGCTGCACCGGTCGGGCCGGGCGGATGCGGCGCTGGCGGTGCTCGGTCCGCTGGCCAGGGAACAGCCCGGCAACCCGTGGCTGCGGGAATTGCAGGGGCAGATCCTGTTCGAGGCCGGCCGGCTGCGCGAGGCCATCGGGCCATTGCGCGAGGCGGTGCAACTGGCGCCCGGGGAGCCGCTGGTCCGCACCCTGCTCGGCCGCGCGCTGCTGGAAACCAACGACCCCATGCTGATCCGCGCCGCGGCGGCGGAATTCGAGGCCAGCCTGATGCAGGAGCGGGACAGCCCCTTCACCTGGCGGCAACTCGGCATCGCCCAGGGCCGGCTGGGGCTGATGCCCGAGGCCGACCTGGCGCTGGCCGAGGAGGCCATGCTGCTCGGCGATTTCCCCGAGGCCCGCTTCCTCGCCCGCCGGGCCGAGGAGGCGCTGCCGCCCGGCCCGCTGCGGCTGCGCGCGCAGGACCTGCGGAATGCCGCGCAACGGGATAACCTGACGCGCGCCCAGCGCGAAAGGGATGATGCAATGCGAAGGAGACAGCGCCGATGAGACAGCTTCAAGCCTTCGCCCTGGCCCTGGCGGTGGGATCCGCCGGCTTGGCCACCCCCGCCTCCGCCCAGGGCCTCACCCCGGAACAGCGCCAGGAGGTGGTCGGCATCCTGCGGGAGGCGCTGCAACGCGAACCCGACATCCTGCGGGACGCGCTGGTCGCGCTGCAGGAGGCCGAGACGCGGGACCGCCAGGGCGCGACGAAGGTGGCCATCGCCGCCAACGCGGATGCGCTGTTCCGCGACCCGGCGGACCCGGTGCGGGGCAATCCGCAGGGTGCCGTCACCGTCGTCGAGTTCTTCGACGTGCGCTGCGGCTATTGCAAGCAGTTGCATCCCACGGTGGAGCGCCTGCTGCAGCGCCAGGGCGACGTGCGGCTGGTGCTGAAGGACCTGCCGATCCTCGGCCCGAACAGCGTGCTGGCCAGCCGGGCCCTGCTGGCCGCCCAGCGCCAGGGCAAATACGCCGAGCTGCACGACGCGCTGATGGCCCTGCGCGGCGAGCCAACCGAGCCGGTGCTGAAGCGCGAGGCCGAGCGGGTCGGGCTCGACTGGCCACGGCTGCGGCGGGACATGGACGACCCGGCGATCGAGGCGCGGATCCAGCGGAACATACGGCTCGCCCAGGCGCTGCGGATCGAGGGAACCCCAGCCATACTGATCGGCGATACGCTGATCCCCGGTGCGGTGGACCTGGCGACGCTGGAGCAAATGGTGGCCGAGGCCCGCATGCGCGGAGGCTGAGCCCGATGCCGCATTTCATCTGCCGCACCTGCACCACCCAGTTCGCCGAAAGCGCCACACCGCCCGCGCAATGCCCGATCTGCGAGGACGAGCGGCAATACGTCCCCGCCAGCGGCCAGTCCTGGACCACCCTGGCGGCGCTGCGCAGCAGCCACACCAACGGCTGGCGGGAGCTGGAGCCGGGGCTGCTGGCGGTACGCAGCTTCCCCGCGCTCGGCATCGACCAGCGGGCGCTGCTGGTGCGGACGCCGGCGGGCAACCTGCTGTGGGATTGCATCGCCCTGCTGGACGGGGCGACGGAGGCGATCATCCGCGGCCTCGGCGGGCTGGCCGGCATCGCGCTGAGCCACCCGCACTACTACTCGACCATGGTGGAGTGGGGCCGCGCCTTCGGGGTGCCGGTCTGGCTGCATGCCGCCGACCGCCGGCACGTCATGCGGCCCGACCCGTGCCTGCGCTTCTGGGAAGACGACGCCCAGCCCGTGCTGCCGGGGCTGACCCTGCACCGGCTCGGCGGGCATTTCGCCGGCGGCGCCATCGCCCATTGGGCCGGTGGCGCGGGTGGGCGCGGCGCCTTGCTGTCGGGCGATATCCTGCAGGTGATGCCGGACCGGAAGCACCTCGGCTTCATGCGGAGCTACCCCTGCCTGATCCCGCTGCCGCCCGCCGAGGTGCAGCGCATGGCCGGCCAGTGCGATGCGCTGGAATTCGACGCGATCTACGGCGCCTTCCATGAGCGGGAGATCCTGGCCGGCGCGAAGGCCGCGCTGGCGAGATCCGCGGCGCGCTACACCGCCTGGGTATCGGGCATGGTGGAGCCCTGACCCAGCCTTCCCGGAGCCCGGCATGACCGAAGACCTCTGCTTCCTGCCCGCCACCGAATTGCGCGCCCGCATCGCCCGGCGCGACATATCGCCGGTCGAGGTGATGCGGGCCGTGCTGGACCGGGCGGCGCGGTTGCAGCCCGAACTCAACTGCTTCGTCACCATGGCCGCAGACGCCATGGCCACCGCCGAGGCCGCCGAGCGCGCGGTATTGCGGGGCGAGCCGACCGGGCTGCTGCACGGCATCCCCTGCGCCGTGAAGGACATCGTCAACACCGCCGGGCTGCGAACCACCTTCGGCTCGCTGCTGTTCGCCGACAACGTACCAGCCGAGGATGCCGAGGCGGTGGCCCGGCTGCGCCGCCAGGGCGCCATCCTGTTCGCCAAGACCACCACGCCGGAATTCGGCGCCAAGTGCCTGACCGACGCGCCGCTATTCGGCCGCACCCGCAATGCCTGGAGCGCCGGGCATACCTGCGGCGGGTCCAGCGGCGGCTCGGCGGTGGCGGTGGCGACCGGGCTGGGGCCGATCGCGGTGGCGACCGATGGCGGCGGCTCCACCCGCATCCCGGCCGCCTGCAACGGGCTGGTCGGGCTGAAGCAGAGCATGGGCGTGATCCCGCACAGCCAGGTGCCGGACGCCTTCGGCAACTACACCTATGTCACGCCGATGAGCCGCAGCGTGGCCGATACCGCGCTGATGCTCCAGGCCATGGCCGGCCCGCATGAGAGCGACCCGTGGTCGCTGGGCGTGCCGGTGCCGGACTACCTGGCGGCGGCCCGGCCGGAAGGGGATCTGCGCGGCCGGCGCATCCTGTACTGCCTGGCGCCGCCCGGCCGGCCGACCTCGGCGGCGGTGCGGGACAGCTTCGAGGCGGCGCTGCGCCGCCTCGCCGCGCTCGGCGCCACGCTGGAGGAAATGCCCGGCACCGGCTTCGACGTGGAGCCGATCTGGCGGGCCATCAACCACACCACCTGGCGCGCCCGCTTCGGCCCGATGGCGGCGCGCGACGGCGACCGCATGAGTCCCATCCCTGCTGCGGCAGTTGGAACTGACCCAGGAGGTCAGCGGCGTCGATTACCAGCAGGCGATGTTCGACCGCGCCGCGCTGTTCCGCCGCGTCCAGGGCCTGTTGCGCGACAACGACTTCCTGGTGACGCCGACCCTCTCGCGGCCCGCCCTGCCGATCGGCCAGGAGCTGTTCGGCAAGCTTGAGATCGATGGCGAGGAGTACGAGGAGGTGCGGTCCAACTGGTTCCCCTGGACCATGCCCTTCAACCTCACCGGCCACCCGGCGGTCAGCCTGCCCTGCGGCTTCGACGGCGGCGGGCTGCCGATCGGTCTGCAACTGGTCGGCCGGTTCCGTGGCGACGCCGGGCTGCTGCGCGCCGCCGCGCTGTTCGAGGCGGAGACCGGCCTGCTGGGGCGCTGGCCGGCCGAATTCCCAGCCTGAGTTCTCAGCCTGGGGCCGGCGGCGCCCATTCCACCCGCTGGTCGATCGGGAACACCGGGCGCGGCAGCCGCTTCCAGGCGAAATTGCCCAGCACCGGGCTGGTGAGGCCCGGCGCATCGACCTCGATGATCCGTGCATCGGGGAAGAATTCGTCGAAGCCGGCACGGAAATGGCCACGGCTTTTCACCACCACGCAGCGGGCCGCGGCGATGTCGATGCCGTGCATCTCCAGCATCCGCGGCTCCAGCAATTGCCGCCGCAGCGACCCGACCACCACCCGCAGCCCGGACCCGGCCAATTCCAGCAGCGCCGAGGAGCCGAGGTCGAATTGTCGGCCGGCCATGGTGCCGCGCCGGCCGGTGCCCTGGCCGTCGCGCAGCGCCAGCACCCGCGCGGGGGCGGCGAAGCGGCGGCTGAATTCGCTTTCGGCGCGGTTGAACACCGCCTCGAAGGCCGCGCCCTCGCCCAGCGCATGGGCCTCGGCGGCCAGCGCCGGGTCCACCAGCACCCCGGCCACGGCGCCCGCCGCGCCGGCCTCGTGCAGGGCGCGCAGCAGCCAGGTGGTGCTGCCCCGGCCGCCGCCGCCGGGGTTGTCCGCCACATCGGCCAGCAGCACCGGCGGCGCCTCACCCCGGCCGGCGGCGACCGCCAGGGCCACCGCCTCATCGATCGGGGTCAGTGCCCGCTGGTAGCGCTGGTGGTCGGCCCAGGCCTGGCGGGCCAGGGCCAGCGCGGCCGCCTGCGCCGCCGCCCGGTCGCGGTTCCGGGCGGTGACGGTGATGGTCATGCCGCATTTCGGCAGGTCCGAGAACACGAAGCCGCCAGCGACCGAGGCGTTGGCGATGCGTCGGTCCTTGGCCATCAGCGCCTCCGCCGCGCCGATGATATCGGCATAGGGGCCGGCGGCGGTGAGCAGGGTGACACTCGGCGGGGTCAGCGGCAGGCGGATGAAGGCCCTGGCGGTTTTCATGCCGGCCAGCATCTCCCGCAGCAGATCAGCCGATTCGGCGGCGCGCTCGGCCATGTCGACATGCGGATTCGTGCGGTAGACCACCAGTGCATCGACTGAATCGACCAGCCTCTCACTCACATTGCAGTGAAGGTCGTGGCTGCACACCACCGGCACCGCCGGCCCGACGATCCGCCGCACCATCGCCGCCAGCGTGCCGTCGCTGTCCTCATCGCCGGTGGCGGAGGATGCGCCGTGGCTGGCGATGTAGATGCCGTCGAGTGGCAGGGCGGCGGCCAGCCCGGCCGCCATCTCATCCAGGAAGCCGAGGAATACCGCCTGCTCGATCGGCCCGCCCGGCGGTGCGGCCGCCACCAGCACCGGCACGGGCTGCCAGGGCCCGGTTGCGTCCATGCGGTTATAGAAGCCGCCGATCTCGCCCGGCAGGTGGCTGGCCGGCGCGCGGGCCAGTTGGCTCATCGCCACGCCGCGCACCAGGCACTGCCGGGCGAAATCCTCCAGCACCGTCGGCGGCGCGAAGGCATTCGCTTCCAGATGCAGGCCCAGCACCGCAATGCGCGGCGTTGCCGATTGTCCATGATGCATGCCGCGTCCTTCCCCGGATTGCCGCCTTCGCCGCCCCGTATAGACTGTGCGCGGGAGACAAGGGATGGCGGAGATCGGAGAAGCCGTGAGGCTGCCCGACAGGCCGGTGGCGCACGGTGCCACGGGCCGGCACGGCAGCCTCGATCTGGACCACGGCGCATTGTCGTCGTGGGCGGCGCATGACCGCGCCAGCCGCGTCGCACGAGCGGTCGCCTGACGATGTCCGAGGAGAGCACGCTGCATCCGGCGCTCGCGGCCATCGTCGCCGGCTTCCTGCCCGGCGACGGGATGGCCGGTGGCGTGCTGCGGCTCGATGTCCGCATCCAGGCGCCCGACCTGCGGCCGTTCCTCGGTGGCAACACGCTGCCGGGGGTGTGGAGTTTCACCGCCGCCGCGCCTGGGCCGCATGTCGCGGTGGTCGCGCTGATGCATGGCAACGAGATCGGCGGGGCGCTGGTGCTGGACCGCTGGCTCAGGGCCGGGCTGCGGCCGGTGCGCGGGCGGCTGTCGCTGGTCTTCGCCAATATCGACGCTTTCAGCCGCTTCGACCCCGAGGACCCGACCGCCAGCCGCTTCATCGACGAGGACCTCAACCGGCTGTGGGACGCCGATACGCTGGACAGCGGCCGGCGCTCGCTGGAATTGCGCCGGGCGCGGGTGCTGCGGCCGTTGTTCGACAGCGCCGATGTGCTGCTCGACCTGCATTCCATGCTGTGGCCGTCGGACCCGCTGATGCTGGTGGGCCAGGCGTCCTGGGCGGCCGAGCTGGCGCTGCGGCTCGGCATGCCGCCGCTGGTGGTGGCGGATGATGGCCATGCCAGCGGCCGTCGGCTGATCGACTACGCCGCCTTCACCCAGCCCGACCGGCGCTGCGCCGCCATACTGGTGGAGGCCGGCTCGCACTGGGAGGCCACGACCGTCGCCACGATGGAGGCGACGGGCGCGGCGCTGCTGCTGGCGACCGGTGTGGTTGCCCGGGATGACGAGGTGTTGTGGGAGGTTCCGGCAAGCCCGGTCCGGCCGCGGCTGGCCGAGGTGACGCGCACCGTCACCGCGCGGACGCCGGGCTTCGCCTTTGTCCGGCCGTTCCGCGGCGGCGATGTGGTGGCGCAGCGGAACACGCTGATTGCGCTCGACGGCGACAGCGAGATCCGCACCCCGCACGACGACTGCCTGCTGGTGATGCCGAGCCTGCGGACCATGCCGGGCCAGACCGCGGTGCGGCTGGCCCGGTTCCTTGGCCCAGGCAATGCCAATGCCCGGCGGGATGGCTCCGTCCGGCCGGGCTGATCTGCCGGCGCGGGAAAGTGCCGCGCCCTCGCCTCAGGCGGAGGGTTCCATGGCCGGCTCGCCCTGCTGGGCATCGCCGAAGCCGGCGAGCAGGGCGAACATCTCCTCGGCGGCTGCCGCCACGGCGGATGCCTCCGTGCCCTTGGCGACCAGCGCGACGCCGCCACCGCCGCCGCTGCGGTAGTAGGGATAGCTGCCGAGGTCGAGGCCGGGGTATTTCGCCTGGATCGCACTCAGCCCGGCGGCGATCTGGCCCTCGTACACGTAATGGGCGTGGACGGTGTGGGACAGGATGGGCCGGCCACCTTCGAGGCTGGGCGCCAGCGTCTCGAACATCGAGCGCATGATGCGCGGCACGCCGGCCATGACGTGGACGTTCTCCATGCTGAAGCCCGGCGCCGTGGTCTCGGGGCAGCGGATCGGCACGGCGCCGCGCGGCAGGGTGGCCATCCGCTGCCGGGCTTCGTTGAACTCCACCGCCGGGCTGCGGCGGGCGTAGTCGGCGGCCATCAGCGCGCGGGTCTCGGCATGCACCTCCCAGGGCACCCCGAAGGCGCGGGCCACGCATTCGCTGGTGATGTCGTCATGGGTCGGGCCGATGCCGCCGGTGGTGAAGACATGGGTGAACCTCGCCCGGCACTCGTTCACCGTGCCGATGATGGTCTCCGGCACATCCGGGATGACGCGGGCTTCCCGCAGCGGAATGCCGAGCTCGCCCAGCCGGGTCGCCAGGAATTGCAGGTTGGCGTCGCGGGTGCGGCCGGACAGCACCTCGTTGCCGATGATCAGCAGGCAGGCGGTGGGATTGTCGGTCATGGAGGCTCCGGGCCCTGGGGGAAGCCGGGCGGTGCTGCCGCCCTGGCCTTGCCGGCGCAGGGTAGCCGCAGTCGGGCCGGCCGGGCAGAGGGGGGGCTCAGCCTTCCAGGCGCAGCATCACCGCCTGGCGCACCGCCGGGTGGCGCAGGCCGATCCGCCCGCGGCCGATGGCAGCCTGCCAGCCGCTGGCGCGGGCATGGCGCAGCAGCCGGCTCGGCAGCACGAGCACCCCGGCCGGCGGCCGGCGGCTGGAGACCATCACCTGGTCGATGTCGAATTCCACCCGCCACCCGTCGCGTTGGGCCAGGCGCAGCAGGGTCGAGAGCACGGACCAGTCGGTGCGTTCATGGGCGGCTTGCATGGTTAATGAATAAGCCATGAGAACCGTAGATGTTGCCGCGGCCGCGCATTCGTGCTGCACGGAAACGCGACCGCCATAACGGAACCGACAAGCCGATGCGCGTGCTGTTCGTCCACCAGAATTTTCCGGCCCAGTACCGCCATGTGTCGCGTGCCCTGGCGCGCCGGCCGGGGGTGCAGGTGGTCGGCCTGGGCGAGAACCCCGGCGATGCGCTGCCCGGGGTGCGGCACCTGCGCTACAAGGCGCCGACGGTGGGCCAGAAGACCACCCATCGCTACGTCCAGCGCTTCGAGAATGCGGTGTACCGGGGCCAGCAGGCGGCGCGGGCGGCACTCGGGCTGAAGGGGCGCGGCTTCACCCCGGATATCGTGTGCTGCCATCCCGGCTGGGGGGAGGGGCTGTTCCTGCGGGATGTCTGGCCGGACGCCAAGCTGCTGTACTACTGGGAATTCGACTACGAATCCTCCGGCGCCGACGTGGGCTTCGACCCGCCGGGCGAGGTTTCCCTGGACGATGCGTGCCGGGTCAGGGTGCTGAACGCCAACCACCTGGTGTCCCTGCAGGTGGCGGATTGGGGCCACACGCCCACCCAGTGGCAGGCCAGCCGCTTCCCGGCCTGGGCGCGGGAGCGCATCTCGGTGGTGCATGAGGGGGTGGATACCCACGCGCTCCGCCGGCGGAAGGGGGTGGAGATCACCCTGCCGGACGGTTGCCGGCTCAGTGAGGGCGACGAGGTGGTGACCTTCGTCGCGCGCGGGCTGGAGCCCTACCGCGGCTTCCACATCTTCATGCGCAGCCTGCCCGAGATCCTGGCCCGCCGGCCGGCGGCGCGGATCGTGCTGGTCGGCGGCGAGGACCCCCATTACGGCGGCAAGCCCCGCGGGGCGCCAAGCTGGCGGGCCGCGATGCTGGCCGAGCTCGGCGACCGGCTGGACCTGTCCCGGGTGCATTTCACCGGCAAGGTGCCGCATGAGACGCTGCTCGGGCTGCTCAGCCTGTCCGGCGCGCATGTCTATCTGACCTATCCCTTCGTGCTGTCCTGGTCGATGCTCGAGTCCATGTCGCTCGGCTGTCTGGTGATCGGCTCCGCCACCGCCCCGGTGCAGGAGGTGATCGAGCACGGCAGGAATGGACTACTGGTTGATTTCTTCTCGCCCGATCAGGTGGCGGAGACGGTGGTCCGGGCATTGGCCGACCCGGCCGGCCATGCCCCGCTGCGGGCCGCGGCACGCCAGACGGTGGTGGAGCGCTACGACCTGGACAGCGTGTGCCTGCCGCAGCACCTGGCGCTGATCGATACCCTGCTTGCGGGCCGGCGTCCGGCAGGCAGCGGCGTGCCCACCTGATTGTGACGATATCGCACCAGATTATCACGAAAAGTTGATCTAGTGATAAGCACGATTACATGACTGGAAGGCGGGTGTTGCACTGCACACTGAGCTTCACTGCAATCCAGGATTGATGGATTTCAAACATTGGCGTGAGCGGTTGTAACGCGCTGCAAGGAGTTCGCGATGGGGCAGCTCGGACTTGGGATCATCCAGCCAGACGCATGCTTCGGCCGCAAGATGGCCGGCTTCTTCAACGACCACGGCTTCTCGACCGAGCTGCACGACGACGTGCGGTCCCTGCTCGGCCGCCTGCCGGCCCGGCCGCCGCGCCTGGTGCTGCTGGGTGGCGGCGAGGAATCCGCGGCTGCGTTGCAGGCTCTGCGCCGTATCCGCGACGTCTCGCTGGTGCCCTGCATCCTGGTGCTCGGGCGGACGGACGATCTCAGCGAGATCATGATCCTGGAAGCCGGCGCCGACGACCTGGTGGACCGGGAGCTGCCGTTGCGCAGGCTGCTGGCGCGCATCCGCGCCGTGCTGCGACGGGCCGAATGGGGCTCGGCGCAGGATGAGCCGGCGGTATCGGTCGGCGGCTGGCGGCTGATCCCGCAGCGCCGCCAGTTGCTGCGGCCGGATGGCTCGGAATGCAGCCTGACCACCGCCGAATTCGACCTGATGAGCATGCTGATCGACACCCGCGGCAAGGCCGTCAGCCGCGATGCCGTGGCCCAGACCGTGTTCCGCCGGCCGTTCCGGGCGGAGGACCGCACCGTGGACAACCTGGTGCTGCGGCTGCGCCGCAAGCTGGGGCCGGCCCAGCAGGATTGCATCAAGACCGTGCGCGGCGCCGGCTACATGTTCGCCGGCTTCGCCGACTGTGGGCTCAGGGTCGCCTGACCAGCCCGGTTCCTGCCATCGCCGATCTGGTGTAGTGCGCCGCAGATTTCGCGGAGAGCAATCGTGTCGATCGTACCGGTCATCTTGTCGGGTGGGACGGGAACGCGGCTCTGGCCGCTGTCCCGGGAGGGCTATCCCAAGCAGTTCTGGCCCCTGGTCGGTGCCGGGACCATGCTGCAGGACACCGCCGGGCGGGCCATCGGCCCCGGCTTCGCGCCCCCCGTCGTGGTCTGCAACGAGGCCCACCGCTTCCTGGTGGCCGAGCAGTTGCGCGCCGCCCGGATCGAGGGCGCCCGCATCCTGCTGGAGCCGGCCGGGCGCAACAGCGCCCCGGCGGTCGCCGCCGCCGCCCTGCTGGTGGCCGAACAGGCGCCCGATGCGGTGCTGTGGCTGATGGCGGCGGATGCCGCGATCACCGATGTGCCCGCCCTGCATGCGGCGCTGGCTCGGGCGGTGGTGGCGGCCGAGGCCGGCCGGATCGTCACCTTCGGGATGCAGCCGACCGCGCCCGAGACCGGCTACGGCTACATCGAGGCCGGGGCGGAACTGGCCGGGGCCCCCGGGGTCCGCGCGGTGGACCGTTTCGTCGAGAAGCCGGATGCGGCGAAGGCGGCGGATTTCCTGGCCGGCGGCCGGCACCTGTGGAACAGCGGCATGTTCGTGGCGACCGCCGCCACCCTGGTCGCCGAACTGCAACGCTTCGCGCCCGAGTTGATGCGCACCGTCGCCGCCGCGGTCGCCGAGGCGACGCGCGACCTCGATTTCGTGCGGCTCGGTGCCGCGGCCTTCAGTGCCGCCCCGGCGGTATCCATCGACTACGCGGTGATGGAAAAGACCGCGCTGGCCGCGGTGGTCCCCGCCTCGATCGGCTGGTCCGACCTCGGTTCATGGGCGGCGCTCTGGGAGGCCGGCGCCAAGGATGCCCGCGGCAATGTCGCCATCGGCCCGGTCGAGCTGGTGGATGCGGATGGCTGCTACGTGCGGTCCGAAGGCATCCTGACCGGCGTCATCGGGCTGAAGGACGTGGTGGTGGTCACCGCCGAGGATGCGGTGCTGGTCATGCCGCGGGACCGGGCGCAGGACGTGAAGCTGCTGGTCGACCGGCTCCGCCAGGCCGGCCGCAGGGAGGCCACCGAGCACCGCCGGATCTACCGCCCCTGGGGCAACTACGAGGGGCTGATCCTGGGCGAGCGGTTCCAGGTGAAGAAGATCCAGGTCCGTCCCGGCCAGAAACTGTCGCTGCAGAAGCATTTCCACCGTGCCGAGCACTGGGTGGTGGTGAACGGCACCGCCATCGTCCACCGCGACGGCGAGGAAATCCTGCTGCGCGAGAACGAGAGCGTCTATCTGCCGCTCGGCTGCGTCCACCGGCTGGAGAACCCGGGGATGATCCCGCTGAACCTCATCGAGGTGCAGGTCGGCGCCTATCTCGGCGAGGACGACATCGTCCGGCTGGAAGACACCTACGGCCGGAGCTGAAACCAGGGGGCCGCGCGGCAGCCTCGCCGCGCGGCCCCACGGGCATCAGCCGAGCGTCTTCGCCAGCAGCTCCGCGGTCCGGCCGTTGGCGATGGTCGCGGCCCGCGCATCCCAGGAATGGCCGCCCATCCGGGCGAAGGCGTGGTCCACCCCGGGGTAGACATGCACGGCGACCTTGGGGTTGCCCTTGAGCCCGTCCCGGATCTTGGCCTGGGCCTCGGCGGGCACGAATTTGTCCTGCTCGGCGATGTGCAGGATCAGCGGGGCCTTGATCGCCCCGGCCTCGCCCAGCAGGCCTTCCAGGCCGACGCCGTAGTAGCTGATGTTGGCATCGGCATCCGAGCGCGCCGCCATCATGTAGGCCAGCCGGCCGCCGAGGCAGAAGCCCATGGTGGCCACCTTGCCGTTGCTGCCCTGCATGCCGCGGGCATGGGCGACGGTCGCCTTCAGGTCATCCACCGCCTTGTCCTGGTCCATTCCCTTCATCAGCGCGAAGGCCTTGTCCCATTGCTCCTGGCCGGCATCGGGGTCGAGCTGCACGGCCTTTTCCTGGCGCCAGAACAGGTCGGGGCTGATGGCGATGAAGCCCATGTCGGCGACCCAGTCGCTCAGCGCGCGCATGGCGCCGTTCACGCCAAAGATCTCCTGGATCATGACCACGGCGCCGGCCGGGGTGGTCTTGGGCATCGCCAGATAGGCGCCGAAGCGGCCACTGCCATCGGCCGCGGCGATCTCGATCTCGGGCATGCTGTCCTCCTTGCTTGTGTCGTGCAGGGCTTGTGGCGGTGCGGGCGGCATCTAACCGCAGATGCGGCGGCTTGGCATGTCCCGATCCATGACATCGACCGCGGCGGCGGCGGGGCAGCCTGCGGGGCGGTGCAGCAGGGGCGAAAACCCGCAACATCGCGACACAAGGGTAAAGATTTAGTTATCTCGCTTGTGGCAACCTGAACGTGCATATAACTTGTTAACCAGCAACCCTGATTGCATCTCAAGCGAGGCAAAATGGCTTTCGACGGGCCTGCGGGTTCCACTCATGACGACTGGGACCTGGTCTGGCAGGATTTTGACCGCCGTCGCAATCCGCCCCGGGCGGCCAGCCGGCAACTCAGCCAGCCTGCCGTGGTGACCGTGGCTCCGCGGCGCAGCCTCGGCGTGCTGCTTGGGGTGGCGTGCATCCTGGCGCTGGCGCCGAATGCGGCAACCCTGCCTTCCGACCCGGCCGGGCGGCTGTCCGGTGCGGACGCCCTTGCGGCGGTGCTGACGCTGGCCCCTCAGCAGGCCGAATTGCCGCCGCTCTCGGCCGCGGTGTCGCGCCTTGCCGTGGAATTGGCGCTGGCGGCCTGCTGGGTACGGCGGCTCGACCCCCGCGGCGGGTTTTGCCCGGATGATGCGAACAGGGACTGAAGCCCCCCGTTCCCCGCGGCACGGCGCATGCTTTAATCGGGCGAAGCAAGCAAGGCATGTGTCCCGATGGCCGTGACGAGACAGGATTTCCGCGACGCCATGGCAAGGCTGGGCGCCGCGGTGAACATCATCACCACCGGCGGTCCCGCCGGGCGCGGCGGCTTCACCGCCAGCGCCGTCTGCAGCGTGACCGACGACCCGCCCACCCTGCTGGTCTGCATGAACCGCAACGCCACCGCGGCCCCGGCATTGCGGGCCAATGGCAATGTCTGCGTCAACGTCGTGGCGGCTGGGCAGAAGGAGACCTGCATGGTCTTCGCCGGCGTCACCAAATGCACCATGGATGAGCGTTTCGATGCCGGCACCTGGTCCACCCTGGCCACCGGGGCGCCGGTGCTGCAGGGCGCGGTGGTGTCCTTCGACTGCCAGGTGACCGACATCATCGACAAGGGCACCCACAGCGTGGTGTTCGCCGAGGTCATGGGCATCCGCACCGGCAGCCAGCATGACGCCGGGCTGATCTATTTCGGCCGGGACTACCATCCGGTCGGCCGGGTGGCCTGACCCGGCGCGGCGCTGACCCGGCGCTGAAAATGCGGAAGGCCCGGGCGGTTTCCCGCCCGGGCCTTCCCATTGCTGCAGCCGTTGCCGGCCTATGCAGGGCTCAGGAAGCCGTCTCCACGCTGGTGGTGACGATGATCCAGGCCGCGGGCAGGGCACACGGCATATGGCAATGAGACACTGGATCACCTCCTTTCGGTTGTTGAAGACTGCCCAAACTCTGCACCATCGGCGCAGCGTAATGCAAGCTTACATCTCGCTGTAGGAGCCGTTCTTCCAGACGTAGAACACGTAGTCCGGGGTGGTGATGTCGCCCTTGGCATCGAAGCTGATGTCGCCCAGCACGGTCTGCCAGGGCTGGGTCTTCAGCGCCGCGGCCACCTGCCGGGGGGCGATGCTATTGGCCTTGGCCGCCGCCTGCGCCCAGATCTGGATGGCGGCGTAGGTGTAGAGGACATAGCCCTCGGGATCGATGTTCTTGGCGCGGAAGCTCTCCACCACCGAGGCGGCGGTAGGGCGCTTGCGCGGGTCGCTGCTGAAGGTCATCAGCGCGCCTTCGCCGGCCGGGCCGGTGATCTGCCAGAACTCGTTGGTCACCAGCGCGTCGCCGCCGATGAGCGTGACGTCCATCCCCTGCTCCTTGGCCTGACGCAGGATCAGCCCGGCTTCGGTGTGGTAGCCGCCGATATAGATGACGTCGATGTTCTCCTGCTTGAGGCGGGAGACCACGGCGTTGTAGTCCCGCTCGCCCGGGGTATAGGCGCTGTAGAGGGTTTCCTCCTTGCCGGCGGCGTTCAGCGCCTTCTTCGTCTCATCCGCAAGGCCTTTGCCGTAGGCGGTGTTGTCATGCAGGATGGCGATGCGCTTGCCGCCGAAATTCTGCGCCATGTAGGTGCCGGCCACCTTGCCCTGCTGGTCGTCCCGGCCGCAGACGCGGAAGGTGTTCCAGCCACCGTTGTCGGTATAGGCCGGATTGGTCGAGGCGGGGCTGATCTGCAGCACGCCTTCCTCCGCATACACCTTGCTGGCCGGGATGGAGCTGCTGGAACAGTAGTGCCCGGCGACGAAGGCGACCTGCCGGCTGGCAAGCTGGTTGGCGACCGAGACCGCCTGGCGCGGGTCGCAGGCATCGTCGCCGACCTCGAGCACAAGCTGGCGGCCGAGCACGCCGCCACGGGCGTTGATATCCGCCACCGCCTGCTCGGCACCGGCCCGCATCTGGGCGCCGAACACCGCGTACTGGCCGGTCATCGGGCCGGCCGTGGCGATGCGGATGGGGCCGCTGTTGCCCTGCGCCCAGGCGCCGCTCAGCGTGGCGGTGGCCAGCGCCGCCCCGAGGATCAAGCGTTTCGTCAGCATGCCTATGCTCCCAACTGTCTGATGGTGGACCACGGTAGCGAAGCCCTGCGCGGCCTGTCAGCCATGCCCGCCCAGATACGCGTCGCGGATTTCCGGCCGGGCCAGCAGCGCGAGGCCGGGCCCTTCCATGGTGATGCGGCCATTGACCAGCACATAGCCCCGGTGCGCCAGCCGCAGCGCCTGGTTGGCGTTCTGCTCGACCAGCAGCACGGTCAGGCCGGTCTCGGCGTTCAGCGCGCGGATGGCGCCGAAGATCTGCTTCACCACCAGCGGCGCCAGGCCGAGCGAGGGCTCGTCCAGCAGCAGCAGCCGCGGCTTCGACATCAGCGCGCGGCCGATGGCCAGCATCTGCTGCTCGCCGCCCGACAGCGTGCCGCCGCGCTGGGCGAGGCGTTCCTTCAGCCGGGGGAACAGGGTGAAGACCTTCTCGAGCTGCGGCGCCGGGTCGTCCCGGGTCAGCGCCTCGCCGCCCATCAGCAGGTTCTCGTAGACGCTCATGCGCGGGAAGATGCGCCGGCCCTCGGGCGACTGGGCGAGGCCGCGGCGCATGGTCAGGTGGGTCGGCTCGCCGGTGATGTCCTCCCCGCCCAGCAGGATGCGGCCGGCGCGCGGGCTGGGGTCGCCGCAGATGGTCATCAGCAGGGTCGACTTGCCGGCCCCGTTGGCGCCGATCAGGGTGACGATCTCGCCCGGCATGACATGCAGCGACACCTCGGACAGCGCCTGCACCGCGCCATAGCCGGCCGAGACGCGATCCACCTCCAGCAACGGGGTCACGCCACCACCTCCGCCTCGTCCTCGCCGAGATAGGCGGCGATGACCTTGCGGGTTGGCGCGGACCACCTCCGGCGTGTCGTCGGCGATCATCACGCCGTGGTCCAGCACCACCACCCGGTCGCTGATCCGCATCACCACGCCCATGTCGTGCTCGATGAGCAGGATCGAGGTGCCCTGGGCGCGGATATCGGCCAGCAGCCGGGCCAGCTCGTCGGATTCGCGCGGGTTGAGGCCGGCGGCGGGTTCATCGAGGCAGAGCAGCGCCGGCTCGGTGCACATGGCGCGGGCAATCTCCAGCCGCCGCTGCGCGCCATAGGGCAGGGCGCCGGCCGGGTCGTCGGCGCGGTCCAGCAGGTGGGTCGCCAGCAGCCACTGCCGCGCCCGCTCCACCGCCGCGCGCTCCGCCGCCGGGTAGCGCGACAGGCCGAGCACCGCGCCGATGCCCCAGCCGGTCGCGGCCATCAGCCGGTTGTGCTGGGCGATCAGCAGATTCTCGAGCGCGGTCATGCCGGGGAACAGCCGGATGTTCTGGAAGGTGCGGGCCACCCCGGCCCGGGCGATGCGGTGGCCCGGCAGGCGCTGCAGCTCGATCGGCGCGACGCCGGGGCGATGCAGCCGGATGCTGCCCTCGCTCGGCCGGTAGAAGCCGGTGAGGCAGTTGAACAGCGTGGTCTTGCCGGCGCCGTTCGGGCCGATCAGCGCGGTGATCTCGCCCAGGCCGGCGCGGAAGCCGACGGCCGAGACCGCGGTCAGCCCGCCGAACCGCATGGTGAGGCCATCGACCTCCAGGATCGGCGGCGCGGTCATCCGCGGCCCTCCCCGACCAGGTCCCCGCCGATGGTTCGCTTGGTGCCGAGCGCGATGGAGGGGGTGCGGGTGCCGACCAGCCCGCGCGGCCGCAGCACCATGATGACCACCATGGTGCCGCCGAACACCAGCATCCGCCATTCATCCAGCCCGCGGAACACCTCGAAGCCGCCGATCATCACCAGCGCCGCCACCGCCACGCCGACCTGGCTGCCGAGGCCGCCCAGCACCACGATGGACAGGATGATGGCGCTTTCGATGAAGGTGAAGCTCTCCGGGCTGATGAAGGCCTGGCGGGTGGCGAAGAAGGCGCCGGCGAAGCCGCCGAACATGGCGCCCAGTGCGAAGGCCGAGAGCTTGGTGGTGGTGACGTTGATGCCGAGGGCGCGGCAGGCCACCTCATCCTCCCGCAGGGCTTCCCAGGCGCGGCCGAGCGGCTGGCGGCGCAGCCGCATGGTGACCCAGTTGGTCAGCAGGGCCAGCACCAGGATCAGGTAGTAGAGGAATATCACCCGGTGGCTGGGCGACGGCTCCAGCCCGAAGAAGCCGGCGAAGGTCCCCTCGCCGCCGGCCATGCTGAAGGGCAGGCCGAAGAAGGTCGGGCGCGGGATGCCGCCGATGCCGTTCGGCCCGCCGGTGAGGCTGGCCCAGTTGATGAGCACCACGCGGATGATCTCGCCGAAGGCCAGCGTCACGATCGCCAGGTAGTCCCCCCGCAGCCGCAGCACCGGGAAGCCGAGCAGTATGCCGGCGAAGGCCGCCATGATGCCGGCCAGCGGCAGGCACATCCAGAAGGACAGCCCGAAATACTGGGCCAGCAGCGCGTAGGAATAGGCGCCCACCGCGTAGAAGGCGACATAGCCGAGGTCCAGCAGGCCGGCCAGCCCGACCACGATGTTCAGCCCCCAGCCGAGCATCACATAGGTCAGCACGAGGATGCCGAGGTCCAGTTCGTACCGGCCGATGCCGGGGATCGCCGGCAGCACCAGCGCCGCGGCCAGCAGCCCGGGCGCGGCCATCCGGCCGGCCTGCTGCAGCCGCATGCTCCATGGCCCGGCCGAGGTGCTGGGCCGCAGCCCGCTGCGGCCGGTCCACAGCACCAGCGCCAGCCGCCCGGCGAACACCAGCCCGCAGAGCATGGCGGCCTCGGCCCAGCGGAAGCGCAGGAACAGCCCGCCCGCGGGCGCCACATCCGTCCGCATCGCCACCAGCGGGACGAACAGCACGGCGGCCACCGCCGCGGCGATGGCGGCATCCTTCAGCGCCGCGGCGGGCTTCATACCTTCTCGATCTCCTGGCGCCCGAGCAGGCCGGTGGGCAGGAAGATCAAGGTCAGCACCAGGATGGAGAAGGCCGCGACATCCTTGTACTGGACGCTGAAATAGGCGCTCCAGAAGGTCTCGATCAGGCCGATCAGCAGGCCGCCCAGCACCGCCCCCGGCAGCGAGCCGATGCCGCCCAGCACGGCGGCGGTGAAGGCCTTCACCCCGGCCAGGAAGCCGATGTAGAAATCGATCACCCCGTAGCGCAGCAGGTACATGGTGCCGGCGACCGAGGCCAGCGCGGCGCCGATGACGAAGGTCAGGCTGATGGTGCGGTTGGTGTCGATGCCGAGCAGCGAGGCCATTTTGCGGTCCTGCTCGCAGGCCCGCATGGCGCGGCCGAGCGGCGTGCGGGTGACCAGCAGGGTGAACACCAGCAGCACCGCCAGGGTGACGCCGATGATGAGCATCTGGATATAGGCGAACTGCACCACGAAGCCGCCGTCCTGCATCACCTCCACGCCGCCGCGCACCAGCGGCTCCATCGGCTTCACCCGGGCGCCCTGGCTGACCTGGACGAAGTTCTGCAGCACGATGGACAGCCCGATGGCCGAGATCAGCGGCGCCAGCCGGAAGCTGCCGCGCAACGGCCGGTAGGCCAGCCGCTCCACCGCCCAGCCGTAGCAGCCGGTGATGATGATCGAGATCACCAGCACCAGCAGGATCGCCGCCGGGCCTTCCATGATGCCGCCCATCGACAGCAGCAGCAGCGCGATGAGCGAAACGAAGGCGCCGATCATGAACACGTCGCCATGGGCGAAATTGATCATGCCGATGATGCCGTAGACCATGGTGTAGCCCACCGCGATCAGGCCATAGATCATCCCCAGGCTGATCCCGTTGATCAGCTGCTGCAACGCATAGGCCAAGGCATTCTCCCGGCAGCCATTCCCCGCGGCAGGCTAGGCCAGTCTGTCCGTATCGGCATAGCGAAAGTTGCCGATCCATCGGCATGGCGAAAGTTGCCGATCCGCCGGCATGGCGCGATGATCCCGCGCCAAACCTGGGGGAGACGACAAACCATGTCCGATACGGCACTTCCGGCGGATGACGGCACGGTGGGCCGGCTGCCGCCACTGGCGCCCGACCAGATGACCGAGGAGCAGAAGCGGGTCGCCGCCGGTATCGCCGCCGGCCCGCGCGGCGGCCTGCGCGGGCCCTTCCCCGCCATGCTCCGCAGCCCCGAGGTCGCCGAGCGCTTCCAGAAGCTGGGCGAGTACCTGCGCTTCAACAGCTCCATCCCGGCCGCGCTGAACGAGCTGGCGATTCTCGTCACTGCCCGCGTCTGGTCCGCCCAGTACGAGTGGTACGCCCACCACCTGCTGGCGATGAAGGCCGGGCTGCCGCCGGCCATCGCCCAGGCGGTGGCCGAGGGCCGCTGCCCCGACGGCATGACCGAGGACCAGCGCATCATCCATGACTTCTGCGCCGAGCTGCATGCGACCCGCTTCGTCTCCGACGCGACCTATGCCGCGGTGCGCGACCGCTTCGGGGAGAAGGGGGTGATCGATCTGATCGCGGTCAGCGGCTACTACGTCGCCGTGGCGATGACCCTGAACGTGGCACAGGTGCCGCTGCCGCCCGGCGTGCCGGAGCCCCTGGCACCGCTGTAGCCGCCCTCCCGGCCCCTGTCTTGACCCCGTGGCGGCCACGGCTAGGCTGCCCGGGGTTCAATAATCGCCTCGCTTCCTGGCGCGGGGCTGGGGAGGGGCGGTTGCAGAAGCAGCGTTTCACGGACGTTCGGAAGCCCATGGCATGAGCGCCCCCGAACCTCTTCGCGATCCGGCCGCGCTGCGCCGGCTGTTGTCGCCCCGCAGCGTCGCCGTGGTCGGCGTCTCGGCCGAGCCGAGCGGCTTCGGCGCCCGCAGCATCTCCAACATGAAGAATTTCACCGGCCCGGTCTGGGCGGTGAACCCGAAATATGCCGGGCAGGAATTGCACGGCTACCCCTGCTACGCCTCCATCGCGGACCTGCCCGAGGCGCCGGACTGCGTGCTGCTGGCCCTGCCGCGCACCGGCATCATGGCGGCGGTGAAGGCCTGCATCGCCAAGGGCGCCGGCGGGATCATCGCCTTCGCCTCCGGCTATGGCGAAACCGGCCTCGCCGACCGCATCGCCGAGGAGGAGGAACTGCGGGAGGTCTGCCGCGCCGCCGGCCTGCCGCTGTGCGGCGTGAACTGCCTCGGCATCGTGGACCATGTGCTGAAGGCCGGCGTCACCTTCATGCCGGAATACCCGCGCATGACCGCGCCGCCGGGCGGCGTCGCCATCACCAGCCAGTCCGGCGCGCTGGGCTACGCGCTGATGCAGGCGGCCGAGCGCGGCTTCTCGGTCTGCCACATGACCACGGCGGGCAATGCCACAGACCTCGATGTCTGCGACCTCGCGGCCTACCAGCTTTCCATGCCGGAATGCCGCGCCGTGGCGCTGGCGGTGGAGGGCCTGCGGGACGGCCGCCGGCTGGCGCTGCTGGGCGAGGCGGCGCGCAAGGCGGGCAAGCCGATCGTCGTGATGAAGCTCGGCCGGGGCGAGGCGGGGGCGGCGGCTGCCGTCTCCCACACCGGCTCGCTGGCCGGCAGCGCGGCGGCGTGGTCGGCGGCCTTCAAGCGCGCCGGCATGGTCGAGGTCGAGGATTTCGACGCGCTGCTGGAGACCGCCGGGCTGTTCGCCAAGGCACCGCCGCCGACCGCACCGGGGGTTGCCATCATCACCCCCTCGGGCGGCGCCGGCATCATGGCGGCCGACCATGCGGAGGCGCTGGGGCTTTCCATGCCGCAGCCGATGCCGCAGACCGAGGCCGTGCTGCGCAACGCGATCCCGGATTTCGGCGCCCCGCGCAACCCCTGCGACCTGACCGCGCAGGTGGCCTCCAACCCGGCCAGCTACGACGCCTGCATGGAAGCCATGCTGACGGACCCGCAATACGGCTGCGCCATCATCCCCGTTGTCTATTCGCACCACGCCTCCACCCAGCTTCGGATGGAGCAGTTGCGGCCCTATGCCCGGAAGTTCGGCAAGCCGCTGATCATCGCCTGGATCCCCGAGCGCCTCGAAGGCCCCGGCGTCGAGGTGGCGGATTCGGTGCCCGAACTCATCGTCTTCCGCTCCATGCGGCGGCTGATGAACGCCGTGCGGCTCTGGCTGGAGCACTACGGCCAGGTGGCGCCGGCGCCGGTGGCAGCCCCGGCCGGGCTGGAGGCGGCCATCGCCTCGCTGCCCGGCGGCGGCGCGGTGCTGATGGAGGCCGAGGCCAAGGCGCTGTTCGCCAGGGTCGGCGTGCCGGTGGTCGAGGAACGCCGCGCGGCGACCCCGGCCGCCGCCGCGGATGAGGCGGCCTCGCTCGGCTTCCCCGTGGTGCTGAAGCTGGACAGCCCGGACATCGCCCACAAGACCGAGGTCGGCGGGGTGAAGCTGAACCTCGCCGATCGTGCCGCGGTGGAGGAAGCCTTCGGTGCCATCATGGCCTCGGCGAAGCAGCATGCGCCGGAGGCACGACTGGACGGCGTGCTGGTGCAGCGCATGTCGCAGAAGGGGATGGAGCTGATCCTCGGCGCCCGGCGGGACGGCCAGTTCGGCTCCCTGGTGCTGGTCGGCACCGGCGGCGTGCAGGCGGAGCTGTGGCGGGACGTGGCGCTGGACCTGGCGCCGGTCAGCCCGGCCCGGGCGGAGGAGATGCTGCGCAGCCTGAAGGGCTTCCCCCTGCTGGACGGTTTCCGCGGCGCGCCCAAGGCGGATATCGCCGCGGTCGCCCAGGCGGTCTCGGCCTTCTCGGTGCTGGTCGCCGAGGCCGGCGAGAAGCTGGAGGAAGCCGAGGTGAACCCGCTGATCTGCGGCTCCTGGGGGTGCCTCGCGGTGGATGGGCTGGTCCGCTGCGGGCCGTGACATATCAGGCCGCCATGCAGTAGCGTCCCCGCATCGAAGGGGGCGCCGGCATGGCGGATGGAATGCATTGGGCACGCGCGGCGGTGCTGCGCGAAATCGGCCGGCCGATGGCGATCGAGCGGGTGGCCGTCGGCCCGGTCGGTCCTGGCGATGTGCTGGTGCGGGTCGGCGCGTCCTCGCTGTGCCATACCGACCTGGAGGTCATCGAGGGCCAGCTCGGGCTGACCCTGCCGGCGGTCCTGGGGCATGAGGTGGCGGGCCGGGTCGCGGCGCTGGGCGAAGGCGTGGCGGGCCTCGCGCCGGGCGACCCGGTGGTGCTGTCCTGGAATCCGCATTGCGGCCATTGCTTCCACTGCGCCCGGGCACAGCCGATCCTGTGCGACCAGTATCTCGGCAATGGCCCGAAGGCCGGGCATTTCGACGGCCATGCGCGCTTCGCCTGCGATGACGGCACGCCGCTGCACCAGTTGATGTATCTCGGCGGCTTCGCCGAATACGTCGTGGTGCCGGCGCAGCAGGCGGTGCGGGTGCCTGCCGCGATGCCGCTGGACCGCGCCTGCCTGCTCGGCTGCGCCGTCATGACCGGCTTCGGCGCGGCGACGCGGGTCGCGCGGATCGAATGGGGCGCGACCGTGCTGGTGATCGGCGCCGGCGCGGTGGGGCTGGCGGCCATCCAGGGCGCGCGGCTGGCGGGTGCCGGGCGGATCATCGCGGTGGATCCTAACCCGGCGCGGCGGGCCATGGCGGAAGCCGCCGGCGCGGCGGTGCAGTGCGACCCGGCGGCCGAGGAGCCGGCGGCGCTTGCGAAATCCCTCACTGGCGGGCGTGGCGCGGATGTGGTGATCGAGGCGGCCGGCGCCCCCGCCGGCTTCCGTGCCAGCGTCGAGGCGGTGCGGCCGGGCGGGCAGGTGGTGTGGCTCGGCAAGCTTGGGGTAAATGACGAGATGGCGTTCCGCTGGGGCGCGCTGATGCAGGAAAAGCGCATTATCCGCAGCAGCTACGGCGGCGCCCGCCCGGCCGAGGATTTCCCGGCGATGGCGGCGGCCTATCTGGATGGCCGGCTCGACCTCGACAGCCTGGTGACCGCGCGCATCCGGCTCGAGGATATCAACGCGGGTTTTGCCGATTTGAAGAACGGCCGGGCGATCCGGTCGGTGATCGTGTTCGATTGAGGACCAGGCAGGGATGAAGATCTACGAGGGCGGGCGTGGCCTGGCCGGGGCGGAGGTGACGGTGGATGGCGCGCCGCTCGACCCGTGCTTCCAGGTGAAGAGCTTTTCCCCCATGGGCTACGAATGGACCTATGAGGGCGATGGCCCCCGGCAACTGGCGCTGGCGCTGCTGTGCAACCACCTCGGCGATTCGCAACGCGCGCTGGCGCTGACCGAAGCCTTCATGCGCGAGGTGGTGGCCGAGCTGGACAATGCGTGGCTGCTGACCACGGATGACATGGAGGAAGCGGTGGCCCGCATCGGGCAGACGGGTACGCACACCTGACGGTATCACCGTCGGTGCGCGTACAGCCTGATGGAACATCCTCCCTAAACCCGGCTTTCCGCAGGGCCGACATATCCGCTGAGATATACAGCTTGATATATCTGTCACATGCAGTCTTACCGTGCAGCCCGCCGGTGTCAACCATGCCTGTTGCACGCCGCATCACTTCCCGCGAAAGCTGCGGCCATGCCTGATCAGATACCGCCACGCCAAGCTTCCGCCTCACGCCGCCGCACGGAGCGCGAGGTGGATGAGACCCTCACCGAGCAGGCCTACCGGGCGATCGAGGAGGCCATCGTCACCCTGGCGCTGCAGCCCGGGGAGGTGGTGAGCGAGGCGCAGCTTTCGGCCAAGTCCGGCTTCGGCCGCACGCCGGTGCGCGAGGCGCTGCAACGGCTGGCGCGGGAACGGCTGGTGCGCATCCTGCCGCGGCGGGGCATCGTGGTCGCGGCGGTCGATGTCCGCGAGCAGCTTCGGCTGCTGGAGGTGCGGCGGGAGATCGAGCGGCTGGTCGCCCGCGCCGCCGCCCGGCGGGCCGATACGCCGCAGCGCGCCCGGCTGCGCGCCATCGCCGATGCCATGGACCACGCGGCCCGCACCAACGACGAGACCGGCTTCCTGCGGCTGGACCGCGAGTTGAACCTGCTGGAGTTGGACGCCGCCCACAACGAATTCGCCGCCGCCGCCATGGCACTGATGCACGGGCTGTCCCGGCGGTTCTGGTTCATCCATTGGCGGCGCAGCGCCGGGCTGCCGGAAGCCGCGGCGGCCCATGCCGCGCTGGCGCGCACCATCGCCGATGGCACGCCGGAGGACGCCGCCGCCGCCTCCGACCGGCTGATCGACTATATCGAGACCTTCACCCGGGCGACGGTCGGTCCCGAACCTTGAGCGGCCGCACGCCTTGACCACCTCGGCATGACGCTGATATATCAGACGCCAGCCGAGGAGGATCCCGATGGAAGCCAGCCTGTCCGAAGCCCGGATGGCCAGTGATGCGCTGAAGCGCGAGCGGTTGTCCCGCCGGCAGCAGGCGTTCCGGGCGGATTTCCGTTCCAAGATCGGCCGGCTGTACCATGGCTGGGTGCATGTGGCCTTGATCTACGCCATCGGCGGCGCTGCCATCTGGTACGCCGCGCGGCAGGTGGTGGCGCCGGCCTGGTACGAATGGCTGGTGGTGCCGGTGGCCTTCGTCGCCGCCAACGTGTTCGAGTGGTGGATCCACAAATACGTCATGCACCGGCCCATCAAGGGCTTCATGGGCATCTACAAACGGCACACCCTGGCGCACCACCAGTTCTTCACCGAGCACGAGTACACGGTGGACAACACGCGGGACTTCCGCATCGTGTTCTTCCCGCCCTATGCGCTGATCACCTTCCTGGCACTGTCGCTGGCGCCGGCCTGGGTGCTGGGCAGCCTTGGGTTCCCGGATGCCGGCTGGCTGCTGCTCATCACCAATACCGCGCTCTACCTCAACTATGAGTTTTTCCACTTCTGCTGCCATGTGAAGGACGACCGGATCGTCCGGCACATCCCCTTCATCAACACCATCCGCCGCCATCATGCCGCGCACCACAACACGGCCATCATGATGGAGCGCAACTTCAACCTCACCTACCCGATCGCCGACTGGTTCTTCGGCACCAGCGACCTGAAGCGCGGCCTGTTCGGGCATCTGCTGAACGGCTACAGCGGCGCGCATGTGCGGGGCGACCTGAAGCGGGTGAAGCACACCACGGACGACCCGCGCGCCGGCCGCCCGCATGCCATGGCGGCGGAATAGCGCCATGGCCACGCTCACGCCGCTCGATGGCGGCCGGATCAAGCAGTCCCGCGCCTCGCTGATCGGCGGCATCGCTGTCGGCATCGGTGTCTTCGTGCTCTGGGTGGCCATCGCCCGGGACCTCGGTGCGGTGGGCGGCATGCCGTTGCTGCTCGGCGCCCTGGCCGGCGCGGCGGTCGGCCTGTGGATCTGGCGCGCCGATCTCTGAGACTTGCCGGAGCCGTAATGGTTCCCCTGCGCATGCAACCGATGGCCGTCCCGGTCGTTCCATGCATGGGTGGATGGTTCCGGGGGGAACGGCCGTGGATCAGGCAGCGCACAGGGAACCTGAAGGTCTGATGCTGGCGGCGCTGCCGCCCGGCTGGAGCCTGCTCGGGCGCTGCCGCTTCGGCACCGCCGGGCCGGTCGGCGAGGCCAGCGGTTGCCATGCACTGGCTCATCCCGGCACCGGCATCGTGCTGGTGGACATTGCCCCGGGTGTCACGCCGAATGCCGAGGCGCGGCTGCGCCGTGCGCTGCGCGCCGCCGATTTCTGGTCCGCCTTCCCCGGCGCCATGCCGGTCTGGCACGGCCGGATCGAGATTGGCGAGGTGCGGCTGTTGCCGGCCATCCTGGCGGAAGGCTTCAGCACGCTGCCGCCCCTGACAGTGCCCGGCAAGGCCGCCTGGGTGGCGGCGGTGCAGGATGCGCTTGCCGAGGATCCGGCCTGGGAGGTGCCCGGCCGCTCGCCACGCATCCTGCCGCCCCCGGTGATCGACGACGACGAGGAGGAGGATGCCGCCCCGTCATCCAGCCGCAGGGGCAGGGTTGTGCTGGCACTGGCTGCCGCCGGCATTGGCGGCCTGGCGCTGGCGGGTGGCATGCTGCTGTCGGGCAAGGCGCCAACGCCGCCCCAGACGGCGGAGAGCGCGCCGCAGCTACTGGCGGCGTTGCCCCCGCCGCAACACCCCCCGCCCGAGGTCGCACCACCCGCGCTGCCGCGGATCGAGCAGGTCAGCCTGCCGGAACTGGCGTTGCCCGTCGCCACGGTGGCGCCCGTGCTGAAGGAACCTGCCCTGAACGAACCCGCCCCGGACGAGATCGTGCCGGATGAACCGGTGCTGGCCGAGCCGGAACCTGCCGAAGCCCCGGTGGAGGCAGCCGCGGCCATGCCCGAGCCGCCAATCCCGCCCCCGCCGCCGCGCCGGGTCAGCGCCCCGCGCCCGCCGCGGATCGACCCCGGGTGCAGCACGGCGCTGTTCCGCTACCAGCAGGGGCTGCCGATGAGCGCGGCCGATGCGGCGCATGTCCGCAACGGCTGCGCGACCCGGTGGTAGGCTAGCGCAGGCTGGCGTTCAGCTTGTCCAGCGCCTTCGACCCCGGCACCAGCGCCGCATCGTCCAGCCGGTTGAGCGGCAGGGCGACGGTATCGAGGTTGACGTGCAGGTCCTGCGGGTCGGGGTCGATGAACAGCAGGCCGGTGACGATCTCGCCGGCCGCCTTGCGTTCATGCAGGTGGTGCATGGCGCCGACGCGGTCGGTCGGGTCGTATTCGGCGTGCAGCTTGCGCAGCCGCAGGATGGAGCCGTCGTGCTGCTGCACCTCGCGCAGCTCGCCCGGGGCGTATTCCGCGGTGATGGGCTGGCGGCCGAGGATCACGTCCAGCCGGTTCATCGCCTCGTTGTGCTCGCGGACGAAGTCGTAGCTTTTCGTCGAGCCCTCGTGGTTGTTGAAGGCGACGCAGGGGCTGATGCAGTCGATGAAGGCCGGCCCGTCATGCCGCATCGCGCCCTTGATGAGCGGCACAAGCTGGTCCTTGTCGCCCGAGAAGCTGCGGGCGACATAGGTGGCGCCGAGCTGCAGCGCGATGCCGATCAGGTCGATCGCCTCGTCGGTGTTGACCGCGCCCTTCTTGGCCTTCGAGCCCTTGTCCGAGGTGGCGGAGAACTGCCCCTTGGTCAGCCCGTAGACGCCGTTGTTCTCGACGATATAGGTCATGTTCACGCCGCGCCGGATGCTGTGGGCGAACTGCCCGAAGCCGATCGAGGCGCTGTCGCCATCACCCGAGACGCCGAGGTAGAGCAGCTCCCGGTTGGCCAGGTTGGCGCCGGTGAGCACGCTCGGCATCCGGCCATGCACCGAGTTGAAGCCGTGCGAGGCGCCGAGGAAGTAGTCCGGCGTCTTCGACGAGCAGCCGATGCCGGACATCTTCGCCACCCGGTGCGGCTCGATGTCCAGCTCGAAGCAGGCCTGGATGATGGCGGCGCTGATGCTGTCATGGCCGCAGCCGGCGCAGAGCGTGCTGATGGCACCCTCGTAGTCCCGCCGGGTGAAGCCGAGGGCGTTCACCGGCAGCTTCGGGTGGTGCAGCTTGGGTTTCGGGAGGAAGCTCATTCCGCGGCCGCTCCGGCAAAGGGGAGGATGTTGAGGCTCGGCACCTTGTCGGCGATCGCCGCGCGGATGAAGCGCGCGGTGATCGGCGTGCCGTCGTAGTGCAGCACCGGGATCAGCCGGGCAGGGGAGATGCTGCATTCGTTCATCAGCAGCGTCCGCAACTGGGCGTCGCGGTTCTGTTCCACCACGAACACCCGGTCATGCGCGGCGATGAAGGCATCCACGTCCTCGTGGAAGGGGAAGGCGCGGATGCGCAGCGCATCCAGGTGGATGCCGTCCTGCTCCAGCGCCGCCAGCGCCTCCTGCATCGCGGCGGAGGAGCTGCCGTAGTAGATCACCCCGGCCCGCGACGGCTCGGCCGCCGCGCGCAGCACCGGGCGCGGCACGATACCCTTCGCCGTCTCGAACTTCTGCAGCAGCCGCTCCATGTTGTCGACATAGGCGGCGCCCACCTCGGTGTACTTGGCGAAGCGGTCGCGCGAGGTGCCGCGGGTGAAGAAGGCGCCCTTGCTCGGATGGGTGCCGGGGTAGGTGCGGTAGGGGATGCCGTCGCCATCCGCATCAAGGTAGCGGCCGAAGATCTTGCCCGCCTCAAGCTCCTCCGCCGTCATCACCTTGCCGCGGTCCATGCGGCGGGTGTCGTCCCATTCGAAGGGCTCGCACAGCCAGTCGTTCATGCCGATGTCGAGGTCGAGCAGCACGAAGACCGGTTGCTGCAGCCGGTCCGCGACATCGAAGGCATCGGCGCCGAACTGGAAGCATTCGGTCGGGTCGGCGGGCAGCAGCACGATGTGCTTGGTGTCGCCATGGCTGGCATAGGCGGCCGCCAGCACATCCGATTGCTGGGTGCGCGTCGGCATCCCCGTGCTGGGGCCGGCGCGCTGCACGTCGAAGATCACCGAGGGGATCTCGGCGAAGTAGGACAGCCCGACGAATTCCTGCATCAGCGAGATGCCGGGGCCGGAGGTGGCGGTGAAGGCCCGCGCACCGTTCCAGGCCGCCCCGATGACGATGCCGATGGAGGCCAGCTCATCCTCCGCCTGGACGATGGCATAGCGCTTCCTGCCGGTGTCGGGCTCGGTGCGGAACCGCTTGCAGAACCGCTCGAAGCCCTCGGCGAGCGAGGTCGAGGGGGTGATGGGGTACCAGGCGCAGACCGTGGCGCCGCCATAGACCGCGCCGAGCCCGGCTGCGCTGTTGCCATCCACGTAGATGCGGTCGCCGACCTTGTCGGACCGCGCCAGGGTCAGGCCGATCGGGCAGGCGAGGTTCGCCTGCGCCCAGTCGCGGCCCATGTGGAAGGCTTCGAGGTTCGGCCTGGCCAGCTTTTCCTTGCCCTTGAACTGCTCGGACAGCAGCGTCTCGACCACCGCCGGGTCGATCTGCAGCAGGGCCGAGAGCGCGCCGACATACATGATGTTCTTGAACAGCTGGCGCTGCCGGGCATCGGTGTAGGCGGCGTTGCACATCTCGGTCAGCGGCACGCCGATGACGTTGATGTCGTCGCGGAAGCGGGACCTCGGCAGCGGCCGGGTGCTGTCGTAGAACAGGTAGCCGCCGGGATCGACCTCGGCGAGGTCACGTTCCCAGGTCTGCGGGTTCATCGCCACCATCAGGTCCACGCCGCCGCGCCGGCCGAGATGGCCCTCGCCGCTGACCCGCACCTCGAACCAGGTCGGCAGCCCCTGGATATTGCTCGGGAAGATGTTGCGGGAGGCGATGGGGATGCCCATCCGCAATATCGCCTTGGCGAACAACTGGTTGGCGCTGGCCGAGCCGGAGCCGTTGACGTTGGCGAATTTGACGACGAAGTCGTTCGTCGCCGTTACTGGGCTTGGCATGCGTGCACCCTCTCGGCCTTGGGCTGCGCGGTTTCCAGGAAGAACTTCTGCATGTCCCAGGCGCCGGTCGGGCACCGCTCGGCGCACATGCCGCAATGCAGGCAGACATCCTCGTCCTTCGCCATGACGCGGCCGGTCTTCAGCCCGTCGGCGACATAGATGTCCTGGGTGAGGTTCAGCGCCGGCATCTTGAGCCGCTCCCGCAACTCCATCTCCTCGCCGTCCTCGGTGAAGGTGATGCAGTCGACCGGGCAGATATCGACGCAGGCATCGCATTCGATGCAGAGCGAGGGCACGAACACCGTCTGCACGTCGCAGTTCAGGCAGCGCTGGGCCTCCTTGAAGGCCAGCTCGCGGTCGTAGCCCAGCTCAACCTCGGTCTTGATGTCGCGCAGCGCGACCTCGTTCTCGGCATGCGGCACCTTGTACCGCAGGTCGAGCGAGATGCCGCTGTCATAGCTCCATTCGTGGATGCCCATCTTCTGGCTCGACATCACCACCTCCGGTGGCGGCCGCTGCGTCACGTCCTCGCCGCGGCAGAAGATGTCGATGGAAACCGCGGCCTCATGGCCATGCGCCACCGCCCAGATGATGTTCTTCGGGCCGAAGGCCGCATCGCCGCCGAAGAACACCCGCGGGATGGTGGATTGGAGGGACTGCTCGTGCAGCTTCGGCAGGCCCCAGCGGTCGAACTCCAGGCCGAGGTCCTTCTCGATCCAGGGGAAGGCGTTCTCCTGGCCGATGGCCACCAGCACGTCGTCCGCCTCGATGGTCACGTCCGGCTCGCCCGAGGGCACGAGCTGGCGGCGGCCGTTGGCGTCGCGCTCGGCCTTGACCTTCTCGAACACCATGCCGGTGAGGCGGCCGGCCTCGTGCAGTACCCGCTTCGGCACCAGCCAGTTCAGGATGGGGATGCCCTCGTGCATGGCATCCTCCTTCTCCCAGGGGCTGGCCTTCATCTCGTCGAAGCCGGAGCGCACCACCACCGTCACCTGCTCGCCGCCGAGGCGGCGGGCGGAGCGGCAGCAATCCATTGCGGTATTGCCGCCGCCGAGCACGATGACGCGACGGCCGACGCTCTCGATATGGCCGAAGGAGACGGAGGAGAGCCAGTCGATCCCGATATGGATGTTGGCGGCGGCCTCCCCGCGGCCGGGCACGTCCAGGTCGCGGCCGCGCGGCGCGCCGGCGCCGACGAAGACCGCGTCATACCCCTCGGCCAGCAGCGCCTTCAGGCTGTCCACGCGCTGGTTGTAGTGGGTGACCACGCCGCCGCGGTCGGTGATGTAGCCGACCTCCTCGTCGATCACGCTTTCCGGCAGGCGGAAGCGCGGGATCTGGCTGCGGATGAAGCCGCCGCCCTTGGCCTGCTCGTCGTATACATGCACCTCGTAGCCCAGCGGGGCGAGGTCGCGGGCGACCGTCAGGCTGGCCGGGCCGGCGCCGATGCAGGCGATGCGGCGGCCGTTGCCCACGGGGGGGATCACCGGCAGCCGGGCGAGGATATCCTCCTTGTTGTCGGCGGCGACGCGCTTGAGCCGGCAGATCGCCACCGGCTCCTCCTCCACCCGGCCACGCCGGCAGGCCGGCTCGCAGGGGCGGTCGCAGGTGCGGCCGAGCACGCCGGGGAAGACGTTGGAATGCCAGTTGACCATATAGGCATCGGAGTATCGCCCGGCCGCGATCATGCGGATGTACTCGGGCACGGGCGTGTGGGCCGGGCAGGCCCATTGGCAATCGACGACCTTGTGGAAATAGTCGGGATTGCGGATGTCGGTCGGCTTCAAGCGCGCGATTCCGTCTTCTGGGTGGCCATGGGGATGGCTGGTGGGGTGCCGTGGGGCCGTGGCGCGGGCACGCCATGGGAGCCGGAATTCCAGCTGGAACCCGTCCCCGGTGACGGCGGCCGGCAGGACCGCGAAGCGCATATTGTTCCTCCCTTGGCCCGTTGGGCGCAGGAACCTTGCCTCAACCCCGGTATCGCCGCAACGACCCGACCGAAGGCGTGCCGATCGCCCCAGCCGCCGCCGGGCTTCCCGAAGCTGGCCGGGCGGGGGATGATGCGGTCTGCTCCAATTGTGAACCGGCCTTGGCGCGGACAAGGGAAGGATGGTCAGGAATGAAGCTCGTCAGCTTCGCGATCGCGGGTGAGCCGCATTATGGTGCGGTGCAAAGACGATGAGGTGATCGACCTTTCGGCCCGCATCGGCACCACCTACCCGGACCTGCTGTCGCTGCTGGAAGCCGATGCCCTGGCGGAAGCCCGGGCGGCCCTGGCCACCCCCGGGCCACGCCATGCGCTTGCCGGCATCAGCTACCTGGAGCCCATCCCGCAGGCCCGCCGCATCTTCTGCGTCGGCGCCAACTACCCGAAGAACCACCCGACCGGCGGGGTGGTCAGCGGCCCTGCCTTCCCCTCCATCTTCCAGAAGCCGGCCGAGACGCTGGTGCCGCACCTGGCCCCGCTGGCCCGCCCCGCCATCTCAGGGCAGTTCGACTACGAGGGGGAACTCGCCTTCGTCATCGGCCGCGGCGGCTACCGGATCACCGAGGCGGAGGCGCTGTCCCACATCGCCGGCTACACCTGCCTGAACGACGGCTCGGTGCGGGACTTCCAGAAGCACAGCGTCTGGGCGGGCAAGAATTTCCACCGCTCCGGCGGCTTCGGCCCCTGGCTGGTGACGGCCGACGAGATCGGCGACCCGGCCGGCCTCACCCTGGTTACCCGGCTGAACGGGGTCGAGGTGCAGCGCAGCGGGCTCGACCGCATGTTCTTCAGTGTGCCGGCGATCATCGCCTACATCTCGGCCCTGATGCCGCTGCTGCCGGGGGATGTCGTCGCCACCGGCTCGCCGGAAGGCAGCGGCGCCACCCGCACGCCGCCCCGCTGGCTGGCCTCGGGCGACCGGATCGAGGTGGAGGTGGACAGGGTCGGCGTGCTGGCGAACACGGTGGAATAGGCGCCTGCGCCCGGCGGCCCGCCGCGGTTGACGCCAGGGCGGCCGGGGCGGAGGCTGTGGTGGCATGCCGAAGCCCCCACCCGAGCCCCAGCCCGCCTCGCCCGACGAGGCGCTGAAGCCCGCCGCCGCCCGCGCCAAGGCGGAACGCGAAGCCCGCCAGGCCGCCGCGCTGCGCGCCAACCTCCGCCGCCGCAAGGCCCAGGCCCGTGGCCGGGAGGATATGCCCCGGCCGCCATCTCCCGAGGACGCGGGGCAGGGCTGAGCGCTAGGCCGGTTGCCGCTGGGATGCGGCTGGGCTAAGGGGGCCGCCCATCCCGGGGCCATCACCGTCCGGCGAGCCCCGCCACGCCGAAGGCCGCCCGCCATGTCCATCATGCCCGACCACTGGATCCGCCGCATGGCGGCCGAGCACGGCATGATCGAGCCCTTCGTCGAGAGCCAGCGGCGCGAGGGCGTGATCTCCTACGGCCTGTCCTCCTACGGCTACGACGCCCGGGTGGCGGATGAGTTCAAGATCTTCACCAACGTGGACAATGCCATGGTGGACCCGAAGGCGTTCTCCGAGGCCGGCTTCGTCACCCGCCAGGGCGAGACCTGCATCATCCCGCCCAACTCCTTCGTGCTGGCCCACACGGTCGAATATTTCCGCATCCCGCGCGACGTGCTGGTGATCTGCCTGGGCAAGTCCACCTATGCCCGCTGCGGCCTGATCGTGAACGTCACCCCGCTGGAGCCGGAATGGGAGGGCCAGGTGACGATCGAGATCAGCAACACCACGCCCCTGCCGGCCCGCATCTACGCCAATGAGGGCATCTGCCAGTTCCTGTTCCTGCAAGGCGTCGTCGCCGCCCGAGGTCAGCTACGAGGACCGCGCCGGGCAAATACATGGGCCAGCGCGGCGTCGCGCTGCCGAAGCTCTAGGGGCACCGCTCATGGACCGCATCCGCATCCGCGGCGGCCGGCCGCTGGACGGCAGCATCCCGATCAGCGGCGCCAAGAACGCCACCCTGCCGCTGATGGCCGCCGCCCTGCTGTCGGACGGCCCGCTGGTGCTGAAGAACGCGCCGGACCTGGCCGACATCGCCACCATGGGCGCGCTGCTGGCGCAGCACGGGCTGGCGGTCGAGCACGACCGGGACGCCCGCACCGCTGACCCTGTCGGGCGCTGCCACCAACCTCGAGGCGCCCTACGACCTGGTGCGCAAGATGCGCGCCTCGGTGCTGGTGCTGGGGCCGCTCGTGGCGCGGCATCGGCAAGGCACGGGTCTCGCTGCCCGGCGGCTGCGCCATCGGCACGCGGCCGGTCGACCTGCACCTGAAGGGGCTGGAGCAGATGGGCGCGGTCATCGACCTCGATGCCGGCTACATCGCAGGCCACGGCGCCGCATGCGGGCTGAAGGGCGCCACGCATCATCTTCCCCCAGGTCTCGCGTCGGCGCCACCGAGAACCTGCTGATGGCCGCCTGCCTCGCCGAGGGCGATTACCGAGCTGGTCAACGCCGCGCCGCGAGCCGGAGATCGACGACCTCGCCCTGTGCCTGATGCGCCATGGGCGCGCAGATCGAGGGCATCGGCACCGACCGCCTGCGGGTCGAGGGCGTCAAGCCGGCATCGGCGCCGCGACCCACCCGATCGTGCCGGACCGGATCGAGGCCGGCACCTATGCCTGCGCCGCCGCCATCACCGGCGGCTCGGTGCTGCTGGCAGGGCGCCCGGGCCGAGCATCTCGGCGCCGTCGCCCGCACCCTGCGCGAGGCCGGGGTGGACGTGGCGGCGGAGGCGCGACGGCCTGCGCATCACGCCGGCTCAACGGCCTGCGCGGCGTCGATGTGATGACCGAGCCCTTCCCCGGCTTCGCCACCGACATGCAGGCGCAGTTCATGGCGCTGATGTCGCGTCGCCGAGGGTGCCGCGATGATCACCGAGACCATCTTCGAGAACCGCTTCATGCATGTGCCGGAACTGACGCGCATGGGCGCCCGCATCAAGTACCACGGCGCCTCGCGCCATCGTGCGCGGCGTGCCGCAGCTGTCCGGCGCGCCGGTGATGGCGACCGACCTGCGCGCCTCCGTCTCCCTGGTCCTCGCCGGCCTGGCGGCGAGGGCGAGACCATCGTCAACCGCGTCTACCACCTCGACCGCGGCTATGAGCGGGTCGAGCAGAAGCTGGCCGCGGTTGGCGCCGATATCGAACGCATCGCGGGCTGACCCATGGACCTGCCGCTCTTCTCCCCCGCCGCATCCACCGCCGCCGAGGCCGGCCCGATCATCCTGGCCCTGCCCAAGGGCCGCATCCTGGCGGAACTCGGCCCGCTGCTGGGCCGCGCGGGCATCCATCCGGCGGCGGACTACGTGGACGAGGACAGCCGGCGGCTGCGCTTCGAGACCACCGACCCGGCGCTCGACGTGGTGCGGGTGCGGCCCTTCGACGTGGCGACCTTCGTCGCCCATGGCGCGGCGCATATCGGCATCTGCGGCGCCGACGTGCTGATGGAATTCGACTACCCGGAGATCTACGCCCCGCTCGACCTCGGCATCGGCAAGTGCCGGATCAGCGTGGCCGAGCCGGCCGAGACGGCCGGGCGGGACGACCCCAGCCGCTGGTCGCGCATCGCGGTGGCCAGCAAGTACCCCAACGTGGCGCAGCGCCACTACGCCACGCCGGGGGGTGCAGGCCGAGGTGGTGCACCTGAACGGCGCGATGGAGCTGGCCCCCTCGCTCGGCCTGGCGCGGGTGATCGTGGACCTGGTGCAGACCGGCAGCACGCTGAAGGCGAACGGGCTGATCGAGACGGAGGTTATCGCCAAGGTCACCTCCCGCCTCATCGTCAACCGCACCGCGCTGAAGACCATGCCGGAAGTGATCGGCGGCTGGATCGCCCGCTTCCGCGCGGCGCTCGCGGCCATGACGCGGCTGGATACCCGCGACCCGGGGTTCGAGGCCGGCTTCGCCGCGCTGCTCGACATGGCGCGGGAGACGACGGCGAAGGTGGATGCGGTGGTGGCCGACATCCTCGCCGCCGTGCGGGCCGGCGGGGACGCCGCGCTGCTGGACCTCACCGCCCGCTTCGACCGCTGGACCCCGGCCGATGCCGCCGCCCTGCGGGTAACGGCCGCCGAGATCGACGCCGCGACCGCCGGCATCCCGGCCGGTCTGCTGGCCGCGCTGGACCTCGCGGCGGAGCGGATCGAGCGGTTCCACGCGGCGCAGCGCCCGGCGGACCTGCACCTGCCGGACCCGGCCGGGCTGACGCTCGGCATGCGCTGGACCGCGCTGGATGCGGTGGGGATCTATGTGCCGGGCGGCAAGGCGGCCTACCCGTCCTCGGTGCTGATGAACGCGCTGCCGGCCCGCGTCGCCGGCGTCGGCCGCATCGCCATGGTGGTGCCGACGCCGACGGGCACCTCAACCCGCTGGTGCTGGCGGCGGCGCGGCGGGCCGGGGTGACCGAGGTGTACCGCATCGGCGGTGCCCAGGCGGTGGCGGCGCTGGCCTTCGGCACCGCCGGCATCGCCGCGGTGGACCGCATCGTCGGGCCAGGCAACGCCTATGTGGCGGAGGCCAAGCGCCAGGTCTTCGGCCGGGTCGGGATCGACAGCATCGCCGGCCCGTCCGAGGTGGTGGTGGTGGCCGATGCGAGCAACGACGCCCGGCTGGTGGCGGTCGACCTGCTGGCCCAGGCGGAGCATGACGAAAGCGCCCAGTCCATCCTCATCACCGATGACGCGGGTTTCGCCGATGCCGTTGCCGCGGCGGTGGAGGCCGAGCTGGCGACCCTGCCGCGCGTCGCCATCGCCGGGGAGAGCTGGCGGCGGAACGGTGCGGTGATCCTGGTGCGGGACTGGACCGAGGCGCAGGCGCTGACCAACCGGCTGGCGCCGGAGCATTTGCAAATCCTGCTGCCCGACCCCAAATCATGGTTCGCCGGCATCCGCCATGCCGGTGCGGCCTTCCTTGGCCGGTGGTGCCCGGAGGCGCTGGGCGACTACGTCGCCGGCCCCAACCACGTGCTGCCGACCGGTCGCACCGCCCGCTTCGCCTCCGGCCTGTCGGTGTTCGACTTCCTGAAGCGCACCACCTGGGTCGAGGCATCTGCCGAAGGGCTGGCGGCCATCGGTCCCGCCGCGGTGGCGCTGGCCGAGGCGGAAGGGCTGCATGCCCATGGCCTCAGTGTCTCGCTGCGGCTGCCGGCCGCCACGCCTTGACCCGCCTGCTGCCGGCGATCATGTTGCCGCCGTCAAGTCAATCCCCCCGGGGCGACGATCCCCGCTGTTTTGCCGAGCCCCGGGCGTTATGCCCAAGGTCGGAATGGCGGCGGTTCGCCGCGCATTGCAAAGGTTCCTGATGTCAAAAGAGGATATGATCGAGTTCAGCGGCACCGTGCAGGAGCTGCTTCCCAACGCGATGTTCCGCGTGAAACTCGACAACGAGCACATTGTCCTTGCCCATACGAGCGGCAAGATGCGCAAGAACCGCATTCGCGTGCTGGCAGGCGACCGCGTCAACGTCGAGATGACGCCCTATGACCTGAGCAAGGGCCGCATCACCTTCCGGTTCAAGTAGACCCGGCCCCAGTCCGGAAGCGTATGCGCATGAGCCCCGTGAAACCGCCCCTGGTGCTGGCATCGGCCAGCCCTCGGCGGCTCGACCTGCTGGCGCGGATCGGCGTGGTCCCCGACCGGACCCTCGGCACCGACATCGACGAGACGCCGCAGAAGGCCGAGCTGCCCCGGCCGCTGGCCGCCCGGCTGGCCGCCGGCAAGGCCGCCGCCGCCGCCGCCCTGGCGCCCGGCGCGCTGGTGCTGGCAGCCGATACGGTGGTCGGCGTCGGCCGCCGCATCCTGCCCAAGGCGGAGACCGAGGCCGAGGCGCGGGCCTGCCTGGAACTGCTCTCGGGCCGCCGCCACCATGTCTATACCGGGGTGGTGCTCATCACGCCGGACGGCCGGCGGTCGGCCCGGCTGGTCGATACCATCGTTACCTTCCAGCGGCTCACCGAACAGCAGGTGGCCGACTACCTGGCCGGCGGGGAATGGCGCGGCAAGGCCGGCGGCTATGCCATCCAGGGCAAGGCGGAGGTGTTCGTGCGCTTTCTCGCCGGCTCGCATTCCAATGTCATCGGCCTGCCGTTGTTCGAGACGGCGCAGTTGCTGCGCGGGGTTGGCTGGCTGCGGCCGTGAGCGCGCCAGCCATCCTTGCCAGCGTCTCGCCCGGGGAGGTCCGGGTGGCGCTGCTGCGCGGCGACCGGCTGGACGAGGCCTGGGTCGAGCGCCCGGCGCGGCCGGATGGCGTGGGCGACCTGCAACGGGCGCGGGTGGCGGCGCTGGCGCCGGCGATGGCCGGGGCCTTCCTGGCCCTGGCCGGGGGCGAGACCGGCTTCCTGCCCGAATCCGAGGCCGGGCCGGTGCGCCAGCCGATCGGCAAATCCGTGCATGAGGGGCTGATCCTGCCGGTCCGGGTGACCCGCGCGGCGCAGGGCGGCAAGGGCCCCCGCGTGACCGCGCGGCTCACCCCGGCCGAGCTGGCCCGCGCCGCCGCGGCGCCGCCCGGCACCGCGCCGTTGCTGCTGGCGCGCGGGCCGGATGCGGCGCTGCGGCTGGCCCGCGCGCATCCCGCCGCGGCGGTCCTGACGGATGGCGCGGGGATGGCTGCCCGGCTGCGCGCCGCGCTCGGCCCCGAGCGGGTGGCCTTCAGCCCGCGCCCGGTGTTCGACGACGCGCTGGAGGCCGAATTCGACCTGCTGGCCGGGCCCGAGGTGCCGCTGCCCGGTGGCGGCCGGATATTGCTGCACCCGACGCCGGCGCTGACCGCCCTCGATGTGGATGCCGGTGCGGCGGCCGGCGAGCGCGACCCGCAGGCCCAATTGCGGGTGAACGAGGCGGCGGTGCTGGAGGCGGCGCGGCAGATCCGGCTGCGGCAACTGGCCGGGCCGATCCTGCTGGACCTCGCCGGCATGACCCAGAAGCGCCGGGCGGCGCTGGCCGAGCCGCTGGCCCGGGCATTGGCGCCCGACCACCTGGCGCGGCTGCTGGGGCTTGGCCCGCTCGGGCTGTTCGAGATCCTGCGCCAGCGCATCCACCCGCCGTTGCATGAGGTGCTTGCCGGGCCGCTGACCCCGGGGCTGGCGGCGCTGCGCCAGGCGGTGCGGGAGGCGGCGGCCAGCCCGGGCCGGCGGTTGGCGCTGCGGGCGGCGCCGGCCGTGCTGGCGGCGCTGGAGGCGCTGCCGGGGGGGCTGGCGGAAGCGGCGGCGGCCATCGGCCAGCCGCTGCAACTGCGGCCCGAGCCGGGGCGCGCGGTGGACGATACCCTGATCGAGGAGGCAGGCCATGGCGGATGACCCACGGCCCCCGGTCCGCCCGGCACGGCCCTGCGCCGTCTGCGGCAAGCCGGTGGCGCCCACCGGCCGGTTCCGGCCCTTCTGTTCGGCGCGCTGCCGGCAGGTGGATCTCGGCCGCTGGCTGGCGGGTGGCTATGCGATTCCGGGCGACGTACCGGATTTGCCGGAGGATGATGACGAGGGCGGTTGAGCGGGTGGACAGCCGCCCAAGGTTCGGCTATCTCCCGCGGCCTCTGCCGGCGCTTCCATGGTTTCGGGGGTGCAGCTTGGGCCCAGGTAGCTCAGTTGGTAGAGCATGCGACTGAAAATCGCAGTGTCGGTGGTTCGATTCCGCCCCTGGGCACCATTTCTCTACGACAGCTCTCGTGCTCAGCGCCGTCCGGTTCGGCAACCCCACCACCGTGGGCTCCACCTCCTTGCGGTACGGTGCCTTCCGGTCGGACGCCTTGGAAACTCCCAGCCTCACACGGCCGAGAAGTGCCGCCGTCACGCGACGTCGTGCGAACCAAGCCCCTCCTCGCGGCCGGCGCCCTACCGGCCCTCGGGTTCGACCGACTTCCACCAGGCGACCGTCTCCCGCATCCCCTCCGCCAGGGATATCCGCGGTGCCCAGACCCCGGGCGGCATCCGTTGCGCCGGATCGGGCGCCCAGTCGCGGTGCAGGATCTCGCACGCCTTGCCGAGCCCGAAGAGCAGCGGCCGGCCGGACAGGGCCGCCCAGGCATCGGTCCCCCGGCCGGCCGCGCGCATCAGCCCGTCCGGGACCGGCAGCAGGCGCGGCCGGCTTCCGAGCAGGCCGCCGACCAGCCGCAGCACATCGCCCCATGCATGGCCCTGCGGTGCGGCGTCGGTGATCTCGAAAGTCGTCCGAACCGGGCCGGAGCGGCATAGCGCGACAATCGCCTCCGCTGCGTCGCGGGCATGGACCATGGCGATGCGCGGCTCCGGCGCCCTGGGGACGGGCGAGACCCGGCCGCGCGCCAGGCGCAGCAGGGCCAGGCCCTCGCGGTCCCACGGGCCGTAGATGACGCAGGGCCGGACCACCACCCAGGCGCCGTCGCCGAGTCCGGCGGCGAAGGCCACCTCGCCCGCGCGCTTGCTCGCGGCATAGGGCGAGAGGTGCGGCGCCCGCGCCGCCTGGGACGAGACCAGGATGCAGCGCGCCCCCGGCGCCCATTGCGCCGCCGCCGCCGCCAGCCGCGCCGCGCCGTCCCGGTTCACCGCCAGGAAGCCGGCCGGCGAGCCCGCCTTGGTCAGCCCCGCCGCATGCACCACCGCATCCGCGCCCCGCACCAGCCGGGCCAGCGCTGCCGGGTCGTCGAGCCCGCCGAGGACGATCTCGGGCGCCACCCCCTCCAGCAGCGGGTGCACCGGGTCGCGCCGCACCAGCAGCCGTATCCGCCAGCCCGCGGCGGCGAGTGCGGCGACCAGATGGCGGCCAAGGAAGCCGGTGCCGCCGGTGACGGCGACGAGCGGCGCGGCCGTCATGCCGCGGCGGTGATGAGGCCGGGCGCGCGGTCCAGGTACATGCGCCGCGCCCGGGACCGGCTGAGCTTGCCGGATGATGTGGTCGGCAGCACGCCCGGCCGCGTCAGCACGACCAGGCATTCGATGCCATGCCGCGCCCGCACCGTATCGGCTACCTCCTTTTCCAGCCGCGCGCGCTCGGCGGGCTCGGTGCTGCGGGCCTCGACCATCAGCACCACCCGCTCGCGCGCCTCGTCCTCCACCGAGAAGGCGGCGACATCGCCGGTGCGGATGCCGGCCACCGCCTGCTCGACCGACCATTCGAGATCCTGCGGCCAGACGTTGCGCGCCGTTGATGATGATGAGGTCCTTGGCCCGGCCGGTGATGCACGAGCCCGCCATCGATCGGGTAGCCGAGGTCGCCGGTGTCAAGCCAGCCTTCGCGCCGACAGCACCTCGGCCGTCTCCTCGGGCTTGCCGAAGTAGCCCTGCATGACGCTGGGGCCGCGGACGATGATGCGCGCCGACCTGGCCGCTCCGGCAGCGACTCGCCGGTCCTCGTCCGCGGACCTCCACCTCATGGTCCGGCAGGGGCGCGCCGCAGGAGACGAAGCCGCGCACGCGGCCGTCGCGCCGGGCCGCCGGCGGCGACGGCCCGCCCTCGCGCATCGCCGCCGGTCCAGGCCGATCGACATCCGTCTCGTCCGGTGTCGAGCGGGGCGAAGCTGATGGCCAGGTCAGCCTCGGCCATGCCGTAGCTGGGCAAGAACGCCTCGGCGCGGAAGCCACCCGGCGAAGCGCCTCGGCGAAGGCCGCAAGCACGGCGGGGCGGATCATGTCGCCACCGATGCCGGCGACCCGCCAGGCGGAAAGGTCGAGCGCCGGCTCCTCGCCCCCCGGCGGGGCCGGCGGCGCAGGCAGAGCTCGTAGCCGAAGCTCGGGCTGTAGGAGAGGGTGCCGCGGTTCGCGGCCAGCAGCGACAGCCATTGCCGGGGCCGGCGGGCGAATTCCTGGGTCGGCAGCAGGTCGACGGTCACCTGCCCGGCCAGCGGCGCCAGCAGGAACCCGACCAGGCCCATGTCATGGTATAGCGGCAGCCAGGACACCGCCCGGTCGTCGGGCCGGGCCTTCAGCCCATGCCGCAGGATGGCCGCGATGTTGGCTCATCAGCGCCCGCTGCCGCACCGCGACGCCGGCCGGCGACCGAGTGCTGCCGGATGAGAACTTGTATGTAGGCGATCCCGTCCGGATCGGGGGCGGGCAGGGCACCCGGCAGCTCGGCCACCGTCGCGATATCGTCCACGGTCCCGAAGGCCTTCAACCCGAGCCGCCCGGCGAGCGGGGCCAGCCATTCGAGCAGGGGCGCCGGGCCGAACAGGGCCACCGCACGCGCATCCTCCACGAGGCGGCCGATATGCTCCAGGTAGATCTCCCGCCCGCCGAAGGCCGCCGGCAGCGGCAGCGGCGCAGGCACCAGGCCGGCATACTGGCAGGCGAAGAAGGCGGCCACGAAATCCGGCGCGGTGCTGGCGAGGAGCATCACGCGGTCACCGGGCACCAGCCCCATGCCGAGCATCCGCCGCGCCAGGGCGAGGGCCTGCGGGCGCAGCTCCGCATAGGGCAGGGCAGCCGTCAGCTCGCCCCGCCCGGAATGGAAATCCACCCCGCTCCGCCCGCCCGCGGCATAGTCGAGCGCCTCCGGAAGCGTCGGGAAATCGCCCAGCCTCTGGGCGAGGCCGCTGGCGGTGGGGGTGGGGGTCGGCATCCGATCACGCTCCGGCTAACCAGGCCGTCCCAGCCGTGGGGCGGCGCTGCCTGCATTCCGAACACCCGAGGGCGAACGGCCTGCGGCATGACCTCGGTGCCGGGACCAGCTACCGGTGCACCGGGGGAGCGTCAATCACCGTATCCCGCTGCCTGCCCGGGGCCGTTTCCGGGTCGCCCTTGCGCGTCGTCGCCGCTTGCGGTCTTCAGGGCCGGCGCGAGGGGATGAAGCTCAGATGCGGATATGGATCGACACGGCGGGGCTGGCGGCGGCGGAGGCGTTGTTCGGCCTGCCGCCGCTCGCACGGCACCTCCGGGCGCTGCGCCGGCTGAAGCCGCAGCCGACCGAGGTGGTGCTGTCGGGTCCTGCGGTGCCCGGGACCATCCCTGGCGTGGAGGACGGCGCCGGCCTGAACCTGGTCCACCGGGAGGAAGACGGCCCGGCCGGGGAGCGGTTGCGCCGCGCGCTCGTCGATGGCGAAGCCGGGCCGCTGCTGGCGCTGGACGGCGCGACCGCCGTCGACCCGCGCCTGCTCGCCTTCCTGGTCCGCCAGGACCGGCCGCGGGCCGCCTTCGGGGAAACCGGCAACCGGCGCGGCGCCGCCCTGCTGCTGCAGCCGGGCGAGGCAGAGGCTTTTCCGGCCAGGGCGCCGGATGTGCTGGCCGTGGCCGAGGCGCTGGCCGGTGCCGGCCGGGTCCCGGTGCTGGACCCAGCGGACTTCCCCGGCTTCGTCGTCAAGCTGCGCCGGTCCCTGCCGTTCTGGATCTTCGCCGTGCCGGATGCGGCGGCGCGCGCGGAGATCGAGCGCTGGCTGTTCTGGTCCAACTACAAGGGCTCGACCGACTTCCTGACGCGCTGGGTCTATCCGCCGGTCGTCTGGCCCCTGGTGCGGCTCTGCACGCGGCTGCGCATCCATCCGAACTTGATCTCCGCGATCTCGGTCGTCCTGGCCTTCGCCGCGGTGCCCTTCTTCGCGGCGGGCGACTTCGTCACCGGCCTGGCCATGGCCTATGCCATGACGGTGCTGGACAGCGTGGATGGCAAGGTCGCGCGGCTGACGCTGACCGAATCCGCCCTGGGCGACGTGCTCGACCACGGGCTCGACATCGTGCATCCGCCGCTCTGGTACGGGGCCTGGGCGGTCGGGCTGGGCGCCGGCTCGCTGGCGCATCCGCTCGGCCTCGCCGCCGCCTGGCTGGTGGCCTTCTACGTCGCCGACCGGATCGTCCTCGGTATCGCTAAGGCGCGGTTCGGGCGCGGGCTGCATGCGATGACCGCGCTCGATGGCGCGGTGCGCACCTGGATTGCCCGGCGCAACGTCAACATGGTCATCCTGACGGTGGCCCTGCTGCTCGGCCAGGGGCCGGCGGGGCTGGTCGCGGTCGCCGTCTGGCAGGGCGTCACCCTGGCCTGGCACACGCTGCGGACCCTGACGCTCCGGCCGGGCGATGCCGGCAAGGCCGCGCAAGGGGGCTGAGCGTGGCGCCGGCGCCACGGCGGGTTGCCGTGGTGCCGGCCCTTGATCGCTTTGTGGACGGCGCCCATTTGATTCTTATAGTTTGGTGACAGGTGGGCTCGTCGTCGCGACGCGCAGCCGCGACCGACGGAGGACCAATACCCTGCGCGCAGTGATCCTGAGCGCTGGCCAAGGCCGGCGCCTGCTGCCTCTGACCGAGGCCTTGCCGAAGTGCCTTCTGCGGGTGGCAGGCCGTTCCGTGCTGGAATGGCAGGTCAGGGCGCTCGCCGCCAACGGGATCACCGACATCACGGTCGTCACCGGCTTCCAGGCCGAAGCGGTCGAGGAGGAAGTCCATCACCGCCTCGGCAATTTCGGCGCGGTGGTCAGGACGCGGTTCAACCCGTTCTTCGCGGTCGCGGACAATGCCGGAAGCTGCTTCCTGGCGCGCGACCTGCTGCACGGCGACGCCCTGCTGCTGAACGGCGATACGCTGTTCGAGCCGGCGCTGCTGCGCCCGGTGCTGGCGGCGCCGCGGGCGCCGCTCACCGTCACCATCGACCGCGCCAAGCAGAGCTATGACGCCGACGACATGAAGGTCTCGCTCGACGGCGACCGCCTGCGCGCCATCGGCAAGACCCTGCCGCCCGAGCGGACGGATGGCGAGTTGATCGGCCTGCTGGTGTTCCGCGACGAGGGCGGGGCGATGTTCGAGGCAGGCCTCGAAGCGGTGCTGCGCCAGCCCGAGGGGCTGCGGCGCTGGTACCTCTCGGTGGTGGACGGCCTGGCGGCGGCGATGCCGGTGCGCACCGTCGCCATCGACGGCTTCGCCTGGGGCGAGATCGACTTCCCGGACGACATCGCACGGGCGGAGGCGATGGCGCAGTCCTGGCGGGAGCGCGAGGCCGTGCGGTCCCGGCTGGCCGCCGCCTCCGGCGACTGACCCTCTACCCCGCCCCGGCGGCGGTGCCGCGTGCCGCCAGCACGGCCTCGGCCAGCGCCAGGTCCTCCGGCTTGTCCACATCCACCGCGGCATCGGCGAAGGGCATGTCCACCGCCGCCAGCCGCGCCCCGCCCGCGCGGCGGCCCAGTGCGGCCAGTGCCGCATCCAGCGGCAGCGCCCCGAGCGCGTAGCGCAGAAGCGCGACCGGCCCGAGCAGCGCCACCATGGCGAGCGGCCGCTTGCGGTCCTGCTCGATGCGCCGCCAGTAGCCGACCACCCCGGCCGCGCCGGGGCCGCTCAGCAGGAACAGGTTGCAGCCGCTGAAGGCCCCGTCGCGGAAGCGCAGCCAGGTGCGCCGCGTGCCGGGATAGGCCGCGCGGACCACCTCGGCGCGGGCGAGCGCGGCGGCGGCATCCGCGCCGGCCGGCGCGGCGGCCAGGAAATGCGCCACCATCCCCGGGGTGAGCAGCGCGTGGTCGGCGGTGGTGACCAGCAGCGGCGTGCCGAACTCCGCCAGCATCGCCGCCACGCTCAGGCTCGGCGAGGCGGCGGCGGGGCGCAGCAGCACGCCTTCCAGCGCCGCCGCGGGCAGGCTGCCAAGCGCCTCCCCGGGCGCCTCGATCGCCACGACGATGCGGCCGACCGATGGGCAGGCACGCAAGGCCGTGACCACGCGGAGGAGCATCGGCACCCCACCCACCGGCACCAGCGCCTTGTGCGACATGCCCGCGGCCGCGGCCACCGGGTCCGCGCCGCCGCGCCGGCCCGCCAGCACCAGCGCGGTCAATCCCGCCGCGCCGCCGGTCATGCCGGCGATACCTTCACCGGCATCCGGCGGGTGCTGCCCGAATGGCGCGGGAATGGTCCTGGGCGGCTGCGCCGCAGGACGCGGCCGCAAGGCGCATGGGTCACCGGCTGCATGGCGTGGCGGATCTCCTTGTCATGGACGGCAGCGGGCCATGCCGGTGCCTGGCTGGCGGAGCCGGATGGCTCAACCCTCTTCCAGCCGGAGCAGGATCATCAGCCCGATACAGCCGAAGGCCAGGGGCGGCGCCCAGGCGGCCAGCACCGGCGACACCAGCCCCGCCTCACCCAGCGCCGCAGTCAGGCCGCCGACCGTGAGGTAGCCGAGCCCGAGCACGAGGCCGAGCGCCGCATAAAGGCCGCTGCCGCGCCGGGGCAGCGCGAAGGCAGCCGGGGCGGCGAGCAGCAGCATGATGGCCGGCCCGAGCAGCCCCGCGAAGCCGGCCTGCAGCCGGGTCGCATGATGCGCGGTGCCGCGGCTGCTGGCCCATTCGCCCCGCAGCACCTGAAGGGTGCGGGCAACCGGCTGGGTCTCGGTCGGCCGCGCCAGTTCCACCATGTTCCTCGGTGACGGCCCCTCCGGCCAGGGCATGGCGTCCACCGCCTCCACGACCGGGCTGCCGGTGCGGGCGATGCGGACCCCGTGCAGGGTCCAGGTGCCGCCCGCATGCGTGGCCGAGGCCGCGTCGATCCGGGCGGTGGCCAGGCGCTCCGGGTCGCGGCGGATCAGCACCACCCCTTCAAGCCGCCGGCCATCCAGGGAGACGTGGTCCACCGCAACCACATCCCCTCCGGCGCGCAGCCACACCCGCCGCTCCGGCTCGGCGGGCGCACCGGGTACCGGGTGGGCGGCCCACCAGTCGATGAGCGCACGCTGGGTGGGCGGGGCGACCTGGTCCAGCAGCGCGAATTGCAGCGCCGCCGCCAGGCCGCAGGCCGGCAGCAGCGCCGCCAGCATGCGCCAGGTGCTGACCCCCACCGCCCGCAACGCCGTCAGTTCCAGGTCGGCGGACAGGCGCATGAAGGTGAGCGCGGCGGCGACGAGCGTGGCCATCGGGAGCAGCTGGCCGAGCAGCGTCGGCAGGCGAAGCGCCGCGTAGCGGGCGACGCCGGCGACGCCGCCGCCGCGCATCAGCACGCTGCTCGCGTTGTCGAGCAGGTCGAGCATCTGCATCAGCGCGGCCAGGGCGAGCAGCACGCCCGCCAGCCGCCACAGGAACAGCCGCGTCAGGTACCGCCCGGCGATCACGTGGCGCGGCGCCGGCGGAAGGGCGAGAGGGCGGCAGCCGCCTCCGCCGCCTGCTGCAGCGCGGCCAGCGGGCGGTCGAACGGGCCTTCCGCCGGGTGCCGGTTGGCGCGGAAGAACACCGCCGCGCTGAAGCCGGTGAACACCAGGAAGGCGCCCCAAAGGGCTGGCCGCGCGTCCATCATACCGGCATCGCCCAGGGCTTCGGCCAGCTGGATGGCATGGTGGTAGAGCACCAGGATCAGCGCCGAGAGCGCGATGCCGTGCCAGCGCCGCGACCGCTTCGCCGCCAGCCCCATCGGCACCGCGAGCAGCGGCAGCACCATCAGCGACAGCGAGCGCACCACCCGGCCGTGCAGCTCGCCCTCGATGCGGCGGCGGGCGACCGGCGGCTCCGGCAGGTGCCGCGCCTGCCACAGCTCGTCCAGGGTCATCTCGCGCTCGTCGCCGCCGCGGGCCCGGAACACCGGCAGATGGAGGGTGAAGCGGCGGGCGGAGGCCGACTGCCCGAAGGCAAGCGTCGCCACCCGCCCGTCCGGCCAGGTGGTGATCTGCGTGCCGCCCTTGAGGTCCAACAGGAGCTGCGCCGTATCCTCGGAGGGCACGAGGCGCCCGGTGGCCGCCGTGGTCACCACCTCGGAGCCGTCGGCGCGGCGCTGGTGGATGAACACGCCGACCAGGTGGCCGGTGGCCGGGTCGGTGACATCGGCGCTGGCGGTGACCCCCTCGGCGATCCGGGTGAACTCCCCGGCCGGCACGGTCGCGTTCCAGCCCATGTTGGTCACCACATGGAAGGCCGCGCGGAAGGCGTAGCGCGCATAGGGCTGGCCGTAGCCGTACAGCGCCAGGCCGCCCACCGCCAGCAGCACGCCGACCAGGAGGAAGGGGCGGCTGATGCGGTTCAGCGAGAAGCCGGCGTTCTGCAGCGCATCAAGCTCATGGTAGTGGCCCAGACGCGCGATGACCGTGAAGACGCTGATGAAGAACGCCGCCGGGATGGCGAGGCCGAGGTAGTGCGGGGTCAGGAACAGCACGAGCTGCGCCACGGTCCCGATCGGCCCGCCCATGGCCAGCAGGTCGAACAGGCGCAGCAGCCGTTCCAGCAGCAATGCCGGCATGACGAAAAGCAGCGTTGCGATAAGGGGCCGCATGAGCAGCGCCAGCAGGTAGCGCCCGACCAGGCCGCCGGCGCGGGGCGCCGCCCGCGGTATCGCCCCGCCAGCCCGGGTCACGCGCCGCCCAGGTCCGCCCAGCGCGACCGGAGCGTGGCGACCAAGCCGGCGAGCACCGCCGCATCGGGCTGCACCGCCTGCGCCAGCGCCGGCGGCCCGGGCCAGCCGGCATCCGGAAAGGCCAGGCCGGCATGCTCGCGCTGCCCCGCATAGCGTGGGATGATGTGGAAATGCACGTCCGGGTCCACCATCATGAGCATGAGGTAGTTGATTTTCTCGTACCCCATGAAATCCCGCAGCACCCGTTCCACCCGCGCGACCGCGACCTGCAGGTCGGCGAAGGCCTCAGGGCTCGCCTCGCCGAAGGCGGTGACCGGCTCCCGGCAGACCAGCACGAGCGAGCCGAGCGTCACCTGCTGCGGGCGGACCAACACCGACCAGAGCGCGGTTTCCGCGACCAGGGTGTCGGGGAAGCCGAATTTCCGTGACGTGACATTGGCCATGCGGGACCTCGGGGTTGGGAGAACGGGGCAGGGGCCCGCGGGCCCGTCGCCGGAGGGCAGCATCCGGCCGGAAGCGGTGCAAGGTATAGTGCCGCTGCCAGGCTGCTGCCAACGCCGCGCGGCACCAGGCGGCCTCGCACTGGGGCTGGCCGCCCTGCTCCTGGCGGGTGCCGCCGCCGCCGAGCCGGTCGCCACGGACTGCGGCGCGCCCGGGGCGCCCGGTGCCGCGCGCCTTTTGGTCAGCGTCACCGGGGCCCGCAGCGCCGCCGGGACCGTCGCGATCACCCTTTATGGGTCGCGGCCGGAGGCGTTCCTGGCGCGTGGCGGGCGGCTGGCGCGGCAGCGGGTTCCGCTCGCCGGAGGCCGGGCGGAGGCCTGCTTCGCCCTCTCGGCATCGGGCACCTATGCCGTCGCCGTCTACCACGACGAGAATGGCGACCGGGACTTCAACCGCAGCATGCTGGGCCTGCCCGCCGAGGGCTACGGCTTCTCGAACGACGCCCCGACACCGATCGGCCTTCCCGCCTTCGATGCCGTGCGCTTCGCGGTCACCCACGGCGACAACCGGATGGTCATACGGCTCCGCTATTGAGCCCGCCGAGCCGCAGGGTCCACCGCCCCGCGGTGCGGAAGGCCGCGGTGGCCGGGTCGTAGGCGCGCGCCTCGGTGGACAGCGACCAGCCGCCGCCGGCCGGTGCCTCCCGCGTGATCCGGTGCAGGTGCCAGCGCGCCACCTCCGGCGCTGCGATGCAGGACAGCGCCGGTGGCAGGCCGATCACCGGGATCGGCCCGAGCGGCCCCGGCAGCGACACCAGGCGCGAGACGTGGTGATGGCCGTGCAGCACCAGCTCCGCCCCGGCTTCCCGCAATGCGTCGCAGAGCGCGGCCCGGTCGCGCAGCGCCTTGCGCCAGCCACCTTCGCCGGCGACCGGGGGGTGGTGCACCAGCACCACGCGGAACAGGTCTTGCCCACCGAGGTCATCCAGCGCCTGCCGCAACCGGGCCACCTGCCCACGCCCGAGCCGCCCCGCCGCGGAGAAGGGCGGCGTCGCCACCGCGGAGGAGAGGCCGAGCAGCGCCACCGGGCCACACCGGCGCAGGAAGGGGAAGCGGTGGCCATCGGGCCGGCCCTCGTCGCCCCGCATCCAGGGCTCCCACAGCCCCTGGCCGCGCGGCCAGGGCACCGGCACCGTCGCATCATGGTTGCCCGGCACCACGGTGACCCGCCCGGGCGCCCCCAGGCGGGCCAGCCAGTCGCGCGCCGCGATGAACTCCTCCGGCAGGGCCAGGTTGGTGAGGTCGCCGGTGATGGCCATGTGGTCGGGCGCATGGGCGGCCAGATCGGAAAGCAGTGCCTCCAGGACGTGGCTGGAGTGCACCGCATGGCGCTTGCGTCGCCATGAAAGATAAGCCAGCAACCGCTTCCCGGCCAATCGCCGGAGCGGGCGCGGCAGGGCGAGGGGAATTGGCAGGTGCGGATCGGACAGATGGGCGAGGGTGAAGATCGTCGCGGTCACGCGCCGCCCCCGCCGCAGGGCGTCATCGGGTCGCAGGCAGTGGCGTGATGGACGGATCGCACGTGATGGGTCCGGTGAAGCAGGCCCCGACCATGCCAGTGGCGCGGCTGCTCGGCGAGGGGCCGGTGCCGGTCTGGGGGATGCCCGCCTCCACCCTGCTGCGGCGCGCCCTGGTGCGGGCAGGCGTGACGGAGGTGGCCGCCTGGTCCGGCACGGTGGAGCCGGGCCGCGACCACCTGCTGCTGCGGGCCGACCACATCTTCGAGGCGCGGCTGGTCGGCGCCCTGGCCCGGGCGCCCGGCATGCTGCTGCTGGACGAGGACGGCCACCCGGCCGCCGCCCATCCCGGGCCGGACCAATCCGCCGCGGTGGCTGCCGCGCTCGAAGCGGGGCGCGCCCCCGGGGACCCGGCCTTCGCCGGCCTGCGCGCCACCGCGCCGGGGGGCTTGGCCGGCGCCTATGACGCCAAGCTCCGCCGCCGCGGCGCGCCCTACCTGCTGCGGCTGACGCCCGAAACCCGCCGGGCGGTCGAGTGGCGGATGTTTGGCGGGTCCTACAAGGGCGTCACCGATCTCGTCACGAAACATGTCTGGCCGCGCCCGGCCTTCCTGGTGACGCGCTGGTGCGCCGTGGCCGGCATCACCCCCAACCAGGTCACGGCGGCGAGCCTGGTGCTGGTGTTCGTCGCGTTGTGGTGCTTCGCCCAGGGGGCGTTCCTGCCGGGGCTGCTGGCGGCCTGGCTGATGACCTTCCTCGACACGGTGGACGGCAAGCTGGCGCGCGTCACCCTGACCTCGACGCGCTTCGGCGACGTGTTCGACCACGGCATCGACCTGATCCACCCGCCCTTCTGGTGGCTCGCCTGGATCGCCGGGCTGGGGGCAGCCGGGATGCCGCTGGCCCAGGCGGGCCTGGTGCAGGCGGTGGTGGTGGGCGGCTACGTGCTGCAGCGGTTGCAGGAGGGGCTGTTCCTCGCCCGCTTCGGCATCGAGATCCATGTCTGGCGGCCCTTCGACAGCGCCTTCCGGCTGGTGATCGCGCGCCGCAACCCGAACCTCATCCTGCTGACCCTGGGGGCGCTGGCGGGCCGGCCGGATCTCGGCATGCTCGCCGTCGCGGCCTGGACCGCGGCGGGCTGCGTGGTGCAGGTGGTGCAGACGGCACAGGCCTTCGCGGCCGGTGGCCGTGGCGCGATGCGGTCCTGGCTCGACCGGTGAGGCGCGTCGGGGTCATCAGCAATCCGCTGAGCCGCGCCAACCGCATGGGCGTCGAGGCGGTCGCGGCGCGCGCCGCGCGCCTGCGCCATGCGGCACCGGGCAGCCGCGAGCAGCTGGATGAGGCCCTCCGCAGCTTCGCGCTGGATGGCGTGGACCTGCTCGTGGTCAATGGCGGCGACGGGACGCTGCGCGAGGTGCTGACCGCCCTGCCGCGTGCCTATGGCGCCGCGCCGCCCGAGATCGCGCTGCTCTCGGCGGGCAAGATCAACCTTGCCGCGCGCGATGTCGGCAGCACCGGCCACGGCCCGGATGCGCTGGACCGTCTGATGGAGGCCGTGGAGGCGGGCGTGCTGCGCCGGTCCGTGCGGCCGGTGATCCAGATCGGCTGGCCCGGCGAGCCGGGGCGCATCGTCCGGGGCCTGCTGTTCGGCGCTGGCGCCTTCGCCGAGGGCAACCGCCTGGCGGAGGCGCATGTGCACCGCCGCGGCATCCATGATGCGGCGGCGGTCGCCGTCACCACCGCGGTGCTGCTGGCTCGGGCCTATCTCGGGCGGTCCGGATCGGCGCTCAGGACCGGTGCGCAGATGGAGATCGCGCCGGACGGCGAGGCGCTTGCCCCGAAGCGCCAGTTGCTGATGCTGGCGACCACGCTGGACCGCCTCCTGCTTGGGCTCTGGCCGTTCTGGGGGGAAGGGGGGCCGGGCGCGATCCGCTGGATGACCGCGCCGGCGCCGCCCCGGCGCCTCGCCGCCGCCTTCCTCGCCGTCGCCCGGCGGCGGGCGGGCGGCTGGATGGAGCAGGCGGGCTACAGCAGCGGGCGCGCGGCGCAGATCCATGTCGCGCTCGACCGGCCGTTCGTGCTGGATGGCGAGACCTTCAGCGCGGGGCCGGACGGCATCCTGCTCTCCGCACCCGACCGCATCGCCTTCGTCGCGCCATGAACCCGGGGCACCCGCCCGCCAGCCTTGATGACCTGCTCATTGCCGAGTTGGACGCGGTGCCGCCGCCGGCGGTCCAGGCGCTGGTGCAGGAGATTTTGGCGCGGCACGGCCAGAGCGTCGCCGCCATCCTGTTCTACGGGTCCTGCCGGCGGGATGGCGACGAGACCGGCCTGCACGACCTGTACGTGCTGACCGACCGGCACCGCGCCTTCCACGGCCACGCCCGGCCGGCCGCCCTGAACGCCGTGCTGCCGCCGAACGTCATGCTGTGGCGGGCCGGGACCGCCGGCGGGGCGACGGTGAGGGCCAAGGTGGCAGTGATGTCGCGGCGGCAGTTCACCCGCCGGCTGCGCCCCGGCGCGCTGGACACCACGGTCTGGGCACGGTTCTGCCAGCCCGCGACCCTGGCCTTCGCCCGCGACGAGGCCGCCCGGGACTGGGCGCGGCAGGCGATGGCCGAGGCGGTCTCGACCGCCGCGCTCTGGGCGGCGCGGCTCGGCCCGGAGGAAGCGACCCCGGCGGAGTACTGGCGCCTGCTGTTCGCCCGGACCTTCGGCGCCGAGCTGCGCGTCGAGCGCGGCGACCGCCCCGCGCGCATCCACGCCATGGCCGCGGCCTGGTACGATGCGGCCCTGGTCCCGGCCATGGTCCGCGCCGGACTGCGCCCCGAGGCAACCGCCGGGGGCCGCATTCGCCCCGGGCTCCGGCGCGGCGCACGCGCCGGCTGGGCGGCGGCCTGGGCGGCGCGGCGGGGGCTGGGCAAGCTTCTCAACGTGCTGCGGCTGGTGAAGGCGGCCTTCACCTTCGAGGGCGGGGCGGACTACCTGGCCTGGAAGGTGCAGCGCCATTCCGGCGTGGCGGTCGAGCTGACGGAGTGGCAGCGCCACAACCCGATCCTGGCCGCGCCGGCCATGCTGTGGCGGTTGTACCGGCGCGGCGCGATACGCTGAGCCCAGAGCGTGAATCACGCGACGGAACAACAGCCCAGACCACGATGGGTGCTTCTGCCAGCGCCGATCGTGGTCCAGGCGGCCGGCTAATCCCCCGCGGCCAGGAGCCCGGGCTGCATCGCCGCCTGGCCCGGCAGCCCGAGGCTGCGGCCGACCGCGGCGATGGTGGCCACGGCCTGGTCGATCTGCTCGGTGCCATGCAACGCGCTGACGCTGGTCCGCAACAGGGACTGCCCTTCCGGCGTCGCGGGCGGCAGCGCGAGGTTCACGTACACCCCCGCTTCCAGCAGCCGGTTCCAGAAGGCGACCGCCAGTTCGCGCCCCGGCACCCGGATGGCGATGATGGGGTTCGCCTCCGGCCCGAGCGGGAAGCCGGCGGCACGCAGCCCGTCGTACATCCGTTGCGCGTTATAGGCCAGCCGCGTGCGCAGCAGCGGTTGCTCCTTCACCAGCTCCAGGGCCTGGGCCACCGAGGCGATCACCGAAGGCGGCAGGGAGGCGGTGAACATGTAGGGCCGGCAGGCCACCCGCAGCAGGTCGAAGTCCGGCAGGTCGGAAGCGCAGAAGCCGCCGACGGCGCCGAGGCTCTTGCTGAAGGTGCCGACGATGAAATCGACATCCGCCTCGACCCCCGCGACCTCAACCAGGCCGCGGCCCTCCGCCCCGAGCACGCCGAGGGAATGGGCCTCGTCCACCATCAGCCAGGCGCCCGCCTCGCGCTTCACGGCGGCGATCTCGCGCAGCGGCGCCGTGTCGCCCAGCATGCTGTAGATGCCTTCCACGACGATCAGCTTGTTGCCGGGCTGGCTGGCGAGCACGCGGAGCCGCCGCCGCAGGTCCTCGGGGTCGTTGTGGCGGAAGCGGGTGACCTTGGCGCCGGCGAGGCGGGCGCCGTCGTAGATGCTCGCGTGGCTGTCGGCGTCGAGCAGCAGGTGGTCGTCCTTGCCGGCCAGGACCGAGAGCGCCCCCAGGTTCGCCTGGTAGCCGGTGCTGAACACCATCGCCTCGCGCCGCCCGAGGAAGCTGGCGATCTGCCGTTCCAGCGCCGCATGGCCGCCATAGGTGCCATTGGCGATGCGCGAGCCGGTGGTGCCGGTGCCGCCTTCGTCCAGGGCCGCCGCCGCCTGCGCCATGCAGCGGCGATCAAAGGTCAGTCCGAGGTAGTTGTTGGTGCCGAACAGCAGGACGCGGCGGCCATCGAGGGTTGCCTCGGTGGCGGAGAGCATGCCGTCGAAAGCCACGTTGAAGGGGTCGCGCCCGGCCGCCCTGAGTGCGGCGTAATTCTGGCGTAGGGATTCGTACTTTGCCAGGATGGTCATGCGGCCAGGGTGCTCCCGCCCGGCGAGAGGATCTGCACCAGGTCGCCCACGGTCTGCACTTCGGCGATCTGGTCCAGCGGGATGACGACGTTGAAGCGGGTTTCCAGCGCCATGACGAAATCCATGGTTGCCAGGGAGTCCATATTGAGATCGCGCCGGATGTTGGTGTCCAAGCCTATGTCCTCCGGAGTACTGACGACGGATCTGATCGCCAGGATGATCTCCTTGAGGATATCGTCCTCTGCCGCCATGCCCGACCAACCTTCCGCATCTTGACTGGAACAACAGATTAGCGACGACTTCACCTCCTTGAAACCCGGAAGCAACTTTACTGCAACTTCTTTATGCAAATCACTATCGTGAGTGGTGCCTTGAAGACCTGCGTGGTCGAGCACCGCGGCTTCCAAACGGTTGAACTGATCAGTTGACTATCCCGCGTGGCGCCGGGGCCTGTACGTCATGGGGCATCCCGGCCGGTGCGACCCGGCGCAGCCACCGCAGCGCGGGGACCGCCTGCGCGGCGAAGGTCACCAGGGCCACCACGATGGAAGCGAAGCCGGCGCCGGGGAGGCCGGCGAGCCAGATGGCGGCCAGCGCAACCGGCACATAGGCAAGCATTCCGGCGGCACGGGCCCGCAGCGCCGCCCCCTGGCGCCCGCTCGAGATCAGCAGCGGTTCGAGCGCGAAGCTGGCAAAGCCGATCGCCCCGGCCACGGCGAGCAGCACCGCGATCCAGTAGGCCGGCACCGCGGCCTCCCCGCCGACCAGCCGCAGCACCGGCTCACCGAGCAGGACCAGCGCGGCCAGCAGCGCCGCGGCCCCGGCCGCCGAGATCCGCATCGCGCGCAGCACCAGCCCCCGCGCCCGGTCGGCATCGCCGGCCGCGACCAGCCGGGCGAGTTCCGGGTAGATCGCCGGTGTCAGGAACTGGCTGGGCTTGAGGATGCTCTCGCCGATCTGCCGCGCCACGGCATAGAGCGCCGCCTCGGCCGGGCCGAGCATCACCCCGACCGTCAGCGTCCCGACATGCGAGGAGGCGAGCGAGAGCGTGGTGGTCAGGTTCGTGGTCCAGGCGAAGCGCCAGAGCCCGGGATGGGCCACGGTCGCGCGGACCTGCGGATCGGAGCGCCGGCCAGCGAGGCCACGACGCCGCGTCTCCCGCCAGGCGGCGGCGATCAGCGCCAAGCCGCCGATGGCCGTCCCGGCGTACCAGGCCACCATGAAGGCGAACAACCCGCCGCCCATCGCGGCGGCCAGCGCCGCGCCCAGCACGCGGACCACGGCGCCGACCGAATCGCGCTTCACCAGCAGGCCGAACCGGTCGAACAGGCGCAGCAGCCCGGTCGGCGTCGCCATCACCCGGAAGGCCACCGAGGTCGCGTAGAGGGCCGCTGCCGGTGCCAGCTCCGGTCCCCAGCCGAAGGCCGGCCCGAAGGCATAGGCGGCGATCGCGCAGAGCACCATGCCGGCCAGGGCCGAGCCGATGTCGAGGCCGACGGTGAAGCGCAGCAGGGCGCGGAATTCCGCGGTGCGGCCGTGTTCGAGGCAGGGCGCGCCGTAGCGCAGCACGGCCTGCCAGCTCTGGAACTTCACCACCCCGCCGGCCATCTGGACGAAGGCGTGGATCAGGACCAGCAGGCCGTATTGCTCAATGCCGAGCGCGCGCAGCGCGATGCCGGTCGCGGCCAGGTTGAGCAGTGCGGTCGCCGCCTTGCCGCCCAGCATCAGGCCTGAATTGCGCAGCATCCGCCGGAACAGATCGCCGCCCTGGACGGCGGGTTTCGGGGCATCGATGGTGGCAGGCGGCGTCATTGGGGCGGTTCTGTCATCCGTCAGGATATCGTGGATGACCGGCGCACCGTCCAGGCGCCATTGCCCGGCCCGGCAGGACACGCCGTATAGGCTGGCACGGGGATGAATGCCACGGGGTCGTGGAAGTTGGATCGGCTAGCGGGCCGGGATCAGATGCACCCCTCGGCAGCGGCATGGCGACGTCGGCTTGGCCGGCTCGCTAAACGGCCGATGCCTGCCGTCCTGGCCGCTGGCGGCGGCCGGGCCGGCAGGTTCGGCTTCAGTGGGTGCTTCGCCGGGACGAGATGGCGTTGTAGATCCAGAGCACCACGACGGCGCCAAGCACCGCCACGACCAGGCTCCAGAGATTGAAGCCGGTAATCCCGACACCTCCCAGCGCGCTGATCAGGATGCCGCCGACGAAGGCGCCCACCACACCCAGTACCAGGTTGATCATCAGGCCGGAGCCTGAGCCGTGCATGATCTTGCTCGCAATCCAACCAGCGATCAGGCCGAGTATAATCCAGGCGATAATGCCCATTTCTGTTCCTCCTCCACGCGCGGCGGCAGCCGGTGCACCGTCATGAGTGTCTGTAACAAGCAGCGCGGACCGCGGTAGTTCCGGCCGAGCCTGTGCGAAGGGCTGCGATTTCGGCCGTGGACGCAACATTGCGGCAGCCAGCCACCGGCAGCAATGATATCCGGCGGTGCAGGAGGTGGATGCCCGGCAGCGGTGCCGGAAGACACGGTTGAGTGGCCCGCCCCTTCAAGCCCGACCCACCGCGACCCCATATGCAACCAGCTCTCGCTTCAACGGTTTGGATCACCAATGTATTTTCTTGCCATCCTCCTCCCACCGCTCGCCATCCTGCTGTCGGGTCGTCCCTTCCAGGCGATATTCAATGCCGTGCTCTGGCTGGCCGGGCTCGTGCTGATGATCCTGCCCTTCGTGCCGGGCCTGCTGCCCTGGGCCATCGCCGCCGCCTGGGCCGTGATGGTCGTCAACGGCGAGAAGCAGGCGCAGCGCGACCGGCGCCTGGTCGAGACCGCGCTGGAGCGGGACCGGTCGCAACGGGTCCGCTGACCGCCCGCGCCGATCAGGCTGGCATCAGGAGAGTTCCGTCATGTCGCGGTGGCTATGGTCCCTGGGGACCACGCTGGTGATGCTTGGCCTGGCCGCTGTGGTGTTCGGCTGGGATGCGCTGCTCTGGATTCCCGAGGCGGTGCTGGACGCCGTGCAGGCGGCTCCTGAAACCTATGGTGTCATCGCGCTCGGCGTGCTGCTGATGGTGGTGGCGCGGGTGATAGGACGCCGGAGCGGCTAGCGGCGGAACCGGCATTTTCCATGGCCAATCTTCCTGGAGGCGATGGGCGAAAGAACCTACCCTGCCGGCATGGCCGACCGGTTCCGCAGCTTCGACGAATTCTGGCCCTTCTACCTGCGGGAGCACGCCCGGCCGGCGACGCGCATGGTGCATGTCGGCGGCACCTGGGTGGCGGTGCTGGTGCTGGCGCTGGGCGTGGTGATGGGCCCCTGGTGGCTGGTGCTGCTGGCGCCGGTCATCGGCTATGGCTGCGCCTGGGTGTCGCACCTGTTCATCGAGCGGAACCGGCCGGCGACCTTCACCTATCCGGCCTGGTCGCTCCGGGGAGACCTGCGGTTGGCTTGGCTCGCCGCGCTCGGGCGGCTGGGGCCGGAGTTGCGGCGGCACGGGCTCCGCTGACCGTCGCGCCGCGACTTCTTGTCATCCCGTCTGCGCTGTTGGCTGGCGCCGGCGCCGGGCCATTCCGGCCTGCGGCGGTTGTGGCCTGGCGGTCCGGCATCTAGGCTCCGGCGCCTATGACTTCAGACAGGAGACGTGACCGATGACCCTCCGCCGGACCATCCTGGGCATGGCCGCCGCTGCGGCACTTGCCGCGCCGTCCGCCGCGCAGGCCCAGGCCCCGCAGTTCTTCCGCATCGGCACCGGCAGCGCCGGCGGCACCTACTACCCGATCGGCGGCATCGTCGCGAATGCCATCTCCTGCCCGCCTGGTGCGGCCTGCGGCACGGGTGGCGCCACCTCGGGCGTGCCGGGGTTGGTCGCGGTCGCGGTCGCCACCCAGGGCAGCGTGCAGAACGTCAACCTGATCCAGTCCGGCAATGCCGAAAGCGGCTTCGTGCAATCTGACGTGTCCCACTGGGCCTATACCGGCACCGGCCTGTTCGAGGGCCGGCCGAAGACCGACCGGCTGCGCTTCCTGGCCCATATGTTCCCCGAGCACATCCACGCCGTCGTGCGCCGCGACAGCGACATCCGCAGCTTCGACGATCTGCGCGGCAAGCGCATCGCCATCGGGCTGCAGGCCTCCGGCGCGCGGATCGGCAGCGAGATGATCCTGGAAGCCAACGGCCTGAAGGCCGGACGCGACTATACCGCCGAGTTCCTCAACCAGGCCCAGGGCACGGAGCGGATGCAGGACCGCGGCCTGGATGCCACCCTGACCGTCGTCGGCTACCCCGCCGCCGCCTTCACCGAGTTCTGCAGCCGCGCCGGCTGCCGCATCCTGCCGATCACCGGCCCTAACGCGCAGCGGGTGATCGAACGCGCCCCTTTCTACAACACCGGCGTGATCCCCGGCGGCGCCTATGAAGGCGTGACGGAGGACGTGCCGACCCTGACCGTCGGCGCCGTCTGGATGGTGCGCGACAGCGTGCCGGATGAGCTGGTCTACAACATCACCAAGGCCCTGTGGTCCGACGTGACGCGCGGCCTGCTCGACCGCGGCCATGCCAAGGGGCGGGAGATCGTCCGCGAGAACGCCCTGAAGGGCCGCGGCGTGGTGCCGTTCCACCCGGGCGCCGAACGCTTCTACCGCGAAGCCGGCATGCTGCAGTAAACCGGCGATGAGCAGCACCAGGGAGACGACGGCCGAGGCGCAGCGCCGCCTCGACCTCGACCACGCGGCGGAGCTTGAGCGGGCGCATGACGCGGACCTGCGGTTCCGCGACCTCAAGGGCTTCGCCATCCCCCTGGTGTCGACCCTGCTCGTCGCGCTATCGGTGTTCCACTACTACACCGCCGGCTACGGCATCCTGACCGAGCACTGGCACAAGGCGGTTCACCTCGCCGCCGTGCTCGGGCTGATCTTCCTGCTGTTCCCGACGCGCCGCACCCTGCCCGGGCCGGAATTCGGCGGCGTGCCGGTGATCGACTGGCTGCTCGCCGCCCTGATTGTCGCGGCGACCATCTACCTGCCGCTGGTCTTCGATGAGCTGACCTTCCGCATCGGCAGCCCCAACACCACGGATGTGCTGTTCGGCACCGCCATGGTGGTGCTGACCTTGGAAGCGACGCGCCGGGCCATGGGCTGGGTGCTGCCGGCCATCGTATGCATCTTCATTCTGTACGCGCTGTTCGGCAACCAGCTCTCGGGGGTGCTGGCCCATCCCGGCTCGGATTGGGAAGGCTTCATCAACCATGTGTACCTGACGCAGGAAGGCATCTTCGGCATCCCGGCGAAGGTGGTGGCCACCTACGTCTTCCACTTCGTGCTGTTCGGGGTGATCGCCACGCGGATGGGGCTGGGGCAATTCTTTATCGACATCGCCTCGGTCATCGCCGGGCGCTACGCGGGCGGCCCGGCCAAGGTGGCGGTGGTGTCCTCGGCGCTGTTCGGCAGCATCAGCGGTTCCTCCATCGCCAACACCGTCACGACCGGGTCGCTGACCATCCCGGCCATGAAGAAGGTTGGCTACCGGCCGCATTTCGCCGCGGCGGTGGAGGCGGCGGCGAGCGCGGGCGGGCAGATCACCCCGCCGATCATGGGCGCGGCCGCCTTCGTGATGATCGAGTTCCTGGAAATCCCGCTCACTACCCTGCTGATCGCCGCCAGCGTGCCGGCCTTCATGCATTTCTGGAGCGTCTTCGTGCAGGTCCATTTCGAGGCCAAGCGCCTCGGGCTGCGCGGCATGGACGAAGCTGACATCCCGAAGCTCTGGCCCACCATCCGCGATGGCTGGCCCACCGTCATCCCGCTGGTGCTGCTGGTCGGGGTCATCATGCAGGGCTACACGCCCTATCTGGCGGCGTTCTGGGGTATCACCGCCTGCATCGTCGTGGGCTTCCTCAACCCCCGCAACCGGCTGACGCTGAAGGACCTGTGGGACGCCTTCGACATGGGCGCGCGCTACGCCCTGGCGGTGGGCGCGGCGGCGGCGGCGGTCGGCATCGTGGTGGGCGTCGTCACCCTGACCGGGGCGGGATTCCGCGTCGGCTTCATCGTGACCCAGGCGGCGGCCTCCTCCGCCGAGTGGTTCCGCCCGTTGATCGAGTTGCTGCCGGCCAGCGTCGCCACCATGGCGGGGCTGACGCTGTTCCTGACGCTGCTGTTCGTGGCGATGGTCTGCGTCGCCATGGGTGCCGGCATCCCGACCACCGCGCTGTACATCGTGCTGGCGGCAATCGCCGCGCCTTCGGTCATGCAGCTTGGCGTGCCGCCGCTCGCGGCGCATCTGTTCATCCTGTACTACGGCATCCTCGCGGACCTCACGCCCCCGGTCTGCGTCGCGGCCTATGCGGCGGCGGGCATCGCCGGGTCCAACCCCTTCCGCACCGGACTGACCGCCTTCCGGCTGGGCATGGCGAAGGCGACGGTGCCCTTCGTCTTCGCCTATTCGCCGGTCATGCTCATCATGGTGGACGACTTCACCCTGGGCGCCTTCCTGTTCACCACCCTGACCTGCGCCCTTGGCGTGCTGGTGCTGGGGATCGGGCTGACCGGCTATGCCTTCACCCATATGGGGATGGCCAGCCAGGTGGTACTGGTGATCTCGGCGCTGCTGATGATCGCCCCGAGCGGGGTGATGACCTTCACCGGCATGGCGATCGCGGCCCCCACCCTGCTGGTGAACTGGCTGCGGCGGCGGCGGGTGGCGGCGGTTGCCGCCTGAATGCCGCATCGTGGCCCGGTTGAGATGACTGGGCCCGCGCCGCCCCCGCTGGCGCCGGTGGCCTGGAATTTCCCTCCCGAAGTCCCACCTGCTGGTGATACAGAAGCCGTCCGTCCGCTTCCGCGGCGGGCGGCGCTTGCCTTTCGTCCCGGATCCTCCCGCCGCAAGCCTGCCTGCCAGAGCCCAAGGACCCCATGCAGCCGACCCGACATTTCCACCCCGAAGTATTCCCCGACCTGCGCGCCACGGACCGTGGCGCCGGCGTGCTCGGCCTTGCGCGGATGATCCAGCGGCGGGGGCCAAGGCCGCTGGCGCCGCTGGTCCCGGCACCGGGGGACCTGCGGGTCGGCTCCTACAACGTGCATAAATGCGTCGGCACCGACGGCAAATTCGATCCGGGCCGCGTCGCCGCGGTGGTGGCCGAGCTCGGCGCCGACCTGGTGGCCTTGCAGGAGGTGGACCGCCGCTTCGGCCGCCGCACCGGCCTGCTGGATGCCGCCGCGATAGAGCGCGCCACCGGCCTGGTGCCGCTGCCGGTCTCCAACCTGCCCGACGGGCATGGCTGGCACGGCAACACGCTGCTGGTCCGCCCGGGCACCACCTGGCGGCTCCACCGGCTTGCCCTGCCCGGTGCCGAGCCGCGCGGCGCGGTGCTGGCGGAACTCACCCTGCCCGGCGGCGCCGGCCAGTTGCGGGTGGTCGCGGCGCATTTCGGGCTGTTGCGCCGCTGCCGCGCCAGGCAGGCCGCCGCCGTGCTCCAGGCCATCGCCCAGGGCGGCGACATGCCGACGCTGATGCTCGGCGACCTGAACGAGTGGCGATCCGATGGCGCCCGTTCGGCGCTGCGGGCGCTGGAGCCACTGTTCGGCTCGGTGACCGCCGGGCCGCCCAGCTTCCCCTCGCGGCTGCCGCTGTTCGCCCTGGACCGGGTGCTGGGCTGCCCGCGCGCCATCGTGCGGTCGGTCGAGGCGCATGATTCGCCGCTGGCACGGGTTGCCTCGGACCACCTGCCGCTGAAGGCTTGGGTCCGGCTGGCCGCGGCGGCGCGACCGGCGCATGCGGAACTGGCCGCGGCGGCCTGATCCGGCGTGCCGTAGCATCGGCCGAACCTGCGGGCGCCTCGGCCGTTTCCGTCCCGCAGGACGTCGAGGCAGCGTTGGAGGTGCCGGGTGCCAGACCATGGGGCGGCCCCGTTGACCACGGCGGCGCCAGCCGCCGCAGCAGCATCGGATTTGAAATCCGCCGTCGCGGCCGTCCTGCGCCGGTTGGCCGGCGCCAGCAACGGCGTTGCGCTGGTGGCAGACGGCCCGGCCGCATTCGCGCTGCGATCGGCAGCGGCCCGGGCGGCGAGCAACACACTCGACCTGCAATACTACACCTGGCACGGTGACCTGACCGGCCACCTGCTGGCCCGCGAGGCGCTGCTGGCGGCCGACCGCGGCGTGCGGGTGCGACTGCTGCTGGACGACGTATTCGCGCTCGGCCGGGAACGCGTGCTGGCCGCGCTGGATGCGCATCCGCATATCGAGGTGCGGCTGTTTAATGGCACCCGGTGGCGGGCCTTCGGCCGGCTCGGCTTCGCGCTGGAACTGCTGCTCGGCGGCTGGCACCTGAACCGCCGGATGCACAACAAGGCCTGGATCGCCGACAACCGCTTCTTCATAGGCGGCGGCCGCAACATTGGCGACGAATACTTCGATGCCGCCGATGAATTCAACTTCCGCGACCTGGACCTGGTGGTGGTCGGTGCCGCCGCCGGCGCCGCCGCGGCGGTGTTCGAGCGCTACTGGCAAAGCCCGCTGTCCCGCCGCGCGGGCGAGCTGAGCGCCGCGCGGGATGCCCGCGGCGGGCTGCCGGCGCTGTGCCGGCAACTCGATGCCGCGGCCGAGGCGCCCGAGGCGCAGACCTTCCTCGGCCGCCTGCCAGCCACCGACAACCTGGTCGAGTACATCCTCCGCGACATGGCGCCGCTGGCGAAGGGCGCGGTGCGGGTGGTGGCTGACCCGCCGGGCAAGGCGCGGCGCGGGTTGCGGGCGCGCCGCGCGGCACGGGCGGCCGGCGGCCTGGGGCCGGAGGTGGCGGACGCGCTGCGGGCGGCCCGGCGCGAGGCCCTGCTGATCTCGCCGTATTTTGTTCCCGGCTCGGCCGGGTTGGAGTTGCTGCGGGGGCTGATGCGGCGCGGCGTGCGGGTCTCGGTGGTGACCAATTCGCTGGCGGCGACGGATGTGGTTGCGGTGCACGGCGGCTATGCGCGCTACCGGCGGCGGCTGCTGCAGGCTGGCGTCGAATTGTTCGAGTTGAAGCGCAGCGGCGATGAGCCAACCAGCATGTTCGGCTCGCGCGGCGCCAGCCTGCATACCAAGGCCTTCGTCGTGGATGACGGGCCGGTCTGCGTCGGCTCCTTCAACCTTGATCCGCGCTCCACTGCGCTGAACACCGAAATGGCGGTATTCGCCGACCATCCGGACCTGGCCACGGAACTTCGCCGTGAACACGCGCGGCTGGCCGATTCCGGGCGAAGTTGGCGCGTAGCATTGGATGGTGGGCGTCTTGTTTGGACCGACCGAAGTGCGGAGGGACAGCCGCGCATCCTGCGGGCCGAGCCAGGTGCATCGTTGCGGCGTCGATTCCTTGCTGCATTGACACGTGCCCTGCCGGTAGAATCCCAGCTTTGAGGGAACGGTTCGCCGTTTCATGCGCCACGGCGTGGTCAACAACGGAAAGCCAGCGAATGTCAGCCACTCCGTCAGATATGCCCATCACCACCGCGCCGATGCTGCGCCCAGGCGAGAACTGCTGGCGCATCGAGCTGGCGACCCGGGCGGCGGTTGTTGTCGACGCGGCGGAATATTTCCGCGTCGCACGTGCGGCCATGATGGCAGCGGAACACCGGATCATGCTCATCGGCTGGGACTTCGATGCACGGATCGAGCTCACCCCCGGCGAGGAGCCTTCCGAGGGTCCGGCCAGGCTGGGGGACTTCATCCTGTGGCTGGTGCGCCGGCGGCCGGGGCTGAAGGTGTTCCTGCTGCGCTGGGACGTGGGCGCCCTCAAGACGCTGTTCCACGGCAACACCCTGCTCACCCTGCTGCGCTGGATGCGGCACCCGCGCATCATCGTCCGGTTGGATGGCGCGCATCCGCCCGCCGCCTCGCACCACCAGAAGATCGTCGTGCTGGATGACCGCCTGGCCTTCTGCGGCGGCATCGACATGACCGAGGGCCGCTGGGACACCCGCGAGCACCGCGACGACGAGCCTCGCCGCATGACGCCGGGCAGGGTGGCGCACGGCCCCTGGCACGATGCGACGGTGGCGCTGGAGGGCCCGGCCGCCGCCGCCCTGGGCGAGTTGGCCCGGGACCGCTGGCAGCGGGCCGGCGGGGCGGCGCTGCAGCCGGTATCCTGCCGCACCGACTGCTGGCCGGAGGCATTGCGGCCGCAACTCCGCGACGTCCAGATCGGGATCGCCCGTACCTACCCGATGATGCCGGACACTCCTGGCATCCATGAGATCGAGCGGCTGTACCTGGACCTGATCGCCTCCGCCCGCCGCTACATCTATGCGGAGAGCCAGTATTTCGCCTCCCGTCGCATCGCCGAGGCCTTTGCCAAGCGGCTGGCCGAGCCGGATGGACCGGAGATCGTGCTGCTGAACCCACTTACGGCAGAAGGCTGGCTGGAGCCGATCGCCATGGATTTCGCCCGCGCCCGGCTGCGGGAGGCGCTGGGCCGCGCGGATCCGCACGGCCGCTTCCGCATCTACCATCCCTATACGGCGGGCGGGCAGCCCATATACGTCCACGCGAAGTTCCTGATCGTCGATGACCGCGTGCTGCGGGTCGGCTCGTCCAACATGAACAACCGCTCGCTGCGGCTGGATACCGAATGCGACGTGGTGATCGACACCGCTTTGCCGGCCAATGCCTCCAGGACGGCATTCATCCGCGCGATGCGCGACGGGCTGCTGGCCGAACACCTTGGCCGGCAGCCCGAGGAGATCACCGCGCGTATCGCCGAGACCGGCTCGCTCATCGGCACCATCGAGGCGCTGCGGGGCAGCGGCCGGACGCTGGTGCCCTACGAGACGCCGGACCTCAGCGCCGTCACCGAATGGCTGGCGGACAACGAGGTGCTGGACCCCGAAGGCCCCGGCGAGATGTTCGAGCCGACGACCAAGCGCGGGCTGTTCCGGCGGCCGCACCTGTTCCGGCGGCTCGGCCTGTCATGGCGGCGCCGTGGGGCTCAGTAGGGCGTGTCGCCGCAGATGGTGACGCGGTGCATGATGCGGGTTTCGGCCGGGTAGTCGTTTACCGCGAAATGCTGGGTGCAGCGGTTGTCCCAGAACGCCAGGGAGCCGGTCTGCCAGCGGAAGCCGGCAGGTGAACTCCGGCCGGGTGGAATGCTGCATCAGGAAGTCGATCAGCGGGCGGCTCTCGGCCTCGGTCATGTCCTCGAAGGCGTGCAGGTGGCCGCCGACATACAGCGCCTTTCGGCCGGTCTCGGGATGGGTGCGGACCAGCGGGTGGGTGCTGACCGTCTGGGTCTGCCCCGGGTCCTTCACCGCCATGGAGATCTTGCCGGCGTAGAATTCACGCCGGGTCTTGCCGTCGTGGCTGCTGAAGTTGTCGCCGCGGCTGACGCCCTTCAGCCCGTCGAGCATCGCCCGCATGCCCGCCGACAGCGCCTCGTAGGCGAGATACTGGTTGGTGAACAGCGTGTCGCCGCCGGCCGAGGGAACCTCCTTCGCGTACAGCATGGTGCCCATTGCCGGCTGGGCGGTGAACATCTGGTCAGAATGCCAGGAGCCGCCGAAGTTCTTCTTGTCGGCCGGGGTCTTCCGGATTTCCAGCACCTCGGGGAAGTCGTCCATGCCGGCCATGTAGGGATGCAAGTGGATGTCGCCCCAGCGCCGCGCGAAGCCAAGCTGCTGGTCCGGCGTCAGCGACTGGCCGCGGAAGCAGATCACCAGGTTGTCGAGCAGCGCCTGGCGGATCTCGGCCATCACCTCCGGCTCCAGCGGGCGCGACAGGTCGACGCCGGTGACCTCGGCACCGAGCGAGCCGGCGAGGCGCTCGACCTCCAGGTGGCGGTATTCGCGGTTCCGTAGCGCGGGCATTGCCATTTCCTTCCCCGTGGCACCGGCGCTCCCCGTCGGCGGGGATGCGGCATGGCGGGCAGCATGCGGCCGCCCGAACCCGAAGGAAAGCCTGGCGGGCTGCAACCCGTACCGATAGCGGGCCGTTGGCGGCTGCTGGAGGATGTTCAAGATGATCCCAGTTGCTGTCGGCCGGGTCTGCCCGCTCATGCTGGCCTGCGCCGTGCTTGCCCTATCCGCCGTGCCGGTCGCGGCGCAGCAGGACCCGATGGCGCCCGGCGCCGGCTCACCCTTCTCCATCAGCGACGCCTTCACCCAGTCCCGCGGCGGCCTCCAGCTTGAAGCGGGGCTCGGCTACCAGCGTGGCCGCGACGGTACCGACCTTTTCGATCCGCAGCCCGCGCCGAACGAGCGTGATTTGTCTTGCCAGCATTCTGCATGGCCCTAAACGTCTGTCCCCCGTTGTTGTTTCAATACTATAACTCCGCGGGTTTTCTTGAGATCATCAGAGAGCCGTTTGCAAAGCGAGCCGAAAGGCGGCTCCTGAGCCTGCAGTTCACAGGTGCCCAGCGGACACATAGCAACAACAACGTTTCTCTTCAACATTCTTATTTCTCCAGTTCTTCATGTGTTGGCTTGGACGCCTGAGCAGCGAAAATAATTCTGCGATACGAGGTGAGATTAGGCACGCCGTCATCCGTAACTTCGCAGATCACATGAAAGGTCTTTCCGGCGGAATCCTTCGGGATTTCAATCGTTGCCTGACTAGAAAAACGATTCTTAATCTCAATCGTACCCGTGTAAGAACCCGCTTCAGGTTGAACCCACCATTTGTAGCTCAATGCATCTCCATCGGGATCGGTTGTTTTGGACGCATCAAGCTTGACCACAGCCCCTTGCTTGGGGTTCAGCGTCAGAATATCAAGGCTGTCATCGCCATCAATGACAACAACGGGATTCCGGTTGCCTTTACCTTCTTTCGCCCAATCCATTCGGGCTGCAAAATTGTTAAACGTGGCAGGATAAAAGTATTCCGCATATTTCCTGCAAATGGTATGGGCATCGCCCGTTCTGTTTACGTATGAATAGCCGTTTTTGTCTGCTCCCAATCCCCATTCAGAATAGCCGCCCCAACCCGCCTGAGTGGGTACATCGGGATTGTTGAGTCCGTTAGGCATGAGATGCAAAAAAGACGGGGTATCCCCTTCAACACCATAATGGTATTTTGGATACTGATTGCCGAGGTTTCCGTGATGCTGTATGTGCGTTTCATATTCAGGCCATTGGCCTCTTTTTGCTGACCCAACCTGATACCACCATGCACAGTCCTCCCAGATAAAAAGAAGATCGTCTGAAAATTCACGGCGCATCCAGGCATGAGAACTTAAATCGAAGCTGGCCAGGCGGTCATCGCCTTTAATGTTTGATCTGTCCTGATCTGCGATCGCATACGCACGGACTTTATGCAAAAATGCTTTGAGTTCCGATTCACTTCTGGTTTGCTGCACCTTCCATATTGCTTGGGCAAGCGTATTGCCTCCTCCCCAAAAGGTTACCCAAATAGGACGATCATCATCTTCATCCGCCAGTTTTATAATGAGGTCACTTCCTTCTGAATTATTATCTGCTCCAATGACACGCCGTTCCCCTATACATGCTGCCAAACATCGTGCGATCTCTCAAATATTGAGCACTCGGCCAGTACCCGATTTCCTGGCGCTCATTATCCTGTGCAAATCCAGTCTGGTTTGAGCGTTTCAGAAGGTTGGGCAAATCTTTTTCATAAGCATCAATCACGCCTTTCGCCTTATCCATAATCTTTTCATGCATGTCGTTAAACCCCCAGCTGGTTGAAATTACAATTCCTTCAATTTCGTACAGATCGGCGTGTACCAATAGACGAGTCAACGATTGATGGTCATCCGGTTCGAAGTCTTTTATATCAGTTAAGACAACTATTCGCGGTTTCAGCGGGGCCGCATGGGCATTCGAACATGCAACCGATAGCCAAGCCACCGACAACCAGGCCACGGAACAGGTTGAAAACACGCATCGCATCGATGTGATATAAGTACTTCTCATTTTTGTGGCTCCTATGCCTCTGGATATTCCGTGGTCAAAAGTCTGGTTTAGAATTCACCGAAGGTGTGTGGCAGGCTGTCAACCGCTTTGCTGAGTTCAGCCCGCATGGCCTTCAGTTGCTCGGCATATTCGGGATTTTCCGCCAGATTGTCCTGTTCGTACAAATCCTTGTTCAAATCAAACAGCTGGTTTGCGTCCCAATACGAAGGATACATCTTTTCGTTGCCGTAGTTATGGTGATCGACGCCGGTCCAGAAGACTTCCTTCGGACGCGCATTCATTTTCTCCGCTTTCGCCGACGTCACCCGGTTGGCAACATATTTCCAATCTTTGGAAACAATGCCTTTGGAATTTCCGGCTTCGATCAACATGGTCTTGCGCCAGTTCTTCGGCTCAGATTTCCGGCCAGTTGCGGAACAAAACTTGCCCGTCCCGGGCCATGTCCGCCGGAAGGGTTCCGCCCGCCAGTTCAACCAGCGTCGATGCAAAATCGATACTGCCGATCAGGCTGTCGTTTTCTGCCCCCGCCCGAATCCTGCCCGGCCATTGCACCATCATCGGCACCTTAGCACCGCCTTCATAGACGCTGTTCTTGCCGCGGCTGCCGTGGTCGCTGGTGTAGATCACGATCGTATTTTCTCGCAGGCCGAGTTCGTCCAGCTGGTGCAGCACTGCACCCACATAATCATCCATGCGCGTCGCCATAGCATTCTTCTTGGGAACGCCGGCATCTTTGCAGCGTGCCAGCACGTCATCGTTGGACGGCAGCAGCTTCATCGGCTCCTTCAGCAGGCCGTTCGAAGTAACTCGGCAGTCGTAGGTTTCAATCTGGTTGTAATCAAAGCTATACTGCCCATGCGGCACCGGCAGTGCGCAATAGAGGAAGAACGGTTGATCCTTACTCTCCTCAATAAACTTCACAGCCCCCTCGCACTGCCAGTCAAGGTTGACAATCGAGTTGCCCCACTCCATGCGGTCGACGACGTCCCAGCCGAATCCCTCGCTGAGAAAATCGACTCCTGCCTGATAATACTCCTTGATTTCCTTCTCAAACTTCCGGGTCGTCTCATAGTCGGCATTTGCTGCCTGATATTTCTTGTTCAGCTTCGGCAGAACACCAGCGGGCATATTGTGCCATTTGCCAATGATTCCGGTGCGATAGCCGGCCGCCTGAAGTGTTTTCGGCAGATTGGTTTCTTCGCTCAGCATGGCCGGACGCCAATCCAGCTGGGCATGAGTTCCGGCTGGATAGTCATGCTGAAGCTCCAGCCCACGGGTTGCATAACGCCAGGTGAGCAGGCAATAGCGACTCGGGGTGCAGACCGTTGCGTTCACGTAAAAACGGGTGAACAGCATGCCGCGTTTCGCCAGCGAATCGATGTTCGGCGTCAGCACCTTCGGTTCGCCCGCTTTCACACCTTTTCCGATTACCCGCATCGCACCGCTCGGCGTCGGCCAGGTATTCACCCGATCGATGGTGCAGTTGATTTCATCCGCATCCAGATCATCGGCAAAAAGAAAAACGATATTCGGTTGCGGATGCGCAATCGCTGCTGAAAATAGCACCAGCATCACAAAGACTATTCTCATCGTTTCATTTTCCTGTGAATCTGAAGATAGGTACACTCGGTGTTCGCAGGCAGAATTGAGTCCTGGAACCTTTGGTTTCACCCATATCGTCTACCGCGATAAACCAGACACTCTTACGCTGTATCTGTGCGGCGACCTGGGCAGGGATTGCCAGACAGGCCATCGCGAGCCGTTGCAGCCAAATTCTCATCTTGCAAACTCCAACAACTCGTCAACGCGTGTCAGTAACATCCGGCGAAAATCCATGACCTGCGTGCCAGGCATTTCCAAGGCGCAGCAGAGTCAGTGTTCCCTGACCTTGCTTCAGCCGGATATTGCCAAGCGTCATGCGTTTAAAATTCTTGACGTACGATTCCCCCCGCTCAGAGCGATCGTTTTCCATTCCGGTCAGCGGCGGATCATGCGGCTCCGATATTTTCCCGACAAGGGCTTCTCCATTGAAGCTCAACTCGACCGTTGAACCGACGTCGTCCTTCGGGCAGGTGTAGAATATCTCGACCTCGTAAGTTCCGGTCTTTCCCACCTCGCAGTCCCATGTGATCGAATCGTCGAGACTGATCCAGTTCCTGAAAAAAGAGTCGTTGGGCCAGCGGTTGGAGCGTTCGATACTTCCGTGCCCGACGCCGTCACGAGCTGGAATTTGCGTCAGCCTTGCATCGGCGTGGCCGATTACGAATGGTCGCTTGTCGAAGTCCTTTCCATGTTCCGCAAGCATTTCGGCACGAAACTCATTCGCCATCTTTTCAAGGCTGGCGACAACTTCCGGCTTCTCGCTGTTGATCTCGGTTTGCTGACCGGGATCCTGAGGGATGTCATAGAGCCTACCCTGGTGATCCAGCCGATACTTCTGTGTCCGTACCGACACTTTTCCACCCCAATGATGCACCAGGGTCCGCTCGCACCAATTGCCGGAATCTCCACGCAACAATGGCGCAACACTGATTCCGTCGAGCGGCTTGGTACCGATCACTTCGACGCCCGCCATCTCGGCCAGCGTGGGCAGCAAGTCCATCGCAGAACAGATTTGTGGAATCTTGGTGCCAGCTTTGATCCTGGCTGGCCAACGGACGAACAATGGAGATCGAACGCCGCCCTCGTCGGTAGATCCTTTGCGGCCTCGCATGCCACCATTGAAACGTATTCCGTTCGGCCCATTATCACAGAAGTAGAGCACGATGGTGTTCTCGGCCAACTTCAGTTCATCGAGCTTCGCCAACACGCGACCAACATTCCAATCGATGTTCTCGCACATCGCGAAGGCCGCTCGTGCGTGCTGCAGGTATTTGAGTTGCACTTTTGGATGATCGGGCGGTAATTCCATGTCCTTGAACTTGTTCCACCAATGGTCGGGCACTTGCATCGGAGAATGCGGTGTGTTGTAAGGAAGGTAAACGAAGAACGGCTCCATCTGATGCTGCTCGATGTACTGCATGGCATTTTCCGTGAAGTCATCGATGATGAATCCCTTTCCTTGGACCATTTGACCATTACGCTCAAGCATGGGACTGAAGTAATTACCCCAGTGGCCGCTGCAGAATCCGTAAAACTCATCAAATCCGCGTGCGTTGGGATGATAGGGATACTGCATTCCGCTGTGCCATTTGCCGAAAGCAGCGGTTTGATAACCCGCACGCTGGAAGATCTCACCAATCATCGTCTCGTCCGGGTTGACTCGTTCGCCACCCTCGGACGTGTCATACACACCGCACCGCACATGATGTCGTCCCGTTAAGAACTCGGCACGAGTCGGTGAACAAACGGGGCTGACGTAGAAGCGATCAAACTGGGCTCCTTCGCGTGCCATCTGATCGATATTGGGCGTGCTGAGTACTTCGTTGCCGTGAATATGAAGGTCGCCCCATCCCTGATCGTCGGTTAAAAACACGACGATATTTGGACGATCCGCAGCGTTCGCAATGCCCAACGACATGGCAGCTACAAGCACAACCATATTGAACAACTCGCTCTTTTGCGGCTTCTTTCTCATTGCGTCTTGATTTCCTTCTTTGGTTTAATTGGCTTGTGCATTTCAGATTATCGGCAAAAAAGAAAACCGATTCTCCGTTCTACATGAGTCAACAATGCTGGATACAGCAACATATCACTGATACGATTTTTCATTCAATCGAGTGGTGGCTGAAGCTTTAACGCCTGATACTTTTCGACATTGTTTTGATAAGCGCGAATCGCCTTTGTTGGGCTGTCCGCGTCAGCGACGTTGTATAATTCGATCCCTGTAGTCACCTGTGCGGCTTCTTTCTTTGGGAGCCACTTACTGCCAGTTCGTTTTTCAAAGGGAGTACTTCGGGTTGTTTGCGAGGTTGGTCCATTCGTTGGGATCATCCGTTTCGCTGTACAACTCTTCGGAGCCATCGAAGTAACGCGTGTATCGCCATTCGCTGGTTCGAAGTGTGTAGTTGCCGCGGCCCCAGGTCGTCATCGCTGGCGATTCTTTGGGAAGCTGCGGATCGTCCAGCCAAGGACGCAAACTCTGGCCATCGACGTAATCAGGCGATTTTAAATCCGTCAATCACAGAGGGTCTGATAGACGTTGATCAGGCCGACCGGAGCCTCGCATGCTTTCCCGTTCCCTTTGCGACGGGGGTCCCAAATAATGAATGGCGTGCGTGTCCCCTCTTCCCACAACGAAAACTTACTGAAGGTGCGTTTCTCGCCGAGATGGAACCCGTGGTCGGACCAGAGGACGACGATCGTGTTGTTGGCAAAACGGCTCTGTTCCAAAGCGGCGAGCACGCGGCCGACGTTGTCGTCAGTAAAGTTGATGCAGGCGAGGTAGCCTCGACGAACCTCTTCCCAGGCATCGTCTTTGCGCAAAGGAATTTCGACATAGATTTGGGAATTGGATTGCCCGGCGATAGGAATATCGGTCAGGTCATCCGCTTTGATCGGTGGCGACTGGATCGGTTCCTTGAATCGGTCCCAGATTTTCTTCCGGCATGATGAAGGAGGCGTGCGGCTTGATAAAGCCGACGGCAAGGAAGAACGGTTTGCTCCGCTCTTGTTCCAAGAAGCGGACTGCGTGCTGGGCGGCCTGGTAGTCCCCAAAATCTTCCAGCGGATTACTGGCGGGACAAGCAATTGTCCGTTTGTTGTAGGGCTCGGGGTGATATCCTTTTTCCTTGATCAGTGACTTCACTTTTCCATCGCCGTACATCCGGTAGTCATCCCACTGTTCGTCCTTTCGATAGGTGTTGTCCGGGTTGTGGAACACTTTGGAAAGTCCACAGGTCTCAAAGCCGTTATTCTTGAATAGCTGTGGGAGCGGCGTGTAGGGCGAAAGAACCGCGGGATCGATTTTGGCGAGTCTGTAGAATGGATATAGCCCGGAGTGTGACGGCTCAATACCAAGCAACAGCGCAGTTTACGACTCGGAGAGCAGCCCGGCGACGTGCAGTAGGCCCTGGTAAAGTTGACGCCCTTCGCCGCCAGCCGATCCATATTCGGAGTCTTGGTCTGCGGATGACCTCCAAGATACCCGACCCAATCATTCATGTCGTCGATGCAAATCATCAGTACGTTAGGACGCTCTGGTTCCGTTGCCTTCGCTCCGCTGGCGAGTCCCAGGCAAGCAAGGGTTGTGCACAGCGATATCGTGTATTTCGCAATCATCTTACTTTGTTCTTTGTTCATGTTTGCTCTCAATTCTTTATACCGCAAACGTCGTCGAGCTTCGCTTCGGCAGGATCTGGATCCTCCTTGTTCGCAGGCCGAATTCCGTCCTGGAACCTTTGTTTTTCCCGGAACCTTTGTTTTCTTGGAACCTTTGTTTTCTCTCTAGACCCAGTTCCCGCTTTTGTTGTCATCATTGCACTTTTTGCTTCGGCTGTTTGATCTGCGGTCGGTAGTTTCGGATTTGTTCCGCCAGTTTCTCTGGATCATCTCGCACATCAAATGCTGCAATGCAGTGATCGTTGGTTTCCACCATCCAGCGTCTGAGCCGCTGCTGGTATTCACGCACAAGCTGAAGGTGTTCCGGGCTATTGATCAGATTATTGACGCAGCCTGGATCTTTCTGCAGATCATAGAACTCCTGAACAACACGGAAACGAAACATGTCCACGCGACGCTGAATCGCGGGATCTGTTTTGCCAGCTTGCTGCATGGCCCTAAACGTCTCTCCCTCGTTGTTGTTTCGATACTGAAACTCCCCGTCGCTGAACGCGTTGAAGATGTACCCGTATTGCTTGTCCTGCACACAACGCATCGGCTTGGGAGGACCACTAATGGTGTAGTCGATCTGCGTGAAAACGAATTCTCTTCCGTCCTGTTTCCCGCCACGCAACAGCGGCACAATGGATCGACCGTCCAGCTTGTCAGGAGCAGCGATACCGGTCGCTTCCATGAATGTCGGGAAGAAATCGACTTCCGAGATCAGATGCTCGCGGTCGATCGAGCCCGGTCGAGTTACGCCGGGCCAGCGAACGAAGCAGGGAGTTTTGGTGCTAGCCAGATAGGTGTTGGCTTTGGCAAAAGGAAACGCAGAACCGTTGTCGGTCATGAATAGCACCAGCGTATTGTCTGCAAAACCTGAATCATCCAATGCTTGCAACACTTTGCCAAATGTGTCATCGAGTCTGCGGATCGAACTAAAGTACATCGCAATTTCGTTTCGCACTTTTGGCAAGTCGCTCAGGTAGGATGGCACCGTGATCTCATCGGCTGAAAAAACTCGCGAGGGAGTTTCTTCGCCTGGCATGTCTTTCTGTGTGTAGAACGGACGATGCGGGTCATGCGAATTGACCATCATGTAGAAAGGCTTGCCCGAACGCTGAGACTTTTCAAAGAACTCCGTACAATAGTCGTGATAGCGCGTCGGGCTCCGGCCACTGCCCAGTTCGCCCTGGTCGTGTTGATAGTCCCAGCGAAAACCTGGGTCTGTCGTGGAATGACTGACCTTGCCAAGAATACCCGTCAGGTATCCGGCGTTCTGCAACGTGCCGAACAGAGTTGGAATCGGCTGCGGAAGTTTGTTGAAACCGATGCACCCACTATTGTGACCATAAAGCCCGGTGGCAATCACGCTTCGGCTCGGAGCACAGATCGCGACGTTGACATGCGCATTGCGTAAAACTCATGGCCGACTTGGCGAAACGGTCCAGGTTTGGCGTCACGTCAGCCGTTGACCCGCCCAGTAGTGGAAAGGCCTCATAGCCAAGATCATCGGCGGTAAACAGAAGGATATTCAGCGGCTTGTCGCTCTGATCCTGAGCATTCGCTGGAAGTCCGGTGAGTGCAAGTATCGCAACGAAGGCAATCCGGATGAGGGACCGACGTGTGCGACCGTTTCGGAGGGAGGCTGTTAAAATCATGATCATTTTGCTGGCTTGCGGTTGTTGTCGGAATTTGACGTCTTGCTCGGTTTGGCAACTCGTGCTCCCGGCGCAGGAACTGAAGTTGCCGTTTTGGGATACGGCATCTTGGCGTCGACTTCGTCGCGCCAATCGTGCAGCATCTGCTTCAGCTTCCGGGCGATTTCAGGTTGCGACTTTGCGAGATCGTTTTGTTCGCCGATGTCATTTTCCAAGTCGAAGAGCTGGACCGTTCCGTTCTCGTAGTATTCGAGCAATTTGTAGCGGCCATAACGAATCGCCCCGCCCGGACTTTGGTAGCCATGATTGCTGTAATGGGGAAAGTGGCCGGCTCCTCACGGAAGGCGTCGGGACGAGCTACGACGACCCCGCGGCCTACCTCGAGCAGAGCTACGCCGACGGGACGACCGACGAGTTCGTCGAGCCGGGCGTCCTCGGCGACGGTCCTGGGCGACTTCGGCCGGACGCGGCACGCCGCCGTGTTCTTCAACTTCCGCTCCGACCGCGGCCGCCAACTCACGCACGCCTTCACCGACGCCGCGTTCGACGGCTTCGAGCGCGGGCACCGCCTCGACCTCCACTACGTCACGATGACGCCGTACAGCGCGGCGTTCGACGTGCCCGTCGTGTTCGAGAAGGCCAACCTCGACGACACGCTGGGCGAGGTTGTCGCGCGCGCCGGGCTAACCCAACTCCGTGCGGCCGAGACGGAGAA